>JAJPKE010000034.1 GCA_021323855.1 Chloroflexota bacterium | reverse complement strand
TGTGGCGCTGCTGCTCATCAGCGTCGTGGTCCTGCTCCTGGCGTGGCTCTGCATCGCCTCCTTTGCCCGCGCCAAGCTTCGCGTGATGCAAAGCCAACCGGCGCAAAACCAAACGACACAAACGCCCACCCCTTGAATTGCGAAGTGAAGTTGCGTACCGTATCATGCTGATGGGCGTGACATGTTTGCGCGAATCTCTCTCCTGGTCTCGTTGCCCTATGCTGGTATTGCTCTCCTGTGGTTCCTATTATGTGAGAGGATGAAAAAGCGCCAATGAGCTTTCCGCTGTTCTTTTTCCTTGCTGCTTGCGTCCTCGCGCTTGGCCCTGTGACGTTGTGGGTGCAATCTCATCGTCTGAAAAGAGAAAACCGCCACAGCGCGCGAGTGCGTTTACTCATGACCTGCATTAGTCCTCTCATCTTTCTGGGTGCTGTACCGTTTAGCGCCTACATCATCCGTGTGAATGCCCTGTCGCCAGCCCAAAGTACGTTGAGTGGGCAATCGTTGTATGCGGTACTCGCCATATTGTTCGGCACTGCACTGGTCTTTCTGTTGATTATCGCCAACGAAGTGCGCCGCTTGCATCAAGCTCGATAGGTGCAGACAGTTCGCTTAGCGAAGGAGAGATCATCGGTGCGCACCTCCCGGTGGCAAACATTATTCAATGTTGAAATCCTCATATGTAATGCGGCTGCCCTGTTGCTGGTTGTTTTGGTTGGAGTGGTCCGTCATGGGCTGGATACCCTCAGTACTATCGGTGCAAGTTGTTTCGCCATCGGCCTGCTCGCCGCAAGCTATGGCATCCAGCGAGGACATGCCCGCCAATGGCCGATGTACATTGCTATTGCAGCATTGTGGGCTGGAGTCATCGTGGGCACTCTCCGGGCGTTGCCTTAACTGAAGTACCCACCAGTTGAGGCACCCGTTGATATCCAGCGGCCTTCGGCACCACCTTCGCAATTGGCTTTTGTCTCGTTCAGCTTCGTCAAGTAGTGAGAATGTTGAGAAGGTCCCAATAGTAGTTATCTGAGAGGCTGACATTATGCCTGAACCGATTTTTGCTGCGTTGCTTATCGTTGCAGCACTCTGTACTGCCCTGATCGTGTATCTGCGCATGATCCAGCGACCTGTAATGCAACGACAATCACAATGGCAGATTTATCTGTCTACCCTCCTTACAGTAGTGATGGGCAGTTACGTCTTTCTCGCCAGTGTCACATCGCCAGAGGGGACACTGATGCCTACCTTCACTTGGTTGATGGTAATTCCACTAACTGGCATGATAGTCGTCCTCCTATTTGAGGTGCGCAAAACATGGCACATAAAAAGGTCTTTGCATGCGGAATGACCTCTGGCCTGGTTCTACATCCTCTCCTTTGCTCATTCCAAGACCCGAACAACTACCCACTGGACATCTCTGCTGGCTCGGTAATCGTTGTATGTTGGTGACTTTCAATGTTGACCGTCGCGTGAAGTAGTACAGCGCCGGCGACTTCAGGCGCATCAAGGAATGGTTGCAAGGCAATTAACATACGTGCTGCAATGTGGCCCGTCGGTCAGTTCCGACGGGCATTGTTCTATGGTGCTGATGCGCATTTACGATGCGGTGGGCACTGGTTGGAGGTCGGGAATGGGTCGGTAGGAGAGCCGGCCTCGTGTGAGCAGCACGAGCAGCACTGCTGCCACAGCAAACGCCCCGAAGACCTGCGCATAGGTTCCTCCCCCCGGCACGAGTTGTGGCAGTAGCACTGCCCCAGTAGTGGTGTCCAACGCTGCATGGAACAGTCCCAGGAGCAGGAGGCTCCCCTTGACGTTGTTGTAGAGCCAGGCGGCGAGTACCCGCACCGGGACTGATCCCAGCACCAGCAGTTCGAGCAGCGCGAGGAAGAACAGACTCGGCGACAGCCTGCCCGTCGTCACTGCGCCCGTGACGAAGAGCAAAGGGAAGTGGATGCCACCGAAGCAAACGGCAACCAAGATACTGGCAACTAAGGCGCCATAGTGCGGCTGCAAGCGCGTGAACATGAAACCAGTCCAGCCAGTCTCTTCCCAGAGATTGACCAGGGCTGCAGCCAGCACCACCTGGATCACGTAGCTAAGCACCGCTGGGAGTTGATGCGGGAGTGCCTGGAACGGAGCAAAGCCGTAGCCGACGCAGAGACCAAGTATGGCCACCAGCGGCAGCCCAAAGAAAGCGAGCAGATACCATTGAATGCCTACCCGCCACCGCACGTAGCGGCTGGCGAGCGCCCGTAGACCAACCCGCCCGTCAACCACAGCGGTCACGGTGAAGGCAGAGCCGGTCAGCCCGACCACAGAAGCCAACAGTACAAACGGGAGTACAGTCGGGATGTTGTAGGAAAGAAGGCTAATCCCTTCTTTTGAGAGCAGGGGAACAAGGAAGATGACCCAGCATACAGCGTAGGCTAGTATGAGATAGGCGAGGACCGGATGGCGTGTAATCCAGTGCTTCAAGGCCGAAGGAGAAGCGGCTGGTGCTATTTGGACAGGTGGTTGTGCGGACATGGGAGGCGCCTCCTGTCGAGTGCAGCGCACTCGGGGCATTACATCATCTCACTCATCTTCATGGCGTTCCAAACAAGGCAACGCTACACTCGCCCCTGCTGGGTACAGCAGTTTCGTTGCTCTCGTTCATCAGGATCCCCGAAGTGGCGTCCAAGCGAGGGTAGAACGGCGCTGATCCAGATTAGGGAACGTCCGCCCTAGAGTCGCCTCCACATCGCGTCCAGTCTATCACACCTGGTAGTCACATTTTGAGTCGCGCTGTGATAGTTGACTATGCCGCTACTCGTGAACATGCTCAGCGAGCGCCATTTCTATGAGCATCTGACACTATTTCCAGCGGCGCTGACTATCAAATCGCGCAGTGATGTTTATTGAGAATATCCGTCAAACTGTCTCCCCAATCACACTGTGAACTACTTCAATGTGCCCTGCTCGTGCAACACGGTATGCTGCTGTTTGATGCTTGTTATCGTGTTAGCGTGGCTAAGCCTATGCCTTCAGGGCTGAAAAAACCTGATATGTCGTAGTGTTCGTTCGCTCGCTCACGCTCGCTTGCGCACGTACTTCGCCGCAAAATTGCCGTCGTTCTGTTGCCCGCCACATGCGGCTGGTACACGACACATTCCAGGAGGAGAGACACATGAGACTCTTCGGCTCAACCAAGGCACAGCGGACACCCGATGGCCATCGCTTTGGCCGCGACCTTGCGCACGAGACCCATCGCGGCTGGCGCAAGTTGGTGCTGATCCGCCACGGACAGACCGACTATAACGTGCGCCACATCCATCAAGGGCACATTCCCGGCATCCCGCTCAATGAAGAAGGGCAGCGCGAGGCCGCTGCCACGGCAGCAGCCATCCGCGACCTACCGCTGACGGCCATCGTGGTCTCGCCGCTACAGCGCACGATGGAGACGGCTGGATACATTAACGAGGGGCGCGGGCTGACGATCCAACAGGACAAGGATCTAATCGAAGTGGACTTCGGACCATACGCTGGACAATGCTGGGACGAGCTTGATGTACGCGGGGGCGAGTGGGCGCGCTTCGTGCGTGACCCGCGCTACGCCCCCAAAGGGGTGGAGAGTTTCGAGCAGGTGCAGCGGCGGGCTGTGCGGGCGATGGAACACTGGCGGATGGCGCCGAACATGGGCGAGTGGGTGGCATTGGTGACCCATTCTGATCTGGTCAAGCTGATCGTCCAGCACTACATCGGCATGCCACTCGACAACGAGCCGCGTTTGAACCTGGACAACGCGGCGGTCTCGATCTTCGCGTTCCCGCCCGATCCCAGGCACCATCCGACATTGATCGCCTTCAACTGGACCTCGCCTGCACAGTGGCTACCCACTGCCACGAAGGCGTAGGCCAATAACAGTGTCTGCGCTGATCGCAGCAGGTGGCAAGGCGCTGCGATCAGCCCACACGGCGCGCTCGCTTTGTAGACCGTGCGCCGCTTCTCATCGAGCAACTGGCGGACACTGTCCTTCTCCTGGGCAATCGCTTCGAGTTCATCGAGGGAGTAAACCAACAGATCACTCACGCTGGACACATCCGCCTCGCGGTGCAATTTCAATTTGACTAATCGCTGGCGAAGCCCCCAACGCCCTCTCTTATGGTATCTCCATCGCTCCCAGCAGTGCAGTGTGTAGGCTGTATTGTCCAGTTCGGCCCTTTAGCCCTTTCTGTGATGGCGATTGGCATAGCACGTACACCTAGCCGGCTCGGCAGTCATTTCTCCGAAACTTCACTGCTCCTTTTCCGCATGGGACGCTACTTACTAGCAGACACCCTTGATGACGAATTTCGGCTGCCAGCAATAGTGTGTTGTAGAGTAGCCTGGGAAATCACTCACGCTACCCACATGTGTTCTGATGCCCCGTTGGTCGAAAGAGAGAACATCCAATGCTTGTACCCACTCCTTCCTCTACCTCCGCCGCCCGCGAGACTCACCAGCAGAACACCCGCCGCTGGCTGCGACTGGCCTTTGTCATCACCATCATTGTCAACTGGTGTTTAATTGGTTTGCGCCTGCTGCTTTCCCCTGCCTTCTTCTCGCAGCCCAACGACCTCGGCTACATCCTGGAACCGGTTCTCTCGTTGGCTGTGTATGCGGCAGTAGGCTTGGCATTTTTGCTGTCGCTCCCCGCTGCTGGACAGTCTGCCCTTACAATAGGTACGAGGGTTGGCTTGCTCACGGGCGTTCTCTGGGTCATCAACCACGCAAAAGAAACCTTTGCGACGCTGCCCAGTTTGCCAGCCACGCTCATCTCCATATCGGCCTTTCTCGGAGCCTTTGTCTTGTGGGGAGTGGCGGGATTCCTCGCCGCCCGCCAGACTTGTTCTCTCCGCTATGGCCTGATCGCGGCGCTGTGGAGTGCGATGCTGACGGTGTTATTGACGATCACCTTTGGCTTTCTCTTGCTGCTCGTTGCTTTGCCACAGTTGGCCTTCTTAGAACACAATGACCCCGATTTTTTGCGCAGCCATTGGAATAATGTGACGCTGTTTGCTATCGCCAATACCCTGGATGCCGGTTTCTCGCATCTGCTGGAAGCCCCCATTATTGCAGTAGTCTTCGGCATTGTTGGGAGTCTCTTTGGCCGGCTCATCGCTCCAAAGGCAACCGCTGCTCCCGAAGCCTAATCTGCAACGATGCTTCTCCACACCTGTTGTCTTGATTGGGTTTGTTCCAGTGATAGCGGTCTATCGAGAGTGATGGTAGAACCGCCATCATTCACCTGCGTTGCCCCCTCGTTCTACATCCAATATAACAGCGAAACTGGCGAACGTCTTCCATTTGTGCTGGCGGCATGGTATACTGTTGCTGTCGTAGCCGCCATTTGGGGTGACTGCGCAAAAAGATGAGATGGGCGCTCCGCTATAAACGGACACGCCCATCAGACCCAGGACGCTGCGGAAGCCAGCGCGCAGGGCTAAATTGTAGAATACCACCCACCCTGGGGCAATGCCTATTTTTCCGGCTATTCTGCCCAACATCCGGCCAGACGGCCATTGGTGGATATTCGCAACCACTCCCCGCATACGCTCTCTCCTCACCAGCGCCCCCATTCTCTCTTCGTGGAGGCCTATTCGTTATGCCTGATCCTACCAACGACCAGACGCAGCAGAACACGACCAATGACCAGCAGGCGAAGTTCGAGTCCATCAAGCAAGTGAACCCGTATGGAATGGAGTATTGGAGCGCCCGTGAGTTAGCACCTCTACTTGGCTATGACTCATGGCGGAGGTTTGAAGATGCAGTTGATCGTGCAAAAGCCGCATGTAGAAATGCGGGCCAAGACGAAACCGATCATTTTGCCGGAGCCGTCAAAAAGGCAATAATTGGCAATAAGAATGAGCGTCAAATAGATGATGTCATTCTTTCCCGTTTCGGCTGCTACCTCGTGGCGATGAATGGCGACCCGCGCAAGCCGGAGATTGCGGCGGCGCAGGCGTACTTTGCCGTGCAAACTCGTAGAGCTGAGCAATGGCAGGAGCTACGCGAGGCGCAGGAGGAGCGGCTGCATCTGCGCATCGAACTCTCCGACGCCAACAAGGCGCTCACGGCGGTGGCGCAGGAGCATGGGGTCAAATCGCGCTCGTTCGGGCGTCTCTATAATGCCGGAGCGCGTGGACTCTATGGCGAACGCACTGTCAATGAAGTCAAGGCATACAAAGGCATTGGCGAGAACGAAGAACTGGATGACCGCATCGGGCGCGCAGAACTGGCGGCCAACCTCTTTGTGCGCACGCAAACCACCGAAAAAATCAGAAACGAGCAGATTCATGGGCAGGAGCCGGTGATTCAGGCGCATTACGATGTCGGCAGTGAGACCCGCGACCTCATCGCCCGCATCGGCGGCACCCTCCCTGAAGACCTGCCGCCGGAGCCATCCATCCGCCCGCTGCTGGACCAGCACCAGCGCCAGCAACATAAGCAGCGCCAGCTCGCGCAGCAGCAAGGCGGCCCCACGCTCTTCGATGCCCTCGCCGCGCCAGACGAGCCAGGTGAGCCAGACGATACCGGCGAGTAACGCACCGCAATTCGTTGCCACTCCTATTTGGCGCTACCCCTTGCTGCAATCTTTTCGTTCTCCTCTCTTTCTGAGGGAGGAGCCAACGATGCCAGCCATGCTGCCCGCCAAGCTGGTTCCCCCTCTCCTCGCGGGAACAGCCGACGCGCGCTCGGAGAGCGCGAAGCAAGCCATAGGCTTGCGGAGGAGGCGGAGAAGCGCAGCGGAGGGGGTTAGGGGGTGAGGTCTCCCTCTGTTGCGCCAGCGCGCCTATCTGGCATCGTTTTTGCGAACGAAGCAGCGAACATCACTGGGGAGTCCCATGTTAACGCTTCCCAGGACGAGGAGGGGGTATATGTCACTGTTCTCACGACTGTCACTACTACACCATACAGACCACCCAGCGCCAGCCAATCCCACGCTCATTGCGCCTGAGTGTCACGCTCCAGATTGCCACTATGATGGCGATCAATACGTCATGGTGAAATGCCGCTGCTGCGGGCACTGGTTCTGCCCGGAGCATGTGGACGCCGAAGAGAGCGTGCGCCTCATAAACACCACAGAGCCTGCGGTAGAGGGTCTTTCGTATTACCTCGGCTTATGCCTCGGCTGCCGTGGCGCCATGCGGCAACAGCACCCGACGAACTCCGCCTGGCTTCTGTAAGTATAGACCGCTATAAATCCCGCCACAGTTGATGGTCATTACCTACTCGCTGGATGCCAATTCGCCAGCAATCCGCCGAATTGGCATTGCACTTGCGCGCTCCTTGCCCGAACGCACGGGGGTATTGTTGACCGTAGATAGGAGAAGAACGCCGCAAATCCACAGGAGGCGCCGTATGACCATCCCGACCTTTGTGGAAGTAGCCATCGCCAAAGATGATGTAGTAGCCACCATCCGGGCAGAGTGGGAGGCTCTGTATGCGCTGGTCATGCCATTGTCAGAAGTGTCAGATCGAGTGAGCATCGTACCAGAAGCCGGAGCAGCAAGCGAAGAATGCAATAAAGACGAGTGGAACCTCAAAGATATCCTTGCCCATATCTGCTGGGGTGAACGCTGGATGGCTGGTCAGATAGGTCTGCCAGTGCGCGAGCTACCCACCCCAGACCCAAGCCTGGACCTGGCGGACCAGGACCAACGCGATGCCTGGTTCTACCGCCTCGATCATGACCGGCCTTTTGAAGATGTCCTGGCTGAAGGAAAAGCCATCCATTCAGCGCTGATGGGACGTTTGGAGCAGCTATCAGAAGCGTTTCTGAACGCTCCGTTCCACGTCAATCCGCAGGTGCCGCCTGCGGAGTACTCACAGATCGAGGCGCAATGGCGCCCCTTGTGGCCGCTGTGGCGCTGGGTGGTGAGCATGACGTATGACCGCTATCGCCAGCATCTACCAAGACTTCAAGCCTGGTTCACTACCGATAAGGCGCCATTAGATGGAGGCGTCCAGCACGCCTCACCCACTATTCCGGCTGTCGCTGCTCGGTAGCTTGTTGGGCGAAACTCTCCAGACTGGTGCGCCGAAGTGCAGGCGAACCTGGAACGCTGGATCCAAAACTACAAGGCGACCCTTCACTAACTGCGCAGTATCAGGCATGTGGTGGTGGCGTGCGCGTAGAGTTTGCCTGCCGCACCGGTGATGCGTCCCTCCGCCGTGGCAATGGTGCTGCCCAGGTGGATGACCTTGCCCTCGCTGGTGACGATGCCAGTAGTGCTGGTGAGCGGACGGATATAGTTGACCTTGAGTTCGAGCGTCGTATAGCCGATGCCAGCAGGCAGCTTCGTATGGATGGCGCAACCCATTGCGGAGTCGAGCAGCGTCGCCGCCAGCCCGCCATGCACCGCGCCGTTGGGATTGTAGTGGTATTCGCCCGGCGCGCAGCGGAAGACTGCGCGCCCATCGCCAACCTCCACCAGCGCAAAGCCCATCAGCTCGGCAATCGGCGGGATAGGCAGTGCGCCATCTATCCAGGCTTGCAGATAGTCATGGCCAGCCAGCTTGCGTCCGGCCCGCGCACCGATCAGTGGGTCTTGCCAGCGCACGACGCGCCCGCGCTCGCCCTCCGAAAGATAGTTTTGTGGCGTTTGCTCATCGCCAGCGCTATTGTCCGTGCCATCACTTGCCATGAATCCTGCTCTTTTCAATTTGTCAACATATGTATCGTAACGCTCGTTATTGCGCTTCCTGCCAGACCAGCCGGAAACCTGTGCTGTCCGTGCGCTCGCCTATGTACAACTGGGCGCTGTAGATAGCGCGTGCGCAGGCTGGCGAGTCATCCCAGGAGCCGCCCTTGAGCGTGCCACCGCTGCCGGAATCGGCGCGGGCCAGCGGTGAATTCGATGGCACGCCGCACCACTCGTTGACCGAGCCAGCCATCTCGAACGCGCCATAGGGACTCATCCCCTGCGGATACGAGCCGACAGGTGTGGTGTCTCCTGGGCCGCCGTCGCTGGTGTTGGCGCGGGAGGCTTCCCAGCGGTCGCCCCAGGGATAGACCCGCCCATCCGTGCCACGCGCGGCCTTCTCCCATTCGCGCTCGGTTGGCAGACGCCACGGCTCGCCGGTCACGTCCGCCAGCCATTTCACATAGGCCTGCGCATGCTTCCACGACACCTGCACGACGGGATGCTCCAGCCGTTGCCGCTGGCGTGACCATTCTCCCGGCTGCGGCACGCCCTGCGCAGCGACGGCGCAGGCATATTCAGCCACCGTCACCGGAAATCGCGCAATGCGAAACGCGCCAATCTCCAACGGACGCAGCGGCCCATCATCCTCGTCGGCCCGGGAATCACGCGCAGGATGGCTACCCGTCAGGAACGGACCTGCTGGCACCGGGCAGATCGGCGGCGTAACGACGGCCACGCCATCAATCATGCGCCCGATGAAGCCTAATTGGTGCAGCCGGGGCGTGAGCAGTTGCGGCGCCGCTAGGACGGTCTTGGGCTTTGGGGCAGCGGGAAATACCACCGGAGAGGCCAGCGCCGCCAGGACTCGTCTGGCCGCCGTTGCCGCATCGAGTCCGATGACATCAACCCACTGGCGGGTGAGCAAGAAGCCCTCGACGGGGGTGGGCTTATGGAGAACTGGTAAGATAGTGCGTCTAGTCGCTATCGCCAGTTGTATTTCTTCCTGCACCCATTGCGATGACCAGGCTTCCGGCGTCAACACCAGCAGCAGGACATCGCGCGCCTGCACTTCGCGTTGCAGCGTTTGCACCCACTCCGCCCCGCCGGATAATCCGCGCTCGTCGTACCAGACATCCAGGTGCGCCGCCGTCAACGCAGCAACGAGCGGACGGCACCACTCGTTGTCCTGCGTGCTATGGCTGACAAAAATTCGCGTCGCCGCCGGAATCGTCGGAATCGTTGAACCTGACATGCGCCCCGCCTCTCTCTCCCGCTTTATCGCGTATGTCCACTCACCAGCTTCAGTGTATCATCAAGCTGGCTCGAACATGAAAACAGCGGCAGCACTGTGATGTGTTGCCGCTGGTCGAACCCTCACCCCCAGCCCCTCTCCCGCGAGGAGAGGGGAGCGCAGAGGCTATAGGCTGAGCAGGTTCAGCGTGTTGCTGCCGTCATCTACAAAGTAGACGCCGCTGCCGCCGGGAACCACCGCCAGCCCAAAGAGCGTGCCCGCGCCGGGTGGGCTGCCCGTCGTATCCAGCGCCACCGTGGCCACCTGCGCTCCGGAGGGCTTTGTCTCCACCAGATTGCCGTCGTTGCCGTTGACCGTCAGAATATCGCCGTTGGGCGCCATCGTCAGGCCGAGCGGATCATTGAGCGCGCCGTTGACCGAGATGTCTTTGCCGGTGAAGGCGGTGGTCGTGCGGTCCAGCGCATTGGGGATTGCCGCGATGCGGTTATTCAAGCTATCCGCCACATAGAGTGTGCCGTTCGCGCTGAGGCCCACGCCCGTCGGCCCGATAATCAGCGCCGCCGGGTCCGTGCGCTCGCTGAAGCCGGAGCCAATCGTGGTGATGGATTCGATGCTGGGCATGCTGCCCGCAACATTCAAGTCAATCCGCAGTATGGTCCCTTTGTTGACGACGCGCCCGTTGCTGCCGGGGATGCCGTTGAGAACGTTCGTCACAAACAGTTCAGACTTGTTTGGCCGGTCAATCGAAGTCATATCCCAGGGACCATTGATGCCGTTGCCGGAGAACGTTTCCACCACGTGGCCCATGCTGTTCAGCACGATGAGGCAGCCGGATTGCACCGTCGCGGAGGTGCCATCGGTGGTTGGCAGGCTGCCGACGATTACCCAATTGCCACTGATAATGGTCAGCGCCGTCGTCAGGCCGATCCCACCGGGGCAGGCGCCGGGCAGCGCCGAGGCGATGATGCGCGCGAAGAGATGTCGCTGGCCACTTGGGCTAATCTGAACGATGGTGGTGCCGGTGCCCTGCAAATTCTTGCTGTTGTTGAAGTTGCTCACCAGCACGTCGCCCTGCACCAGATCACCGGCGCTACGCGGCACTACGACGACGCCATACGGGTTGACATCACCATTGCGTGGCACGGTCGAGGCGACGGTGCTGATGGTCCCCGGATGGATAAACGACGAAGAAACGGCAGCGCCACGGCTGGCGGCGAAGGCCAGCGCCGGCACTGCCAAAATCAACACTACTGCCAACAATACTCCGCCAGACAACGCGATGCCCGCGAGCAGGCGCGGGCGCCATGCTCTCCTCATGCTCCCTATCATCTTGCCGCTTCCCCTTTGCCTGCGCCGTTCGGTTCATCTGTTTGCCTGTGTACAGACGGGCGCAGACTCCACAACCGCAACGCCACAATGGTCGCTACACGACGCCAAACTATGACGGTAGTACGCGCTGGTGTTACAGGCTTTACAGGCATTTGCCAGCGATGGGACTGGCGGGAAAGCAGCCGGGAGTATGGCTAACCAAGGCTAATCAAGCGCAGACAGCGTAATGTTGCCAGCGTTCGAGCGTAGCGTCAGCGTGCCTTTGGCTTCTGGCGCCAGCGCCCCGCTCGCCGAGGCGCTGGCGAAGCTGCGCGTGCTATTGACGGGCCAGCCGGAGACCTCGACATTGCCAGCGTGTGTGCGCGCGTCCAGGTAGATCGCCGTCGCCTTCGGCAGCCGCATACGCAGGTTGCCCGCGTTTACTTCGGCATCTACACTGGCGTTGGAAGCGATGGAGGCGCGCACCGTGACGTTGCCTGCGTTGGCGGCCAGCCGCGAGCCGTTGCCCAGTGTCGCGCCGTCCACCACGTCGAGATTGCCTGCGTTCACTTTTGCCTTGACCGGCGCGCTGATGCCCTCGACTTCCAGATTGCCGGCGTTGAGCTTGAGATCGAGCCGTGCCGCCGTCGCAGGCAGCGCAATATCCAGGTCAATGGTGATCTGCTTGAAGATCGAGCTACGTTCGACCTCGGCGTCAATCAGAATGTCGTTGCCGTTCTGATGCACATCCACACGCACGCGCTCCAGATCGGCTTCGCTGACATTGCCCAGCAGCCCGCGCGCGCGCTTGGTAACATACACCAGCACCTGCCCCTCGGCTCCGGGATGCAGCCGGATATTGCCCGCGTTGTTGCGCACCGTCAGCGATGGCGCACCCGTCAGATGCAGTTCATGGGTTTCGGTTGCGGAGGCCATCTTCGTTTCTCCTTTGGTTGCTTCGTCTCAGATGTGTCGTTCAGCCCGGTTGCCGAACGTCCACATGGTTGCAACGGTTGCATATGATGGTCATGTTGGCCGGTGACAGCGCATGCGCCTCACCAGCATGTTTACATACTATCCAGTCGGTATACAAATGATACCCGCAACCTCATGGTTCTGTCAAGAGGGTGCGACGCTGGGAAACGAGCATGCCCATGTCATGGAGCAGGAAAGGTGATATATCAGGCAGGCGATATAGGGAGAGGGAGTGGGGAGGTGGTGGCAATGCTCAGCCTAAACAGTATACCCCATCAGGCGCCTGTTACGCATCGTACCAACGTCCGGTGTTTTTGCGTGCAGAGTGAGGCATCATTGAAATTGAGCGTGTGAGCATGATTGAAATATCATTAGGCATGCCAGAATGTGTGGCTGTGGAGCGCCGTATCGCCGTCCGGTATCCGCACGGGAGATTGTGACCATCGGGAGACCAACCGTTCATGACGCAGACTGAACAATCCGAACAGACTGACCTCGGTGGACTCAAGATTCTCGTCTTTGAGGCGGTTGGTGATGGCTTCTTGCTGGCATTTGCCGCCGAAGGGAGCCGAGATGCAGTGACGCGAACGCTGGCGGAGACGGCGCGCGCTATCACTGCGCTCGATCCCTGGCACCGGCGCTGGCTGCCAGAGCAGCGCCTCTGGTGGATCGCCGATGATGCGATGACACTGCTGGCACGCCAGTTGCCGCCGCTGGCCGCGCTCCTCACTGAGTGGCACCAGCGTCCACCCAGCGCCGATTACCTGCGTTGGAACGCCGAATTCGGTGGCATCGGTGGTATGGACGGCATGGACGGTATAGGCGATATGGGTGGTATACCAGGCATCGGCCCGCGCCGGACGCTCTACATCCCGCCGACCGTGGCGCTGGCCTATCGCCGTTTGGGGTTGCCGGCTGGCACGCCTGCGGACCAGGTGCGGGCGGCGCGGCGGCAGCTCGCGCGGCAACATCACCCCGACACCGGCGGCGAACACCTCACCATGACGGCGATCAACAGCGCGGTGGATACGGTGCTGGCGTGGCTGCGCCAGCGCGTTAGATAAAATAATCCTCTCCTCTCAAAATCTTCTAGTAGCAGAGTCAAGGATTGACAACTAGCAACCTTTCTGGCATGCTGGTGCGGCACGAATTCATCGCTTATCACCACCAGCAAAGGAAGAGCTACCTGCTATGTCACTGAAACGCTCCGGAAATTATATGAAGGCGTTCCTGGGTTGGCTGTTTGCGGCGCTGCTGCTGGGCTATCAGGGCATCGTGATCGCTTACATCATAACAACTGCCGACTGGCGCAATGCGCTGAATCCAGTCGCATTCTTCGGCCTCTATTTCGTCTTCCTGCTCTTCATCATAGATATCATGCTGCTTTTCTCTCCGCTCATCACCGTGTTCAGCGAACGCCGGTTGCGTACCGCCGCGCAGCATAATCCCATTGCCACGCCTCCCGTTTCCTTCCAGCCACAGCGCGACCTGGCGCTTAAAGACGGCGAAACACTCCGATTGGTGCGGACACGCGGCGTTGGCAACATTCTAGGCATGGGGTTTATGTGGTTCATACTCGCCGTGCTGCTGTTCGCCAGCGGCGAGACCATCATCATTGCGCTATTGCCGACGGTCAGCCGTTCTGTTCTCAACCCATTCAACGACATATTGCCATTCTCCCCATTCCTGCCACTCTCGGCGCTCTCCGTGCAGGACTGGCTGGCCGTCGCGCTGCCGCTGGTGATGAGCGCGGTGCTGTTCTTCTCGATGATCTTCGCCAGCATCATCTCGCGGCATGAGTCGCTGGTCGCTGATGATCGCGGCCTCACACTCAGCCGGACCTGGCGCCGGCAACGCTTCATTCCCTGGAATGACATTTCTGTGTTTCTGCGCGGCGTGAATAACGGCAGCGACGCGCCACAAGGAGTCTATCTCGTCTGGGGCCGCGCGCATGGGCTGGGGTTCCAGATCCACGCACGCGGCACATCGCAGGAAGCCATCGCTTCACGGCGAGAGCGGCGCAGCACCTATCGCTATGAGGGCGGCTATGATGCCTACGAGCAGAACGCGCGGCGCCTGCTGGCAACGATTGCTGTGCGCAGTTATCAGCCATTGGTATACTCAGCGGGTTCAGCAAAATATCTCCGCAGCATCCAGCGTCGTTTCCCCGCGATGACGATAGACCTCGATACGGCGCTGGCGCTTCCGCTGGCCGCTGCCCCATTCCAACCGGATGAAGCGGCAATAGCCAGCGCAGGCAAGCCGTTGACCACTCCGTTGATATTACAGCCAAAACTGCAATTTGCGCCCGCTCCATTTATCGCCGAGTCACTGATCTATTTTGTCCTGCTTACGTTGTTTGCCTTCCTGTTCAGTGGCCTTCTTTTCAATAACTCCGACCCCTATATGCCGTTTTCGCTGGCCAAACTTGAGGCAGGCGATACGCTTTCCGTCATCATGGCAATCAGCATTGCGGCAATCATGGGTTTCTTTGCGGTTCTCTTTGCGCTTTCCCGCCGCGCAAGCCATGTACGGGGCATCACTGCAACAGTGGGCGGCTTGGAAACCGTTGTTGGCAGCGGTAGGTCCAGCCACCGTGTGGAGATTCCCTGGTCTGCGGTGCGCGCGTGGGTGGTGGTTCCCGCTGTTCCTGGTGGCAAACGCCCCACAACCTATATGGTGTTCTCAGATGGCAGCAAGCTCACCTGGGTCGAGCCGGAGCAGGCACGGCTGGCGGGACGCGGCATATCGGGCGACCGTCAGACCGCTTTCCGCGAGTGCGCCGCCGAACTGCACGCGCTGATCGCTGCGCGGACGGGTCTGCCCCTACGCGATGCCTCCGAACTCACGCGCAAAGGGGCGCCTGCTGGCATCGCTGGTACATCTGCGCACTGAGTAGATGCTAGTGTTCGCGGGGCCGATTGAGAACACAGCCAGCGCCGCCGATGCTCAAAATGCTGCCGGTGCTGCCAATACTGAGGATACTCCCGGAACTGCCGATGCAGAGGATACTTCCCGCGCTCCCGATGCTCAGCACACTGCCCACGCTGCCCAGGCTGAGAAAGCTCAACGCGCTCAGGCCGCTGAGAATGCTCAGAAAGCTCAACGAGCTCCAGACACTCAGCGCGCTTCTCGTGCTCCCAACACTTCCCACGCTGCGCCCACGTCCGGCAACGCCAGCCGCCGGATGCTCATGGGGACGCGCTTCTATCACACGACGCATTGGTCATCTCCTCATGCTGACGGAAGATCAGGCAAAGGATATCTTCCAACTGAAAGTATAGTGCATATTTCGAGCGTCACCCTCTTGACAGGTCCGCGAACTTCAGGTATTATTCCAATACCGACTAGATAGTATGTAAACGATGGGCGTGTTTTGATGTCAAGTATATACGAACTGGTCGGTATTGGAATGATGAGATGTGGCATGCCATACCCGGCTGTCATTCGCGGCCATCCACCGTTGGAGGCAAGCCTGACCAGCGCAAGGGAAACCTATCTATGCAGGCATAGGGTAGAGGTGCAGGCGCATGGTGCCGCTTCTGCTCTTTTGCATTGAGCAGAGGAAGGCTGCGGATAAGAAGATAAGCCCATTGCACATATACGTATACATATAGTATATTCCATTTTAGCGGCGAAGAAGATGCGGCGGGGGTACTAGCGTGCGCAAGTGAGCGTCACCATCATCCGGGAAAATTGAGAGGCAGACCATGACCACAGCACGCGGGGTGAACGCGACGCATAGGTCGCGTCCAGACGAACACCAAAGAGACAACGGAGACAAGAGAGAGAAGGCGATCATGGCGACAACGGCAATGATCGAAACACACGGGCTGAGCAAGACATTCCAGGCACGCGGCAAGTCTGTCGAGGCGGTGCGCGGCGTGGACCTGGAGGTACGCGCTGGCGAAATCTTCGGCTTCCTGGGGCCGAACGGCGCTGGCAAGACGACGACGATGCGCATGCTCTCGACGTTGATCGTTCCCAGCGGGGGCCAGGCGAAGGTGGCAGGCTACGATCTGCGGCGCAATCCGGCGGCGGTGCGCAACCACATCGGCTATGTCAGCCAGCAGGGCGGCGCGGAACCCGTAGAGACGGGGCGCGAGAATCTCGTGCTGCAAGGGCGTGTCTATGGCATGAGTCACCGGGACGCCAACCAGCGCGCGAAAGACCTCATCAGCCGGCTCGATATGGATGCTTTCGCCGACCGGCTCGTGCGCACCTATTCGGGCGGCCAGCGGCGGCGGCTGGATGTGGCGCTGGGCATCATGCACCGCCCGCAACTGCTCTTCCTCGATGAGCCGACCACCGGGCTGGATCCGCAGAGCCGCGTGCGCATCTGGGACGAGGTGCGCCGCCTGCACGACGATGGCATGACCATCTTCCTGACCACACACTATATGGATGAAGCCGATGGCCTCTGCGACCGGCTGGCGATCATGGACAACGGTTCCATCGTCAGCGTGGATACACCCACCGCGCTCAAACAGCGCATCGCTGGCGATATCATCTCCCTCGGCCTGGATGTGCAAAACGGCGCCGTTGCCCGCGTCTCCGAGACGCTTCAGGCGCAGCCGTATGTGCGCGAACTCCAGCAGACGAAAGACGGCCTGCTGCTCTATGTGGAGCGCGGCGAAGAAGTGCTGCCGGAGGTGCTGCGCCTGCTCGATCATCAGGGCGTGCCCATCCGCACCGTCACGCTGGCGCGGCCTACGCTGGAAGATGTCTTCCTGCGGCTGACGGGCCGGTCACTCCGCGAATCGGTGGAGAACGCCTGATATTCATCCGTGCCTATCGCGGCTGTTTACAGCCGGCGCACGGATGACGGTCTGAAGACCCCATGCACACGCTCACGCGGCTTCAGCCGGTTCGCGCTTGCTCCGGCTGTTTACAGCCGAGAGCATTGTAGAAAAAATTAAAGGGAGACCTGACCATGCCACGTTTGCTACGTGATAGCTGGCTGATGTTCGGCTCGCAGTTCCGCGTTTCCATGCGCAACTCCGTCTGGCTCTTCATCGGCCTCTTCCAGCCTATTTGCTATATGCTACTCTTTGCGCCGCTGCTGAAAAATCTTGCCAACTCACCTGGCTTCCCGAAAGGCGGCGCCTACAACGTCTTCACGCCCGGCCTGATGATTATGATGGCGATCTTCGGCGCGGGTTTCGCTGGCTTCAACATCATCGCCCGCCTGCGCGACGGCGTAATCGAACGCCTGCGCGTGACGCCGATCAACCGCCTGGCGATGCTGCTGGGGATTGCCGGTGTTGATATCCTGATCCTCTTGGTGCAGACGGCGCTGCTGGTGATCGTCGGGCTGTTCCTCGGCTTCCGGCCAGATGCCGGTGGGTTGGCGTTGTTGTTCGTGCTGGTGTTGATCGGTGGCCTGATGATGGCCAGTTGCTCGTATGCCGTGGCGCTGCTGGTGAAAGACCAGGGCGCATTGGCGGCGACGGTCAATCTCTTCGTGCTGCCGTTGCTGCTGCTCTCCGGCATCATGCTGCCGCTCTCGCTGGCGCCGGATATCTTGCAGAACATCGCCAAAGCCAATCCCTTCGCCTACGCGGTCAATGCGGCGCGGGCGCTGGTAGACGGCCATCTCGGCGATGTTGCCATTGTGCAGTCGTTCATTATCTTTGGCGTGCTGGCGATCCTCGCCGTCTTCTGGGCCACGCGCTCGATTCGCAAAGCCGCGATGTAAGAGAAGCGGTAGCGGCAGGAGCAGGCGGATTCATCAGCCGCTCTGTTCTCCCCTCTCCCGCGCACGGGAGAGGGGCTGGGGGTTTTGCCCCACCCTTCCCTTTGCTGGTATCATGAGGCAGAAGCGAACAGCATGGGGAGGCGAACATGCCAGCGACGATCAGCAAACCGATTCCCGCCGCCAACGAACTGGTGGAGCGGGCACGGTTGCGGCTGGCTGCGGAACTCGAACGGTTACCGCCGCTGGGGTCGCCGTTGCTGCGGGCGCGTCTCCGCGCGCGGATGCCGGAATCGCTGCCATCGCCCGGCGCGTATGTTCACTATATTCGCGCTGCCTGGCACGCTGGTGAGCAGCGCATGGCGCGCGAACTCTTTGTCTTGCTATTGGAGCGAATTGAAGGGCCATGCGCCCGTTGGGCGGCGCAATGCGTCGCGCGGACGCCAGAAATCGCCGCCGGTGAGCGTGCTATTGTCCGCGAGGAGTTACGCCAGGAGTTGACCCTGCGCCTCTGGGAGCAGATTGCGCTCGGCAAAACAGTCGCCTGGGAACTCTTTTTCCAGCAATCGCTCGCCTTCGCGGAGCAGCACACCGCCGCTGCGCTGATGCAACAGCATGGCTACTGGTCGCGCGCCGGTGTCACGCAATCCCGCCGCGCCGCGCACTGGCTGCTGACTCGCCTGGCGGAGACCAGTGAGACGCCTGATGAGTCATCGCTGCCGTCCATAGGCGGGGCATTGTTGGCCGATGGCGTGAATCACTTTTCCGGCGCGGAACTGGCCGACCTGCGCGCATTAGTGTTGCGTCTGCCGGCACGCGAACGCAGCGCCGTCGTCTTGCGTTTCTGGCAGGACGCCACCGAAGCCGAAATTGCGCAGGCGCTGCGGGTGACGCCGCGCACAGTGCGCACCTATCTGCGCCAGAGCTATGCGCTGTTGCGCGAGTGGTATGGTGAGCCGGTGAATGTGGGAAATCCGGAGCATACTCGGAAAGCGGAGGAGGAGACCAGATGAACGACGATACGCAAGGACTGGCGTTGCTGGCGCTGCTCGACCGTTATCACGCCGATCTCGCCGCCGGCCTTCATCGCGACCTCGCCGAGTACTACGCCGCCACGCCTGAGCTGGAAACCGCATTCCTGGAGCTGGCGCTCTCTGCAGACATCGCGGCAAATAGCTCCTGGGATAGTTGGGATGCCAGCGAGACGCCGCCCATCCAGACGCTTGCCCCCGGTGTCTCGCGCGCGCTTGCAAGTCTGCCCGGCTTTGCCGATGATATGCCCAATCTCGCTGGCACCGCTGGCTCCAAGTCGTCGCAGCAGCGACTCGTCGCTGAGGAGCGCGCTTCCTATACGCCCTCTAGCGCGCAGCGACAGAACGACGATGCGTTAGCAGAGACCGACGACGAGTGACAGATGAAGTAGTGCAAGTACATATCCATCGTGTACAACTTGGGAAGCGCCTATCAAGCGCCCCAACTGATTTGGTCGCGCGTCGTATCATGGAATGGTCACCTGTCATCAGGCCATACACGCTACGGCGAAACAGCACGCAGCAGCTAAAAGGGGAATCCGTCTATGCCATCGTTCAAAATCCCGAAAATCCCGGATCTGTCTAATCTCCCCGATCAGCTCAAGCGCCCTTTCCCGCCTTTTGGGGAGCTAGTGCGCGAGCATCGCACCTTGCGCGGGCTAACCATCGAGCAACTGGCGGAAGCGGTGGAGATTACACCGAGCGCGCTGCGTGAGATTGAGAGCGGCACCCGCAAAGCGCCGGGCATCTCCATCGCCAAGAAGATGGCCGAGGTGCTGCATCTGGATAAAGACGACCGTGACACCTTCCTTGACTCCGCTGAATGGGATTCCTCTGTGATGGGGCATCTGCTCGGCAGACCCCAGGAAAAGAAGGCTCACCCGCCATTGCTGGCCTCGATTCTCGTCTTCCTCATTGCGGATATTCGTGGCTACACCCATTTCACGCAGGAGCATGGCGATCAGGCGGCGGCGCGGTTGACCACGCGCTTCGCTGAGATTGCCCACGCCGTCGTCGAGCAGTGGGGCGGCCAGCTCATCGAAGTTCGCGGCGACGAAATCCTGGCAGTCTTCAGTTCAGCGCAGCAATCCCTGAAGGCGGCGAACGATTTGCAGAGCCGCTGTCTGCAAGAGTCCAACACGCACCCAGACCTGCCATTGACCATCGGTGTTGGGCTGGATGTTGGCGAGGCGGCGCAGGTGGAGGGCGGCTATCGCGGCGCTGCGCTCAATCGCGCGGCGCGGCTGTGCAGTCTGGCGGGCGGCGGCGAAATCCTGGTTTCAACCGGCGTGGCCTATGTCGCGCCACAGGTGGACGGCGTGATGTTCGTGCCGCGCGGCCAGGAGCAACTCAAAGGCTTCGCTGGCCTCACGCCCATCCTGCTGGCGTCGCCAGTGAAAACTATCGAGGCCAGCGTCACCACCGTCACCACCGTCACCACTGAGACGACGATCACCAGCGAGCAGGAAGAACCGGGCGAGTGATGCTTCAACTGACGGCGAGGCTGCGGCGCACGCGCTGGCGTTCCAGGATGCTCGCCAATATCCTGACGCCCTCTGCCATCTTCTCCTCATCCGGGGCGGCGTAGCCGAGCAGCAGCGCATCGCGGCGCAGTGGCCGGAGGCTCGTTGCTGCCAGGGGCATCGCTGATAATCCAGCGTCGCGTAGTGCCTGCATCACCGGCTGGCTCTCCATCTCAGGCGGTAGCCATGCCACCAGGTGCATACCGGCGGTGTCGGGTTGCACCTCCAACAGCCCGGAGAGACGCCGGGTAAGCATCTGGTGAAGGAGCGCCTGCCGCTCTGCGTAGAGTGTGCGCATCCGCCGGATATGGCGCTGGAAATGTCCCTCCACCATGAAATCTGCGACCACGGCCTGCTCCAATCCCGGCGAATGTAGGTCCATTCCCCGGCGTGCGTGGACAACGTTTTCCACCAGCGATGGCGGCACGACGAGATACCCCAGACGCAGCGAAGGAAAGAGCACTTTGCTGAACGTGCCTAGATACAGCACGCGCCCGGCGTCATCCAACCCTTGCAGCGACGGAAGCGGACGCCCGGTATAGCGATATTCGCTATCATAGTCATCTTCGAGTATCCAGCCATTGCGGTTCCTGGCCCATTCCAGCAGCGCCAGCCGCCGCTCCATGCTCATCGTTGCGCCAAGCGGAAACTGGTGCGATGGCGTCACATACGCCAGCCGCGCATCTGGGTAGAGCGCCTGACCAGCCGCGAGATCGAACCCAGCGGTATCCACCGGCACCGGAATCAGCCGCAGGCCGGCCCGTTGAAACGCCCAGCGCGCCCCCTGATAGCCGGGGTCTTCCATCCAGATGGCATCACCGGGCTGCAAGAGCGTCCGTGCAATGATATCCATCCCTTGCTGTGAGCCAGAGATGATGATGACTTGCTGATAGGTACATCTCACGCCGCGCGCTATCGCCAGATAGCTGGCAACCGCTTCGCGCAATGGCTGATACCCTGCCGCCTCCTGGTAGCCGAACAGATCAGTCCAGGAATTCCGATAGTTGTGCGCGAGGAGCCGCTGCCAGAGCGTATGTGGAAACGCATCGAGCGCCGGCTGCCCCACGCGAAAGGCCGGATTGGCATACAGCCGGGGCATGGTAGACGGAGCGGACGCAGTGGATGGAGCGGACACATCCCTGGCGGCGAAAGTGGTGGAAGAAGTGGCGCCGGACTCTGATTGCCGCCGCGTCGCAGGTATGAGGAACGGTCCATATCCAGATGACGCCTGCTGCGCTGGCGCGAACAACCCATCAGATATGTTTCGCGCCACATAGGTGCCCGAACCCCTGCGCCCTTCGAGATAACCCTCCAGCAAAAGCTGTTGATATGCCTGAAACACCGTCGTGCGGGAGAGACCAAGCTCCCCCGCGAGTGCCCGCGTAGACGGGAGACGGGCGCCGCTCATGAGCTGGCGCGAGACAATCGCCTGACGCAACCCTTCATAGAGTTGCCGCTGCAAGGGAATATCGGTTGCCGTATGGAGAGGTATCAGGCTCGCCAGACCTGATATGCGCTGGATGCGACGACGCATAGTTGTATTGCACGCTTTCTTTGGCTCGCATATGAATACGGCCTTCGCTATCTCCTGCTCTCTCCAACCCTGTGACGGCTTACCCACAGGTATATTTACCGACGTGAGAATTCTCCCCGTTGCCGGCTCTAGGAATGCCCAAATCTGCGCGGAGAACGCAGTATGAGTTTTGAAATAGCAGTTTTGAATGCCAGTGTTGGCTGGTCATCACCTGGTGGAGAATGCAGGTATTGCCTGTCACTCCAGGTTTTTGGCAATTGAAAGTGGCATCAACACTTTTGTGATGATTGGCGCTTGTAACGGATTGAGGCGCTGGCTATAGTTGCTCACGAAGCGCGAGTGTACCGTCTGGTTTTCGCTTGAACGAGACATTCATCGGTTCATGATACCAGTGCAGCGCGCTTGTTCAAACTGGCTGCAAGATAGCAAGCCGCTCGGCCAGCATGGTTCTCTGCTTTTCAGCGCTGGATATGCGCGCGAGTACGTCAGTTTGCCGCGATGTGCCTTTCTCTCTCCGGGCACTCATGGCAAAGACCTACCTGGCGATGAAACCATTCGTTGCGCACCTCACCAGTCCTTTCAAGGGCGTCCGATCCCAGACGGCACGCCCACCAGGGCTGGCGCTGAAGCGTGGAGTTGCCCATGTATCGCTGCATGAAGCAGGGTGGATAGCGCCTCGGAAACGCATGTCTGTCGTGCTATGCGCTCTCGCTTCATACAGCTACATATTTCGGCCCGGCAAAGCGAAGGCGCTAAGGCGCTACAGGATACTGATGCTGCGCTAGTCAAGTAGTCAACAGTGTTCTGATGGCGACGATCTTTCCGCGCGCCGGGTATGAGCTGGCCAACTGGCGGCTGCGTCTTCAGCCGTTGTCATTTCGGCTTTCTCAACCATTCCCGCTACTCCAAAAGAGGAGAACGTGTATGCGTATCAGTGCAGGCCATATGAGTGGTGTGCGCAGATTCACCATGCCAGGGCTGTTCATGGTCCTGGGCCTGCTGGCGATTATCGTCGCTGGCTGTGGCTCAGCGTCCAGCGGTAGCGTCCGCCCCGACTCGCAGCAGATCCTGCGGATTCCGCTCAACGCCGCAAGCTCCGACATCAAGACGATGGACCCGGCGCTCAACCAGGATTTCTATTCGTATTTCCCGATAGAGTTGGTGTTTCCGGGTCTGATGACGCTGGACGCCAATGGTCAGCCACAACCCTGGGCAGCCGCCAGCGCGCCGGCCTTTGACCAGAGCAACAATACCTACACCTTCAAAGTGCGCTCTGGCATTAAATGGACCGATGGCACGCCGATTGACGCCAACACCTTTGCCTACTCGATCAACCGCGCGCTCAGTCCCTGCACGGCGTCGGCGGTCACGTACTATCTCTACCCGGTCAAAGACGCGCAAGCCTTCTCCACTGAGAAGTGTGGCAGCGACGGGGTGAGTGTGGTCGGCCCGATCAAGAGCCTGATTGGCGACTCGCTGATGGTGCCGGACAGCCAAACGCTGGTCATCAAGCTGGGCGCACCGGCTCCCTACTTCTTGCAGGCGCTTTGCTATCCGACCTCGTATGCCCAGCCGCAGCAGTTGATCCAGCAGTACGGCGTCAAAGCCTGGACGGAGCATCTGGCCGGCTTTGGCGGCAACCTCTTCAAGGTCCAGAGTTGGGATCACAAGGGCGATGTGATTCTGGAGCGCAACGACGATTTCTGGGGCACGAAGCCGAAACTGCGCGAGGTGGATTTCAAGGTCTACAAGACGACCAACGCGCTCTACGCTGACTACCTGGACGGTCGCCTCGATCAGGGCATTCCGCCAGCCGATCAGTACAAGCAGGCGAAGGCGCGCAAAGACTTCCACGAGCAGCCGTACCTGGCCATCAACTACTATCAGCCGAACTGGGCCAAAGCCCCGTTCAACAACCTCGACGCGAGGCAGGCGTTCGCTGAGGCGATTGATAAGACCATCATCGCCAACAACATCCTGCAAGGCTCGGTCGTGCCGACCAACCATATTGTGCCGCAGGGCATGTATGGCTACAATCCCAATTTGACGGGGCCGGATGGCACCACCAGCCTGACGGGAAACCAGACGGCAGCCAAAGCGGCGATGGCCAAGTATGTGGCTGAAGCCTGCAGTGGCCAGATCACGAAATGCACGCCGGTCACGCTCTATGACACGAGTGACCCGCAAGTGGAGACTGGTGACCAGGCGGTCGTCAACATGTGGCAGAACGCCTTCCCTGGCTATCCGATCAAGACGCAGTTCCTGGATTTCAACTCGCTGCTCACTTTGATCTACTCGGCCAATGCGCCGCAGATCTTCGGCATCGGCTGGACAGCGGACTACCCGGACCCGCAAGACTGGCTCACACTCCAGTTCGCACCCACCTCCATCAACAACACGGGCAGCGTCAATGTGCCGCAGGCCAACACGTTGATGGCGCAGGCCGACGTGAATCTCGATCCGGCCAGCCGCGCCTCTGAGTACAATCAGGCGGAACAGTTGGAGGTGAATGCGGTCGCCTGGATTCCGATGAGCCAGGCTAAGACCAGCTACAACCTGGCGACCTACGTGCATAACTTCGCGTTTGATTCGCTCGGCACGATTCCGCTGGCCAACTGGCAAACGATCTATCTGACCCAATCATAGTTTCGTCGTAGCTGTAGTCTGCGGTTCGGTCGTGAAGAGGCTTCGATCAACCGAATCGCAGTTCAGTACTCCTAACAGTAATGCAGTAATGTTGGCCGTTGTGCCTGGTATCTCTGGTGACGCTTCATTCCCCCGAAGGTATTTGCCGGAGAAACCACAACGGCCAACGCTCGAATACTCAAACGCCCGGTTGCCCATCCATTCAGGTGCGACGCTTACGTACTCACTCGTGAGCAGTGATATCCTGCGTGGTTGCGCTATCGGGCGCTTGGCTACCTGCTACAACCCAGCCTGTTGGCTCAGCGTGACCTGTTCGCATGCGGTAGCAACAGATTGAAATGGCCGACAGGCGACGATCAGCGACATCCGCGATATTGCAGAAATAGAGGATTCGCACATGGCATTCGACGCGCACCCGACCGCGAGCGAAGCTGGCGCAGAGAAGACCGCTACTACAGCTCCAACTCGACGGCCACGCCGCCCGCTCCTGTTGGTGGGTGGCATCCTGGCACTGGTGATAGTGATTTTGCTGACATTGCTGCTGCATGCAGTGCTGCAACCCACGCATCCAGCAACAGCTTCGGCCACTGCTACCCCCGTCCCCAAAGTGGTCTACCAGACCGATTTCTCGCAGGGTGTGAGTGGATGGACGCTGCCGCCGCACTGGACATATGCCAGCGGCCAGGTTCAGAACGACGGCTATGGCGCCGCGCCGCTCACCATCCCCTATGACATGACACAGCAGAACTATACGGTCTCGGTAGACTTCACCGTCGCCAAGATCCCCAACTACCTGGCCTGCCATACCTATGGCATCGAAGGCTTCGACACTGGAGGAAACCTGCAATGGGCAGGTCAAATCAGTTGTATCCGGCAGGGCGTCGCCAACGCGGGTTTCTCGGAAGCCCTGGTTGCGCATGCTGACACGACGCGGGATTCGCTGACAACCGAAGACTACACCGTCTCACACGATACGCTAACGTTTACCGTCCAGGTGCGGGATAAGAATCTGGCGTTCTGTCCGGGTCCTTCCTGCCTGCCGAATGTCAACAGCACGGCACCACTCTGGCCGGTCCATCTCGTCATCGAAGATGTCGGCGTGCAACTGACTGTCAGTAAGGTGATCGTCACGATCCCATAGGAGGATACGCGTCGCCCTGGTAGCTCTGGTGGCACGGACAGCGATGACAGCGATGACAGCGATGACATGAAAATATTGTGCGCGCGGCGCGTCCTCTCTTGTGAGACGCACATCCAAACGGATGGGCGATTGAGCGAAAAGAGAGAAATGAGAGAAAGCGTCGTGTCAGAAGATTCCGCGCCAGAAGCACACCCCAGCCAGGTTCCCGGCAAGACGAATAGGGCCAGCCAGCCACGCCGTCCCCTTATCGTGGCAGGTGGCATCCTGGCGCTGGTGATTGCCATCTTGCTGACGCTGGTGATACATGCGATCACGCAGCCCGCAGCCCATCCTGCGGCTGCGGCGACTGCTACCCCCGTCCCCAAAGTGGTCTACCAGACCGACTTCTCGCAAGGCATCAGCGGCTGGACCCTGCCGCCACACTGGAAGTACGCCAACGGGCAACTCGAAAACGATGGCTATGGCTCCGACCCACTGTTCGTTCCTTTGATGATTCCCTACTACATCACACAGCAGAACTATACGGTCTCGGTAGACTTCACCGTCGAAAGCGTCCCCAACTATCGCGCCTGCCATAGCTATGGCATCGAGGGATTGGATAATGGGGGCACTGCGCAGTGGGTCGGCTATATTCAGTGTGTGCGGCAGGGCGTCGCGAATGCTGGCTTCTCCGAGATTTATGTGGCGCATGCCGATTCGATGAATGATTCGCTCTTTCAGGAGGATTACACTGTCTCGCACGACCTGACCACCTTTACCGCGACGGTGCAAGGGGAAAACCTGGGCTTCTGCCCGGGCAACTCCTGCCTCAACAATCTGAATAGCACAACACCGCTCTGGCCGGTGCATCCTGCGATCATTGATGTCGGCGTGCAACTGACTGTCACAAAGGTGGTAATTACCGCCTCCTAGCGCCGCGCAGTAGCTGAAGGTAGCTGGCGATTGAAGTGGTTGCACACTGCTTCAATCGCCAGCTACTGCTGCATCTCTATACCCCGACGGCTTCTTCCACTCCTGCTGCCCGCAAAGCGCGCTCGGCAAGGGTGCGCAACTCATCGCGCAGGGCATCCGGCTGAATGACAGTGAAGGGACAGCCGAGGCCAGCCAGGAATGGCGCAATCCAGGTGAGGTCTTGCATCTGACAGCGCAACAGGATACCCTGCGGTGTTTCCTCCAGCGTGGCAAGCGAGGCCGGCACGCGATCTTGCGCCTCCGCCAGCGTCATCTGAAGCAGCGCCTCTACGCGAACCGGCCCCGGTGTCTGGGCGATGCTCCGTTCCACCTGCGCCAGACCATCGAAGTTCGCCGGGCGCTCGAAGGTTTCGTCGCGCAGTTCAGCGCGTAAGATGCGGTCCAGGCGGAAAGTGCGGATATCCTGGCGCAGATGGCAATAGCCGGCCAGATACCAGCGACCGGCGCGATAGACCAGTTCGTAGGGGTCCACCAGGCGCTCGCTCTCTTCGCCGGTGTAGGCACGATGCCGCAGCCAAACCCGCCGATTCTGCCGGCTGGCCGCGCTCAACAAGATGATGAGCGATCCCTCCGCCGCTGGCGGCTCTGGCGGTTCGGCTGCCATCACCAGCGACGATTCGACGGCGCGCACCCGCTCGCGCAACGCCAGCGGCAGCACGCGCAGTATCTTCGCCAGCGCGCCGTCAGTCGCGGGCGCCGCCTGGGTGACGCCCATACGTCGCGCCGCCAGCAGACCCAGCACCAGCGCCAGCGCCTCATCTTCCGCGAACATCATCGGTGGCAGCTTGTAGCCGGGGCGCAGGCGATACGCGCCGTACCGCCCGCGCAGCGACTCCACCGGGATGCCGAGTTCTTGCAGCATGCCAATATAGCGTCGCACCGTGCGCCCATCCACCTCCAACCGCTCCGCCAGCTCTGGCCCGGTGATGCGGGCGCGCGATTGCAGCAATTCGAGGACAGTCAGCACACGGGTGGTTGGGTGGTACATGATACTATCGCTGCTCCTACGTGTTCTGCTCTCGACTTTGAAAAGCCGGAGCAGGTAAATATGGCTGAAGCCGGAACAGTTCACACTTGTTCGTCGGGCTTCAGCCCATATCTCGTGCGTCGGCAGTTCACTGCCGCGAATGCAATTCATCTGAAATCAGGAACAATTATGTCCCGATTTGCGCGTACACTACAAGGGAATGAGATGAGACAGCAGGTGACGATCACCCATTCTTCAGGAGCATGGGAGAGATGGTAACTGGCTCACGTAACGTAGCTAGCGGGAGAAGGTATTCACATGGCAAGCGATACGGCGTTGCTCATCATTGACATTCAGGCCGGCATGCTCGATGAAGCCGACCCCGACTGCAAAGCGATTCTCGACAATATCAACAGTCTGCTGGCTCGCGCCCGCGCCAGCGGCACGCCGGTGATCTACATTCAGCACGACGGCTGGCCGGCAGGGCATCCGTTGGAGCCGGGAACGCCGGGCTGGCCGATTCACCCGGCGATTGCACCGCATGAAGGTGAGCTGGTCATCCGCAAACGCGCCTCAGACTCGTTTTATCGCACCTCGCTCCAGGACGAATTGGAGAAGCTGGGCGTGCGGCGGCTCGTGGTGGCGGGCGCGCAGAGCGAATATTGCGTGGATACCACCTGCCGTTCGGCGCTGAGCCACGGCTACGATGTAACGCTGGTGAGCGACGCGCACGACACCGGCAACGGCCACAACCTGACGGCAGACGAGATCATCGCCTACCACAATCATGTGCTGGCCCGGCTCACGCATCCCGATCACTCGATCACCGTCGTCGCCACCGAGGCCGTCACGTTTTGATTGTTGGTCGCCTATACCTACACCTTCGCGCGGCGCCAGCGCTCGCTGCGGAAACGCCAGTAGGTGATCGCCGCCTGCGTGCAGTAGTCCAGGCTCATCGCCAGCCTGCCACCGGGCAGACCCAGCAGCGGAATCAGCAGGAACGCCACCGGCACGCGCACCAGCCACGTGCCGGTGGCGCGCACCACCACCGGAAATTTCGTATCGCCCGCGCCGCGCAATGCGCCGATGAAGACGAACGAGACCGCACAGGCTGGCAGTGTGATGGCCGAGAAGCGCATCGGAATGTCGCCCACCGCCAGCACCGTTGGGTCCGCCACGAACAGGCCCAGCAGCAGATGCGGCACCAGCAGTGCCAACCCGCCGATCACGCCCATGACAATCACACAGGGGCGCATAGCAGCCCAGACGATCCGCACGGCGAGCGCGGGGTCAGCCGAACCAAGCGCCTGCCCCACCAGCGTCGTCGCGGCGACGGAAAAGCCGAAGCCGGGCAGCGTGCCGATGCTCTCAACCGTATTGATGGCGGTATTGGCGGCGTAGATATCCGCGCCCAATGGCACCACCAGCCGCAGGAAGCTGAGAATGCCCATCTGGAAGACGGTCAATTCCGCCGCCGAGGGCAGTCCGACGCGCAGGATGCGTTTCGCCAGGCCAAAGTTTGGGCGGAGCGAGGCGCGCACGAGTTGCGGCGCGCGTGGATGGCGGCGGCGCAGCAGCGTGAACGCCAGCAACGCGCCACAGAGCCAGCCAGCGCCCGCGCCACAGGCGGAGCCGATCACGCCGATGGGCTGGATGCCGAGAGATGGCAGGCCGTTCATAAGCACCCACGAACCGGCAATGTTGAGTCCGTTGACCACCAGCATCACCAGCAGCGGACGCCGCGCATCGCCCGCGCCACGCATCGCCGCCGTCATCGCAGAGGCAGCGCCGGTCGCTGGCAGCGCCAGGCTGAAGACACGGATGTAGACGGCGGCGAGGTCCACCACGCGCCCGCTGACGCCCAGCACATGTGTGATAAGCGAGGCCATCGGCACCGCCGCCAGCATCAGCGCCAGCCCAGCGGTGAGGCCGAGCAGCACGCCCTGACCTGCGGCGCGCGCCGCCAGCGAGCGATCTTTCGCGCCGATGGCCCGCGCCACCAGCGCCGTCACGCCGATGTTGATGGCGAAGAACGAAGTCAGCACGACCCAGACGGCGGTGCTGGCGACACCGACGGCGGACACCGCATCTGCCTGACCATAGCCGAGATGCGCGGTAGCATACGACGAGAGATGGCCGGAGAGGAACGTATCTGATGCTCCGACGCCCAGCGCCAGCAATTGCTCGCCAATCGCTGGCAGCGCCAGCGCCCAGACCCTGCCGCGTAGCTCGCGGTCGCTGATCGCGGCGCTGGCTGGCAGATTCGTAGTGCTGGCAGTTGAGGCAACGACAACATCCGGCGCGGTGGTGATCTCAGTCTCCGCAGCGTCAGCGATGGGCTGCGCGCCACCACGCCAGATACGGCCTGTCGCCACGCTGGCGGCAGCACTCCTGAAGGTGCCGAAGCGATGCCACGGCGTGTGATGCCGGTTCGCACCGCGCCTGCGCTGCTGGCGGGTAGCGCCACGGCTGCTGAGAGAACGATGACGTGACGATGACGATGATAACGATGATAGCGACGCAGATGACGACGCTGACAATGAGTTCGATGTTGAGGCCGCCACTGCTTTGCTGCGCCTCACCCGGCGTTCTTCGGGCGAATGGATGGCGCTGGTGAGGGCAAGCGGCAGGCTCACTCTAGGCAGACGCATGACGAGAAACACTCCAGGAAAAGGACGGGTGTGATGTTAGATCAATATCTCACAGTATAATACAAGACGGCAGGTTTCGCCTGTGAACTGCTTCACAGTGTGCCGCGCTTACCAAAGTGAAACGAGGTATTTCATGAGCAGTAACGCTCTAGCATTGGCTCCTTAGGGCGAGCAGGGCGGAGCGCCGGTATGGAGTTAGATTTGCATCAACCAATAGTACCAGGTTCGCGAAATGGCGGCAGACCTATCGGAAAGTGGCCTAGCCGTTGTAGGTGAAGGTAACATTGTTCGCATAATTCAATGTCGCGTTGGTGCTGGGAAATACGGCAAGTTGATAGATTCCGGCGGGAGCTGGATGCGGCCCAAGTGGATCAAGCGTCTGACCGAGTGGGGGAGTGGTGGCAGCCAACACCATATCGGTTGGCTGCGTATTCACCATCGTGTTATACGCCACATTGCCAAGCGGATCAAAGACGAGAACAGCTATCTGTGACGCATTGATCGGCGCTCGCAGATGAATCACAAACGCAAAGGTGTCGGTTGCGGAAAAACTCGTCCTGGGATTGACTATCGAAACGCTCTGCCCCGCTCCACTGATCGCCGTCCCAAGCTGCACTGAGAGGGCAACTGCTGTGTTGGCAATAGGAGTATTGTCAACCGGTGTGTTAGTAGGGAGAACTGGTCGCGTTGGATTCGCCTGAAGATTGGTGGTTGCCGCTCCGCACCCTATGAGTCCAAGCAGCAGTATGCCCAAGACAAGCCAAAAAACGGCGTGATGTGTAACGCGACGCATCGCTCGTGTCCCTTTCAAAACCAGGAAGGAGTGGCAAAGAGCAGGGAAAAGTAGAGAAAAGTAGATGGACCTGCCAGCGAGTGTACTCGTCACGCTCTATGGTTGTCAATACAGAGAAATGCTTCCGTATGGAGATGATGGAATCGCTATGGCATGTGTGGCGTGAGCGATGGCGGCGCCTGTTCAGGCAACGGCAACTGGATAGTAAACGTCGTGCCCGCGCCGAGCGTGCTTTCGACGGTGAGCGCGCCGCCATGCGCCCGCACGATGGCCTGCGCGATGGAGAGTCCCAGACCGGAGCCTTCGCGCTTGGGTGGGCGCTGGTTCTGCTGCTGATCGTTTTGTTGGTCGTCCAGCCGCGCAACGGACCTGTTGTTGGGGCCGGAGGCGGAAACGTGCTGCGAGGCGATGCGTCGCTGGATGTCGCCACGTTGCGCGCGATAGAAGCGGTCGAACACATGCGGCAGGTCGGCGGGGGCAATGCCGATGCCGTTGTCGCTGATGCTGACGAACGCGCCGCGCTGCGTCCGCCCCACCTGCACCCGCACCCAACCGGAGGCATCCTGGCGGCCATATTTCAGCGCGTTGTCCAGCAGAATCAACAACACCTGCTTCATGCGGTCCGGGTCCGCCAGCACCATCAGCCGTCCGCCGCCGTCGCTGCGCATCGTCACCTCGCGTTCGCCGGCCAGGATGCGCGCCTGATCTACCGCCTCGCCCACCAGCGCCAGCAGATCGAGCGATTGTAGCTCCAGCGGACGCCCGGCGTCGAGCCTCGCCAGCGTCAGCAGATCGTTGACCAGGCGTGTCATGCGTTCGGCCTCGCGCTGCGTCGCCCGCAAGACCTGCTCCGCCGTCTCCGGGTCGTCCTTCGCGCCACGCAGCAGCACATCGGTATAGCCGCGAATCGAGGTCAGCGGCGTGCGTAGCTCATGGCTGGCGTCCGCAATGAACTGGCGCATACGGTCTTCTGAGGCATGCTGAGCCGCAAAGGCGCGTTCGATGCGCGAAATCATCTCATCGAAGGTATCGGCAAGCTGGCCGATTTCATCGCCTCCATGTGGCAGGCGCACCCGCTGCGTCAGGTCGCCCGACGCGATGCGCCGCGCCGTCTCCGTCATGCGCGTCAGCGGGCGCAGCGACCGCACAATCAGCGGGCCGCCAACCAGGACGCCGAGGAGCAGCGCGCCAAACAGCGTGGCAATCAGCACGAGATGCACCACCGCCATCTCACCACGCAGCCGCGCATAATCGGTGACCACCTGCACAATGCCCAGGTCCACCCGGCTCGCATGCACGCCAGGAACAGTGATGACCGCGCAGGGCGAAGAGGTGTAGTAGCGAATGGCAACCAGCATAACGCCCAGCCGTTGGCCGTTGCTATCCTGCGTCTCGTAATACTCGCTGGTGATATAGCCGGTGGTGGTGCCCGGCTTTGGCGCAGTGGCGACCTTCGCGCGGATGCTTTCGAGGTTGGCCCGGGTAAAGTATGGCGGCTGTTCACCCACCGGCGCTGTGGCGCTCTCCGGCGCCTGTACGAAGCCATTGCGGTCCAGCAGATAGACCGAGCGAATGGCCGGATGCGAACTGCTGAGCGGCTGCGCAATGGACTCCTGGAACGCCTGCTGATAACTGATGGCTCCGGCGCAGGTTTTGCCGGTGCCATTGACCTCCCTATCGAAGAAATGCTGATTGACGGTAATGCTGGCGACTACCTCATCGCTGAAGCGCGCGCGTTCTTCCTGAAGCAACGCCGAGCCAACGATGATATCGAGGACGATACCAAGAATCAGTAACAGCAGCGCCAGCGTGCCGATATATGAGAGCGCCAGCCGCCAGCGCAGCGTGCGCGCCCAGCGAAACCAGCCTCCGGATTGACGCCCGCGTTGCCGCTGTGGATGCCGCACGATCACCGTTGGCAGGTCTTGTTCGATGGCGGGATCATACGGCTGCGGTTGCCGGGAACCATTAGCCAGCGGCTGCAATCCTCGCCCATTCGAGGTGTTCGGCGTAGTGGTATTTGTGTTGGTGTTTGATGGTCCGGAGGGCGGGCGCGCTGCCATAAAGTATCAGCCCTTCAAGACATAGCCGACGCCACGCACGGTCTGGATCAGCCGGGGATTGCTCGGTTCGTCCTCGATCTTCTCGCGCAGATAGCGGACGTAGACCTCGATGATGTTGGTTTCGCCCATGAAATCGTAGCCCCAGACCCGGTTGAGGATGGTTTGCCGGTCCAATACCTGACGCGGATGGGTCATGAAGAGGTGCAGTAGATTATACTCGGTGGCGGTGAACTCAATGAGCCGGTCGCCGCGCCGGACCTCGCGAGCAGACTCGTCGAGCGTCAGGTCTGCCACCTTCAGCACGCGCCCACCCGGACCGCCCGCCGCGACGATGCGTTGCTGGCGGCGTAGCAGCGCCCGCACCCGCGCCAGCAACTCCTCGAAGCTGAAGGGCTTGGTGAGGTAATCATCTGCGCCGCTCTCCAGTCCCGTCACGCGGTCGCGCACCTCATCTTTGGCGGTAAGCATGAGAATCGGGATATCCGCCGTCGCCTCGTTCTCGCGCAGCCGCCGGCAGACTTCCAGGCCGTCCATGCCAGGGAGCATCACATCGAGGATGACCAGATCAGGGCGGAGCTTCTGCGCCAGATCAAAGCCAGCGACGCCATCGCCCGCATCCTCGACGCGAAACCCCTCATAGCGCATGCCGAGACGGATGAAATCCACGATGCTTTGCTCGTCGTCAATCACCAGCAGCTTGAGCTTGCTCTCTTCGCCTGGCCTGTCCGGTTTGTTGGGCGTCCCCGGTGTGTTGGTTCTCTGGTCCACGGCGTCACCTATCGCACCTGTTACAATCGTCGCATCGGTGATGCTACGCACTTTGGAGCATACAACGCTCTCAACGAGCATTATATGCGTCCGCCCGCGCTGTAACAAGATGGCAGTAGCGATGGCGAGAGCTGGAACCCCCGCCATTTGCCGTGTCTCCCGCTTGATATTAGCCACCGCTCTCAAAGGGCGGTTTTGAAGCCTTCGCGCCACGTCTCGTGCGCAGGAGTCCAGCCGAGTTCGCGCCTGGCTTTGGCGTTCGATGCGCCGCGAATCTGCGTCATCATGGAGACGCCAACCTCACCGATCATCGGGCGGACGAGCCAGACGGGGAGATGCAGCGGCGGCTTCGCGCCGACCGCCTGCGCCAGCACAGGGAGCCACACGCGAACGGGAGCGGGTTCATCGTCGGCAATGTTGTAGATGCCGGTCGCGCCGTGTTGGATCGCCGCGACCGCTGCCGAGGCGGCGTCTTCCACATGGATGAACGACCAGACGCCCGCGCCGCTGCCGGCGATGGGGAGCATGCGCTTGCGTATCGAGGCGACGATATCGCCGTCTTTGGCGATTCCAGTTCCAGGGCCGTAGAGGTTGCCATAGCGGAGCGCAATCCCTTCGATGCCCTCAGCATGCGTCACCGCGTTTTCGAGATAGCGGATGGCTTCTAGGGTTTTCATTTGATTGCGCGGCGGGTTTGGGTCCAACGGATCATTCTCCGTTTTCGGGGCGGTTCCCGTGCGCGCATAGTTCCAGTTGCCATAGCTCTGCGCAATGAAGCGCCGCGCGCCCACTTCCCTGGCCGCCGCCAGCAAATAGTCGGTGCCTTCGGTGCGCAGGCGGTTGGTCATGGCAAACTCGTCATCAAACCGTTTGTAGTCTTTGACGCCCGTCAGCGCCGTCAGTTGATGAATGATAACCTCCGGCTGGGCCTGCTTCACCGCCCGCATCACGGTGGCGCGGTCCAGTGCGTCGGCAACCACCGGCTCTGCGCCAGCAGTTCGCAATCGCTCCACCTGCTGCGGCGAACGGGTCATCGCGACGACCTCATAGCCTGCTGCGATGAGCTGCGGTACGAGTGCCTTGCCAACTGCGCCATTGGCGCCTGCAACGAATACCTTCATGATGTTGCTCCTTTTGTGTGCCAGTGTTTGTGCAATGTATGCAATCTGTGCATGAGCGCAATGTGCATTGCTGTTGTGCGCACTGGTAGACGGAGCCACCATCAATCTTGTGACAATATCGAGGTGAAATCTTGCATATCCGTGAAAACATCCATGAATTGCGGAATCAGGCGCCTGCTGTTGGCTCTTCTGGTTTATTTGTTGCTTTGATTCTGGCCATATCAGAGACGGGATAGCCGAGGCGCGTCAGTTTATCGGGATTTACGATGGAGCGTACCGCCTGAATGACACCGCCTGCAATGTCGAGGACCAGCATGTTGACCACACGGCCCTCGGCATCGAATGAGAGTGCGCCCGGCTGCCCATTGATGTAGAGAAATTGGAATGTGATATTGAAATCGTGCGCTGTCTTGAAGATGCTCCTGACGGCCAGCGCGACACGATTATCACCCACGAGCGGATGCCGGTAGGCGTGCGCCTTCCCGCCGCCATCGCCGTAAAAGACCGCGTCTTTGGCAAGGAAGTTGACCAGGCCCGCCATATCACCCCGGTCCGCCGCGCCAAAGAAACTGGCGGCGAGTTGTCGCTGCTCGCTCTGGTCTGCATCGAACCGCAGTTTGCCAGCATCTATGCGTTTGCGGGCGCGCGCCAGGATTTGGCGGCAATTATCCTCACTCTTCTGCACAATCGCGGCAATCTGGTCATAGTCATAGTCGAAGATATCGCGCAGCAGAAAGACGGCGCGCTCGACCGGCGAAAGCGTCTGAAGGAGAACGAGGAAGGCCAGCGACAGCGAATCTTTTAGTTCCACCTGTTCCGCAGGGCCAACATCGGTGGATGCCTGCAACGGTTCGGGCAGCCAGACCCCAACATAGGTTTCGCGCCGGACACGCGCCGCTCGCCAGGCGTCAATAGCCAGGCGTGTCGTCACCGTCGTCAGGAACGCTTTGGGAGACTCGATTGCCGCGCCCTGCGCCAGCGTGCGATGCAGCCGCAGATACGCCTCCTGCACGACATCCTCCGCGTCGCCCACGTCACCGAGCATGCGATAAGCAATCGAGAACATCAGAGGTCGCAACCCCTCGTAGGCGTCCATTTCCTCGCCGCCAGGCAGTGATGATACCGATTTGCCATCCATCCTTTGCTCCTCCCGCGAGAACTATCATAACACGCAAGAGGCCAGACGGGCACACCTGTGGAAAGTTGATACAACCGTGTGATGCGTCTTGTGCTTGCCAAAGGTCCTGTCAACGCGACCCTGCGCGCCGGTCAATCGCTCTTGTAAGCAAGAGGTAGTGGCTTGTCCCAAAAAGCGCGACCCGATGCCGTTTCCCCCGGCAATGCAGCTTGCCTGATGTCTCTCGTAGTCTTTCCTGGCGCGTTCTCTATCATTTCTTTTCTCACATCATTCGTTCACTCATCGTGCTATGCTTGCGTCTGCAATGAGCAGCCTTCGGCACACTCTTTGCAGAGAGGTCTTTCGATTCAGGCAAACGTACTGTAGAGGGAAACAGGTGCGGGTCTCCCCGGCAATGTCAGTTGTAATGACGTGGTTAGTGGGCCGCTTATCTCACGTGGCTGGTCTGCCTGCTGTAGCGCTCTGCTGGCGGGCGACTGGACACGAACAGGCGCAGAGGAGCGAAGAAAGGCAAAGATGATGGCAAAGCATGAACTGGCGGCAGACGGCCAGCCGCCGGTGCGGCCCGCCCACGGCAGCGTTCGTACCTGTGTTCCCTATCGTGGCGAATTGGCGCGGCATCGCCTGATTACGGCAGATGGCAGCGATTACGTCGTGGCGACGATTTTCTTGCAAGGGCGGCACAAAGGGTATCTCACCGGCGCCTACCCCGTCACGCGCGGCTATCTGGTGATGATGCGCCAGCCGCTCTATGAGATTCGCAGCGACGACGAGACCACGGCGCGCGCCAACCATGAGCGACTGGTCTCCGTGCTGGCGGAGGCCGGCGTGAGCATTGTGCGCGCAGAACGCATGCTGGCAGCCCGGCGCCGGGCCGAGAAGCAAGAGGCAGCGGCGAGCCGGCGGCTGGCGGCGGACCTCCCGCTCACCTTCACCATTCGCGCAGGCGAAGCGGCCACGCAGCACGAGCGCGACGAGGAGAGCCAGCCCGCCATCCTGGGCTAACCTCCATCACATCAACACAACCCATAGCACGCACTTATTTCAATGCAGGGGCGACGCATCTCAACAGCGATGCGTCGCCCTCTGTGCTATATGTTAGTCTACGGCCCTACGGCTGGTTATCTATCCTCAGTTCTCCTGTCCACATACCCTTATTGGCCTCACGCTAGTTGTATATTTTGTCATTATCACCTCGAACGGTTTCATTGCGGTGAAAAGGGGGATGATGATGAGCAGTAAACGAGTTGGGTTCGGCATGGGCGTCCTCTGTTTCATCCTCCTGCTGGCTGCCTGCGCTCAGCAAAGCGCATTGCCAAGCGCTACTCCCTGTCCCACAACGCAAGTCAATGCCAGTCCTCTCACCCAAACCACTGGTCCGGTAAGCATTGCCACCGATCATTCTATCTATACGCCGTTCGCCATTGTGCATGTAACAATCGAAAATCACTTGGGGCATCCTATTAACATGTATGGTGATCTTCATGGTTGCGAACTTCTAGATTTGCAACAACTCATTGGTGGTGCTTGGAAACAGGTTCCACTTTGCTCTCCCCACGCTGGGGATGAACTTCCAGATACCCCAGAAGTAGGGATATCGCCTAGCAAAACTTACCAAGACATTCTCTACTACCAAGAGATCTCTGCTGGACAACCAGCGGGACAATATGTACCGTTCCCAATAGGGACGTTCCGGATCGTTATCCAATACATAGAACTTCAATCAACTGCAACGTCGAGACAACTGGCCTATTCTGCTACCTTTCGCATCTGCGGGTGCGGTGGGTGTTAACCAAAGGTAAGTCTTTTAGCTCAACGTCTTTCCTGAACTCTGGTTGTTCCTTTAAACATTCAACAACAGAACACCCCTGGTTGGCGACATGATATGCTGCTGAAGGAGAATAGAGGGAGGACAATGTTGCAGGCGCGCCTGCAACATCAGCAGCAGAGGCGGCAACCCATGAAAATCCTCATCTTCTTGCATGGCACCACCATCATGCACCGGAGCGGCATTGGGCATACGCGGGCGGAGCGCGTGCAGCAGTGTTTGGCGCATGATCCAACGGTCTTGCAGTACGCTATGTATGTTCCCATCGGGCAGGCGGTGGCAAAGATCGCGGGATGGCAGGCGCAGGGAGCGGAGATCGCCTATCTGAGTTCGCATCGCTTGCCAGAAGACGTTGCCGCTGACCAGGCGGTGCTGGAACGCTACGGATTTCCTCAGGGGCCAGTTTTCTTTCGCCGGGAGGGCGAAACCTATCAGGAGATCGTTGCGCGCGTGCTGCCCGATGTGCTGATCGAAGACGACTGCGAAAGCATCGGCGGCGCGGCCAAAATCATCGCGCCGCAACTCGGCCCCGTACTACAACAAAGCATCGCCTCAATCGTCGTGCCGGAGTTCGCAGGCATTGACGAGCTGCCGGATGACAGCGCCGCTTTCGTAGCAAACCGCAATGCAGGGTAACAGCGTGCCGCGTTGCGTCGCGCAGACAGGATGACCGGCATGAGGTATCATAGTACGAGCTATGGCAGATAGGGCCCGTTAAATCCGTTGCATAGATGAGGTTTCCGGCAAGGTCTGGCAAGGAGGGGAACGCATGATCTCCGCGCAGGCGCTCACCATCCCGCATGCATTCAACAGTATCGTCGCCACTATATCAGCTACGCAGGTGAGTGACATCCTGGCCTCTGCGGTGCAGTGGATGGCGGCCAGCGTCTTTGGCGCGCTGTTCTGCTGGTGGCTCATTATCGCCATCTTCCAGCGCAGACGCCAACGCCAAGCGACTGATCGCGGCACGCTCTATATTTCCCTCTTCCTGATGTTCTTCGCCATGAGCAACCTCATCATCGAGAGCCGCACCTTCGCCCTTCACGAATCGCTGGCCGCCGCACCGGCCATTATTCTCTTCGCGTTGTTCTTTTATCTCTTCTCGGATGAACGCTATGCGCCGCGCTGGACGCGCTGGCTGAGCGTTATCTATGTATTTTCTTTCATTGGCGCGTTCGTCCCGCAGAAAAGCGGTGGTTCCAATGCCCAGATCACCTTTACTCCGCCACCAGGCGTCATAGGCATCATTACCGCTATTTTTACCATCGTGGCGCTGCTCATCGTCCTCTCCGGCGTCATCGCGCAAATCTACTATCGCTATCGCCATTTCGCTTTGACAGGGGAACGCTGGGCCTTCCAGCGACACACCAAAATCCTCGTCTTCTGCGCGCTGCCCATCGCCAGCTTCCTGGCGCTGCTCGTCTCGTCGCTGCTCTCACAGATCAACACAGCATCCCTCTCGCCGTTGCTGCTCTCTCTAGAAATGGTCTACTATCTCCTCGTCACCTTGCTGCCTGCCACCGCCAGTCTGCTGCTTTTGCATCAGCGCCCATATGATCGCAGCGCCGCCGTCAATCGTCTGCTGATCTTTGGGTTACTCATCCTCTGCCTGCTCGCCATTTATGTCGTCTTTATCCTTACGCTCTGGTTTCTCTTCCCTGGCTTCCGCACACTGCAATCCTACGATTATATGCCCTTCCTCATTCTTATCGGGTTGCTGATGGCGCTGTCCTTCCGGCCTCTCCACCGGCAGATCACCGAACGTATCAACCGGCGCTTCTTCCGCCACACCTATGAGGCGGCGCGGCAAATAACCGCTTTCACCGCCACGCTGCATGATGATATGCAACTGGAGCAGGTGAGCGGCCAGTTGATCTCCGTCATTCAGAAGTCGTTGCAGTCTGCGCCGGTGATCCTCTGGCTGCAATCTGCGCCGGAACTGACTGTGCTGCGCGCGCCATCTGGCAAAGCGACGGTTATCAGCAGCGGACGCACACCGTCTGAGCGGCAGGATCAGGCGTTCCAGCTTCACCGGCAGGCCGGAGCCGCCAGCGCGCAACCGGCAAACGCGACGCTCGCCGTCTCCGCGGATGATCCCATCCGACCTATGTTGCTGCGGCCTTCCAGCGTTCTCAATCTCTCCCGGCCCGCAGCGGATTTCGCGGACTCCGCCACGGTACGCGCATTACAGGCGGCTGGCCTGGCGATAGCCCTGCCGCTGGTGAGCCAGAATGAACTGGTTGGTCTGCTGGCGCTTGGCCCACGAGCGTCCGCGCGCCGCAATATCCGCTACACATTCGATGAACTCGAACTCTTGACGAAGCTGGCGGACCGGGTGGCGCCCGTCCTGCGCATGGCGCAACTGACCCACGCGGAAGAGGTGGATGCGCGGCAACGCGAACGGGTGGAGCAGGAGCTACAAACCGCGCGGCGCATCCAGGAGGCGCTGCTGCCAAAGTCCACGCCGACGCTCTCCGGCTGGCAACTGGCGACCTGCTATCAGCCGGCGCGCGAAGTTGGCGGCGACTTCTATGACTTCCTGCCGCTTGCGGATGGGCGGCTGGGCATCGTGCTGGGCGATGTCACCGACAAGGGCATCCCCGCTGCGCTGGTGATGGCGACCACGCGCAGCATGCTCCGCGCTGTAGCGATGCAACCGGGGACCACGCCGGGGCAGGCGCTGGCGCAAGTCAACGAACTGCTCTGCGCTGACCTGCCCCCTAGCATGTTCGTTACCTGTTTCTATGCCATCCTCGACCCGCTGACCGGGAATCTGCAGTATGCCAACGCCGGGCAGGATTTGCCCTATCTGCGCCACAAAGACGGCACGGTTGGCGAGGTGCGCGCCACTGGCATGCCGCTTGGCCTGATGCCCAACATGCGGTACGATGAGGGCGAAACGGCATTGCAGCCAGGGGACAGCCTGCTCTTCTATAGCGATGGCTTGGTGGAGGCGCACAACCCACAGCGCCAGATGTTCGGCCTGCCGCATCTGATGGCGCTCTTGGGTGAACACAGCGATGGCACGCCACCGATTCTGTTTTTGCTGCATGAGCTGGCAGACTTCACGGGACCGGACTGGGATCAAGAGGACGATATCACGCTCGTGGTGCTGCAACGACTGGAAGGCAACGAGGGCAACGAGGGCAACACGCAGAACATGAACAACGATTCCCAGCAGAGCGGCGCCGCAGGCGAAGAGACGAACTGGCGCACGCTCGACGAGTGGACGCTGGCCAGCGAACCGGGCAACGAGCGGCAGGCGATCCAGCGCGTTGCAGAGGCAGTGCGTGACCTCGGCATCCCAGCGCGACGGTTGGAGCAACTCAAGACGGCGGTGGGCGAGGCGACGATGAACGCGATGGAACATGGCAATAATTACCGGCCTGATCTTCCCGTCATCATCCAGGTCCGGGCTTCACAGGTGGCGCTGGCCGTGCGCATCAGCGACGAAGGCGGCGACACGTTCATCGAATCGCCCGCGCCGGACCTGGAGGCCAAGCTGGCGGGGCTGCAATCGCCGCGCGGCTGGGGCATGTTCCTCATCAGGAGTCTGGTGGATGAGGTGCGCGTCAGCAGCGATGGCACGCACCACACCGTCGAACTCATTCTATGGCTGACGCATCAGGCGGATGCTGGCGAAGAGACCAACATCTAAACTCCCCTCTCCTTGCGAGGAGAGGGGCCGGGGGTGAGGGTTCGACTCTGGCTCCCCTCTCCCGCGCACGGGGATGAGCCTCCGCCATGCGAAGCATGGAAGCACTGCCTAGCAGTGCGGAGGAGGCGATGAGCGAAGCGGAGGGGCCGGGGGTGGGGGCTTTAGGAGAATAATACATGACCGATATTGTGGTTCTTGGTGGGGGGCCAGCCGGCGTGACGGCGGCGTTGCGTGCGCGTGAGCTTGGCGCGGAGGTCGCGCTGATCGAACGCGGCGAACTGGGTGGGACCTGCACGAACGATGGCTGCGTGCCGACGCGCGTGCTGGCGCGGGCAGCGCGGCTGGTGAGCGAGGCTGAGCAATTCGCGCACTATGGCTTGCTGGGGGCTGCGCCAACCGTGGATTTCGCTCAGTTGTTGGAACGCACCCGTGAGATGGTAGCGCGCTTACACGAGAAAAAGCAGATTCGCAGCCACCTCGAAGCGATGGGTGTCTCAGTCTACACGCAGACCGGCGGCGTAGCGTTCAGCGACGCGCATACGCTCACCTGTCCAGATGGCACAACGTTCCAGGCGGAGAAAATCATTGTCGCCGTCGGCGGCCATGCGCGGCGGCTGCCGTTCCCCGGCAACGAACTGGCGCTGACGCATAGCGATGTCTGGTCCATGACACGGGCGCCGCGCTCAATCGCCATCGTCGGCGGCGCCGCCACAGGATGCCAGCTAGCCTCTATCTTCGCGGCGTTCGGCAGCCAGGTGCATCTCTTCGAGGTTGGCCCGCGATTGCTTGGCGTCGAAGATGAGGACGTGTCGCATGGCATCATGCAGGCGTTCGAGCGCCGGGGAATTGCGCTGCATCTGGGCATCAGCGGCGTCGAGCAGATCGAGCGGATTGAGCAGCCGGAGGGACAACTTGCGCTACACTATATGCAACAGGGCGCGACGCACAGTTTGCCGGTGGACGCCGTATTGCTTGCCGTCGGCTGGCAGGCGAACACGGGGCCGCTGAATCTGGCGGCGGCGGGCGTCGAGAGCGAACGCGGCTATATCAAGGTGAACAACTCGTTGCAGACGAACGTGCCGCATATCTTCGCGGCGGGTGATGTCACCGGACGCATGATGCTGGTGCAGAGCGCCACCGCTGAGGGCACGCTGGCCGCCGAGAGCGCAGTGCTGGGTCCGGGCGGCAGAGCCGATCATTTCATCGTCCCGCATGGTGGCTTCACTGATCCAGAGTACGGCAGCGTCGGGCTGACGGAGCGCCAGGCGTGCGCCCAGGAAGAATGTGTCGTCGCCGTTGTGCCCTACCGGCAGGTGGACCGCGCGCTGATAGATCGGCACCCCGAAGGCTTCTGCAAGCTGATCGTCTCGCAGTCTACGCATCGTCTCTTGGGCGCGCACATCGTAGGTGAGCAGGCAGTGGAGACGTTGCAACTGATTGCGGCGGGCATGTCTGCCGATATGTGGGTGGAACAGTTGGCAGAGTTGGAGCTTGCCTATCCCACCTTCGCCGCCATCGTCGGGCTGGCGGCGCGGCAGGTCGTGCGTGAACTCGGCGTGATGCCGCTGGCGCCCGCATCGCACGCGCGCAAACAAACCGATGTCGCAGAATGGGAATGGAGCAACGTATAAGCTATACAGCCGGTGGCCGCTTTGTCGCGATACGCGCTGAGGCACAGGTTGACCCGCTGGTCACCATGAAGTATACAGGGCAGTATGGGAGGGAAGAGAACACATGCCACAAGCCAACGTCAAAATGACTGTGCGCCGCATCAACGACAGCATCAGCGTCATTGACATTCAAGGGGATGTTTCCGCGTTCGCTGAACATGCTCTCATGGATGCCTATACGCAGGCCAATACGCCGCCGCCGCGCGCGTTCATCCTCAACTTCACCAACCTGGAGTACATGAACAGTAGCGGCATTGGTCTGCTCGTCACGCTGCTGATTCGTGTCAACCGGCAGAAGCAACGGCTGCTCGCGTATGGGTTGAGCGAGCATTACCAGCATATTTTCGAGCTGACGCGCCTGAACGAGGCGATCAGCATCTATAACAGCGAAGCCGAGGCCATCGCCGCCGGAATGGCCTAGCGACACCTGGATCGCGTGAAGGGGATGAGAGGAGGAAGGTCTTATGGACATGACATCCAGTTCTCCCAATGAAAGCTATGATGGCCAAGATAGCCAGGATACGAACGACGTTGGTGACGTTCGGGCAACAGATACAACAGGCACAACTGAGACGTCAACGATGCCAGATGCAGCGCAAACATCCGAAGTGCTCGAAACAGTCCAGACAGTCCAAACGTCTGGCGTGATTGCAACGCCGCTCTCGCCACGCGACGCCGCCAACTGGGCGGAGATGGTTTCCACATTGCGGGTAGCGCATATGCCCAGCGACGCTGTAAGTCTGAATGTGGAGGGTCGGAGGGTCGTCGGACCGCTTCAGGGCTTCGGCAAAATGTGGCAGAAGACGTTCTGGGTGCGGCTGAGCGGCGTGCAGGTCACTCCTGCCGAGGTCATCACCACCTGGAAAGAAGAGTTTCCGACCTTCTGGCCGAAGGGCAACCGCTTCTTCAAGCCGCTGACCGGCATCGCTCCTGGCGAGGTCGCCGTCCTCAGCCTGAAGGTGGGCGGTGGCATGCGGCTCTCCACCGGCGTGCTGGTGCTCTACGCCGACGACGAATCCTTCACCCTGATGACACCGCAGGGGCATGTGCTGGCCGGCTGGATTACCTTCAGCGCCTATGAGGAGGACGGCGCGACGGTGGCGCAGGCGCAACTGCTGATACGCGCCAACGATCCGCTCTATGAGATCGGTCTGCTCATGGGTGGGCATCGCCAGGAGAACCAGTTCTGGATTCATACGCTGAGCGCGCTTGCCGCTCGTTTTGGCGTCAACGGCATCGTCCAGACCCGGCAGATTTGCATTGACCCCCGGCTCCAATGGCGGCAGGCGGGTAATATCTGGCAGAACGCCGCCGTCCGCACGACGATCTATACATTGGGCGCTCCGGCCCGCTGGGTGCGCCAGTTGGGGCGTCGTGGTGGCAACCAACTTTGATGTATGCTGGCTGGTGGATGAGAAAGCGACATGATAACCCTATGGCAGCTTCTACGAGCCATGCTGCGTCTCCGGCGTATGATGCCGTCGTTGTTGGCGCGGGGCCGAATGGTCTGGCCGCCGCCATCACGCTGGCCCGCGCCGGTCGTTCCGTCCTCGTCTTTGAGGCACGCGAGACCGTCGGTGGTGGCTGCCGCTCCGGCGAACTGACGCTGCCTGGCTACGTACATGACATCTGCTCGGCCATTCATCCGCTGGCGCTTGGCTCGCCCTTTTTCCGCACGATACCGTTTGAGGACTACGGACTCGACTGGATTCAGCCACCGGCGGCGCTGGCGCATCCCCTGCCGGATGGCACGGCGGCGCTGCTGGAACGCTCTATCGCGGCCACCGGCGCGTATCTTGGCGAAGATGCGGACGCCTACCGGCGGCTCATCGCTCCCCTCGCCGCTGACTGGGATATCCTGGCGGACGGCAGCCTCGGCCCGTTGCGCCCCATCCACCAGGCGTTGCATCCCTTTGCCTCGCTGGTGCTGGCGCGCTTCGGCCTGGCGGCGCTCGCTTCGGCGCGCGGGCTGGCGGAGCGCCGCTTCCGGAGCGAGCAGGCGCGGGCGCTCTTCGCGGGCATCTCCGCGCATGCGATGCTGCCGTTGGAACATCCCATCACGGCGGGATTCGGGCTGCTGCTGGCGACCAGCGCGCATGCCGTCGGCTGGCCCATTCCGCGCGGCGGCTCGCAGCGCATCGTGGACGCACTGGCGGACTATCTGCGCTCGCTGGGCGGCGAAATCGTCACCGGCGTGGAGGTGAAGGCGCTGGATGCCCTGCCATCCGCCCGCGCCATCCTCTGCGACATCACGCCGCGCCAGTTGCTCCGCATCGCCGGCGACCGGCTACCCGATGGCTACCGGCGGCGGCTCGAAGGCTATCGCTACGGCCCCGGCGTCTTTAAGCTGGACCTGGCGCTCGACGGACCAATCCCCTGGCAGGCGGCTGAGTGTGTCCAGGCGGGAACGGTGCATGTCGGCGGAACGCTGGCCGAGATTGCGGCGTCTGAGCGCGCGGTCTGGCGCGGCGTGATTCCAGAGCAGCCGTTTGTGTTGCTGGCGCAGCAGAGCCTTTTTGATCCTACCCGCGCGCCGCAGGGCAAACAGACTGTCTGGGCGTATTGTCATGTGCCCAGCGGCTCAACCTGCGATATGACGGAGCGCATCGAAGCGCAGATCGAACGCTTCGCGCCGGGCTTTCGTGATCGCATCCTGGCGCGGCACACGATGAACGCCAGCGAGATGGAGCAGTATAACGCCAACTATATCGGGGGCGACATTAACGGCGGCGTGCAAGACCTGCGGCAATTTTTCACACGCCCGCTGCCTACGCTCGATATCGCCAATCCCTACGCGACGCCGGTGCGCGGCCTCTATCTCTGTTCGTCCTCCACACCACCGGGCGGTGGTGTGCATGGCATGTGCGGCTACTTCGCCGCGCAGGCTGCCTTGCGCGAGCGCATGGCGTGATTAACGCCTGCTCAGGGGACTATGCTCCATTCAGGCGGCAACTCATAGCTGAAGACGCGGCGGCTCAGAAAACGCCCATTATGATAATTGACCTCGCCTGAGCGGGTGAGCAGTTCATAGGTGTTGGCAATCTGCACGATGCGCTTCCTGGTCAGGTTGTAGAGGATGACCCCGGCCCGCACAGATTGCAGGCTGGCGTTGCGCGTAACGTCATCCAGCACGCGAAACACCGGCGTCTTCTGCGGTGGCAGGCTGCGCAATTGCTCATGGATGTCATCCACATTGCCAGGAAGGTTGTGTTCATCGAAGACCGCCAGCCCGCTCATCACCATCCTATGCAGATCGCGGTCGTATCGCCGCGACGCCTCCAGCAATTCCGCCACGGTGGTAGGGTTGCCGGCGCAGGCGGCGGCCAGCGCAACGGCGGCTGAGGTATGCGCGACGAAGCTCACCGTCCCGCGCGCATCTATAACAGTCAGGCGCATGACATCCAATCGAACGACATCCACACGTTCACTCCTCTCAGTTTTACCACTGTTCTGATGAGAAAGATACCATAACATATTTCCAACATATTTTCCCGCTTGACGTAGCCAGGGAAGCGGGCTTATACTCATTGAGACGAGCGAACGGTATCCTCTAGAGTTCTTTGGGAGGCATCTCATGGCGCAAAAAGTGAAAACCGAAGCAAAAGCGATTCCGGCAGCCCTGGCAACTCCGGCAAGTCCCACTCCGGCAGCCCCCGCGACTCCTATGTCCTCCTCTGAGGCCGGGCGCAAAGGCGGCACCACCGTCCGCGACCGCTACGGCGAAGACTATTACCGGCGCATTGGCAAAATCGGCGGCACGGCGCTCAAAGAGCAGCGCGGCAGCACCTATTATCGAGACATCGCCAAGAAGGGTGGCAACGCCAATGTAGCGAAGTATGGCCCTGACCACTTCGCGCAGATGGGCAAGAAAGGCGGCAACACCACCAAAGAGCGCCAGTCCCCGGATTTCTATAGCCGCATCGGCAAACTGGGCGGCGCTGCCAAACGCAGCAAGAAAACGCTTTCCGCTGAGTGAGACAACGGGTTCAGCCCTAATTATTCGGCGGCGGCTGGCGCTGGCATCTCGTTCAGCGTCTTGATACCCTGGGCAATGACTTCCGGCAGGCGCGCATCCGCCGCTTGCCGGGCGACGCGCAGGGCATTCTTGATGGCTTTCGCTTTGGAGCGCCCGTGCGAGATGATCGAGACGCCGTTGACGCCCAGCACCGGCACGCCGCCATATTCCTCATAGTCAAGTTGCTTGCGCACACGATCAAAGGCAGGCTTGGCGAGCAGCGCGCCCAGCGAACTCACCGCGCCAGCCGTCAGTTCCTTCCTGATCGTCGCCAGCAGCATCCTGGCCAGCCCTTCACTGAGCTTGAGAACGACATTGCCCACGAAGCCATCGCAGACCACCACATCCACCGTGCCAGCGTTGATGTCGCGTCCTTCGACATTGCCGATGAAGTTGAGGCCGCTGCCGGGCGCTGCAGCCTTGATGAGTTGATGCGCCTGCTGGGTCAACTGGTCGCCTTTGGTCTCTTCCTCACCGTTGGCCAGCAGCCCTACGCGCGGTTTGGCGATGCCAAAGGCGCTCTGCATATAGGCGGACCCCATAATGGCGAATTGCAGCAGATACGGCGGCTTGCAATCGGTGTTGGCGCCCATATCTAGCACCAGCGTTTGATGCCCATCGGCAGCCGGCACCACGCCGCCGAACGCCGGGCGGTCCACGCCGCGAATACGTTTGAGGGTGAAGATGGCGGCGGCCATCACCGCCCCGCTGTTGCCAGCAGAGACGGCGCCCGCCGCGCGCCCATCGCGCACCAGTTCGTGCGCCAGCGTGATGCTGTTGCGTGGCTTGGCACGCACCGCTTCCGCTGGATGCTCATCCATGCCGATTACCTGATCGGTATGCACGATTTCCAGGTCGAGGTTGGTGGTATCGTGGCGCGCAAGCTCAGTTTTGATCAAATCCTCCGGCCCGACCAGCAACACGCCGATGCCAAGTTCGCGTGCCGCCTGCACAGCGCCAAGCACGACTTCACCAGGCGCATAGTCTCCGCCCATCGCATCGAGCGCGATACGGGTCTTCTCTGTTGCGTCTGCCACGCTATTTCCTCCACCAGCCGGGCAAATAGGGCTAGCCCAGCGTTTGTTTCACAAGCTGGATGAGCTGATTCAAGTCAAACGGCTTCTTGACGATATGAATGACCCCCAACTGGCGCAGGGTGGCCTCATCGCGGTCAACATCAGCCTTCGCCGTCACCACGATCACTGGAATATTCGATGTTTCCGGGGCGAGTTTCATCAGCCGCAGTTCATCCTCGCCTTCCAGATAGGGCATCATCAGGTCGAGCAAGATCAGGTCCGGCTTATACTCGCGCACGGCGTCGTAAAAGCGCAAGCTCTGAATTGACTTCTGAACCTCATACCCTTCTTCGGTGAGGGATTGTTCCAGCAGATCGGCAATCGTCGCCTCGTCATCGGCAACCAGAATCTTCTTTGTCACACCGTACCTCAATCCTTCAGCGTCGAACCACGTGCCGTTGGAGTCTCTCAGAATCTCTCAGAATCTCTTGGAGTCTCGCATGGAGTCTGGAGTCTCGTAGTGGTTTCCCCCGCATGTGTTCGTCAGGTCGTCAATCGCTACGTAAAGCGCAAACTGCGCGCCAGGCGCCGACGCCTCTTGGCCTTTTGTGCAGCCTCACCGCATCATATCTGTTGGTTCGACTCACATCCGCACGTCTTTGGCGCATTGTACAATCCTTTATACGCCTCATGCCACATGCTTTGCGCCATTCCTGACCAAACGGGCTATGTCCTCCCCGAAAGGAGTGCTGGCACGCGCGCAGTGCGCACCGTTTCCGCGAATGCCTCTGCCGCTGGCGAGAGGTCGTGCCCCGGCCACGCCACCAGCGCCACCTCATAGTCCGGCAGGTCCGCGTCGCAGACGGAAATGCGTACCAGGTCGCCGCGCTCCAATTCATCCCACACGGCCAGCGCGGGCAACACTGTCACGCCGACGCCGCGCAAGAGCAACTGCGTCATCACCTCGCCAGCCGTCGCCTCCAAAGCAATCACATCGCCGCTCCCCGGCGGCAAGATATGGCGCAAGCCAACATGCGTAGGGCCGGCCTGGGTGGAGAGGATGGTATGCCCGGCGAGGTCAGCGCGCACACAGTCATGCTTGCGCGCCAGCGGATGGCTGCTGGCAGCGACCAGCGCCAGCGGATCACTATAGCTCCAGAGGATGCGCGCCCGTGGATGAATCTGCGCCTGCGAGCAAATCGCCAGCTCGATTGCGCCATCCAGCAGTCCCTCCATCAATACGCGGCTCAGCGTCGTGCGCACGCTCAGATGCACGTTGGGATGCAGATGCCAGTAGGCTTCGATCAGCCGTGGCACCAGATATTGGCTGCATGTAGGGTTGGCCCCCAGCGAGAGCCGCCCCAGCCCGCCGCGTTTGATGCGCTGCACCGTACTCAGTCCCTCGCTGCGCAGCGCCAGCATCCGCTCGGCGTAAGGCAGGAGCGAGCGCCCGGCCTCGGTGAGTTCCAGGGTATGGCCGTGGCGGGCGAAGAGTTGCGCGCCTAACTCCGCTTCGAGCTGGCCGATGCGCCCGCTGACCGTTGGCTGCGCCAGGTCCAGCAGGATGCCTGCGCGCGAGAAGCTGCGGGCGCGCGCCACCTGGACGAATGTTTCGATCTGATCGAGTGTCATTGTCGTTGCCGCCCTTCCGCCAGGGGCATTCCTGCTCTCGCTGTCTGTGTATGTGTCTGTGCGTGTGCTGCTCTGGCAGTGGAGATATCCAAATGAGAACGCCCAATCCTACAACCGTGATACCATCGCGACGTAACCTGATACTGTGGCCCCGCCCTATCGGCAATTTCAATAGCGCCTATTGCGATAGCCCTCTCGCAGTATACCAGCCAACGCAGTACACTCGAAGTAGCGATAGAGAGAAAATCATCACGCTGTGCGATGATGCAATGAGCCGATACAAAGGGAAAGAGGCGTTCCAATGGCGGAGACACAAGCGGAGACGAGTACCGGCATCATGCGGCTGGTTGAGGGGTTCGATCATGTCCAGGTGACGGCGCCGCGCGATGGCGAGGAACAGGCAAAGGCGTTCTACGGCGGCGTGCTAGGGCTGGAAGAAGTGGCGAAACCGGCGGTGTTGCAGGGGCGCGGCGGCGCGTGGTATCGCTGCGGCGCGCAACAGGTGCATCTGGGGCTTGAAGATGACTTTACGCCACAGCGTAAGGCGCATCCCGCCTTTCTGGTGAGTGATCTGGATGCCCTGCGCGAACGGCTGGAAGCGGCAGGCGCGCCGATCACCACCGACGCGCAAATCCCTGGCTACCAGCGCTTCTATGCGCACGATCCCTTCGGCAACCGCCTGGAGTTCATGCAGCGCGTGCAAATCCAGCCCATCCAGCCGGCTGATGATGGACGGGACGGGCGCGGTGACGAGCAGATCAAAACCCAGGTGCGCGAACAGTTCGGGCGCGCCGCCGCTGCCTACGTCGCTAGCCCTGCGCATGCCACTGGCGACGACCTGGCGCGGCTGCTGCAACTGGCGCAGCCGCAACCGGCTGACCACGCGCTGGATATTTCGACGGGCGGCGGCCATACTGCGCTGGCAGTTGCGCCGCATGTCGCCCAGGTCATCGCCAGCGACCTGACGCCACGCATGCTGGCGGCGGCGCGCGATTTCATTACCGCCAAAGGCCAGCAGAACGTCTCATTCGTCATCGCGGATGCCGAGCACCTGCCCTTTCTGGACGCCACGTTCGATCTCGTCACTGTGCGTATCGCGCCGCACCACTACGCGAACATACAGGCGGCGGTCAACGAGATGGCGCGCGTGCTGGTTCCTGGTGGCCGGCTGATCGTCATTGACAATATCGCGCCGGAGGACCGGGAACTGGACCGCGCCGTCAACGAGTGGGACAAGCGCCGCGACCCCAGCCATGTCCGCGAATACACCGCAACCGAGTGGCAGGGATTCGTGCGTGCGGCGGGCCTGGAGGTACATGAGGTGGAGATACAACGCAAGGCGCATGGCTACGCCGCCTGGGTGGAGCGCATGCAGATGCCGCCAGCGGACCGCGACCGGCTGACGGCGGACATCCTGGCAGCGCCGCAGCGTGTGCGCGACTACTTCGAGGTGACGGAGCAAGACAGCCAACTGCTCAGTTGGGCAGCGGATTACATCATCCTGCGCGCAACGAAATAGACGGCTGGCTCCCAGAAGCACTGGACACCGCATGGTATACTGGCACTTGCAGCGTGCTTCTTGTTATACACGCCGCCAGCGAAGTAGAAAGAGTGTGCCTACCATGAGCAGCCAGCCGCCATACGGATATGATCCGCAGAGCGGATATCCCCAGCAGGGTGGGTATCCGCAGCAAGAGGGATATCCGCAGCCGGGCGCCTATCCACCACCCGCCTATCCATCGCAGCCATTGCAACCGGGCGCCTATCCGCCACCGCCGCCAGCGTATCCGTCGCAGCCGATGCAGCCGGGCATGTATCCACCACAGCAGTACGGCTACCCTGGTGTGCCAATGGCGCAACCGGACCAGGGTGGCGGCTTCGCCATCGCTGGCTTGATTCTCGGCATCATCAGTATTCCGATTGCGCTCTTTGCCATCTGTGGCTATATTTGCGCAATCCTGGGCTTCATCTTCAGTATCCTCGGACGTCGCTCCGTCTCGAAGCGCACGATGGCTACTGTCGGAATGATTTTGTCTATCATCGGCTTCATTGCCGCCATCGCTAGCTCCGTTGTAGGTGTGATGCTTACGCAGCAGCACTAAACTCACCGCCAAGTGAGCTATAAATGTAGAATAGCGCGCTCTATCTGTTGTAGATAGGCGCGCCTTTTACTGATTGCCGCTCTGTACATCGCATGCTATGCTATGGCTATCGTCGCAAGCGGCCAGGTGCGCAACATATCGCCACCGTGGTAGAGCAGACATTCCTGTCTGCCGGCCTCTACACGTGGCAGAAGAGTGGAAAGGCAATAGGGCACCAGCGTGAGTACACAGTCACCATACCCAACGGGCGACCAGAATCCCTATCCGACGCCCAACTATCCTAGCTACCCGGCAGATGGGCCGGAACAACTGGCGGGTCAGCCCTATCAGCCGTATCCAGAGGTTCCACCGCCGCCGCCTATCTATCCGGCATATTCACAGCCGTTGGGCACGCCACCAGGCTACGCACCCTATTCGCAGCCGTTGGGCGCGCCGCCTGCTCCACCTCCGGCCTATCCAGCGTATTCACAGCCGCTAGGCTATCCGCCACAGCCAGCGCCGTATCCGGTTGCTGCCTATCCCATTCCCATCTATCAGCCCGCCGAGCCAGGGTCCGGCCTGGCAGTTACCGCGCTGGTGCTGGGCATCATCGGCGTGGCTACTGGCCTGCTCCTCTTTCTCATCCCTGGCTGCGGCATCTTCATTACGGGACCGCTAAGCGTGCTGAGCATTATCTTCGGCGCGCTGGGCCGCCGCTCAATCAGCCGCAGGGCGATGGCAACGGTCGGGCTGATTCTCGGCATCGTCTCGCTTGTGCTGCTGATCGGGAGCATCGTCTTCATCGTCGTGTTCGAAATGTCTATGGTCAACAGCAACCCAACACCATAAGAACGTCAGTTATGGGGATTGCAACGCTATTTGACATGCAAAAAGCCCCTCTCCTTGCAAGGAGAGGGGTTCGGGTGAGGACGAACCAATCAAGCGCGTGAATTTCGGCGCGCCATAATCTGAATCACCCGCACGATGCCGAAGGCAATCAGCGCGTAGACCAGAATCGCCAGCAGCGATGATAGCTCCAGCACATTGCCCCGGCTCTGCGCTGGCGGGAAGACGCCCAAAAATAGCGCGACGAACGGATACGAGAGATTATAGATGAGGCTAGTGAATCCCGCATCCGGGTTGGCATCCAGCAGCCGCAGGATGACGCGAACGGCGATCAGCACCTCGATCACGCCAAACACGAGATAGACCACCTGCGCCGCACGATCCGCCGCCGAAACCGGCGCATTCGGGTCAACCACTGGTGGATTGGGATTGACGGGATTGACATACGTTGGTTCCATGAAAACAACCTCCTCGATGGGCTTCCAATTATTACCCGCGATCTCATGATTCCCCTACGATCTTTCGATCTCATGCTCTCGCAGGATTTCCCCATCTGCTATGCTCCGGCAAGGCCCCTTTGCCCCACCCGAACGGCACGATGCGCCAACTGCATGAACGCCGCGTCCTGCTGCACTCCCCACCGCTCATGCGTTGAACATCGCTCCTGTTTGACAAGCAACTGCGATGCCAATCTGGCAACGAGGAGGCGAGAAGCGCATCCATCCATCCATTTATTTATCGGTCGTGTGGGCAGCTAGCAGCAGTGCGGCAACCTATTCTTTTGGCTAGTCGCACACAAGAGCCGCTGCGCGCTACAATAGAATCATCACCGCCGCGCTCCGTCGCGTCATGGAACCTCATAGGGATGTCCGTCCGAAACACAACATAGGCCAAATCCAACGGTCAGTTGGCGACTCATGAGTAGCTTCATGGCTCTGGTGGCTTCATACGCTCGTCATCTCGGTGGTGTATAGTGGAATTTGTCTCATTGTTCCGCGACCAGGCCGGCTCCCCGGTCGTGCATTTGTTCGTTTGCTACCATTGATATTTGCCTTCCCCGCTAGTCCCGTTTGTCTTTGGACGCCTGGGGAGCGCCGTTCAAGGAGATGCTAGACTGCATGACCACAACCAACAAACCCGCTACCATCGGACAACTCCGCGCCAGTGGCTATCGCGTCCTCAGTGTCAAGGAGGAAATGCGCAAGAATCTGGTGCATAAAATCCGCGCGGGAGAAGAACTGTTCCCCGGCATCGTCGGCTATGAGGATACCGTCATTCCACAGGTGGAGAACGCCATCCTCTCTGGCCAGGATATCGTGCTGCTGGGCGAACGCGGCCAGGCCAAGACCCGTATAGCGCGCAGCCTCATCAATCTGCTGGACGAAGAGACACCGGCGATTGTCGGTTGTGAAATCAACGATGACCCCTTCGCCCCCATCTGCAAAGCCTGCCAACTTCGCGTGGCGGAAGAGGGCGACGACACGCCGATTCACTGGCTTCCGCGCGACCGGCGCTATGGCGAAAAGCTGGCCACGCCGGATATCACGATTGCCGATCTGGTGGGCGAGGTGGACCCGATTCGTGTGGCGGAGGGGCGCTATCTCTCCGACGAGCTAACCATCCATTACGGTCTGATTCCCCGCACTCATCGCGGCATCTTCTGCATCAACGAACTGCCGGACCTTGCCGAGCGCATTCAGGTCGGCCTGCTCAACATCATGGAAGAGCGCGACGTGCAGATTCGCGGCTACAAGGTGCGGCTGCCGCTGGATGTCTTTGTCGTCGCCAGCGCCAACCCGGAAGATTACACCAATCGCGGGCGCATCATCACGCCGCTCAAAGACCGCATCGGCTCGCAGATTCGCACACACTATCCGCGCACCGTCGAGCATGAGATCGAGATCATGGAGAGCGAGAGCGTGCCGTTCAGCGCCGAAGGCATCGAGACGGTCTTCCCGCAGTTCATGAAAGAGATCATTGCGGAGATCACTCATCAGGCGCGGCGCAGCACCGATGTCAGCCAGCGCTCCGGCGTCAGCGTGCGCGTCTCCGTCACGAACTACGAGAACGTGATGAGCAACGCCGTGCGCCGCGCCATCCGCCTGAAAGAGCGACAGGCCGCCCCGCGCATCAGCGACCTCTCCGCTGTCATCGCCTCCACCACTGGCAAGATCGAGCTGGATACGATTGGCGACGCACGCGAGGAGAAAGTGGTCGAGCGACTGGTGAAACAATCCATCAATCGCGTCTTCCGCGAATATTTTGATATCAGCGACTTCGATCAACTGGTGGCGGGCTTTGATCGTGGCTTGAGTGTGCATGCCTCCGACGCACAGCCAGCGATGGAATATGTCAACCAGCTTGGCAGTGTCGGCGGTCTGAAGGCGGCGGTAGCCAAACTCAACGGCCACGGCAGCCCGGCGACCATCGCCTCCGCCGTAGAGTTCATTTTGGAAGGGCTGCACCTCAACAAACGGCTCAACAAAGACGAACTCGACGGCCACCAGAGCGAATACCGGAGATGACGAACCCTCACCCCGCCCTGCGGGCACCCCTCTCCCACAAGGAGAGGGGGTAGGGGGTGAGGTCTCTGGCTCCCCTCTCCCGCAAGCGGGGGAGGGGCTGGGGTGGGGGCTTATAAGGAGCAGTGCGTACCATGTTCAAACGCTTTCGTGCGCGGAAGTCGTACCAGTATTCACGCTGGGACGGCACACAGCGCCTTGAAGATTTCGATGCCAACTCCATTCTCGACGCGCTCTCCGACGACTATCTGCGGCATGGCGATATGAAACGTGCCCTGGAGCGTCTGCGCCAGATGGGCTACACCACGCGCGATGGCCAGCGCCGCATGGGCATGCAAGACCTCTTGAATCGCCTGCGCGAGCAGCGCAAACAGCGCATGCAACGCTACGACATGTCAGGCGTCATGGACCAGATTCAGGAGAAGCTGGAGCGCGTCAAGCAACTGGAACGCGAGGGTATTCAGCGCCGCCTGGACGAGAACGGTCTGAGTCCCGCCGAGCAAAATCAACAACAAAATCAACAACAAAATCAAAATCGCGGCAAAAATGGCAATGATGACCAGCAAGGTCAACAATCTGGCCAGCCCAATACCGGTGCCGATGACAACGATGGCGAGATGTCCACGCCCCAGGCCGGTGAGCAGGGGCAGGGTATGCAAGGCCAATCTGGGCAATCCAGCCAGCAAGGGCAATCTGGGCAATTGGGGCAGTCCAGTCAGTCGGGTCAGTCTGGCCAGGCAGGTCAACAGGGGCAATCCGGCGCGCCCGATGGTATGGACCCGGACGCGCTGAAGCGCATGCTCGAAAACATCGCCAACCGCAAGCTGCAATACCTCGATCAGTTGCCCAGCGACCCCGCCGGGCAGATTCGCCAGCTCTCCGAATACGATTTCATGGATGAGCAGGCGCGGCAGGAGTTCCAGGAACTCTTGCAGATGTTGCAGCAGCAGGTGATGCAGCAATATTTCCAGGGCATGCAGCAGGCCATCAGCCAGATGACGCCCGAAGACCTTGCTCGCATGCGCCAGATGGTGCGCGAACTCAATCAGATGCTCCGCGACCGCGCCGAGGGCAAAGAGCCGGACTTCGACAGTTTCATGCAGAAGTATGGCGACTTCTTCCCCGGCGTCAATACGCTGGATGATCTGATCGAACAGATGCAGCGGCAGCAAATGGCGATGCAGGCCGTCATGGACAGCATGACGGCGGAGCAGCGCCAGCAACTGCGCGACATGATAGACGAGTTGATTGGTGACGACCGCCTGCGTGTGGACCTGGCGGAACTGGCGATGAACCTGGAGGCGGCGATGCCTTCAGATGCGCGCACCCGCTTCCCGCTCACCGGCGATGAGCCGCTCTCGCTGGCCGAGGCGATGAACCTGATGGGCACGCTTCAGGAGATGGATGACCTGGAACACCAACTCAATCAGGCGCGACGTTCCGGCGATTTAGACGCCGTGGACCCCGAACGCATGCGCGATCTCGTTGGCGACGAGGAGGCCGAGGCGCTGCGCGACATCCAGAATATGATGAAGCTGTTGGAAGAGGAGGGGCTGGTCAAGCGCGACGGCAACAGATACGAATTGACGGCGCGCGGCATCCGGCGCATCGGCCAGAAGATGCTCGAAGACATCTTCGATCAGCTCGATAAAGACGCCTTCGGCCAGCATCGCCTGCCGGAGCGCGGCTATGGCGGCGAGCGCACCGACGACACCAAGCCCTACATCTTCGGTGACGCCTTCCACCTGCATCTCGAACGCACGCTGATGAACGGCGTCACACGCGGCGGTCCCAGCACACCGATTCATCTGGTGCAGGACGACTTTGAGGTCTACCGCACCGAGCAGATGACGCAATCGGCAACCGTCGTGATGCTGGATATGAGCTATAGCATGCAACTCAACGATCTCTGGCAGCCCGCCAAGAAAGTTGCCATTGCGCTGGAAAGCCTGATTCGCGGCCAGTTCCCGCGTGACCAGCTTTATATCGTCGGATTTGCTTATCTCGCGCGCCAGTATCAGCCCGAAGAACTGATTGACCTCACCGAGTGGGACTATGCCCAGGGCACCAACATGATCTTCGGCCTGCGCACAGCACGGCGGTTGCTCGCGGCCTCGCGTGCTGTGAATAAGCAGATCATCATGATTACCGACGGCGGCCCGACGGTGATTGAGCAGGGCAACGACTGGATCTTCACCTGGCCGGATACGTCGCTTGCCGAGATGCAGACGCTCCGCGAGGTGCGGCGCTGTGCCCGCGACAACATCTCCATCAACGTCTTCATGCTCTCGGATGACCCGTATCTCAAGCATTTCGTCAATCAGATGGCAACGGTGAACAAAGGGCGGGCGATGTATAGCAGCCCCGACCACCTGGGCGAATACATCATGATTGACTATCTCTCCAACCGGCGCAAGCATGTCAGTTGACGACGAACAGGGCGACCTGACGGCGCTCGTGGAGGGCGCGGCGGCGCTGGGTGTCACACTCGATGATGCCCAGGTCGCCGCTTTCGCCCGCTACCGTGATCTACTGCTGGATTGGAACGCACGTATCAATCTGACGGCGATCACCGATCCAGCGGAGGTGTTGACGCGCCACTTCCTCGACTCGCTCACCTGTCTGCTGGCCGTCCCGCCGGAGCGCCGCCAGCAGCCGCTCCGGCTGTTGGATGTTGGCAGTGGCGCGGGTTTCCCCGGCCTACCGCTGGCAATCGCCTGCCCACGCCGGCGTGTGACACTGCTGGAAGCGACCGGCAAGAAGGTGCGCTTCCTCGAAACGGTCATCACGGCGCTTGGCCTGGTGAACGCGCACGCCATCCACGGACGCGCGGAGGAGGTTGCGCACCAGCCGGGGCAGCGTGGGCGCTATGACCTGGTGACGGCCCGCGCCGTCGCCTCCCTGCCCACGCTGCTCGAATACTGCGCGCCGTTCGCTCACACCGGCGGCCACATCCTCATGCCAAAAAAAGGCGACCTCGCGCAAGAGCTAGCCGCTGGCGAACGCGCCGCCAAACTCCTGGGCGCGCGCCTGCTCATGCCAGTGCCGGTCACTTTGCCGCTGCTGGATGATGGCCGTGTCATCGTCGTTGCCCGCCAGCAGCGTCCCTGCCCCGCGCAGTATCCCCGTCCCGCTGGCGCACCGGCAAAGCGCCCTTTGGGGTAAGCCCCCACCCCCCGCCCCTCCGCTTCGCTCATCGCCTCCTCCGCACTGCTAGGCAGTGCTTCCATGCTTCGCATGGCGGAGGCTCATCCCCATGCGCGGGAGAGGGGAGCCAGAGTGGCGCAGGTGGTCAAGCGGGCGCGACAGGTGGTAATAGACAAACCCGCGCGAGGGGTGGTCAGCGGGTGCCCAAGCCTAAGCGTTCTGCGAACGACAAAGTCCGCCTGTGTGGCCTGGAGATCAGCATGATCTGATTTTCCTGTCTCCAGTCCGCGCAGGCGGACTTCGCGGCGGCACGCCAGCCAGGCGCGGTTTTAACCGCCGGACTCTTTTTACCGCGCGCCGCGTTCCCGTCGGCTCAGTTCATAGAACTGGCGCAGGCGTTGCTCCACGCGCTGATGGATGGTCGCGGCTGGCAGCCCTGTCAACACCTGAAGCCCCTCGTCCACCGTGCTGATGGGCCAGATGTTGAACCAGCCCTCTGTGGCAATCGAAGCCGCCACCGCCGGCAGCAGCATCAGGTCTCTGGTGTTGACCGCCGGAATAACGACGCCGTAGCCGCCCTCCGGCTGTTCGCCGCGTGCGCGCCGGGCGCGGCAGAGCGCCCAGAAGCCTTCGATCTTGGTGTTGACGCTGCCGATGGGCTGCATCTCGCCATACTGCCCCACCGCGCCGGTCACGGCGAGCGAGCGCCGGATGGGCGCCTGCGCCAGCGCCGAAAGCACCGCGAAGAGCATCGCGCTGGATGCGCTATCGCCGCCCATCGCGCCATGTTCCTGCTCAAAGCGGATGCGCGCCTCGATGCTGATGGGATACATCTGCCCATAGCGATGCGTCAGATAGCCCTCCATCGTCAGCAGGCCGCGCACATGGTCGGCGTCGGTGGTAGAGGCTTCCTGCTCGATGTCTACGATGCGCTCATCTTTGCCCAGGCTGACCGTCGCGCTGATGCGCATTGGCACGGCGAAACTGCGCTCCACCGGATGCGTGTCGTAGACGCCCAGCCCGTTGATCTGGCCGATGGCGGTGCCGTTGGTTGGCGTCATCTCCTCGCCGGTCATGATTGCCGAGATGACCCGTCGCGCAGACGCTCCTTGCAACGCGCGTCGTTCATCCAGCGCCGCCTCCACATCTGTGCCAGCGGTCGCCGCTGCGCCGCGCGCCACCGCTTTCTGCGCCGCCTCATACGCGAGGTCGTGCAGCAGCAGCAGGTTGACCGTCAGCCGCGTGCGGTTGAGGCCGTCCATGCGACGGCCACCCTCCTCGACCAGCCGCGCCACGCCGCTGGGGTCGAACGGCGGCAAGCCGTAATATTTGGCGACGCCATTGGCATAGGCCGCGTAGGTTGCCTCGGCCTGGCGGTTCCACTCGGTATCCCAATTGCCCCAGGCTTCGTTGCGGATATAGCGGTAAAACTCATCGCCGGGCAACGCCTGATACACCGCATCAGTGCCGATCAGCACAACGCGCACTGCCAGCGGCACCGCCGGCCAGCCATCCTTCAGCATCAGCGACTTCGCCCGCAGCGCGCCCGTCAGCCGCACCCACGTCTCCGCGTCGCAGACATCCGCGCCAGGGAGAATCAGCACGCCACCATTGGCGCGTAGCAACGCATTCGTCAGATTGGTGGAGGTGAGCGAGGCGACTACCACCGGCGCGCCCAGGGCGTCGGACGAGTCTGCATCAGCGGTGCCACCTGTAGCCGGGAGCGCGTCAGGAATCGGTGTGACATGGGCCACCGGCACCGAATCGCTGGCAAAAGGCAGCGATGAATCAGCCTCCTTCAACGCCACCAGCGCCGCACGCAACTGTTGCAGATAGCCGCGCACGCCAGCGGTGGCCGTCGCCAGTTGAGGGCTGTTCATGCGCTCGGCAGCCCCGATCAGCGGATCGAGGTAGCGCGCCAGCAACTCGTCGCGCCACTGCGCCGGGGTGGCGCCGTTCGCGTTATTGGCATTGTTGGCATTGTTGGCGTGGGCGTCTGCGCCAGCATCACTGCTACTCTGATCGCCTTTTCCCTGCGGCTCCTGCTGCTCTGGCGCATCCCAGCGTTTGCTGATGGCGCTGAGGACATCGCCAAGCGCTTCCGCAAAGTCCGCCCCCATGCCGCGCGGAACCGCCAGCACCGAGGGCCGATCCAGCGCATCGAAGTCTGGCACGTAGCAATATTCCGGTGGCACCGGACGCTTTGCCATCGCCTTGCGGGCCAGCGAGGCGGTCAGGCTCGTTCTGCCCTGCCCCGCGCCGCCGCCGAAAAAGAGGTGCGCATCAGGCGCGGCCTGTTCCAGCCAGCGCTGGACAATGAGGGCTGGCTCGCGCTGAAACTGGGCAGAGAGCAGCGAGGCAAGCCATTCCTGCACGCGCACATCGGTGCCTGCGGCGAGCAATGGCCTGGCCGCCGCAGCATCGCCACCGGAGGCGGAGATGGTCAGCGCAGGCAGCGCCCGCAGCAACGCCGCGCGGTCCTCATCGGCCAGACGCTCCCACTCGGCATGGCGGCGCAGGTCTTCGGCGCTGCTCACCGCGCGGACACGATCCGCCACGAGCGTATCTTTGCCCGCATCTGCGGGTTTATCGCCAGAGTTTCGTTTAAACATCGAATGGCTTCCCCTCTTGATAGCAACAGAACAACAGTACACCATTGCAACGGCAAATGTGCCGTATCAGCCTCATCAAGCCAGCAACACGCACTATATCCTACCATGCGCCGGAGCGAAACGAATGTGAGATATCACCTATTTTCTCCATATTTTCATCCAGTCTGACTCCACTCTAAAATCCGTCACTCGATCTCATTTCCGCTTTTCCGCTGATTGTTGGTACTGATACAGGTAACAGGTTTCAAGAATAGTCTCGCGTAGCGATGAAGAGTGGAGAAGTGAGCCGCAATGAGCAAAAAGCACAGGAAACCGAAGTTCGCAGCGATGTGGGTGACGCAGACGGAACTCGGCAAGCCGTTCAAGATGTCGGCGCGCAAGATTGGGCAGGTGTTAGTGGAGTTGGGATTGCGCCAGTATGATGAGACGCGGCAACAATATCTGCCGACGCAGCGGGCGCTGGACGAGGGATTCTGCACCTCAACGCCGCTCAAAGACGGCACACCCTTCTTCATGTGGAACAAGCGCAAAGTGGCCGCCATGATCGAGCAGCAGACGCAGGTGACGCCGCTACGCGGCAAAGATATTGAATACTACGAGACGGCGCTCGATCTGGTGCGCCTGGCGAAAGACGCGGACGCCACCGGCTTCGATAAGCTCTATTACCTGTACCTGGATGACATCTCGCCAAAAGATTACGCAGGCATCAACGAGCAACTCGCAAAGCTGGGGTCGGACATCCACCTGGGCCACCATGAGCCGGAAAAGTGAGGCAACTTCAGTGCGCTATAATGGCGGCAGAGACTATCCAGGGGGCGAGGCCACCATGTCAACATCCGAATCGTCGGCGTCGCAGCCGGTTTGGACAATACCGGAGTCGCTGCGCGCACAGTTGCTGGCCGCGCTCTCCGCCACGGAGGCGCCAGCAGCGCGGATGAGCTATGAAGCATTTTTGGACTGGGCCAATGAGGATACGCTGGCCGAATGGGTCAATGGTGAGGTGATTATGGTCAGCCCGGCAAGCGCGCGCCACCAGCAAATCGTCAACCTGCTGGTCAGCGTCCTCTCAACCTTTACGCGCATCCACGACCTCGGCCTGGTGTTGGACGGCCCGTTTCAGATGAAGCTGGCGAATTCTGGACGCGAACCGGATATTTTGTTTGTGGCGAAATCGCATCTCGACCGCCTCAAAAGCACCTATCTGGATGGACCGGCGGACCTTGTGATTGAGGTGTTGTCGCCGGAGAGCATTAGCCGTGATTGCGGCGAGAAGTTTGCTGAGTATCAGGCGGCAGCCATCCCAGAGTACTGGCTGATAGATCCGCAAGCCGAGCTTGCCGAACTCTATCACCTGGATGCCAAAGGCTCGTATCAACTGATAGCAGCGGACGACGAGGGACGCTATCACTCTCAGGTGTTACCCGACTTATGGCTGCGTCTGGCCTGGCTCTGGGCGGACCCATTGCCGGATGCGGAAGACCTCTTGCTGGAAATAGACTGCGACGCCTACGCACGTGACATGATTGAACGCCTGCGCAAACGCGGCTATCTGGGGCAGGATGATACGCCATGAGTTCAGACGTACTAACGCGCTTGAGACCTGGCGACTGTAATACATTTGATGGCTGGATAATGGATTAGCTAGCTACCTGCAAAATTCATTCCAAGAAGAGCGTGCGACATGATTGTGTAGGCTTTTCGCGCCTCTTGAATTGCCGCCATCAGCGTCGCATTCTCTGCGAGATATCCTTGACGTTGCTGCTCTTTCAGATATCTTGTATTTGCCACAATTATCAATTTGTGCTGTGCGCGGGTGATGGCCACATTGATAAGGCGCATTGCTCCAGATCTGGGGCCCTCTCCAGTAAACTCTCTTCTGATCGTTACACCAACAGAATCAACGGTATCAAAAATGACTGTCTCGAACTCCAATCCCTGGAACGTATGCACAGTACCAACGCGAACATATTTTTCTAATCGCTCTGCTTTGATTAATTTCGCTATTCGATTTGCCTGTTCTCTATAGGGGGTAACAATGCCGATTCGAGCATTCTCTTCCTCTAATGACTCTAGCGGAGGCAATGTTCTGAGGATTTGCTGAACAATGTCCAGCACACATACTTTGTGATATTCATTGAAACGACTGCTGCCACTCGTTGGCTTGCCTGCTCTTGGGTTCTCATCGCTCGTATCGCACAAGACTAATGGGTGATGGGGTACCGGGGCAACACTCTCGTATCGGGGATTCTCTACACGTAGACCATCAACTATATGATTATCATACACGTGCTTTCTCGGGATGATAGATATACTTGGATTCATGCGGAATTGCTCTTTGAGCAGTCTGCTATCACTGATACCCAAAGCAGCACCTTCAAGAGTGACACTGGAATGGGCGAAGATATCACGCTTAAGCCATTGTTTGGCTTCTGGTGTTTCTGCCTGCGCAATAGGCGGGAGCTGGCATGGATCGCCAATAACAATCACTGAAGCAATTGCATGAGATGCTACTAGATAGACGGCAGACAGAGGCGCAATGGATACCTCATCTATGATGACGACATCAAAATACCTCTCTTGCAAAGCAGAGTTCATGTAGGTTTTGCTCAACGTCGTAGCAATAACCTGCGCTCTTTCGATGATATTTTTCTCTATGTTGCTCAACTGCTCATCTAGATTTGCGATCTCCTGGCTTAAACTTTCGATCTCTGATTTCAAAGTGCGCTTTTGCTCAGTAGTGCCTGCCGATGTACGCTCTATATCAGCCCGTTTGCCATCAATCTTTTGCTTGGATGATGGCAACATACTCATTAGTGCTGCCATTCGTTGGCTGTCTTGCGTAGGTGCATTGCGTTCCGTTTGACGCTGCTGATGCAAGTTTTGCAGGTCTTGCAATTTCTGTTGAGCCGCAGAATACGTCTTCCGCGCAGACTCGATTTGGCTTTCCAATGTAAGCAGTCCCTGATTACACCTATCTAGTTCGTTTCCGGCTTCTACCAACATTTCATTTATTCGAGCAGGGCTTACTCTTTTTACGATCCGGGCAAGACGCCTCATTTTCTGGGCATTGATGGCCTGCTCAATCAGCTGCTTTTCATGTGCCCGGACTCCCTCAGTTCTTGCTAATAGCTGGGTCTTCTGCATGGTCAGGTCTGATAGCGTTTTCTTTGCTATCTGGACGTGATTTTCCGCATTTCTCACCTCTTGACCCAGTTGGGCTATCACCAAATCAAGTTGTTGAAGTCGCCTTTGTTCACGTTGTTGCAGAGATTGGAGTTCATTGGCGAGCCGTCTATACTCCTGAAGAAGTGCATCATATTCTTGCCTATGCCGAGCTAATAGCTGCCGTTCAGTGCTTTCTGCCGCTTCAATTAGAGCCAGTTTTTCTTCCAGAAGTTCCTTGCATGTCTCTTTTCTCTCATTGAGTTGGCGTCCCTGGCGTTTGGCAATGTTCGGGGGGTAGATGTATTCGTTTTTCCTCACAGCGTCTAACTTTGGGGCGCCGAAGCGAACAATGCCACCATTGTGCAGGATATCCTCACCTTTATTCATCTCTGCAACTTTCAGGATTGCATTATCTACAGCAATGTTGGTATGAGCTGTAATGAGTACCTGCTTGCCCTGCCGCAGAAGTTGAGATGCCATAGCTGCCAAAGTTGCAGTTTTGCCCGTTCCTGGTGGGCCAATGATATACGATACTTCACTTCCCAGTGCATGTTCGATAGCTTTCTTCTGAGTTGGATTCGGCTTAAAGCCTGGAAAATGCTCTGGACAGGGCTGAACACCAGAATCAGCAGGAATGTACTTGAATACTTTAGGCCCAAGAAGAGAAGATATCTCTGTTAGCTCGCGTAGTGCCTTTCGCTGCATCTCTAGTAGAAAGCTTGGGTCATCAGTAAGAGTAACTTCTCTCAGCGCATCGTCGGGCAACTTTTGCTGCGCCAAGATTCGTATCTTTGTTCCCGAAGAGCTTACTACAGAAGCCTGAAGTGTACGACCATTCCATTGAACAGTCACAGGGACATCTTCCTGTGGCTCCCAAAGCTCAGCGAGAGAGAAACTATAGAGAAATTGCCCTCCTACTGTTCCAATAAATTGCCCATCTGTTGCCTGATGGCCGCGAGTCCATCGCCTGACCTTTTGGAGTTCATCAGCAAGTGCTTTGTCCATCCCTCTTTTCATATCTATAACAGGAGAAGGAAGTGGTCCTGTGTATGGCGAAATCCTGGGATCGCTGATGCCATCTTCATTGTCTAAAGATAATCCATCGCCATCAAAAGTTAATTGTATAGCCTCGATCAGTTTTTCTATGCTGTCCTTGTAATAGCTGTCTTGGTGGATGCGCAGGGCGTTGCAATGAACCAGTTGTTTCATGCCTTCTGGTAGGCGCTCAGCGGAAGGCATAGGCGTTTGCCCGATTAGTAGTGGGATGAGACGGAGATGACCAGATGAAGCATATCGCAGTGCTGTCTCTATTTCGATCCGCACGAAATCGTCGGGATTCTCCAAGCGACGCCGATGCTGCTCATCCTCGATATCGAGCCAATGCGGACTGATGACTGCCAGTACTACTCTGCATCGCGCTAGCGTTTTCTCAACCTCAGCCACGAAGTTCTTGCCTGGGGCTATCGAATCAATGTCGATAAAAATGGTGTTATGTCCAAACTGGTCTCTAAGCACCTCGTAGAGACTTCTGCTGATGTCTTGGCTGTCACTGCGGCGATACGAGATAAAGATTTTGGCTGTCATTGCTTCTCCAGTTCTCGGTCAAGAATGGACGAAAATAGAATGCTCTGCGCTGGGTATTGCGCATGCAAAAGAGTCATAAAATTCAATATGATTACGGGATGATGTGTCGAGCTTGCTGTAGAGTCTATTATACTGCTGCTTGTGTCCTTAGCAACCAATTAGGGCTATGTCCTAGTAATGCTTGCTGCAGATATCAGGCGTAGCTCTCCCACCCTTCGATGGTGGCGCAGAGCAGGCGGGTGACATCGGCGACCATTGCATCGCGTGGGTTGGGTGTGGTGAGGAAGTCGCAGAGGTTGAGCAGGTCCAACAGCTTGGTGATGCGCTTCCATTCGCGCGGCAGGCTGCCACCAGCGCGCTGATAGCCTGCGATGACACCATGCTCGAAAGCTGGCGGCAGTGTATCCGCGTAGCGCAGCAGAATCGCCAGATCGAAGAACGGCGTGGTCGCGCAGGCAAACTCCCAATCCAGCACCGCCGCCATCTCCCAGGTGTCGCCGCCATCCGCTCGTTGCCGCAGCAGGAGATTCTGCGCCTTGTAATCACCATGCACCAGCGTCGCCGGTCCGTCCAGTGCGTCCAACATCTCTGCATGCTCGGTGAGCAGCGCCCAGACGCGCCGTGTCAGATCGTCGCCCAGCCGTTGACCGGCGCCACGCTCAAAGAGGCACTGCTGCACATAGCCAACGACGTTTTCGCGTGGCGTGCCGAGTGGCTGGCGAATGGTCAACTCCGGCCCGAAGAAGCCCGGCTCCGCGAAGTGATAGCTGCTGAGCGCCGCCAGTGTCGCGCCCACCGCCTCCGCCGCTGCGCCAATGGTTGCGCCATCGCTGCCGGCAATCAGCGTGTCCAGCTTGAGGCCCTCTACCCAGCGTGTCACCATATAGGGGCGTCCGAAGCGTTCACCGCCGGGGTCGGCGTAGAGGATATCAGGCATCGGCACCCGCTCATGGGCAAGCCGGTTGATATCACATTCCAGATGGCAGGCGGAGGGGTCGCGCACATAGAGCCGCAGGACGAACGCGCCATCCAGCCCGTCGAGCGTCACCCGGTAATTGGTGTTCACCAGCCCGCCGCCCACCGGCTCCGCTGTGGCGATGGCACGCCCCGCCGCCACCGGCTCCATCAGCGTGGCCAGCGTCTCATGGTCCAGCGTGAGCAGTTCGTAGCGTCGCCCCCAGCCTTCTTGCATTTATGCCGGCCTTTGTGTTCAGACGGTTTTCAGACGTTCAATTCGCGCAGGTGAATAGTTTCGCTGCGCCCCGGACCCGTGGAGATCAGCGCGAGCGGCGTTTCCAGCACTTCTTCGATGCGCTTGAGATAGCGTCTGGCATTTTCCGGTAGCGCATCCCAGTCTGTGATGCCTTTGGTAGAGGTTTCCCAGCCGGGCCATTCCTCATAGACCGGCTCACAGGAGGCAAATTCGTTGAGGTTGGCAGGCGGCGCGGAAAGTTCACGGTCGCCCAGCTTATAGCCGGTGCAAATCTTGACGGTTGGCATCTCGTCCAGCACGTCCAGCTTCATGATCGCCATGCTATCGAAGCCGTTGAGCCGCACGACGAAACGACCAACCACCGCATCGAACCAGCCGCAACGGCGCGGGCGTCCAGTGGTCGTGCCATATTCATGGCCAGCCTCGCGCAACCTGCTCCCCTCCTCGCCAAAGAGTTCCGTTGGCATGGGACCGCTGCCGACGCGCGTGATATACGCCTTAAAGACGCCAAGCACATGTTGAATGCTGCGCGGCGGCAGACCAGCGCCGGTGGCGGCGTTGCTGGCGACCGTCGAGGATGAGGTGACGAAGGGGTAGGTGCCGAAGTCAATATCCAGTAACGCGCCCTGCGCGCCTTCCAGCAGAATCGCGCGTCGCTCCTTATATGCTTTGTGCAGAATGGCCTGTGTGTCGGTAATATACTGGCGCAACTGCTGGGCGTAGCCGACGTATTCGGTGTGAATCTCTTCGAGGGAGAGCGGCTGTTGCCCATAAATCTGCGTTATCATGCGATTCTTGTGGGCCAGTACAGGAGCCAGCTTGGAGCGGAAATGGTCAACGTCCAGCAGGTCCGCCATGCGTATGCCGACGCGCGAATATTTGTCTACATAGGCGGGGCCAATGCCGCGTTCGGTGGTGCCGAGTTTCTCGATGCCACGGCTCTCTTCCTCCAGCCGGTCCAACACGATGTGATACGGCATGACGACATGCGCGCGTTCGCTGATGTAGAGGCGAGTGGTGTCCACACCCATCTTGCGCAGGCTTTCCAACTCGGAGATGAGCGCGCGCGGGTCCACCACCATGCCGTTGCCGATGATGCAGCGCACCCCTGGATGCAGGATACCGGCGGGCACGAGGTGAAAGGCAAACTCACTATCATCGAAGACGATGCGATGCCCGGCGTTGCTGCCTCCCTGATAACGCACAACATACTCCGCCTGGCCGGCCAGTTCATCTATGATCTTGCCTTTGCCCTCGTCGCCCCATTGGGCGCCGACAATCGCCGTTACACTCATCGCCGCTCTGCTCCTTAGTTTCCCTGCTGGATATAGTTGAGTATCAGTTGATCGGTAATTTGCTCGATGGGCGCCTGATCGTCCGTAAAGACCAGACCGCCGGGCTGTGCGTGCGCCACCTGCGCAACGGGCGCAACTTCATTGGCAACGATGCTCATCAGTGAGCCTGGCGCAATCTGCTGCAAATTGTTCTCGAAGGTCGCCAGCGTCGTTGGATGGACCGTTGCCATGATTTCCGTATTGAGCGTACCAGGCACATTGAACATATAGACGCTGGGAAAGACCGTCGCCAATGTATTGACGAACGCCTGCACCAGCCGGTAATCAGTGCGCGTATGCGCTGTATTCAGGCATAGCACACCCGTTGGCGAGAGATGGTCGCGTATCTCCTGAAAGAACTCTTTGGTCGTCAGTTGGAAGGGAATATATGGCTGCTGAAACGCATCTATCGCTACCACATCGTAGGTGTGTTTGGTCGTGCGGATGAATGTGCGTCCATCAGCGACGTAGACCGAAAGATTCGGCTCTGTCATGCCAAAATATGTGCGTCCGGCGGCGACGATATCGGGATCAATTTCGACGCCATCTATGGGGATGTTACCATAAACAGCCGTAAACTGGCGCGCGATAGTCCCCGCCGCCAGCCCGATGATCGCCACACGGTGAACGCGCCCCGCCGCCGCGCCTGCATTGAAATACGGCGCGGCCAGAAAATAGTCCCAGTACCATCCGGTCAGAATGTCATCGGGGCTGTAGATCGAATGGATGGCCTGCCCCTCATTCAAAATTAGCTCGGTCGTGCCGTCCTTCGTCCGCACCACCTGGATGTAGTTGTAGAGCGACTCTTTGTAATAGATCAGCCCTGGTATCTCCTTCAGCGGCCCCAGTGGCGCCACCTGCGGCAGCAGCACCGGCACAAGAATGAGTAGCCCCAGTAGTGTGACGGGCCAGCGTGCCCGCAGCCGCCCACCGAAGGGCAGCCGCAGCGGCATATCCAGCCCCCAGAGCGAGGCCAAGAGCAGCACGGCGCTGGTTGCCAGCAGCGTGCGCCGCACGCCGAGATACGGGATCAGCGCCAGCACGGAAACGAACGCGCCCAGGATGCTTCCCGCCGTGGAGAGCGCATAGAGATTGCCTGCGCTGCGACCCGTTCCGCTGACATGCCGCACGCTCAGGCGCACGGCAAACGGCGAGACAATGCCTAGCAACGTCACTGGCACAGCAAAGAGCAAGATGACGGCCACCATCGAGCTATAGAACACGCCAGCCTCGACATTATTGAGTCCCTGCACCGACCAATCCAGCACTGGGCTGCTGATGAACGGGATCAACGCAATGCTGAGCGCAGCGATGGTGGTGAGGGTAGCCAGCAGGCGATAGCTGGGGTGCCGGTCTGCGATGCGCCCACCGATGAAATAGCCAAGCGCGAGATAGAGCAGGAAGAAGCCAATGGTGTTGGCCCAGACGAAGAGCGACGTGCCAAAATAGGGCGCGAGCAGACGCGGCGCGCACATCTCCAGCGCTAGCGAGGAGAAGCCGCCGATAAACACCAGCGTGCGCAACTGCCAGCGCCCCACTCCGCCCACGTGTGCTGCGGCGACGCTGGCGGTATCTTCTTGCGCTGTGACAGTAGAGGCGCCGTTCGCCTCTTCCGCAGTACCGGAGGCGGCGCTATCATGCGCGGCGTTTTCGCTGGAGCGCAATGCCATAGTCTCTGCTCGACTTTCTGCTGTTGATTGCTGATGACCCTCCATCCTGAACCAATCGGAACCAGATGGCCTCACCAGCTCTGCCGTGTTGTCGTGTTGTCGTGTTGTCGTCTTATGGTGTTGGCGGGAGAAACTGGAAGCTCAAGCGCATAGGCTGGAAATACACCGTATCCGCGACGCTGAAGGCGTCATCCGATGCGAAGAGACTGATGATATAGGGCTTGCCCTGATAGACAGTGGCGTAGACCTGCACGCGGATGCGCACCTGATCGGTGATGATGCCGCGCGCTGTCTGCCATGTCGCGCCAGCGAACTGCGCCGCTGGCAGTGGCCCGGCGTCCTCCTGGAATTGCCCAGCGTATTGCGTGGCAAAGGATTCCATGGCAAAGTTCACCCAGGATTGCGGATCGTTGGGGTCGCCCGTCAGACCGGCGGCGGCGGAATCGCTTGGTAGCAACACCTGCATCTCAAACGTCGGATTGCCAGCGTCATCTGAGAACTCCGCGCCGGGATTATTGAGATGCTGGACCCAGCCGACCGGATATTGCAGCATAAAGCCATCGGTAGTATCAACAAAAAGCTGGAAGCCGGGCATGGCGGTAGGCGAAGGAATCTTCGTCGCCGTGGCCGTTGGGCGCGGCGTTGCCGTTGGCGGGTGGTGGGCCGTGGTCGGGCTGCCGCCGCGCACGCTCGTGGTCAATAGCAAGACGAGCGTGATAATAATCAATGCCGCGCCAGTGAGAATGAGCAGCGGGCGCCGGAATCTGCTGAACGAGCCGGGCGGACGCGAAATCGCTGGGCGGCGAGCAGCGCCAGCCTGCGTCTCCGCTGGATGTGCTGCGGTTTCGCTGGTGGGTGTCGCTGGCGCTCTGGTCAGGGTTGCCTGAGCCGCCTCGCGCAGGGGTATAGGTCGGTCTGATCGTTCGGCGCTATCTGCGCTCTCTCTGGCATCTGGCGGCGGTGTCTGAGTGGCCGATGCAGTGGACGAAGCGAAGACATCTTGATTCTCTGGATCGTTGGTCATGTCCGATGGAAGAACGGAGGGCTGTCGCTCTGCACTTTCCCTGTGTTCGCCCGGCATGGAAACCCTCCTGATGCGCCCGCGCCAACGCCGCGAACCTGCGCTTACTCATGAATAATTGAACGCCTACCCAACGAGAAAAACGACCTCACTCCTGTCTGCGGTCGCCATTTCGCGCCGCACCATTATACCGTATCACGTGGCGAAATGACATACACCTGAGTGCGCAAAGTTACTGTAAAGCGTAGCCACTCAAGAATAACTCCCACGTATCGTGCCATCACCATCATCACCGCCCGGAGTGGCCTCAATTGCAGCAGGCGCTGGAACGGAAATTGACACACATCTTGCGCGCGGCATATCATGCGAGGTGATATTTGCTCAGACGAACACACGATCATACGCTCACAACGGCATATCGCAGACAGCGAAGAAGCGCCAGCCTATTCATACCGCGCCAGCAAAGCAACGTCGCTGGGCCACGGAGGCGGGGAATCATCCGTTCCTGCGCCTCTCTTTCTTTGTGTGATTGGCGTGATTTCTCTGATTGGCACCAGTCTATGAAACCGAGAGGAGTCGTTCCTGATGGAAAAAGCAGTGAACAAAGAATCAGACCGTATGCAAGACATTATTTCGCTCTGCAAACGGCGCGGCTTTATCTTCCCCAGCAGCGAAATCTACGGCGGACTGAACGCCGTCTTCGATTACGGCCCTCTCGGCGTCGAGTTCAAGAATAACGTCAAACGCGCCTGGTGGGACACGCTGACGCGCATGCGCGACGACGTGGTGGGGCTGGACGCCGGTATCCTGATGGCGCGGCGTGTCTGGCAGGCCTCCGGCCATGAGGAAGTGTTCACCGATCCGCTGGTGGATTGCACGAACTGCAAGAGCCGTTTCCGCGCCGACCATGTGGCGGAGATGAGCGGCGACCCCGACGTGTGCCCGAACTGTGGCATGCGGGGCACGCTGACCGAGCCGCGCAAGTTCAATCTGATGTTCAAGACCTATATGGGGCCGGTGGAAGAAGACGCCGGACTGGTCTACCTGCGCCCGGAGACGGCGCAGGGCATCTATGTCAACTTCCAGAACGTGCAACAGAGCATGCGCAAGCGGCTGCCTTTCGGCATCGCGCAGATTGGCAAGGCGTTCCGCAACGAGATCAGCCCTGGCAATTTCATCTTCCGCACACGCGAGTTCGAGCAGATGGAGATGCAGTTCTTCATTGACCCCACAAGCGAGGAGCGTTGGTTCGAGTATTGGCGCGAGCAACGCTGGAACTGGTATCTCGGCCTGGGGATGAAGGCGGAGCATCTGCGCTGGCATCCGCACGGCCCTGATGAACTGGCGCACTATGCCCGCGCGGCGATGGATATCGAATACGAGTTTCCGATTGGCTGGAAAGAAATCGAGGGCATTCACGACCGCACAGACTATGACCTGAAGCGGCACGCGGAATACAGCGGCAAAGATCTCTCGTACTACGACGACGCCGAGAAGAAGAGCTATATCCCATTCATCATCGAAACGTCGGTCGGCGCAGATCGTTCGACGCTGGCCTTCCTCTGCGACGCCTACGACGAAGAAGAGGTCAGCGACGGCACGCGCGTGGTGCTGCACCTGCACAAACGCCTCGCGCCGGTGAAAGTCGCCGTGATGCCGCTCTCCAAGAAGGAGCCGCTGGTCGAACTGGCCCACAAAGTGCATGACGAGGTGCGCCCGCTCGGTCTGACACAATACGACGAAACCGGCGGCAGCATCGGCAAACGCTATCGCCGCCAGGATGAGATTGGCACGCCCTACTGCGGCACCGTGGACTTCGAGAGCCTGGAAGATCAGCAGGTGACGATCCGCGAGCGCGACTCGATGGCGCAGCGCCGCGTCCCCATCGCGGAGCTACGCGCAACGCTGGCGGCTGATTTGTTGGGGTAATGTCAGAAATATCAGTCGCCAGGGGAGAACTCTCGTATGTCAACATCAAACACGCAGAACACGCAACCGGATAAGGACGCTCTTCTGCAATCCATCGTCACGACATTGACGGAGCAGGAACAATTACAGTTGGGGATCGAGTTGATAGCGCGAGCCTATCTGAAGATGGGGCACGGGCCAAGCCTTCTCAAAACGACACCATCATCGGTTCAATCTACGTCAGATTCCTCCGCGCAACGCCCAAGCTGGCGCGCTATGGTTGGACTGGCGGAGGTACCAGGGAAGGAGCCGCCAACCGATGAAGAAGTCGCGCGCTGGCTGGGAGAACGGGGAATGGAAAAGTGACGGTTCCTCCCTCTACAGGAGGGGGCGGCCAGTCGCCGCTCCACGCTCTCATAGATACTAACGTGATGCTTGATCTGCTGTTGAATCGGCAGCAGTTTCTTTCTGCGGCAGAAAGCATGTGGGATGCCCGCGATAGAGGGTTACTGGTTGCATACCTCACCTCTTCCTCGATCACGGATATTTATTACATTTGCCGGCAGCACGCGGGGCCTGTGCAGGCGAAGGTGAGCATCGGAACATGTCTTACCGGATTTACCATCATTGCGGTAGACCTGGTGATGCTGAACGCGGCATATCAGATGTCGGGTAATGATTATGAGGACAATGTGCAGATCGCTGCTGCGATGGCTGCCGGATGTCAACATATCATTACCAGGGATGTGAAAGGGTTTCAACACTCAGCAATCCCACCACTATCACCACAGCAGGCCGGATCACTCTTTGTGCCGTGACCAGAATCGAGTATGTCTCATGGATGCTGTTTCTCCCTCCATTGCCAGAGACTACATGCCGCACCTCTTGTGGCGCACCTATTCTAGCAGGCAGCGACTAAAATGGAAAGTGAGACACTTCACAAGAGAAACAGCACCAATCCAGTTTGGGGGTATATATGAGCCTGGATGAAGCGCTTGGCATGTATGCCGAGGCCGCGCAAGACCTGGCGAGTGCAGCACTGGCGCAGGCCGCTGGCAATCTCTATAATTGCGCCGACCTCTGCAATCAGGTGGCGGAGAAGGTGTTGCAGGCGGTCTATGTGCTGCGTAACGATGCCCGCGCGCCCTACGATCACGATCTGCGCGCGCTGGGCGAGCTGGTTGGCGCGCCGCCGGAGATACTGGCGGACCTCGCTCTCCTCTCGCCGTACCATCCGGGCGCCTTCCTGCAAGGCAAGACCGTGGACGAGGCTGATATAGAGGTTGGCGATACGGCGGCGGAATTGGTAGCCCGCACGCGGCAGATCGTCCGCTGGGCACGCCCGATTGTTCTGGCGAATTGAAAGGATATTACCAGAACAATGAATACCGTCTATTTTGTGCGCCACGGCGAGAATCCCGCGAATATTACGCGCCAGTTCTCGTACCGCCTGGTGGACTATCCGCTGACTGAGAACGGTGTGCGCCAGGCGGAAGAAACAGCACGCTATCTGCGTGATCGCGGCATCACGGCGGTCTACGCTTCGCCGCTCAAACGCGCGGTGCAAACGGCGCAGATTATCGCTGCGCCGCTGGACTTGCCGGTGATGGTGCTGGAACAGTTTCGCGAGGTGAATGTCGGCGCGCTGGAACGCCAGCCACCGACGCCGGAGGCCTGGGCGCAGCATGATGCCATTTGCGCGGCCTGGGCTGCTGGCGTTGCCGATGCCTGCTTTCCCGATGGCGAAGACTATCATACGCTCGTCGCCCGTATGCGCGATGGTTTCTGCCAGGCGCTCGACGGCAGAGACGGTGATAGCATCGTGGTTGCCGCGCACGGTGGCAATATCACCGCGACGGTTCGCTCCTTCTGTGCCAACGTTGGCGACTTCACCCTCGGGAGCATCCCCAACTGCGCCATCATTCGCATGCGTCTGGCCGTTTGCAACGGCGATGTACATGGCACACTCGAAGGGTGGGCGGAGTGCGAGCATCTTGGGCGCCTCATCTAGCGAACGTACCACCATTGCCATGCGCTACAATCTGACGCAGGGAGGTGATGCCAGATGAAGATTGTTTCGCTGCTGCCAAGCGCCACGGAAATTCTCTGCGCGCTGGGGCTGGCCGATCAGCTTGCCGCCGTCACGCATGAATGCGACTATCCCGCTTATGTCAAGGAGAAGACGTTCATCACCAGGAGCTTGCTGCGGCCTGATATGAGCAGCGGCGAAATAGACGCGGCAGTACGCAGCCAGCTCGTCGCCGATGCCCACAGCCTATATACGATTGACCGCGTGCTGCTGGCGGAGATTGCGCCGGATCTGATTGTGACGCAGCAACTCTGCGAGGTCTGCGCCGTCGCCTATGACGATGTGCTGGACGCCGTGCGCGCGCTGCCCCACAAACCCGTTGTGCTGAACCTCGAACCGATGAGTCTGGGCGAGGTGCTGGCGGATATCCAGCGCGTCGGTGAGGCTACCGGACGCGCAGAGGAAGCCCGGCAGGTGGTGGCGGCGCTCGATGCGCGTATCGCCCGTGTCCGCGAGACGGTGGCGCAGGCGCAGTCCCGTCCGCGTGTTGCCTTCCTCGAATGGATAGACCCGCTCTTCTGCGGTGGTCACTGGAATCCTGAACTGGTGGAGATGGCCGGTGGCGTGGATCCGCTGGGGCATCTGCATCAGCCCTCCACGCGCATCGAGTGGGAGCAGGTGCGCGCCATGCAGCCGGAGGTGATGGTGATTTCGTGCTGTGGCTTCTCCGCTGAACGCGCCCGCCAGGATTTGCCGCTCTTGGAGGCACAACCGGGCTGGGCAGAGTTGCCCTGCGTGCGCGCCAACCGCATCCACTTCTTCAACGGCGCTGACTATTTCAGTCGCCCCGGTCCTCGCCTGGTGGATAGCCTGGAACTGCTTGCGGGTTGTCTCCATCCGCAACTCTTTAAAACTGCCATAACAACGCAGGTATAAAATACGAGCGCACAGCAATGACAATCCGCTCGTTGAATGTTGAGTTAGTGGTTGGGCTTGCTGGCAGAAAGAAGCCATCCCATGAGGCGCCTCACTATGTTTGCGATGGTTCTTGCGCTGGGATTCTGCTTGTGTTCCTGTGAGAGCGCGACACTGGGTTCTCATGCGCATGCTACACCTGGATCGTTGTTGACGGTATTGCATGTCACGCGAACCCCACGCAACAGCGCATCTCCTGTCACCTTTGATAAGACATTCACTGACGCGAAAGTAGTACAACGGCTTTATAGCGCAGCCATAGCTCTGCCAAAGTTTACAGAACAAAGCTGCGGTACCCAAACGCAAGGCTATGTGTTCTTCGTTTATCACCTGACATTCCTGCAAGCAACTATCCAATTCGCCCAGATGACGCTCGATGATTATGGCTGCATGGGATTGACAATTGACCCTGGTGATTACCGCACTACCAATCTCACGTTCATTTCCCTGTTTGCCCAGACAATCGGAGTCTCTGCCCAAGCGGTTTAATGTGCTAATGATAACCAGCGCCAGCAGAAGTGATATACTAGCCCTCAGAACCAGTGGAGAGGTTCCTGCATTATAAGCCCGATTCACCTCCACGCGGATTGTAGCCCTATGGTCCATCTTGCCGTTGATCTTGCTTCTTGGGGAACGAGGCGAACGGCCAGCACAAACGCCTGACAGTGCCGTCGAGCGCATGGCCCACTCTCCGCGAATCCAGGCATAACGGGAAGGTTATTTTTCCGCTTTATGGGTACCTCTACCCGCCAAGCATCCCCATTTCTCTCGACGTTTCCTGGCCGCTATTACTACGATCCCGCGATCTACGCACAAGAACAAGAGTGCATTTTCTCGCGTATGTGGGTCTATGGCGGCGTGGCGAACAGCCTGCCGAAGCCCGGCGACTATCGCGTCCTCCAGATTGCCAGCGAAAGCGTCATTGTCGTCCGCAACAAGCAAGGCGCACTGCAAGCGTTCCTGAATGTCTGCCGTCATCGCGGCGCGCGTCTCTGTAGCGCCGCCTCCGGCCACCTCAACGGCTCGATTCAATGCCATTACCATGCCTGGACGTATGGGCTGGATGGCCGGCTGATCGGCGCGCCGAACGTCCTCAATCGCCCGGACTTCGAGCGTGCGCTGTATGGTCTCCATCCGGTTGCGCTGGAAGTCTGGCAGGGCATGATCTGGCTGAATCTCAGCAACAATCCGCCATCGCTGCGAGAACAACTCGACGACCCACGTGTGCATGATTTTGGCAGCAATGGCGCCATCGAACGCTACTGCATCGCCAACCTCAACGTTGGCAAAACGATGGTCTATGAGGTCCAGGCCAACTGGAAGCTCATCATGGAAAACACGCTTGAGTGCTACCACTGCGGCCCAATGCACCCGGAACTTTGCGCGCTGCTACCGCAGTATAAGACTGGTCTGATAGACGGCAACGACGGCACCGAGTTCGCCGACAATGTAGAAGCCTTCACTATTACCGGCGAAGCCAGCCGCCCGCCACTGCCCGGTCTGCTGCCGGAGGATCATCGCCGCTACGCCGGTTACTTTGGCATGCCCAACGTCTTTCTCAACCTGCTCAGCGATCATGTGGCGATTGACTGGCTGGAACCGCTGGGGCCGGCTTCAACGCGCGTCACCTCCGAGTGGCTCTTCGATCCCGACGCGATGGCCAGCCCGGACTTCGACCCGATGGACGCCGTAGACATCCTCGATCTGGTCAACCGGCAGGATTGGGAGGTCTGCGAGCTGGCGCAGCAAGGCGTCACCTCGAAGGCGTTCGCCCAGGGTGGCAACTATGCGCCGCTCGAACATCATATCCGTGACTTCGTAGACTACATCCTCGAAAAGCTGGAATCATGAGTAGTTCCGAAGACGATACGGACGGCGTGAACCAGTATGATGTCATCGTCGTTGGTGCGTGAACTTTTCGAAGAATCAGCGGGAGCGTGAGGAGACGATGAAGGCTGGCGGGTGTTGTCCATCGGCCTTCATCGTTGTAGATGGCGGAATATCGTATCAGGTACCAGGTTGCTGTACCGCGCCAGCGGCATAGAGTGAGACATGTCCACAGACCGTGCAGACCGCCACGACAACGGGGAAGCCCATACTTGGAGGCATGTCCGCGCGGGTAACATAGTGTTCACCTTCGCGGATGCTGGGGAAAATTCTCCCCGGCCTGCGCGCATCAACCATTGTATGAAGTTTTCCCCACACCATCGGGTTTCCGCATTCGCTACAGCGCCTCGGCTGCGTCAGTACAGTGCCAGCTTCCACGAGTTATCTCCTGTTCGTTTGCAGAGTAGTTTTCCAGCAATCAAAGAGACATACGAAACCGCTGGCAGATTGTAGCAAAAACGGGGTTGGTGGCGTGGGTCAGGCTCGTTTACTCTTGATCGCCTGTTACCTTGTTCCTTACCAAAGGTAGCAAAACGAGAACAGGATACATCATCCCGCTCCAGAATATCCCGCCGAGTATTCCCAAGAAAACGGTGAAAGCGATATCTGCAATAGAGAGATGGTAGCCGAGAGTTTGAAGAAATGATGCGGGAATAACGGCAAAGATTATCGTGATGCCTTCGGTAAATAGCAGCGTAAAGCACACGCTTCCCAGCATCCAGTGGCGGGTAAGCTGCGATTTCAGCGATGATGATTGCTGCATGACGCCTCCCCCTATTTCTGCTTTTATTTGCCGTTTGTGCTTGGTGTGCTTGTGCTGGGGCCAGATCACTGCATGATAGAGCCACAGCACACAGCACGAAACGCAGGAACTACCAGTGCAATAGAAAAACCGGCGCACACGCAGCCAGTATCGCCATCACTTGCAGCGCCAACACCAGTAGCGCCTGCTTTGGCTGCTGCTGCAAATATTTGACCGCAAAGTACACGATGAAGGGTATCTGCCCGGCTATGAGCAATTGCCATGTATGAGCAATCGCGCCTTCGTCAGCCGCACGAGCTACACCAACGAACGCAATACGACCCAACACCAGGGCAAGGGCTACCAACGACATTGCCACCGGCAAAAAGATGCTCGGCTGTTTAACGCTAAGAGTTCGCGTGGTCATTTGCTTTGTTCCATCTTTCTAACTTTTCGTTCGGAGGGCGTTGTTCACATTTGCCCTCCTCCACCAGCCAGAGACAGTATATTCGTAGCGCCCCCTGGAAGCATCGCACCGGGTGCGCGCGGCAGCACACGCAAGTACCCGATGAGCGCACCGCAAGTTAACTTTGCGCATTGGTAGCTCAAACAGGTTGTCCGAGCAATTCTCACCACTGGTTCCAGTGGACCAGTTCATCCAGGGGCTTGCGCCCACCGGAGCGTGGGGGGCGGCGAGGTCTTGCGCGTTGGCGGGATAGCCGAAGGAGAGCGCAACATCGCAGCGGTAGCCAGTTGGAATGTGAAGGATAGCCTGCGCCTGGTCGGGATGGTAAATGGAGGCGATCACCGAGCCGATGCCCAGTTCCCATGCAGCCATATCCCGGCACGCCGCATGCGTTACGCCCCTGTAACGAGTATACTGAATATACTGAATAGCGAGTGATGCACGCCGCCAACCAACAGATTCACGCCACTTCCCGGCAGCGGGAGATGAGATGAGGTGCTATGCCCACGCAGCGAAATCTCTGGAATCCTGTCGCCTGGCAGGACCGCAAGCGGCATGCCCGGCCCAGGCCACAGCCGCGCTTCCAGCGCACCTTTGATCTGCGTCTGCCGTTGCGTATCGTCGCCTTCTGCCTGCTCTGGGTAGCGCTGCTGGTCTGGCCGACGCCGCAGATCAGCGCGTATATCGGCGCGCACGGGCTGGGCGGCGTGGGGAGCGCGCTGCATCGCATCGTTCCCTTTGTTCCATCGGGCGCAAGTACGCCAACCACTACCCGCGCGCATCCCACTGCCAGCCCGAACACTCCGGCAAAGCTGCAATACTGGCAGGTAGGGCTGGCGGCAGATATTGACGACGCGCAGGCGATAGGCGCGCGCTCGACCATCGAAACGCGCGTGCCACAGCAGGTTAGCGCGAACACGACGAATTATTTCTGGGTGGGCGCGTACCTGCGCGACAATAGCTTTATTCAGGCGGGCTACTACATCCCCTGGTTTGACACGACGCAAGCCAACTGGTTCTATTGCGCCTTCTATGCCGATGGCCGCAAGGGGCCGTGCGTCAACGGTCCACCGGGGAGCGCGGGCGCGAACGGCACGCGCCACACCTATAGCATCTCTAGCATCGAAGCGACCACCGGCGGCGATGGTAAGGTGACCTGGCGCATAACGATGGATGGCTCGCTCATCGGCCAGTTCGCCTGGGCGGTTGGTGATACCGGGCGCAATGTGCCGGTGATCTATGCCGAATCTTCAGGCTTCGCGCCGCACCCTAGCACCAGCGTCCTGGGGCCGGTGGATTTCGTGGATGGTCTGGATGTGCTGCATAGCGGCGACGCCGGATACCAGCCGGCGGCGCACCTGATCGTCATGTACAGCGCGCCTACTGTCTGCCCGCCCTATGGCATGCGTGCGGATGGCCACGGCGGCATCCTGCTGGGCAGCGGTTTGCCCTGCCCTGCGCTCTATGACACCTTCCAATAGCCTACGCTGCAAAGACATGGGGGCGAATTGATATGTCACCATCTCCCTATGCTTCTTTTGGTATGGTATGCGATACTAGAGGAGATTTCGATACACCATTTCGGGATACGGGCAAACGTGAGCAATTATTCAGAGCAGCGCCGCAACAATGCGCGCAAACGACAGGCTGATCGGACTACTCGCAATGGACGCGGCGTCTATGCGGAGCACGCGGAGCATGCAGAGCATGGTGCTGTCGTGGGGCAGCCGCTGCGTCGCAATGCGCGCCAGCAACAGGCCGGGCGACGGCTACGTCTTCCGCTGGATGAGGCGCCTGCGCGTCCCTGGCAGCGCGGCCACGGTCACATGCCGGAGCAGAGCTTCAAGTGCGGCCACTGCAAGCAGTTCATCGGGCCATTGCCGAGCGGTGGGCATCATCGCAATCACTGCCCGCTCTGCCTCTATTCACGTCATGTGGATGCGGAGCGCAGCGGCGACCGCGCCAGCGCATGTCGCGCGCTGATGCAACCGATTGGCGCATTCCAACGTCCCAATGGGGAGCATGTCATCGTTCATCGCTGCCTCGGTTGCGGTTTCGAGCGATTCAACCGTATCGCCGCCGACGATGATTTTGATTTAGTGCTTGCGTTGCCGGTGGTCGCGCCACGTTCCGCGCGTCCCGGCGAAGTCTCTGGACATCCTGGCGAAGACCCTACGCATCATGACTAATTCCCTGGCATTTCGTCATACTCTTTGGTGGACCCATTTCTCTCTATTCGCTCATGTGCGATTGCGATCAGCGTTCTTCTCAAAAAGACGCGCCTATTCTACACGTATGAGGTAAGTCGCGTGAAAACCATCGTGCCACAACAGACCTTTATGCAACGCCTGCGCGCGCGCTGGCGCGAAGCTGATACGCTGCTCTGCGTGGGGCTGGATGGCGAACTCGACCGCCTGCCGCTTTCGATGCGCCCGGGCCAGACGGGTATGCTTTCGCTGGACCTCGAGCGTATCGGCGGCAGCATCGAAGGCGCGCTCGTCTCATTCCACCAGGCTATCATAGACGCGACTGCCGATCTGGTCTGTGCCTACAAGCCGAACTCCGCTTTCTTCGAGGCGCACGGGCCGGCGGGGCTGCGCGCGCTGATCCGCCTCATCGCCTATATCCACGGACGCTATCCTGATGTGCCAGTGCTGCTGGACGCCAAGCGCGGCGATATCGGCAGCACTTCGCAGGCATATGCGCGCGCCGCCTTCGACGTTTGCGGCGCGGACGCTATCACCTTGCAGCCATATCTCGGCGGCGATGCGTTGACGCCGTTCCTGGAGCGGCGCGACCGTGGCATGTTCATCCTCTGCCGCACCTCGAATCCCGGCTCGGCGGAGTTCCAAGATATGCGTGTCTCGCTGCCGGATGGATCTGGCGATGAGCCGCTGTATGTGGCGCTGGCGCGGCGCGTAGCGCAGGAGTGGAACGCGAACGATAACTGCGCGCTGGTGGTCGGCGCGACCTATCCCGACGACCTGCGGCGTGTGCGCGCGGTGGCGGGCGATCTGCCGGTGCTGGTGCCGGGCATCGGCGCGCAGGGCGGCGACCTGGAGGCGACGGTGCGCGCCGGATTGGATAGCCAGGGCGCGGGTTTGCTCATCAGCGCCTCGCGCAGCATCCTCTACGCCTCCGACGGCCTCGACTTTGCGCAGGCTGCCCGCCGCGAGGCCAAGCGTCTCCGCCAGGAAATCAACCGCATCCGTGGGCAATAGGCCCCTCTTGCTGGGGCCGTTGTCATGAGAGTAGAATGAGATGCACGCTAAGGAGGATGCCCAATGATGTCTCAACTCAAAGTGCGAGTCAGCGAACTCATTGGTGACTATAGGATCACCCTGGAAGACGGCCAACAAGTCTATGATGTTATTCACCCGGAGCCAATCAAAGGGCGCCCGGTCGAACTGGATTTTTGCGGCATGGAGATCTTCGCTGCACCCTTCTTCAACGCAGCTTTTGGACGGCTCGTGGAAGATGTTAGTCCAGAGCGCCTGGACGAATTGCTTCAGATACGCAACCTGATCCCCGATGCCGAACGTACGCTGAGGCGCGTCATCAAAAATTGGAAAGAATACCGCGATAACCCCAAGCTCCGCGAAGCGTTCACTCAGGTGATAAACAAGAGGGCGGAAAACAACTGATGACTGTCCAGTACACAGTTCAGGCATTGGTGGTTGACCTAAACCATGACGAGCCAAAAACTGGCGATATGTTTCTCGTAGACACTAATGCCTGGTATTGGACGCACTATGCGCATGCAAGCGATAACGCTCAACGCTATCAAATAGCTTCTTATCCGATGTATTTACGCAAGGCCATCAGAGCCAGGGCGCAACTCTATAGATGCGCTCTTTCATTCGCTGAGCTTGCTCATATTATCCCGACGTCCGAGCAAACGTCGTCGCAGAAATTGAAGGTGCTTGGACGCAAGTTGCCAGGATGTCGAAGCCGGTGGATGTAGTGGTAGACGAAGCTGGAATAACCAGCGCAATGGCTCGCCTCAAAACGCAGCGCGTGGATGGGTACGATCTCTTTCTGCTCGAAGCCATGAAGGCGAATGGCCTTATCAATCTCATCACCGACGATGGCGATTTCGTCACGGTTCCAGACATCACCATGTTTACCGCGAACAGGAACGCTATCACGCAGGCGACAGCGCAGGGCAAAATATTGGTACGATAATACGAGAGCAATTCTACATCATCAGGAGTGAATGAGTTGAGCCAGCCAGCGGAGACCTTGACCGAGAGACAGCGCGCATTCGCTGATGCGCTGCTGACGAGCCACGCGGTGAAGTTCGGCGCGTTCCGGCTGAAGCTGCACGAGACGCAGCCAGACGCGCCGCTTTCGCCGATCTATGTGGACCTGCGCGTGTTGCAATCCTACCCGGATGCGCTAGATGCTGCCGTCGCCGCGCTCGCTGAGTTAATCGAGGCCCACGGGCTGGCGTTCACGCGCTACGCTGGCATCCCGATGGCTGCAACGCCGCTGGTGGCCGTCCTCTCGCATCTGACGCGCGTGCCGATGATAACGCCACGCGAGGCCAAGACGCACGGCTCAGCCGAAACGATCAACGGCTTCTTTACCCCTGGCGAAACCGTGCTGGCGATTGATGATGTGGTCAGCCATGCCGAAAGTAAACTCGAAGCGATTCATACATTGGAGGCGAACGGGTTGATTGTGCGCGATGTCGCCGTGCTGGTAGACCGCGAACAGGGTGGCTCCGCGCAACTCGCCGCCGCCGGGTATACGCTGCATGCCGCCGTGCGCCTGAGCCAGCTCCTCACCCACTGGTACACCACCGGCGGCATAGACGACGCGACCTATCAGCAGGTGCGGGAGTATTTCGGCCACACTGCCAGCGAGACGCAGGCATGATCTACCGGCGCCTGATCCGTCCCGCGCTCTTTCGCTCCGCCGGGCGCGACCCCGAAGTGATTCATGAGCGCGTGCTGGGCGGGCTGGCGACCATCTCGCGCTCGCCCGCGCTGACACGCGCGCTGGCGCTGGCGGCGTCGCTCTCTGGCACGATTCCAAGCAGTGCGGCACGCGAGGTCTTTGGGTTGCGCTTCCCGCATCCGGTGGGGCTGGCCGCAGGCTTTGACAAGAACGCCTGCGCAATTCCAGCGCTGGCGGCGCTCGGCTTCGGTTTCGTGGAGATTGGCACCGTCACGCAGCACGCCCAGCCTGGCAATCCCCGGCCACGCCTCTTCCGGTTGCCACAGGACGAGGCGCTCATCAATCGCATGGGCTTCAACAATGATGGCGCGGAGGCCGTGGCGGCGCGGCTGGCACGAATGCCGCGCGTCGCTGTGCCGGTCGGCGTGAGCCTGGGCAAATCGAAGGTGACACCACTGGATGAGGCGGTGGGCGATTATCTGGCCTCGCTCGATGCGTTGTATCCTTATGGTGACTATTTCGCCATCAACATCAGTTCGCCCAACACCCCAGGGTTGCGCGCTTTGCAGGAACGCGACCGGCTCGATATCCTGCTCGCTGCGCTCACCAGCCGTCTGCGCGAACTGGCGGCAGCCGAAACGCCGCACCGTTCCACGCCGAAGCCACTGTTGGTGAAAGTCGCGCCTGATTTAGATGAGACGGCGCTGGATGAAGTGGTTGAGGTATGCCTTGCGCGCGGCGCCAGCGGCCTGATCGCCGTCAATACCACCATCTCGCGCGATGGCTTGCAAACTGCGTCTGAGTCGCTCCGTAATGAGGCGGGGGGATTGAGCGGTCGCCCATTGCAGGCGCGCGCGCTGGCGGTAGTGCGCCACCTGCACGCGCAATGTGGCGAGCGGCTGCCGATCATCGGCTGCGGCGGCATCTTCACGGGGGACGATGCCCGGCGTATGCTCGATGCCGGGGCGGCGCTCATCCAACTGTACACGAGCTTCATTTATGAGGGGCCGTTTGTGGCGCGGCGCATCGCACGTGGCTGTCTATGATCTGCGCTCTCGGTTGTAAACAGCCGGAGCAAGCGTGAGTCCGACTAAAGTCGTGGTAGGCGGTCCCCTGACTTCAGTCTCTTTCCCGTGCGCCGGCAGTTCACTGCCGCGACGTTTGATTATCGCCATACGAAAGGACCACCAGCAGTGGAACCCGCACCCAAGCAACAGCGATTCGAGCCAGCGGATCGTCCTGTCCGCTTCTATGAATACATCCTCTTTGTGGCGCTCGATACCGCCGCCTTCGCCGCGTTTATCTGGCCCAGTCGCGCGCTGGCGATCATCACCTTCATTGTCGCGGCGGTCGTGTTGCTCGTCTCGCTGGTGCGTCTGCTGCTGCCCGCGCCGCGCTTCTCGCTCACACGCAGTTCTTTCGCCGTCATCTCACTCTTCGTCTTTCTGCTGGTCAGCAGCCTCGGCGTGAAGTGACAGACGCGCAACCCTCCACTTGCTGGAAGGTCGTAAGCTCCCCACAGGGAGAGAGAAAACACTTCCGGCAATTGACGATAGGAGACGATGGTGATGAAGTTTGGCGTAATCGTGCCGCAGGAAGAAATCGGCGGCGATGTAGGCGCGCTGCGCGCCTTTGTGCAGGCGGCGGAAGCTATGGGATTCGACCACCTGGTGGTTTTCGATAGCGTGCTGACCGAGAATCCCGGCTATGAGCCGCTTGTGCTGCTGGGTCTCTATGCAGGATGGACGCAGCGCATTGGCTTGATGACCGGCGTGATCGTCGCCCCCAGCCGCCCCACGCTGCTGCTGGCAAAGCAGGCGGCAACCGTTGATGTCCTCAGCGGCGGACGGCTGCGGCTGGGGCTTGGCGTCGGCTGGAATCAGGACGAGTTCACGGCGATGGGCGCGGATTTCCAGGATCGAGGCGCGCATATTGAGGAGCAGATGGCTGTGCTGCGCGAGTTGTGGACGAAGCCACAGGTGTCGTTTGAGGGGCGCTGGCACACTATCCACAATGCGACAATGCCGCCATTGCCAGTGCAGCGCCCGATTCCGCTCTGGCTCGGCGGGCAGGCCGAAGCGGTTCTGCGCCGCGTGGGGCGGCTGGCGGACGGCTGGATTCCCGTTGACGTGGACCCGACCGACGCCGCCAGCTACGACCAGTTGCAGCAGCAGATCGCGCGTCTCTACGGCTACGCAGAGGCAGCGGGACGCCCACGCGCGGCGGTTGGCATCGAGGCGCAGGGCGGCATTGAGGTTGAGCATGGCACAGAGGCCAATTGGGCGCTGCGCGTCGAGCGCTGGCGTGCATTGGGCGCGACCCATCTGAGCGTGAATACGATGGGTGCGGGCCTCGCCTCGGTTGATGCACACATTGAGATGCTGCGCCGGGTGAAAGTGGTACTTGGCAGTTAGCCTTGCGGGCGCACTGTGGCGGCGCGATACTGGCTGTAGGCGGCCAGTATCGCCTGCCCGATGGGTTTCACCTTGCCGAAGCGCCCGTCAATGCTGCTGCGCAGTTTTGCGCCGCTGGCCTGGGTGGCGTTAACGATCAATGTGCCGCGTGAGAGCGTGGCGCGCAGGCTGGTGAGCGTGGCGAAGTCATACGTCTGGATGCGCCTACCCGTGCGGATGACGAATCCTTCCGGCACCATCACCAGCAGATCGCTTTTGGCGCTGGCATAGCTGCCGGTGTGCTGCACGATGAGGTACGCGCCAGCAAGCGCAAAGATCGCCAGCACGACAAAATCTACTGTGCGCCAGCCATTGATGACGGACATGGACGCTTCACCGCCAGCGCCATACGAAAACGCCTGGTTGGGATTCGCCAGCAGAAAGACCGCGCCCACCACGCCGATGGCTACCACCACAACGCCCAGGATGATTTGCTGGAGATGAAAGGCTGGGCGTCCGCGTGTGATCTGCCAGTTGGGCGGCGCAGCGCCGTGGTCCACCTGCGCGACGACTGTTTCGCCTGCGAGCATATGAGTCCCCCTATTTTGCAGAGAATACCGGTGGATAAACGAATACCGGCTGCTTTAAATGGGCCGGTGCGCCGCCAGTATAACAAGGAATGAGCGGTACTCGCAATGGAAAGCGGCGAATCATATCTGGCGCGCGACGCGCGAGAGCGGATGCCCCTTTGCAAGAAGCTCCAGCTTATTGAACCAACCGAAGGCGCTCTGTTGGACGGCGTAGCCCTGCGCTTCCAGTAACGATTGCGTGCGGTTGAGGACGTGTTGCGCCGTGGCTGGGGTAGAGAGTTGCTCGACGAAGAGATGCGCGAAGGAGTGCAGCACGATGTCGTGCGCGCCAAGCTGCTTCGCCACCTCGATGATAGTCTCCGTCGCGCGCTCTGCCGTGGCCTCCGGGTCAGCCTCGTCGGCTTTTTCCACGGCGGCAAAGACCACCAGCCCATCCGTGATATGCACCGTCTGTGGCGTCGCATCCGCCACTTTGGAGCGCCCGCGTTCCGTTGGCTCCGCCGTGAACGCATCCACATGCCAGATCAATACTCGCATCGTGTCCCCTTTTATTCGTCTTCACGCTCTTTACTTCTTGCCGATATCTCGAAAGATACTATGTCTCTTTTCATTCTAGCTGCTGTCTGCTAGAATGGTTGCGCCGCGCCTCCTGCGGCAGATAGTCTCCCCATTTAGGGGAAGGAGACAGGTAGATTATGCGTACCCTATCACGGCGGCTGGCAACGTTGCTTGCGCCAGTGGCGTTGCTGAGCCTGCTGGCATTGGCGGCCTGCGGCGTCGGGCAAACCAGCGCCAAAGTGCCCACGGCAGCGGAGATCCTGCACAACGCAACCAATGTCTTCGACTTCAGTGGCACCACCCACAGCACGAGCAGCGCGGCGGTCCAGGACCTGACGTTCACGATGACAATGAACATGGAGATCAAGCTATCGAGTACTTCGCTGGGAACGTCAGATATCAAAGAGACCGCGAACGCCACCGGCAAAGAAACGCTGAAACCCCGGCGGTCGCAGATGGACATGACGATGGCCCTCGAAGGACAGAACATGACCACAAGCGTTATCGTAGACTTTGCCACCTCGACCGGCTATCTCAAGATGTCCGGGCTGAGCGCGTTGTTTGGGAACTCCGGCGACAAGTGGTATAAAATCTCGTATGGCGCGCTCGGCAGCTTCGGCGCGGATACCTCCATGTACATGGACTATAGCAAACTGAAGGATGCCACGCTGGTCGGCAGCGAGACGATCAACGGCGTTGCGGTCTGGCATCTGCGGGCAAAGGAAGACTTTAACCAGAGTTTGCCTGGCGCAACGGGAGCCACGGGAACGACAGGCGCAACGGGCGCTAGCAATTCCACCAGCAACCTGAACGCGACGGTGGATTACTACTTCCGCAAAGACAACTACCGCCCGGTCAAGGTGGTCATCGCTGTGAGTGATACGCTCTCGAACCTGGGCACGATGAAGCTGAACACCGAGATGGATTTCACTTCATTCAATACAGGCGTCACCATCGCGTTGCCGCCGGCCAGCGACGTGACGTCGTTCCCGGATGTGGGGTAGACCTCACTCCCCAACAGCCAGCGAATGAATCCGCGCCTGGATAGCGTACCGCCGCGAAGTCCGCCTGCGCGGACTGGAGATCGGCATAGAGGCAGGCGTTCCTGCTCCGAACCTGCGGAGGCAGGTTTTGCGGCTGAAAGCCATCCAGGCGCGGTTTCAACCGCCGATTACCATATGCGCATTCATTCGCTGGCCTATTGAGGCACGATGTCATTGATCTCCATCATCAGCAATGCGTGCCAGAGCAGGTGGCCGTCGCGGGCGCGCAGGGCAAAGAGGCCCATGCTGGTGCCGATATAGAGGCATTCTTCGCCGGATGGTCCGCCTCGGCCCACCGCAACGGAAATGCCGCCGAGCAGCGAGGCTGGACGACGCCACTGTCCGTGTGCTATCTCACGCATGGCGCTGCCCCAGGCATGCGTGCGCCCGCGATACCGCGCTAGATCGCGGCGTCCCTGGCTGAGCGCGAAGGCGATCACCTGCGGCGTGCGACCACCCCAGAGCTTCAGCAGCGACGGCAGGTGCGCGGGACTGTGCCAGCGCCAGCGTTGCCGTCCGCTCTGCGCATCGAAGGCCAGCGCCTCGGCCAGACTCTTCTGCTGTGTCAGATGGACAAAATACAGGTTGTTGGCAGTGAAGATGTGCTGCCCTGGGGAGATGCCTGGATTCATCGTCAAGGAATAGGATGACATCTGCCGGTCCGCGTGCCAGAGCTGCGCCCCATCGCTCACGCGCAGGGCATCTACCCCTGGCTGCCAGCTTGGGCCGCTGGTGATATAGACAGCGCCGTCGTCGCTCAGACCGCGAACGTTATGCAGGAGATGTGGTAGCGTCCCTATGACCACTCCATCTACCGTGCGGCGCACCATCAGCATCAACTCCTGACCGCTTTCTATGGAGCCGAAACTGGCGCAGTGCGTGCCATTGCGTGAGAGCCACAGCAGTTCACCTGGCTGCTCGCAACTCCACGCCAGTTCTCCGGTTTGGCTGTCGAGTACGTAGAGGCGCCGTTCTTTCAGTTGGCTGATATATGTTCTGCCAGCGGACGCGCTCAGAAACCGGCTTGCATCGTGCGAACCGTCGCCTTCCTCGCTCGTTGGGCTTTTCCGGCTCCAGCGGACCGCGCCGGTTCGTGCGTCGAGCGCAGAAACGACCGTTGCTTCTTCCGCGAAATCCGTCACATCGGTCAGCAGCACATCGCCGTCGAGAGACTGCGCGTCTGGCGGTCTATGATGCTGATTGCGCGGCAGCCAACCCTCGCGCCGCCAGACGATAGCGCCATCCTGTGCGCGCAAAGCAAGAACTTCTGCTGGTCGGACGAGGAGATGATGATAGCGGATTGCCTCATCACGTGATAGCGGCGCGGTTCTGGTATCCCGCCGGACGATTCCTGTTGAGCTGGTGGTGAAGAAGATCATATCGCCGCCATGCGCCAGCGTCCCCGGATGGCAACCGTTCACCAGCCGCCAGCGCACCGCGCCGGTTGCGGCGTCCAGCAGCCAGAGCGTGCCATAGCGCGAGGAGACGAGAAGCGTTGGATTGCTGTTGCCAGTATCATCTGGCGCTGGAGTATCCATCGTCGCCGCCTCGCTCTCGTCTGCCCATGAACATGGCTTGCGCAAACCTACCGTCAATACGAGTATTTTCGCTGTGCGTTGTAGAGAGGTCTCTTCACTTCGCCTCGCCGTTGGTATAGGGCGGGCGCAGGTCCTCGGGCCGACCGGGGTAGCGCGGCTGACCGGCGGCGGGGCCGAGCGCGCTCTCCGGCACGCCCAGCCGGTGTGATTTGGCTTCCAGCGCCGCAACGATCACCTCGACGGCGCTATCCAGGTCCAGCACCGCCGTATTGATGATGAGGTCATAGAGCAGTGGATCGTCCGCCTGCTGGTGATATTGCGCGCGCAGATAATACAAGCGATCCTTGTCCTTAAGCTTGATGCGTGCGGCGGCCTCTGTCTCGTTGACGCCCTCACGACGGGCAACATACGCGATACGATCTTCGAGTGGCGCGATGATGCGCACATGCAGCACATCGCGCCGGTTCGCCAGCACCACCTGTGAGCCGCGCCCGATGATGACGACATGCCCCTGTTCCGCCGCCGCCTCCACCGTCGAGCAGAGCGCCTGATGATAGGCCGCCTGTAGTTCTCCCAGCGGTACCACCAGCGGCGTTGGGTTGGGTAGCGCGCCGCTGGTCAGTTGCATCGTACTTAGCATGCGCGAGAGAAAACTCTCTGCGCGTTCGTCGCGCGCATCGGCTTCCTGCACGGTAATGCCCATCTTCTGCGCCACCTGCGCCACAATTTCATGGTCCACCAGTTGCCAGTCCAGCCGCTTCGCCAGCCGCGCGCCGATTTCACCGCCGCCGCTGCCATACAGGCGTGAGATCGTCACCGCACGCATCGCGCCAATGCCGTTATGGACTGGCGTGGTCGCCGCCGCTGCCTCCTCTTGCGTTGAATGCGATGTAGATGTGGTCGCTGACCCGTTGGTTGGCGCTGACGATTCCGGCTGCTGTTGAAGCTCTGCCGGTTGGTCCGGTGACTGCGGCTCAGCTTCGATGCGCTGTTCTTGGCGCTGTTCTTGTTGTTCCATTTGTTCCATAGGCCGTTTGTGCCTCACTCTCACCACAACGCCATCCCTAGCAATGCCTGTATCACCTGTATCATAGCGCACGCAGGCCGCGCCCGTCCCGACCGCCAACCGCAGGGGACAGCGAGACATACAGCAGAGAATGCGCCAATTCTCAGCGATTGTTCGCCCATATCTTGCAGATGCGCTTCGTATCATGGTGTTATGTGGTTGTCCTGCTGATGAGCGAGCAAGTATGAGCAATGGCAGAGAGACGAGAGAACGGCGACGCAATGGACGTTTTTACCACCAGAACCATCCTGACGCTGGCGTTGCAGGCTGGCAATCTTTTGCTCGTCAACGGCGCGGAGACGGAGCAGGTGGAGACCTCGATGGAGCGCGTCGCCAGCGCCTATGGGCTGCCCTCCTGCCAGGCGAATGTCACGCTGACCTCGCTGGCGGTGTCGCTGAATCATTCCGATCTCGCCTATCCCATCACCATCATGCAGCGGGTGCGGCGGCGCACACTCAACTATACAATGGTCGCCGCCATCTTCTCCCTCATCGGGCGATTGGAAGATGGCAAGCTGAACCTGGCAGCGGCGCAGGCGGAGATCGAAGCGCTTGCCACGCATCCGCGCAGCTATCCGCACTGGCTGCGTCCGCTCGCCTGGGCGGGAACCAGCGCGGCGTCGGCGGTGCTATTGGGCGCGCAGCCGTTGGAGGCGACGCTGGCGTTTCTCATCGTCCTGCCTGCGGTCTATCTCAAGCAATTCCTCGAAATGCCGGAGGTGCCCGCGCTGTTCGCAGACCTGCCGGTGGCCGCGCTCATCACCGCCGTGACGCTGATCGTCGCGCACACCGGCGTTCCCATTCGCACGACGGTGGTGATTGCCGGCAGTCTCTTTATGCTGCTGCCCGGCTCCGCCATCGTCGCCAGCGCGCAGGATATCATTGCCGGCAATCTACTCAGCAGTGCCGCGCGTGGCATGGAGGGTTTTCTGACGGGCGCCGCTGTCGCCGCTGGCGTCGGACTCGCGCTCGATCTCACGCTGCGCCAGGGCGCCTCCACGCTCTCCGCCACCACTGCTATGCCGGGCGGCCCGCTGCTCTGGCAATTGGTGGCGGCGCTCTTCGCCTCGATGTGTTTCGGCGTCGCCTGCCAGATTCCCCGCTTCACCATCATCGCCGCCGGACTGATCGGCTCCTGTGGCTGGCTGACGTATCTGCTGGTGATACAGCTCAGTGGCAGCAAATCGCCCTTCATCGCCACCTTCCTGGCGGCGCTGGCCGTCGGCATCGCCAGCCGGATTGCGGCGCGGCTGCAACGCACCTCCGCCAGCCTCTACACCCTCCCCGGCATCCTGCCGCTGCTGCCTGGGTTGACGATCTATCAGGGGATGTTCGCCATCGCCACCGGCCAGACGGTGACGGGGCTGATCCTGCTGGTGCTGGCGCTGGTAATCGGTGGCGTCATCGCGGCAGGCACCGCCTTCAGCAGCCTGCCCGTCGCCGTCTTCCACCGTGTGTTTGCGCATGACACCGCCGCTCACTAATTCGGCTGTCACTCCAAGCGACCACCGCCAGAGAGGGGCCGGGGGAGGACCAGTTACGCCAGCTCAGCCGCCGGGCCATCCAGGTTGGCGCTGCGCAGATCGAGGACTGGCGTGTCGCCGCCGGTCAGCCCCGATTCATCGAGGAAGCGCAGAATGGTGGCGCGGTGTTCCTGGCTCACCTGCTGCAAGGTCGCCATCGTGCGGGCGCGGGCGACGGCGCGCACCGGACTCTCCGGCGGCGTCTCCAGCAAATGCCCATCCAGCAGGAGATGCGTGATATGCTCGAAATACGCCTCCAATGTCGCCTCCTGCTGCATGCGCGCATTCTCCGCCATGCTTTGCCGGCTCTGCTGCACGCTGAAGAGGATGGAGACAACGGCGATAGTCACCGGCGTAATCAGCAGGCTCATCCAGTCCCAGAAGGTATTGCCCTTGAAGCCCGTCCAGTTCCAGCCGAGAAAATAACCGCCGATAGCCAGCACAATGATGACAATGGCGGCAAGGGCAATGCCAATCGCCCAGAGTGGATGAATCCGCAAGATGCTGGCCTGGCGCTCCGCAGGATTCGCAGTATTATGGCCGGTCGCCTGCGAGCTAGCCTTTTGCGATACAACTGACATACCCGTCATCCTCCTGCTTGCAGCGCCGTCCCCATACGCCTGAGATACGCCTGTAGTCACGTAAACTATCATAGCTTTTCTGTCGAATCACTGCTTCGTGCTGCGATTTTATCATACCGGCAGCGCATGTTTCAGTGAGCGACGCCACACATCCCCTTTGTCCTCTTGTCCCCTTGACATGCCTCGCCAGATACGCTACAATAATTGCGTAATTGAAATCATTACGAAAGAGCAATGGTTATGAGAACTGTCGAAGAGCTTGCGGAGAGTGTACGCGCGCAGGGTGGCAAAGTCACCTCGCAGCGCGTCTTGATCTGGCAGGCGCTACGCAACGATAAAACCCATCCAACCGCCGAGGCGCTCTATGAGCGGCTGCGGGCGGTGTTGCCGCGTCTTTCGCTGACGACGCTCTACACCGTCCTCAACGAACTGGTGGAGTGGGGAGACGTGCGCCGTTTCGATACCGGCGACGGCCATATCCACTTCGATCCCGATACCTCCGGCCACGCCGAGTTGATCTGCCTGCGCTGTCACTCGGTGATTGATGTGCCAGACGACGAGTATCATGCCCAACCGGCGCCTGCTCCGCAGGAGATTGCCGGTTATTCCATCCTGATGAGAACAGAACAGTATTATGGCTTCTGCCCGGCCTGCCGCGCCGCACTGGCGACGCTGAAAGAAGAGCATGGCGAGCGGTTGACCTCAGATACAAGGAGTATTGCGCGATGAAGGTGCAAGCGCCACGCAACAACCGCCGGACGGCGGCGGCCCTGCTTCTGACGCTCCTGGGGATGCCTGCTGCTGGGCGGCGCATCAGTCCCTCTACCTCTACAATGGATGAAGAGCAATCGCGCAGCTTTGTCTTGCGTATCGTTCAGCCGGGCCTGGCTGGTCTGATGGATGGCTCCGTCTCCACGCTGGCGCCGATCTTTGCCGCCGCCTTCGCCACCGGCGTGCCTTTCAAGGCGTTTCTGATCGGCATGGCCGCCGCCACCGGCGCGGGCATCAGCATGGCCTTCTCAGAGGCGCTTTCGGACGATGGTTCGCTGACCGGGCGGGGCAATCCCTGGCTGCGCGGCGGCATCACCGGCGTCATGACATTTATCGGCGGCGCAGGGCATACACTGCCCTTCCTGGTCTCCAACGTGCATACGGCGCTCTTGCTCGCCTATATCGTCGTCGCCGTAGAATTGGTCATCATCGCCGCCATACGGCACCGTTTCTTTGGCACCAATTGGGGATTATCCATGTTGCAGGTGGTCGGCGGCGGCGCGCTGGTGTTCCTGGCGGCGGTCTTCTTCGGCAACGCCTGAGAGACCTCACCCCCGGCCCCTCTCCCGCGAGGAGAGGGGTGAATCGAATACCAGGCTCAACCAGCGAAGAACGCGGCGAGCGTGGGCGCAAGCACGTCCGCCGCAACTTCATGCGTCTGCCCTGCCAGCACACGATACTCTGCGCCAGGGATGGCATCTGCAATGGCATAGGCGGTGGTACGCATCCATTCGGGACTGGCGCCGCCAGCCATCACCAGCGCCGGAACCCGGATAGCGGCCAACTGCGCGGTCGGCACGGAGTTGTCGCCCATGATCGTGCCGTCGTAGATGAGCGTCGGCGCGATTGCCTCGAACTGCGGCCAGACCGGCGACTGGCGCATGCCAGCGATGGCTCCGGCGGGCGTGCCTACCAGTTTCATAAAGAGTTCGACCATATCACCACGCCGCCCTTCAGAGAGCAGCTTGGTCTGTTGCTCCACGTAGTCCTCCGGTCGCGGCGGTGCGTTGTCACCGGCGATGAGTGGCGCCTCATATCCCGCCAGCTTTGTGATTTTGTCAGGGAGCAGGCGCGCGGCATCGAACGCCAGCACCGCGCCGGAAGACATGCCAAAGATACACGCTGTGCCGCCTGCTGCGTCAATCAGCGCCTCAATATCTTCCACCTCGCGTTCAACGGCATAGGGTGCGGTGTCGCCGCTCTCGCCGCGTCCGCGCCGGTCGTAGGCGAAGACGGTGAAGTGCGGCGCTAGCAGCGCGGCCAGCCCTCTCATCGGACCGAACGCGCGGTAGCACATCGCGCCGTCTACCAGGATGAGCGCCGGTCCTGCGCCGGATTGCTCATAGGCGATGGTGGTGCCATCGCGCGATGTGACGGTTGGCATACGCTATTCCTCTTTCTCTATTTTCTCTGCGGAGAACTATCTCGCCCAGCCAGATGTGTGCCAGCCGGATTGCCGTGCAGATTGCTAGCCGGGCGGTTCTCTGCCTCCCCATGTTGTTATCCAGCCATACTACCCCACTGCGGGCGCAGTCGCTTCTTCTATCTTGCGCCAGAGGACATGCTCAGGAAAGCAGGCTCATATCTCTCATAGTCACGGCGATGGGAGTCGCCAGCAGCGGCGGCAGCGCCAGCACCGGCGGGTCTGTCACTTGTGGCGGGCGTAGCGCAAGCGCTACCGCACCATGCGCTCGACCACCCTGCACGATCACCGGATGGCTGTATTTCGCCACGAGCAGCCCGCTGGTGGGTACCAGATAGGCGAGGGCGCGTTGCGATTGTGGCAGCGCGGCGGCGAAAAGGTAATAGCGTCCATCGGGGACTGGATGGATATGAAAAGCGCCAGGCGCGGGAAGCACAGTACAGGCCAGTGGACGGCCCTGCGGAATTGGCCTGGGAAAGAGACCGATGAAGATCAGGCCGCTCAAGGGACCGGGCGCGGTGATGCTGCCACGCACTCCATACACACCGCCGTCACGAAGGAAAGTCAGGCGTTGTGCGCCAGGATACCCGGCGTAGCGCGGATTCACCGTGGTGAACGCCAGTACACCGGCAAGCTGGCGCAACTGAAGGGGCGACATGCCAGCCAGTTGCTTGAAACGGGTGGTAAACGTGCCGAGGCTGGTATAGCCCAGCTCGAAACAGACATCGGTGACGCTCAGCGATGTGGTCAGGAGCAGCCGTTTGGCCGCGTCCAGGCGCTGCACCGCCAGAAATTCGCCGGGTGGGATGTTGGTGATCGAGCGGAAGACGCGATTGAAGTGGAACGGACTCAGGCAGGCAATCTCTGCCATCTCTTCGAGCGACAACGGCTCCGCTAGCTGTGCGCGCATCGCCTGGATCACGCGCTCAACCGCCAGCGCATAGGAGGCGACAGTGCCCATGCGATAGGCGCTCTCGCGGTCATGTTGAGACTCTGGCGTTACTGGCAACGTTGCCACTATTGGCGCTGCTGGCATGGTTGGCATGGTTGATGACAACATGGACTCTTCCTGGCTGCTAGCTGCTCACTGCGCTTGCGGTGTATGAGCAACAGACGGATGCGCTGGCTGCGTGGGATAGGATAGTGCGAGCTACTGCTCTTTTCTGCTGCTCGCGTGAAAATCCGGTCATACTTGCTGGCAAGACGGCGAAAGAGGTGAGACAAGCAGCACGGCGGTGAACTGCCGGCGCACGGGATGATAGATGGCTCGCGGCTTTGAAAAGCCGGCGCACGGTACTATGGGCTAAAGCCCGGCCTGAATGGCGCCTGAAAAGGACTTCAGTCCAGCAGTCGCATGCGCCGGCAGTTTACTGCCGCGATCATCAAACATACGCTGGCAGTTCACTGCCGCGAACTTCTATGACGGCGGGGTCAGGTCCGGCCAGTCTGGTGAGGGGCTGGATGGCGAACTGTACGGCGAACTGGGGGATGATCCGCCACGTCCGGGATATGGTTGCTGTGGTGGCGTGGCCTGGCGTGGATGGTCGCCGGTGAACCGCGCGCGATCTGGGGACGGCGGGCGCCCAGCGGCGGGCGGCGCGGATTGCTGGAACCATGCCGCCAGTTCCAACAGCACATCGTCAAATGCTGTTCCGCTATAGGCTGGCGGGATATACGGGCCACCGGCGCGCATGTGCCGCAGCGCATTGCTCAACTCATGCGCGGCAATTTCGATACGCACACGCTGGCCTTGCTCACGTAGCAGGCGTTGCATGTGCATCAGCAAGACATTCAGGCTGAGCGCCAGCGGTTGCAATTGCTGGTCAGCGATCTGCGCGCGCACATCAAAGTTGCCGCGTGCAAAGGCTGTATGCACTTCCTGTATATGCGCGATGCCATCCTGGAGTTGCCGCTGGTGGCGTTCCAGCGCGGCGGCCTGCGCCAGAATGCGCTCGTTCGCCAGCGTCAGCTCATCTGCGCGGGTGGCGCTGAGTAGCGAGCGGCGCACGCTATCTGCCCCCAGCCACGCCGCCACCGCCGTCAATCCCTGGATGACCACCGGAATCGCAATCACATCATAGACCGACCCTATCGTCTGTGGGTCCAGTCCGTCCCAATAGCGTTGTAACCCGGCGGTATGTGGCAGGAGAAACAGCGAGACGATGGTGAAGCTGGCAGTGAGAATGCCCAGCAGGATCGGCGTGCGGCGATTGGAGATCACGCCGGAGAGGACGATGGGCAGCACAAAGAAGTCGTAGAGACGCAGGTCAGTGGTGGTTAGCCCTTGCTGCATGGCGCGCCCGGCGATCACCCAGGCGATGCCCAGCGTGCCGCCACCCAACAGCAGATAGCCGGCCTCGCCCACGCGCCCCAGCCGGTTGACGAAATAGGCGGCGAGCGAACCGGCAAGGGCAATCAGCAGAGCGATGCAGGAGATGCCATCAAAGGTGGGTATGAAGACGCTGGGCAACAACACCAGCGAAAGGCCGCCGACGCCGAGCGCCAGTAACCGCACCAGGCGTTGCCTGCGTGCGCGGTCGTGGCCGCGCACAACCGTCACGGCGTCCGTTGGGGGCGCTGAGGTTATCAGCGCAGGCGGTGTTACCGGCGAGATGGCGGGAAACGCCATTGCTGGGGAGTCTGCTCGTGGCGACGACTGCGCGAACTCTGGCATACTCCCCGAGCCATTGCTCGCACGATTAGCCTGATTGCCCTGATTGGTCTGAAATTGTGGAAACTGCGAATCCGAGCCGCGATAGCCGTTCCCCATACGTTGTCACTCCCCACCAACCACTCTTTGCCTGCTGCCACATCACCCGATCACGAGATCATCCGATCACACGAGCCATACGAGCTATACGAAGAACACACACTACAGTGGTGGACGGTTCGGTTTATTGAACAGCGCGATAGGATGGTTGTCGCCTCGCTACGCGCCAGGATCAAATCACAGGATCAAATCAAGCGATGATAGATGAACACAATAGTAGATGCGCCACTGCTGGATTGTCAATTGTCTTTTGCCTGCTGTGTGCCAGGCTCATCAGGTTCGCTTGTTGGCGAGATGATGAATGTGCTATGCGCAGGCGCTCATGCGTCCTCTGAGTATAACATGTGTGATGCCTCATCGCCCTGGCGAATGGTCCCATTCCCTCCATACATCAGCGTGATATCAGGGGATGAGAGCCGCGAGCGGCGCAGCACTGGTCAGAACCCCTGTACCCGCTCGCGGAACCGCTCCCGGCCTGCGGACCGGCTTGAATTCGGGGATGATGATGAGGGCTTGCAGGATGTGGTATGCTAGAAAGGAGCGTTGCCGGTGACTTCTGAGTGGTTTGGCGTGACCCGCTCGCAAACGCTGCCGGGAACCGGCTGGTTTTCTACTTCCGCGAGCGCCAGCGTCAGAACGCTCATCATCCCGACTGAGGGATTGGAACCAAGGCAGCCAGCGTCACAGGCCGGTTCGCATCTTCCGTCAGAACGCTCATCATCCCGACTGAGGGATTGGAACTCATGATTGCGCCTCCTTGTCTCGCTGCTCGTCCAGGGTCAGAACGCTCATCATCCCGACTGAGGGATTGGAACAGGGTCATGTCAATGCACCTCCGGGCTGAACAGGTGGTCAGAACGCTCATCATCCCGACTGAGGGATTGGAACCGTGATCTGATGCGTTCAAGTCTACTTTCCGGCGTCGTCAGAACGCTCATCATCCCGACTGAGGGATTGGAACAGCGCACAACTGGCCGATGAGGACGGCGATGTGGAGTCAGAACGCTCATCATCCCGACTGAGGGATTGGAACGAACGCACATATTTACCGTAACGTAACTCTGAATTAGTCAGAACGCTCATCATCCCGACTGAGGGATTGGAACTATTGACGGTGCGTGTCATGTTTCACCGCCATTTCCGTCAGAACGCTCATCATCCCGACTGAGGGATTGGAACAGCGGCGAATCTGGCGGCTGCGCTTTGCGCATATGGGCAGTCAGAACGCTCATCATCCCGACTGAGGGATTGGAACGCCAGTGATGAGATAGGGCGCCTGCCCTACGGAGGGTCAGAACGCTCATCATCCCGACTGAGGGATTGGAACACGCACAAAGAGCCGGCAAAGAAAATCGCGTCTTGCGTCAGAACGCTCATCATCCCGACTGAGGGATTGGAACTCCGCCTACTTCTTTGACGCCGGTTCGCTACCGGCGTCAGAACGCTCATCATCCCGACTGAGGGATTGGAACACAGTGATGGTACGATAGTGATAGCTTCAGCAGGTGTAGTCAGAACGCTCATCATCCCGACTGAGGGATTGGAACTCCAACTCCGCCCGATCAATCTCAATCTTCTTTGTCGTCAGAACGCTCATCATCCCGACTGAGGGATTGGAACTGGAATACTCCTATGTCATTCCTCTTTGATTGGTCGGTCAGAACGCTCATCATCCCGACTGAGGGATTGGAACTTTCCTGAGAATTTGCTGAGAGCGAAAATAGGGCAAGTCAGAACGCTCATCATCCCGACTGAGGGATTGGAACCGCACCGTTGCCACGACGCGCGCACTATCGGCGCTGTCAGAACGCTCATCATCCCGACTGAGGGATTGGAACGACGAGCTGGTTGAGCATCTCGCGCAGATGTGCCTGCTGCGTCAGAACGCTCATCATCCCGACTGAGGGATTGGAACGCCGCGCAAAGCCGGTACAACCATCCAGCACGCAGTCAGAACGCTCATCATCCCGACTGAGGGATTGGAACTTCAGGGAACATGCGCGCCAGCGTCTCCACTTCACGTCAGAACGCTCATCATCCCGACTGAGGGATTGGAACGACTCAGAGAGCGTGACATTGCTGCCGGAGCCGCGTCAGAACGCTCATCATCCCGACTGAGGGATTGGAACGCCGGCGATCCGGACATGTGGAGGGAAAACTGAATGAGTCAGAACGCTCATCATCCCGACTGAGGGATTGGAACAGCTACGGTTTTGTTTGCCACGACGGGTTTCCCTTTGTCAGAACGCTCATCATCCCGACTGAGGGATTGGAACCCAGCACCGACGGATGCTTGCTCGTCGTGTTGCGGCGTCAGAACGCTCATCATCCCGACTGAGGGATTGGAACTTTTCTGGCGTAACGCGGGCAAGGCAAAACATCTCGTCAGAACGCTCATCATCCCGACTGAGGGATTGGAACCATTCGAGTGGGCTATCTGGTTTCTGGTGTGTTCGGTCAGAACGCTCATCATCCCGACTGAGGGATTGGAACCGAGTAGCCTAGCGCCAGATCGTACTCGCAGACGAAGTCAGAACGCTCATCATCCCGACTGAGGGATTGGAACACGCGGCGTCTGCGGATCGGTATACACCCAGAGCGCCCGTCAGAACGCTCATCATCCCGACTGAGGGATTGGAACATTTCTGCACCTCCGCAGGGGTGCCAAAGCCGTGCTGTCAGAACGCTCATCATCCCGACTGAGGGATTGGAACACTACTATCGCTATCGCATCGTGGGGCGCGTCAAGGTCAGAACGCTCATCATCCCGACTGAGGGATTGGAACGCGCAAATCTGAGAAGCACACGCCGTCGGAGCCATCGTCAGAACGCTCATCATCCCGACTGAGGGATTGGAACCGCCATTGCCGCTGCTACGTGGGGGGTTGGTTGCCCGTCAGAACGCTCATCATCCCGACTGAGGGATTGGAACTCTACTATACGCAGAGCAGCATCAATGGCACGCCTAGTCAGAACGCTCATCATCCCGACTGAGGGATTGGAACAGGTCTGCCGTCGCGGTCCCGCTCGTCACCCGCATTTTGAGTCAGAACGCTCATCATCCCGACTGAGGGATTGGAACGCATACAAGCCAGTTCTTTGCGGCAAATGATGGGTTTGGTCAGAACGCTCATCATCCCGACTGAGGGATTGGAACATCCATGCCCTGTGTCTGTGTTGAGAGCATAGAGAAGGTCAGAACGCTCATCATCCCGACTGAGGGATTGGAACGCCCAAAGCCATGTTTTGTTGCTGTCATGAGGTATTGTCAGAACGCTCATCATCCCGACTGAGGGATTGGAACAAGTTCATCTGGGTAATTGTCTGCATCGCTGATGCCGTCAGAACGCTCATCATCCCGACTGAGGGATTGGAACACTCCTCGACATGCACAGGCCAGCCATGCGCGTAGAGTCAGAACGCTCATCATCCCGACTGAGGGATTGGAACGTGGAAGGTGCGCCAGTCACCAGACGTGGTACCGCCGCGTCAGAACGCTCATCATCCCGACTGAGGGATTGGAACAACTTACGCGACCGCAAGCCTTGCCACGCAGCATGCGGTCAGAACGCTCATCATCCCGACTGAGGGATTGGAACAGCCAGCCACGCTCGTTGCACAATGCCGCGATCTCATGTCAGAACGCTCATCATCCCGACTGAGGGATTGGAACGCCGCTATGAAGCAACGGAGAAACGAGCATGACGAGTCAGAACGCTCATCATCCCGACTGAGGGATTGGAACCCTGCAAGCGCAGGAAGAGGCGCGCCGGCACAAGCAACGTCAGAACGCTCATCATCCCGATTGAGGGATTGGAACACGAGTGGCGTCGCCTTCCAGATGATGTATGGCCCGGTCAGAACGCTCATCATCCCGACTGAGGGATTGCAAGCCAAAGAGAAGAATAGGGGCGTTAGAGCGCGTTGCCCAGCGCGATGCCGGCGGCGACGGCTAGCAGGCTCGCCGCCAGCGTGCCGAGCGCGTTCAGCCATGCGGCGGCGGTGCGCCCACGCCGTGCCAGCGCCGTCGTCTCGAAGCTGAGCGTGCTGAAGGTGGTATAGCCACCGAGGAAGCCGGTGCCCAGCACAATTCGCCACATCTTCCAGGTGGCGGAGACAGCAGTTCCATGCGCCACTGGCGTTGACGCAATCAAGATATGCGCCGTGCCAACGGTATAGAGCAACCCCAACGCAAATGCGCCGCTGATATTGATGATGAAAGTCGCCAGCGGAAACACCTGCCGCCAGCGCAACGCCACCCACTCCGCCAGACCATAGCGGGCGACCGCGCCCAGCGCGCCAGCGAATCCCACCGCCAGCGCCAACCACAATGGAGGCATCACCTCCCTCCTTGTCTTCAGCGTTCCTCGTCGCTCAGGACGACACCGGAATCATTGTCATCGTCCCGCATCGCCTGCTCATCTCGTTCTGCCTGCGCGGCAAATCGCGCCATTGCGTCACGCAGGCGGCGGCGTTCGGCGCGAGTGAGGCGTTCCAGATAGAGGCGGCGCGCCTGCCACGCGGGCATGCCGGAGGCGAGACGCAACGCCTGCGGCGCCAGCGCATAGCCCAGCCACGCGCACGCAATCCCCAGCGCCAGCGTGCCGCCGAGGTAGAGCGTGCCGGGCAGCGTTGCGCCGGATGAGAGCAGTTGCTCGCCGCCATAGGCGAAGGTACTCAGTGTCGTATACGCTCCCAGGAAACCCGTGCCAAAGGTCAGGCGTAGCTCCGGCGATATCGCCGCGCTGCCCTCCGCCAATCCAGAGAGCAGCCCCAGCGCCAGCGCGCCGCTGCAATTGATGAGGAAAATATCATAGGGGATGCCAGCCTGTACGCCAGGAAACCAGATGGGCGCCAGGGCCAGCAACGGCGCCGAAAGCAGATACCGCGCCAGCGTTCCACAGAAGCCGCCGGCAAACACAAGCAACAACCTACGCATCATCACCACAAAAACTCCCTCGCAGGTGATCCCTTCGAGGCATAATTGAGCGCCAGTGTTCGCCAAGTAGCAAGCGAACGAATGGCAAAAAGACAACAAAAATGCCTCTACAGCGATCTGGACCATTCCATTCACCCGCCAGCGCCCACATATGGGCCGCAGCGACGAACGGAACAAGCAGTTCGGAGTAGAAGCTATCAGCGCCGCCGAAAAAAGCGGAGCGGTTGATGGCGAGCCTCATCGCCTGTAGTGGGGTAAACCCACATAGGAACTATATCACGTATCCGGCCTCGGTTTCCATCAATCACCTACCCATGCTATGAATATGCCCCTCTTGATGTGGAAATCTTGCTGTCAGTGCGGCATAATGCGCAGTACACTGAATAATGCTGATTGTTATTGGTATGATTCATACGCTATCTGCCAATCTGCCGTCTCAAGACTGGAAGTGTCCGTGAATATCGCTGTATTTGCCGACCTGCATGGCCGCATTTTACTCTGCTTTCTCCTCTGCGCCCGCTGGGAGCAGGAGACGCAGCAGCGAATTGACGTGATCTTGCAGGCGGGCGACCTGGGCGCCTATCCAGCGCGCGAACGGCTCGACCGCGCGACGATTCGCCATGCGCAGGCGGACCCCACAGAGTTGGGCTTCCTCGATGACTTCACCTCGCGCCGGCCAGCGGTTGAACGGGCGTTGAGCGCAACGACCTGCCCGCTGATCTTTGTGCGTGGGAACCACGAAGATCACGCCTGGCTCGACGCGCTCGAAGCGCAGACCGATGCGCCGCTGTTTCCAATAGATGCCTATCAGCGCATCTATTGCCTCAAGACCGGCGTGCCGTATACCGTGGAAGCAGGAACCGCCAGCATCAGCCTGGTGGGCATCGGACGTATCGGCGTTCCTATCGGGGAAACCAACCAGAAAAAGCCCAAATACGCCCAGCAGTATGAAGTAGAGCGCCTCTATGACATGGGCGATGACACAAAGATAGATATTTTGCTGACGCATGACGCGCCACGAGACGCCGTGTATCCAGGCGCCGGACTCGAAGAGATACGGCTCATGCTCGATATCTACACGCCTGCGTATCACTTCTATGGGCATACCGAACAACCATTTGAACAACACCTGGATGCCAACGGGATCACCCTGTCGTGCCGCATGGCTGACCTCAATTGGGAGGATAACCAGCAGCGGCGACGATTGCTCACACCAGGCGTCATGGGGATGCTGCGCTGGCAGAGCCGTGACGATCACAGCTTCGAGGTGGTCAATGACTTCTGGCTCAACGAATATGGTGCCGCCAACTGGCGCAAGCATCTATAAACCGATAGAAGGACGAACATATCTCCACCATCGTAGATACTGGACAGTAGTGATACGATAGTGCCAAAACAACTTGCGGCTGTCGGGCGATGTGTCTATCATGAATCATCTGCCAGTGGTCATGATATGCGCAGCAGCCGGCAGAGAGTGCGAACCTTTCAGAAGGGTGGAGTCATATGGTGAACACAGCAAACGCGACCAGCCTGGAGATGCTCGTCAAAGCGCCGTTCTCGGCGGCAGCCTTTATCTGGGCGGGTTCGACGCTGGCCGTGGTGAAACACATGGACGGCTGGTACTGGGTGCAGGTCTATACCGGCGATGACCGGCTCTTCGGCAATCGCGTGCGGCCAGACTTCGCCAGCACCGTTGCGCTATTGGCGCAGGCCGGCCTGCCTGCGGATCGCGGCTGGTCGCCCTGGACCGACCAATCATAACCAGGCGTAGCGACCCGCCAATAGCATACGGCCAGCATTCCAGCGTCTTGACAAAGCATATTGCCAGCGACTACTATATCGCCAGCGGATATATCTATAGACAATATATCCGCTGGCGATACGTGTTCAGAGAACAGGTGATATGCTGCTTATGTTCTGGAAGGGGACGCTGGCATGGCGATTCGTGTGGTGGTCTTTGATATCGGTGGCATCCTGGAAGTCATCCCTGGCGGTGGCGATCCAACGCGCCTCTTTGCGCCGATGATGGCGACGTGGGAGGCGCGGCTGCATCTGGCACCGGGGGAGTTGGACGCGCGGCTGGAGGAACTGGAGGCGCGGCTCGCCAGCGAGGGCAAGGACGGCAGCATCGGCACCTGTACAGAAGAGGAATGGCAGGAGGGCGTGCGCCAGGTGACAGGGATGGATGAGGCGCAGATGGCGGCGTTCCTGCGCGACTTCTGGGATGTGTATATGGGCAACCCCAATGACGAACTGATCGCCTATTTCGCCGGTTTGCACTCCCACTGCCGGACGGCGATCATCAGCAACAGCTTCATCGGCGCGCGTCGCGCAGAAGAGGAGCGTTTTCACTTTTCGGAGATGGCTGAACTCATCATCTATTCGCACGAAGAAGGGGTCGCCAAGCCAGACCCACGCATCTTCACGCTGGCCTGCGAGCGCCTGGGCGTGCAGCCGGAGGAGATGATCTTCCTGGATGATGTGGAGACGAACGTCGCCGCCGCCCGCGCCCTCGGCATCCACGCCATCCAGTTCCGGGACAACACGCAGGCCATCGCAGACATCGAGGCGCTCTTGAACGCCGATACGGCTGCGCTCTCCTGAAACTGGCTGCGTACTCATCCTCGCTCTGCTACCTGCTGGCTTGTTGCGCGTATGCAGTATAGTTGGTATGCGTGTGAGTGTTTTCCAGCACTGCGAGGAATCGTTGGCACTGGCGGCGACAGAAAACATGAGGGCAGGGCAGGCATGGAGCAACGCATTGACGAATCAACCACCGGAGCCAGCGCGGAGGCTGCTATGGAATCGGATGGACGGCAGCCGGACCATCTGGCAGCGGATAGCCTGGAGGCTGGCCTCGCGCTCTACGAGCAGGAACGCTATGAGGAGGCGCTGGCAGTCTTCGAGCGTCTCCTCGCCAGCGATCCACAGAACGCCGCCGCCTGGCGCGAGAAAGCGCGCTGTCTGAATGGTCTGAAACGCGCCGATGACGCCCTTGCCGCTGCCGAGCAAGCTATCGCGCTCGACCCAAACGATGCGCGTGCCTGGAACGCTAAAGGGCTGGCATTCTGTTTCCAGGAGCATTACGAGGACGCACTCATGTACTTGGATCGAGCCATCGCTTTGGACGAAAAGAGCGCAGGTTACTGGGGAAATAAAGGGCTTGCTCTCGGCGCGTTGGGCCGCTATGAGGAAGCCCTGATTGCTGCTGAGCAGGCTCTCGCGCTGGAACCAGACGATGCTTTTGGATGGAACAATCTGGCTGTCGCGCTCATGGATGTGGGACACAATGAACAAGCGTTGGACGCTATTGAAAAGGCTATTTCTCTGACTCCTGACACTGGCAGACCCAGGTATAATCTGGGTCTCATCCTCAGAAATTTGGAGCGTTATGATGAATCACTAACCGCATTCGATAAAGCTATTGCGCTTGCTCCATCAGAAATAAACGCATGGAGTGAAAAGGGCCTCACACTACTGAATATGAATCGTCCAGAAGAGGCCTTAGTGTGCTTTGAGCAGGTGCATACACTAGCTCCTGGCACGGTTGTCGGTTGGTGCAAAAAAGGGCATGCGCTTTCACTGCTCTCTCGCTATGAGGAATCCCTTGTCTCCTACGATCATGCTCTCGAATTAGATGCGAACTCTGAAGAGGCATTGTTAGGGAAAGCTTGGTCACTGCGCCAGATGGGTCACTACAGTGAAGCTGTGCCTTTTATAGATAGGGCGCTTGATATACATCCAGACGACGCAGACCTATGGGCAGACAAAGCCGATTTATTCAAGGGATTTCATCAATATGAGGAAGCATTGACTGCCTATGACCATGCTCTCTCACTCAAGCCTAATAACAAAACTATCTGGTATGAAAAGGGTATGGCGTTCCGCGCACTGAAGCGCGATGAGGAGGCGTTGGACTGCTTCGAGCGAGCATACACGCTTGCTCCCAAATATTTTGATGCAGCAATGCAGCGTGCGGCGGCGCTCTATCGCTTGAAACGCTACAATGAAGCATTGCCCGCCTATGAGCGCGCCATTGAACTCGACTCCTCAAACATATGGATGTGGCATTTCAAAGGCGTCACCCTGCGCTTTCTGAAACGCTACGAAGAAGCGCTCGCTTCCTATGACCAGGCGCTTGCACTTAAACCAGACAATGCGGATACGTGGTATCAGAAGAGCGGCTTGCTCAACAATGAATTGAAACGTTATGAGGAAGCTCTGACTAGCTGTGAGTCATGGATCGAATTGAATCCTAGCGCATCCGCATGGTGCGCCAAAGGCAGCACACTGGCGAACCTCAAACGGTATGACGAAGCATCAGCAGCTTTCGAGCAGGCTACGAAACTTGCTCCACATAATGTTGACATGTGGAAGACCTGGATAACGTTGCTCCGCACACTCAAACGCTATGATGAGGTGCTGAGCGTCTGCGAGCGCGCGCTCGAAGCGAACCCCGACCAAGCTGACTTCTGGTACGACAAGGGCCTTGTACTCTGGGACCTCAAGCGTTATGAAGAAGCAGCGGCTGCATATGAAGAATATATTGCGCGCAATCCTGAATACTGGGGCACCTGGCTCAATAAAGGGTCCGCGCTCTATCAATTGGAACGCTACGAAGAAGCCCTCTCATCTTATGAACGCGCCATAGAACTAGCGGCTGACAAGGCAGAACTATGGAGCAATAAAGGTGGTGCACTCTTCCAATTGAAGCGGTATGACGAGGCGCTGGCTGCTTATCAGGAAGCGGTGCGTCTGAATCCATCCGAATCTTCTTATGCCGAAGCTGTGCAGAGTACGCGACCATATGCCAAACGCACGATACCCGACCAGCGGTTGCGGCTGCGTGATGGGCGCTGGCTCGGCTATCTCGATTTCGGCGATCCCGCTGGCGCGCCGCTCTTCTTCTTTCATGGCACACCAGGCTCACGGCTGGACCTGGCGCTGAGCGATGAACTGGCGAAAGAGTTGCACATCCGCCTCATCACGCCGGAGCGCCCCGGCTATGGCCTCTCGGACTTCAAGGCGAAGGGCAAACGCAGGCGTCGCATCCTGGACTGGCCGGATGATGTTGTCGAGCTGGCGGATTCCCTGGGCATCGCGCGCTTCGCCGTGGTGGGCGTCTCCGGTGGCGGTGTCTATGCTGCCGCCTGCGCCTACAAGATTCCCGAACGGCTGACACGCGTGGGAATCGTCAGCAGCATTGCGCCCTGGCGTCCACTGCGTATGTCACGCATCCTGGCTGAGATTCCGCTGCGCAATCGCATCTCGTTTTTTGCGGGGCGCTATGTGCCATTATTCGTCCGCGCACCACTTGATCGCCTTAGCGCCTGGATGGCCCATAGATATCCAGATGAGCAGTATATTGCAACGTGCAGACGAAAATATGGCTTGAAATGGACTCCGCCCCAGAACTTCACCATTCCACCAGTAGTACGTGAGAGCATTGTTGAAGAAAGTCGGCAAGGTGGGCGTGGACACGCCTGGGATAACTGGCTAGATATGCACGGTTGGGGCTTTTCACTGAAAGATATCAGCGCGGAGGTGTATGTGTGGCATGGCGAGGCTGACACCCTGGCGCCATGTGCGATGGGCCGCTCGCTGGCGGCGACGATTCCCGGCTGCCATGCGACCTTCTATCCTGGCGAAAACCACGATGTCTTCGGCACGCACGAACGCGATATCTTGGCGAGGTTGACGGCTCCCGATGGGGCCGGTGGTTGAATCCAGCATACAGTGCCAGCGACTAAAGATCGCGCCTGGATGGCCGTTGGCCGCGAAGTCCGCCGACGCGGACTGGAGACAGGCAGAGAGGCACAGGCATGTCTGCTCCGAACCTGCGCAGGCAGGTTTTGCGGCGGCACGCCATCCAGCCGCGACCGTTCGCCTGCCGCTCTCTGGTTCCCCTCTCCCGCGCACGGGGGAGGGGTTAGGGGTGGGGGCTTACCAGCGTCCGCAGGTTGACGCTTTCGTCGGCCAGTTGCGCCGCATCCGCAGCCACGCCGATGAGTTTCTTCAGCGCCGCCAGTTCGCGCACGCGGTTGACGCCCAACGCCGCGCGTATCCGTCCCTCCGCCAGATAGAACGCCGCGAATGAACCGCTCTCTGGCTGGCCGCGCAGCACCAGTTGATCCCAACCGGGCGCGTAGCCGACATATTGCAGCACCAAATCATATTGATCGGACCAGAAATACGGCACCGGCGTATAGGGAACCTGTTTGCCCAGTAGATTGCGCGCTGCCGCCTCGCCCTGGCGCAGCCCGTTGTCAAAGTGTTCTAAGCGCACCATCTCCGGCTGTGGCAGACCCGCCTGCGTATACGGCCAGCGCGCCACATCGCCCGCCGCGTAGACCCCCAGCGCGTTGGTCTGGCAGAACTGGTCCACCAGCACGCCATCATTGATTGCCACGCCGGAGCCGCGCAGCCAGTCGGTCGCTGGGCGCATCCCCACGCCGACAATCGCCAGATCGCAGGGGATGCGCGCGCCGCTGGTTGTCACCACTTCCTCGACGTGATGCTGCCCGCCGAACGCCGCAACTCCCTCGCCCAGCCGCAGCGTCACCCCATGCGCGCGATGCACCGCTGCGCACCACGCGCCAATCTGCTCGCCCAGCACACGTACCAATGGCTGTGGCAACGGCTCTATCACCGTTACATCAAGCCCCAGCATGCGGCACGATGCAGCCACCTCCGCGCCGATGAAGCCCGCGCCGGCGACCACGATCCGCCCGCCGCGCTCCTGCACGGCGCGCACACGAGCGGCAAGCGCCCGCGCATCCGCCAGCGTGCGCAGATAGGCAATGCCATCGAGTTGCGCGCCAGGAATGGGTAGCCGCAGCGCATGCCCGCCGGTGGCAATCAAAAGCCGGTCATAGGGCAGCGTTTCGCAGCTCGCCAGTGTCAGGCGTCGCGCCGTGGTATCCAGCCCCGTTGCGCGCGTGCCTAACCGTAGCTCCACCTCCCATTCGGCGTAGTCCTGCTCCCGGCGCAGAAAGACCTTTTCTTCGGGCGTCGCGCCCTGAAGATAGCCTTTGGAGAGCGGTGGCCGTTCGTATGGTAGCTCCGGCTCTTCGCCCACCAGCGTGATGCGACCGCTGTATCCTTCGCGGCGCAGCAGCTCGACGGCGCTCGCCCCAGCGATGCCCGCGCCTGCAATCACAATATGCTGTGGGTGGTCAATCTCCTGCATGACAAGCGAACCTCAATTACCATATCTCACGCCGAATGGGTGCTATCACGAGCGCAGGTCTGCGTATGTCCTCACTCTCTACTCTACGCCGCTCAGAAGTCCAGCGGCAAACGCTGGCGTGTAAGCATCTGTAAGGTAGGCGGATGTATCTATCAGCCACCCCTTCGCCCTGACGAACCTGCCACCCCTCGCCACGACTGTTCGCCTAGCGGCCCCTCTCCTCATGGGAGAGGGGGTAGGGGGTGAGGTCTCCGATAGCCAGCAGATACGCGCTGGCGAAGGCGAGCAGCAGCGCCTCGTCTTGCTCCGGATTGGGGCGGCTCTCCGCCCAGACGGCGACGATGGCGCCCACCCGGTCCTGTTGATCCTGCTGGGCCAGCGGCACACTGATGGCGATGCCGGTATAGACAGTGGACCCTTCACACCATTGCTCGCTGACCAGCGCCTCGCCAGCCAGCGCCCGCGCCGCCAGCAGCCGCAGTTGTGGGTCATTGGTGGGCAGGTCAACGGGAAAGTGTAGGATGGCAAGCTGTGCCGCGCCGCTCTCACGCAGGAATACGTCAGCCATTGTGCGCGCCGCCTGCGCCGGTGAGAACGGGTCCGCATCATCTGGCTCATGCGCGCTGTCGCTCGGTGCCTCGTTCCAGGTGCGGAGTTGTGTGTGGGCTGCGCGCATCATGTGGAGCGTCTGCGCCTCCTGTATGAGCGCGCGCGAGGTGGCAACGCTGGTGAGACGCCGCCGCTGCTCCTGGGAACCGGCGAGCGCCAGCGCCAGGATAGTGGCAATCCCTTGCAGAAACGCCAGATCACCCGCGCTGAAGTGGCGCGGCTGATGATTGACGCAGATGAGAACGCCCAATCCCTCGCTGCCAGCGACAATCGGCACGACGGCATAGGAGCCAATCGGCCAGATACGCGCAATGCGAGCGGTGCCAGTGTGTATTGGATGGCTGGCGGTGTCGTTGCAGACCTCTGGTTCGAGCGTGCGCAGCGCCATCGTAGTGGCGAACTTGAAGGTGGTGCGCAGGCGCCTGAAGCTTTCCATCACGTCGCGCTCGATGCCATAATGCGCCACACTCTTCAGCGTAAAGCGGTCTTGCGGTGTCGGCGCGAGACGAAACATGCCACAGAGATCAATCTGTGGCAACGCATGCCGGATGCCTGCGATGGCGGCAGCGCCAACGTCTGCGAGGTCGCGCCCTTCGATGACGAGGCGAGCGATAGTGCCCAGCGTGCGCACAGGCGCAACCACTCCCTCTTCGCCGGTGGCGGCGCTGAAGACCATCCGATCCCGAAAGGCCTCCAGCGTGTCGCGGCGAAAACGCGCATGCCCGCCAGGAGTCCAGCTATCTGGAATCAAGAGGCGCTTCTGGATGGCGGCGTGAAGCGTCGAGCGATGAATACCGAGGAAGCGCGCGGCCTCCTGCGCGCCAAAGAAGCGATCCTGTCCATCAGTCATGCGTTATTCCTGATTCCTGGCCCCAGACGAACCTGTCTAGATGACCTGTCCACCGTTGATGATTTTCCGACATTTCAGACATTTCCAGCTCAACAACATCTCCATCGCCTGCGTTGTTATGGGTGACAGCCGTACGAAATCGCTTCCAACGAGAACTCCTGATGAGAACTCGTTATCCTGACGGTTGTGAGAGAAAGGAACCCACTTCCATGCCTCGAACAAAGGCACGGCTCAGCGATGAGCAAAAGCCGCTCGCTGCGGTGGAAACGCCGGAGACGCCCCAGCGCAAGAAACCCGGCCCACGCCCCGGCACCGATGCCGCCAAACGTGGCGGCACCGCTGCCCGCGACAAATATGGGCGCGATTTCTACAGCAAGATCGGCTCGAAGGGTGGCTCGACGGTACGCGAGCGCCACGGATCAGCCTTCTATACGGAAATTGGCAGACGCGGTGGGCAGTCTACCAAACAACGGCTGGGCACCGAACACTACTCGCGCATCGGGCGCATCGGCGGACAGCGTGCGCATCGCCGGCCAAACAGCAGCGCGGAGAGCGAATCTACTAGCAAGTAATCGCAGAGAGCGTGCATCGCACATACGGATATGCGCAGGCCGATATGTTGGCCTGCGTATCCGTATTTTTGCGGAATGCGCTCCCTGCGCCGCTTTGTACCCCCGTCGCTATTATACTCTGCTGTTTATAGAAGTATAGCGTATTGTGTACAACTACTAGGACCAAACGAGTAAGCTGGCTCGCCAATCTCAGCAATTTCCTGCGCCGGATACGTGCCGTCTGCTCACCAACGCCTCTCCAATGCCATCAGATTGCTTGTTATATGGATATCGCTAAAGATGCGTGAAATGGCACCAGAAACGAAAGAGGAACGTGTAAGTCTAGCCTGGATGTATTGTATACCTATGGGCGTGCGAAATAGTCCTGGATAGTCCTGGATAGTCCTAGATAGTCCTAGAAATCATCTCACCGATGAATAGTGAGAACGTGCGGGGGCAAACTCAATTGCTTACCCCCACACGTTTTTGTTGAGCAAATCAGCCAGCGACTGGAATGGTTGCGCCCGTCGTCACAATTGTTTGCTTCCAGAGCCGCGATCCGTCGCTCGTCCGGAGCGCGGTAAGGATGTAGCCGGTTCCATCCAGATAGCTGTTCAGGTAGACGGCGCCGCCCGCAACGACAGGATCGGAGCCGTTCCCCGCCATCGCGTACTGCCAGAGCTGCATGCCATCGGCGACTCGCAGCGCATGAAGTACGCGGTCACCGCCTGCCACGTAGACCACGCCATTGCTTCCCGCCGGACGCCCCAGCAATTGCCCAATATGCTTCGACCAGAGCTGCGTGCCATCGGCGACTCGCAGCGCATAGATATCCAGATCGGTAGTGACTAACACGACTCCGTTCTCAACCACCGGCGCGCTGGTCGTCATTTCGATGTCTTGCCCCGAAAGGTGCCGGCACCAGTACTGCCCGCCCTGGCCTGCGTTGAACGCGCAGAGCGAGCCAGAACCACTCACTGCGCTGCTGGCGTAGAGCACGTTGCCTGCGACAGTCAGACCCTCTCCGGCGGCAATGGAGGTGCCAGGAGAAAGGGTGGAGTTGATCGTAAAAGCAGGGGAGCCATTGCTGGAGTGCAATGCCACTACCAACTCCCGCAGGCAGTTGGAGCTAGCGTAGACAAAGCCGTTCGCTGCGGTCATTTCGCCAGGGAGCGTACTCATCGCGCAGGAGGCAGAATCGCCGCTATCGTAGCCATAAGCCCAGAGGTGTTGGCCGCTCAGGCTATAGGCATCTATGAATCCATGTGCATTGGTAGACTCAGTGGGCGTAACGCTGAATCCGATGTAGAGCGATTGCCCATCCGTGACCAGCAGGGCTGCGCCAGGGCGCACCAATGCGACATGCCAGAGTATGTTGCCCGTCGTGCCGCCCTGTGCTGGCGCGCGTATCGCGTAGAGGACATTGTCAGCCGAGACTGCATAGACAATACCATTCACTACCACTGGCGCGATTTCAAAGTTGGGACCTGTGATCTGCCACTCCGCCGAGCCGTCGCTGCTGTGGAGCGCGTACAATCCACCAGTGCTACCGTTAGTGCCGTAATAGAGGTTCGTCCCGGCAGGTGGTGGCGAGGCAACCGGCGAAGCGGGGGAGGCGGTCTTGGCGGTGTGCGCTGTAGAACTGGGGGATACACCCCGGCCAAGAAACGCACCGCGTTGGGCGAAGACGACGCCGGCGAAAGCGATGACAAGGATGGCAGCGGCGACTGCTGCGAGTCCTGAGAAGCGGCCAGGGCGGCGTCGTTGAGTAGTTGGCGGTGTTAGTGGTTCTACGACCCACGAGGGGGCGGTATCAGTCTGGTTTGTATCGCGCATAATTTCCTCCAGAGAGAGAAACGGGATGTTTGGTCCGCCGAAGCTCTGGCGAAGCGTTCCGTCCAGCGCGTCATAGAGCGCGAGCTGGTGCTGGCACCAGGCGCATGACTCAACATGTTGCTGGACACGTCGCGTCTCCTCGGCATCAAGCTCAGTGCTATGCAAGAGCGGCAGGAGCGGCCCTATATCAGCGCAGTCCGGCCCCGGCACTGGATATCTTGGGGATGCAGTACTCATTGCGCGTGCTCCTCCATTGTGCGGGCTTCCTGTGCAAGATAGGCGGCTCGGAGCCGCTGTTTCGCGCGTGTGACCCGCTTCTTGGCGGCCTCAGCGCTGATGCCGAGCACCTGGGCAATCTCACTAGAGTGCATGACCTGCACGACACTGAGTAAGATGCACGCAGCGTCTTCGGCGGAGAGCGTGGCCAGTGCCTGTCGCAGCGCCACCCCTTCGATGACACGGTCCTCGAAAGGATGCTGCTCGACATACGGCTCGTGAACAGAAGCCTCGGATGTATCCAGCGGTTCCCAGCGAATTACGCGGGCGCGGCGGGCCACCGAGGCTGCCCGCCAATACGCAGCATGGAAGAGCCATCGGCGCGCTCCCGGCTCATCATTCTCGCGTGTAAACGGCGGCGCGCCACGACTGGCAAGGCGCCAGGCATCAACGAAAACATCCTGAACGATGTCGCGCGCTTGCTCCTGATCGCCAATCATCCCCTGCACGAAGCCAAAGAGTGGCCCTTGGAGGTGATTGAGGCGTTGCCCGAAGGCGACCGCCTCTGGCGACTGATACATGGAAGCGTGAGACATGACCACTCCGTTTCAGTGAACTCCCTGGCCGCTATCCGTAGCGCTCGTGTCCGCAGGGCTGTTACACCTTGCTATCGTATGAAGGCATGTAGCGGGGACAGGGTGTGGTCTCTTTCACACTTTTGATCCGCGCCAGAGGATACTGAAATACTGCTGATTTGTGCAATTGGTGAGTGTACTCAGCAACGAACGTCACCGCCGCCGGTGCTGCATGGTAAACAGGTTCTCAATGGGCGCGCGAAATAGTCCTGTGCGTCTGAGCTTCCAGAGGCTTGGAGAAGATGGCGCCACGAGAGATTGGTAGTGTATCATATGCCTGCGCCACATCCAGAATATGGTTCATGAATCTGCACCCACTTCGGTAGCGCCTGCCGCAGAGACGCTACCGCACCGAGCGAAGGAGCGGCCACCAATGCCAGAACTGCCCAACCAGCGGACGTATTTTGTCGTCCAGTGCTTTCTGAAGTATCCCTCGTTCGCGGAGGCCAGAGCAAAGGCACCCGATGAGATTGCTGCGCATATACAGCGGTCCAAAGAATTGCATGCCCAGGGTGTCATCCTCATGGCGGGCGCGTTCCTGGATAAGAACGATGAACCATTGAGTACGATGGCTATTGCTACGTCACGTGAAGTTGCCGAGAACTACGTGCATGGCGATCCGTTTTATCTGAACGGCATGATGGAAAGCTGGACCATCCGTGAATGGGCGAACATGTTCGCCTGACCGCAACTGACCGTAACCGCAGATGCAAAGAGACAAGAGAGGGAACCTTATGGCTGTCAGCGATATCATCCGACACTTTTATGATGGGCTGGCGCAGAAGAACGACACCTGGCAGGACCACCTGGCTGATGATGTCGTCTTTGCCGATGCTAGCAACCGGCTGCACGCGGAAGGCAGAGACGCCTTCATCCAGTCATTCACGCCGTTTCTTCATGCGGTGGCAAACGTCCAGGTGAAGCAACTCATCGTCGAGGGAGCCAACGCCTGTGCGGTTGTCAGCTATGAGTATGTTTCGCCAAAAGGAGCGACGTTGCACCAGGATGACGCCGAGGTCTGGAAGGTCGTGGATGAAAAAATCGCGGCACTCACCATCTATTTCGACATCACAGAGTTCCAGAACTTTATGCGAGGCTAGGGAGGGGCTGAAAAGCGCGCAAACGGGCGGCATCGCTACGTTTCGCCTAGCGCACAAAGGCTGCCGGCTGGTTGGCGAAAGCATCGGCGAGGCGGCTGCGGTGGTGTTCCATGATATCCAGCGCGGCCATCTCATCCGGCGTGAAGTAACCGAAAGCCGTCGTCTCGTTGCTCAACGCCAGGTCGCCCTCCAGCCGCTCAACCTCGAAGCTGAGCGAGACGAGGTGAAAGCGGTTGCCATCGGGATACGCCAGCAGCATATCCGGGTCAGAGTAGAGGCCGATCAGCCGTAGCACCCGCCCGCGCAGCCCGGTCTCCTCCCAGAGTTCGCGCAGGCAACATTCCTCGGCGCTCTCGCCTGGCTCCATCTGCCCGCCCGGCAGGCACCAGCGCCCGTTGTCGGTGCGGCGCGTCAGCAATACCCGTTCGCGCGCCTCATCGAAGACGACCGCCACGCAGCCTACCATCAGCTTCCCCTGCCGCCCGATGCGCTCACCTCGAATCACCTGCACCATGCGTTCGTATTCTCGCTTTCTGTCTTCGTCTTCGCGGTCTGCTGATCTCATTTCATGATACGCTATGTGCCAATAGCGGACTGATAGCGGTGCGGTAGACAATACAAACAGAGAGAAAGGCGGGACTTCAGCATGCCATCAACTGATGCTTTTGATCTGAGCGGGCGCGTGGCGCTCGTTACTGGCGGCTCACGCGGGATTGGGCTGGCCATCGGCGCGGCGCTGGCCGAGGCGGGCGCGCGGGTGGCGCTGGCGGCGCGCCACGAAGAAGAGGTGCAGGCGGCGGCGGCGCAGCTACGCGCAGGCGGCGCGGAGGCGCAGGGCTTCGCGGCGAACGTGAGCAAAGCGCCGGACATTGAGGCCCTGGTTCCGGCGGTCGAAGCCGCTTTCGGACCAATAGCTATTCTGGTGAACAATGCCGCCACCAATGTACACTTCGGGCCGCTGCTGGATGCCGATGACGGTATGTGGCTGAAGATGGTGGAGACGAATCTGCTCAGCGCGGTGCGGCTCTGCCGGCTGGTTGTGCCGGGGATGCGGGCGCGCCGCAGCGGCAAGATCATCAACATGGCGTCGGTGGCGGGCATCCAGCCGGGCGTGGCACAGGGCGTCTATGGCGCGCTCAAAGCGGCGCTGATCCAGTTGACCAAATCGCTGGCGCAGGAGCTTGGGCCGGACAATATCCAGGTGAACGCCATCGCGCCGGGGCTGATCGAGACACGATTTGCCCAGGTGTTGCATCAGACGCCGGTGATTCGCCAGTCCGTCGAGCGCGCGACGCCGCTGGGGCGCATCGGCAAGCCGGACGAAATCGCCGGAGCCGCGCTGTATCTCGCCTCGCCAGCCTCGGACTTCACCACCGGCGCGGTGCTGGTGGTGGATGGCGGCATGACGCTCGGCTCCTTCGCCATGCCGCAATAGTCGGCTTATTCCCGATAGCGGCGGAACGCCAGCACGGCGTTGTGCCCACCGAAGCCCATCGAGTTGGAGAGCGCCACCTGTACGCTGGCCTCGCGGGCAGTGTTCGGCACATAGTCGAGGTCGCAGGCGGGGTCTGGATGCTCATAGTTGATGGTTGGCGTGATGAGGCCGCGCTCCATCGTCAGCACTGTGACCGCCGCCTCGATGGCTCCTGCCGCGCCGAAGGTATGCCCAATCATAGACTTGGTGGAACTGACGGCGAGTTTATACGCATGCTCGCCGAAAACCGTCTTGATAGCGGCGGTTTCGTTGCCGTCGTTCTCATGGGTGGAGGTGCCGTGCGCGTTGATGTAGTCCACCTCCTGCGGCTCGATGCTGCCAGATTTCAGCGCCACGCTGATCGCTCGCGCCAGACCTGCGCCGCCGGGGGCGGGAGCGGTGATATGGTGCGCATCGGCGGTCGCGCCGTAGCCGGCCAGTTCGGCGTAGATATGCGCGCCACGCTTGCGGGCGGACTCTTCTTCTTCGAGCAGCAGGACGCCTGCGCCCTCGCCCATCACGAAGCCGTCGCGTTCGGCGTCGAAGGGACGGCTGGCGCGTTCGGGTTCGTCGTTGCGGCGTGAGAGCGCCTGCATCTTGGCGAAGGCTGCCATTGCGATAGGGGTGATGCCACACTCCGTGCCACCGGCTATCATGGCGTCTGCGCGACCATAGCGAATCATCTCAGCCGCCTCGCCAATCGCGTTGGCGCCGGTGGCGCAGGCGGAGACCGTGGCAAAGTTTGGCCCACGCGCGCCGGTTTGCATGGAGACGATGCCCGCCGCCATATCGCTGATATACATGGTGACGAAGAACGGGCTGATACGCGACGGCCCCTGCTCATGGAGAACGCGGAACTGGTCATGCAGCGTGTGCAACCCGCCGACGCCGGAGCCGATGATGACACCTACGCGGTCGGCGTTCTCTTCCGTCACGGTGAAGGCCGCGTCGTTCAGCGCCTGCCGCGCGGCTGCCATCGCAAAGTGAACGAAGGGATCGTTGCGGCGCGCTTCCTTGTGGTCGAGATACTGGCGGGCGTCGAATTCTTTCACTTCACCAGCGAATCTGACGGGGTAGTCGCTGGTATCGAAAGCGGTGATCGGCGCGATGCCGGAACGCCCGGCAGCCAGCGCCTCCCACGTGGAATTGACATCATTGCCAACCGGCGTCACCAGGCCAAGACCAGTCACCACTACGCGGCGCTTCATCGCATTTTCCTCCGTTTGCTCTTTTACTCTTCAACACTATCAGCTTCTTCGGTCTCGGTCCCCAGGCCAAACGCGCGCAGGTAAAATGCGCGGCTCTGGCGCAACAGCCGGTCGCTCAATTCCGGGTCCGCGACGGCGCGCGCAACAGCGACGGCGCCTGCCATGCCGGTGAGCAGGACAAGTGCCGCATCAAGCCGCACCTCTGCGCTCTCGCCGGGCATATACGCCGCCACCTGATTGGCGACGCGCAAGAATGTCGCGGTGTAGGCGTGGCGCGTGGCGGGCGAGGAACGCGCCACTTCGCTCGCCAGCGATGGCAGATAACACCCGCTCCCCGGCTCATCGCGGTGATGTGGAGCAAGGTAGCGCCGGATGAACGTAGCGAGGTCGTCCGCGCTCTCCATCGCAAAGAGGCGCTCCATCTCTGGCAGCGCCGCATCCGGTGAGCAGACCTCCTCCACGAGGTGTTCTTTGCCGGTGAAATGGCCGTAGAAGCCGCCATGCGTCAGGCCGAGCCGTTGCATCACATCCGCCACACCGACATTGCTGATGCCCTCGGCACGGAACGCCCGCGACGCTTCGCTCAGGATGCGCCGGTGCGTCTCCTCTTTGTGTGCAGCAGTATAGCGCATAGCTTCTTCATTGTTCCATACAGCCAGGTTCCAGCATCCACGACGCCGGAAGATCACCCTTACCAATAAGATGATGAGGATAATATGATAATTTCTAGGCTGTTGTCCAGCCGTTGCAGAGGGAGCATCTCAGGAAGGCGGCTGGTCAGCCTGTGGGAGGATAGGAAAATGTCGGGTGGCTGGCATCCAGGATGGTTGAGGTCGTGGTTCCACCGGCATAGTCGTGCAGCAGCGCGCGCAGATCGCGTAGCGCCGCCTCGACATCCTGGCGGCCTGTGTCATGGTGCGCCTCAACGGTGATGAGGCAGTCGCGCGTCTCCGCGATGGCGGCGCTGGATGCGCTCTGTCGCCAGCACCATCGCCGCGCAATCACCTGTTTGTTTTCATCGGAAAACACCACCTCGCCAGGCTGCGGATGCTCCTCTTCGCTGGCGCCCAGTTCGCTGTAACGTTCGCTGCCGTCTGCGAAATGCACCGTCACCGTTCTCTGCACAGCGTGTCTATCGAACACGGCCACTGGCAACGCATAGCGGATGCTCACGAGATTGCCGGTATCCACCAGCAGGTTGATGCTGGGAATGTCGCCTTTTTTGGTCAGGCGGCGGAGAAGGGCTTCGGCGGCGCTGCGATATTGTGTCGGGTCCACTCCGAAGCCACGAAACACCCGCCGCCATGCTGCCAGCGACTCGACCTGACTGAGCGGTGTGTCGCCAAGACGCTGCCCTACCTGCTGCTGCTCCGCCTGATACAGCGCTAGCAACGGAGCCGGGGTCGGCCCGTTCGTGACACCCTGCGCCAGCATCACGCCGCCCGCAACCTGCGGGTAGCGCGCCAGGATATCGGGATGATAGATGAAAATGTCCATGCGCTTATGCTGGTATTAAATATCAGTGATGTCAATGGTGGTGCCGACGCCGGCCCACTGGTAGAGCCACTGCCCGGCGCCGTAGGTCACTTCAACACAGCCGTGGCTGCCAATCTCCTGCGTGCCGTCGGGGTCCACATGGGGCACATCGGTGCCGGGGCCGAAGTAATGGCGCCAGGGCGCGTCGTGGATGAAGAAGTCCACTGCGCGGAAATACATCGCATAGTCAACATGCACCGGAGAATAATAATAGGGTGAACCGGGCGGCCAGGGCGAACTAAACAACGTGTCAGTCGTCTTGCTCAAAATATGGAAGATGCCGCGCGGCGTCCAGAGTTCGGGCATGGCGGTTGTCACCGGCGTGGCGAAGACCAGTTGCCCGTCCTGATACGCCCAGAGCCATTCCTGCGTCACATTTACCAGGATTACCCGCCCTGGTAGATTCGGGTTGCCACCGTCTGGCTGTGGAACCCACAAGTTGGCCACTTCGCAGCCGATGGCATGGCCATTGGGGAGCAGCCGCCTGCCAGGGGAAAGCGGATGGTCTATCGCTTGCACAGACAGCATACGCGGCTGCTGTGGAAGTATCTGGCAGCCGGTCAATGCGCCGCTCACCTGATGCGCCGCCGTTGGTGTGCCGGCAAACGGCGCTTTTGCTCCCTGGCCGCTCACTGGGCTGCTGGTGACGCCTACCTGTTGCGTCATACCGAGGCGCTGGCTGATGAGCATGCCCGCGCTGATACCGATGAGAACGACGCCCAGCACCAGGCCAGCGGAGAGCAGCGCGCGCTGCCAGCGCGGCAAACGGTGGCGCACAGCCTGGCGTGTTCGTCGCTCCGGCGGTATCCGCGTGGGATATGTCGTCGGATACCCACTACCACGAGCGCGCCCTCTCTCGCCCGCATTTCGCTCTGCGGGCCGGGTCTGCCGCGTCTGCATGCCCACGCCTTGCCCCCCTCTATCCATTCGGCCTATTCGAAGCATCTATCGTATTTTTGCGCATCTCTGCTACATGAGATAGGAAAACCACTCCCATGTGTTTTAGCCGGTACTTGATGGCTGATCGAGCGTAGTTGCTCTATCAAGTGAAACGCAGCAGACGCGCAGAATGGGACACAAGGCGCCGCATTGGGAGAGATATCCCATGCTTCCCTTTTGCCAGTATGCCCAACTCTAGAGGTGAGGAGTACAGGATATGGGCCACCAATAGTGGAGAATGATATAATTTGTTCCAAACACCGTTTCTATGTTTTTGTTCTCTCTTCTTCGTATGATTGTCGAGGTGATCTATGGAGCCTACTCCGCCGGGACCGCTTGATCTCACCCGTACCTGCGGCGGTATGGTTCTGGGTATCATTGCCGTCCTGGTCTTTGCGCTCAATGCGGTCGAAGGATATCCCGATAGCATCTTCGGCACATGTAACGGCCTATGCGGATGTTATGCCTGCTCGGCTAACGGAACGCCCCAAGCACCGCCGTGGAAGCCGCCGGTGTGGACGTTCATGCAAACGTACCCCATACTTTCGGCGGCTCTTCTGGCGGCAAGTGTACTGCTCTCTGTAGTTGGGTTCATTATTGCGCGTTCGGTGCGACGGACACCGGGCGCATCAAGCCGGCTGAAAAGACTGCCTGCTTTTGCCCTGATGCTCCAAATATCCCCAATCATTACCGTGACACTTATGGCGCTTGTCGCGCTTTTCCTATTTCCCACTCGTCTATAAATCTCCTGGCTTCGTTGCACGGACGAAGGCGCTGGCCAGCTTGCCATCACCCGCTTCCCAGCCGTCCGGCAAGGTGAGCGTATCCAGCCCTGCCTCTGCTGCGGTATAGCGGCGGGTGATGGTGATGCTGATATCGCTGAACCCGGCGTCCGCCAGCAGGCGCGTATAGGTATCGGTATCCAGCGCGCCGGCCAGACAGCCGACCCACGCCTCCATATTGTGGCGCAGTTCTTCGGGCACTAGCCCATCCGCTACGACATCCGAGACGGCGAAGCGCCCACCAGGCTTCAGCACGCGGAACGCCTCGCGCAGCACCTGCCCCTTATCGGCGGCCAGATTGATGACACAGTTGCTAATGACGACATCTACCGAGTTGGCTGGTAGCGGAATATCTTCGATCCTGCCCTTGAGGAAGGCAACATTGGTCGCTCCAGCTTTTACTTTATTCTCCTGCGCCAGCGCCAGCATCTCGTCGGTCATATCCAGCCCGAAGGCGAAGCCAGCCGGCCCGACCCGCCGCGCGCTGAGTAATACGTCTATGCCGCCGCCGGAGCCGAGGTCGAGAACCGTTTCGCCTGCGTGCAGGTCTATCAGCGCGGTAGGATTGCCGCAGCCGAGCGAGGCCAGCACCGCTTCTTCCGGTAGCTCGCCTATCTCATCGGCGGTGTAGATGCCCTCCGTCACATTGGCGCCACCTGCGCTGGCGCCAGCGCCACAGCAATCAGCTCTCGCGCTGGTATCGGCGCCGCAACAACCGGCTCCGGTGCGCACGCGCTCGGCGGCGCTGGCGTAGCGTTCGCGCACGCGCTCGGTAATCTCGGCATCGCGTACAGTGACGCTGATCGGTTCGTTTTGCGCGTCCTGCTGGTGGCGAAATTCATGATCAATCTTCACGGTCGTCTCCTCTTCATCGAAGACCTTCGATGAATAGCTCAAAAAAAGAGAAGCGAAATACATGCTGGCTTGCCGGCGCTAGAGAACTAGGCCAATTGCTGGACCAGTGCGAGGCAACGTTTGCCCTCTGCCGTCGCCCAATAGTAGGACCACACACCACGCTTCTCACCTGCGATCAGCCCAGCCTCGCGCAGCAGCCGCAGATGATGGCTGATGGTTGGCTGATGCTGCGAAAACAGCGTGTTGATCTCGCAGACGCAGAGCGGCTCCGTCTGCCGTGCCAGCAGATCAAGCATGCGCAGCCGCGTCGAGTCCGCCAGCGCCTTTAGCTTGCCCGCCAGCCCATCCGCTTGTGGCGCCGCAAGGACTGTATCAGCCTGCATTGTAGCGTCACCGCAGCAGCCAGCAGCCGGTTGCGTTGTACGTGAAGCGCGTGGACGTGTCGTTACCATGCGCAGAGCATACCACGAGACATCGAAGATTGTCAATGTCTTCATGTCTCAGCGTGTCATTCCCAACAACTGCATCTCATGGCGCAGGGTCTCTTCCAGCCCGGTTGCGAGCAGGCGCGGATCATAGCCAAGCTCGCGTTTTGCTCTGGCGTTGCTGCCGATGTAGGTGACGCCTGCGCTAACCCGCAGATACTCGCCGGTGGAGCTCTCTGGCACCGGAACTACCCTGTCCACGACGCTCATCACGCCCGCCAGCGTCTTCATCAGCGCAGGCGCGGCATGGAGACGTGGTGCGGGTATGCGGGTGATACGCTCGGCCATCTGTAGTCCTTCGATCAGCGTATGAGTTGGCCCGGCGATGATGTAGTCTCTCCCTGGTTCGCCTTTCTCCATCGCCAGGATATGCCCGTGCGCGATGTCATCCACATGCGCCCAACTGAAAGCGGTGCGCGCGGGAATCAGCGGTAGTCGGCGTTGCAGATATTGGATGAAGAGGGTGCGCACGCTACTGGTATCGCCCGGCCCGTAGATCAATCCCGGCTGCACAATCACAAGCGGCAAACCTGCCTGGATCATCGGCTCAGCTACCTCGTAGTGCGCGATCCATTTTGTGCGGTCATATTCGCTGAGATGTGGCCCATTGTAGCGATACGTTTCATCCACCAGCCGCCCATGTGTGTCTGAGAAGACGGCGAGTGTGCTCGTGTAGACGCCTTTAGCGATGCCCAGGTCGCGCATCACATTGAGGACATTGCGCGTGCCCTGGATGTTGACCTGCTCACCCAGACGTTTATCCCTCGTGCCGATCTTATACCAGCCGGCGATATGAAAGACGCCGTCCACGCCGGTCATCGGCGCGCGCAGACTTTCCTTCTCGGTGACATCTCCCTGATGCAGCGCGACCCCCAAATGCGCCAAGTCGCGCGCTTTGGCTGGGTCACGCACGACGGCAACCACCTGATGGCCGTCTGCGATGAGAAGCTGCGCAACATGGCTACCGACGAAACCCGTTGCGCCGGTGAGAAAGTATTTCATCGCAGGCTGCCCTCCTTTGTGGGCCATACATGGCTGTATACAGCCACGCTTACGGCGTATTGAAAGGCAGCCGCAAGTTCGTTGTCAAGGGATAGGGCATTGGTAAGGCGCCAGCGCGATTTCCGCTAATGCAGCGTTTGCTCGCCACTCGCCAGATTGGTGATTTGTGTGCGGAGCGAGGGGATGCGCTCCACGAGGCCACGCATGGCGTCTTCTTCGAGCCACCAGACGGCGTGCATCAGGTGCCGTACCTTGTCTGATGGCAGACTGAAGAGCAGGCCGCCGAGGCAGGCGGCGCTAAACTGATCCTTCGTGGAAAATCGCACGAGGTAGCCGGACTCATCGCTCGCATCGCCCGGTTCCACTGCAAAAAGCGTCATGGCAATTACCGGCTCGCCGCTGAGGGGGTCCGGGTCGCTTCCATCGGGTTGTAACATGCAATGTCTCTTCTTTCTCTTTTCAGGAGCCAGCCTACCCTGGTAGGCCGGCAAGTAGCTGTCACACCCATAAACTTGCACAGACCATACCGCGCCTATCCTTATGTATAGTGATGCAGCCATCCACGCGTGGATACTTCCACTGCTTCGTTCCTTGACCGCCGCTTTCCTGCCGCATACACTAGAGCTACAAGTACGTGAGATGACTGTCGCTGAACAACCCGGAAATCCAGCAATCCAGAAAGGATGTGCGCGCATGCCGGAAGAACGCAAACTCGTAACCGTGCTTTTTTCGGATGTCGTGGGGTCCACCTCGCTTGGCGACAGCCTGGACCCCGAAGATGTGCGCGCACTGATGGGGCGCTACTTTGAGCATGCGCGCCGGACGGTCGCCGCGTATGGTGGCACCGTAGAGAAGTTCATCGGTGACGCCGTGATGGCCGTCTTTGGGCTGCCCCAGGCGCATGGCGACGATGCCGAGCGGGCGCTGGCTGCGGCGCTTGCGCTGCGCGAGGCCGTCGCAGGCGATCCCGTGCTGAGTCCGCCGATGCGACTGCGGATGGGGGTCAATAGCGGTGAGGTGATGGCGACCAATGACCCCTCGCGTGGCGACTTCCTCGTCTCCGGTGATACGGTAAACGTTGCGGCGCGGCTACAACAGTACGCCGAGGCCGGTGAAATCGTCGCCAGCGAACGCACCGCCGATGCCGCGCGCCACGCCTTCCTCTTCGATGAGCCACGGCTGGTGGAGGTGAAGGGCAAGCCGGAGCCGTTGCGCGTCTTTCCACTGCGCGAGGCGCGCAGCACCCGCAGCGTGGAGCGGCCTCCGCTGGTGGGGCGACGCCGCGATTTGCTACAACTCTCGCTGCTTCAGGCGCGGGCTCTGGAAGAACGCTCGCCACAGCTCGTCTCGATTCTCGCCCCCGCAGGCACCGGCAAAACGCGCCTGCTCGAAGAGTTCCTGGCTCAGCTCGACCCGGCGGATGGCTTTCGCGTGGCGACGGCGCGCTGCCTGCCCTACGGCCAGACGCTCACCTACTGGCCGTTGCGTGGATTGCTGGCGGGGTTGCTGGGCGCAGACGTGGAACGGCAGCCGGTGGTGGACGTGTTCCTGCACGCTGGCTACTCGCCGGAGGACGCAGCGCGGCTGGCTGATCTGGTGCTGGCGACGCTGGGCATGGAGAGCAAAGACGGCAAAGACGAGAGAGATGGGAGAGATGGGAAAGAGAGCGCGGAAAGCAAGGATAGTGAGGGCGCAGGCGACCGCGAACGCATTTTCTCCGCCTGGCGGCTGCTGATCGAAGCGATGGCCCAGCAGGCACCGCGTATCGTCGTCTTTGAGGATCTGCACTGGGCCAGCGACAGCCTGCTCGATCTGGTGGAGCAGGTGATCCACCACAGCCACAATGCGCCGCTGCTGATCGTCGCGCTGAGCCGCCCGGAGCTGATGGACCGTCGCCCAAATTGGGGTGGCGGCTGGCGCAATTTCACCGCGCTGACGCTGCAACCGCTGACGGCGGAGCAGACCAACGAGCTGATCGGCGCCATCCTCACTCAGCAACTCGATAGCGTGCGCAACCAGATTATCGAGCGATCCGGTGGCAATCCCTTCTTTGCGCTGGAACTGGTGCGTGGCTTTGTGGAGCGCGCAGGAACCGGCGGCAACCAGCTCCCTGATACCGTGCATGCGGCGGTGCTGGCGCGGCTCGATCTGCTCTCACCGGCGGAGCGCGCCGTGTTACAGGTAGCGTCGGTGGCGGGGCGTGCGTTCCGCCCCGGCATGGTGCGGGCGGTGTTGAGCGACATGGAGGCGCGCGAAATAGATGAGGCGCTGGAAGCGTTGATCCTGCGCGATTTCATCGTCCCGGCGGAGAACGGGACATATGCCTTCCGCCATGTGCTGTTCCATGACGTTGCCTATGGCACGCTTTCTCGCGTCAAGCGCATTCAGATGCACACGGCGCTGGCGCGCTGGCTGGAAGAGACGGCGGGCGACCGGCTGGATGAATACACCGAACTGATTGCCTATCACTACCGCGAGGCGGTCGCGCTTTCGCGCCAGTCCGCCGTGCCGCTGGAATTGCCGATAGACCCGGCGCTGGCGGTCCGCTACCTGCGCCGCGCCAGCGAACTGGCAGGTCGCGCCGGAGCGTTCACTGAGGCGGACAACCTGATGCGCAGCGCGATAGACATTGCCCCGCCGCAGGAGCAAGTTGCGCTCTATGAGCAGCTTGGCGATACGCTGGCGGTGGGCGAGGGCGCGTTCCATGCCTATCGCACGGCGGTGGACCTCTGGCGCAGCACTGGCGCACAGGATGCCGGGCAGGGTGCGCGGCTGCTCCGCAAAATGCTGATCGGCTGCACCCGCGAACTGGCTATGGATGCGCCGGCCTTCGATGAACAGATGACGCTGCTGGCGGAGGCGAAGCAGCTTGCAGCGCAGGCGCACGCAGAAGATGAAATACGGCGGCTCGCTAACGCGGAGACATTCATTCGCACCAGACCCGATGTTGCTGAGTTGGTGCTAGAGCAGGCGGAGGAACGAGAGGCGTTACGCGCGGCGACGCTGGCGGCGGCTGATTATTTCGAGCAGCATGGCGATTGGTCGGCATTCAGCGAATCCCTCGATGCCTATGGCACGGTGTCGTTCAGAGCTGGCGCGCGTGCAGACGCCCAGACGGCGGTCCGGCGACGATTGGCAGCGCCGGACCTGCCAGCACGCGAATACGGCGATGCGTACAACGTCCTGACAAGCTACTATTTCTTTTTTGGCGATTATGCAAACTGCATCGCCACGCTGGACGAGGCGCGGGCACGGCTGCGACCTGGTGAACCGTTTACGCACATGGCAGGGGTGGGTCTGGCGCTGACCAGCGCCTTCGTCTCCGGGCGCTGGGCCGATATGGACCGGCTGCTACTGATGCTGAATGAAGTGTGGGAGCATCGTAGCTACGACCGTGGCCAGGGCATGCTCTCGCTGGATGGCTTTCTGCCGGTGCTCCGACGAGCGGTGGCGCGGGAAGATCGCCCAGCGGCGGATGCAGCGTTCTCCATAATACACCGTATCATGTTGGACTCAGCACCGGAACTGCTGCCATTGATGCAGGCGTTCCGCGACGATGATCCGCGCAAACTTGATGAAATTGGCGCGTATTCGACCTACATTAGGCCGGCGAGCGTCATCCTGGTCTTCTTGAATGAACGCGGGTTGCCCGTTGATGAGGCTGTTATTCAGGCTGCGGAAACGATTCCCTGGAAGTTTGACTCATACAAGCACTATATAGCCATCGCACGCGGGCGGCTGGCGGGCGCTGAAGCATGGGCCGCCGCGCTGGACGAGGCGGAGCGCCATCAGCTCGTCGTCGAGACGGCCCGCGCACGCATTGCGCTGGCGCAGCAAACCGGCGACCGCGCGCAACTGGCCCGCGCCCGTGCCATCCTGGAACCCCTGGGCGACCGCCAATTCTTGCGCCGCGCCGATGAGGTCGCCGCCGCATTGGGAGACGAGTGAGACGAGTGAGACGGGGAGCCGGCGGACGAATCCGCCGGCCATGTTGGTTGGGATGAGGCTAAGATAGGGCTAATAGGAGAGGACGCAGCCACCCGCGTTGCTATTGAAGGCATTGCTCCAGAGCGACTGGACGGGGAACGTCGCGCCGTTCATGGTCACATTTGCCGATGCGCCCTGGCCAGAACTGATCCAGGCGCACTTGTCGCCGATTTCACTGCCGCTGCCATCGAGCCAGCCACCGCTGGGGAAGATGTCAGTTTCAGTCTCAGCGAACTCATGACCACCGACGATAGTGATACCAGCATTCGCGCCGAGGCCATTGAAATTGGCGCCACAACTGGCACCAGCATCGGTGATATACGGCATGTTGGTGTAGGCGATGTTGCCATAGCTGGAGCTTACCGAGCTATGATAGGCGCACCACTGCGTGCCGAAGCCATTGGTGTTGTGACCTGTCGAGGTATTGATGACGTATTGCACCGTCGTGTTCGAGCTGGCCGAGGTATTGCCGAAATGCGCCGCTGCGTTGACCGCTTCGCTGGCTATCTGTGCGTCGGTTGGTGAAGACGGCGCAGCGCTAGCGTTGTCATACCAGACGCCAGCCAGGACACCGGAGGGGTTGGTAGCGGCTGTGCCTGCGCCATTGCAGAAGATGGTGCCACTGGAGACGCCCTCACAGTACTGCGTGACGGTGTTGTTCCAGGAGCTTGCGCCAACATGATTGAAGAAGTTCTGCTGGATGGCGGCCTCGCCGGAGGGATCGTTGTTGTTCCACTGTGATCCCCAATAGACCAGATAGACCTTATCGCCGCCAGTCTCAACACCTACACCACCTGTGCCGCCATGATAGGAGAGGTTCCTGCTTCCACAGCGGCGGCAGAGTGGTGTCTGCTTATGGTTGTTGATCTTCATGAAAATTGGATGATGCAGGACGGACATGCCCGATACATGGGCTGGGGCTGGGCTGGCGGCAACATTGCCGGCAAAGAGCGAGAACGTGAGGATCAGCGCCGCACTGAGGGCGGCAAGCGTAGTGAACGAGGCAATGACAATCGAACGTGTACGTTTCACGAACTGTTTCTCCTGCTTGCGGGATGGCTCTCATAGGCATCCCGGGCATCTACGTCTCGTCTGCCCACCAGAGGCGCTCGCAATCAGCGCGAGTGACGAGCCGGTTCTTCTTCACAAAGGGAAAGCCAATGCGTGGACGCATGCGCTCACTTTCAATTGATTGAAACTTTCAATTGGGCGCAAGCGCCGGAACCAGGTCTGGGAGAATCGCGTTCCAGCGTATCTGTCTCTTCTGCTCCTTTCCTGCAAAGTGGCGCCTATTAACGAAGGCAAACGCCCGGTGTGCTGATGGTGATGCGCTTGCCTTGTGGAGATACAACGGGGCGAAGTGCAAAACGTTAGGGGTACAAATGCGTGGAGCAAAAATCAGTGCAGTTCAACTCATACGAAGGTTGGAGGTAAGAGGCAATTGGGTGTTGCCTCTAGTCTGTCTCTCGTTTATCCGCCCCTTTCTCGCCTGGAAAGGGGCGGTCGTTGCGGCGGCAAGACGCCTAATGGCTGCCGGGAACGTTGTCTTCCTGATTGGTGATGCCTGCCAGCACCGGCACGACATCGGCATGTGGGTCAACGATCAACTCATTGACCACATCTTTGACGCCCGGCACCTTTGCCGCAACCTCGCCTGCCGCCTGGCGTGCCTCGGCGGTCAACGCTCTGCCGCGCAGGTGAACCTCACCGAATTTGGGGTAGACGCCGATATACTGGTTGGCAGTGCGTGGGTCACGCGCCAGCGCCATCGAAACGCTGGCGGCCAGGTTGTTGTCGGCGATGAGATCATTGTGTAGTTCCGACAAACCGGCGATATGTTGTAACTGATCGGCGACCATGCGGCGGTTGAGGTCGCTGGATACGTAGCCATGCAGCCAGACCACGCCATCAATCGCATGAATCGTAATGCCAGCGAGTTCCACTCGCAGCCGGGGATAATCATAGATGGCGTCGTAGACTTCCTGGCGTAGCTCTTCGTCTGGCCGGTAAACGGAAAGCTGATTGGCGGAGACGCCGTTGAGGTCCGCGCTGATCTGACGGCTGGTGATGTTTGTCACCATCGTCGCTGGCACCACGACTTCGCGTGCGCCACGCTCGATCACCAGGTGCCGCAGCACCCCGCCCGCCTGATTGACGGTGAGTTGGGTGAGATGGCCAATATGCTTGCCCGCCACCATCAGGCCCGTCGCCGTACTGAGTTCCACGCCCTCCGGCTTTGTCGTGTGCTTCTCGATTTCTTCCAGCGGAATGGTTAGCGTCACCGTCTCGGCGGTGGCGGCGGAGACCAGGGAGAGCGGCAGATAATACGTCTTGCCCAGGAACAGCCCCACCCGAATGCCAATGTGTGTGACGATGCGCTCGTCGCTGTTCGCAAACACCCGGCTCAGTTTGCCCGCTTCGCCATCGCTGGCCTGAATGTCCGCGTCGAAGCGGAACTTCAACACATCCGCAAATTCGGTTGTCGTCTGCATGCTCACGCTATCCTCTTGAAGTCGCTCTATCACCGTTGTGACTGTTGTTACCGCCATGCGCCAGCCATCAGGCGCAGTCCGCCAGTTTGTCCTCATACAGTGTAGCATGGCAAGGCCCAACGGGGCAACAGGCGTGACTGAAGGCGTCATCTTCATCATCTTCTGGCTGTGATATAACGGCCATAATGATAAGGACAAGAGCAAGAGCAAGAAGGGCTGATTGTGATGCCACTATCATTCGTAGCGCCGGTCATCGCACTACCCGTTGCCAACATCTATCGCCACCCCGATCCAGCGGCGGAGGTGGTCACGCAGGCGCTGCTCAACGTGCCTGCCGCCATCATCGAAACCGTAGAGACTGCGGAGATGGAGCAGGGCCGGGCAGGCTGGGCGCACATTCGCCTGAGCGATTACGAAGGCTGGCTGCCACTTGGCGAACTGGCGGAGGCTGCGCCCGCGCAGGAATGGCTGGCGACCATCCTCGCGCCACGCACGCCCATCTACGCCAGCGCCGAGGGCGAGGAGACGGTTGGGCGGGCATACGCGACTACGGTGCTACCGGCAACTACAAGGCCAGCGACGGGTCGCGTGCCGGTGCGCCTTCCTGGCGGTGGCGAGGGATGGCTGAACGCGGCGGATATCGCGCTACGCGGGGCCAGCGAACCGGCGCCTGAGCGCGGACCGGAGGCGGCGCTGGCGCTGGCGCGGCAATTGTTGCGCACGCCCTACCTTTGGGGCGGCTGCACGGTCGAGGGCATAGATTGCAGCGGGCTGACGCAGCTCTGTTGCCGTGCGGCGGGCGTCATCATTCCGCGCGACGCCGACCAGCAGTATGAAGGCATCCGCTATATCGTGGAGCGTGGCGATTTACAAGCGGGCGACCTCATCTACTTTGCGCGCGACGGCGCCATCACTCATACCGCGCTGATGCTCGATGCGCGGCGCTACATCCACGCTAAAGGCGGCCCGGAAAACATGGTGATGGTGAATGCGCTCGTCCCTGGTGAAACGGGCTATAATGAGACGCTGGCCGGACGCTATGCCGGTGCGCGGCGTCCATTCGTGCGCCGCGCGCGCCGCATGCTGGTATAGGAAACCTCACCCCCCGCCCCTCTCCCGCGAGGAGAGGGGAAACTCGATGAGCGAAGTTAGGCCAAGAGACGATGAGTGATTTGGAACATTCAGCGCATAATGAGGCTGCTGGTTCGCTGGCGCAGCAGATTGACGGCATCCTGGCGCCGCTGGGCGGGCGCTATGCCGTCGCAGCGCAACGTTTCGGCCAGCAGCAACAGCCCAAAGACGAAAATCGCATTGCGCTGCATGCTGATGAGATATTTCCGGCGGCGAGCCTCGCCAAGCTGAGTATCGCGGTTGAGTTGCTGCGTCGCGCCGACCTCGGCCAGTTTGCGCTGGATGAACGCTTCGATACGGCTGATGAGCCACGAGTCGGCGGTGGCGGTGTCCTCGACTATCTCGACCCCACCACGCAATTGACGCTCAACGATCTTTGCTTTCTGATGCTTGGCGTCAGCGACAACACCGCTGCGAACTTCCTGCTCGATCTGGTGGGCATGGGCGAAGTCAACGAAACGATGAGCCGGCTGAAGCTCTCCCAGACGAAGCTGGCCCGTCACTTCATGGACTTCGCCGCCCGGGCCGCCCATCGCGACAATCTGACCAGCGCAAGCGATATGCTGTCACTGCTGACGCTGCTACGTGGCGGCGCGCTGCCGGGCGCGGGACGCATCCGCGAACTGCTGGCGGCGCAACAGCTCGATGGCGATCTGCGCGCCTGGCTGCCAGAGACCGCGCAACTCAGCCACAAGAGCGGCGCGCTCGACGACACCGGCGCAGGCGATGGCGTCTTTCACGATGCCGGCTTCCTCAGCGGACCCTCCGGTGGCTGCGTCTACTGCATCCTCACCGCTGGCTGGCGCGACCAACCGGCAGCGCGCTACGCCGTTGGCAGAACGTTGCGCGCGCTCTGGGACCGCTGGTGCGCATAACTATCTGACGATGAACTACCAGGGCTAAAATCCGGCGCGTACCACTTCATTGGCTCCCGCGTCAGTCATCCAGAGATTGCCATCTGAACTTCGCGCTATACTGGTTGGATTGCTGAGTTTTACCTGATAGCGCGTTTCGCTGGTATTCGAGCCAATGTTATCGAGCCAATAACTGCTGCAATTGGAAGCGCCGGTATCGCCACATTCGAGTATCCATATGTCACCATGCGCCTCGCCCACCGCCGCTAGCGGACTATAGAACACACCTGACGAGAAGATGCCCGCTGATTGTGAGGTATCTGGCACCGGAGACATGGTGAACACCCCAGATTTTGGGTCAAAGCGCACGATATCGCCAGCATATTGCGAGAAGAGCAGCGTTCCATCGCGTCCGCCAGTAAAATCAGCGACGGGAGGCAGATCGGCCAGCGGGAATTCTTTGAGCGTGCCATTGGGGGTAATGCGCCCGAGCGCGCCAGTTTCTGTGAACCAGAGATTGCCGTCCGGCTCCGCTTTGATGTTATCAGGAGACGCCCGATGCGTGGCTATGTAAGTCAGGCTAAACGGTTGATGCAGGTTAGCATAGAGGATGGCCGCCGCACAGAGGACGATCACCAGCCCTATCACGCCAATCAATCGCCAGCGAAGAGGCCGTGGTCTTGAACGCCGCGCCGTCTCAGTTTGTTCCATAACAGCATCTCCTTCACTCGACAAATGATGTTTTCTCTACATTGAAACACTTTTAGAAACGCTTTTATCTAGCCGAATATGTCAGCTAGCTTATCGGATTGGGAGCATTCCTTGCGCGACGACAAATTATCTGACTAAAATCAGAGAAATAGAAGATGTGAAGATTCTGCTTGCACATATCGGGAGGTTCTCATGAACATGCCACTGACATCACAGACATCACAGACATCACTGACTCCATTGGTTGAGCAGGTGCGCAGTTTCAACCGCACGATGACCGAGCGCGTCGGCGCCCTCAACGATCACTTCCTGGGCAAGAATCATCCACTCGGCGAGGCGCGGCTGCTTTGGGAGATCGGCATAGATGGCGCAAGCGTGCGCGACCTGCGCCGCCGGCTCGAACTCGACTCCGCCTATGTCAGCCGTCTATTGCGCTCGCTTGAGAAGCAGGGATTGGTTGAGGTGAAGGCGAGCGCGCATGACGGGCGCGTGCGCCTGGTCCGGTTGACAAAGGCTGGCCTGCGTGAGCGCGCGGAGCTTGATCGCCGTGCCGATACGTTTGCCCGTTCCCTATTGGAGCCGCTCAGCGAGAGCCAGCGCGTGAAGTTGGGGGCGGCGATGGCAGAGGTGGAGCGGCTGCTGATCGCCTCAATGGTGCAGATTGCCGTTGCCGACCCCACCAGCCAGGATGCCAGATGGTGTATCGAACACTACTTCGCTGAACTCAATCAGCGCTTCCCCACTGGTTTCGACCCGACTCGTGGCATTCAGGCGCATCCACACGAACTCACGCCACCAGCGGGTCTGCTGCTCGTTGCCCATCTGCGCGAGGAGCCGGTGGGCTGCGGCGGATTGAAATTTCACGAGAATGGTATAGGCGAACTCAAACGCATGTGGGTCGCGCCACGCGCGCGTGGTCTGGGACTGGGGCAGCGGTTGCTGCTGGCGCTGGAGCAGGCGGCGCGGGATGCAGGCATGACGATGCTGCACCTGGAAACGAACGGCAGCCTCACCGTGGCCATCGCAATGTACCGGCACAATGGCTACCAGGAAGTTGAGGCCTTCAATGACGAACCGTATGCGCACCACTGGTTTGAGAAGCGCCTGTAAGCATAATGTTCAGTCCTCCATCAGCAGCCCAAGTGATTCGAGGTAGGCGAACCTTCTGCCTCTATCGCTTGCCAGAAAGGGCGGCAACAATCTCATCAGTCGAGCGAATACGCCCCATCCTCGGCAGGATATAGGTACACGTATGCTGGTGTTCCTCGTCTGAATAGGCATTCATCGCATCGGTGGCAAAGATTTGATTGTAGCCGTGCTGATAGGCTTCACGAGCGGTGGTCTCCACCCCAATATTGGTGGAGATGCCACAGAGGACAATCGTATCAATCTTCCGGCGACGGAGTTGGAGATCCAGGTCAGTGCCAAAGAAGGCTCCCCACTGATGTTTTGTGATCAGATGATCTGTTGGGTGAGATCCCAATTCTGGGAGGATATCTGACCAATCCTCTGGTTCTTGAGCCAATGCACGAGGAAGCAGGAGTGGTGAGGGAGGATCAGTTACTGGGTCCAGGGCGTCCTTCTCATCACTGGAAAAAGCGACGCGCACAAACACGACAAAACCACCGGCCCGCCGGAAGGCATCAGCCAGGCGGGCGGTGCGAGTCACCACCTCCTGAACGGGATGAGGATGGCTTTCCCAGGAGAACACCCGTTTCATGATATCAATGGCCACGAGCGCTGTTCTGGTCGGGTCAAGCTCTAAAGACATGAGGACAAATCTCCTTCGTGTTTCTTGAAAATGAGGGCGTCTGTCTCGACTTCACGTATTGTACACGAATCTGCAAGGATGGTGGCTTGGATTTCTAATGGAATTAGACTAATATCTAAATACAAAAGACAAAGCGTCTCCAGTGGCGGTCATAGACCGCTGTCTTGGCGGCTCTTGTGGCAGAAACATAAGGTGGGCCGTGTCCTTCGCTTTCGGAAAGGAGAGACGAAGTTGAAACGGAACATTGCATTCCGTTCCAATATGTGGTATAATTTTGGAAACGGAACATTCCGTTCCAATGATGCGTCAAGATGTATAACCGGAGGAACGCTGACATGACGAACCGCCGTAAACAGCAGAGCAACCAGAGCAATCAATCTCATCAGCGTGCGTCGCAGCAGCCGGCAGACACTGGTATCCAGCTCTTCCACATCGAGGTTCCCCAGGCAGTTCTCGATGATTTACAGGAACGCCTGGCGCATACCCGCTGGCTGGATGACGCGGAGGAGGGTTGGAACGCCGGCACGAACGAGGACTATCTCAAAGAGTTGGCGGACTATTGGCAGCACACCTTCGACTGGCGCGCGCAGGAGCGGCAACTCAATCAGCTTGCGCAGTTCCGCACCCAGATCAATGGGTTTGGCCTTCACTTCATTCATGAGAAGGGCAAAGGGCCGAACCCGACGCCGATTCTCCTCATCCACGGCTGGCCTGCTTCGTTCCAACTCATGTCGAAAATTATCCCCATGCTGACCGATCCTGAACGCTTCGGGGGTGATCCCGCCGATTCGTTCGATGTGGTGGTGCCGTCGCTGCCGGGCTATGGCTTTTCTGATCGCCCTGCCGGGGCTGAGATGACGATGGGGCAGGCGGCTGAATTGCTCGCACAACTCATGAACAGGCTGGGCTATACGCGCTATGCGGTGCATGGCGGCGATTTTGGCAGCGGGATCACGCAATTGCTGGCCGCTGCTCATCCAGAGGCGCTTCTTGGCATCCACGTGACCGACATCGGGTTTTACAACATGTACGATCAGGCGCCCGATCTCACCGAGGATGAGAAGCGTTACGTCGGCGCGCAGCAGGGGTGGTTCTACCAGCAGGGCGCGTATACGATGATTCAAGGGACGAAGCCGCAATCGCTCGCTTTCGGGCTGACCGACTCGCCAGTGGGTCTGGCGGGCTGGATTATAGAGAAGTTCCAGGCGTGGAGCGACTGTGACGGCGATATTGAGAAGGCGTTCACCAAAGACGAACTGCTTACCAATATCATGATCTATTGGGTCACACGGACGATCAAGTCGTCGTTCGGTTTCTACAGGAACATGTACTTCTCGATGCCCCAACCGGGGCAGCGTATCGAGGTTCCGGCGGCATTCGCCCGCTTCCCCAGAGATATCCCCGGCGTTGATCCGCCGCGCAGCCTGGCGGAGCGCCATTTGCAGATCGAACGCTGGACGCAGATGCCGCGCGGCGGCCACTTCGCCGCGTTGGAGCAGCCAGATCTGCTGGTGGATGATGTGCGCTCGTTCTTCCGCTCGCTGCGCTAGCTCCCCCACCCCTAACCCCTCCCCCGTGCGCGGGAGAGGGGAACCAGAGGGGCGCTGGCGTCCAAGCGGGCGCGGGAGAGGAGAACTAGCGGGACGCTGGCATTCCATCGGGTGTTGGAGAAGGGGACAATAGAGATTGTGGCAAGTGCCTGCTACAGGTTGGCATCATTGGTAGTAACTGACGAAAAGGGAAAAGGCAATGGCGGAACGCATTCTGACGACGCGCGAACTGAACCGCGCCACTCTCGCGCGCCAATTACTGCTGGAACGGTCGCCGCTTGGCGTGTTCGATGCCATCAAGCAGCTTGCTGGTATGCAGGCACAAGTGGCCAACGCTCCCTATACCGGCCTGTGGACACGGCTGCAAACGTTTCAGCGTGATGACCTGACGCAGCTTTATATGCGCAGGCAGGTGGTGCGGGGGTCGTCCCTGCGCTGCACACTGCATCTGATGCCTGCGGAGGACTACCTGCTGTTCCATCCGCTCATTCAACCGGCGCTCAGTCGCAATCTCCATATCTTCGCCAGCAAGACGCCCGGCTTCGATATGGCTTCCTTCGAGGCGGAGATACGCGCGTATGTCAAAGAGCAGCCGCGTACAGGGGTGGAGCTACGCGCGAAGATGGAGGAACTCTATCCCGGCATGGGCCGCCCGCAGATAGCCGACTCAGTACGTATTCACCTGGCGCTCATCCAGCCGCCGCCTGCCGGACTCTGGGGATTCACCGGGCGGCCAACACATACCGAAGCGACGGAATGGCTGGGGCGGCCACTCGCGGGACCGCAGGCTGGTCTGCGTGAGTTTGTGCTACGCTATCTGGCGGCGTTTGGTCCGGCGAGCGTCAATGATTTGCAAGCGTGGTCCGGCGCAACCAAGCTTCAGGGCGCCGTCGAGGCGCTGCGGCCCGAACTGCTCACGTTCCGCGACGAGCAGGGCAAGGAACTCTTCGATCTGCCGGATGCGCCACGGCCAGCGGCGGACGTTCCCGCGCCGGTGCATTTCCTGCCGGAGTTTGACAATGTGTTGCTGGCGCACGCCGACCGCAAGCGCATCATCGCGGACGCTTACCGTCCACTCGTCTTTGGCGGCGAGGTGCCAGCGCGCGACAATGTGATGCGCACGTTTCTGGTGGATGGCTTTGTCGCCGGGCACTGGAAGATCAAGCGCACACCAGAGCAGGCGCACCTACAGATCGAGCCGTTCGCGCCGCTTGCAGATGAGGCGGAGCAGGCGCTACGCGAGGAGGGCACGCGGCTGCTGCAATTTGTTGCAGATGGCAATTGTGCCCGAACTATCGCCTTCATGCCGTATAATGGCAACCCGAACAGGCAAAATCTTTAGGACATTAGTAGTTGAACAGGATATCACGAATAGCAAACGCCACTACCAGTCCGGCAGTGCATCAACTTCAGTTGGTCCACGCCTATTGTCCAGGAAAAAGGCATAGGAACGCAAATACCGGTCTATTTCACCGTTGAGATAGTCCAGCCAATGTGTAAGTCCTGCCAAGTAATTGTAGTCCCGCATCGCATGTGGAGCGATTTGCTCTTCGTACTCGCGCGTTATTGTCCGTTCCACTTCATGACGCTCCATTGCCCACCAGGACTTCACTAATTCATAAGACCAATGTTCGTTGCCATCCGCCCCATAGCCTGAGAGGGGATCGCACCAGGCAGCTTGTACCACTTGATGTAACTCATACGAGTTGGCTGGTTGCCGAAAGATAACCTCATAACCGTCTTTGTCAACCTGGACATTATTAGGTGCCTGGAGGGGACCAGTGCCACAGTTATCTGTCTGGCCACAGTATAGAGGGCCGGGTGTATTCATCCAATGCTTATCAGACCATTTCCCCTGAAAATGGCGATCCCCATGTCGCCTACCCATTGTGGCGAGTGCAGAAGATGCGTCAAAAAATAGTTCGCTAGACATCTTTCTCCATCTGCCCATCACTCAACATTTGGTCCGGGTCACTCCATCTTGCTACCCGTCATGTTACTCCATTCAAGCGAAATGCGTAGGACAAACAAAGTCTATAAAGGTATACCTCTCCGAACTGAGTGAGTAAGTGGTGCATTTCGCCTGCTCATTCTTCCCAGACGATATCGTCGAAGCCTTCAGCAAGCGCGGTGCTGGCGATCTCCGGCTCACGCATTAGCCAGTCCAGCGTCAGCAGCGCGCCCAGCGGCTCCATGCCGTAGTCGTTCATCAGGCGCGCCATCGTATAGCCCTCGATTGCGGTCTCTGCGCTACCGGCTGTATCGGGCGTCTCGCCAGTCGTCCACCAGCGCAGAAACAACTCACGCACCGGCGAGCGAAACGCCAGCATGCGGTTAGCAGCATCTTCTACCTGCGCTGGCGGATACTCCAGTTCACCAGCCAGCCGCGACAGCAGCGCCTCTCTGGTAGGCATGCTCATTTTTGCTTCCCCTTTTGCTTCGGCTTTTTCTCCGGCGTTTTCGCTCCCATGTTGGCTGGCGTATCTCTCCCATCCAGGCGGAAGGCGTAGGGTAGGAGGTCCGGCAGGCGCAGGTCTTTGGCGATGCCATCCACGTAATAGATGGCATCCGGCGCAAGCTCCGCGAGCCACTGGCGGCACGCGCCACAGGGCGACCGTTTCCACTCCGGCGCATCTTCTGGCACATCAATGCAGGCGACCGCAACGTGGGTGATGCGCGGAGGCGACTGCTGGCCATCGAGCATGCAGGCGGCGGCGATGGCAGCGCGTTCGGCGCAGAGCGTCAGCCCATAGGAGGCGTTCTCGATATTAGCGCCAGTGACGACCTGCGAACCATTCGCCGTCTCCACGACCACCGCCGCCCCCACGCGAAACCGCGAATACGGCGCATAGGCATGCAACGCCGCCTCGCGCGCTGCCTCGATCAATGTTGCTCTCTCTATTTTCATGGCTGCTCTATACCTCTTTCTCTGCCGTCAGTACGCCAGGGAATTAGAGTATACACGCTGGTAGAGGCCATGTCCCGAAAAAGCGTATCATGCGTAGTATGCTATTATTTCACGGCACAAACGAAGATGCGCTCGAAGGCATCCTGAAACGTGGGTTAGAGCCGCCACGACCAGAGGACAACGCCCATGATTGGATGTGGCAGTTTGCCGGGCGTTCACAATCCAGTCTGGTGTTTCTCAGCACCGCGCCGGTGGCGGGAAAAGGCGGCGATCCCGTCTCCTTCGCCAGCGGATGGCCCGCGCGGCGCTTCAAGCCACCACGCCCCGGCTATATCATCGTCGTGGATTTGCCACCTGATGCAATGGGGTTAGTACACGCAGTTATCCCCAATGCCGAATTTGACAACTTTACCAATGTCTCAACTATCCGGCAAATGCTTCACGAAACGTCTCTCGTCGAAAGCGGACAGGAAGACGAGAGCGGTTGGCGTCCATTCGCCTCTTGGTATCTCTCCAATTGGTGCCTGCACTACTGGCTGGTGCGCTATTGCCTGGATCATCGCATCCCTTTCGCGGCGAATGCGATTGACACCATTCTCAAGCTGCGCGTCATGTACCGCGATCCCGTGTTACCAGAGGACTTGACGCCTGCTCATTGGCAGGCTTTCCTGGAAGATTATTTTCGCTTTGTCGGGTTTGCTTACTGGGGCATCTCATCGGAGCAGGAACGTGAGCGCCGCCGGAAAGCTATCGTGAGCAAATATGGCCTCACGCTCCCCGAAGATATTGAAGAGGATAGTCACTCGAAATTTTGCGAACTCTGCATAGCAGGCAGATTTTGGTGGACGTATGAATTCGCTGGATTCGCCACCTATGCGCCCTTTCAATCATTTTTGCGCTCTCTGCCGGTGAAAGGTGGTCACAAATGGCCACCGTCGCCGGTTCTCAAACCGTATATATTGCCTCTTACAAAGAGTCATGGCGCCACGCTGCCGCAGCAACAACAGATTGCTGTGACGCTGCGTGCGGTTGCCGCCCACACACAGCACATCCCAGCAGAATCGCTCCTGCGTTTCTTTCGCCAGCGCGACGCCTCACGGCAAGTAGCCTGGAATTGGAATGAATGGTACGAGACATTTCCGCTGGACGAGAGCGCGCTTCCGCATAGCTGGCACCCGAAGTATTGCCAGCAATTCAGCGACAGCGATCTCAAATTGCCGGATCGCCAGATATTGGCTGATGCAATTCCGCTCCGCTACATTATAGGGGCTATCAAAATTACTGATGGTGAACATTTTTTGCCGCATATTCGCCCAAGTCGCCGCAAAGGTGAGACATTAGCCGCTAAACTCTGGACAATAACTCACGCAATGCGCTCAGAATATTCCGGGAAGCTGATACTCCGGTAGCGAAAGGGGGCATGATGCGTCATGCCGACAGAAACAGGACAGGAACAGGAACAATCAATACAAGCACCTCACCAACCGTTGCGCGTTCTCTTCATGGGGACGCCGAATTTCGCGGTGCCGTCGTTGCGCGCGCTGGCGGAGCATACCGCGCCGGGTCAGCCCTGTTCGGCTGGGCTGGATATCGTTGGGGTGGTAACGCGCCCGGATAAGACGGCGGGGCGCGGTCGCCAGATGGTCTACTCGCCGGTCAAAGAGTATGCGCTCCAGCAGGGGTTGGCGGTCTATCAGCCCGGCTCGCTACGCAAACCGGAGGCGCAGGCGCTCTTGACCTCGCTGCATCCCGATGTCATAATCGTCGCCGCCTTCGGGCAGATTCTGCCGCCGGAGGTGCTGCGCCTGCCGCCGCACGGCTGCCTGAATGTGCATGCCTCGCTGTTGCCGCGCCATCGCGGCGCCTCACCAATCAGCGCCGCCATCCTCGCGGGTGACGAGGAAACCGGCGTGACGATCATGCTGATGGATGAAGGGCTGGATACCGGCCCGATGCTGGCGCAGGCCGCCATCTCTATTGCGCCGGATGCCACGGCTGGCGTCCTCTTCGAGCAACTGGCCGTGCTGGGCGCGGAGACGCTGCTGAAGACCTTGCCGCGCTGGCTTGCCGGTGAGATCACCCCGCAGCCGCAAGACACGACGCAGGCAACGCTCACCCGCATCCTCGCCAAAGAGGACGGCCAGCTCAACTGGGCGTATCCGGCGGAGGTGCTGGCGCGGACCGTGCGGGCGTATCATCCCTGGCCTGGCACGTACACCACCTGGGACGGTCAGCCGGTGAAGATTATCCAGGCGCATGTGCTCGTTGATAGTGAGGAGAACGTTGAGCGTCAGCCAGGCAGGTGCTTTGTGGTTGGCGAGAGCGCGGCGCAACGCACGCTCTGCTGCGCCTGCGGCCAGGGGGCGCTGGTCCTCGACGTGATACAATTAGCGGGAAAACGCGCGCTGCCCTCCGCTGATGTGCTGCGCGGCTATGCGGCGCTGGCAACGGCGACGTTCGGGACATAAACCAAAAGACTATCGCAATGCTTGATATAACCGACACAACAGAAACAACCAACGAAATAGCGAGCGAGACGCCTCCCGCGCGTACCGACCTGCTCGGCCTGACGTTCACTGAGATGAGCGAGTGGGTGCAGGGGTTGGGGCAACCGGCCTTCCGCGCAAGGCAGCTTGCCGGTTGGATCTATCAATCGCTTGCGCCCGATTTCGCCGCCATGCGCACGCTCCCCGCCGCGCTGCGCGAGCAGTTGCAGCGCACGGCCACCATCGAGGGGCCGCGAGTGCAGGCGGAGCTTGCCGCGAAGGATGGACGCACGCGCAAGCTGCTGCTGGAACTTGCGGATGGCCGCCGCATCGAAACCGTGCTGATGCTCTATCCCGCCACCAGCGAGGGCCGCGCCCGCGCGACGGTCTGCGTCTCCACCCAGGCGGGCTGCGCCTATGGCTGCACCTTCTGCGCCACCGGACAGATGGGCTTCGACCGCCATCTCTCGCCTGGTGAGATTGTTGCGCAGGTGGTCTATTTCGCCCGCGAACTGCGCGCCCGGCCCTGGCAAGCGCCAGACGGGCAAACGATTGACCATATCACCAATCTGGTGTTCATGGGCATGGGCGAGCCGCTGCACAATTACGACAACACGCTCAAGGCGTTGCGCATCCTCAACATGCCCGAAGGATTGAACATCGGCGCGCGCCACATGACCGTTTCGACGGTTGGCCTCGTGCCGGGGATACTCCGGCTGGCGGAGGAGCCGCTTCAGGTGAACCTCGCCATCTCGCTGCACGCACCCAACGATGCGATGCGGCTGCGCACGATGCCCGTCACGCGCAAATATCCCATCGCCGCCGTGCTAGATGCCTGCCGCCAGTATGCTGCCCGCACCAACCGCCAGGTGACATTCGAGTATGTCTTGCTGGCGGGCGTCAACGATCAGCCGGAGCATGCGCGCGAACTGGCAACCTTGCTCGCCCCACTACGCCAGCTCTGCCATGTCAACCTGATTCCGGTGAACGCGACCAGCGCCAGCTATCGCCCACCCAGTGGCGAAACAATCCGCATCTTCCGCGACGAATTGCGCGCCGGTGGCGTCAGCAACAGTGTGCGCGCCGAACGTGGCGACGACATCGCCGCCGCCTGCGGCCAGCTCCACACGCGCGAAGCCAGGAAACACGCAGCAGCCGAGTAATCGCAATCGCTTGCATGCAGTTGCGCGCGAGGAAGCATCGGATGTATCGTAGAAGGAAACAATCCCCATTACGAGGAGAAACACCCTATGAGCGTGCCAGCAGCGCCACATAGCGAACTGGAGACCGCAACCATCGTTGGCTTACAGGCGGAGATGGAGGCCGGCAGGTTGACCGCGCGGCAACTCGTCGAGCGATTCCTGGAACGCATCGAGGCGCTGGACCGCAACGGCCCGGCGCTCCACGCGATCATTGAGACCAATCCCGATGCGCTGGCCATTGCTGACGACCTGGACCGCGAGCGCGCCAGCAAGGGTCCACGCGGGCCGCTGCATGGCATCCCCATCTTGCTCAAAGACAACATTGATACGGCAGACCGCATGCACACCACCGCCGGTTCGCTGGCGCTGCTGGGGAGTTTTCCCCCACGCGATGCCTTTGTTGCGGAAAAGCTGCGCGCGGCGGGGGCAATTCTGCTGGGCAAGGCCAATATGAGCGAGTGGGCAAATTTTCGCTCCACGCACTCATCGAGCGGATGGAGCGCACGCGGTGGGCAGGCGCTGAATCCCCATGCGCTGGATCGCTCGCCCTGCGGCTCCAGTTCCGGCTCTGCCTCAGCCGTGGCGGCGGCGCTGACGGTGGCCTCGCTGGGCACCGAAACTGACGGCTCGATTCTCTGCCCGGCCTCTACCAACGGCGTCGTCGGCATCAAACCAACGCTCGGCCTCACCAGCCGCGCCGGGGTCATTCCCATCGCGCATAGCCAGGATACCGTCGGCCCCTTCGCGCGCAGTGTTGCGGACGCCGCCATCCTGCTCGGCGCCATCGCTGGACACGATCCACGCGACGCCGCCACCCAGGCCAGTGCCGCGCATTTCCACGCCGACTATACACCGTTTCTGGACGCCAGCGCGCTGCAAGGCGCGCGCATCGGCATTGCCCGCGAGGCGTATTTCGGCTATAGCGAGAAGTCCGACGCCGTAGCCGAGGCAGCAATTGCCACCATGCGCGCGGCAGGCGCCATCATCATAGACCCGGCCAATATCCCCACGGCGAAGGCGATGCAGAACTCGGAGGCGGAACTGACCGTGCTCTACTATGAGTTCAAGGCAGACCTCAACGCCTATCTGGCGACGTTGCCGCCGGAGGCGCAGGTACATTCGATGGCCGATGTGATCGCTTTCAACCGGGCGCATGCGGAGCAGGAAATGCCCTATTTCGGCCAGGAACACTTCGAGGCGGCGCAGGCAAAAGGGCCATTGACCGAGCAAGCGTATCTCGATGCGCTGGCGGAGAATCAGCGCCTTTCGCGGCAGGAAGGCATAGACGCCGTGATGGAGGCGCATCAGTTGGATGCGCTGGTGATGCCGACAGGTGCGCCGCCGTGGCGCATTGATCTGATTGACGGCGATCACAGCATGGGCGGCAGTTCGCAGCCAGCGGCGCTGGCGGGCTATCCGGCGATCAGTGTGCCTGCGGGCTATCCGTTCGGCCTGCCGGTTGGCATCACCTTCATGGGCCGCGCCTACAGTGAGCCGCGCCTCATCGCACTCGCCTATGCCTTCGAGCAGGCGACGCATGCGTACCGCCCGCCGCGCTACCTGCGCACCACGATGGCAGGCGGTTGAGAGTAGGCAGAGTAGGCAGAGTAGGCAAGGCTTGCAGTGATGGCGCGCTATCTGCTACGCTGAGCATGCGCGAAAGCGCGACTCTGATACCCAGATAGTCAGAGAGCATACCTACTAATTCGTTGCGATGCTGGCGGGGATGCGTTCGCCCCCGCCGGTGAACACCAGACACATAAGGGGGATACAATGGCCACACAGCAGGAGCGAGAAGCCTTTCTCCGTGGATGGCGTGCGGCGATGGATGAAGTATTGGCGGTGCTGGCGACCGAGGCACGCGAATGGTCCGAAGAAGAGCAAGAGGCGGCGGCTTCGGGAGAATATAAGCTACCTGGCAGTTTCGCGCTCGAAGAGGTGAGCAGCAGCTTCAAGGGGCGACATGAATTGCTGGCCTGGATTACGCAGAACGGCCCCGCTGCCTCCCATAAAGACGATGCCGCGTTGCCCGCCGCGCTCGACGCGCTCATCGAAAACCGCGCCACCGACGACGACCGCGCGCGACTCGGCCTCTCGCGCCTGGGTGGCGTAGCGGATGAATCTGGCGAATAGGCCCCCACCCCTGGCCCCTCCCCCGTGCGCGGGAGAGGGGAGCAGAGACCTCACCCCTGGCCCCTCCCCCGTGCGCGGGAGAGGGGAGCAGAGACCTCACCCCTGGCCCCTCCCCCGTGCGCGGGAGAGGGGAGCAGAGACCTCACCCCCGGCCCCTCTCCCGCAAGGAGAGGGGAGCGCGGGCGCTGGTAGGCAAACCGGCGCAGGGGAGGAGGGGTGCAGACATCGTTTGCTCCGAACCCGCGCAGGCGGGTTTTGCGGCTGAAAGCCATCCAGGCGCGGTTTCAACCGCCGTCCACCCCTTCGCCCAGACAAAACCCCTTGCCCCTCGCCACACCCGTTTGCCCGCCGCTCTGCGCTCCCCTCTCCCGCGCACGGGGACCGCCGCCGCTCGTCCGCAGGACGAGAAGCAAACTATAGGTTTGCGGAGGCGGCGGGTGAGCGCAGCGGAGGGGCCGGGGGTGGGGGCTACCCGCCTGGATGGATGAAGAGCGCGACGACGGCTACCAGCGCCCAGAATGAGCAAAGCTGCACGCCTTCCAGCCAGGTGGATTCTCCATCACGACTGAGCAGCATGAAGACAAACGTTGCCGCGCCGAAAATAATTACCTCGATGGGCTGGAACACCAGGCCAATGGGATGCCCGGTGAAGAGGCCAACCAGCACCAGCACCGGCACCACCAGCAGAATCATCTGAATTGAAGCGCCCGCCGTCACCGCCATCGTAATTTCCATGCGGTTCTCGCGCGCTGCGCCCACCGAGCCATAGAGTTCCACCACACCAGCCAGGAGCGGAATGAGAATCAGGCCGAGGAAGAACTCATAATCATGCAGCGCGCCGTTGAGTTTAATCAACTCCTCGACGGACCCTGCAAAGCCTTCGGACATCGAGGCGACGCCAGCAGTCGCCACCGCCAGCACTACCACTGCCACCAGCCCACGCAGCACCGGACGATCATGGAACAGGCCGCGCGCACCGCTCGCCTCGCGTTTGCGCCGCTTCACCTCGATCAAACCGCCGCGCGCATAGGCGTGGCGTGCCTGCTCTTTGGCTGGCGCCGCCGATGCTGCTGATGTAGGCACCACGCCTTCGTGCAGGCGCTCTTCCGCCGAGGCGCGTTCCTCCGCGAAGAGCGCGCCGGTATCCGGCTGCGCTGCGATGGGGAATGGCTGCTCCAACGCTTCGAGTTGCTCCAGGAACGGCTTGCGCTTTTGCTGACGGCGCTTCAGGCGTTCAGCGCGTTTCTGCTGGCGCTTCTCCACGAGGTTATAGCCCTCGCCCAGCCGGAACACCGCGAACCCAATATACGCCAGATAGCTCAGCATCAGCACCACCGCCAGAAAGCCGGTGACCGGAATATTATCGGGTAAGCTAAGACTCTCGCCGTGCGCTCCCACCAGCGAGTTGATCGGCAGCAGCGTCACAATCGTCGGAATGCAGAGGCCAATCACTGCCAGCGCGAAGACCGTCGAGTATTCGCTCGCGTTCTCAGCATCGAACTTCATGTGGCCGTTGCGGAAACAGCCGAGCAGCGTAGAGAGGCCGAGGAACAGCAGCGAATTGCGGATGATGACGCCAGCAATCGAGCCTTCCACGATCTCCACGCCGCCGGTGCCGTTAAAGGAGAACAGCACCGCCAGCGCAATCGTCAGCTCCGCCACGTTGCCGAATGTCGTATGCAGCAGACCGCCAACGAACGGGCCAAGCAACTCTGCCAGTTCTTCGACGGCGCTCTCGACGAAGCCTGCCAGCGGAATCAGCGAGAGCGCCGAAAGCGCAAAGACGATAATCAGAAATACATCGTCATTTATTTCCAGGCCCAGGCGCGTCTCCAGGAATTGCCTCAGCGGTCCGCGAAACAACACCAGCGGAATCGCCAGCAACAGGATATTGATCTTGCGCTTGATGACCGACCCTTCCAACGTGCCCCTCCCCCTGATAACCGCAACACCAATGACATGCTTGACACGCTCGTCAGTGTACCAAAGAGCCATCAAGGATACAAGCCCTATTAGCTCAGTATTTTTATGGTGCGAGAAATAGGCACAATAGGGGTTGACAAGGTTGCTATGCTGAAAACACAGCCAAATGTCTGGCTGATTGGAATTGTTTGGAATCATCGCGAAAGCAACAACGATGAGGATACTTCCGTTGGAGAAATCATTCAGATGGGGCGCATGGGGCTATGTCCTCATGGTGCTGTTATTGCTTGGCGCGCAGAGTATTGCGCTCATTCACGCGGCTCCTGCACACGCCTATGCCGCCATTCAGTCGAAGGCCAGTCAACCCGCGCACAACGCTAAGAGTACCAAGAGCGCAAGTCCCATAAGCACCAGCGCTTCTACCAGTATTGGAACGCTCACGCTGACGCTTGATAATGCTGGTGATACCTTTGTCTATGGGCAATCACCCACGCCAACGTTCACGGTGACGCTGGTTTTTGCTGTCGCACAGCACCTCAATCTCTTTAGAACCGCGCAAGTCAAGATGGATTCCGGCGAAACGTTTGGCGGCACGTTAGACTCTACTGACAACATCACATTCACGACAACCGTGTATACAAGAGGTTTCACGATACGGGCGGGGCAGCGCACTGCTACAGCCAGCTTTACAGACGCGCCCACCAACACCACCATTTACAGCGCACCTATCGCCTTCGCCATCCAGCGGGCACCAATAAATTTTGTCTGCGGGATCAATTATCAAACGCAGTTCAGTCAGGGACAAACCGTGACGGTTGCGATGTCATACGAATATACTGAATATCCTCCTCTAGCTCCTGTAGACTGGAAGAACGCAACTTATGGCGTCACTTTGAGAGGGCCAACTACCATTTCCTATTCCAATTTGGCGCCCGATGCCAATGATGATGTGATGGTGCAGCTACCAACAACCATCGGCACCTACACGCTCAGTTGTACATTCAGCGGCACGTCGCTTTTCCTACCAGAATCAATAACCATTACGAATTCGCCTGTCGTGATTAGCGAAAAGAAAGCGCTTGCCGCACAACTCTACACCAACCCAACAACGCTCGTCGCTGGACAACCAGCCGATTTCTATCTTGTGCTGCATCCTGCCAACGGTTTACCAGCGCCAACTGGTCAGGTTCAGTTTACAATGGGGCAATATTACACCAATTATTACAACCTGACCAACGGTATACTCTCCTTGCATTTCGACACAATACCTCCCCTCCAGGGCATCACGACGATTTTCGTCAACTATACAGGGGACCAATACTACACCAACAAATCATTCACCTTCCCGCTGACCAATCCTCCCATTCCCAGCGGCACAGGCGCTCCACAGGCGACGGTTGGCAGCACAGCGAAAGCTACCGGAACAGCGACGGCAACCGCAAGCGTTACAGCAACGGCAACGACAACGCTGGTGAGCGCCACCCCGACGGTTACGAGCGCAACCAATCCGGCCAGCCGGACGACGAGTAGCAACGCTTGGGTACTCTTGGTGGTCGGCATTCTGATCGTGTTGCTACTGGCAGGTGGGGCTACTGGCCTCGTTATCTGGCGACGACGAATCATACAGGCAAAAGCCGGTGCTATACCGCAAGACGCGACCATTCCAGTTCTTCCATCAGGGGACATACCTGAGCAGACTACTCCACCAAACGGTGACACCATCGAGTAGAGCGTGACTATCTGGTTGGCAAAGAGGAGGATATACAATATCCTCCTCTTTTTCATCAGTTCTCGATGCCACGCATGCTCAGTTGCACACGCCCGCGCGCCGCATCCACGCTGAGGACACGCACCTGCACCACCTGCCCCACGGCCACCACCGTCAGCGGGTCTCTGACGAAGCGGTCGGCCAGTTCGGAGACATGCACCAGCCCATCCTGCTTGACGCCGATATCCACGAACGCGCCAAAGTCCACCACGTTGCGCACGGTTCCCTGCAACACCATCCCTTCGCGCAGGTCTTCCAGCTTCAGCACGTCATGGCGCAAGATCGGCGCGGGCAGCGCATCGCGCGGGTCCAGCCCCGGCTTCTCCAGGTTTTCGATGATGTCGGTCAGCGTCGGCACGCCAACGTTGAGTTCTTTCGCCAGCGTAGCCACTGCGCCGTCCTTGCCGCCAGAGCGCGAGTTCATGCTCGTCAGCAGCCGCCACGCGCGCACGCGGTCCGCCACCTTCTCGCCCTTCTCGCCGTCCGCGCCGCCGGGGAGCCGCTGCAAGAGTTCACGCGCAACCGTATAGCTCTCCGGGTGAATGAACGTGTTGTCCAGCGGCTCGACGCCACTCGCCACCTTCAGGAAGCCTGCCGCCTGCACGAAAGTGGCCGGACCCAGCCCCGGCACTTTTTTGAGTTGCTCACGCGAGGCAAAGGGGCCATGCTCCTGGCGATAGGCGACGATGTTATCTGCCACGCGCCCGGTGATGCCCGACACGTAGCGCAGCAGTTGCGGCGAGGCGACGTTGACATCCACACCGGCGAAGTTGACGCAGGACGTGACCACGCGGTCCAGCGCATCGGCCAGCGCATGCTGATCTACATCGTGTTGATAGAGGCCGACGCCCACCGCCTTCGGGTCAATCTTCACCAGTTCGGCCAGCGGGTCTTGCAGGCGGCGCGCAATCGAGATGGTGCCGCGCTGTGTGGCGTCCAAATCGGGAAACTCCTGGCGCGCGACCTCGGAGGCGGAATAGACCGATGCGCCCGCCTCATTCACCATTACATAGCCCAGCGAACCAGCAGGCCGGCCCATCGCCTCCAGTTCGCGGATGATCTCAGCGGCCAGTTGCTCGGTCTCGCGTGAGGCGGTGCCGTTGCCGATGGCGATGACGCTGATATTATGGCGGGCGATCAGCGCCTTGAGCGTGGCCTTCGCCTCCTGCCAGCGGTCGCTCGGCGCGTGGGGATAGATCGTCGTGGATTCGAGATACTTGCCGGTTTCGTCTATGATCGTCACTTTGCAGCCGGTGCGATAGCCGGGGTCTAGCCCCAGCACCCGCGCGCCACGTAGCGGCGGCTGAAGCAGCAGATTACGCAGATTGGCGGCAAAGATGTTGATGGCGTGTTCTTCGGCCTGGCGTGTCAGTTCGGCGCGCACCTCGCGTTCCAGCGCGGGCGCCAGCAGTCGCTTGTAGCCGTCGCTGATCGCCGCCTCCAGTTCACCAGCGAAGGGTGAGCGCGGGTTGGGCTGATAGTGGTTGTGAATCAGCGGCTCGGCGCGCTCAAAAGGCGTATCCACAGCTACGCGCACGACATCCTCGCGTTCGGCGCGGTTCAGCGCCAACGTGCGGTGCGGCACCATGCGCGTCACTGGCTCCGTGAAGTCGTAATACAGGCGATAGACGCCTTTGGGGTCTTTTTCCGCCGCCTGTTCCGGGTCTACGGTCAGCCGCGTTCGTACTGCGCCTTCCTTGAAGAAGAGGTTGCGCACGTCGCCACGCACCCCTGCATCTTCCATGATCGTCTCGGCGCAGATGTCGCGTGCGCCAGCCAGCGCCGCTGCCGCCGATTCCACGCCCAGTTCGCCGTTGATGAACGCTTCTGCTGCCTCCTCCGCTGAGGCTGCGTTGCGATCCTGCGCCAGAATCAGGTCAGCCAGCGGTTGCAAGCCGCGCTCGCGGGCGACGCTGGCGCGGGTCTTTCGCTTGGGGCGATAAGGCAGATAGAGGTCTTCGACAGCTTGCAGCGTGGCGGCGTCTATGATGGCGCTGGCGAGTTCGGCAGTGAGCTTGCCCTGCTCACCAATGATGCGCAGCACGTCGCGTTTGCGGCTGTGCAGCGCGCGCAGCGCCTCAGCGCGGTCCGCAATCGCCAGAATCTGCACCTCATCGAGATTGCCGGTCATTTCTTTGCGATAGCGCGCGATGAAGGGAACGGTGTTGCCGCCGTCGAGCAGTTCCAGCGTGCGCAATGCCTGCCCTGGCTTGATGCTGAGTTCGCTGTAGAGGATGCGCGCGATGGCCTCCGGTTCCAGCGTCTCCGCAAAGTCCAGCGCATCGAGCGTTATGGTCGTGGTATTGGGTGTATTTGGTGTAGTCGGTTCGTCGGTCGTAGGCACGCGCACTCTCCTCTATTGAGATATAGCAGCATCCTCACCCCTGGTCATCTGCGCTCCCCTCTCTCGCTGGCGGGGGAGGGGCCGGGGGTGGGGGCATAGACACTATTGGACACGAACATACGTGCTACTATATAACGTACCCATGTCCCATGTTGCTTGCCAACCACTACAGGATAACCGATACTTGGAGATGGCGGCGGGGAGCGGCTGATAGGTCTGGCCCGTTTGGGAGGGCCGATATGTCAATCTCGCTTCGATGCAGGCGCGGCTCCATGTGAAGTGAGGCGGCCCATGCCACAATCGCAGCAGATGCGCGGAACACAGCACGAGTTTGTCGAGCAGCCCGGTCTGTTCCTCCCGGAGACGGAGACACAGGCCACGCATCCGGCGCGCGAAACGCCACCGGTCGCGCAGATTCCGGCGCTGACGGCGGACGCGACGCTGAGCGCCTGCGCACTGCCCTACGCGGAGTATCTGCGGCGCACCGATCACTCGGCCTATACGATCACCTGCTTCCTCTCGGATTTGCGGATGTTCACCGAGTTCACCGGCGGCGCGACCGAGGTGCGCCGCCTGACCCGCGCCGACCTGACGAACTGGCTGGACCATCTCAAGTGGGACCGTGGCGCGAAGCCCGCCCCCAAGACGATGGCACGGCGGCTGACGTTCCTCAAGAACTTCTGCGCCTGGCTGGCCGGTGAGGGATTGGTGCGTAGCGACCCAGCGGCGAATATCGCGCTCTCGCGTCCGACGCCGCCGTTGCCGGAACTGCTTTTCGATGACGAGGTGCAGCGACTGGAACAGGCGGCGTCTGAAGATGTGCGCTGTCACCTGCTGGTGATGCTGCTGCTGGCAACAGGGCTGAAAAAAGAGGAAGTGATGGGGCTGCGGCTGCAACATGTGGATGTCGCGGACCCTGAACATCCGGCCATCGAGGTGCATTTTCCGGGGCAGGCGAAGCGCCGCCGCGAACGGCGCATGGAGCTTCCCGCTGCGTGGGTGGGCGTCTACGAACGCTATCTGCAACGTTACCGCCCGCGCGAGTATGTCTTTGAGTGTACCGACCGCAATCTGAACTATGTGCTGGCCTCGGCGGTGAAACGCGCGCGCATCGAGAAGCGGGTCACGCTTCAGTTACTGCGCGACATCTACGCCGTCCAGCAATTGCGGGCAGGCGTTTCGCTGGAAGACCTGCGCGAAAAGCTCGGCCTTTCCGAAGAAGCCTGGTACGAAAGCGCCGACAAATATCGCCGCCTTGCCTTTCCCATGTAGATTAGATCGGTGGAGGATACAACTGCATGCCGCTGACACCATCGCCGCTGATTCCTGGTACGTCGCCGATGCCGAATCCCGGCCAGCAGCCGCCGAACAAGCGCGCGCTGCGGCTGGGCGCGCTGCTGACGGTGCCGATTCTGGTGGGACTGCTGGCGGCGGGGCAGGCGCTGCTGCCGCGTATCCTCTTCCTCGCGCCGGGGCTACAGGCGCAGGCCAATGGCAGCGCGGCCAATGGCGGCGGTTCCACCGCGACGTTTCAGGGCTTCGTCTACCCCTGGACTCACGATATGACGGGCGGCGGCTACACCAGCACCATCTCGCCGCAAAACCTGAAGTCAGAGGCGCATGACTTCCATATGAACGCCGTCATCATTCCGGTGGTCGCCGAGATGCCGTACCGCGACGATAGCACGTTGCTCTGGCATTCCACCGATCAGGGCGATAGATTCACGCTCAGCGACAGTGACTATCAGCAGGCGATAGACGACGCCAAAAAAGCTGGATTGGTGCCGATTCTGGAACTGAAGGTCTATCAGGACGACAAATTCAGCCCAAGCATAGGCCCACAGTATGTTGGCTGGTTCTGGGCATATTCTGCGTCGAACGGGTCCACCAGTCTGACCAATGGCAAAACTATCCACGTGGGACAGACCGAGCGGCAGTGGTTCGACAACTATACGGATTTCGCCGTGCATTACGCGCAGATGTCCCAGCAGAACCACCTGCCGTACTTCATCATCGGCTCTGATCTGACGGCGGTGGCCTATGATACGCAGGCCACCAACGTCAAGGCTGACCCACAGGGCATTGACCACGGCGTCCCCGGCGAACCCTGCACCAATGGGCTGGGCCGGCGCGACTGCGAGTGGCGCCATGTGGTACATGCCATTCGCCAGCCTAGCTATTCGTCGCTTGCCACTCACCAATCAGAGAACGGCGCCAGCTACAGCGGCAAGCTGATCTATGAGGCAGACTGGAGCTCGACGGCGGGCCAGCCGAACAATGGCGCATCACAGCCCGAATATACCAGCGTCACCTGGTGGGACGCGATAGACTTCATCGGCGTAGACGCCGAGTTCCCACTGACAGCGAACGGCTCGGATGTGGATGTCACCGACCTGGAAAACGCCTGGAATGGCCTCAAAACGCCGTATGGACTTGGCGGCGCTGGCAATATCTTCAGCAACCTGGAAAATATCTCCAGCAAGTTTCAGCGCCAGATCATCTTTACCACCGCTGGCTATGCAAGCGCATCGGGCGCCAACACCGGCCAGCCCAACGGCAGCGCGCCCGACCAGCAGGAACAGCTTCTCGATATGCAGGCGCTTTTAGAGACGTTTCAAGGGTTGCCCTGGTGGGCGGGTGTCTTCTGGTATGCGGACTATCCCGTACAGCGCAGCGCGCAGTCGAATTGGGCAGTCAGCAGCAATTGGGCCGGTGATACACTGGATAGCAGCAAATCCGCCGGTAAGTGGCTGGCGGGCTACTATAAGGACAATCCGTTGCACTGATATGGCAAGCGACATATCAGTGTGCCCACAATAGATGCGATAGATGCGACCGTTTGGGCTAACCCGATACCGCCGCTGGCCCCCGTGCGCTATAGTCAGGATAGCCTAATGCCGATAATGCCGGGGTGGTCATAGGGAATAGCGATGGGGATGGTCTGTGCGTTTGCGCCCACTTGGCATCGTTCCTGAGATATACTTCACAGGCGAATGAGCATGTATATGCTATACTGGCTGGCACAAAACCATACGGGGGCCTGTCTCTGGCGACGCTGGCAGTTGGGATAGCGTGAATCCGCCTTATTCATTTTTGCTCTCGCTCATTTCTGGCTGGATATGAGGAAGAATCGCGATGCAATGCTATCAATGTGGGACGATGGTACGTCCAGGGTCGCAACGCTGCCCGAAGTGTGGCGCTATCCTCACTGATGCTGACGAGCGACAGGGTGGTCGCGCAGGCGGCAGGCCGCCATACGACGATGCGCCCCCACGTGGCTCCTCGCGGAGCCGGAATGATCCGCCACGCCAGGACCGGCAGGACCGCCTGGATGACCGGCGTAGCGGGGGTGGGCGCGGGAGCGGTGCAAGCGGTTCCTCGCGCGGACGCGATCCGCTGGCGGACCCACGCGCCCCAGGATTCCTCCGCGATTCTACCCCAGCCTCGCGCCGCGACGACCGCAACGATGCCCGTTCTGCGCGTGACAATCAGGGCAGAGAGAGCAGGAGCGGCGCCAGTAGCAGGGATCGCTCATCACAGGGGAGCGGCAACGGCCAGTGGAACGACCCACAGGCCGGGCGCGGCTCGCGTGATCGTGGCGCGTCGCCTGTCTCCGCCCGCCGGGATCAACCCTATCAGCCGTATCGCAATGACTACGATGAGACGCCAAGCGCGGAATATAGCGCTGAAATGAGCGCTGAGTACAGCGCAGAGATGAGCGCCGGGTACAGCGCGGAATACAGCGCAGAGATGAGCGCCGAGTATAGTGCGGAGTATAGCGCCGAATATCCTGACCCGCGCGGCTACAATCCGCGTGACCCGCGTGACCCGCGTAGTGAGCGCAACCGGCGTGACGCCGACCCGCGCGGCTATTATGGGCAGAATCAGGGGCGTGGCGGCGCCCCTGCGCGCGGCTATGACTCCTATGATCCGTATGATCGGGACCGGCGCGACCGGCGAGGTATGCCCGCTCCGCAGCCGCCCATTGAGAGCGAGTGGGACTTGCCTGTGGCTGGCGCTGGCGGTGCAGGCGGCTGGGATGCGCCGGGCCAGGGCTGGGGCGGTCCACCTGCGCGCGCCTACGCGGGACCAGCCAGCGTTGCGCGCCAGCAGCAGCCCGCAAAGCCGAAGCGTGGGCGCGCCGTGCTGCTGGTGGTGCTGGGCATCGTCGCGCTGGTGGCCGTTGCCATCGGCGTGCTTCTTGGCCCATCGTTGTTCGCGCGCCTCAACCGTGGCGCAGCCAGCACCGACAACGCGCCACCGTTCGTCACGTATACGCCGGGAGCCACGCCAACCCCGCCCGCAAGCTACAAGGAGTTCGATAGCGCCCACGCGCTCTATGTGCTGGATTACCCGCAGACATGGAGCGCCGCCAGCACCAGCACTCCCTCCAACGGGCAATATGACTATGTGGACCGCTTCACGCGTGACACGCCACCGGCCAATATCATCGTCGAACAGAGCGGCGCATTCAACGGGATTACGCGCCAGGACATCATCAACGCTGAGATGCGCGGCGGAACGAACAACGGGCTAACCTTCAGCCCTACCACCAGTCCAGCGGCAAGCATGGAAATCGGCGGCGAGCAGTGGCTGCGCAGCGACTTTCTCGTCACGGTGAAGGGTGGCGGCAAACTGCATATGGCGATTCTCGCCTGCCACCATCGCCAGTTGGGCTACGCCATCGTGCTGGTCAGTCTGCCGGAGAACTTTGCGCAGGATAGCCAGACCGTTTTCCAGACGGCGCTGAATACCTTCCATTTTACCAGTTAGCCGCTTGTTGCGTCGCATCGCCCCGTTTACTTTCTCGCTTGCCCATCATGGCGCTTGGGGAATTCCGGTCCCATGTGCCATGATGTAGGCACGTCGTAGATCTAGACAAGTAGGGGCTACTGTATGACAACGACAACAACGACATGGGCAGGCAAGGTCGCCGTCGTCACTGGCGCCGCCAGCGGCATCGGGCTGGCCATCGCGCGTGATCTGGCGGGCCGTGGGGTGCAGGTGACGCTGGCGGATATTGACGCAGAGGCCGGCGCAGACGCAGCGGCGGCGCTCCCGGCGGCACGCTTCCAGCGGGCAGACCTGGCGCAGTCTGAGGACTGCCACCGGCTGATTGCGGACACGCTGGCGGCGCATGGGCATATTGACATTCTGGTGAACAACGCCGGTCTCCAGCATGTTGCGCCGATTCCGGAGTTTCCGGAGACGAAGTGGCGGCAACTCATCGAGATTATGCTCACCGCGCCGTTTCTGCTGACCCAGGCCACCCTCCCCGGCATGTATCAGCGTCGCTGGGGCCGCATCATCAACATCGCCTCAGTTCACTCGCTGCGCGCCTCGGCCTTCAAGTCTGCCTATGTCGCCGCCAAACATGGGCTGCTGGGCCTGACCCGCGTGACGGCGCTGGAAGCCGCCCCGTACAACGTCACCTGTAACGCCATCTGCCCTTCCTACGTGCGGACGGCGCTGGTGGAGAAGCAAATCGCCGACCAAGCGCGGGTGCATGGCATCCCGGAGAGCGAGGTCGTCGAAAAGATCATGGTCGCCGAGGCCGCCATCCATCGCCTGCTGGAGCCGGAGGAAGTGGCGTCCTATGTGGCGTTTCTCTGCTCAGAGGATGCCAGCGGCATCACCGGCAGCGCCCAGGTGATTGATTGCGGCTGGACTGCACACTAGGACACACTAAGCCACAGCAGGCTAGACCACACACTAATCAGTTGCCCTCGTGTTGATAGAGGCCAACCAGTTCGGCCTGATCCAACACATGACCTTGTATGGCGTCCAGCACCTCGTCTTTGGTGGCGTTTCCAGACAGCGGCAGCCTGGTATCTAGCGCATAGAGGGCAAAATGATAATGATGGGGCGGCCCTGGTGGGGGTTGGGCGCCATCATAGCCCACATTGCCAAAATCATTTCTTCCCTGCGCCATCTCTTCGCCTGGTGTTCCGCGCCGGGAAACACCAGGCGGCAGTTCATGGGTCTGGGCGGGGATGTTGTAGCAGACCCAATGGGTGAAGGTTCCTTTGGGAGCATCAGGGTCTTCCACCACTACCGCAAAACTCCTGGTTTGCGCCGGCTCACCTTGCCAGGAGAGCGCCGGAGAGATGTTCTCCCCCTCTTTGGTATAGCGTTTGGGAATCTGCTGATCCGGCGCAAAGGCATCGGTCATCAGTTGCAGACTCATCACTTACTCCTTTCGGTTATCCTCTTCGCGTGTTGCATGCCTCTTGACGATATCCATGATTCCTCTCCAGTCTGCGCCTGCACATTGCATACCAACTGCACCAACCTGCCCAACCACACCGACGACACTACCCAAAGCAACGCTTAGGGATATGCGCAACTGACAACTCTGGCCCACATTCTGCAAGCCGTCATGTTCTATCATTGGACATTCATCTATCACGAAAATTGCTCATGATGTAAGCCCCAGATCACTAGCGCCAGAAAACACGAGCATAGGAGAGAGGAGTGATTGGCCTATGGCATCTATGGAAAGAGGGTTTCGAGACCGGACGGCGGCAGGAGAAGCCCTGGCGCGCGAACTGCTGCCCTACGCTTCCCACCGTGATGTGCTGGCGCTGGGGCTGTTGCGTGGCGGGGTTCCAGTCGCCTTCGCAGTTGCCAAAGCGCTGCACGCTCCTCTCGACATCATGCTCGTGCGCAAATTAGCAGTTCCAGGGCAGCAAGAACTGGCGCTGGGCGCGATTGCCAGCGGAGGAAGCCGCGTGCTGAACGAGGGACTGGTCAAGGAGTTGGGCATCCCTGAACACGTCATCGAGGCCATCACCGAGAGAGAATGGCAGGAACTTGACCGGCGCGAGCGTTTCTACCGGGAAGACCGCCCCGGATGGCCAGTGCAAGGCCGCGTGGTGATTGTGGTGGACGATGGCCTGGCCACTGGCGCCACGATGCGGGTGGCTCTCATCGCGCTACGAACGCAGCAGCCAGCGCGCATCATTGTGGCGGCGCCGGTGGCCCCACTATCCGTCTGCCAGTCGCTACAAACGATAGCCGATGAAGTCATCTGCCTGCTGACGCCCGAACCATTTGTGGGGGTAGGGCGCTGGTACGATGACTTTACCCCCGTGAGCGATGAGAAGGTCCGCCAATTGCTGAAGCGCGCGGCATAGAGTGGCAATAGCGTGGCATCGTATTGTTTAATGGCGGTTGTGTCGTATTTGATGTAGTGCCACTACCTATACACCGTCCGCCCGTTGACGTATGCTCGAGGAGTCGCTCATGACGAGTTTGCCACTGCTGCCTGGCGTTTCCGTTCGCACCGTCGCCACCCCGCGCCTGACGTTTTCCCTGCTGGAAGCCGGAGCCGCCACTGGTGTTCCGGTGCTGTTCGTGCATGGCAACGTGTCCAGCGCGCGCTTTTTTGAGGAGACGCTGGCGGCGCTGGCTGCCCAGCCGCAGGGCTACCACGCGCTCGCGCCGGACCTGCGCGGCTTCGGTGATTCAGAAGCGCAGCCGGTAGACGCCACACGCGGGCTGCGCGATTTTTCCGACGATCTGTTTGCGCTCGTGCAGACGCTTGGGCTGGCGAGCGGCCAGCAGAAGGCGCATTTCGTTGGCTGGTCAATGGGCGCGGGCGTGGTGATGCAATATGCCATAGATCACCCCGAAACGGTGGCCTCACTCATGCTCCAATCGCCGCTCTCGCCCTTTGGCTTCGGCGGGACGAAAGATACAGCTGGCGCGCTCTGCTGGCCGGATGCCGCAGGCTCCGGTGGAGGGACCGCCAACCCTGAATATGTCAGGCTGCTGAGCATTGGCGAGCGGGGCGACGACTCACCCAATACGCCGCGCAACGTGATGAACAGCTTCTACTTCAAGCCGCCGTTTCGTGTCAGCCCGGAGCGCGAAGACCTGTATACCGATGAGATGCTCAAAATGCGCATTGGCGACGACTACTACCCCGGCGATGCCACCGCCTCGACCAACTGGCCGATGGTGGCTCCGGGTACCAGAGGCATCAATAACGCGATGGCGCCAACCTACTGCAATCTCAGCGCCTTTGCCACGATCACCCCGCAGCCGCCGGTCCTCTGGATACGCGGCGCCGACGATCAGATAGTTTCCGACGCCTCATTCCTCGATTTCGGCACACTGGGCAAGCTCGGCGCGGTTCCCGGCTGGCCCGGCGAAGAGGTCTATCCGCCACAGCCGATGGTCTCGCAACTGCGGGCGGTCCTCGACGCCTATCAGCAACGCGGTGGGCGCTATCGCGAGGTAGTGTTCGACGAGTGTGGCCATTCGCCGCATATCGAGAAACCTGCCGAGTTCAACCGCGCGCTCTTCGACTTCCTGACGGCTGGTTGAGAAGGGCGCATTGGTCTGGTTCTTGCGCTTCAGTTCCTCCCAGAACGGCACCGGCTCGTATCATGGGAGGCTGGAGCCAACCAATGACCATTCCCCCGCGTGGCGGCTCGCCATCCACAGAGCCGCCGAAACAGTCGCAACTTGGGCAATTTGGGCAACAGACGCAACGTATCCTGGTCGTTGACGATTCTGCGTCCATTCGCCTGCTCTACTGCACCATCCTGGAAGCTGCCGGTTACGTCGTGCAGACGGCGGCAAGCGGCCAGGATGCGCTGGCGCTGGCGCTGGAATCGCCGCCGGATGCGGTGCTGGTGGACCTCATCATGCCGGGGATGGATGGGCTGGAGATGCTGCGCGCCTTGCGTCGTGCGGAGCAGGCGATGGAATCGCTCTCTTCCGCCTCCGTTCCGGCGCTGCTGCTGACGGCGCTGGACGAGCCGGATATCACGGCAGAGGAACGCGCGGCGCTTGGCGTGTTCATGCTGCTGGACAAGGCGCACCTGAAGTCGCCGGACCTCGTGCGCGCCGTGCAACTGGCGCTTGCCCCTCGCTCCTAATGCCGGATTTCGCTGTCTCGCCAACTCCGGCACTGCTCCCCATCTCCTCAAAACTTCTGCGCACCTGCAAAACAGGCTCAAACACTATCCGCAAAAATGCGGTAGGATTCAGGCAGGCTCGAACGTCATATCATCAACGACTGTTCAGTCGAAGGGAGGCGTACTGTGAGCAAAGAGCATGATCTCATCGCGCCGGCTATCCCCAACATGGGGGGACGCTGGGCTGAACTCGGCTCCGGTACCGGCATTTTTACGCTGGAACTCTATAAATTGGTCGGTCCCAGGGCCGAAATTTTCTCGATAGACAAGAACGGGCACGCGCTGGAGAAGCAGAAACGTGCCTTCGCCGCGCGCTATCCAGAGGCGAATATTCACTATATCCAGGCCGATTTCACCCACAAGCTCGATCTGCCGCCGCTCGATGGCATCTTGACGGCGAACTCGTTCCACTTCGTGCCGTTCGATCAGCAGAAGCAGGTTGCCGCGCTGATTTGTTCCTATCTCAAATATCGCGGCATCTGGGTGATCGTGGAGTATGAGGCGCGACACGGCAACCTCTGGGTGCCGCACCCCATAGACTACGACTCTTTCGATTTCCTGGCGGGCGAGTCCGGCATGGAAGACCCGCACCGGCTCGCCGCCATTCCATCCAGCTTCATGGGGGAGATGTATTCAGCGATGGCCACGCGCCCGACCCCGAAATATCCAACCGAAGAGACGACTTTGCGCTGATCCCTCGCCGTTGCTGTGGTTTCCTGTGGCGCTCCTCGCTCCTCATCAGCACACTGGCATGCCGGATGCTCACCACTCCCCTATGCCAGGGTATACTATCCTTGACTAGACATAAGGCTCATGCTCTCTAGCAAAGCTGCCCAGCGCGGCTTATTTGCCTTCTAGTTGTGAGATGGCTGGTGGGTAGCTTATGAACGGTCAAGGAACGACATGGGGAGGTATGGAGATGCAGAGGGAACAGCAGGCACAGAATGAGGGTATGCCCCGCTCAGTTGGCATTCTGGTGGTGGATGACGATGACATGCAGCGCGAAGTCCTCACCACCATCTTCGTGGACGAAGGCTATCAGGTGTGGCAGGCGGCGGATGGTATTGCCGCGCTCGAATTCCTGGCGGTGAGCGAGCTGCCGTTGGTCGTGCTGCTCGATTGGCGCATGCCGCGCGCCGACGGCCTGCAACTGCTGGCGACGCTCAGCATGGATGCGCCACTGGCCGCGCGCCACGCCTATCTGTTGCTCACCGCGCAATATGATATGCTGGGCAACCGCCTCGATCAATTCGCTGGCCGTTTGCGCCTCTCCGCGATGCGCAAACCCTTCGAACTCGATGAACTGCTGGCGCGCGTGACCATACTGGCAACGCAACTTGCCACAGCAACATCGCCGCCGCAAGAGGATGGCAGCGGCATGCGAGTTGGATGAACCGCTCCGTTCTGCCCGCTACTGGTGGGGCCGCTCGCTGACCTCACGGATGACGAGAACGCCCCACTGGTATCGTCCTTCGGCGTCTTCCACCGGGCGCCCGTTGGCCTCGAAGCGACGGCGAGCGCCATTGCCATCAATAGCCGTAAACTCCATGTTGAACGACTCGCCGCGCGCCGCACGCTTCTGTGGCGTCTCCTCCGGTGGCAGGGGATTGCCCTGCGCGTCGCGCGCCTCAAATGGTCTGTTCCCATCGCCAAACATCCGCTCATAGGCTGCGTTGGTAAGGAACGGTGTCCCCGTACTGTCAACGGCGAGAACTGCGTCGCCGATGCTGGCAAGAATGGCGGAGAGTTGCGCGCGCTCGTCTTCGCTGGTGCGCGCGAGGTCTTGCAACTCGACACTGCGCGCGTGGAGATCGTCATTCGTCGTGTTGAGTTCCTCGATGGTGGCCTGCAACTCCTCGTTGAGCGTCTCTAGTTCTTCGTTCGTCGCCTGCAACTCCTCGTTGAGCGTCTCCACCTCTTCAGTGGAAGCCTGCGCTTCTTCTGCGCTGAGCAGGAACTCCTCATTGGTGGTGCGCAGTTCTTCGTTAGTGCTGGTCAAATCCTGGTTGGCCTCGATGAGCTGGCGATTCGTCTCCACCAGCCGCTCGATCAGTTGCTCGCGCCGCGCCGTCTCCGCCGCCGCCTCATTTTTCACTCGCTCCAGTTCGGCGTTGGTTCTCTGCAATTCTCGCTCAACCGCCTGGCGCGCCTGCACCTGTTCGGTGATATCCTGCACAACGATGATGACCGACTCTATAGGCCCTTGCTCTTCGTCGTTCGCCCGCTGTGGATGGCAGGTGATATGGAGATAGCGCGGCTCGCCGGTGGTCAACTCTTCGATGGCGATTTCGTTGATCTGCTCGGTTGTGCCAGAGCGAAAAGCCGCATCTACCGTTGCACGCAACCTGTTGCCCGGCATCCCCTGCGAGAGATGAATGAAATCTTCACCGACGGCGGGGCCATGAATCGAGAAATAGCGGCGGGCAGTACTGTTGATGGCCTGGATATCGTAGTGCCGGTCAATGACGACCAGGCCGACCGGCAGTTTCAACAAGAAGCTCTCATTGAAATTACGGATGCGTTGCATCTCGCGCTCATTGCCCAGGGCAGCAACAATACTGGGCGGCGTGCGGCGCAGGCCCAGGCGATGTGGGGTAGCGGTCGCTGGCTCTTTGATGCGCGCGGGTGGCATCAGAATGCGGTCACCCTGGCGCTGATAGACCTTATGCACTTTGTGCTGCAACACGAAATATTCAGCCATCTGGCCGGTAGATTCGGCCTTGCCCAGCACAAGATAGCCGCCATCGCGCAGTGAATATGCGAAGAGCTTGAGGGTGCGCTGCTGAAGTTCCGGCGTGAAGTAGATCAGCACGTTGCGGCACATCACCATGTCTATGTGCGGGAACGGTGCGCGCTGGCCCAGGTCGTGCTGGCCGAAGACGGTGAGCGCACGCACCCGCTTTCTGATGAGGTAGCTGTTCTCGTCGCGGGTGAAATATTTGTTGATGAGATCATCGGAGAGACCCGACAGCGCCGAGGCGGGGTAGAGGCCACGGCGCGCGAAAGCAATGGCTTCCGCATCCACGTCGGTGGCGAAAATGCGCACGTTGAACTGATCCAGTTCGTTGCCCAGCACCTCCGCCATCAGGATCGCCAGCGAATACGCCTCTTCGCCGGTGGCGCAACCAGCCGACCAGATGCGTAGCTCATTGTCGTTTTTGCGCGCGTGTTCGATGAGGTCCGGTAACACTTCTTTGCGGAGATAGGCGAAGAGTTCCGGGTCACGAAAAAAATCGGTCACTTTGATCAGAAACGCATTGACGAGCTGCTGATATTCCTCTGGATGGCTGGAGAGATAGGTAATATAGCCGTTGAGGTTGCCGGTGTCCGTCGCCAGGATGCGCCGTTGCAGGCGGCGCAGGATCGTCGGCGTTTTATAGCTGGTGAAGTCAATATCGAAGCGGGCGCGGATGTCATGCAGGAAGGTCTCTAATTCCTTTTTCTCGCTTGGCTGCGTGGGCACCTCGACGCCTGCCAGCAGATCATGGAGAATCTGGCCGATGCGGTCAACATTGGCGACGATATCCACCGTGGTCGGCGCCAGCGAGAGTGGCATCCCCGGATACGTCGCCGTGTCAGGGTTCTGGATAATGACCGTCCCGCCGACCTTTTTGACCGAACGCGCGCCTGCTGCGCCATCTGAGCCGGTGCCGCTGAGGATGACGGCGATAAGACGATCCCCATAGATTTCGGCGGCGCTGCTGAGCAACAGGTCAACCGACGGCATGGGGCGTATGCCACCATCCGTGCGCAGTTCGATGGACGAATCGCTGATCTGCACATCACGATTGGAGGGCACCACAAAGATGACACCGGGTTCGAGCGGTTGGTGTGTTGCGTCGGTGACGGTGCGCACTGGCAGCGTGCTGCGGCGTGAGAGGATATCGCCGAGGTGGCTGGGGCGGGTTGGGTCCAGGTGTTGCGCAATGACGATGGGCGCGGGAAAGTCTTTGGGCAGGGTGGAGACGACAGAGGAAAGCGCCTCGATGCCGCCAGCCGAGGAGCCAATCACCACGAGATGCGAGAATGATCTAGGTGTCGCCATCGTACGCCTCCCTGATATCAAACCGCGCAAAACATCTCAGGACAGTGTAGTGTTTCTCAGATTACCTGCCACAAATCCCGATAACCTATAGCATAACATATCTTGGTATGTGAATTGCTGCCTCATGCGCATGGATAGGAAACGTGAGACGCCGCAAGAGATCGGATTACTTGCAAAGCAGGCGTATGCCTCATTCCGTTTCCAGGGGAGGACGTATGCCTGGACCTGAAAGACATGATACCAACGATACACATGATATTGTCGTAGTAGGCGCCTCAACCGGCGGTGTGGAGACGCTGGTAAACCTGGTAAACGGTCTCCCCAGAGATTTCCCGGCGGCGATTTTCGTCGTCCTGCATATTCCGGCGCAGGCGCCAAGCGCGCTGCCACAAATTCTCTCACGACACGGACCGTTGCGGGCGCATCACGCGGTGGATGGCGAAGCGATCAAACCGGGGCGCATCTATGTTGCGCCGCCCGATCACCACGTACTAGTCGGGCGCGGCTTTGTCCGCCTCTCGCGCGGGCCACGCGAGAACCTGCATCGCCCGGCGGTGGACCCGCTGTTTCGCTCGGCGGCGCTGGCCTATGGGCCGCGTGTGATCGGCGTCGTCCTCACCGGCGCGCTGGATGATGGAACGGCGGGGCTGCTCACAGTGAAGCGCCGGGGCGGACTGGCAATCGTCCAGAATCCCGAAGACGCCTTCTTCCCTGATATGCCGGCGAGCGCGCTCCACTATGTTGCAGTTGATTACGTATTGCCCCTGAAACAGCTACCTGCGAAATTGGACCAATTGGCCAGGACGCCAGTGAAGGAGCTTGCGGCGCTTCCTGCACCGCGTGATCTGCAACGAGAAGTGCAGAGTGATGAGTTGGAGGCATTCGTCATGGAGAACGACGAGATACCGGGAACACTCTCAGCGTTTACCTGTCCGGAATGTAAAGGGCCGCTCTGGGAACTCCGCGATGGGGAATTGTTGCGGTTTCGCTGCCGGACGGGACACGCCTTTACCAGTGAGACCATGCTGGCAGGGCAGGCGCAAGCGATAGAGGAAGCCATGTGGGCAGCGCTCAACACGCTGGAAGAGAGCGCAATCATTTCCCGGCGGCTGGCGAGAGAAGCGCGCGAGCGTAATCATCTGCGGGTGGCTGAGCGATTCGATGAACGCGAACGGAACGCCCGTCAGCGTGCGCAGGCCATCCGGCAGGTACTTCTGAACGGCGACGAGACGCTGCCGACCGAAACTCCGGAAATCGAGGAGACGGTGGAAGCCACGGCAGCGGCGGGAAGCACGCTCTCAAAGGTAGACCTGGGGGCGGCGAATGGTCGCAGGAAACGGTCTCTCTCCTCTCCTAACAAACCGGCATCTCAACAGGCTGAGCAGGAATCAGAGCAGGAGCAAGAGCAGAACGGCGCCGGCGATTAGATAATTGGAAGGACAGATCAGGCTTCCCGCCTGATAGTGCTATGCACGGACTGGTGGCGCGAAGAAAAGGCACCAGCCATTTCAACAATGATGTGCTGCATTTGAGCGCAGGCGTTGAGCCATTCCTGGCGCGCCCGGCCATCCAGATATGGCCAGGTACGGCTTGACATTCCCAGGCTGTACCCAACATCGGTATCGTCCGCAAAAAATGAGATACCGACGCGCTGAGCGCGTCGTACGCTGTCATCGCACGCGCCGGACAGCGGCCCTCAAAGGCGGCAAAGATCTCCTGCCATTGCCGATCCAGCCAGTGTTGCGCCTCGTGAAGCGAACTGATCTTTGCCAGCGATTTGAATTTGACGGAATGCGCTTGTGGGTCAGTGTCCCGCGTGTCCTGTTCCTGCACCGGAGCCGGAGTTGGAGTCGGAGTTAGAGCCGGAGTTAGAGCCGGCAACTGAATGGAGGGTTGCACGGGCATGGAGACGGCGTGCTTGTTCAGCAAGATAGCGCCGCACCAGCTATAGAGGCGCTCAATCAGTATCCCCCGTCCGTCGCCCTGTTCGGATTCCTCGTCAAAGGCTGCCTGCGCATGCCTGGGGATTGCGCCATCCATCGTGACGCCGCGCACTGGCCGCCGTAGCGATACGGCGAGTGTTGTGTGCTGTGAATTGCTCAGCAGATGTAAATCCGGCCTCCCTTTTCTTCGGCTTCTGGCAGAAGCAGGGATACGGTTGGTGATAGTGGCCACTCCGGCAACCACCTCCGCCATCCCGGCGATAGTAGTGACCATTTTTGTCATCATCTGGCCAGGGGCGACCTGCGGCACAGATGGGTGCGGCATTCCGCCGGTGCGTGCGCTATTGTTGTCGCCTGGTTGTGCGGCCCTGTTGAATTCAGCGGGCGGCCAGAGAATAAGGACGGCGCGCTCCATTCCCCAGGAGCGCAGGGCGTCGAGTCCGCCGAGGATGTCGTAGATGCACGCGGTGACGCTCTCCGGCTGGCGATACGCGAGTTGCAAGGCATGGATGCCTGCGGCCTGGAGATAGAGGGCCAGTTCATCGAAGAGATCGAACGGACCCTGAAGGTTTCCTGGCGTTCCGCTGACCAGTAAAGTGCCTACGTGCGCACGCCGTGCGGGATGCAAAATGCCTTTGATGATGTGCTGTTTGATGGGGATGCCGATCTCCACCACGTTTGTTGCCATGATTCCTACCCCCTACTTCTCCAAGCCAAGAATCGTGTGAACAGTCACAAACAGGCGAGAGTCAAGCATCGCGGTGCTTCAGCGTGTGCCACACAGGGTTGTGCAATAGGGAATAGCGATAGTGACGTTTCTGTCGTCGTGGCCCCCATGTTGGACCACTGGTGAGATAGCTGTACCATCAGTATACATTATCACGTATGCCGCGTCATGGTGCGACATAAGATATGACCAATTGGTACCAGGAGCTTCTGCGGTTCCACCGAAGCAAGGGAGGCGAAGCAAAGCAAAGAAATCCGGCCTTTCTCTCACAGGATCGTGAGGAGAAAGGCCGGAAATTGGCAAGGATATCCCGCCAAATGCTGAATATGCCGCTCTAGCAAATATTACTTTCGATGGCCGGAGACGACCATATCCTCAGCCTCAGTGTCCAGTGGCAGCGGCTCTAAGGCGGGCATCTGCTGCTCGGTCTGCGCCTGCTGATTCTGCGCCGCGCCGGTGGATGCGAGTTTTGGCAGCGCCAGCAGCAGCGCCAGCACACAGAGCAATCCCCCGGCAAGGAATGGCAAGCCTTCGCCACCCAGCGTAAAGAGCAATCCTGCCGCCAGCGGGCCGATCATGCGCCCCAAACCGGCGAGTCCCTGTGCGAATCCCAGCGTTTCGCCCTGCGCCTCGGCAGCGCTGGCCAGCGACAGCAGCGCCGAGGAGGTCGGCGTCACCGCGCCGTCACCGATGCTGAGCAACCCCAGCGAGACCAGCAACAGCGCCACCTGTTGGCTGAACGGCAACGCCAGCAGGCCAATCGCCAGCAGTGCCAGACCGCCCACCAGCAACGCCTGTTCGCCCCATCGTTTGACCAGTCGCCCGATGAGGCCGCCCTGCATCAGCACGATTAGTACGCCGACATAGGTGAAGAGATAGCCGTTCTGCGCCGCTTTCCAGCCAAAGGTCTGCTGCGTAAAGAGTGGAAAAACGGTCTCCATCGCAGTGAACGCCAGCGTAAACAGGAAGTTGATGGCGACGAGCCGCGCGACGGCTGGATGGCGCATCGCTCGCTGCCAGCCGCCGAACAGCAACGCGACGCCGGACCTATGCTCAGCCGCAGCCGCCTGATCTGTAGTTAGAGCAGTTGTGCGGCTGCGGCGTGTCTCCGGCAGGAAGCGCAACACCAGCGCAGCATTGACCAGCGCGACGCCCATCGCCACCCAGAACGGTAGCGCCGAGCCGCTCGCGCCGAGCGCGCCGCCCAGCGCGGGACCGACGACGAAGCCCAGGCCAATCGCTGCGCCGATCATACCCATGCCGCGCGCACGCTGCTCCGGTGGCGTCACGTCTGCGACGACGGCCTGCGCGGAGCCGATGTTCGAGGCGCCCAGCCCGCCGATGAAGCGCGCCACCAGCAGCAGCGGCAACGTTCCGGCCAGCGCCGTGAGCGCAAACGCCGTCGCTTCGATCAGCAGCGACGCCAGAATGATGGGACGCCGCCCGTAGCGATCCGAGAGCGCGCCCAGCACCGGCGTAAAGATGAACTGCGCCAGCGCATAGACCGCGACGATCAAGCCGACGCCGAAGGCATTGGCGCCCACCCGTTCCGCCCAGAATGGCAGCAGCGGCAGCACCAACCCAAAGCCGGTCATATCTATGAAAACCGTCAACGCCATCAAGAAAAGTGGCGAACGACCCAGCCGTTTCATCAACGACTCCTCCTCACCAACGGCCAATGGCTATCATGCCAATCAGCCGTTCCCATGCTTGTATATTCGCATGCTCGTGTGCGTGTATGCTGGCTTCCAGCGGCTCTCCGGTCTCCTGCCGGTTCCCAGTGGTCAAGTAGTCCAATGGACAATCCAGCACGTCTATCCCTCACTGGGTACTTTGCGAGGGTGTTACGCCTGCCAGCATCCACCATGTCTAATCATCGCAAACTAATCACATATGACTATCATAGCATGGACCATCCAGAAGAGCAAGAGAAGATTGACAGTAGCAGTTCTTTTGTTTATACTATCCAACATAGATATATCCATATTGGATAGTCGGAGGCCTATTTTGACGAGAAATGAGGGTGATGTTCATGTCGCAAGGCGATGAGAGCCTTCACTATCTCTTGCCGCTGGCGCCTGCCGCTTTCGCTATCCTGCTCTCGCTGGCGGGTGGAGAGCGACACGGCTACGGCATCATGCAAGAGGTGGCAGCCAGCACGAAAGGGGGAATGCGCCTGGGCCCAGGAACGCTCTACCGGACGATCAAGCAGCTACTTGCCGCAGGCTGGATCGAGGAGGCGGATGAACGCACTGACCCTGCGCTGAATGAGGAGCGCCGTCGCTACTATCGCCTGACGGCATTAGGGCGACGTGTGGCGCAGGCCGAGGCGCTGCGGCTGGCGCGGCTCGTACACCAGGCGCAGGAGAGAAAGCTGCTGGGCAGTATCGGCGAGGTGGGTGAGGCTCAGCCGGGGTTGGAGGGGATGCTATGAGGCGAGCGAACAGAGCCGACCATACGACTGATTTTCTCTTGCGTCTCTCCGATAGCTTCTATCAATGCCTGCTTGTCATTTATCCGCCGACATTTCGGCGCGCGTATGGCGCTCATATGGCGCAGGTGTTCCGCGATTGTTGCCGCGCCACCTGGAACCAGCGAGGCGGCATCGCATTGTTGGGATTATGGTTGCACGCCTTTGGCGATCTGGTTGCCTCGGCGCTGGCCGAACGCTGGCAAAGCTCCAAAGCCGCCTATCGTGCCGCTACGAGAAGGAGGGGTATCATGGCTCGCCGTTTCAAGTTCAAGCGTAATCTGGCCGCCGGTGGCGTTATGCTGGTGACGCTCCTGGTTCTCACATGTATCGCCTCGTTCGTCCCGCCGATCCATCTGGCGCTCTTTCGCATTGAGCCGCAGGTTGCTCTGGCGCTGCCAGGTGGTCAGTATTATCAGATGCCCGGTCCTGGGATGCAGCCAACGATTGGCGGTGAGCGATATGTCGCCGTGGACGGATATGGCTCCAGCAAACCGCAGCGCGGCGACATCATTGCCTTCTATCGCCCTGAAAGCGGCAATTTGGTCTTCATCAAGCGCGTGATTGCGATTCCTGGAGATACCATTGACATCACCGCTACCAGCGTTATCCTCAATGGCGTGACGCTCCACGAACCTTATATTAAGGACTCTCACGGTCTGCCCAACAATTTCGCCGCAAGAGTAACGCACGTGACGCTTGCGGCTGGGCAATACTTTGTGATGGGCGATAATCGTATGGATAGCTCAGATTCGCGCTTCTATGGACCCATTTTGCTGCAAAACATCATCGGCAAAGTGGTTGAGATCAGCTCATTCGGCGGCTAGTCTGGTGAGGACGCCAGTATCTGCTGTTTGCGTAGCCATGCGCCAGCCGCGTTCACGTCGTCCAGGCTGAGCGCGTGGTCACTCGCCTGCCAGTTCAGGCTGACCGCCGCGCCCGCCTCTTCGAGCAGCGCCGCGAGTTGAACCGTCTGCTCCGCCGGTATCAGCGTATCGTAGGTTCCCGCGCCGATGAAGATCGGCGTTCCCGCGAGGTTCGGCAGCGGCTCCGGCGTGAAGGGCAGCATCGGGCGGAAGAGGACCGCCGCCTGCAAGACGCCGGGATAGGAGAGCAGCAGGCTCGCCGCGATGTTGGCGCCGTTGGAGTAGCCAACGGCGATCACCCGCTGCGCGTCGAAGCCATAGACAGTTGCGGCGTCGCGCACGAAATCGCGGAGTTCCTGCGTGCGCTGGCGCAGGTCCGCCTCGTCGAAGACGCCAGGCGCGAGCCGGCGGAAAAAGCGCGGCGCTCCCTGTTCGAGAACCTTGCCGCGCGGACTCAGCAGCGCCGCGCCAGGAGCCAATCGTTGCCCCAGCGCCAGCAGGTCGCGCTCGTCGCCGCCGGTGCCATGCAGCAGCAGCAATGTTGGCGCTTGGCTGGAAGCCTGCGTTGCTGGACGATATTCGTGTAGAAAGCTCAAATTTTCGGGATCCATCGTGATAGCTCCTAAAGACCTCACGCAATCGCCAGCGGACGCAGCCCGGCCTCGATCTCCTGGCGGTATGGTTCCAGGAACGGCGGCAGCGAGAGGCGCTCACCCAGATGTTCCAGGTCTTCGTCGGCGGTGAAGCCGGGGCCGTCGGTGGCAATCTCGAACAAGACGCCGCCCGGCTCGCGGAAGTAGATCGAATGGAAATAGAAACGATCTATCTGCCGTGTGGCTGGCACACCCGCCGCCAGCACCCGCTGCCGCCAGGCCAGATGCTCCTCATCGTTGGGCGTGCGGAAGGCGACATGATGCACACCACCGATGCCCACCGCCCCATGCGGCGCATCTGCGCGCTCCTCCACCTGCACCTCCGCGCCCGGACCGCCAGCGCCCACCTGGAACACGAGCACCTCGCGTGGCGTACCGGAAGCTCCATCTTGCAACGTATACGTTCCCGTCTGGCGGAAGCCCAGCGTCTCCGTCAGCATGCGCTGCGTCGCTGGCAGATATTTGACGAGCAGCCGCACGCCATGCAGCCCGCGAATCTGATAGGCTGCTGGCACCGGGCTGCCGCTCCACGGTTCGCCGCCCGCCACCGGCTCCGCTTCACCAGGATTTGGCGCGACCAGTTCGAGCCGCTGCCCTTCTGGATCGGTCAACGGCAGGGTTGCCCGACCAGCGCGCTCGTGGATGCCCTCATGCGTGACGCCCAGGTCATCGAAGCGTTGCGCCCACCAGTCCAGCGCCGCCCGATCTGGCACGCGCAGCAGAATCGCTTCGATGGTTCCCGTGCCGGGACGGTTCGCGCCGGATTGCGGCCAATCGAAGAACGTAAGTTCAGTGCCCGGATGCCCTGCCGTGTCGCCGTAGAAGAGGTGATAAGCCGAGACATCATCCTGGTTGACCGTCTTTTTGACCAGCCGCAGGCCGAGCGTCTGCGTGTAAAAGGTGATGTTGTGTTCAGCGTCGCCGGTGATGGCGCTGACATGATGCAAGCCGCCAAGTTGAATGTTATCCATCGCTATGCCTCCGTGTGTTCCAACTCATACGGATAGTTTAGCACTAAACTTATAGTATGTCAAGCACATCAATGCGGCACAGTGAGGTCAGCTCTACGCTGTGTGGTATGCGGTGAAGGAGGCGCGTGGCGCTCATACTCAATCAGGCGCTACCAGCGGTGAGCGGAACCGTGGCAGCGCCTGATCTTGATTGGAGCCGGTGCGCCGCAGGTTGTAGCAGCCGCCTACAACACTGCTCTGGCGAACCGGCGGAAAAGGGTCGCGGCTAGAGACGCGCTAGAGTTGCACCTCGAAGATGCGGTTGCCCCAGTTGGCGAAGACATCGCCGCTGTTGGGAATGTACTGCGTGGCAAGCCAGACCTGGTTGGTGGCGTAGTCAATCTCACCGTTGGAATAGTCGCCCCAGCGACCGACGCCGCCGAAAGCCGCCGTCATGGTGAAGCCGTTATCGGGGCCGGTGCCCGCGCCCGCCACCTGCACCACGCCGAAGTTCTTCGCCGAGGCAGATTTCACCGCATAGGCCGCGCTCAGATATGTGGATGGCCCGCCAATCGAGAAGGTAACAACCATGTTGCCATCAGCCACCTGATTGATATGCGGATAGAGGAGATATTCGCCCTGCACGGCGATATATCCCTGATGCTTCACTTTCGACGCGCTGCTGACCACCTGACCAGAGAGCTGCGGCGCCACCTGGAACCAGGCGATGCCATCGCGGGTGCTAGTGTCGCCCGGAATCGTCACCGAGGTATTGAGCGCGCCCACCAGCGTGCCGTGAATGTACTCCACTTCTTGCATGGCGTCGAAGTCCGGCGTCACGATGCCGGTGGTTGGCGCAGCGAGGAAGGTGTTGTAGCCAGGAGGTGTCGGTACGTTGACCGGGAAGCCATAGGCTTCGCTGCTGAGAATCACCGAGGAGAGGACCGGCATCCCCACGCCCGTCGTGACGGACTGGCGATTGGTCATCGCCCAGAGGCCCAGCCGGTTGTCAAAGGTGCTGTTGGGGTCCAGCGACGAGAGGAAATACTCCGCAGCAGGGCTGCTGTACGAGATGGCCGGTTGCACGTGGTAGGCCGGCGCGCCTGCCATGCTCAACTCTCCGAAGCGCACGAAGTTGACCGACGAAGCGCCCGCCACCAATTGTGCCTTCGAGATGGCAAAAACCTCGGCGCCATTGAAGACGCTGTTGCTCAGCGAGAACTCGTTGCCGCTGAGATAGACGTTGTACTGGTCAATGCCGAAGATTGTGTAGTCCGGGAAGCAGGGGCAGTTGGCGTCCTGTGGCTCCGTCGTATCAATACGATAGATCGTCCAGGTGCCCGTCACCGGGTTGCCAGTGTTCACCGCCAGATCAATGTGCGACTCCGTATTATTGTTGCCGCCGTACTCGAAGAGATTGGCGAACCAGGTGTGGGTCGAATTGTCATAGAATGCCCGTGGATCGCTCAGATTGGCGGTTGGCGATTCGCCAAAGAGGGCATACAGCGCGAAGGGACCGGCAAGCGTCACGCCGTGCGCGTTGTAGATGGCGCCGGTGACATTCACGACATTGAGGACATAACCATTGCCAGCCGCAAGACCCTCATCCGGGGGTTCCAGCGGAGTATTGCTGGCGGCGCTGTTCTGGATTTCGTTGACACCATCGAAATTGGCGAGCAGCGATCCTGCTTTGGCCAATGGACCGGCGGCAACAGTGGGCGGCTGCCGCACGAGCGAGGTATGCGGGCCAGTAATGGGGCGCGGACGCAACGGCGCTACACGGGGTTGCGCGCTTCCTGCCGTGGAAGCCGCTACATGACCCAACTGACTTACGTTGACTGTCTGTACCTTGACAAGCTGCCCGCGCGAAGCATGCGTAGCAATGGAGGCGCTACTTGTCTTTGGGCTGGCATGGGTGATACCTGCTGACACCGCAAATACGCTGGCGACAACCAATGCCACCACTGCACACGACAACATCACAAAACGTGGGGATAGATGGACAAACCGTTTCACCACAACAACCTCCCAGGCGCTGCGAAACACTGACGAAGAAACAGTCTTGAACAGAGCGCCGGCCGCTCACGGCGTTCCTGCCATCCGGAGACCAGGGCAAGTCAGCCACCCTGGTATATATTGGTTATACTGTAGCTTGCTCAAGAATGCAAGGGATTGCTGCAAATTTTTCCGGATTACATAAGGGTTTTATAGGAGAACGGATGAGATTCTCGCTGGAATGGTTCTTGCGCCTCCTGCTCGTGCGACGAGGTTGCAAGCTGGATGGCACGATGGCACGATGATAGGATGGCGCGGGTGACTATAGATGAGTACTATAATACGGCTGCTTGTGCAGATTATCCCCATCGGCCTGTTCGGGGCGATTGTGCCGACTCGTATCGTCGTTGCCATCCTGTTGCTGACCTCCACGCGGCCACTTCGCAATGCCCAGGCGTATCTGGCGGGGCTTGGGGGCTTCTATCTCGTCGTTGGCGTGGTCGCGCTGCTATTTCTGGGCGGCGGAGAAGCGACCAATCCCAAAGCGACCATTATCGCGGCGACCATCGAGGTGGTCATGGGCGTCTTCCTGCTGGCTTTTGGCATCAGGAGTCTGTTGCGCATAACTGACCCCGCCGGCCCAGATGACCTGGATGACCCGGATGCGCCGCCGCCCTGGTGGATGAAACGTATCACCACGCTCTCGACTGGCGCGTCGTTCCTGCTGGGGCTGATTCTGGCCTTTTCCATTCGCTTCCTCATGATCTATCTCAGCGCCGTCACGATTATCCTCAATGCACCGGTGACACCAGGCCAACACGTTATCGCGCTGCTGATCCTCATTGCGCTCATGCTGCTCGGCGTGATTCTTCCCATCGTCTACTATGCCTTCGCCCCTGAACGCGGTGGCGCGCAACTCAAGCTGCTCATGGCCTGGCTGAACCGGCACAATCGCATTATCATGATGGTGCTATCCTTCATCTTTGGCGTGGTCTTCCTCTTCAAGGGTCTGACGACGCTGACCTGATCTCACCATCTCACCCCAGGTGCCGGTGGCGACCCTGGGTATTGGTGATGTTCTGGACGGCTACGACGTATTGCCAGGCTTTACCTGTCCGCTTGCCGATATATTCAAGTGATCTATTCATTCCTCTCACAGCAGTCCATCGGGTGTCCAGACGGCGCGGCGGCGCGCGTAGAGCAGCGCAAGGATAGAGGCGCCGAGGCCGGCGCACCCCATGAGGACAGTCATGACGCCGCCGACGCAAGGCAATGTCTGCACCAGCGCCAGCAGTGTGACGCCGAGCAGCGCAGGCAACACCGCAGCGCGCCGCGCAGTGCGCGACCTGCCGAGTAGCCGCTCGCCCAGCCAGAGACCCAGCGCGACAGTGCCGACAACGGAGGCGACCGCCAGCCCCGCCGCCAGCAGTAGCGCCAGCGGAATGCCCAGGCAGGTGACGAAGAGAACAACCGCCAGCAGCGCGCCAACCACGCTACAGAGCAGGCCGATGAAGAAGGCGGAGGGCAGCGAATCACGCGCGGCGCGGCGCACCAGCGCAAGCTGGCGCGGAAAGAGCGTGGCGATAGCAATGCCAGCCAGCGCCCAGAAGATCAGGTGTGACCAGGGGAAATCATACGGGCCGGTGATGCCCAGCCAGTGCGGCGGCGAGATATGCTGTGGATCAATCCCCTGCTCGATGGAGCCGCCGACCGTTGCTCCGTTGTCACGCTGCACCGTGCCGCCAACCACCTCAATATTGCCACTGACATGAGCAGGAGAGCGGAGATAAATAGTTGCTCCCAGCGCCGTGATGTTGCCATTCACGGTGCCTGAAATCGTCGCGTTGCCGCTGCCGATGGTGACGTTGCCATCCACGATGCCGTTCACTGTGAGATTGCCGCCGAATACGTTGACATTGCCGCAGACATGTTGATCGGCGCCAATGGTGAGATTTTGCCGGAAGGCGCCGGTATCGTGCATCGTGCAGGGAGGAACAACAGGCGTGATCGTCGTTGAGGCGCCCGGCGCGGGCTGGATGGGCGGCGGCAGATGTGATGGCGTGGATTGTTGCGCTGCGCCGGTGGAGGTGGAAATCAGGCCGGCGAGATCAATGCCGCCGGGCGTGAACATAGCAAACCCTGCCAGCAATCCCAGTACTAGCAGACTCATCGCCAGTAGCGGCAGCCAGCCAAGAGGCGCGCGCCGCTGCCCAGAGAGCAAAGACGGCTGGGAGAGCGGGACCGGCTGGACCGGCTGTATGGATCGTCTGGACCGTATGGCCGGTAGTGGCGTGGAAGGAGGAGATTGCGTGGGAGCTACCATTGCTCATCTACGCTTCCCGTGGCGCATGTGTGTTAGAACGCACGATGCCGAAGCGAATCAGCACCGCCAGACCCGTCATGAAGGCAAGCGCCGCAATGATGACCTCATTGGCGGTGGCGCTGGTCATCCAAACGGCGATAGTTCGCAGCAGACTCAGGAGCGCGACAATGCCGCCGACGAGCGCGCCAAGCAGCGCCAGCGCCGTCGTGGGGGCGAAGAGCGCCAGCACGCCTGCCGAGGCCAGCACCAGCAGCGCCGAAAAGACCAGCGTCATCAGCACAACGAGCAGCCCTTCGCGCAGTCCGCGCCACGCGGGCGCTGCGGACATGAGGAGCGGCGGCGCAGGCTGCGACTCGATGCGCGCCATGACCTGCATGGTAAACGTCTTCGGCGCGGCCACCTGCACCGGCTCAAAGGCAGACCCAAACGTGGCTACCCGGTCCTCGGCGATGCGTGGTTCGCGGTTATTGAGCCGCCGCCTCGCTGCGGTTTCCCTCAAGTTGATTGGGCAGCGCCACTTCATCAGTATCATCTCCGCCTAACTGCAAATCCAAACCTGCCGCTTTGATATTGCGCGCGACCAATTCGCGTGCGCGGTGCAGTCGCGCCTTGACCAACGGTGGGGTCAGGTGGAGCGCCTGGGCAATCTCCTCATAGGAGAGATCATGCCAGTACCGCAGGATCAGAACGGCACGGTATTTGGCGGGTAGCGTGCTGAGGATACGCTGCATCTCGTCAGAGGCTTCGCCAACGAGGGCCGCTTCTTCGGGACCACGGCCAAGATCGGCGATCCATTCGAGGAAGGGCACGTTTTCCAGCGGCAACGCCAGGAAGCGGCGGCGGCGAAGCTGGTCTATCGAGAGATGTGACGCAATGGAGAGCAGCCAGGTGCTAAAGCGATGGGTATCTTTATACGTGTGTAGCTGCGTGTACGCACGCACAAAGGTTTCCTGCGCAACATCTTCCGCCTCGGTCGGATTGCTGAGCATCCGATAGGCGACGTTGAACACGGAGTCTTTATACTTTTCGACGAGGTTCGCAAACGCCTGTTGATCGCCGGCGAGTGTCCGGCGGACGAGCGTTACGTCCTCCTGCATGTCAACAGTACGAATGGCGCTGGCCCCTTCGGATGCCCGTTCTGCGCCTGTTGTGGTGTGGCCGATGGCCTTTCCAGCGACCAGAGCTGCTCCGCTCGTTCCCACCCCATTCCTCCTTCTCGCGCCCGGAGTTGCTACCGCTCACGAATCCGTCAGAGATCAGAGATGTGAGGTTCAGGCGGTTGCTCCTGCGCCGGAACTGCGACCCATCGGTATACCGCTGAGGCGCACTTCCAACTTCAAGTACGCATGATGCTGATGGAAGTTGCATCCATCAGTGGGTTCCCATACCGCCCAAAATGCGTACATGTCTACCAAAGAAATCGCTTCACCCTGCTACCATAAATAGTAGCGCGAAGCATGTTATGCAAACTGTGGTGTTCTTCACAATTTAGGGACAAAGCCCCCACCCCAGCCTCTCCCCCTGCGCGGGAGAGGGGAGCCAAAGCTAGCGGCGCGTTTGTCACCCTACATAGATAGGTTATCACCATTTTATGTGAAGAAGATGAGAACGAACAGACCCCCGGCAGATGCCGGGGGTCCCGATTATCCTCTACATGTCCTTGACACCTTGTAGCAGGTGGTCCTACCAATCCTTCTCTACGCTTCCTCTCGTCCACTCGCGCGTTCCCCGCGCGGCCACGTCAAACACGTATCTTATACGCGCGCTCGCGCGCCGCTACCGGTAAAGAGCCGGATCAGCAACAGCAAGATCACGGCGCCAATGAAAGCGGTAATCAGGCTGATGACATTGAATCCGCTGAATCCGCCGCCAACGCCAAGAATGCCGAGAATGAATCCGCCGATGATGCCCCCAATGATGCCAACGACGATATCCATCCCCACGCCCATGCCGCCGCCACGAACGACCAGGCCCGCAAGCCATCCGGCGATGCCGCCGATGACGATCCACGCGATAATCGTCCCAATCATACTTCGGTTCCTCCTCCTGTGGCTGGCCCCATTGCCGGCCACTCCATGTGAGCATGCTGCTCAAAACAAACGTTCTATTACCACTCGCACCCTGCGATATCGCGCTACTGCGATTCATCGCGTTTCACATTCACCATTGCATGTGAACATGTGCGAGACACCTGAATAGAGCGCACATTTCATGCCACTTTATCCAAGAGCAAACACAACACCGGAGACCCGGTATATATGCTGAATCTATGCCGAATCTATGCTGAGCTACTCCATCGTTTCGTTGACCCCTATTGCGATGCCTCCTCTAGTCTGTTAGACTGCCCACAATCCGTGGCCCTTGTGTCACACGCAGTCTGGAGGCAGCAGTCATGAGCAATCGTTCCGGCGACGTAGGCGGACATTCTCTCAGCGAGGCAATGGGCAGCATAGGCCAGTTACCAGGTGTAGGTGGCCTGGGTCCGGGATTCGAGGGCGGCGGCTCGGCGCTGCCGGAGGTGCCGCCAGCGGGCGAACATCCAGTGGGTGGGCCGGAAGAACAGAGCGTCTCGCTGATAAAGTCGTTCGCCTATTCCAGTGGCAACTTTGGCTCCGGCATGTGGTATGCCCTGAACAACTTCATTTTGCCGTTGTTTCTCGATCCGCTGCACATGCCGGTGCCGCTGATTGGTTTGCTTTCCAGCACCCGCTCAGCGGAGGGCGCCATCTTACAGCCATTGGTTGGCGTGTGGAGCGACCGCATCTGGCATCCGCGTTTCGGTCGCCGCCGCATCTTCATCGCGCGCTTCGTGCCTATTTGCGCGCTCTTCGTCATCTTGACGGCGTTTGTGCCTGGCTGGGCGAAGCTCGGCCCATTCCATGCCATCCAGCAGTTCTTCAACGTCCCAGAAGCGCGTTTTGTCTTGATTCTGGTCGCGGTTTTTATCTTTATTTTCACACTGACCTTTAATATTATGTATGACCCCTATCAGGCCCTGCTAGCCGATATTACGCCGGAGGTGTTTCGCGGGCGCGTCAATGGCGTCTTTCAGGCGTTCGGCTCCTTCGGGCAGGCGGCTATCCTGATTGTTGGCGCATTCTTCAGCGACCTCATCGGCGGCGTCCCTGGCCTCTTTGTCTTTTGCGGCGTGATGCTGGCGCTCACCTTCATCCCGACACTCTTTGGCATTCGCGAACCGCGTTCACTTTCCGGCACCACCGCAACGCATCGCTATACGGCGCGCGACTACTGGAATGGGTTACGCGCCGACCCGCAGATCCAGCTCTATTTCGCCAATCAGGCATTCTTGTGGTTCGGCATCAACGCGATTACGCCATTTCTCACACTCTACGCGATACACGAAGCGGGTTTCAACGATTCCAACGCGCTGTTTCTCTCGTTCATCCTGCTGTTGAGTAGCGCCATCTTTGTCTGGCCGTTCGGTCTCCTGGGCGACCGCATTGGTCTCAAGCAGGTCTTTCTGATGGGCATGATCTGCATGGCGGGCGCGACTATCGCTGGCATTTTCACGCATCAGATGCTGCCGCTGTTTGTGGTAGTCGCCGTTGCGGGTGTCGGCAATGCGGCGCAGACTGCCAGCTCGTTCCCGCTGATGACGCGCATCGTGCCGGCAGACCAGATGGGCCTCTATACTGGGCTGGAGAGCCTCGTCACGTCCATTGCCGCGCCAGCCTCGGCGGCCATCGCGGGACTGCTCATCAGTCACTATGGCTATCTGGCAATGTTCCCATTTGTCGCGGCGATGTTCCTGCTCTCGCTGATACCGCTGGCGATCCTGCGCATGGAGCGATCAGTGGTGCAGCAGAAGAAGCGGCAAGAGGCACTGGCGGCGCAGTCGGCGGGGGAGACTGGGGAATAGGTCCGGCGACGAAAGATCGCGCCTGGGAGGATTTCAGCCGCGAGGTCCGCCTGCGCGGACTGGTGGGCAGACTGGTGGGCAGATAGACGAGGTTGCTGATGGCGAGCCTGGCGACAAAATTGGGGTTGCAACCGGGGCAGATGGTATGCCTGCTGGATGCGCCCGATGCGGCGGTGGAACTCTTGCGCGCTGAGGCTCCGGCTGGCGTGGATATCGTGCGTGGAGAGCATGATGAACGCTACGATCTCCTGTTCTTCTGGCCGCAGACGCTTGACGGGCTGGCGGAGCGTTTTGCTGCGTTGCAATGGCGCATCATGCCAGATGGCGCGCTCTGGGTGGTGATACCAAAGAAAGCCTTCGCCCGCAAGCGCGGCATCGCCTTCACCTGGGAAGAGATGCAGGTGGCGGCGCTGACGACGGACCTGGTGGATAACAAGATCGCCTCATTCACTGAGGAGGACTACGCGACGCGCTTCGTCATCCGTAAGGAACGGCGCAACGCATATCAATAGAGTTTATTTGCCGTCTTCCGGTTTCTCGTCGTTGGCCTGCGCCTCTTCGATGCGCACTGAGGATGCGCTCTCGGATTTGTCAGCCTGATCATCCGCGCTGGCGTCCCCTGAGCCGTTGGCGGCTTTGCGTGCGCGGAAGTCGTCAATATGGGTGAGCGTCGAATGGGGACGCGAATGTTCGGCCTGCGTGTCGCGCTGAAGGTCGCGTGAGAGCGCCTTCAGGAAGCGGTTGACCCGGCTCCAGCGTGGCGGGAACGCCTGCGCCCAGAAGCGTTCTGCGCCCGACCGCCCGACCGCCATGAATGCAAATCGCTGGTCAGCGAAGGTGTATTCTACGCGCGTCACTGGAACACGCATCAGTGAGATGCGCCGCGAAATGACATGCCGCTGGCCGGTGGCATCATCCGCTGCGTTTTCATCTTCTCCTGCAACCAGACGCCCACGCGCATCTCTGGCGGCATCGAGAATCGTCGCCCAGACGGCGGGCGGAACGGAGGGAGGCGGCGCGACGTTGACCGGCTGGATGGCGTCGAATGGACCACTCCAGACCTCTTCACCGCTGCCCTTGCGTACCATGCCTTCGGTGAGCCATTGCGTCATCTCCGGGTCGTCCAGTGGCAAGGTGCGCTGGCTGATGCGCGTGTCGAAGCGACGCACCAGTTCGCGGTGCTGCACCACTTTGCCCGTGCCACCGCAGGCAGCGCAGGGCATGGCGCTGGTGCCCCCGCAGGTCTCACAGATGAGCTTGCCATTGCCACACGCGCAGGGAACAGTGCCGTTCACGCAATCCGGGCAGGGAATCGTTTCGCCGGAGGCCGGCGCAATAGGCGCAATCCGCCCCGTTGGCGGCAGCGGAATGCCATAATCCTGGCGTAGCCGCTCCGCGAAGTCTACCAACCGTTCGCTGGCGTCCTGGCGCAGCCGCTCCGCCTGCACCTGGAAATAGCCCATGCTGGAACGCGCGCGCCGCTCGGCTTTGGGGTCAGCAATGCGCCCGCGCCCACGGCATCGCTTGCAGGGGATGCGCGCCCGCCCATGACAGATAGGGCATTGCACGAAGCCGCGTCCCTCGCAGGCAACGCAGGAGCGATGCCCACTGCCGTTGCACTTGCGGCAGGCGGCGATGACGCCAGCGCCAGAAATGCGTTCATGGCGCTCACCCGCCTCGATATCCGGCGTGACCGGGAAGTCATAGTCCCAGACTGGCAGAATCGGCCCCGGTTCCGGCGGACGCTGGCCGGTATAGGGTTCGCGCGCATCAACGATGGAACGGGTTTCGCCGCGTTCGCGCAACTCCACCCGCCAGATATCGGCGGAGAGGACACGCTGCACCGTCATTGCCTCCGGCAAATCAGGGTCTACGAGGAAATCGCGCTCCACCCAGCGCCGCGCCAGCGCCCGCCCGCGTAGCGCGTCCTCTGCGGAGACGTTGCTCTCGCCAGGGACGCCAGGGTGCGCCTCATCCCAGAGCGACGAGGCACGCTCTAGCACCTGGCGCACACGCGCGCCCAGGTCGCCAGCGGTCTCGCGGAAGGCGCGGACTGTCTCGCGGGCCTGTCGCTCCAATTCGGAAACCTGATCTTCGTCGGTATCGCCCGGCCCTGTCCCATGCGCCCCATGAGAGTCGTTGGAGCCACTGGAGTTATTGGCGCCGTTGGCGCTGATATGCGCGGAACTATCGGCAGGCGAAGCGGCGTTTGTCGTGTCAGGTGAAGTGTTCTGTTCCTGCTGGTTTTGCTGATTCTCGTCGTCCACTGCCTGCCTCCTTCGTAGATCAGCGAGCGCGGTGGTTCTGCTGATCTGTGCGCGTATCACGTATGTTTTCGGCCACGCCATGCTATCGGTTTGGGTGCAAAGTATGACAGGCCGGATGTTGTGAATGGTTCATCAATTGCCATCATCAGCCGGAAAAAACGAGGGCGTTTCGTATTCCGCTCTGGATTGTTTACGCCGTGACCCCCGGCGTGGTTGCGCCTGTGGGCGTGGAGACGGCTGACGAGCAGGCAAGGGTTTCTGCTGCATCGGCGCTGTATCCGGCGTCACTCCTGGCGCCAGCGCCTCCGCCTCGAAGATCGAGGTGCGAACGACCGTGCAACCCGCCAACTCCGCCAGCGACTCCACCGCCGGCTCCGCCAGTTCATGTAGTTCCGGCTGCGCGGCAACGATCAGCGCGCGCAGCGTCGTAAGCGGTAGACGCTGTTCCGGCGCCTCGCTCACCCAGCCACGCACGCGCGCCAGCAATCCTTCACGCCAGGCAGCGGAACAGAGGCCGATGCCTTCGAGCCAGACGATAGCCTGCTGTCCATCAGGGTTTGCTGGGTCTGTTGGCGCGAGAGATTCAAGTTGCGCAACTGCCAGCGCCAGTTCGTTGCGCGTATAGACGTGCAACAGCGCCATACTCTCGCGCGGGGGAATGTGGCCGCGTTGCTGCACTTCTCGCCGGATGCGCGCGCCATCGAGCGCGGCAACGCGCGCCGCAAAGTCGTTGAAATCGCGTTCCAACAGGTCGAGCAGCGCCTGAACGCTGAGCCGGTTGGTATACCAGAGGAAGGGGAAATCATCCACTACACTGGCAAATTCAGCGCGGGCAGACTCCGGCGCGGCGACGATCATCGCCACTCGACCCCGTAGCGCCGCCAGTTTGCGCGCCTTGCGTTCACGGTAGCCGGGCCGCCAATAACCGGCAATTTCCAGGTAGACACGCCGGTTGCCTCGTGTCAGCACGAAGTCCGGCACGAGGATGGTATCATCGGCCAACACCGGCTCCGGCTCGCGTTCCAGCCGCCAGCCGCGCGCCTCGCCAGCCTGTTCCAGCGCGGCGAAATCAGCAGAGAGTGTGCGTTCCAGCGAGCTATCGAAACCATCGAAGAGCGTTTCGTCTGGTAACGTGTCCTGATCGCTCGCCGTTGTGCCCAGCAATTTGAGCAGCCGCTCATCCAAAATGAAGGAGGCCGGACGACCATAGAGATAGACCCGCGCAATCCCGCGCAATCCCTCCCCACCAGCGCCAGCCAGTGCCGCCGTGCCGGTTCCCGCCGCACGCCGATAGCCCAGCAGCACACGGCAGAGCCGCGCCAACCGTTCGCCATACTGGTTTGGTGCGCCCATCACCTCCTGTGGGCCGTAGAGCGTGACATGCAGCGGCAGGCCGTAAGCCTCCACCCCCAGCCCCTCCCCCGCAGGCGGGAGAGGGGTGCCAGAGGCGCGCGGGAGCAAGGTGAGGGATGGGCGGTCGGGCGATTCGTTGGTTTGGTAGGGGTGAGGCTGTTCGGCGACGCGCAACAAGGGAGACCTCACCCCCAGCCCCTCTTCCATAGGAGAGGGGAGCGCGGGCGCCTCGTTGGCGAAGGTGACATCGTAGCGCACACCCATCTGGCGGGCGACGAAGCAGATGCGCTTGAGGACGGTGCCCAGGCCGCCGCCAGCGCCGTCGCTCAGCGTCGCTGGCAGCGTCCATTCGACCTGCGAGGCGTTGAAGAGCAACGCCTCGGTAGCGCGCTGGTTGTAGCGCCGCGCCAGCTCGCGGGCGGATGGGCGCTCCTCGCCAGCAACGCGCGTGAGGATGGCAGAGTGTTCTTCATCTAGCCGGAGCAGCGTGTCGAGTGTGGCGCGACTGACGCCGAGCGATGCGGCGAATGTATCGAGCGTCGCTTCGCGTTCGGTGGTGGCGAGATAGCCGCCAGTGGTGTCGTTGACATACTCGTAGAGCGCGAGGCGCAGATGCGTGGGCGAGAGGATACCGGCGCTGGCGAGCGCGGTGGCTTCGTGTGCCGTGGCGCTGCCGGGCCAGGCGGGCGCGCGCCATTCATACCACTCGCTGAGGCAGGCGGTGATGCAGCGCGCCAGCCGGTAGTCGCCAAGCAATTCCGCCGGACGATCTTCTGGAAAAGCGGCGCGCGGTTCTTCAAGCAGCGCGTCGTAGAGCGCGATCACTGCATCGAGTTCTGCCAGCAATTCGCGCGGTTTGAGCAGATACGGCGCGACGAAGAGCGCGCCGTCGCGGCGCGAGATGCGCTTTTTCACCTCTGCCAGGGCTAATCGCATACACTATTCTTCCTCCTGCTCCCCTCTCCCGCGCATGGGGGAGGGGCTGGGGGTGGGGCTACCGATTTCTGCGCCGGTCGGCAACGCGCTCCTCGGTGGTGCCTTCCGTCACCAACTCATACAGGGTCGCGCGGCGCTCTTTGGGGCGCAGCACCCGCCCCAATCGCTGAATATACTCGCGGCGCGTGCTGGTGCCGCTAACGATGACGGCGACGGCGCAATCGGGAATATCCACGCCCTCATTGAGAACCCTGCCGGTGACGAGCTTGCTAAAGCGACCGGCGCGGAACCGCTCCAGAATCAGCCTGCGTTCCTCGGCGGGCGTCTTATGCGTGATCTGCGGGATGCAGAACCGGCGGCTGATCTCCTCCACGACGAGATTGTATTCGCTAAAGACCAGCACCCGCTCATCGCGGTGGCGTGCGAAAATCTCTTCGAGCAGCGCATACTTGGCGGGCGCATTGAGCGAGAGGCCGCGTGCCTCGCGCCAGGCCAGCATGGCGGCGCGCGCCTCCGGGTCACGCGCGCTGGCCCAGAGAATCTTGCGCTGGAAGTCGGCGGGCGAGGCGATGCTGATGCGGCGGCGCGCGATATAGCCACGAAAGACGGCGCGAGCAGCATCGTAGCGTGCGCGCTCATCGGGCGCCAGCGCCACGCTCAGCCGCTGCTCATCATATTGCGCGAGGTAGCGATCAGCGGCCAGCTCCTCCGGCTGGCGGCGATAGACCTCCGGCCCGATCAGCCGCTCCAACGCCAGGTGTTCCAGGTCGGCGCGTTCGGGAGTGGCGCTCAGTCCCAGGCGATACGGCGTAAACGCGCCCTCGGCAATCTGGCGATAGGTCGGCGCGGGCAGATGATGGCACTCATCAAAGACCAGCAGGCCGAACTGCCAGAGCAGTTCCGGGTGCAACTGCGCGGATTCATAGGTGATGATGGTAACCGGTTGGAGTTCGTGGTCGCCGCCGCCATAGAGACCGATATCATCGGGCGCAGAGCCGAGCGCGTTGGCCAGCGCATCGCGCCACTGGCGTAGCAGGTCAATCGTCGGCACGACCACCAGCGACCGCAGACCCAGATCGGCAATCGCCAGCGCGCCGATAATGGTTTTGCCGCTGCCCGTGGGCAACACCACCACACCGCGATACTCCGCTGCCCGCCAGGCGTTGAGCGCCTCTTCCTGATAGGGGCGCGCGGCGAGCGTGCTCTGTGGCACATGAGGCAGCAACGGATATTCCGCAAACGTGACCCGCACCGGAGCGGCGGCCTGCGCTTCTAATGCGGCTTTGAGGCGCGCGAAGTCCATCGGACGTGCCCGCAGGCAGCGCCCGCGCCGGTCTCGCGTAAGCAGCGCCCGCGCGCCGGTCAATTCGCCCGCGCCAAAGAGCGTAGTGAGCAACGCATTGTCGTCTAACTGCCAGAGCGCGGCGGGTGGCACAATTGCCAGATCGCGGCCCCGCCGTTCGATGAGGATGGCATCAATAGCCTCAGCGTCTTTATCATGCTGATCGGCTTGATTGGTCGCGTGTATCTCGTTCATGCCCATATAGCGGCCTTGCGGCGTTTCGTAGATCAGCCTACAATCAAAAGGTAGGGCGTTTCTATTCTACGCGCTGCGGAGCAAAACGGAGAATCCTCACCCCAACCGTTCGCCTGCGCTCCCTGCGCTTGCGCCTGGTTGGATGCCCCCACCCCAGCCCCTCTCCCGCGCACGGGGGAGGGGCTGGGGGTGGGGGCTATGCGCCGTATGTTTCCCAAGAACGACGAAATAATGCGGCAAACGGGCTATTGCCTGTTGTCGCAATGCTGAGGCCGTGTTATACTGGCACTGTTGCGGCATGGTTAGCCAGCAAACAGACCCGCCAGAATCAGAGCGTCGTCGCATCGTCCCCAGACGCTTTTTCTGGCGCACGATTCCAGTGATTCTAGCCGGTCGGTTGTGGCGATGGCGGTGTGGCGGGGGAGACCAGAGCGAAGCGCGATGAACACCGCCAATCTTACATCCGAGCATGCACACTGAATCAGTGTAGTGGTATCGGTGATCGTATTTTCGCCGTTCAATTGTATCGAGCGTGGCCGCTGGTTGGCCACAACAACAGAAGCGCGATGGGGCGCCCTATGTCGTGGAAGATTTTGATCGAGCGTGGCAATCTGGGCTTTAGCTCGGCGCATTTTATCACCTTCGATGGCACCTGTGAACCGCTGCACGGCCACAATTACGGCGTGCGCGTGGAGGCCAGCGGTCCGCTGACGCCGGATAGCTACGTGCTAGATTTTGTCGTCCTCAAGAATATCGTCCGCGAACTCTGCAAAGAATGGGATCATCGCTTCCTGTTGCCGCTTAATAATCCCCATCTCCGCGTAACTGAACATGACACTGCCTGGGAACTCGAATACGACGCCGAGAATCGTTATCTGCTCGCCAAAACTGCCGTCGTGCCGCTGCCAGTGGATAACGCCACGGCGGAGCGGCTGGCGGAACGGCTGGCCAAGCGCATTGTCGAGCGGCTGCGCGAACGCAACCAGGGGCAGTCTCTGGCGCGACTGACGGTGGGCATCGAAGAGACGGAGATGCAGACGGCGTTCTATACGCTGGACCTCTCGCCGCCCACAGCGTCCACCGCCGCAGACGAGCAGGACACCGAAACCAACGTTCCTGCGCATGGTACGTCTTGAAGGTACGTTCTGGCCGTTCGTTCGTTGAGTATCAAAACACGTCCGTCGTTGTCGTTCTGGCGCGTGGGTTGCTGTTCTATTCGGTAGTTCGATAACTGCTCGAATCATTCAGTTGCTCGCGCGCCCAACCATCGGGGTCCGGCGTGACCCCAAAACAGCCCTAGCCGGCTGGGAGCAATGGGGCTCCACCCTGGCCAGCGCTGGCTCAATTCAGGAGGATGTATTCACGTGGCGATCAAAGAACCTGAAGTCCTCAATCCCTTTCAGGTAGCCGTCGCACAGTTCGATGCCGCCGCCGAGCGGCTCAATCTCACCCAGGAGTTGCGCGCGATCCTGCGCGCGCCCAAGCGTGAACTGACGGTCAACTTTCCCGTTCGCATGGACGATGGCCGGGTGGAGATGTTCACCGGCTACCGTGTGCAGCACAACATCAATCGTGGTCCGGCCAAAGGCGGCATCCGCTATGACGCGAACGTCAGCCTCGATGAGGTGCGGGCGCTGGCGATGTGGATGACGTGGAAATGCGCCGTAGTCAATATTCCGTTCGGTGGCGCCAAAGGTGGCGTCATTGTGGACCCGCGCACGCTCTCGCGTGCGGAACTGGAACGCCTGACTCGCCGCTACGCCACAGAGATTGCCGGCGTCATCGGCCCGGAGAGCGATATTCCGGCGCCGGATGTCAACACCAATCCGCAGATCATGGCCTGGATCATGGATACCTATTCCATGCACCACGGCTTCTCGATTCCCGCCGTCGTCACCGGCAAGCCGCTCTCCGTTGGCGGCAGCGAGGGCCGCATGGAGGCCACCGGGCG
>JAJPKE010000026.1 GCA_021323855.1 Chloroflexota bacterium | reverse complement strand
GATGACGATGATGACGATGATGACGATGATGACGATGATGACGATGATGACGATGATGACGATGATGACGATGATGACGATGATGACGATGATGACGATGATGACGAATGGGTGTTTGTTGTGCTGTCGAGGTGTGTCCGCAGTTGCACCAGCGCACGACGCAGACGTGTCCGCACGGTGGCGGCGGGAAGATTCAACGTTGCACCAATGGCCGACGAATCCATGCCCGCGTAATAGCGCAATACCACAATGATGCGTGGCTCTTCATCGAGCGCCGCCAGCGCTGCCCGTATATCCAGCGCCATAGTCGCATCGCTGCCTCCTGGGTCTAGTCCAATCATCGCCAGCCAACTGCCATCACTCGCAGCACCACGTAGATACTCTTCATGGAGGGGCTGGCTCCGCAATCGTTGCGTGCCAAAGCGTCCGCGTTGCCAGTCCTTGCAGACGTTGACAGTGATGCGTAACAGCCATGCACGCACCGCCCCACGTTCGCGCAATGTCGGCCACGCCTGCCAGCCGCGTACCATCGCCTCCTGCGCGGCATCTTCTGCATCCGCTGGCCCCACTAACGCCGCCGCCACTCGTATCACTGCCTCCATATAGACAGGCACCAGCGCGATAAAATCATCGCGGAGCGCGACGTGCTGATTGCGCCGATAACCAGGGCTACCAGAGTTGGCAGTGTTGCCAGGGGTAGTATCCCCAAGGTGGAATGAGACAAATCTCAAGAGTTGCAATACAATGCCTCACTTTCATCGTGATGCTTGCAGATGTTTGCCACGTTGTATCAGCACAGGGCGACCAAAGAACTGGAGCGCCACAAAGACGGAATGACCCCTGCAAAGTGTTTCAACATGTTCCAACGGCCATGATGTTGCGCTGAGGTTTACCGGAAACGCCTCAGTGTGCCAGAATGAGAAGAAGAGACATAATCAGCAACTACGCTACATCATCCTCTGGCGCCTCCTGTACTGCTTGATAACAGGGTTGGGGGTGGAGGATTAACGGAGAACGCACCCATGCCCGATTTTGAAGTCGTCGCGCCATTCAAGCCAACCGGCGACCAGCCTGCGGCCATCGAGCAATTGGTGGAAAGTTTGCGCGCTGGCAATAAATATCAAACGCTGCTCGGCGTGACGGGCAGCGGCAAGACGTTCACCGTCGCGCAGGTGGTGGCGCAGGTGCAGAAGCCGACGCTGGTGCTGGCGCCGAACAAGACACTGGCGGCGCAGCTCTACGCCGAATACAAAGAGTTCTTCCCCAACAACGCCGTCGAATACTTCGTCAGTTACTACGACTATTATCAGCCAGAAGCCTATATCCCGCGCACCGATACCTATGTGGAGAAGGAGAGCCAGATCAACGACGAGATCGAGAAGTTGCGCCTCTCCGCCACGCGCAGCCTCTTCTCGCGGCGCGATGTGCTGATCGTCGCATCGGTCTCCTGTATCTACGGCCTCGGCTCGCCAGAAGAATACGGCGAGGTGGTGCTGACGCTGAAGGTGGGTGAGACACGGCGGCGCGACCGCGTGCTACGCCACCTGACCGATATTCAATATGAGCGTAACGACCAGAACTTTGTGCGTGGCAAGTTCCGCGTGCGCGGCGATGTGCTGGAAATCTACCCCTCGTATGAGGATTTGGCCGTGCGCATCGAGTTCTTCGGCGATGAGATCGAGCGCATGGTGGAGATTGACCCACTCACCGGCGAGATTCTCGGCCAGCGCGCCAGGTTCGACATCTATCCCGCGAAGCACTGGGTGACGACGCAGGAACGGCTGAACCAGGCGATTGCCGGCATCAAGGAAGAACTGGCGGAGCGGCTGAAAGAGCTGGAGTCGGAGGGCAAACTCTTGGAGGCGGCGCGGCTGCGCCAGCGCACCAACTTCGATATCGAGATGCTGACGGAGACCGGCCTCTGCTCCGGCATCGAGAACTATTCGCGCCATCTGGCAGGACGCCAGCCCGGTGAACAGCCCTGGACATTGCTGGACTATATGCCAGATGACTTTTTGCTGGTGATAGATGAGTCACATATCGCGCTGCCGCAGGTGCGCGGCATGTTCAACGGCGACCGCGCGCGCAAGCAAGTGCTGGTGGATTATGGTTTCCGCCTGCCTTCGGCGCTGGACAATCGCCCACTGACCTTCAGCGAGTTCGAGCAGCATCTCCATCAGGCGATCTTCGTCTCGGCCACGCCTGGCCCCTACGAATACGAACACAGCACGGTGGTTGCCGAACAACTCATCAGACCGACTGGCATTCTCGATCCTGAGATTAGCGTGCGCCCGACTGAGGGGCAGATTGATGATCTGCTGGCGGAGATACGCGGGCGTGTAGATAAGCATCAGCGCGTACTGGTGACGACGCTGACCAAGAAGATGGCCGAAGACCTGGCGGATTACATGCAGGAAATGGGCATCAAGGTCCAGTATCTGCACTCTGAGATTGATACCTTGCAGCGAGTGGAAATCCTGCGTGATCTGCGTATGGGCGTCTATGATGTGGTGGTGGGCATCAATCTGCTGCGTGAGGGACTCGATTTGCCGGAGGTGTCGCTGGTGGCGATTCTCGATGCCGATAAAGAGGGCTTCTTGCGTTCCGAAGGCTCGCTGATCCAGACCATCGGACGCGCTGCGCGCCATACCGAGGGCAGCGTTATCATGTACGCCGATAACGTCACCGACTCAATGCGCCGCGCGATAGATGAGACGAATCGCCGCCGCCGCGTGCAAGCGTCGTACAATACGGAACACGGCATCACGCCGGTTGGCATCAAACGAGAGATTCGTTCGCTCACCGAACGTATTCGTAGCAGCGAGGCCGCCAAAGAGGCCGATGGGCAGGTGGTCACGCTGGATCAGATGCCGCGCGATGAGGCGATGCGGCTTGTCAAAGAATTGGAAGCGCAGATGCGCCGCGCCGCCAAAGAACTCGAATTCGAGAAGGCGGCGGCCCTGCGCGATCAGATTGTCGAGCTACGCCGCGCAATCCTCGAATAGTTGGTGATTGGCCGACTGGCAGGCGGCGCGCGTCACCACGAAATCTGCGCCAGCACATTCCCCTCTGCCGCGCACGGGGGAGGGGTTAGGGGTGGGGGGGAACCCTATGACCGAAGCGATGGTATACGACGCTTACCTGGGGATACAGGCTAACGGCGCATGCCTCGCGTTGATCTACGACCTGCCCGGCTGTTTCGCGCGTGGTCTTGATGAGCATGAGGCGTTGGAACGGCTCACCGCGAGCATTCCTGCCTATTTCGCCTGGCTGCGCCAGCACGACGACTATACGCCCACGGTTGCCGGGCCGTTTCGCGTGGAATTGCACGAGCGGCAACGCACGAAGCAAGACGACGCCTACGCTACTGGCGTCTTCTTTGCACCAGATGGCGAGCCAGTGAGCAACGAGGACCTCGATTGGTTGCTGGCGCTGCTTGGCTGGGCATATGCCGATCTACGTGACAGAATGCAAGCGCAAGAGGAAGTGGACTTACATAGCGCCGGCGCCGCCAGCCAGGCTCCGCTCCAACGGCTCGTCCACCTCATGGCGGCGCAACAGTGGCTCCTTGCCATGCTCTCCGAGGCGCCCGCCCCAGCGCCCACAACTCAACCATCACTAGCGACGCTCCATGAGTGGCTGGCCAGAGACATCCCAGCGCAAATCGCCCGCTTCCAACAGACGGACGAGACGGCGCGCCAGCAGATCATTGAACGTGATGGTGTACGCTGGTCCATGCGCAAAGTGCTGACGCGCAGTATTCTGCTGGCGCGTGACTACGATAGGATATTGGCAGAAGTGTTTGGGGCGCGTTGAGTGCGAGCGCGTATCAACGAAACTACATCATCGAGAACGATCATCTGGTCGAGTTCGTGTTGTTCATCTGGCGAGAGGGTGCCGGCAGAGTTGCAGTGAATCATATCGCGTAGTCGTTCCTGTACCACAGCCGATAGACGAAACGCGGCAATCTCCTCGCGCGAAGGGCGGTGCGCAAAAAACTCGACCACTTCTGTTACAGGGCTGGCTATTGATGCTCTGCTCATGGTGTTTCCTCCCCTTGCGCAGTGTACCATCTTACTTGGCGCTTGCGGATTGGTTGCCCGTTCGAGCCGAATCCATTATATAATTCCTGATATGTCATCGGACAGCGGATGTAGAAATGAAATGAGCTATGGCGACACACGAACCGGGTTATCTGGCGCTGCATCGAACGGGCGAGCTGGCGCGGCGCGCTGAGGAAGCATGGGAGTTGCTGCGCTGCTGCACCGTCTGCCCGCAGAACTGCCCGGTGAACCGCATTGCTGGCAAAACCGGCGCCTGCCATTCAGGGACCGAGGTGATCGTCGGCTCGTGGAATGTGCATCGCCGCGAGGAGCCGCCTATCAGCGGTACACGCGGCGCTGGCACGATCTTCTTCGGCGGCTGTCAGGCGCGTTGCACCTACTGCCAGAACTTCTGGCTCAGCCAGATGGGGCATGGCTTGCGCGTCAATTATGAGCGGCTGGCGGATATGATGCTCTCGCTCCAGCGCAAAGGCTGCCACAATCTCGACCTTGTGACGCCGACGCATTTTGTGCCGCAAATCCTGAAGGCGCTGGTGATCGCCGCCGGCAAGGGTCTGCGTATCCCGCTCGTCTACAACTGCGCAGGCTATGAGCATCTTCACACCCTGCGCCTGCTCGACGGCGTGGTGGACATCTATCTGCCGGACGCCAAGTATGCCAGCAACCAGGAAGCCATGCGTACCTCCAAGATGCACCATTATGTCGAGTTTAATCGCGCCGCGCTCAAAGAAATGTACCGGCAGGTGGGCGGCTTGCAGGTGGATGAAGACGGTATCGCCGTGCGAGGGCTGATTATACGCCACCTGGTGATGCCGAACGGCCACGCGGGCACGCGCGAGGTCTTGCGCTGGATTGCCGACGAGATTGGCACAGACATCGGCCTCAGCGTCATGGACCAGTATTTTCCGGCATACAAGGCGCACAATGATCCCGAACTGAACCGCCGTCTGACCTGGAAGGAATATCGCGAGGCGCTCGATATCGTCGAAGACCTGCCCTTCGAGAATCTCTTTTTGCAGGAAGATCTGACCGAGATTGACACGACCGATGCCATTTAATTTCGCTTATGCTTGCCTCGTCCAAAACACCTAAATGCAGGCGTGCCAATTGCGGGTATAAGAAGATAGGGCGGCACGCGGCAATAGGTATTTACCGGCAGCTTACACATGAGTGCATGGATATCGGCACACAAACTGTTGCAAATTTCACAGGAGAAGCCGCGCGCGTTTGGTGAAATTTTTGGCAGGCACTGCTATAATCAGGAATGGCCTTTGATATGGTAGCTTGGGACAGGTGTCCACGATACTAGACGAAGACGCGCATCGAGACAATCTATTGGGGAGGCAGCATGAGCGACACGGCCACGTTGAGCCGGCTTTTCTCCAGCATCGAAACCGATCTGGAAATCGTGGATCGCACATTCCAAGAGCATGCGACATCTGGGCTTGACATTCTCAACGCCGCAGCGGCGCACGTCCTCAGTTCATCCGGGAAACGCATTCGCACGGCGTTGAGCCTGCTCTCCGGGCGACTGATAGACTATCGCTTCGACAAACTCTTACCTTTGAGCGTCGCTTTCGAGATGGTGCATCTGGCGACCCTCGTGCATGACGACATCATAGACAACGCGACGACACGGCATGGCATCCCAACCGTCAACACCCGCTATGGCAACAGCGTCGCCATTCTGCTTGGCGATTATTTCTTCGCCAAGACGGCAGGGCTGATCGCCGATGTGCAGGATTTCCGCGTTGACCGCCTGTTCTCCGAAACAGTCGCCAGCGTCTGTGAAGGCACGATCATCGAACTGCTCTCCACGCGCACACTGGACTTCTCGATTGACGCCTATCTCGAACGCATCAGCCGCAAAACCGCTTGCCTGATGACCGCCTGCTGCAAAGGTGGCGCGATTGTCTGCGGCGGCTCTGACGCGCAGGTGGCGTTGATGGAGCAGTACGGGCATAACCTGGGCATGGCCTTCCAGATCATTGACGATGTGCTGGACTACTCCGGCAGCGAGATGACCATCGGCAAACCGGCGGGCAACGATCTGCGCCAGGGCTTGATTACGCTGCCGTTGATCTACGCGCTGCAAGCCGAACAGAACGGCCATCTGGATCGCGTGCGGCGCGCCATCCAGCAGCCGGCAGAACATGCGGACGACGTAAAAGAAATCGTCGCCTGGGTGGCAAACGGACCGGCGATTCATTCGGCTTTCGATCTCGCCCGCCATTATGCGGCCCGCGCGCGCGCCGTTCTCTCGGAGTTCGCCTCTTCGCCGGAGCGGCGTATCCTGGAAGACCTGGTGGATTTCGTCATCGAGCGCAGCCATTAACGGCGATGATTGTTTTGTAGAGAAGATCAGAGGACAATGGCTACGAGTACACCTTCGCCAGCGCCCAGGCTGCGCGCCGAATTTGAGGCCGCCGGGGGCAAACCGATCTACGTGCGCCGGATGTTTGGCCGCATCGCGCGGGTCTACGATCTGATGAATCGCCTGATGACCGGCGGCCTGGATGGTCGCTGGCGCGCCTTCACGGTCCGGCAGATCGCGCTCACATCGGGGCAGACGGCGCTCGACATCGGCACGGGCACTGGCGACCTGGCGATTGCGCTGGCGAAGGTGAGCGCGCCCGATAGTCATATCATTGGTGTGGACTTTACGCCGGAGATGCTCGATATCGGACGCGAGAAGCTGCAACACCTGGGTCTCGCCGACCGCGTTGAGTTGCAGCAGGGCGATGGTGAGCAACTGGCTTTCCCCGACAACAGCTTCGATGCCTGCTGCTCGGCATTCGTCGTGCGCAATCTGGCCGATCTGCACCAGGGATTCACCGAGATGCTGCGCATCGTCAAGCCAGGCGGGCGCGTGGCCTGCCTGGAGATCAGCCATCCCTACAACCCCATCTTTGCCGCAGCGTTCCATCTCTATTTTGACCGCATTGTGCCGCTGCTGGGCAAGCTCGTCGGCAAGGCGTTCGACGCCTATAGCTATCTGCCCACCTCCGTGACGACCTTCCCCAACGCGCCGCAACTTAAACGCATCATGGAAGAGGCCGGCTGGCGTGATGTGCGCTACTACTATCGCGTTGGCGGTGTCGTCGCCATCCATGTCGCCACCAAACCCCAGGCGTAAATTTTGACAATATTTTGCGCATGCAGCGCGCTCTCTGCCCCGCCACGTGGCCAATTCTGAATAGTTTCCTACCCCTTTTGCTGCCGGATGCTTTGGTTGACACGTTCTATACTATCGTAATACGATTGAATCGTGATGCGACTTTTATAGGAGGCTGCTCGTGGATGCGTGGTTGTGGCCGGCAGGTGCAGTTGCCGTGGTGTTCCTCGTGGTTGGTAGTGTGATTGCTGTCACACTCTCTAGCCTTCTGCCATTGATCCTCAGCGTGGTAGTTGTTGGCGTGATTATGCTGCTGGCGCTGACCGCTATGGCAGGAGAGGGATCAAAATAGCGGAGGCCGGATACCCTCGCAATATATAAGGGTATCCGGGCTTTTGTAGACTACTGTGAAGAGATTCCCCTAGACTTGTACTTTTTCCTGCTCCGCATGCGTGCCAGTCTTTACGCCAGCTTTGGCTGCTTTGTAGCTGTTCTCCTGTGTAGCGATTGGGGCTGTCCATTGGACCACCGCAGCAGCCCAGGTGAGGCCCGCGCCGAAGGCGACCATACCGAGATGCGCGCCGGGATAGACCCGCCCCTGGTCAATCGCTTCGCAGAGCGCGATAGGGATGGCGGCGGCAGAGGTGTTGCCGTAGTCCTGGATGTTGACAAAGACTTTTTCTGAGGGCAGGTTCAGTCGCTTTGAGGCGGCTTCGATGATGCGCAGGTTGGCCTGATGGGGGATGAAGAGGTCCATGTCGTCCGCCGTCATGCCAGCGTTGGCCAGCGCCTCTTCCATCGCCGTTCCCATCACGCGCGTCGCAAACTTGAAGACCTCACTGCCCTGCATCTGCACGAAGTTGCGCCGGTCGCGAATCGTCTGCTCGGTGGCCGGTTCAGCGGAGCCGCCGGTGGGAATCCAGAGCAGGTCGGGGCGCGCGCCGTCGCTGCCAATCGTAAAACCGAGCAAACCACCGGGCTGATCGCTGGCGCTCAACACCACCGCGCCTGCGCCATCACCAAAGAGCACACAGGTGGCGCGGTCGGTATAGTCCACCACGCGCGACAGCACCTCCACGCCGATCACCAGCGCATGCTTGACGCTGCCGTTGGCGATGAACTGATGCGCAATGGAAAGGCTGTAGAGGAAACCGCTACAGGCCGCCTGCATATCAAACGCGCCACACTGTGCGCCGAGGGCATGCTGGACGAGGTTGGCGGTGGAAGGGAAGGGATAATCTGCGCTGACAGTAGCGACGATGATGAGTCCGAGGTCTTTGCCTTCGATTCCGGCGCGTTCCAATGCCTGACGCGCCGCCGCAATGGAGAGCGTGGAGGCGGTTTCATTCGGTGCGGCGACATGGCGTTGCTTGATGCCGGTGCGCGAGGTGATCCACTCGTCAGAGGTCTCGACAATGCGCTCCATATCCGCGTTGGTCATCACTTTCTCTGGGACATACATACCCCAGCCAGTGATTGCGCTATACTGGCTCATAGATACACTTGCTCCCTATACGTCCCCGCGATTCTATCTGGCCTGCGTTGGCCGGCCTCCCGCCTCACTGGAGGCTCTAGATAGCGCGCGGAATTGATTTGTTGCCATTGTAGCACAGGTGAGGCCGTTCAGATACGCTGCCCTGAGAGCAGCCCCAAAATCACGGGTCATATGCTAGACTGGAGGCACGAGCCATCCACTCGTCACGAAGGAGCCAGACGCATGAGCCAGACGCCCGCCGCGCCAGATCCCCTGACAGCATCAGCGTCAGTCGTGAATGCGAGAAGGCAGGCTCGAACGCGAAAGCGCACATGGCCAGCTATTCTTACCCTCTTCGTGCTGGCGCCGTTAGTGGGTGAAGTACTCTCGACTAGCACTCCACCGTTGGCCTTTATCAATCCTCTTACGTTGTTCTGGGAGGGCGCTCTCTATGGGTCAGGCGCGCTGCTCGTGCGCGAGATTGCCCGCCGGCGCCGTCTCGGCTGGTCGAACATCTTGCTGATGGGCGCCGCATACGGCATCCTGGAAGAGGCAATCTTCATCCAGTCATGGTTCAATCCATCCTTCCCAACAGGCTTAGGGGCCTACGGGCGCTATTGGGACACCAATCTGGTCTGGGCGTTGGAACTGACGGCATTTCACGCAGTCTTCAGCATCACCGTCTCGATTCTGCTGGCTGAGGCGATCTTTCCAGATCGCTCACAGATTTCCTGGCTGGGACGCAAAGAATGCTGGGGGTTTACCATCCTGCTTGGCGGCGTTACTCTGCTCGGCTTCGTTTATTACGGATTTTCGGCAAGCGCTAGACGCGGTTATACACATCCTCCTGCGGCAATCTTCGGGGCGATTTCCCTGATGACGGGACTCTTCCTGGCGGGAGCATATGCCCGCCCGATACTGCCGCACGTCAGCACTCGACCCGTGCCATCGCTGTGGCGCGTGCGCGTGATGGGGTTCGCTCTCACGCTGGCATTCTTCGCTGCCGTCTACAGTCTCTCTGGCTTGCGCGTAGCTGCCCCGGTGACGCTGGGCGTCATGGCGTTTGTACTGGTGATTGCCGCAAGGTTGTCATATTCCTGGTCTGGGCGCGCAGGGTGGAGCGAACAGCAACGATTGGCTCTGGCTACTGGGGCGCTGGGATATTGGTTGTTGTTCTCGCTGCTGGCAATCGCAACCGGCCTCCCAGTCGTCTCACTGCTCGTGCTTGGCCTGTTGATCTGGCTTGCCCGTCGTGCTGCCCACCTGCCGACCGCCAGTGAGCACTATGAGCACTAAGGGTAGAGCGCACATGGTACTATAAGGGGGTGGCCGCGCATTGCCAGCGAATCATTGGTTGCTGCTCGCAGTCGTGCGCCCTCTATCATCAAACCATTATCAACACCAAGCGAGGCATTTTTTGTGACAGGGGCACTCTGGGCCGTACTCATCGCGGCATTTCTGGCGTCCACCGTCGAATTCGTCGAAGCCTTCACAATTGTGCTGGTCGTCGGCGTCACGGTCAACTGGCGCAGCTCGTTCGTGGGAACGCTGGCCGCTGTGGGCGCGCTGGCCGTCATTGTTGGCATCTTCGGCACGGCGCTGGTGGTCTTTGTGCCGATCAACGCGCTGCGGCTGGCCGTGGGTCTGCTGCTCGTCCTCTTCGGCCTGAAGTGGCTGAAAAAGGCGATTCTGCGCTACTCCGGCTTGAAGGCGATGCACGATGAAGAAGCGATCTACGAAGAACAACTCGCGGAGATGCGCGCGCGCGGCGAGCGACCCAGCGTGCGCGTTGATCCGTTCGGCGTTGCCACCTCCTTCAAGAGCGTGCTGCTGGAAGGGTTGGAGGTCGCCTTCATCGTGATTACCTTCGGCTCGCAGGCCAACGCCAGCGCCAACGCGAAGGGCACCGGCATCCTGATTGCGGCCCTGGGCGCGGCGGCGGCGCTCATTCTGGTGGTGGCGCTGGGCGCATTGGTGCGCGCGCCGCTGCAACGGGTGCCGGAGAACACGCTGAAGTTCGTCGTTGGCATCATGCTGACCAGCTTTGGCACGTTCTGGGGTGGCGAGGGCATCGGCATCAGTTGGTGGCATGAAGATCTCTTCCTGCCAATTCTCGTTGTCTTCTACCTCGCCGTGACGGGCATCCTGATTCTCTGGATGAGACCCTATGCGCCACGCAAAGGCGCGCCTGCTCCCACTGAGCAAGAACTCGAACAACCGGCGCAGCAGGAGGTGATTGGATGAACCGTATCACTGGAGCCATCAAGGCGACCTATAATTTCTTCTCTGGCGACGCGATCATCCTGAGCGCCGTCATCGTGGCGTTCGTCCTGGGCATCATCCTGGCGCAGGCAGTCAAAGCACCGAACGTCGTCGTGGCGCTGCTCTTCGTGGCGATCATTGTTGCTAGCCTGGTAGCTACCCTCAGCCGTGAACTGGTTGGGCGCAAACGCTCATAGAAACGTTAAAGAGACAGAATTGGCGGGACAGACATTCCTGTCTGCTCCGCCAATTCTTTTACCCGCTATTCGGCGTTCTTGGCCTTGTTATAGCGGCTCAGCACCTCGTCTTTGGTGCGCGCGTAGGCCTCACGCCCCTGCGCAAAGGCGTCGCCATAGCGTTCACGCAGTTGCGCCGCGAGTTGCTGATAGCCTTCCAGGCCGCGCCGTCGCAGTTCGATGCTCTGCTCGCTCAACTGTTCGCGCGTCTCTTCGCCGGTCTGCGGCGCAAAGAGAATGGCCAGGATTGCGCCGGTTATCATGCCCAGCAGCAGCCCCCAGATGAATCCCGAACCCGATGATTTCTTCTTGCCGTTCTTTGCCACGTCCCTCACCCTACCTTATCCCGCCGCCCGGAACGTCTGGGTTCTCTTCGTCTCTCTCACGCGAGAACCGCTAGGAAGACTGGGCGACGCCAAGCACCTGTTGTACACGCTCCAAAAGTGTATCCAGATCAGATGGCTTTGGCAATACCGACACATTGGCATAACGCGCCGGATTGCCAGCGATCAGGTTCGAGAGCGCCTCGGTTTCCAGCACTGCCGCCGAATAGACGATGATCGGGATGTCGGCGGTGCCAGCCTGCGACCGTAGCCCCACCAGGATGTCGGTGCCCGAGGCATCAGCCAGCTTGAGGTCAAGAATCACCAGGTCTGGCATCTCTTCACGGATGCGTTCGATTGCTCCCTCGCCCCGCTGTAGGACGGATACCTGATAGTCTTCATCTTCCAGGAGCATACGCATCAGGGTTAGCAAATTTTCCCGATCATCAAGAACCAGTATGCGCTTCGTCACGGCTGTACCTTTGGCTTATGGCTCGGCTCACCGGGGTAGCATTGCCAGGGGCACGCTTGTACTCAGATGTACGCGCACTCATGGCAGATGGCAGAACGGCGTCGGCGATGGAACGATCAACTCCACCAGCGTCTGCGCATTGGCGACCTATGGCAAACATGCGCTTACCATACGCGCTGGTGACATGTCTTTACGACACTGCCGAAACGGTTAGCAGGAAACATACCACTTTGCGCGCTGCCGCTCTGTCTCGTCCTCGCCAACTCCTCTTACCGTAAGCCTCTCCGCCTCACTGATTCCTGGTACTTCACGCTATCGAACCTTGCTTATACAACCGTCTCAGCGGTCCGAATGGTCACATGCGCAACCGTAGTGGCCTACATCTCACCATCTAGGGATACGCTGATGCGTCGCCAAACAGGTGTTCGGAGAAAGCTACCCGTCCAACATCATTGAGCAACGCTATCTTTCGTTGGGCATTCGCACAGCCGTCATCGTCGTCAAGGAACCACCCGATGCCGATGAGAATCACCAGTTTCAGGGCATCAAACAGGTGTTCATGCTCATCGCCAGTCATTGGCCGCTGCTGTTCATAATGCTTGAGCAGTGTGCGGGATTGTTGCAAGTCAAGCTCACCATTGTCGGGCCATGCCCACCAATACAATAGTTGCCCTACATCATAGAGCAGCCAGGTATAACTGGCCTGGTCAAAATCCAGCACTCCGCTGAGTTTGCCCTGTTGATAGAGGAAGTTGGACGGATTGAGGTCGCTGTGGCAGACGCCGCGTGGAAGCTGCTCAGGCAGCACGAGTTGCGCTAGCTCTCCTTGCATCCACGCCAACCGGCGCTTCGCCTCTACCTCAGACCCAATGCGCCCAGCACTTTGTGCTGCCCATGACCAGCAGTAGGCTTGGTCATACGTGGGACGGGTGCCGCCAGTAGGAGGTTGGTAGCGTATGGTAAGCGTGTGCAGTTTACCGATCACTTCGGCCACTTGTAAGGCGTTCTGTGGGTTATCTGCATGCTCGCCCGGCAGAAGCTCGAAGAGCGCAAGGGGCTTCTCTTTGTATAAGCTGAGGTAGCAGCCCGCTTGATCGGCAATTGGCGCAGCGCACGGATAGGTGTGGCGCGTAAGGTACTGAAGGAGGGCAATTTCAAACGCAGCGTAGTCGAGGGTTCGCTTTTCGTAGTAGCGTAGGACAACTGCTCGCTGTGTAGTCGTCAGGAGCAAATTGGTTTGATCGGTTCCCTGTGCAAACGGCGCATAGTCCACCAATGTGCCGAGGTTGTAGCGCACAAGTATCTGGCGGAAATCATCCGCTGTAAAGCTGGTTTTTACTGCCATGCCCAGAATATCCTTCTTTGACATGCCGCAACATGTCATCCGCTGCATGTCTTTATGCGCCGGTGCGGTCGGTTGTTGCTGCTACCGCTGTTTTCGCCTCTTTAGCAGAGTGGCCGGCTGCTTCGCGCTGGCGTAGTTCGCGCTCATGGCGGCGCTGGTCGCGGGCGCGCTTCACCGCCAATATCCGCTGATACGCCCAGTAGAGCGGCGCATTGTAGGGCAGATCGTGCGTCTCCAATGAGAGCGTCGAGTAGCCACCGAATCCTTGCTTGTAGGTGTAGAGACTGTAGAGGTCTTCTTTTGGGTCCAGCACCTCGGCAATGGCACGGAAATCGTAGAGCGTGCAGCCGCGCGCCTTTGCCCAGCGAATTGCCGTCCATTGCAGGAGATGGTTGGGCATACGGTTGCGTTCGTTGTTGGAGGACGCGCCGAACATATAAGTCGTCACCGGCCCACAACGCACGGCGATCAGACCAGCGATGGGCGTGCCTTCGTACTCTGCCAGCAGCAGCACCGCTGCGTCGCGCTCACCATACAGGCGCAGAATCGTCGCGTAGTGTTCTTTGGGGTGGATGAAGAAGCCGTCGCGTTTGGCCGTCTCCTCATAGAGCCGGTAAAACGTGTCTACATCCGCCGGTTGCATCGCCTCGCGCACCTGCACCTTCTTGCGCCCCGCCAACCGGATGTTGTAGCGCCACTTCTCTTTCATCCCCGCTAGCAATTCCTCCTCGTCGGGACGGATGTCCAGCACCCAGGAGCGGCGCGGATGCGTGGCAAAGCGATTCTTGCGGAATCCCAGCGCATGCAGCGCATCGAGCCAGGCGGGGTCGCCATCTGGCACGTTTGGTTCCACCTTGAGCATGAAGGCGCCGCGCTTCTTCGCCTCTCGTCCGGCGGCGGCGCAGAGGGCCGCCAGCGCCGGACCGGCGGGGTCAGCGACAACCGGGCCACGCGGCACATAGAGATAGGGGCGATGCAGCAGCGGCGCCTGCCCGACGATCACCAGCATCGCGCCGTGCAGTTCGCCGCTTTCCAGCGCGCCCAGCCGCAGCGCGTCGCCGCCGAGCGAATCGCGTAGCTCGCCCCACTCATACGTCTGCGTGACATTGCCGGTGGGCTGCGCCTCGACAAAGCTATTCCACTGCTCGCGGTTAGTGATGACCTCTACCTGCATGGCTCTTTTTCTCGTTTACTTGGCGACTTCTACCGGCTCTTCTTTGGCCTGTTCTTGTTTGCGCTTCTGCTCGAAGGCGCGGCGTTGCTGGCGCTGGCGATTGCGTCGTAGCGCCACCGCCGCATGATACGGCCAGTAGACCAGCGGATTCAGCACGAGGTCTTGCGTGGGCAGCACCCGCCGCTCGAAGCCACCAAAGCCGCGCTTGAACTCATAGACGCCGTAAAGTTCCTGCCCCGGCTCCAGGATATCCGGGATGGTGCGCCAATCGTAATAGTCTGCGCCATGCGCTTTGGCCCAGCGCATACATTCCCATTGCAGCAGATAGTTCGGGCGCAGTTTGCGGTGTTCCGGCTGGCCTGATGAGCCGCTGTGCAGGTTCCATGACCACTTGCCCAGCACCGCCACCGTCGCCGCCGCAATCGGCGTGCCTTCGTGTTCAGCGATCAGCAGCGCCATCTCTGCCGTGCCGTCGCGCTCAGCGGCCTCTGCCGAATAATGGTCCAGCATATCGCGAAACAGGTCTTTGGGGTAGACATAGAAACGGTCGCGCTCGCCGGTTTCTTTGAGCAGGCGATAAAAAGCGTCGAGGTCAGCCTCGCCGGAGCCAACGCGCACGGTGACGCCTTTGCGCCCGCCTGCGCGAATATTCTGCCGCCAGGTGGTCATCATATTGGCGAGAAGCTTATCTTCATCCGGTCGCAGGTCTGTCACCCAGGCGCCGCGCAGATAGATGGTATGCGTCGTGGGATGGAAGCCCAGCGCACGCAGCGCATCCGCCCAAAGCTTATCATCCTGTGGCACGTTCGGCTCAGCGCGGATGAAAAAGCCGCCATGCTTGCGCGCCTCGCGTTTGGCGCGGGCAATCAGCAGGTCGAGCGCAGGCGAACGGGGATCGGCGCAGACAGGACCACGTGGCGCATAGAAGAACGGCAGCGGCACGCCAGCCGCTTTGCTGCGCACCAGCAGCATCGCCGCCAGCAGTTCGCCGTCTTCCACCACGCCCACGCGCAGCGAGCCGGCGCTGGCGGCCTCACCTGAGTGTTCCGGCCACTCATACGTCTGGCAGAGGTGGCCGGTGGGCGTGGTGGCGATAAAGCGATTCCAGAGGAGCCGGTCCTCGATCAGCTTGGCTTCCATAAGACCACATATCGGGGCGCAATCTGAAAGCAGCGCATGCGATATGCTCGTTCCCCTTTCGCCTGTCTATGTCAATCGTGCGGTATAGCAGACATCACTTGTGGTAGGGTGGACATGCTTGTCTGCCCGCGCTCCCCTTTGCAGGGGGCTGGCATGCTGGTCTGCCACGACCCATACCCAACAGTGCCGCAGTATAGCAGAGCGCCATCAGCCCGGCAATGCTCTCTGCCAGAAAGGGCTAGCGTTTGCCAAATACCAACCCGCAGACATCATACGACCGGCCTGGATGCGTCGCATCCGGCGAAGAGACCAGCCATTGCCAGCGCCGCACCGCGCCATGAACAGTGAATCGCGTGGCGAAGTCAGCGGGAATCGCCAGCACGTCGGGTGGCAGCACCGGCAGCGACTCGCGTTCCGCCTGCGCATGCGGTCCGCTTTTGGGCGGCAGCAGATAGCCGGTCACGTCGCTGGCAAAGTAACCCACGCCCTGCGGCGCGAGCAGCAGATCGAGCAATGCCAGATGCGCTAGCGCCACCCGCCGCCGGAACGCCAGCGCCGCTGTGTGATAGCGTGGATGCGCCTCGCGCATGTCTGCCACCCCAGCCGCGTGGTAGACCAGCGTATCCAGCAGATCGAGCAGTGGTAGACTGAAGAGTTGCGTCAGCACGAGGCTGCTGATGACGATACCATAGCCGCCCGGCGCCAATTCCGGAATACGCGGTGGGTTGGGCACAGCGCACCGTTCCAGACAACCGGCGGCGGCATCCAGCGGCGCATTGCCATCCGGCCCGGCCAGTGATGCCAGGTCTGCCCACGGCTGATGATGCAATTCATTGGCCAGCGTCGCGCTGACTCCGCCAGTAATATCTGCGCCCAGCACATTGACCCGCTCGCGCAGCGTAGAGGGCAGTTCATCGCGCGCCCGTAGCAACCCTGGCACATCCACATCCACGAGCAACACGCTGTCACAGAAGCGCGCCAGCCGTTCCAACGGCAGTTCAGTGCAGGCTCCTGCGCCCAGCACCACAGCCTGCTTTGGCGCTCCCAGGTGATAGGCCGCCAGCGTTTGATCGAGCAACGCCGCCACCGCCTGAAGATGCGCCACGCTATGGCGGCGATACCATGCGCGCCGTTCCGCTCCCTGCGTCCGCTGATTCTCCGCCGCCAATCGCTCGATGCGCGCCATATATGTCTGTCACCTTCGCTCGCCAGTCATCGGTCAATATCCCAACTACCGATGATAGAGCGGCTTCAAGGCTGGATACAAGGCCCGATATACCTCGTAGTTCTCGGCATAGACGCCTGAGGTCTCTGTCTGTGGAGCGGTATAATCGGCTATGCGCACCGTTGCCTCGCACGCCTGCGCTATAGAGGGATAGACGCCACTGGCGACGCCGGCCAGCAGCGCAGCGCCAAACGCTGGCCCCTCCTCGTTATCCGTCGTCACCAGCTCGACGCCGAGAACATCAGCGATGATCTGCCGCCAGAGTGGACTCTTCGCGCCGCCGCCGGTCGCGCGTACCTGCTCAATGCTCAGCCCCTGCTCTCGCATAATGGAAAAGCAATCTTTGAGACTGAAAGCCACCCCTTCCAGGACCGAACGGATGAGATGCCGCCGCGTGTGGCTGGCGGTGAGGCCGAACCAGCCGCCGCGCGCAGAAGCGTCCAGATGCGGCGTGCGTTCGCCCTGCAAATACGGCAGGAACAGCAGCCCATCGCTTCCCGCTGGCGCGGCGGCAGCCTCTTGCGCCAGCAAATCGTAGGCGTCTACGGCGTCGCTCCCTGCCCACCGCTCCACTGCCATCTCCGGCAGGCCGATGTTATCGCGGACCCAGCGCAACGAGAGACCCGCGCCTTGCGTTACGCCCATCAGATACCAGGCATCGGGTACGGCGTGGTTGAAGGTATGGATGCGCGGCACCGGACCGGAGACATCCACCTGCGGTGTATTCGTATGCGCCAGCACCACGCCGCTGGTGCCGATTGAGACCAATGCCAGGCCGGGCCTGACCACGCCGTTGCCGACCGCGCCACAGGCGTTGTCCGCCCCACCGCCCGCTACCGGCGTCCCGGCGATGAGGCCGGTGAGCGCCGCCACGTCGTCGCTGATCGTGCCTGCGACGGCATCGGCGGGAATCACCGGCGGCAACAACGACGGGTCGAGATCAAGCACCGCCAGCAGTTCGCTTGACCACCTGCCATGCTGCACATCCAGCAGACACGTCCCGGCGGCATCGGAAATCTCCATGCCGAAAACACCCGTCAAACGCCAGCGCAGATAATCTTTCGGCAGGAGCATGGTGACAGCGCGGCTGAATAGTTCCGGTTCGTTGTCGCGTATCCAGAGCAGCTTGGGCAGCGAGAATCCTGTCAGCGCCGGATTGCTCACCAGTTCGATCAGGCGGGCCGCGCCCACGCGCTCGGTTATTTCGCGGCACTGCGCCTCGCTGCGCTGATCCGCCCATATGATGCATGGACGCACCACCTGCTGCGCCGTGTCCAGCAAGACGACGCCGTGCATCTGGCCGGAAAGCCCGACGCCACGCACCTCTTGCGCGGTAATGCCGATCTCGTGTGCGCGGGCCAGGCAGGCGCAGATGGCGTTCACCGTCGCCTCCCACCAATCGCTGGGGCGCTGCTCTGCCCAGCCCGGCTGGGGATGCAGCAGCGGATAGTCAAAGAACGCCGAGGCAAGCGCCTGTCCATCGTCCGCACGAAAGAGCGCCGCCTTGACGCCGCTGGTGCCGAGGTCAATGCCGAGCAGCGTATCCATTTATTTGGCTCCCGCGCGCCGTTGCAGCAGGTTGTTGATGAAATCCTGGTCGAGTCCCAACACCTGATACACCAGTTGGTATCCCGCTACGGCATCGGCGCGTGCGCGCACCTCAGCGAGCGCCGCACGATCAATCTTGCGGGCGAGGCCGTCTATGAAGGCCCACTGGATTACCGACTGGCGCACCGCCGCTACCTGGTCCTCAGTGTAGGGATAGAGGTCGTAGCCGATACGCTCGCCATGCGAGCCGTAGCCGACATCTTGCAGCGTCATCGCAAGTTCTAGCGTCTGGAAGAAGAACGACGCGCCGACCATGTTGTCATCATCGAAGGTTCCCCAGCCGGAGTTGCCATGCTGATGGCCCAGCTTCCCCTCGCTGGCGAGTAGCGCGGCGTATTCAGCGAGATTTTCGCCGTTCATGATGAGGTGTTGCCAGTCCATGTTCACCAGCAGATGGCTGGTATCCACCCCCAGGCGGCGCACGCGGTCAATCGTGTAGAGCGTGGCGGAGATGTTGCGCATCAGAATGTTCATCGCTGGCTCACTGTTTTTGTGTTCCAGGAAGACGGTGACACCCTTCTCCGCCGCATGCGCCACCACTTCACCGACTCCCTCAACGAAGCGGTCCCAGGTCTGGATGTAGTCGCGCTGAAAGTTGTAGTTGTAGCCTTCTGCACCAGGCCAGATGATGAAACGTGCGCCCAGTTGCGCCGCCAGATCAACGCCGCGTTTCAGCGTTTCGATGCCCTGCTTGCGCAGCGCCGCGTCGGGATTGATGAATGCGCCCATCTTGTAGGTCGGATCGGTATGCAGTCCGGCGGCAAGGCAATAGATGTCCATCGGTCCCAGCGCTGACGTGATGGCGTCAACGGTATCTTCGTTGATCTCGCCAGGATAGTGATATTCCAGCCCGTCTACCACATCGGCCAGCCCTGCGACAACGCGCTTGGTGCGTGTGACCATATCCTCGTTGACGCTCTCCGGGTGATAGCCAGCGGGCAGGAAACGGGTGGCATTGGGACCAAACGCCCAGATGCCCACGCTATTTTTCAGTTCAGTTGTATTGGTCGTATCAGGCATGATGGGTGCGCGCTCCTCTCAGGACAACTCAGGACGGTTCAGGACAGCGTTAGGTTGTCGAGTCACTGCTTACAGGCGAACTGCGGGACGGGATACAGGATAGCTGCTCTCTGAGAACAGCGCCTCCATCACCAGACTCATCGAGCCGATGAGCGCGGCATCGTCGCCCAGGTTGGAAAAAACGATCTCAGCTACCTCGCGCGGGCGCTTGAGGGTACGCTCGCGCACAGTCTGGCGAACGACCTGCAAAAAGGGCTGACCACCCGCCACCGATTCGCCCTGCAAGATGATCTTCTTGGGGTTTAGCACGTTGATGAGGTTAGCCACGCCGACCCCAAAGTGGCGGCCATGCGCCTCCACCAATTCCAGCGCCAGCGCATCGCCAGCCAGCGCGGCGGCATAGACTGCCTCCGCCTGCGCCTTCACCTCCCCTTGCAATCGGATGCTGCTGGGGCGACCGCTCTGCAACGCCTGCGTGGCCTGGTTCGCCAGCCAGGTGGTTGAGGCGTAGAGTTCCCAGCAACCATGATTGCCACAGTCGCAGCGCGGGCCATTCTCCTGAATCGTCATGTGCCCGATCTCGCCTGCCGTATTGCTGGCGCCGCGATAGAGCCGCCCATTGAGGAGAAACGCGGCGGAGAGACCGATGCCCGTCTCGATGCAGACAAGCGAATCGCAGCCCGCACCCTGACCATAATAGCGTTCCGCCAGCGCCTGCACATGGCTCTCGTTATCCAGCAACACCGGAACTTTGAAAGCCTCCGCCAGCCAGTGACCCAGCGGGACATCCTGCCAGCCCGGCAGATGGGGCGCAAAGCTGACGATGCCCCTTGCGCTATCCGTCAGGCCGGGGATGCCAACACCGATCCCCATGAGCCGCGATGGCGCCAGTGATAGCTCGCCCAGTAGGTCATTGAGCAGCGACGTAATGGTCGCCGCGACTTGCCTGGGAGCGCGCTCTGCACCGAACGACTGAAACGCTTTGAGCAGCAGATGTCCTTCGCCATCGCAGATCGCCGCCAATACGCCATCTACCGAGAGCAGGACGGCGCCGATTCGCACTGCGCTGCTGTGAAAGCGATAGAGTGTGGCTGGCTTTCCGCCAGCGGCTGAGGGTGTGGTGGTGCCGACGACCTCGGCAAGATTGTTGGCGTAGAGGTCGTCAATCACTTTAGAAACGGTGGGCGGGCTGATGGCGCTCAGTTTGGCAAGCTCAGCTTTGGAGATTGGCCCTCTGGTCCGCAGCAATTGCAGAATTGCCAGGCGGTTCAATCGTCGCAGGCTGCCAGGGACGGCAGGAATGGTGCGAGGCGTAGGATGTCCTGGTGCGTTCAGTGTGTTCGGTGTGTTCATAACAAGCCACCAATCACCACATTGTTGAGTAAGTGAAGAAACTTTACAAACCTGGCATGAGAGCAAGTATAATCAGACGGTAACTCTCTGTCAAGTGGCGGCGCGAGATGCCGTGCAGTTTCCACCGTGGCTCAAGTAGTGATGACGCAACGCTCCTGCTCTGGCCGTGGTAGCATAAGGGCACGTCGTGTTATACAAATTACTGGCTGATAGGTATGAGATCGGCGCACTGGCGCGCCGGATACCCAGAAACACAAGCGGAGATGAGCATGGCGAAAGCGCTCGATACCAAAGACGCTAGAGAGGCAAAGCCGCCGCGTGGCAGCGCCGATAGTTCAAACAATTCAGGTGACTCCATCGCAGCGATGCTCGATGCAAACGGCGTGCTGACGGCGGAGGCCGAACGCGCCGCCAATATCAGTGATGAGGAGCTACGCACCCTCTACCGGCTGATGGTGGTTAGCAGGCGGCTGGACCAGGAGGGGCTGAACCTGCAACGCCAGGGCGAACTGGGGTTGTGGGGGCCATACGCCGGACACGAGGCGGCGCAGGTGGGCGCGGCAATGGCGATGGCGCCGACCGACTGGATATTCCCCTATTACCGCGACTTTGCAATGGCCGTCTGTCGCGGCATTGACCCCGGCGCGATAATGACGATCTTTCGCGGCCTGACGCATGGCGCGTGGAACCCCAACGAGTACCGCTTTGCGCCATTCATCATCCCGGTTGGTACACAGGTGCCGCATGCCGTCGGTTTCGCGCTCGGCTGCAAGCTGGACCACGACGACACCGCTGTGCTGGTGGGCTTCGGTGAAGGCGCTACCTCGACTGGCGACTGGCATGAGGCAATGAACTTCGCCGCCGTCTTCAATGTGCCGCTGGTCTTTCTCTGTGAGAACAACCAATGGGCCATCTCTGTGCCGATGCGCCAGCAGGTCTCCGGGCGAATTGCGGACCGCGCCGCTGGCTACGGTTTCCCCGGCGTGCGGGTGGATGGCACCGACGTGCTGACGGTCTATGCTGTGGTACGCGCCGCAGCGGACCGTGCGCGCCGTGGCGAGGGACCGTATCTGGTGGAGGCGCTGACGTATCGCACCCAGGCGCACACTACTTCAGACGATCCCACGCGCTACCGCACTGAGGCAGATGTCGAGCCGTGGAAGTCCAAAGACCCCATCCGCCGCTGCGCCGAACGCCTTCAGGCGCGCAACGCCTTTGACGATGCCTTCGCGCAGGCGGTGAGTGAGGAGGCGGAGCAGCGTGCGCTCGCCATGCGCCAGCACCTCCTCAGTGCGCAGACGCCGCATCCAGCCAGCGCGTTCGATCTGGTCTTTGCCAATCCGCCGGAGTCGTTGCTACGCGAGAAGGCGGAATTCATAGAGGCGCTGGAGCCGGAGAGAGGTGAGTAAGATGGCAAAGACAATGGAAACCACCACAGGCGCTACCAACGTCAGCACTGTGACGATGGGCAAGGCGCTGAATCTGGCGCTGCATGACGCCCTGCAAAACGATAGTCGTGTGCTGATCTTTGGGGAAGATGTGGGCAAGCTGGGCGGCGTCTTTCGCGTTACCGACGGCCTGCAAGATGAATTCGGCGCGGAGCGTGTCTTCGATACGCCGCTGGCCGAGGCGACCATCGCAGCGACGGCGCTCGGCCTGGCGATGAAGGGCTTTCGTCCGGTTGCCGAGATGCAGTTCGACGCCTTCTCCTATCCGTCGTTCCAGCAAGTGACAAGCAACATCGCCAAGTATCACACCCGCACCGGCGGCGCCTGCAACATGCAGTTGGTGATTCGTATCCCTTACGGCGGCAACATCGGCGCCATCGAACAGCACTCCGAAAGCCCCGAAACGTACTACATCCACACCGCCGGCCTGAAAGTCGTCACGCCATCCACGCCAGCAGACGCTTACGCGCTGCTCACCGCCGCCATTGCCGACCCCGACCCGGTGATCTTCCTGGAGCCGAAGTCGCGCTACTGGATGCGCCAGGAGATTGCGCTACCCATGCCGCCCGCCGCCCTCGATAAAGCGCGCATTGCCCGCGAAGGCAGCGACGCCACGGTGATTGCCTATGGTCCCACCGTGCAGACGGCGCTGGCGGCAGCAGAGCAGGCGGCAGCGGAAGGTACATCGCTCGAAGTGATTGATCTGCGCAGCCTCTCGCCGCTGGATATGGAGACGATCAGCGCATCTGTGCGCAAGACACGGCGCGCCGTCGTCGTGCATGAGGCGCCGGTCTTTATGGGGCTGGGCGCGGAGATTGCTGCCCGCGTGATGCACGACCTCTTCGATGTGCTGGCCGCTCCCGTCGAGCGCATTGGCAATGCCACGATTCCCTATCCACCGGCGCGTGTAGAGAAACTGTTTCTGCCAGACGCCGACCGCATCCTCGAAGCAGTGGACCGGACGCGCGAATATTAGGGTGCCGTAGGGAAAGTAGTCGGAGTGAACGATAGATGAGTCAATTTCTCCTGCCGGACCTGGGCGAAGGGCTGGAAGAAGCCCAACTCGTGCAATGGCTGGTACAGGTCGGCGAGAGCGTCACGCTCAACCAACCGCTCTGCCAGGTGGAGACGGCGAAGGCGCTGGTAGATATACCCTCGCCCTTCGCCGGCACCGTCGAGAAGCTGCATGCTGCCCCTGGCGATACCATCGAGGTCGGCAAGCCGCTCATTACGATAGCCGAGGCGGGAGCGACAGCCGCATCCGCCAGCGCCACGTCAGCCAGCGCAAACGAAGACGGTCACGGCCCGGTTCTCGTCGGCTATGGCACCGAGGGACCGGCGCAGACCTTCACGCGCCGCCGCCGGACCAGTAGCGCAACCAGTAGCGCCACTCCGCCCCAGGCCAGCGCTGCTGCTACGGATGCGCTTTCTGCGCCCCCCTCTCCCGCGCACGGGGGAGGGGCCGGGGGCGGGGGCGCGTCAGCCAGCCCACTCGTGCGCAAGATGGCGCAGGAACGTGGCATAGACCTCACCACCATCAAGGGCACCGGCCCCGGCGGGCGCATCCGTGTCGAAGACCTCGAACTGGCGCTGAAAGCCGCAACTTCTGCGCTCCCCTCTTCCGCGCACGGGGACAGCCGACGCGCCCTCACAGAGGGCGAAGCAAGCCATAGGCTTGCGGAGGAGGCGGAGAAGCGCAGCGAAGGAGCTGGGGGTGGGGGTCTCGCACCCGACGAAGAGCGCATCAGCACGGTGGGGCTGCGCAAGGCCATCGCCGCGCGCATGATGAAAGCCGCAACGACCATCCCGCACTTCACTGAGTACAGCCTCTTCGACGCTTCGGCGCTGGTGGCGCTCCGCGAGCGGTTGCGCGGCTCATCCGGGTTTGGGGAGCAGAAGTTGACCTATCTACCGTTCTTCGTGCGGGCGCTGGTGGAGGCGGTGCGCGCCTATCCGGTGATGAACTCGCGCTGGGATGAGGAAGGCAACGCTATCGTCATCAAGCATAGCATCCACGTGGGCATCGCCACCGATACGGCACGTGGACTGCTGGTGCCTGTCATCCGTGATGCGCATACGCTAACGCTGGCGCAGATTGCGGCGGAGGCCAACCGGCTGATTACCCTGGCGCGCGAGGGGAAGATCGAGGCGAAATCGCTCACCGGCAGCACGATTACCATTACCAATGTTGGCGCGGCTGGTCCGGTGGATACCGGCGCGCCGCTCATCAATCCGCCGGAAGCCTGCGTCGTCGGCTTCGGCGCGCTCAAACCGCGCCCCACCGTCGTTGGCGAAAGCGTACAGGTGCGTCCCGGCGCCTGGATCTCCATCTCCTGCGACCATCGCATCGTGGATGGGGCAACTGCTGCACAGTTCATGGGCGCGCTGGTGCAACACCTGGAGCAGCCGGAAGGATTGGCGTAAGAGATAGGTCCGGCGAATGAATTCGCGCCTGGATGGCCGTTGGCCCCCAAGTCCGCCTGCGCGGACTAGAGACAGGCAGAGAGGCGCAGACATCTACCTGCTCCGAACCTGCGAAGGCAGGTTTTGCGGCTGAAAGCCAGCCAGGCGCGAATTCGTTCGCCTGCTGTGGTCCAGCGCCTACACCGGCGAGAGGCTACACGTCGCCTTGTGGCAGAAGTAGCTGGTGCCGCCGGTGACGAACGCCACCTGCGCCCGCGCGACCTGCCCATCTGCCAGCGCCGTCGAGAATGGGATGAATTGCAGGATGCCCACGGAACGGCCTGGTCCCTTATCCACACCGGGCAGGTCTCCGTTGAGATTGCCGGAGAGATCGTAGGAAATCGCGCCACTGATTCCGATGAATGGGTGATTCGGATCGAACAGCCCCAGTTCATTGCGCACGAGCAGCGGCGTTGGGTACACGATCTGTCCGTGGGTACCGTTTCCTCCCATAGCAATGGACTCAGAACTGGCGGAGACGAGCATCCGCAGCGCGTCATACGTCAGGATAACCGTCGAGTTCGGTCCTACTAGCCCATCCGGCGAAAGATTGGTGCCGTACTGGTTCTCGAAATTATTGTTGAACGTATCCGGCACCGATGAGGTCAGGTTCAGCGCCGTCCATTCGTTCTGGTCGGCCAGCGTCTCAACATAGAGATCAGAAAGCGCCGCGAGATTACTCCTATCTTGCACGAGGCTTGCCGCAGGGCTGGACCCCAATCCCAGCAGCGCAGGCGTATAGGCGCGGCTATCCGTCAGAATGCGCGGCGCCGTGATGCCCGCGCTCTGGCTGACGGAGACGACCGCCCTGGCAAGGTCAATGGCGTCCAGGTCACTGCCTTGCTGGCCAGTGGAGAGATAGATCAAGTTCGCGCCATCACGGAAGATGGCATTGCGCGCAATGGCGGTAAAGTCCGTGTTGGCATTTGAGGTATAGGTGGCCGTATGCACGACAATCGGAATCGGCACACTGGCGCTGGTCTGCTGGTTCTGTAGCTCAGTAGCGAAACTTGCGGCCATCGCGGCGCTCACCGGGTCTTTCGGGTCCGACAGCACCAGCACGTTTGTCGCGTTCATCTGCTGGACTGCCGTATCCGCCATATTTTGCGCCTGCACACTATTGAGTGGCACCATCCGGAAAAGCGACTCCTCGAAGTTCTTCATGCTATCGTCGCTGGCGGTCGGTGCGATAAACAGCAATCCGGTCGCCTTGAGTTCGGAGCGCGCCAGTTGGGTCTGCTGTATCTCCGGCCAGCCGATGATGCCGACGAGATGCTGCGCATTACCGCGCTGGATCTGTTTCAAGAGCACGTCGGCGGCAGTCGTCGCGCCATCAACCGTTGCGCCGGAGTTGAGGACCAACACACGCACTTTTAAGCCATCCGGCAGCAGATCGGCGCTGTTGATATGATGCTGCGCCAGATAGATGCCCTGTAGCTCTGCACGCGAGGCCGCAATATCTGATGGTTGCGCATTCGGGTCCAGAACCGTACCAACCACGATGGTAAAGTAGGGGGCGTTCGAGAGCGTTATCTGCAAATCTTCGGCGTAGATAGCCGCTTCGGCATCGGCGGGATCATCACTCATCGCCTTGAGGTATGCCTGGTGCGCGTCGGCAACGTCGCCGGAGGCCAGATAGCCAGTGCCGTGCGTTTTGTCATTGCCATCGGGTCGCTGCGTATCAAACGCAAATTCGCCACCGCTCAACCCAATATTCTGCTGCTGGACGAGTTGCGCCAGATCATTGGGGGTTGGCACAGGCGGGGCACTGCTACCGTGCGGCGAAACGGCAAACAGCACGCCGCCGCCAATCACAACGATCAAGGTAAGGATGATGCCGAAGAGGAAGAGTGGATTCTGGAGCCGGCGTTGCTTTTTTGGCAGCACAAGCCGCCCGCGCGCATCGCGCACCGGCGCCAGCCCCATCGCGCGCGCATCTTCGTCGCGCAGTTCATCCGGCACATGCGTCACGTGGCCCGCCGCCAGCGGCTCCAGCGCCTCGCGCAACTCCGCAGTACTCTGGTAGCGTTGCGTGGAAGAAGGGCGCATGCCATGACTCAGCACGTCTTCCAGTTCCAGTGAGACATCAGGATTCTGGTGGCGCGCCGATGGGCGTGGCGCGTTGCCGCGTGTCGCGGGCGCGATGCCTGTCACCGCGTATTGCAGGATGGCGCAGAGCGCATAGAGATCAGAGCGCGGCGTCGCCTGCCCGCGCGCCTGCTCCGGCGCCGCATAGCCAGGGAAACCGCCCGCAGGCGGATGATCCACTGTGCCGTTGGGATAGAGCAGCAGGTGCGGCGAGCAGCCCACCAGAACCACCTGCCCGCTCGGACGCAGAATAATATTCGCGGGCGAGAGGTTGCCGTGAATGAATGGCGGATATTGTTGCTCGAACACATGCAGCGCATCGAGGATTTGCAGCGCCAGACGTATCGCCGCCGTCTCAGCCATCGGCCCATGTGCGCGCTGAAGACGATCTGCCAGCAAATCGCCAGAGGGTAACTCAAACACCAGGAAATGGCGGCGTCGCTCGCCAAAATGATCCACCAACCGGGGCATCGCAGGATAGGATGCCAGCATGAGGAGACGTTGCGCGATCAGCCGCCGTGCGTTTTCGCTATCTTCTGGCCGGACGCTATTCAGCAACACCTCTTGCACCAGGACACGCCCGTTTGGCAATTCAGTATCGGTGGCGACCATCAGCGGCGGTTCGTTATTCGGTGGCTGCGCAGAACCACCGCCATAAAATCGCTGTATCAGACGGTAGCGCCCGCCCTTGAGGACACTGCCAGGGCCAAGCAGTTCGTTCAGCCCGGCAAAACCGGATGCCGCCGCTGGCATGCCGATCTGCCCGCTGGGAACCATCGCCTGTGCCGGTGGCGCAAAGCGATTTTCCATGCCAGCCATCGGGTTCACCGGGTTCATGGGAGCCATCTGGCGCTGATCGAGGCCGCCGGAGCTAGGGGCGATGTCCTGCAAGGGCATCGGTCCCAGTGGTCCACTGCCAAAGCCACCAACGCCTGGCGCAGAGGTTTGCGGTTCGCCGTTGGCGCCGTAGAGCGGAGGAAACGGTGGGAATGATGGCGGGCGTCCGCCAGATGCGCCGGGCTGCTCGCGGGTGAAGGCGGGCGGCGCGGCAAAGCCACGCGGCGGCACATTGGGCTGCGACGACAATGGCGTGGAGGCGCTGCCAGCATGGGGTGGCATCCCCTGATTACCCTGGTTGCTCTGGTTACCAGCATTTGCGTCGCGTAAGGCGCGCAGCAACCAGGACGGCGGCCCGTCGTCTGTCGCTGGACCACCTGGGCCACCCATTTGTTCGTCGTCAAGTTCGCGCCAGACGCCATCAATGGCCTGGTTTCCTCCCAGAGCGGGGTCCGTTTGGGCACGACGCACTGGCCGTGAAGCCAACGGTAAGGCCAAACCACAGCGCGGACAGGTCTGTGTCATGCCATCGGTCAGGAATCCACAACGTGGGCATTGCATCAGTGCGACCCCCAGGGCCAGCGAACGCGCCAGGCGCTTTCAACTTCCAACGGGCGGGGGGACGGTTCCTCTTTCCCGCGCCAAAGCCGACAATCGTTACGGCCATTGTATCGCAACGGTCAACGTTTGTATCCCTCTGGCACCCCAATATACTAGAAAGTTGACCACAAGATAGGCAGTCAAGCACGTTTTTGCGATAGAATAGGCGCTATTATCAACAACACAGCCCTGCGCTATGTGCGAGATGTGCGAGACCCGCTAGAGAGGATAGTTTCCCTTGTACGAAGATGCGCTTCCAGAACTTCCTGAGCCTGATACGCCTGACAATTTATCTGCTTCCCATTCCCCACAGATAACGCCGATAACGCCACTAGCGCCAGTTCCATCCCCCGAACCGGCCTCATACTATAGCGCACGTAGCCGCAGGATTCCGCGCAACACCGTGCAAGACACCTGGCGCTGGCTCTGGAAGGATACGCTTGGGCGCATCGTGCCATTCGTGGCGGCGACGGCCATCTATGCACGCGCCAGTGGCGTTGGCGCGCGTGGCGTCGGCTGCACACGCGACGGCTGGGCGCGCGACCTCGTGATTGGCGCCGCCGCTGGTATCCCGCTCGCCGGTATCGCCGCTGCTTATCGCGGTATGATCGCTCCCGGCTACCGGCTGCCCACACCATCCGATCAGGCGCTTCAGACGGCGTTTTATCTGGCGGTGAATGCGCCTGCCGAAGAACTCTTCTGGCGCGGCATGGTCCAGACAGTGGCGATTGCTGGCCTGCGACGGTTGCCAATTTCCCCGAAAGGCGCCACAGTGCTGGGCTGGACGCTGGCGACCGCTGCATTCGGAGCCTATCACCGGCTGGGCAATTGGAGCTGGCGCGCAATTGCCGGTGTGACGGCGGCTGGCGGGCTGTTCGGCGCGCTCTATCTTGCATCTGGCAAGCGGCGCTCGCTGCTGCTGCCGGCGATCTTGCATGGCTTCATGACGGCAGGATTCTTGAGTTGGGGCGATGCGCTGCTCCACCGGCGCGCACAGCGCCGCAACGCTTGATTATCAGGAGAAGAGCCGCATGAGATGCTCCGCCATCGTCTGCTGCGTCGCCAGCAGGCCGAGCGCCAGCGCGCCCGCCAGCCCAACATAGAGCAGCGTGACATAGGCGCGTGCCCAGAATGAGATGCGATAGTAGGAGGCATTGGGGCCGGACTCGCGGAAGCGGCTGCGCAATTGCGTGAAGCCGAGCCAGCCGAGAATCAGCAAGATGATGCGGTCGGTCGGATTGCCAATATAGACGAAGGCCACGGCGACCAACACCAGACCGGCCACCCAAATCCAGCGCGAGATAGCGCCGACGATGCGGCCACCATCCAGCGGCGCCACCGGCACGAGGTTGAGCAGATTGAGGAAGAAGGCAAACCACGCCAGCGGCAGCAGAATCGGCACCTGCGTCCACAGGAAGAGCAGATAGCAGGCGATGCCGGAGAGAGCGCCCGCCGCTGGCCCCGCCAGCGCGATTTCCGCTTCGTCGCGCACGGAGACGGGCATACGGCGCATCGCCACATACGCGCCAATCAGTGGAATGAAGACCGGCAGGCTGGCGGGCAACCCTTTGGCGCGAATGATGATATAGTGGCCGATCTCATGGATGAAGAGCAGCACGATGATGCCAATGCCAAACTGCCAACCGAAGAGCCAGGCGTAAGTGATGAAACTCACTGCGAGGCTCAGCAGCGGCAGCACTGCTTTAGTAAAGATAGCAACCTGTACCGAACCGGCGGCAACACTGGCGAGACGCTGCTGCGCGTTCGGATCACCGGCTGGCGCGGCATTCCCCGTGGCCGGTGGCTGGTATGGCGTATAGGGTGGGTAACCCGTGTATCCCATGTGTCCCGGATAGCCCTGAATCCCTTGATATCCCGGATAGCCATATGGCGGGTATGGCGGAGTAGGCGGCATCTGCGCATATGGCGGAGGCGGCGGATAGCTGCCATCAGGCGGGTACGTCGGCCAGTAGGGCGGCGCTGGCGGATAATAGGGTGGGTATCCAGGATACTGCGGCATGGCCTGTTCGGTCGGTCCGGTCTGCCCATTGCCTGCCTGTCCCTGCTGGTTTGCCTCACCCGCCTGGCTCTGTTGCTCCGCTGGCGGATTGGCGGCGGGCGGCCAGTGGGGTGGATATGCCAGATACGATGGCGGATAGGTCAGCGGATACGCTGGCTTTGGTGAAACGGTAGAGTTTGACGGGTCGGTTGGATACGCAGCGTTGGCCGTGCTCGCGCTCTCGGCGTCATAGGGTGCTGGTGTCTGTTCGGGAGGGCGCTCCATACCATCTGACCTTCTTTCGCTGCGAAACCTGTTACGAGCGAGATATCTCACTCTCCCATAGAATACGTTACCAGGGACACGCACGTTTCGGCATCGCCCATCCTCGTTATGACGCCATACAACGCCGCACAACACCATATGACGCTATACGAGGCCATGCGTGCTACAATAATTCTCGCGCAATGTCGCGCCATCCATAGTATTCATAGCAAGGCGATAGAGATAGAAAGAAGGATGCAAAAAATTATGCGCGAGCCAACATCGCTGCCATCGGACACTCCAGCTCAGGTGGTATTTATTCTGGACTGTGACAATACGCTGCTAGACAACGACGCCCTGAAAGTTGATCTCGATACGCAATTGCATGCGCTGCTGGGCGAGGCGCTGACCGCGCGCTTCTGGCAGGTCTACGAGGAGGTGCGCGCGCTCACCGGCACCGTAGATTTCCCGCTGACCTTCGAGCGATTTCGCCCCTTTGCGCCGGATACGCAGACGCAAGAGCGGCTACGCGCCATCATCATGGACTATCCTTTTGCCGCGCGGCTCTATCCCGAATCGCTCGCTACACTGGACTATCTCAAGACGCTCGGCCTGCCAGCGATTGTCTCAGATGGCGATAGCATGTATCAGCCGCTCAAGATTGAGCAGAGCGGGCTGGCGTCGGCAGTGGATTGGCGCGTGCTGATCTACGTCCACAAGGAAGACCATCTCGAAGAAGTGTTCATGCGCTGGCCGGCGCTCTTCTATGTCATGGTGGACGACAAGCGGCGCATCCTCTCCGCCACCAAAGAACGCTTCCCCGACCGCTTCGTGACAGTGCAGGTGCGCCAGGGCCACTATGGCGTCGCCGACGATCCCAGCATGCCGCCGCCCGATATCACCATTGACGCTATCGGCGACCTGCGCAGCTATCGCCTGCAAGACTTCGCGCCCCATCTCAGGGTGAGTTGAGGCACCGCTACCGGAGCGCGCCGACGACCTCGACCTCCCACTGGTCGTTGACCCACAGCCCAACGATTTCGACGGGCAACAGCCAGGAGGCAATTACCTGCATCGCGGCGTTGATATGGGCGATGTGCTCTTCCTTCGAGACGGGATTCCCTGCGCAGCCGTGATGGCCGGCAATCACTACGAAATGCGACTGGTGCGCGTTCACTGAGACAAGAACACGCTGTTTGATCGCGTCTATCTGCGCGATTGTGCCCTGCGCCATGATGCCATCAGGGCCGGCCTCGGTAATCATATCCACATATTGCACCTGTTGGTTGGTCTTTATCCAGTCCGCCACTGGCGACTGAACACGACCATCCATACAGTTGATAGCCGTTGCGAATGTGCCGTCTGCCATATCGAAACATCCCTTCTACACGATTCACTATTGGTGTGGGCGCCGGACCAACGCCACCTTGAATGAATAGGAGCCGGTCTGGTACTGGTCTAGCGCGTCGCCATATGTGCGCTTTGCCCAATCGGTGAGCAGGCGCGCGGATTCCGCGAAGAGATCGTCGGGCACGCGCCACGTCTTCGACCATTCGCGTTTGGTGATGCTTTCCAGCACAGAGCGTGGCGGAAAACTGGCGAGCCACGTGGCGATGACCGTTTCCTCCACCGGCAACCCGCGCCCGCGTAGCTCACGCACGACCGCGGTATAGCCGGAGGCGCCAACATTGCGGGCATCCAGGCCGAGCGATGCGATGATCGCTTCCCACTGCTCATAGATATGGTTGAGCGACTCGACATCGCGCATATCCTGGCCGATCAGCAGCGCGCCGCCGGGTGTGAGGACCCGCAGGGCTTCGTCCAGCGCGCGCCGCCATTTGGATACGAGGTGGAAGATATGCACGCCGATGACGGCGGCGAACGCGCCATCGGCAAACGGCAGATCTGTCATATCGGCCAGCCGTGTGGTAAGCGCGCCCCAGGGTCGCTGCGGCTCGGCGGCCTGGAGCGCGGCCAGTTTCGCCTGCATGCGCTCCATCATGCCGGCGGAGATGTCCACGCCGGTGACATTGAGGCCACGCTCCAGCAGCGGCAGCGCGATTCGCCCGGTGCCGACGCCAATCTCCAGCGCATGGTCGCCTGCCGTGAGCCGCCCTAGCCGCATCAAGCCATCGGCAATTTGCGCCGCCACATCGGGGGCATAGCTGCGCGTGTTGTCATACTGCGCGGCGATGGGGTCAAATGAGATAGAATCGGGCATGCTCTGTTGCTCCTGCCAGGGTTTAGATGGGCATCGTACTGAAGCGATTGCCAGACGCTCATTCGCTCTCTGCCTCGCTGGCCGGACCAGTACGCCGCTTGGCGAGCCGCACCTGATAGGCGGTATAGCCTCGGCTGCGATAGAGGCGGAGCGCGGCCTCGTTATCCGGCGAGGTGGCGAGGTAGATTTGCGAGAACCGCTGCTCCTCCAGGAAGAAGCGTTCGGCGGCGTCTAGCAGGTGCATGGCAACGCCCAGCCGCCGGTACGCCGGGTGCACCAGCAACTCCTGGATGTAGCCGACCGGCTCCTCGGAGTCCGGGTCTATCTGCACCGTCGCCAGCAACAGCCCAACCAGCTTCTCGCCCTCCGCCTGGCGTTCATGCGCCACCCAGAGCAACCCCTGCCCCGCGCGCAGCAGTACCAGGCTGGCGCGGCCACGCGGTGACGTGGGGGCGATAAGTTCGCGCGCGGAGATGCGGTCGGCATCGGTGGCGACACGCACGGAAATCGCCGGTTCATGGGATGTCGCCATCGTTTGCCGCCCTCTTGCTCAAGAAGATATCGCCGGTCAATGCTGCTGATGTAACCGTAGTATATCGCGTCTGCATCGCCACTGCTGAGGCATAATAACGTATAGATTACGGCACAGTCGGCGCTGGCTTGCGGGCGCTGACTGCGAAGTCCATGCCAGCGGAGAAATATTCAGGATGGCGGGGAATCGCTTCCAGGCGGGCGATAAGTGCATCGAGCGTGGCGTCATCGGCCACGCCAGAGCTACGCAGCAGCGAGCGCCCCTGTTCCAACAGGCGCGCTGGGCCGGTGCTGGGCTGTTCCTCATCCTCAGATATCGCTGGGCGGTCGGCGGCAGTTTCGCAGAAAGCGGTCGCCCGCACGCGCATATCAGCAAAGCCGACGGCGCGAAGCAGCGCATAGAGTTTGCGGCCAAGCAGCAAATCAGGAAAGCCATAGGGGTGCGCACGGCTGGCGAGATCGAGCAGGGCAAGCTGCGCCTCGCCATCGGGATAGAGCGCGCGTGCGCCCCAATCTGGCTCGATGGCCAACGCGACACCGCCAATGGCAGCCACCCGGAACATCTCCCCAACGACGATTAGCGGGTCTGCCTGGTGCATCAGCAGAAAGCGGCAGGCCACCAGATCAAAGCTGCGCGCAGGATAAGGCAGGCGCGTGGCGTCGGCACGGGCAAACGTTATGCGACCGGCGCTGGTCGCCTGTGCGAGGCGAACGCGCGCATCAGCCAGCAGGCGCTCATCGGTGTCAATGGCTGTGATGGTGGCATCCGGCAGCGCCGTAAGCAACGCCTGCGTGAAGACGCCGTTGCCACAGCCAAGCTCTAGCACGCGCGCCTGCTCCGGTGGCAGGTGAAGCGCCAGCGCGGCGCGTAGCTCATCCTGCGCGCCGCTCTCCTGCGCCACCAATCGTTCCGCCTCGCCTGCATCCTCCGCGCCAATATAGTGTTGCTGTGCCCCTTCATCCTTCATGTGTTACTGCCCGTCAGGAGTGGGATGGAATGTCCGATTGGCTATTGATGATCTGGCAATAGAAGATGTCGAGGCTCGGCGTGGTGAGCGGCGACACGTTCTGATTCAGCGGCGTGACGGCCAGCACATCAACTCCTGGCTGTGACGGGAAGAACGCTGCATTGTACGTCACGTGCTGCTGGTCGAGCAGTTGCAGCAGATACGGATGCGCGTCGCCATGCTTGACGAAGACCAATAGAGTCGGGCGGTCCGCCTGCGCCACGGCATCGGTGTAGGACGGAATACGATTGATGGCGTCTCGTGGGTGAATCACCGCCAGGGGGTCCGCCACGATGATGCGATTGTTGGTCTCAAACGAGATTGGATAGGCGAGCAAGTTGGTAGCCCAGACATACTGCACATGCTGCTGTTCCAGATACGCAATGATAGGGCCATAATTCGCCGGAGCTATCGTGCAATACGCGGATTGGAAAGCTTCATCCGCATTGGTCAAGCCATAGGTTGCAGTCTGCCCGCCGAAATAGACGATCAGCAGCGCGAAGAGTCCGATCAGCGCCACCGCATATCGTCGCTTGCTCAGCGGTTTTGCCGTGCGTGGGATGGATGGGGTCACGGCAACACTTGCAGCCGTTCGCCCTGGCGCGCGTTCGGTGACGTACATGCTGATGAGTGTGAATGCCGTAGCGAAGAAGAACGGCAGTGCCATCACCAGCGGCGAGGCGTAGCGCCCACCGAGATCGTTTCTGCATCCCAGCAGAATGGAGGTCGAAGCCGAACTCGTGCAGAAGAGAACCGCCGAGCAAACGCCAAAGACTGCGGGCAGGAAGGCCAGACGACGCGCCCGCACCAGCGCCGGATGCGGCCACCGGAAGGAACAGACGATGGCGATGAGCGAGAAGAAGATCGCGCCAACGCCAAGCAGCAGCAACGGCGAATGGATGACAGTCAGCAGCGGACTTTCGACCGGCGTGGCGCCGCTGATCACGCGCGGCGCGACACACGCCCCATAGCGCGAGGCAACGCGCGACACCGTGATCGCGCGCTGCACCGTCCAGCCGCCGCCCAGCGAGAAAAGATACCTGATGTTTGCCCATTGATGGGACGCGCCATAAATGATGCCCGGCGTGAAGCCCAGCACACAGGCAGGGATGGCAGCCACCGCCAGCAGCAACTCCTTGAGCGACGGCCAGATGGCTTGCATGAGAGGCGTTGAGGCTCTCCATCGCCTGATAGCGGCGACCAGGCTATCCACCACAATCCACAGCGCCGCCGCCGAGATAGCCACCGTCACCAGCGGATAAATCCACATGCCGAAGCCGACAACGAAGCCGATGCCAGCCCAGCGTAGCGCCAGTTCGCCGGTAGACGCGCCCTCGTGCCAGCGTGTCGTCAGGCGGAAAGCCAGGATCAGCAGCAGCAGCATGATGCAGAATGATTCGATCCAGCCACCGCCGGTGCGTAGCTCGATGATGCCATCATAGACCGGCGGAATCGCCGCCACCAACGCCGCGCACACGGTAAAGCGTTTCCGCGCATAGAGCGGCAGGTGCGCCGCCTGCGCCAGCAGCGAGGCAAACCACCACGTCAGCGCAATCAACACCAGGCCAAAGGCAGTGGTGACGGCGCGCAATACCGCGACCGAGGGACCGAAGACAGCGGAGACACCAGCCACGATATAGGCTTCCAGGCTGCCAAAGTAGTTCAAGCCGTAGAAGTAGATCGGGCGTTCGCCGTGCAGGATATGCTCCGCCTGAATCCCCAGCAGCGCCTCATCGCCGTCCAGCGTGCCGTGGGTGCGCACGCTCAGCCAGATCCGTATGAGGAGTCCCGCCAGCAGGCAGAGCCAGAGTGGTGAACGGAAGAGCGCATACCAGGGTTTCCGCTCCGCGCGCTCAGCATCCGTCGAGACCGAGGTATCGGTGCGGCTCGCCGTGGAGGCCGTGGAGATGGTAGACATCGCATCAGCCGGAATACGGAGAACCAACTCACCCGTCGTTGCGGATGACGCCAGCGTATCGCGTTCGTCCATCTCTTCACCCACGCTTATCTATCAGTCTATGTGTCTATCTGTCTATCACTCGCCTCTTGGCCCTCGCGGGCGCACGTTGCGATTACCCAGGCGACCGGCGTCGAACGGCTAAAATAGTGGCCATAGCCTTTCTTGTTTCATGAATTGGAACGGATGGAAGAAAAGCGCCCAAAGCGCATAGGACAAATGGCGCAAGAAAATGCAAGTAACGGGCCAGGGCTGATTTCTCTTGGAATCGTCGTTTCATTGGCGCGCGGCTCTACTGTTGTTTATGCTGCTGTCATGTCGTCGTCATGCTGTTGCCAGGAGCGTGTCTATATCTGCGGCGGTGGGTAGCGACGGCTCCGCGCCCAGCTTTATCGTGGCGAGCGCACCCGCTGCGCTGGCGCGGCGTAGCGCCTCCTGGTCGGACAATCCCGCTGCCAGACCCGCCGCCAGCGCGCCACAGAACGCATCCCCCGCAGCCGTGGCGTCCACCTGTTGCACCGCAAATGGCGGCAGCACCACGCCCTCTGCGCCTGCGCCGGGCAGCCAGTACGCGCCACGGCTCCCCAGCGTGATGACCACCGAGCGGCAGCCACGTTCGATGAGCCGCTGCCCGGCCTGCTCCACGCCACCGAGGTCGTGCGTCGCGATGCCAGTCAGCGTCTCGGCCTCGCGCTCATTCGGCAGAAGGATATCAATCTGCCGCCAGAACGCCTCCGGGAAGTCTGGCGTGGGGTCGGGCACCGGGGCGGGATTGAAGAGGACGCGCACGCCGTGTTTCTGCGCCAGCTCAGCGGCCTGATAGATGGCTGGCAGCGTCACCTCCATCTGCACCAGCAGCGCCGCCGCGCCAGCGAAAGCCTCCTCTGCTGCGAGAACGTCATCAGGCGTGGTGCGTAGGTTGGCGCGTGGCACCACAACGATGCTGTTCTGCCCGTCCGGTTCGATCAGCGGAAACGCCAGGCCGGTGCCTTCCGTCTCATCCAGCATCACCCAGCGATCTGCGATGCCCTCGCGCGCCAGCAGTGCCTGAAATATCGGTGCGAAGGTGTCGGCGCCGAGCCGCCCGATCACGCGCACATCGGCGCCAGAGCGCGCAGCGGCGATAGCCTGATTGCAGCCCTTGCCGCCCGCGAACATGCCAAAGTCCGTGCCAATCAGCGACTCGCCGGTCAGCGGACGGCGCGGCACATGGGCCACCATGTCCAGGATAAAGCTGGCCAGCACAACGACTCCACGACGAGCGTTTGGCATAGAGTGGCCCTTTCTCGTCTCAGCGCAAGTAAACAGCGGCTTCTTTTGCCATATGCCTCATTGTCATGCTGTCATGCTAGCATGGTGTGCGGTAGCCGTCAAACGCTCATTTCAAGCGGACTGGCGACGCATTGGCCAGGGCATGCGTCGTTTGACAGAGCAGTGGGAGAGATGTACACTTAAGCGCAAGCAACGAAGAGAACGAACAAGGTCTCATACCCGGCGCACGGAGGCTTTTGGGTTGTTCCCCCGTGTGCGCAGCGTTATGGCGGCCATTGCCAGAGAACTGCCATGGCCAGCAACGATGCCCCGGAGGAAACGAAGCAGAGGTGACACCAATGTCGGATTTGCAAACTATTGGCCGCGCGGCGCAGGACTATCTGGCCGCCAAACATAGCGCACGTGAGCGGGCGCTGCCGAAATCTCGCGCAGCCATTCGTCTCTGCGCCAACACGATTCGCGCCGCCCATCGCGACGAATTCGAGACCGCCGGACAGCTCTTGAAAGATGCTGGCGCGCTGCTGCGCGAGATGGCGGCAGACCTGCGTGAGCATCTCGACATCTTTCACGCCGGATTCGTCGCCGACGCCCAGAAAGAGTATGCGGAGGCGGCGCTGACCTGCGCCCTCATCAAGCGAGAGACGCTGCCCATGCCAGAAGACCTCGGCATCGAATGGGCGCCCTACCTGAACGGTCTTGGCGAGGCGGTTGGTGAACTGCGCCGCTACACGCTTGACCGCATGCGGCTGGGCAAGCTGGACACCTGCGAGGTGCTGCTGGCCGATATGGATGAAATCTATGCGCTGCTGATTACGCTCGATTATCCAGACGCCATCACCGGCAATCTGCGCCGCACGACCGACGCAGCGCGCGGCATCCTGGAGAAGACGCGCGGCGATCTGACGCTCGTCGCCAGCCAGGCGCATCTGATTACGGCAATGGAGCGCGTGCAGCAACGCCTCGAGCGCCTGACCGATTTCTAACCTTTCTCATCCCATCTCTACAATTTCGTTCTAACACCTGTATGGCTTGTTTTGCAGCATTTTATGGGGGAATTCGCGTATGGATCAGGTGGATCAGCAATCGTCGGGCGTTCGCATTGAGCACGCTGAGCATGTTCAACGTGCTGAGAACGCCAGTGATATGAACGGTTCGTTCCACCTGCCTGCCCCCTCCGCGCCGCTGGCGCTACCTGTGGCGGCAAACGTATCACATGAGCGTTCCTCCGGCAAACTGGCTGCCTGGGTGCGGCTCTGCCGCCCGCCAACGCTGCTGCTGGGCCTGGCGCCTGCTGGCGCGACGCTGGCGCTGCTCTGGGCAACCGGACGGCGCGTATCGCTGCTGCCAGCAATCTGCCTGTTGCTTTCGGTGCTGCTGGTGATGTCCGGCGCAAGTATGCTGGATGAATACCTCGAATTCGAGCGCAACGTTCACCGGCGTTGGGATCCGAACGCGGGCGGCAGCTATTACGCGGCGAATGTGCTGGAAGGCACCGGCATCGAGCCGATGACCACCCTGCGCGCCAGCATCCTGCTGCTGGCGCTGGGCCTTGTGGTGGGGTTGCCGTTGCTGCTCACCGGCGGCGCATTCCTGCTGGGGTTGGGGCTGCTCGGCCTCATCATCGCCTTTCTCTACTCCTCCACCAATTACGCGCTCAAACGCCTTCCGGCGGGCGAGTTTGTGATTCTGCTGGCGCTCGGCCCTGGATTGGTGACGGCAACGGCGCTTTCGCAAGCGGTTTTGCCCACCATGCAAGAGCTATTGCTCGGCCTGGCATTCGGCCTGTTCGCGTTTTCGCTGGTGCTGGCGGCGCACCTACGCGACCGCGATGCGGACCGCGCCATCGCCCGCAAAACGCTGGTGCAGCTCAACGGCGAGCGTGGTAGCCTCTTGCTCTATAGCGTTGGTCTCATCGCTGCCTATGCGCTGGTGAGCCTGGCGGCACTGCCTAAAGGCGGCTCACACGGCGCGTTGCTAGCAATCTTCTCGCTGCCAGCAACGCTGGTCGCCTGGACCGGCGTGATGCGCGCAACAGCACGCACCACGCGCCACCTGGCTGTGCGCGCGATGTTACGCGCCTATGCCTCGTTCGCCCTCTGGACGCTCATCGGGCTGCTCGCCGCCGGTGTGATTGTGCGGCTCGTGCCATTCCTCCAGCAGCACCTCTAGCAACTGCGCCTCTAGCGCATCAAAGCCGCCCGAATGCCCGCAAGAACAGCAGGTTTTGCATCGTGATGGGTCCGCGCCAGTGATCGGCGTAGGGGCTGGGCCAGCCGCCGTCTTCCATCTGCTCCGCCGCCAGCCGGTCCAGCCGCTCCTCGATCAGCGCCGCTGGTAACATCCTGGCAACCTGCGTCTCCGGCGAGCGCACATACTGGAAGAAATGGTTGCCATCCAGGCTATCGTTGGCCTGCTGGCGAATCAGCCACCAGACGACGCCCGACAGATACAGGTCACGCTGTGGATGCGCCCACTCCGGCAGGAAGTAGTAGACATACGGGCGGACGGCGTAGAACTCGTCGCTGAGCAGGTCCTTGACGTTTGCCAGCCGCGCAAACAACTGCTCCACCTTTGCCTGCAACGCCGCTGAGCCAAGCCCCAGTTCGCGGAGCAGCCCGGAGAGCGTGCAGGAAGGATTGAGGTTCGGCCACTCCCAGCCCTGAAACCACGGCGCAAGCTCATGTTCGTAGATGGCGGGGGTGAAACGCCAGCCGCCGTCTTCGTCCTGCGTGCGTTCGAGATGCGCCACCGCCCGTTGCAGCAGCGGCGTATCCTGCGGCGCATGCGCCTGCGCACAGATGGCAAGGGCAAGCTCTGTGGCGAAGGGATTGCTCTCCGGCGCTGCGATGTCCGGCTCTAGCCCGGCAAATCCACCATCGGCGTTCTGGTACGTTTCCAGGACGCGCAGCAATTCATCCAGCGGCGCGCCCTCGAAATGATAGGCTAGCTGCGCCTGCTCGATGTCGCGTCCATGCGCCGCCAGGAAGTGTTTGACCTGTTCTACCGTCGTTGTCGCTTTCACGCAGGTTACTCCTGTTGTTCTTCAAATTTCATGGCGAAAACTCATGACTCATGTCGCCATCTGAAAAGTAGTGTATAGTGCATTGTGGTTTGATCCGGTCCTATATGAACATGAAGATTTCCAGCAAGGGATATCGCCCATGTATGCGCCGTATTCGCCAGCTACGCGCCTGCTAGCCACGCTCGATCTGCTGCAATCACGCCCAAGCATCACCGCCGAGCAGTTGGCCGAGCGGCTCGAAGTGGAACCGCGCAGTGTGCGACGCTATATCATGATGCTGCAACAGATGGGCATTCCCATCGAGGCCGAACGCGGGCGCTATGGTGGCTATCATCTGCGCCCTGGATTCAAGTTGCCGCCGCTGATGTTCTCGGACGACGAGGCGGTCGCGGTGACGCTGGGGCTGATGGCGGCGCAGCAGTCCGGGCTGGCGGGAACCGTGCCAGCGGTAGAGGGCGCGCTGAAGAAGATTGAACGGGTGCTACCGGCGGCGCTGCGTGCCCAGGCGCAGGCCATCCAGGCGACTGTGGCGCTGGACCTCGCGGCGACTGAGGTGCCGCTCTCCACACACCTGCTCACCTTCAGCTCGGCGGCGCACACGCAACGCACACTTCACATGCGATATCATTCACGCGAGGCAGAACCGGTCTGGCGCGACTTCGATTGCTACGGCCTCGTCCACTATGAGCGCCGCTGGTATGCCGTCGGCTATTGTCATCTACGTAGCGATATCCGCGTCTTCCGGCTGGACCGCGTGCTGGCGGCCATGCCCGGCAGCGCAGCCTTTACGCGCCCCAACGACTTCGATTGCCTGGCGTTCGCCATCGCCCGCTTCAGAGACATGCCGGATACCTGGCTGATCGAAGTGCTACTGGAAGCGCCGCTTATCGCCGTGCAGGGCATGGTGCCGCCAGCCTTTGCAACATTAGAAGAGACGGCTGACGGCGCATGTACGCTGTTGCGCGCCTATGACCGCAGCCTGGACCACAGCGCGCGTTTCCTCGCCAGCCTCGGCGTGCGCTTCCAGGTGCGTAGCCCCGCCGAACTACGCGCGGCACTACGACGACTGGCCGATGAGCTACACATGATCGCTGACGCATAAAAAATAAAACAGTACCCTTGAAACGTTATATTTTCTGTGCTACCATCTGCGCGCCGGCACTCCTATACAACCTGGGTTGGATTCCTGTCATTGGTGGGGCAGACATGCTTGTCTGCCGGAAGAGCCATCCTAGAGCGGCAGACATTTCTGTCTGCGCTACCGGAAGGCAAGAGCCACCAGTAGTGGAGGAAACTCGCAATGAATACCTTGCCATCTGATGCCAGCGCACACAGCCGCGTCCGCTATGCGCTGGCGCAGGAATTGGCCGCGCAGTGCCCGTCGGACCTGGGAGACGCCATCGCTGTCATGGGTTCGGTGTCGCGTGGCATTGCTGACCGGTTCTCCGACATCGAACTCTTTTTCTGGGTAGAGGAGTTGCAGCCGGTTGAGGTCTATCAGGCGTGGCTGCGTCGCGTTGGCGCGGATGTGAAAGATGCGCCTGCCAAACTCCATCCCGGGACACTCAGCACCAAGAGCTGGTATCACGGCATCTTCATCGAGGCCAGTTGGAGGCGCTGGGACAGCACCGAACGTACGCTGCATCGTGTGCTGGCGGCGAAAACCACCGATCACTGGCAATTGACCGACGCCTGGCATGTTGCCGATGCGCTGCCGCTACGCCCGCACGAGCGGCTGACGCAGTGGCAGGAGCAACTGACCACTTATCCGGAGGCGCTGCAACGCAAGCTGATCGCCAGCGCGACCGGCCATTGGGCGGAGCCGCACTGGTGGCCGCTCTCCATCGTCAATACCTGGCCGCCCGCCTATCGCAATGCGCGCCTGGAACTGGCGGAACGCCTGTGCTGGCGGCTGGAAGAGACGCTGCGGCTGCTCTTCGCCATCAACCGGCGCTGGGAACCGGACTGGAAATGGCTGGAGCCGGAGAGCCGACGGCTAACCATCGCGCCGGAACGGCTGGTTGAGCGCGTCAACAAACTCTTCATGCTGGCCGACGCACAGCAAAGCGTCACCGAGTGCTTACGCCTGATGCTCGATACGCTGGCGCTGGTCCCGCCAACCTATGATCTCCACCGCGAGCAGGAGCAGATACGCGCGGCGCTGCACCCGGAGCAACTGCTGACGCGCGAACAGCAAGCAATATGAGTGGCATGCGCTCAAGTTTAACGCACGCTTAACCTGGGGATAATGTTTCGCGGGTAGGTTATTCATGTGCGCGGGTCAACAACGCGCACACGCCTGGACTACCTGGTCACGGATGACGCCTTTCCGGCAAGGATGTCTTTTTTTACACCCTGTATCCCCTTCTGTGCTTCCAAACCCATCATTGTGCCATTCAGCCGATTCCGCTATACTGGATGGGCGCAGCAAACGACTACCCATACACTGCGCTGTTTGCCAGGAGGTATTTGGAATGACGTGGAAAGAGGCTGGCCAGAATTTCTTGACAGGTATGGCAGCGTGTATTGTGGTGATACCTGTACTACCTTTGGTCATCTTTATTCACTCGAATTATCCAGAGATAGAGCTACCGCTGCTCTTCGGCTCTCTTGCCATGAGCATCATACTGTTCTGGGCCTGGTATAAGGCAAAGCGGCGATATGTGCGATGGGTATGTGCTTTAAGCAGTTTTCTATGTCTTGGGCTAGCAGTAGGTACTGCCGCTTTCCACGGTTGGATGTTCCAGACGCAGATTGTTTATGCCGTATGTGCCATCGCTTTTGCAGGAGCTTTCTTTGTCTTCGCGCGACGTGTCAATCGCAAGCTTGTCAGAGCTATAGACACTGCTGGCGCAGAACTGGATGGCGAAACATTCTTCTATGACGGGGAAACGATTAGCATAGAGTTGGATAGAATCAATGTCCTCGCCCATGTCTTTGCCATTGCGTTAGTCGTCATTGGCGTCGTGTTGTTGCTACGCCTTACGTCAGTTTCCTCTGACGTGAGAGTTGCTGGCGTATTAGCCGGACTCTTTTTGGGACTTATTGTTCTCCTTCTTCTCCGGCGCCTCCTCAGCCATGCGCCAGCAATACTCATCACTCATGATGGGATCGTTGATAATGCCACGTTTTATGGCATGGGTATGGGACTCATTCCCTGGCAGGATATCGTTGGAACGACATGTACCGGCCCAAAGTCAAGAGATCGCACATTCTCGCGCCGCCTTCTTATCATCTGGGTCCGCCATGCTGCTGCCCTCAAACAACGACAACCACTCCTCAAACGCCTTCTACTGCCGCTCATGTGGGGTGGAGCGCCATCGCCAGTGCGTATTCCAGAATATATGCTATCCAAACGACTCGAAGATGTGCAGGCGGAGATTCTGCGCTACCGCGAAGCGCATACTGCACACAAACATGTCAGCCACGAAGCGCGTGAAGAAACTGAAGGATAGGAGCGATTGCATATGTCTAAATCTTCTTTGAGGAACAGCATCATATCCGCTCTATGCGTTCTGCTTATTGCCATTGTTTTGTTCGTTCTCATCATGGCCATCTATATCGCTGCTCCTCAATTAGAGATGCCGGTATTGATAGGCTCGTTAGCTTGCGGAATCGGCTCATTCTTCATTTGGCGAACAGCGCGGCAGAGATACAAAAAGTTCGTTGAATGGCTTAGTATCGCCTGGTTTACCCTAGCTCTGTTTCTGGCTATACTGCATGGCTGGGGCGCTGCCGTCCAGATAACGTTTCTCGTCTTGGGGATCGGGCTGACGATGACAACAATCGTTCTACTCTGGAGAATCAGGCGTGTGTTTACTGTTGCAATGGAGGCGTTAGAAGAGACAAACGAGGAGACCGGGAAAAAATGAAAGCAAAGAAATGCTAGAAACTGCATTATGCACGACTGTTGGGCTAGAGTACGGGATGCGCGAGCAAGGTTTAGCGTGTGGCGTATTATTTGATAAAGGGGACTATTCCCAAATTGAGGCGCTTCACCCATCGTGTATATGAGTAGAGAGGCGCAAACGAGAAGGGTGCTGGACGTTGAGGGCCGTTTCTGGTCCGCCGCAAGAGGCGGCACAGCCCGCTACCAATGGGCTGCGGGAACCACAATTTGACGGAGAAAAGAGAGGCAACGGCTGGCGCGACCGCCTGCGACGCCTTGAACAGAGCGCATTTTTCCACTCTATCAGGGACTTCCGGCAGCGGTTGGCGCTGTTCTGGCGGCGCTGGCGCAGACGCATTCTACAGGGGACGGCGCTGCTCCTGATCGTGCTGGCGGCGCTCTTCACCTGGGCCTGGAACGCGACACCCTCCACCGCCGACCTCCCTGCGCGGCTGCGGACCGAGATGGCGGCGCGGCACGAGCCATATACGCCCTATGCCGCCATTTCACCCTGGGCGCCGAAGGCGCTCATTGCCATCGAGGACGAACGTTTCTATCAGCACCACGGCATAGATATCATCGGCATCCTGCGCGCAGTGTGGGATGACCTGCAAGCGCGGAGCTTCGTGGAGGGCGGCAGCACGCTGACGGCGCAGCTTGCCAAGAATGTCTATCTCAACGACTACGACCACACAATACCGCTCAAAGCCGAAGATTTGCTGCTCGCCGTCAAGATTGAACGCACCTATACGAAACAGCAGATTCTCGAAATGTATCTCAATGTGGTCTACTTCGGTGAGGGCGCGTATGGCATCGGTGAAGCGTCCGAACGCTTCTTTGGCGTGCCGCCCGCGCATCTCGACGCCGCGCAGTCCGCGTTGCTCGCCGGGCTGGTGCAGGCGCCGGGGGCATATGATCCCTGGTGCAATCCCGCCGCTTCGCGCGCACGCCAGGTGCAGGTGTTGAATCGCATGCTGGCGGATAGTGATCTTTCGCAGCGCCAGTACAACGCGGCGCTGGCAGAAAAATTTGCCTTCTGGCAGCCGGGATTCAAGCCGCCCGCCGATTCGTTCTGCGCCGCCTGAGCAGGAGTCATTGCCATGAGTTCAGTTTCTTCTCATGCCTCCCAGGGCATCGTCACGAAAGCCAGCCCGTATACGGTCGCGGAGACGCTGGAGCGGCTGGAGGCGGCCATCCAGGCGAAAAACCTGATTGTGTTCGCGCTGATTGACCACAGCGGCGAGGCGGCGCGCATCGGCCTCGCCATGAACGACACCAAGCTGCTGCTTTTCGGCGCGCCCAAAGGCGGGACGCCGCTGATGATCGCTTCACCGCTGCTTGCGCTCGACTTGCCGCTCAAGGCGCTGGTCTGGCAGGACGATGACGGCAAGGTTTGGGCCAGCTACAACAGCACCACCTATCTCGCAGAGCGGCATCATATCCCGCCCGATCTGGTCAAGAACATCGCCTGGATAGACCTGCTGATAGATGGCGCACTTGCGCAATAAAGGGAGATAAGCGTGGCGGAACGCGAAGCAATACAACAGGGGCAGCCCGGTCAACTCACGCTCATGCCCTATGTAGTGAAGACCGATCTCTTCGGCGCAGAGACCGAACGTTACCGCTATGCGGCGGAACTGGGGCGGCTGCTGGTGCCGGAGAACCGGCGCAATCCAGCGAGCGCGCTGATCGAACTGGCCTTCATCCGCATCAAGAGTACGGCGGAGCGACCCGGACCGCCGCTGGTGGTGCTTGCTGGCGGGCCGGGTGTTCCCGGCAGCGAGTGGGCGCGGTTTGGCGCGTTCATGCCCTGGTTCGAGGAACTGCGCGCCGCCGGTGATATCATTCTGCTGGATCAGCGCGGCACCGGCCTCAGCAATCCCCGGCTGGATTGCCTGGAACGCCTCGATCTGCCGCTCGATCAGCCAGGCGACCGCGAGACGTTTCTGCGCAACATGAATGAGCGTTGCCAGCAGGCGGCGGACTTCTGGCGGCGGCAGGGCGTGGACCTGGCGGGCTACACCACCGAGGAGAGCGCCGACGACGTTGACGCGCTGCGTCAGGCGCTCGGCCTCGACCAGATCTGTCTCTATGGCGCCAGCTACGGCTCGCATCTGGCGCTGGCGACGATTCGCCGCCACGGCGCGCATATCGCCCGCGCTGTCATCGCGCTGGTGGAGGGGCCAGACCACACGATCAAGCTGCCCTCCAACACACAGCGCCAATTGGAACAACTGGCGACGCTGGTGCGGGCGGACCCGCATCTCAGCCAGCGGATACCCGATCTGCTCGGCCTGATGCGCAGTGTGCTAGAGCGGTTGGAGCGGCAGCCGGTCGAGGTCAGTGTGACGGATAAGGCCAGCGGCGAACAGGTGAGGGTGGCGCTCGGCAAGTTCGATGCGCAACGCGCCACTGCCAGCGATCTTGGCGACCGGAAGGCGCTGCAACGCCTGCCCGCACGCTACTATGCCATGTCGCGGGGCGACTTCTCCTGGCTGGCGGAGGCCACGCTGAACGCGCGGCGCGACTGGCTGGGCAACGCCATGTCCTATGTGATGGATTGCGCGTCAGGGGCCTCGCCGGAGCGCATGGAACGCATCCAGCGCGAGGCGGCGCAGGCGTTGCTTGGCGATGTCATGGACCTGCCGTTCCCGTATGTCTCCGCCGCCTGGGGCAGCCCGGACCTGGGCGCGGCGTTCCGTTCACCCATCACCAGCGATGTGCCAACGCTCTTCATCAGTGGTTCGCTGGATGGTCGCACACCACCGGGCAATGTCGAGGAGATTCTGCCGGGGTTCGCCAACAGCCAGCATGTCATCGTGGAGGGCGGCACGCACAGCACCGCCAAGCTGGTCGCCGTGCCCGCCGTCCGCGCGCTGATGGCGGCGTTCCTGCGCGGCGAAACCGTGACAGACCCGCATGCCAGCATCCCCTTCGCCTTCGCGCCTATCGGATAACCCCCACACCTCCCCCGTGCGCGGGAGAGGGGTGCCGGAGACCTGCGCCACCGGCGCGAACGGTTGCCCAGCGGAGCGGGGAGGCAGAGCGTGTCTTGAACGCAGCTACGCCCGCGTGCTACACTGCCGGAGCAGGCGGTCTTACCAGGAGACCTCACCCCCTACCCCCTCTCCCGCGAGGAGAGGGGACGCTGGGCGAGACTGGGCGCCCAAGTGCAAACGTTGCTACACCGCCACAACGCGCCGCATACGGTCCCCTCTCCTATGGGAGAGGGGTGCCCGCAGGGCGGGGTGAGGTCCAGGAGGTCATTCGCTCATGTTGCAGGTATTCCAGGTCTCGTCGTCGCACAAAGCCATCAAACGCTACTATGAGCAACTCGCTGGCTATCAGGCGCAGGGCATCACCAATGAACAGGCGCTGCGTCCGGCGTTTCAGGCGCTGTTGGAGGCGCTGGCGCGGGAACTGAAGTGGACGCTGGTGCTGGAGCTACGCATGGAGAACGGCGCGATTCCCGATGGCACACTCTGGGATGGCAACGGCATCACACGCGGCTATTGGGAGGCCAAAGACCCCGGCGACGACCTGGAAGCCGAAATTAAGAAGAAAATCGCCAGAGGCTACCCGCTGCGCAACATCATCTTTGAGGATACACGCCGCGCTATCCTCTATCAGAATGGCAAGCGCGACACCAACGAGTATGACCTGACGCAGCCGGCGCACCTGGCGAGCCTGCTCACCACCTTCTTCTCCTATCTCCAGCCGGAGACTGCCAACTTCAATCAGGCGGTCGAACGCTTCAAGGAGCAGGTGCCGGAGCTGGCGCGCGGACTGAAGGCGCGGATTCAAGAAGAACACACAGCGTATAATCCCGCCTTCGCCAGCGCCTTCAGCAACTTCTATACGCTCTGCCAGACGGCGCTGGACCCCAACATCAGCCGCGACGCCGTGGATGATATGCTGGTGCAACACCTGCTGACGGAGCGCCTCTTCCGCACCGTCTTCGATAACGATGAATTTACCAGCCGCAATGTCATCGCCGCCGAGATCGAGAAGGTGATCCAGGCGTTGACCAGCCGCCAGTTCAACCGCCATGCCTTCCTCAAATCGCTGGACCATTTCTACCTCAGCATCGAGGCGGAGGCGCGCAGCCAGGACGATTGGAGCCAGAAGCAGCGCTTCCTCAACATGGTCTATGAACGCTTCTTCCAGGGCTATTCGGTGAAGGAGGCGGATACACGCGGCATCGTCTACACGCCGCAGGAGATCGTAGACTTCATGTGCGCCAGCGTGGAGGAAGTGCTGCGCCGCGAGTTCAATAGCTCCATCGCCACCCCTGGCGTGCAAATCCTGGACCCCTGCACCGGCACCGGCAACTTCATCGTCAACCTCTTGCGCCGCATCGGCCAGCAGGCGCCGCAACACCTCGCCCACAAATACCAGCAGGACCTCTTCGCCAATGAGATTATGCTGCTGCCCTATTACATCGCCTCAATGAACATTGAACACGAATATTTCACGCAAAAGGGCAGCTATGCAGCATTTGATGGCCTCTGCTTCGCGGATACGCTGGGGCTGGAAGGCGCACAGATCGCCTTATTTTCTGAGGCCAATGCTGCGCGCGTAGAGATTGAAAAAGCAGCGGAAATCAAAGTTATCATTGGCAATCCCCCGTATAATGTCGGCCAGGAGAACGAGAACGACAACAACAAGAATCGGAAATATCCAGGGGTAGATGGGCGTATCAAAGAAACCTATGCTAAAGCCTCAAAAGCAACCTTAAATACCAAACTCTATGATGCCTACGTGAAGTTTTTCCGTTGGGCGACGGACCGGCTTCAAGGTCGGGACGGCATTGTCTGCTTTGTCTCGAACAATGGGTTTCTTGATGGTATTGCCTTCGATGGGTTTAGGAAGCATCTGCAAGAGGATTTTACTGCCATTTATCACCTTGATTTAGGTGGCGATGCCCGGAAACAGGGTGGTGGGAATGTATTTGGTATTCGTGTAGGAGTGGGGATAACAATCGCCGTGCGATTAGCAGCACATAGCGACAGGAAAATCTACTATTACCAAGTGCCAGAAGACTGGCACAAAGAGCAAAAACTGGAGTATCTGCGCAACCAACAACATATAGGCGTAATTGAATGGCAAGAATTGGTGCCAGATCAACGTTTTACTTGGCTCACCGAAGGAATGCAACCCGAATTCGCCTCATTTTTGCCTATGGGTAGCCGTGAAGCCAAAGCGATGCGCCTCGCCGAGCTTGGTACACTGTTCAAGACCTATTCGCTTGGCGTTTCCACCAATCGAGATGATATCGCCTATGACTTCAACTCTCATGGCCTCGTGGCCAAAGTACAGCGGTTCATAGAGGAGTACAATGCTGAAGTGTCGCGTTGGGCGCGCACTGGAAAGCCACAAGACATTGATAGCTTCGTGCGGTATGAGAAAATTAAATGGAGCCGCAATCTCAAAAGAGATTTGCGCAACGAACGATATATCACTTTCAACGAAAGCAATATCAGGAAGTCGCTTTACCGCCCGTTCACAAGCGAATGGTTATATCATGCTGATGGCGTGGTAGATGAACGTGGCTCTTGTGGCTCATTCTTCCCTACGCCTGCCACCGAAGCGGAGAATGCTATCATAGTTGTAGGCGGATACGGTAGAAAAGAGTTCGCTGTCTTTTTATCCAATCTCATTCCTAACCTCAACTTCTATGCCGACCCAGCACAGTGTTTCCCCTACTACACGTATGCGGAGGATGGCAGCAACCGGCGCGAGAACATCACCGATTGGGCGCTGGCGCAGTTCCGCGCCGCCTATGGCGAGGGCGTCACGAAGCGCGACATCTTTGACTATGTGTATGGGCTGCTCCACCATCCCCTCTACCGCGAACGCTACGCCGAAAACCTCAAACGCGAGTTGCCGCGCATTCCGCTGGTGGCGGGGCGCGCAGCCTTCGAGACGCTACGCGACGTGGGTGCGCGGCTGGCGGCGCTGCATCTGGGCTATGAGCAGGCGCCGGAGTATCCGCTGCTCTGGCGCACCACCCCCAACATGGCGCAAGACTGGCGAGTCAAGAAGATGCGCCTGACGCCCGACAAGACGGCGCTCGTCTACAACGACTGGCTGACGCTGGAAGGTATTCCAGCGGAGGCGTTCGCCTACCGGCTGGGCAATCGCTCCGCGCTGGAGTGGGTGCTAGACTAGTATCAGGTCAGCACCGATAAGCGCAGTGGCATCACCAGCGACCCCAACCGGCAGGGTCCAGGGCCGGAGGGCGAAGAATATATCGTGCGGCTGATCGGGCGTGTTCTCAGCGTCAGCGTGGAGACGGTGCGGCTGGTGGAGGGGCTGCGCGGGGTGGAGACCTCACCCCGCCCTTCGGGCACCCCTCTCCCATAGGAGAGGGGACCGTGAGCGAGGCGATACGATGAAGGGAAACCGTTGCCTGTAACGAAAGTGAGCATCAGCAAAGCGGCCAATAAGGGCAAGATGTTCATGAAAGGGCAAGATGTTCATCCCAGGTGAATGACCACCTTGACCTACGATGAGCATCTTGCTCCTGGTGGAGACCTCACCCCGGCCTGCGGCCACCCCTCTCCCGCGAGGAGAGGGGACCGTGGGGCAGGTGTCGTGGTGAATGGGGGCTGGTAGCTATGCGGAGAAGTGGGGACCGTGGGGTGAGGTCTCTCCATATGCTACTATTGAACCACTTTGGCTAGCGGCCCCTCTCCTATGGGAGAGGGGGTAGGGGGTGAGGTCTATGCGCCGCAAAGAACCAGAGCCGGAGTTTCATCCCGTCAAGGGGCAGGCGGTCTCATCCCGTCAAGGGGCAGGCGGTCTCATCCATCAAAGTGCAGCGGGCGCGTGAACTGCGCCAAGAGATGACGCCAGCGGAGCGCAAACTCTGGGATGCGCTCCGGCACCTGCGCCGTCGAGGACTCATCTTTCGCCGTCAACAAATTATTGCTGGCTTCATCGTAGATTTCTATTGCCACTCTGCCCGGCTCGTCATTGAAGTAGACGGAAGTATTCACGCGCAGCAGCCGGAGTATGACCAGGAGCGTGATGCGGTGCTTGCCGCGCATGGGCTGACTATCCTGCGTGTCTCCAATGACGAGGTGCTTCACCACCTGCCCGCCGTCCTCACACGCATCATCCAGGTGTGTGGGTGAGACCCCACCCCCTACCCCCTCTCCCGCGAGGAGAGGGGCCGTGTGCCAACGTATTGCGCTGGTGGCGTGCGTCTCATGGCGCGCGTTCCCCACAATGAGAGATGAAGCGTGGCCAAACGGCGCTTCAGTCTCGCCCACGGTCCCCTCTCCTCGCGGGAGAGGAGCGCTCGCAGGCCGGGGGTGAGGTCTACTCCGCCAGCGGCTCCAATTCTTCCAGCGTCCGCTCGACCAATTCGACCGCCATGCGCAGGGTGTCGGCGTCGAATGCGAACTTCGCATTGGCGGCGGCATAAAGTTCTGGCAGCGTCGCCGTGCCGCCGAGGGCCAGCGCCCGCCGGTAGGCCGCCACCGCGCCCTGCTGGTCGCGCAACGCATTGGCCCAGACCTGCACGGCGCCAAGCTGCGCCATGCCATACTCGATGTAATAGAACGGATCCTGAAAAACGTGCGATTGCTGATGCCAGAAGGACCGCCGCTCAGCTTCCAGTCCGCTCCAATCGAGATGCGGCTGGAAACGCTGCGATAGCTCCAACCAATGCTCATCGCAGCGCGCCAGGTCCGCCGCCTCTGCTGGATGCTCATAGATCCAATGCTGCAAGCCGTCTATCATCGCCATATACGGCCAGAAGGTGATGATGCCTTGCAGATGGTCACGTCTGGCGCGCGCCGCCTCCGCCTCCGTGTAAAACGCGCCGTAGTGCGTGGTGAGGTAGGGCGACCCCAGCAGTTCCATGCCCATCGAGGCCACCTCTGCGAACTCCATTGGCACCATCTGCTCCAATCGCTGTTGCAGGTAGGGCAGGCGCGCCACCTCGAAGGTGTGAAAGGCATGGCCGCCCTCATGCAGGAGCGTTTGCACATCCTCATGCGTGCCGATGGCGTTGGTGAAGATGAACGGGCGTCGAGTCACACTGAAGCCGAGTGAGTAGCCGCCGCTCGCCTTGTTCTTGCGCGTCTCCAGGTCCAGCAGATGCTCGCGGCGCATCGTCTCGAAATAATCGCCAAGTTGCGGATCAACCGCATGGAAGACTGCCGAGGTTTTCGTCTCCAACTCCTCGATGGTTGTGTAGGGATGCAACGGCGGGCGTCCGGAAGGGTCTACATACACATCCCATACGCGCAAGGTTTCCACGCCGAGCTTCTGGCGGCGTTTTGCATAGAGGCGCTGCGCCGCAGGCACCACCACTTCTTCGATGGCGGCGTTGAATTGCTTCGCATCGTCTGGCGTGTAGTCGAAACGATAGAGTTGCTGCCAGCGATAGGCGCGATAATCCGCATAACCGGCGTTCTGGGCGATCTGGCTGCGTGTTGCCATCATCCGGCGCCAGAGGTCAGTCAACGGCTCCGTATCCTGCAAAACGCGGGCGCTCAGCAGGCGCCAGGCGCGTTCGCGGCGCTCGCGGTCGGGGTCTTCCAGCACAGACCAGAGTTGCACCCAGGGAATCTCCTCTCCCTCCCAGGTGACGGTGCGCGCGCCGGAGATTTTGTCGTATTCGAGTGATTGTTTGCGCGCCTCCGCCAGCAACGGCAGGTTGACCTCGCGGTAGAGCGCAGCATCGGTGCGCAGCTTGCGCAGCGGCACCGCAAAGCCCTCCGGCTCCAATCCGCTGGCGATCAGCTTCTGCTTAACCTCCTGCTCGGCTTCGGTTGCTTTGGGCACAATCTCATCGAGGTAGACACGATAGCGCCGTTCACTCTCCTCATCGGCGGTGTTGACGGTGGTGGCGATGCTAAAGCGGGTGTTCACCTCGTCAATCAGCGCGCCGAGTTGGGTCCAGTCCGCCAGCCAGTCCGCGACGTTGGCGGCGGTCAGCGGCCTGGCGGTGAGGTCGGCGTAATAGGGGGCGATCTGCTCCCAGGTCCATGTGCTGAAGGTGGCAGCGTCGGCGGGTAACGGCGGTAAGGTGTCAAACATGGCGGGTTCCTCGTGTTTCTACTGATTTTTCCGGAAAGCGACTGAAAGGCACTCCCATCATAGTCCTATGACTGAGTGACGGATGTTCTGTTTTCTGCTCGAACTATTCTGGAAGAAAAATGGGGAATACCGCTCTATGAGAAAAGAAACAAGGAGAAAAGAAACATGCCGCCTGACATCAGGCGGCATGAGTGTGGTGGACCTGAGGGGACTCGAACCCCTGACCTTCTGCATGCCATGCAGACGCGCTCCCAGCTGCGCCACAGGCCCATACGAGTTGCACCTATCCGGCCATCCCGCTCGCGCGGAAATCACCGGCCTGGATAGTGTAACACATGCGTGCGTCTGGCGCAAGGGGGAGCCGGGAACTCGCCTGGCCACCGCCACCGCTCACTCCGTCAATATGCGTACCTGGCTGAAAGCACGTACTATTGCTTAGCTTCTGGCTCCTAATTTTCGTGGCTGATAACGGCTGAGATCGTCTTGCATACAACGCATACAAAGATGCAGCAGAAAAATTTGGGTGGAGAATGTGGCTGTGGCGGGGAAATGGTTGTTGTTACGGCGTCGCCTGCGCGTGCGCGCCGGTTTGCTTCTGTTGATGAGTACGATTGTTTGCACTGCTGGTATCGTCGGAATTGCGACGTTTGCCAGCTCGTCGTTCAGCGCCAACGCCGCGACAGCCCCCTTCAGCAACGAGGGGATCAGCCCGCGTGATGGCGCGGCCACCAGCGCCAACTTCGACGGTGGAGGGTATAGCTACTCCGGCGCTGCGCTTCAGTCCGTTGGCTTTGCTCCCGGCGCGAATGTGACGGTGAATGGCGTCAGTTTCCAGTGGCCGACCGTCACCGCCGGCATTCCTGATAACTGGCTGGCGTCCGGGCAGGCGCTACCGGTGACGCTGGGCAGCGGTAGCACGCTGGGCTTCCTGGGCGCGGTCTCCGGCGGCGTTGCTTCCGGATCATCTGGCACGGCGACGCTGACCTATAGCGACGGCTCGACACAAAGCGTAACGCTCACCTTCAGCGATTGGACGCTGAACGCTGGCAAGAGCGGCCTCCTGCCCGGTGAAAGCGTTGCCGCCGTCACCAGCTATCGTGATTCGGCGAGCGGCGGACGCCAGACGGTCAAGACGTATGTGTTCTACACAGCGGTGACGACCACCGCTGGCAAGACGTTGATACGGGTCACATTGCCCAGCAGCGTCTCGCATGGCCAGTTACATATCTTTGCAGTGCAGGGGGTAGCCCTACCGGGCAACAATGAAGCCATCAGCCCGCGCGACGGCGCGGCCACCAGCGCCAACTTCGATGGCGGCATTTACAGCTATTCAAACTCTTTGCTACGCGCCGATGGCTTTGGCTCCGGCAGCCGGGTGACGGTGAATGGTATCAGTTTCCAATGGCCCAACGTCATCGCCGGTGTACCCGATAACTGGCAAGCGGCAGGTCAGATATTGTCAGCCGCTGTTGCAGGGAGTGGCGGAACGCTAGCGTTTCTGGGCGCGGCCTCTGGTGGAGACGCCTCCGGCACGGCAACACTAACCTATAGCGACGGCACCACGCAGACATTCATCCTGGCTTTTAGCGATTGGACGTTGGGCGCTGGTAAAGAGCATCTGCTGCCTGGCGAAAGCGTCGCCGCCGCAACGAAGTACCGCGATACGAAGAGCGGTGGAACCCAGACAGTGACGACCTATGTCTTCTATACGGCGGTGGCGCTGATGGCGGGCAAGACGCTGGCGCGCGTCACGCTGCCCACCAGCGCCGCGCCCGGGGCCTTGCACATCTTCTCGGTACAGGCGGTTGCTGCCTCGAATTCCACGCCGACGCCGACGCCATCGCCTACACCTCCCTCGAATTCGCCAAACTGGACAACCTATCTCGGCAACAATGCACGTACTGGCTTCAACGGCGCGGAGACGGCCCTCAACGCGACAACCTTCCCGAACCTGCATCTCAAATGGAAGACGCAGGCCAGCACGGCGAACGGCGTCACTGGGATAACGGTCCAGCCGGTTGAAGCCAATGGCATCATCTACTGGGGATCATGGGACGGCACATTCCATGCGACCAACCTCTCCGGCCAGGACATCTGGACGGCGCAAGTTGGGCAGACGCAAGACCCCAGTTGTACACCTTCGACGGTCGGCGTCGCCAGCACCGCCACCATCGGCAGCATCGGCGCGACGCCGGCAATCTTCGTTGCTGGCGGCAATAACACGCTCTATGCCTTCAATGCAACGACCGGCGCAACACTCTGGTCAACCTCGCTGGCCGCAAACAATCACCCCTCGACCGGCGATTTCATCTGGGGGTCGGCTGCGCTCTATAACGGCTCTATCTACATCGGCATGGCTTCTTTTGGTGATTGCCCGCTGGTGCAGGGGCAACTCATCCAGTTGAGCGCCAGCACCGGGCAGATTCAGAACACCTTCAATGTTGTGCCGAATGGCTGTACCGGCGGTGGTATCACCGGCTCACCCACCATTGATACGGCAACCGGCATCCTCTATATTGCCACCGGCAACCCGAACAACATCTGTAGAAACACCGAGCCATATACTGCTGCAATGGTGGCTCTGCACGCCTCAGATCTCTCGTTCATCAGCGCATGGCAGATTCCAGGCGCCTTCGATCATGACTATGATTTCGTCAACACGCCAACATTGTTTAGCGCAACCATCAACGGCGCAGCAAGGCAGCTCGTTGGCACGGCGAACAAGAACGGCGTCTATTATACCTTCGACCGGGCCAATATCAGTGCCGGACCCGTCTGGCAGCAGCAGATAAGCATCTCTGGCGACTGCCCGCAATGCGGTGGTGGCAGCATCTCGCCAAGCGCGTGGGATGGCGCAACGCTCTATGTCGCCGGTGGCGCTACGACTATCAACGGCGTCAACTGCCTCGGCAGCGTCAATGCCCTTGACCCAAATACTGGAAACTTTAAGTGGCGCCAATGCACCGCCAGCGGTCCCGTCCTGGGCGCGCTGACCGCTGTGACGGGCGTGGTGATTGACACCGAAGGCGCTACCGTCGAGGCGCGCAACGCCAGCACCGGCGTCGTGATATTCTCCTATACGGACACGACATCTGGCGCGCTCTTCTATGGCGCGGCCAGCGTCGCGGATGACCGGCTGTATGTTGGCGGTCTCGATGGAATACTCTTCTCGTTCGGCCTGTGATTGTCACAGATTCTTGCAGGGGGCACATCATGGCACAGGCAATCACGGCGAAACGGGCTGAACCGGCGGGACAAGCGCGGCATCTGCTATGGCGGTTTGGTGGCTGGGGCGGTTCGCTCCTGCTCATCGCGCTGCTGATGACGGCCTGCGCTGGTAGCACGAGTGGTCCGGGTGGCGCACACAGCGGCGACGGCGCCACAGCCACTCCGCCGCGCGCCACAGCGACGGGTATGGCAACGCAAACGGTGCCCGCAAGCGTCTGGGCGACGCTCGCCAGCAAGCCGCTTCAGCTTCCGGTGGTGGCGCCCGGCGCGACATGCCCCGTCACGGCAGCGCAACAGCATATCTCACCGGATTACGCCACGACAATCGGCGCCGGCCCCGTCTACATAGCCGCAGCGCAAGGGTCCGCGCAGGCGCTCGCATTTGTGGACGCCGCCTCGCTGGGAGACGCGAGCAGCGGCTGGGGCGGCGCAAAAGTCTACTGGCAAATCGCGCCAGCGTATACGGGTCCGGTCTTGATTCGCGGCAAGCAACTGGATGGGACGCACGCCGTGCGTTTCAATGGCGGTCTGGGCCAGGGACACAGCAACCCAGAGGGGACTGAACCCATTCTCGACGAGTTACATCTCACAGGCGGCGGCGCGACCGCACCTTCCTGGCCCACCTGGATTACCTTCACGCGCCTGCAAGCGCCCGGATGCTACGCCTATCAGGTGGATGGTCTCAGCTTCAGCGAAGTGATCGTCTTCCAGGCAGTCGCGCAATAACCGAACAGGAAACAAGGCCGGCATCCCTGGATATTTTAGGGATGCCGGCCCTTTGTTCTATCGTAATGACAGACGGCGGACGCTAGAAGGTGGCGCGGTAGACGACCCATTTGAGTTGGAGCGTGCTGCCATAGGAGACAACCTGCACTTTGCTGTAGTGTCCCGCCTGATCGTGAACAGCGAACACATCTCCCGTCACCAGCGCGTTGCTTGCGCCGCCCGCCAGTGGAAGGGTGCTGTAACGCAGGCTTTGCAACTGGCTCAGCGTGACGCTATCGAAGTTCGTCACACCGATGTTGACCAACGTAGCGGTCCCGGATGGCGAGATTTGGCCGCCGGACCAGGTGAGATCATTGCCGTTTTCCGGTTCCAGCGGCACCCCTGCGCCCTGGCTCACGCTCTGCGTTTGGCTATACGGCGTGATCGCCAGCCGCAGCGTGTAGACGGCGACGCTGCCAGCGGTGCTGGCGCCTTCCAGCGCGATATAGCGGAAGTCTTTGTGCCAGCAGTTGGCGTCATTACAGTTCGCGGCGGGATTGCCATGATAGGGATAGCCTGCGCTCTGCACCCAGCCATTGCCCAGCAAGTTATTGGCGATGGCGTTGGTCACGTCGCTGGCCTTCATTCCTGGCGTACAGATGGCGATGAGTTGAAAGAGATAGCTATGATCTTCGGGCGTCTGCATGGTGAAACCGATGGAATTGGCAGGGAAGATGATATCGGAGAACACCGTCCCCGCCGAGGCGGCCCCCGCGTTCGCAAACCCCGGCACTTGCGCACAGTTCGCGGCTGCTGCTGGCGGGGTGACGGTGGGCGGCCCGCCGGGGATGGCACTGGTGGGTGGTGTCGCGGGGGGCAACGTCGCCTGGGGCGTATTGCTGGCGGCGGCGCCACCGGCAGCGCCACAGGCGCTGAGGAGCAACGCCAGCAATAGCATGAGGATCAGGAGAGCAACGGACGGAGCAGGAAACAGGCCACCTCTGGAGCGCAGTGTTTGCTGTAGGAATTGCATCAAAATACACCCCTCCGCACAACATGCCAAACACGCCAAACACACTACAACTGCCAAATCGCTACATATGCCAAACACGCCAAACACACTCTACATGCTGAGCGCGCCACTATCGTTGGGCGCCACCCTTGCGCGCAAAACCGTTATAGGGGTCGGGATTCCGGCCTCAGACGCGCCACCGGATATGCGATGAAATGATGCCTCCTATCTTCCCACATCATCGCTGTTTTGGCTAGTCCTTTTTGCGGAATTTACAAATACACAGGGGCGGGCACACCGGCGTGGATGTGCTCGCCCCTTGCTGGCTCTCGCCGGAGAAGTAACTGCTTAGAAGACGGGATTGGGCGTCACGCAGAACGTCGCAGAAGAGATGTCGTGCGACGAAGATGAGTCGCGGTTGTAGGAATAGGCTATCCAGGTAGATGCGCTCGCAGGCGCGCTCATGTAATAGAAGACGTTCCCCTCGCTGCCCAGATTGTAGGTAAAACCGCCATCGGTCGCATACTCGTTCGCGTTGCAGGTAAGCACCTGGTTGTCATAGCCGCTTGGGCCAATCGCATGGATCGAGCTATATGCAATGCGCGATGAGACGGCATTGGCGCTGGCGCAGAGCAGGTAGGTCGTTTCGGTGAGCGCGCCGAACTTGGCCTGCACATTGACCGTCCAGGCATTGCTATCGAAATCAACTCCTGGCGTCGAGGTGACTGCCCAACCGGTGAGGCCGCTGGGGTCAGAGGTGCGGAATCCGCCGCCCACAGCCACGGTTGCCGACGCTGGGCACTCTGTATAGACCGGCGCCATCCCGCCAGCCGCCAGCGAGAGCGACTTGCTGAGAATCTGCACGTTGAGAGGGAAATTGGCCTGGACACATTCCACATACGTCCAGAGCTGCATCGTCTGCGGTGAGTTGTTCTGGATGGCGGAGGTCCAGGCGCTCGCGCTGGAGGGATAGCTCTCCCCAGGCTCATATATGACATTGCTGTCGGAAATCCAATAGCCGCCGCCGACCATCTGCTCGCCGTTGCCACAGCTTGCCGTCACCGTGACGGTTGTTCCCTGCGGCACATTCTGGCTGTTATAGCGATCCACCATATTGAAGGTCGGCGTGGGAGCCGTCGCCAGCCGCAACGAATAGACGGCCAGTGAGCCGGTGGAATTGACGTTTTCCAGCGAAACGTAGCGCACGACACCGTTCGCCTTGCGCCAGCAATACGGGTCGCCGCAATTGCTGGCAACGTTGCCGTGATAAGGATAGGTCGCGCTCTGCCCCCAGCCATATCCCGGCAGGTTGCTGGAAAAGAAGTTGCGCACGCTATTGGCGTCGCTGTTGTTGGTGCAAACATTGATGATCTGGAATGTATAGACATCGGTAAAGGTGCTGCCGGTGGTGCTGACGGAGCCGCTGGGGAACGATACGTCGCTGAACTCGCTGCCCGCGCTGGCCGCGCCCGCCCCGCTGAATCCTGGCACCTGCGAGCAATCGGTGGCTGAGGTGGGCGGCGGTGGGAGCGGCGTCGGCGTGGCATCGGCAGAAGAAACCGTGGGTGTGGGCGGCTGGCCGCTGGTGATGGGCGCGTTGGGATTGCCAGCATTGTGAGGATTATTCCCCACAGTTCCACTGGTGGTGGTGCAGGCGCTGAGCAGCAACACCGCCAGCAACGGCACCATGACGACTCCGGCGCGTGAGACCGAGATTGTGCGGCGTAGAGTGCGCACGGCGAAAATACCAGTAATAGGACGCATGAGACCGAATCCTCCTCGAACATGACGAACAAGAGATGGGTCGCTGGCGCAGACCGCAGTATCGTTGTCATCTAGTGTAGAGGAAGGAGGCGCGTGTTCCTATGCCCTGGCGCACAGGCGCAGTGTGAGTGTTGGCAATACAAAGATGTCGCTCACACCACTTCCTGCGTGTGAGCGACCGGCACTTGTTACGAGGGGCCGATCAGCGCATGGCGAATCAGCATCAGATTGGTCAGCGGGCCGAGTCCACCGGGAACCGGCGTGACATAGCTGGCGACCTTGCGCACAGAGGCGAACTCGACATCACCGACCAGCCGCCCATCCACTGAGTTCATGCCTGCGTCCAGTACCACCGCGCCCGGCTTGACCATCGCGCCGGTGATGCAGTGATAGCGTCCCACGCTGCTGAAGAGAATATCTGCCTGCCGTGTGATGCCAGCGAGGTCGGGCGTGCGCGAGTGGCAGAGGGTGACGGTGGCGTTCTCACGCAGGAAGAGCAGCGCGGCGGGCTTGCCGCCGGCGGTGCCGCGCCCAACGACCACGGCGTTCTGCCCCTGCAATGGGATGCCCGCGTGGCGCAGGAGTTCCAGCGCGGCGTCTGCGGTGCTGGGCACGAAGCTGGGAAAGCCGAGCATCAGATGCCCGGCGTTGCGCGGACCCAGGCCGTCAATATCCTTCTCCGGTGGCAATACTTCCGTGACAACGCGCTGGCGGATATGCGCGGGCAGCGGCAGCAGCAACACCACGCCGTCAACCTCGTCCTGCGCGCCCAGGTGTTCCACCGCCGCGCGTAGCTGCATCTCAGTGGTGCTGACGGGAAACGAGCGCAAGAGGCAATCCAGGCCGGTGCGCAGGCAGGAACGCGCCACCTGCCCGGCGTAGAGCGCCGCCGTCGGGTCGTCGCCCACCGCCACGAGCGCGATGCACACCGGACGCCCGCGTTCCTCGGCGCGGCGCGCGGCAGTGCGCAACAACTGCGCCCGCAATTCATCAGCCAGGCGACGGCCATCCAGCAATACAGCGCCCTGGGGCATCATCTTCCCTCCACACTCGGCAATCCGCCCAGGTACTATACCATGCGCCACCATGCGGCATGTTGCGCCCAGATCAGGACGTGCTACGGGAAGTGTGGATCGCGTTGCAGCGGGTCCGGCAAATAGCGGTGCGCCAGTTCTGCGACAGTATCGAGCGAGAATGGTTTGCTCAGATAGCCAGCCGCGCCGACACGTAGCGCAATCTCGTGCAGATAGTCCTGCCCGGAGCAGAGGACGATGGGGGTATCGTCCCAACCGGGCAGCAGCCGCAAGCGTGACGCGAGCGCATCGCTTTCTTCGCCCGGCAATGTCATATCAAGGAGGATCAGGCCCGGCGGCTCTGGCGGTGTCTGCGCCAAGACCTGCCCCACACTATGCGCGGTGCGCACCGGAAACCCTTCATCTTCATGCAGCAGCGCCACCAGGAGATCAACGATGCCCGGATCATCGTCAATCACCAGCACATAGTCGCGTCTGGCGCCCGCCGATGCTGAGACGGAGCGCGAACTACGACGTTCATTCCACCCATCATTGAATGCGTCCATACGTTTCTCCCCTCACCTGTAGCGCACAGCTATCGGACAATTCGCCTGACGAAACACGGTTCGCGGTCTATCTGGATACCTGCTGCCAGGAGACATTTACACGGCAGGTTTCATACCAGGGCGTCCGCGAACAGCGCAATCTGCCCTCCTCACAACTCCATTGTTTATGAGGACAGTGGCGTACAATAGTAGTGGGAAACCAAAGTATGCCTGAAAGTATGTCACTATGTCAACACCCCTACAGAAAAATGCTGATCTTCCGGTAGATGAGCGCTCGCCGCATACCGTGTTCGTGCGCGGCGCGAAGCGTATTGAAGGTCAGCAGCACGGGCCGGTCGCCATCGAGTTACCCGGCTCGAAGTACTATACCCTGCGCTACCTTTTGAATGCGCTACTGGCGGAGGGTGAAAGCATCGTGCGCTTCCCCGCGCTGAGCGACGATACCGCTGTGCTGGTGCGGGCGTTGCGGGCGCTGGGCGCGCAGGTCGCGTGGGAGCCAGCCGTACAAGAGACATCGGGCATACCTACATGGCAGGCGCGGGTACAGGGCACTGGCGGGCGGTTGATAGCTCCGCCGGATGGCACGCTCAACGTGGGGAATGCTGGCGCGGTGCTGCGGCTGCTGCTGGGCCTCGGCGCGCTGCTACCCGAAATATCCTTCGTCACCGATCATCCTGATTCGCTGGGCCGTCGCCCAAATGCCGATCTGCTGCATTCGCTGGCATCGCTTGGCGTCGAGTCAGAGTCAGGCGGTCCAGATGGCCAGTTGCCGATTACACTGTATGGCAGCCAGCGGCATGGAGGAGGCGTGGTCAAGGTCTCCGGCGCGCGCAGTTCACAGTACCTCAGCGCGTTGCTCTATCTTGCGCCGCTGCTGCCGCTGGGACTCGATATTCAGGTCGTGGATGGGTTGCGCTCGCAACCACTGATATATGCGACGTTGCGGGCGCTGGCGGCGGCTGGCATCCAGGCTGAAGCGTCACCCGATCTCCTGCGGTTTCGTGTGCCGGGTGGGCAGACGTTTCGCGCGGGCGTCTACGACGTGCCGGGCGACGGCCCAACGGCGGCTGCGCTGGTGGCGGCGGCGCTCACGTTGGGCAGGCCATTGCGGTTGGCGCGCCTGCCCACGGGCGAGGCAGATGTGCAGGGGCTACTGGCGGCGCTCCACGCAATGGGTGCGCCAATTCACGTCACACCGATCACATCAGAAGATGCGCCAGTAGGGATGACTCTGGCAACGCTCGAACTAGCAACGGGTGGGCGTTTGCGTGGCGCACGGATTGACGGCGACGCCTGCATTGATAGCGTTCCGGCGCTGGTGGCTGCCACCTGTTTTGCCGAAGGGGAAAGCAGCTTCGAGCAAGTGGCGACGCTGCGGCTGAAGGAGAGCGACCGCATTGGCGACCTCTGCGCCGAACTGCAACTGGCTGGCGCAGATGCACATCCTGGCGCTGAGAGCATCACGGTGCGTGGGCGACCGGCGGGAATCGCTGGTGGCGTCACTGTGCAGGGACATGACGATCACCGGCTGGTGCAGGCGCTGGCCATCGCCGCGCTGCGTAGCGCCAACGGGCTGACCATTACAGGCGCAGACGCCGTTGCCAAGAGCTATCCGGGATTCTTCACGACGCTCGGCGTGTTGGGCGCAGAGGTGCGCGTGATAGAAGCGTGATAGAAGCGTGATAGAAGCGTGATAGAAGCTTAAAACGGCAAAGAAAAGCCCCTCGCGGAGAAGGGGTTATGCTCTGCATCCGCAAGGGGGCTATGAAGGCGTGACCACAGCAAACCAGACACCAGACGACACTACCACCCAACAGCAACCACACCACATCGCTGGCCTGTGCCTCAACCACACCACCACCAGTACCGCGATCACGAAAGAAAGTATACCGTATATTGGCTGTCTTTCACATGAAAATCCCCCATTTTTCGCTGACAGTTTTGTCATAATTGGGAGGTTGGAGGCATCTTTCTGTCATCATTTGCTGACAGTTTTGTCATACAAACGCGCACACCTCAGCCTTAAACCCATTTCGCCAGTTTTTGCCGCCTCTGCCGGAAAGAGATAAGAGGAGATAAGAAGAGACCAGGAAGACAGAGGAAGATGAACTCCCACGCCTGCTACAATGGCTACCATGACCTGATCTGACAGATGAGGACGAAGAAGGGGTGTACCTGATGCGGGTTGAGCGGCTGCGTCTCACCGACTTTCGCAACTATGCCCATTTGGACCTGACGCTCCCCGGTGGCCTCATTGTCTTTACTGGGCGCAATGCGCAGGGCAAGTCAAATATCCTCGAAGCGGTGACGCTGGCGGCGACGAGCAGATCATTCCGCACCACCAACGAGCGCGAACTGGTGCGCTGGGGCGCGGAAGGTCATTTCGCCCGTGTGGAAGTGACGGCGGAGCGGCGGCGCGACCAGGTACAGGTAGAGGTTGTCGTCTCCGATAACGCGCCGCTGGTTGCTACTGGCGCGGGCGCGTTGCCACAGCCACCGGTGTCTCTGCCGCGCAAGCGTATCCGTGTCAATGGTGTGGCTCGCCGCTCGATGGACCTGATCGGCCAGATAACCGTCGTCATTTTCTCACCGTCTGATCTTGATCTGGTCATCGGCTCGCCTGGGGAACGCCGCCGCTTCCTGGACCTGACGCTCTGCCAGGTGCATCCCTCCTATTGCCGCACGCTCAGCCAGTATCAGAAAGTGCTGCTCCAGCGCGGCGCACTGCTGCGGCGCATCCGCGATGGCGAAGAGACTCCTCAAGCGCTCAACTTTTGGGATGAACAACTGACCACCCTGGCAGCACCAATCATGCGCGAACGGGCGATGTTTTTGGAGCAGGCCAGCGAAGCGGCGGCGCGCGTCTATGCTGCGCTGGCCCATGACGAGGGCGATGAAGATGAAGATGACGAGAACACTGAACGTGATGAAAATGACCAGGATGCCAGCGAAAACGACCAGGTGAGGAATAGTGGCGCTCAGACGGTTCCTGACCAGCAGCACCAACTGCAACTGGTATATCGTCCGTCGTATGATGGTGATATCAGTGGCGGTATGGCAGACGTGATTGCCGGTATGCGCGCGCGCCTGGGTGAGTTGCGGCGGCGCGAGATTGCCCAGGGGGCCAATGTCCTCGGTCCGCACCGGGATGATCTGGCGTTTCTGGCAGGCGGCATTGATCTCTCCATCTATGGTTCGCGCGGCCAGCAGCGCAGCGTCGCGCTGGCGCTCAAACTGGCTGAACTGGACTATATCGAACACGAGACCGGCGACCAGCCAATCTTATTATTGGATGATGTGTTGAGCGAGTTGGACACCCAGCGGCGAATAGATTTGTTGCAGGCCGTCCGTCCACTGGATCAGGTCTTGCTCACCACCACCGATGCCGCCAGCCTGCCGTCTGAGACACTGGCCTACGCGCATCGCTATCGCGTGCGCAACGGCGGCGTCATCGAGGCGCGTGCGTGAATTGTAATGTTTGTGACTCATGTGAGTGTCAGGGGGAGAGGGGCATGGGCGAGCAGCCGCGCCGGACAGATCAGGTGTGGTCCATCGAATTGCAGGGCATCGAACCTGTCGCGGATGCGGACCGGCATGGTCGGCCATTTGAGCTATTCTGGGTCTGGTTTGCCGCGAACATCGGCATTCTGGGCATCGTCTACGGCGCTATTCTGGTTGCCGCTGGCCTGAATCTCTGGCAGAGCGCGCTGGTGGCGCTGGTCGGCTCGGCAGGCTCATTTGCGCTGGTCGGCGCGCTGAGCGTCGCTGGCGTCTGGGGCGGCGCGCCCGCGCTGACGCTCTCACGTGCGCCGTTTGGCACGCGCGGCAACCTGGGGCCGACGTTGCTGAGTTGGGTCAGCCTGGTCGGCTGGGAAACCATCAGTGTCATCACGGCGGCGTATGCGTTGCTGGGTCTGTTCACTATTTTTGGTTTGCCTGCAAATATGCTCTGGACCATCGTAAGCCTTGTCATCGTAGCAGTGCTGGTAGTGGCCGCCGGACTGCTCGGCCACGCAACGCTCGTCTGGCTTCAGCGGGCTGCCACCTGGGTCTTCGGCCTGCTCACCCTCGTCATCGTCGTCTTTCTGGTTGCCAAAACTAACTGGATGGTCGTGTTCTCCGCGAAACCTGGTCCCTGGGATACTGGTGTACTGGCAATGCTCAGCATCATCGCCGCCGGTACTGGTATTGGCTGGATCAACGCTGGCGCTGATTACGCGCGTTACTTGCCGCGCTGTTGCCGGGCGCGTGGCGTCATCTTCTGGACGACGCTCGGCTCGACGATTCCACTCTTCATTCTCATCATGGCTGGTGTGCTGCTCTCTAGCAGCGTGGCCGGTTTGGCGTCGTCAGCCAATCCCGTGCAGGCGATTGGTGGCGCGCTACCTTCGTGGATGGCGATTCCCTATCTGCTCACAGCTATCGGCGGGCTGGTGGCTGCGGCTGATCTCTCGCTCTACTCCTCCGGCCTGAATCTGCTGGCGATGGGGCTGAAGATGCGCCGCTATAAGACGGTTCTCATAGATGCTGTGTTGATGATTGCCGGTTCGATAGTGGTGATGGTGGTCGCGCAAAACTTCTTTGCTCCATTCGAGAGTTTTCTGCAAGTACTGGCCGATGGTCTGGCTGCCTGGGGCGCTGTTTTCCTGGTGGATATGCTGCTGCGGCGTGGCTACGATACAGCGGGACTCACCGCTACCGAACGTGGTAGCGCCTATTATTATTGGGGCGGTGTCCACTGGCCGGCGCTCATCGCCTGGATCGCGGGCATCCTGGTGGGATTGGCGTTCACTACGTCGCCCTGGTTCACCGGCCCGTTCGCCAGAGGCCCTTTTGCCGCGAGCAGCCTGGGCTATTTCCTGGGTTTCATCGTCGCGGCGCTGGTTTATTGGCTACTTGTCATGCTCGCTGGCGCATTTCCTTATAGGCAGAAAGAAACGAACGCAGTGCCAGCGGAGAAGCAGGCGGAAATGCTGAGCAACGCCGGTAGCGAGGTGGTCAGATGATGATACGTCCACGACGGTTGGTGCTGGTTGGCAGCGTCCTGGTGGATATACTCCTCTACATTGACCATCTGCCGGAACGTGGTGGCGACCTTCTGGCGTCGCGCAGCATCATCACCAGCGGCGGCGGCATGAATGTCTTGATCGCGGCCACCCGTCTGGGCCTGCCAGCAGCCTATGCGGGGCGCGTCGGCAGTGGCGCGATGGGGATGCAGGTGATGGCGGACCTGGGGGCCAACGGGATTCCACTGCTATTGCCACGTGTTCGCGGCGAGGATACTGGCTTCGATGTCGGGCTGGTCGAATCTGACGCCGAGCGGACCTTCATTACGTCTCCTGGGACGGAATCACGCTTACAGCCCGATGATCTGGCTGGCATCCCATTGCAATTCCACGACGCCGTCTATGTCTCCGGCTACGAACTCTGTTATCCCATCTCCGGCGCTTCTTTGGAGCAATGGCTCCCCTCGCTCGACCCTGATATGCTGCTCATCCTTGATCCGGGGCCGCTGGCAGGTGAGATTCCCGCCGACCGCTTATCACATGTGCTGGCGCGTACCTCGCTCCTGACGCTGAATGCCCGCGAGGCGGAACTGCTCACTCGCACCGCCGATATCCCAACAGCGGCAACGCAGTTAGCGCAGCGCATCACGCCGGACGGCTGGGTGGTGGCGCGGACCGGCCAGTGCGGATGTTGGATAGCCAGCACAACTCAGCCGCCGCTGCACATCCCCGCCCGCAAGACACAGGCAGTGGATACAACGGGAGCAGGCGACGCTCATACCGCAGCATTGGTGGCGCGGCTGGCCGCCGGCGATGACCTACCAGCAGCGGCGCACATCGCCAATGTAGCGGCGTCGCTGGCGGTGGAGCGGCGCGGGCCAGCCACCGGGCCGACTGCCAGCGAACTGGCGGCGGCGCTCAATGAACTGGCCTGAGATGAAGCCGGCCCTGCATAAAAAGTGAGTTATCTGAGTAGCGAACCTGTTGCCAGCTAGAGACCCAGTGCCGCACGCACCTGCTCCAACGAACCGGCAGCGGCAGGAACCAGTGCGGCGCGCAGCTTGTCGCTATCGGCGGCGACAATAGCGCCCAGCACATCCGGCGGGATAGCGCCAACCTGTTGCTGAAGCACAAGGATGAGCGCCTCACGCTGCCCTTCGGTCTCTCCCTTCGCCTGGCCTTCAGCAAGGGCTTGAGAGCGCCAGAGTTGATACAGGCCAGATTTTTCGATGATTTCCGTGGACATAAGTATCCTCCGCATGAGGTCCAGAATCACCGGTTGGCGAGTGGCTCCAGTACGGCAAGCTGGCTTTCGATCAGGTCTACCGCCATGCGCAGGGTATTGGCGTCGAAGGCGAACTTCGCGTTGGCGGCGGCATACAACTCCGGCAGTGTCACGGTCGCGCCAAGCGCCAGCGCCCGCCGGTAGGCCGCCACCGCGCCTTGTTGGTCGCGCAGCGCGTTCGCCCAGACCTGCACGGCGCCAAGCTGCGCCATGCCATATTCGATGTAATAGAACGGCAACTGGAATACATGCAACTGGCGATGCCAGAGCGCGCGCTTTTCTTGCTCCAGGCCGCTCCAATCAAGATGCGGCTGGAAGCGGTCCATCAATTCTGCCCATTGGTTGTCGCACGCTTCGAGGTCCGCTGCCTCATCCTGATGCTCATACATCCAGTGCTGGAGCGCATCAATCATCGCCATATACGGCCAAAAGTTGAGGTCTCGCGTCAGTTTCTCCGTCCGGGCGCGCGCAGCCTCCGCCACGCTATAAAAGCCACCATACTGCGTGGTGAGATACGGTGAGGCTAGCAGTTCCATGCCCATCGAAGCGACTTCCGCGAACTCGATGGGAACCATCTCTTCCTGGCGCTGCTGTAGGTAGGGCAAATGCGCCATCTCAAATGAGTGGAAGGCATGCCCACCTTCGTGCAATAGCGTCTGCACGTCGTCGTGTGTGCCAACGGCATTGGTGAAGATAAATGGCTGCCGGCGCGTGTTCAATGTCAGCGAATAGCCACCGGGCGCCTTATTCGGACGGCTCTCCAGGTCAAGCAGATGCTCTGCGCGCATCGTCTCGAAATAGCTGGCAAATTGCGGGTCTACGTGCTGGAAGATATTGCTGGTCTTGCGTTCCAGTTCTTCAATGGTCTGATAGGGGCGTAGCGGCGCGCGTCCCAGCGGATCGGCCTCCATATCCCAGGGACGCAGCGCGGCAAGCCCCAACTGCTGGCGTCGCTTTTCGTTCAGCCGTTGCGCCGTTGGCACGACCACCTCTTCGATGGCGGCGTGAAAGCGTTTGGCGTCCTCTGGCGTGTAGTCAAAGCGGTACAACTGCTGCCAGCGATACGCGCGATAGCTGTCAAAGCCAGCGTTTTCTGCGATCTGCCGCCGGACGGCCATCATCTGCCGCCAGAGCGATTTGAGTTGTTCTGTATCCGCCAGGACGCGCGCCTGCATCGTGCGCCAGGCCAGCTCGCGCCGGCTGCGGTCCTGTTCTTCCAGCACCGGATAGAGCTGGAGCAGCGGGATTTCCTGCCCTTCCCAGGTGACGGTGCGCGCGCCGGAGAGTTTACTATACTCCAGTTCCAGCTTGCGTATCTCACCCAGCGGCGCCACATTCGCCTCGCAGAAGAGCGCGATATCTGTACGCAGTTTGCGGAGTGGCACAGCAAACCCCGCCGGTTCCAGGCCGCTCTCAACCAGCTTTTGTTTGACCTGCTGCTCAGCGGCCATCCAGTGCGGTTGAATGTCGTCGAGGAAGGCTTTGTAGCGCCGCTCGGTCTCTTCATCTGCTGTATTGACCGTCGTGGCGATGGAGAAGCTGACACTTACTTCATCTAGCAGCGCGCCAAGCCGGGTCCAGTCGGCCAACCAGTCTTCAACGTTGGCGTCGGTTAGCGGGCGCGCGTGCAGATCATCATAATAGGGGGCAATCTGTGCCTAGGTCCATATACTGAACGCCTGGGCAGTAGTGGGAAGCGTATCGAACATCTGGGGGTCTTTCCCTTCTGGTTCCGTCTTTTCTCGTATGTAGTAGGCATCTGCCCGTTCATTCTAGGCGGCAGATGGCCCAAAATTCAACAGCCAGCTTATGCGTCTGTGTTTGCGTAGACGCGCTGCAATGTGGCTCACTCTGGTGGGCGCGTTCGCTGAAGGCATCACTTCAGCAGACGGCAGGTACACACAAAACGACAATGTGAGACAAGTGAAAGGACCGACAGATGGCAGGCGGACCACCGCCGATCAACGGCACACCGATGGCAACACCGAGTGGATTGCAATATATCGAGATTGTTCAGGGGATGGGCGACGAGGCGCGCCCCGGCCAGCAGGTGACGGTTCACTATACGGGCTGGCTCACCAGCGGCGAAGTGTTTGACAGCTCACGGACACGCAATGATCCTTTCCAATTCGGTCTGGGGCGTGGGCAAGTCATCAAAGGCTGGGATGAAGGAGTTGCTGGCATGCGCGTTGGCGGTCAGCGCCGGCTCATCATCCCGCCAGACCTGGGCTACGGTGCGCGCGGCGCGGGCGGCGTGATTCCACCGAACGCTACGCTCATTTTTGATGTCGAGTTGCTGAAGGTGAGCTAAACACTAGCGCGCACGGCGGGCATTGCGGCGCATGGGAACGATGGTGCCTTTGAGGAACGCCTGCGCCCACGCCAGGCGTCCAGGCGTATCGAGCGTCGCCAGCAGCGTGGCCCAGATGCGCTCCCAGGTGCCGTCCGCCTCCCACTGCGCCAGCCGCCGCCAGCAGGTGACGCCGCTGCCATATTCAGCGGGGATATCCTGCCAGCGGCATCCCGTCCGTAATACATAGAGAATTCCTTCGAGCGTGCGGCGCTCATCGGCGCGCGGGCGTCCTTCGCGCCGGGGCGGCGGCAACAGTGGCCGGATATGCGCCCATTGCTCCTCGCTCACATGCACATGTTCCAGCGCCGCCGTTTCCCACTGTTCCATCAGATACGCGCCCATGCCGCGCGTTTCACCGACATGCTGAAACATCTCATCGTAATGGCTGACGGTTGCAGATTCAATCAACTCTGCCTCGCCAGGAACGATGATGATATCCTCCCAGTGTTCGCCAACGAACGCCTTGAGGCTGGGCAGATCGCGCCAGACTGAGATCAGCACGAACTCGTCGGGATGGTTTGCCAGGGGTTTTCCCACATGCAACGCCAGCATTCCTTGCGCCGCCCGCATCAGCGGAATGCTGGACTCCTGGCAAAGACGCTCGAATGCTTCACGGCTGTTGGGTTTCAGACGGGCGCGGAAGATACGCAGGATCATCAAGCATCCCTCAGCACAGCGGCCATACGAGAACGAATAACTCATCTGCCAGACATAAAACAGCGTCTATTCTACAAACCAGTATAAGCCATCAGCGCCAGTTATGAAACGCACATGAAATATCGCAGAAGTTCTCGAGCCTCTCTCGCCACATGCTACCGCAGGCATCTCTCCGGCATTCCGTTGGACGAGAGACGTATGGACTGTCTATGACAACAGACATCACTACCATCCCAATTATGGGAGTTTTGAAATAGCGACTTGAGAGCAGAATTGGTGGCAGGCTAGAATATGCGCCAGCGAACGCTGTGAATGCGTCCGGGAATCGCAGTTGAGGCCAGATTGCCGTACTACGGGGAACAATGAACCTATGGGTCAAATTTCAGCGGGTGGGCGACAGCACAACGTATTGTGCCAATTGGGCCAATCGGACCAAAACGCGCGCCGAAATAACACGTTCGAGGCACGCCTGGTTATTCGCGCACACACCTGCATCTACCTCATCTGTCTCCTCATTCTGGCTGCGCTGGCGCTTGTCGCTGGCTGCGCGTCTTCTCCACAGGTTACCGCTACCCATTCGCCTACTGCGACCGCAACAGCAACGTTGACACCGCTCCCGGCAGGAACGCCGACCACGCAGGATCGTTTCGCGGCGCTCGCGCAGCAGGCTATCGGCGGCATGACGCAGCAGCTTCAGACGACCTATGATGCGCAGGCGGAGACGGTGGTAGTGACGGCAACGCTCGGCGGCACGGTCGCCAATACGCCGGATACAATCAGCGCGCGGCAGGAACAGGTGAAGACGCTCTGCCTGCGTATGCAGGCGGCACTCTGGACAAGCGGATTGCCACTGCGAACGGCGACAGTCACCGTGCTGGGGCCGGTGCTGGACCAATACACAGAATTGACGACGCAACCCTATGGCACAGCAATGCTCAGTAAAGCCAAAGCCGCAACCCTCAACTGGAACAGCCTGACACCTGATGTCGCCTGGGGATTATTCGAGAACACCTGGCTGCGCCCGCAATACAACGACTCTGATTAGACCTCACTCCCAGCTCCTCTCCCACGAGGAGAGGGGAGCGCAGGCGCAGCCAACGGCGCAATCCAGATGTGGTTTCATTCGCTGGTCATCTGGCTTCAATAGAATCGAGATGATGGAGAGATGTGTGTACGTATGGTAGAGACGACCCAACGAGCCTGGCGTCATTCTTTGCGCCGTAGTATGGCCGCGCTGATACTCGCCCTGGTCGCGTTGCTGTCGGTTGGCTGCGTAGATGGCAGCCCAACCGCTCATCCATCCTCCACTCCAACGGCGCACGCCTCGCCTACGGCCAGCATCGCGCCGCTGGTTGGCATCACCCCTAACGCTGGAGTGGCCTCGCTCTGTGGCGCGGCGCATGGTTCGCCATTGGGCATCGCACAGGTGCAAGTTGGGCAGTACGATTCCTGGCAGGTATTGTCCAGCGACCTACCGCTCAAGCCGCAGCCGGTTTCTGTGGCAAAAGTGCTGGGCAATATCGCGCTCGATACGATCACCGTAGATATCGGCCTCGCCACGCCGAAAGCGCCCGCCACCGGCACAGTCTGCGCCATCACCGCGCGCATCGTCGCCTATCAACCATTGGCAGCGCCGATCCCCAATGTCACTCGCGCCTGTTCTGACCACGCGTACACTGATCCAGGTGGCGCAGACTACGGCGGCGACTGTGAACCGATAGCCGGGCCACCGGCAAGCGCCACCGTCGCGTTTGCATCGGATATCCCTGGCACGACGATCAATGTCCCTGTGCAGAACGACATCACGCCGGGAACGCCTGCTGTCTTCCCGGCGCCAAACGGCACAGCCGCGCACATCTGGGTATCGCTACATGTGCCAGCATCGGGAACGTATAGCGTTGTCTTCGGCCTCTGGCAGAATCAGTCTGGCCCAACGCTGCTCGCTGCCATCACCGAACCATTCAACCTGAACGCCACGCATGAGTGGAGTGGTATCGCCTGCACCACCGCCAGCATGCAGGCCCAACTGCCGCCGCCCACCAATCCGCCGACCAGCCTGCTCTGCCCCGGTGCGCCGCCCGCCGCGTAGCGCACTCACGGCTTTCTGTCGTATAGGATATTGCGGCTTTGAAAAGCCGGCGCACGGAAAAGACGAACTAACGTTTGATGGCACTATGACCATGCAGACCTATGGGCTTTAGCCTGCCGTGTGTGCGCCGGCAGTTGACTGCCGCGATCCGGCATCACACATAGTTCAACGAGGATGACGGCTGCACCGCATAAACGCGGAAATCGCTGAACGAGGTGGGTGTGCCGCCATCTGCTAGGAACAACCCAACCTGGCCGGTGGTAGGTGGCTTCTGGCTGTAGATATCATTGCTATCCGTTGCCTGCCCAACATACTGCCCATTGATATAGAAGAGGTAAATTGGCGCGCGCAGTATCACCAGCAACGTGTTCGTCGAATTCGGCCCTTGATGAATCGGCTCGTTTGATGGCAATACGTCGTTTTGGCTGAAAGGGATGTAGTTTTTGTACACGACATAGATGTCTCCCGCTGTGTATCGTGGCTCAGTTCCACTGTAGACAGTAGCAGACCAGTTACCATCCTGAGCATCCACTGTAAAGACGATCATGTCTGAGCTATTGACTGCATGAAACGCCAGCCCTGCGCCCCAATCCGAGCCATACCAATACCCCGCACGTTGCGCTGTGGTGCCAAGCGCGCGATTGCTCTGGCGCACCGTCACCTCTATCGCCGCGTCGGTATAGCTACGCGGGATGAGCGCGACGACCGGCTGGCCTTGCCGCCCGCTCATCTGATACGCGCCTCCGGTGAACATGAAATGCGGCTGAGTGGCGGGCAAGCCGGCTGCTGTGAGAGGCCAGAGGCCGTCATTGGCAGCTAGATTATTGCGATAGAGAACCGGCGCGGCCTGCACCTTCTGCGGCAGGCTCTTGAAATAGTCCACTTGCATGTCTTGCAGGCGCACTGCGCCTAGCTGTGACAGAGGAATGGTAAGGATGATGATGACAAGCATAAAAACCATGCCAGTGACAACTATCCGTTGAGCATCCCGTAGCTTGAAATAGGTCAGCAGGCTGGGGAGCAAAAAATGTGGAACATTGCTCTCACGCAGTTCATTGGAACGATGACGTGTATACGTGGCCCAAGCGAAGGGCAACATCCCATCGCGGAGCGGCTGGCCCGTTCGCGCAATGACAATCTGCAATAGCCGTTCGCATTCGTTCTGGGCTAACTCTCCATTTCCTGCTTGTTTCATCCGCCATGCTAGCAGGCCATCATCATTAAAGTACAAAGCGAAGATCAGGTCATCGCCACGAACGAAGCGATAGATGGCGCGCACCGATTGCCAGGAGGCGCGATGCTGTATGCCGCGTCTGCCCCATGTCCACGCCAGCCCTTCGCTATCGGTCGTGATGCGTAGCCGCCAGCGCGGTTCAATACTGAGATAGATGTACCAGATAATAAGGATTGCGAAAATGCAGAGACCAAGCGCGAAAGGCAAGACCAACCAGGGAAATATATCGCTCGAAGGATTGAGCGCATTGTGAAGCGATAGCCCTCCCATTAGGAGGGGATACGCGAATCCTGCTAACAAATAACTTATGGTGTTTGCAAAGATAGACAAGCCAGTAAACGGGCGCAACGATCTGAAATTAATAGATGTATCGTGTAATTGCTCCGGAGGCAATGGGTCAAGCGCAGGCACTACCGGCCCGATCTCAGCAACATGCGCATCCAATGCCGCACGCAGAGGTTGTGCATACTTCCAGACACGGGTGGGTTGATATAGCCAGGCGACCAGGGTGTAAAGAGCCAGATAACCCAGTATAGGTAACAAAAGGGCAGCAGAAGTCAAGCGATTCCAGTCACCGCTCTGCCATCCATAGAGACCGGCCTGCATACCGATCAAGATAGCGACAACGAAACTGGCGAAACAGAGAAGTCCCAGCATGGTGAAGGTTACACGCCACCAGCGCAGACCATGCGGCGGAGGACTTGCCAACGCGCTGACTGCCGCTTGCTCCATCGCACCGCCACGCGGCACATAAGACCACCCAAAGCGTCTGCGCCGCGTATGTGCGCGTTCTCCGGTCTGCGCTGGCGCATCTCCTACTGGCCTGCGCACCCGCAACACCATCTGATCGTCATCCATTACAGACACTGCTCCATTTCGCATGATGGCAGACAAGAATATCTACCCTACCAGCTTCGTGTGAGATGACATCCCCACCGCTATTGTGCTTGCTCCTTGCCAGCATGCCAGATGGAGTAGCGGTTGTCAATAGATGTCACTAATCTCCACGAGCGATGAAATACCACGGCTTGACGGACGCATCCGTCAGGTCGGCCATCACATGCTTGATCTGCGTGTAGTCCTCCAGCGCATAGAACGACATGTCTTTGCCGAAGCCGCTCTGCTTGTAGCCACCGTGCGGCATCTCCGAGGCGATGGCGATATGTTCGTTGATCCAGACCGTGCCGGACTGTATCTGCGCCGCGACGCGATTGGCGCGAAATACGTCGCGCGTCCAGACAGAGGCCGCCAGTCCATAATCGCAGTCGTTGGCGAGCCGTACACCCTCCGCCTCGTCGTCGAAGGGCAATACCGCCAGCACCGGCCCAAAGATTTCCTGCTGCACCACCTCATCGCGCTGGCTGGTGGGCAACACTACCGTCGGCTGATAGTAATAGCCGCCTGCGAGCCGCGTGTCATCTGGCCGCGCGCCGCCAGCGACGATCTCAGCACCCGCTGCCCGCGCCCGCTCCACGAAGCCCTCGACCCGCTCACGTTGCCGCGCCGAAATCAGCGGCCCCATCTCCGTCGCCGTATCTTCCGGCAGCCCAACCCGAACGCTATCCACCACTTTCAGCAGGCGTTGCATGAATGTATCGAAGGCCGCGCGCTGGCAATAGACGCGCGTGGCGGCGGTGCAATCCTGGCCGGCGTTGATATACGCGCCCATCACTGCGCCATGCGCCGCAGCATCGAGATTGGCGTCTGCGAAGAGGAGGAACGGCGCCTTGCCGCCCAATTCCAGATGCAGCTTCTTGACGGTGCCTGCGGCGACGCCCATGATTTGCTTACCCGTTGCTGTGTCGCCGGTCAGCGAGATCATACGTACCAGCGGATGCCCGCAGAGCGCGTTACCAATCTCCTCGCCGCGCCCAGTGATGACATTCAAGACGCCCGCTGGTAGCCCCGCGCGCTCACCGAGGTCCGCCAGCGCCAGCGCCGTCAGTGGCGTGAGTGTCGCCGGTTTGAGGACGACGGTGTTACCGGCAGCCAGCGCAGGCATAATCTTCCAGATTGCCATGTTCAGCGGATAGTTCCACGGCGCAATCGAGGCGACGACGCCCACCGGCTCGCGGCGAATCGAACTCTGATAGCCAGAAAGATACTCCGCCTGGCCGAGACCCTGCACGACCCGGCAGGCGCCAGCAAAGTAACGCGCGTTATCTATCGAGAAGGCGACATCGAAGTCGCGCGCCATCGTGATCGGCTTGCCGGTGTTGGCGCTTTCGAGCTGCGCCAGTTCCTCTGCCTCCGCTGCCATTAGTTCCGCCAGCTTGAAGAGGATATCGCTGCGCTGCCCGGGCGTCAGCCCGCTCCAGCGGCCATCGCTGAACGCCGTGTGCGCCGCCGTCACCGCCGCATCCACATCTTCCACGCCAGCAGCCGTAACCTCAGCGATCTGCTGGCCTGTCGCCGGATTCAGCACGGCCAGCCGTCCACCGCCGCGCGCATCGCGCCAGCCGCCGTCAATATAGAGTTGGTGTGCGCTCTGCCGCACTCTGATCTCCGCTACCGTCATACCGCTGCGTTCTCCTCTATAGAAGCTAGGGATTGCACTTGATGCGAGTATCTACTATCATTCGCGCGCCAACTGTTCGCGCAGCGCCGCCACGACTGTCAGCGCCTCCTGCTCGGTGCAGGCGTGGTCGGCGGCAAGGTAGGCAATGCCCTTGCTGAGAGCATCGGCGGGGCGCGGCACGAGCCACATGTGAAAGTGTTCCGCGCCGTCCATCATCGCCAACGCATAGATGCGCGGCGCGCCGGTCACTGTTTTCAGCGCGGCATAGAGGCGTCGCGCAAGGATACCGTAGCTGCTCGCCTCTTCGGGCGTCATCTCCGCGAAGTCCAGCACATGCCGTTGCGATTCGATCAGTAGCATCCCCGGCACGGCCATCTGCGGCGGCGCATGGCAGACACGCCAATACTCGTTCAGGTTGCCCAGATCGAAATAGCCGCCCGGAGGTTGCGCCTCCTGCCCGGCATGCTTGCGACAGATAAAACAATCCATGAGACCTCACCCCCTACCCCCTCTCCCATAGGAGAGGGGCCGCTTAGCAGGGTTTTTCGCATGTGGCATACTAATCTCTCTCATGAGAAGTGAGGTCGAAAGGCTAACGACGACAGTGCTAGCTGGCGAACATCATAGCCGCTTGCCAGAACATCACTATGGTCGCCTCACGATCCCCTCTCCTTATGGGAGAGGGGTGTCCGAAGGGCGGGGTGAGGTCTACCACCGCGAAGTAATCGCCTTGCGCTCGGTATAGAAGTTGATGCCATCCTCGCCGGTCGCGTGGAGGTCGCCATAGAACGACTGCTTCCAGCCAGCGAAGGGGAACCAGGCGATGGGCGATGGCACGCCAACGTTGATGCCCACCATGCCGGCCTCGATCTGCATCTGGAAGGTGCGGGCGACGGCCCCGCTGGTGGTGCAGAGAACCGCCGCGTTGCCGAAGCGCGAACGGTTGGCGATGGCGATGGCCTCTTCCAGCGTCTCTGCCTCTAGCACCGTCAGCACCGGACCAAAGATTTCTTCGCGGGCAATCGTCATCTCCGGCGTGACGTTGGTAAAGATGCTGGGACGCAGCCAGTAGCCGCCATCAGTTGAACGGCCCTCGCGCCCATCCAGCGCCAGCGTCGCGCCCTCCTGGACACCCTGTTCGATATACTGCTCGACGCGCGCGCAGTGTTCAGCGCGGATCACCGGCCCCATCTCCGCCGTCGGGTCGTCGCCCGGCCCCACGCGCATCGCCTTCGCTCCCTCGATCAAGCGCGGCAGCAGCTCTTTCGTCGCATCACCAATGCTAATGACCACGCTTCCCGCAAGGCAGCGCTCGCCCGCGTTGCCAAAGGCCGAGGAGAGAACGGTCGCCGTCGCGCGCTCCATATCGGCGTCCGGCGCAACGACCGTGAAGTTCTTGGCGCCAGCCAGCGCCTGCACCCGCTTGCCATGCGCCGCCGCCGTCGCATAGACATACGCCGCGACCGGCTGCGAGCCGACGAACGAGACGGCACGCACATCTGGATCGCTCAGCATCGCGTCCACCACTGCCTTCGCTCCATGCACGACGTTGAAGACGCCATTGGGTAGGCCAGCCTCCGCCCAGAGTTCCGCCAGCAGGTTGCCGGTGAGCGGCGTGCGTTCAGATGGCTTGTGGATGAAGGTGTTGCCGCAGACGATGGCCAGCGGCGCCATCCACAGCGGAATCATCGCCGGAAAGTTGAAGGGCGAGATGCCGGCGACGACGCCCAGTGGGAAGCGGTACATTACGGTATCGTAGCCGCGACTGACATCTTGCAGCGAGCGCCCCTGCATCAGCGTCGGCGCGGCGCAGGCGAACTCCACCACTTCGATGCCGCGCCGCACCTCGCCCCATGCCTCATCATGCAGCTTGCCGTTTTCGCGCGTGACGGAATGGGCGAGTTCGTCGTGATGCTTGTCCAGCAGCGCCTTCATGTGATACATCACCTGCGCGCGTTCGGTGACGGGCACATCACGCCAGGACTGAAACGCTTCGTGCGCATGGGCGGCGGCGGCGCGCACCTCTTCCGCCGTCGAAAGCGGCACATGGGTAATCGTCTTGCCGGTGGCGGGGTCTATGACGGGCAGCGTCTCACTGCTCGCGGAATCTATCCAGACTCCGTTGACGAAGTTCTGAATGGTCTGTCGTTCGGTTGCGATGCTCATATGGTTGTCCTTGTTTGGTGCTAGCCTCCACCCCCAGCCCCTCCCCCGTGCGCGGGAGAGGGGGACCAGAGCGCAAGCGCCCGGGCGAGTGTGAGAGCGGATAGAACCTCAGAATCCTGGTCTTAGCGTGCGCCAGCCGCCACGCCGGACAATTCAGCGACGCCAGCGGCCACCACGTCGAGCGCGACGTTCAGGTCGTCCTCAGCGATGACAAGCGGCGGCTGAAGGCGAATGACGTTGCCGTCAATACCGGCGACGCCCACCAGCACGCCATGCTCGCGGCAATAGGCGCGTAGGGCTTTGGCGAGCGCGGGAGCCGGCTCTTTCGTCGCGCGTGACTGCACCAGTTCAATGCCGATCATCAGACCGGCGCCGCGCACCTCGCCGATGCACTCGTGATCCGCCTGGATCGCGCGCAGCCGCGCCAGCGCCGCTTCACCCTTGCGCGCCGCCTGCCCCGGCAGGTCTTCTTCCAGCATCACATCGAGGTTGGCGAGCGCGGCGGCGCAGGCCACCGGATTGCCGCCGAAGGTGCTGAGGTGTTCACCGGGCTTGAACGAATCGGCAATCTCCTCGCGGGCGATGGTCGCCGCCAGCGGGAAGCCATCGGCAATGCCCTTCGCCATCACCATGATATCCGGCTCGACGCCCGCATGTTCGATGGCGAACAGCTTGCCAGTGCGCCCGAAGCCGCTCTGCACCTCGTCTGCGATGAAGAGGATGCCGTATTTGTCGAGAATCTCTTTGACACGCCGGATGTAGCTGGGCGGCGGCACGATCATGCCGCCCTCACCCATCACCGGCTCCATGATGAAGGCCGCCACGTCGCCGCTGCTGTGGAAGCGGATGACGTTTTCCAGCGCGCGGGCGGACTGCTCGGCCACCACCTCCGGGTCCTCGCCAAAGAGCGAGCGGTAGGTGTACGGCGCTGGCGCGAAGAAGAAGCCGCCAGCGTAGGGACCGCCGCGTGTCTTGCGTGCCATATTGCCGGTGAGGCTCAGCGTGCCGAAGGAGCGCCCATGAAAGCTGCGTTCCAGCGCAATGAACTCGCGTTTGCCAGTGTATACCTTCGCCAGCCGCAGCGCCGCCTCGATGCCCTCCGCGCCACTATTGGAGAAGAAGGACTTTTGCAGGCGTCTCGGTGTCACATCGGCCAGCCGTTCCGCCAGATCGGCCACCGGCTCAACATAGTAGGTATAGGAACTGCAATGCACCAGCCGGTCAATCTGCTGCTTGGCCGCCTCGCGCACCTTCGGATGGCCGTGTCCGGCGTTGGTGACGGCGATGCCGGAGTAGCAGTCAATATACTCGCGGCCCGCGTCGTCGCTGATGCGCACACCCTCGGCATGTGTAACGGTGATCGGCTCCAACCCCGCAGAAAAGCTGGTGGTGACATAGCGCGCGTATTTCTCGCGGGTATTCAGGTTAGTCTGGTTGGTCATAGACGGCTCCTTTGTGCGCCTCATCTGCTTCAGTGCCCCAATCGCCCCAATGTTAGCTCCATTGTAGTTCACTCACCTTCCCTGTGTATTCGGCGCGATGGCGAAAACTTTCCCATCCTTATGGGCCAGCCTGTCCGTTCAGAGCAACGGATGAGATGAGCAAATTTCTGATCCGCATACATGATAAGCAGCGAGAAGCATGTGAAAGCGCGTTCTGGAATCTGCTGTCCGGTTGACAGTTGCCCCAATTGGCTTTATGCTGGAATAGCTGGCATGCAATTCACGCCAGAAGGAATCTCAATTCAATAGAAGGCCGGAATAGAGAAGAACAGGGAATATATGGCCACCACCAAAGATGCGAATGCGGATGTCTGGCCGCCTTTTGAGAGTGTACTCAGTGTACCTGATGAAGATATTGAGTTTGAACTGCGTGGTCATGACGATATCCTCTGGTCCGAATTTGTGTTAAATCCTCGAAGGCTACGCGGAAGCGACTTTTTGATGCGCTGGTCACAAGGTGAATGGAGCGAGAAACGGTTTGTACAGGCCATCAATGAAACAGGCCACTATACTGCATTTCCCTATGGTCCAAGTGGTGTTGCGCCTGAAGGAGATGTGCGAGCTTTTGAGTTGTACTTCGAGCGACTCGAAGAGGCTGGATTGGGCAAACTCAAGCGTCCTGACTTGCTCATCTTTCGCAAGGAAGATGAGGCACAGGTCCAACAAATCATTGGTGAACTGGGTGGGGCACAGGAATTACCATTTATTCCAGAAGATCATCATTCCATGGTGAGAATTCTTTCTTTGGCTGTAATTGCTGTCGAATGTGAAAATAGTTTGTGGATAGCCAAACAGATGCCTGACTATGGGAAGCCTCTATCCCCTCAAAAGAGGCTTGGCGGTTTGCCAGGATTGCGAAAAAATGCGGTAATGCCAACGATCATTATCAAACAAGAAGATCGTTTACCGCTCTGGGAGTGGCAGACCGAGAGGAAAGTGCCTATCCATATTTGGCATGCCTTTTATGATCTTGCATTTGGAATTGCTCTGGATGAGGCAGAAAAATTGATTACAGAGGGAAAAATACTCCCTACGGCTCAAGTATTTCAGGCACCGGGAGGAGCAACACAATCAAAGGACATCTATAAGTTTTATTATCACTATGCGTATGCTCTTGGTTCTGCAACTGAAGAGCCAACACTTGTGCCGGCTCACATCGTTGACAAGAACGGCCATATACTTCCATACGTCAAGTTTGAGGGCGGCACGCTGCATATCAGTTCGGAAGCCATCCGCATACTCGATAAAGCATCCAGCACCAAGCGATGGTAGCTTAGGGAGGAGGAGATAACGCAATGGCAGTGAAAGCGGGCCACCAGCGATTGCCAAGCGCTGGACCAAAACGCGAGGCATTGCGCAAGAAGGGACAATTTTGGACGCCCGCCTGGATAGCGGAGGCGATGGTTGCCTATGTTCTGCAAGGAGATGCGGACCATGTGTTTGATCCAGCAGTAGGCGCAGGAGCTTTCTTCCATGCAGCTAAAGTGGTCGGGGCGCAGTTGGGTCGCCCCATCACACTACATGGCGCGGAAATTGACGGTGAGGCAATAGAGCAAGCTAGGAAAACGGGGCTTAGCACTGAAGACCTCGCCTTTGTCCAGATGCAGGATTTTGTGCTTCATCCTCCAACTCGCCAGTATGAGGCTATTGTAGCCAATCCGCCTTATATTCGCCATCATCGCCTGCCTCAAGTGGTAAAGGCCCAGCTACAAAAGTATGGCAGAGATGTAATGGGAAAAGCGTTGGACGGACGTGCAGGACTGCATGTCTATTTTTTGCTCCGCGCATTACAGATGCTTCCTTATGATGGACGTTTGGCTTTTATCATGCCAGCCGACACCTGTGAAGGCAAATTTGCTACACCTCTTTGGAACTGGATTACTTCGCACTATAAGTTAGAAGCTGTCGTTACGTTTGCAGCAGATGCAACCCCATTTCCAGGCATTGATACGAATCCCATTGTTTTCATGATTCGTCATTGTGCCCCGGAAAGCACCTTTCTATGGGCACAATGTACCGAGACACGCACACCAAATTATAAGGCATGGACCATTTCTGGGTTTCGAGATGTTCCAACCTCCGGCCTGGTTGTGTATGAAAGATACTTGCAAGAGGCATTGAATACAGGGCTGTCACGTCAGATTACGGTAGAAACGAACTACAGCGAGGCAAAATTAGGAGATTTTGTCACTGTTATGAGAGGCATAGCGACAGGAGCAAATGACTTCTTCTTCTTGACAAAAGAGCAGGCTCGACAAACAAGGATTCCCGAAACATTTTTCCGCATCGCTGTAGGGCGTACACGCGACATACCAGCAGCGGAGATAACAGATCAAGTGTTAGCACAACTCGATAGATCAGGGCGACCAACACAATTATTATACCTGGATAATCGCCCGGTTGATGCTTTCCCAGTTGCCATACGCGAATACATCAGGCAGGGTGAGCAAAGAGGTTTGCCCAAAAAGTCGCTGATTTCTCAGCGAAAGCCCTGGTACAAAATGGAAATTCGTGCAGTTCCACCCTTTTTATTCGCCTATTTGGGGCGGAACAATGTCCGCTTTATTCGCAATACTGCACGTGTCTTGCCACTGACGAGCTTCCTGTGCGTATATCCACGCAACGAAGATCCTGCGTATCTTGAAAAGATATGGAAACTCTTGCAACAACCTGAAATTATTGCCAACCTCTACCGTGTTGGCAAATCATACGGCGCAAATGCCATTAAAGTCGAGCCACGCGCACTAGAACGCTTGCCTATACCTGCCTCAGCCCTGCATGCTGCGGGGTTAGATGCTCCTGAGCAGACGAAACAATTGGTTCTGCTCTAACTGCAAACTCATAGCAGCGCCAGCACCGCATCGCATAGCGTCCCCACGCCATCCTCATGCGCGATGCGTTCGCTGAGTGAGCGCGCCGTTGCGCGATAGCTGGGTTCGTTCAGCAGCGCAGAGATGGCTTTCTGCGCGCGTGCGGGCGTATAGTCGCGCCAGAAGAGGAATTGTCCCGCGCCAATGGTAGTGATGCGCGCGGCGGTGTAGAGTTGATCGAAGCCCCACGGCACGATCAGCGAGGGTACGCCGAGACGGAGCGCCTGCGCCGTCGTGCCGATGCCGCCGTGGTGGATGATGGCGACGGCGCGCGGGAAGATGCGCGAATACGGCGCGAATGGCAGCGACAGCACGCCCTCGCCAGTGAACTGCGACGCCTCGGTCAGCCCAATTGCCAGCACCCGCGCGCCAGCGGCGGTGATCGCTTTGATGCTCGTCTCGAAGTAGCTGGCGAAGGCGCTCTGAAGGTCCGGCGCAATCGAACCGGCGGTCACAACTACATACGGGCGCTCATCTGCAAGGAAGGCCGTGAGCGTCTCCGGTGGCTCCCAGGTGGACGGCGCATCCCAGAAGCAGAAGCCCGTCATGCGCACGCAGTCTGGCCAGTCCGGCGGCGCAGGCTGAAAGGACGGCGAGCAGGCCACGCAGACCAGTTGCCGCGAGGCTGCGCCCAGCCAGAGCGATTCACGGATGGGTTTCAGATGGTAGCGCGCCCGCACCCGATTGATCGGGCGGTCTGCGATGCGCCCCAGCACGAGGCTACCGATGCCCCACTGCACACGATTGGAGAGCGATTGAAGGTTCGGCGGCAGGTCAATCGGTGGCGGTTGGCTGGTGATATAAGCCGAGGGGACGGTCGCAGGCGAGAGCGCCACCGTCGCCCAGGGAATTTGCGCCAGCTCCGCCGCGAAACATCCCGCCAGTTGCCCATAAGAGGTCACTAGCAGGTCAGCGCCCTGGCAGGCGTCGCGTAACTCCTGCGCCTGCGCGTCGAGCGTTGGCATGATGCCATAGCGCATCAGCGCACGCAGCGATGGGATGGGGTTGCTCGCGCCCCACTGTCGCTGAGTGGTGTGCTGCGCCAGCGCCGCGACGACATTCCCCGATACATGGCGCACGGCGAATCCCTGGCTCTCCACCGCCGGCGCGAAGAGGTCCTGCACGGCGAACGTGACCTCATGCCCGCGATCGCGTAGCGTCAGCCCCAGCGCGATGAACGGATTAAGATCGCCGGTTGAGCCAAACGTCGAAAGAACGATACGTGCCATTGCTACCTCACACATCCTGTTAGGAGAGTAACTTATTTTAAGGCACTGCGTTCTAAGTGCATAAGTGAGAGATCTGGCACACGAGTAAAGTCGCCATCAATGGTCACGAGTGTCAGACGGCGCTCTAAAGCTGTAGCGGCAATCAATGTATCTATGTCACCAATCAAGCCTGGTCCAAATGGAGGACGCATCGCACGCCGGAGAGTCGCATACCGTTCGAGTATTTTATAGGTTAGCGGGTATGGTGTTACCGAGCGCAATAATATACGCAACTCTGCTTGCCGTTGAGAATAATTTGGATCGCCTCTCAGATGTTCGATAGCTTCTCCATAGACGGGGACGCTCGTCGCTACTTCTTGGCGCAATATCCAGGGCCGAATAAGCCGAACCGCGCCAGAGCGCCCTTTGAGCAGAGCCACAAGTACACCAGTGTCAAGCAGGTAAGTTTTCATAAGTCATCCAATTCAATAGGAGGTGTCGGTGATACTTCGTGACGCATGCGGTCTATCGCCTCGAACTCGTCTTCGTCTTGCAGGTCGCTCCATGCGCCAATCACTGCGAGAGCATCGCGCACTGCCTGAGGAAGAGCTTCTGGAATATCACCAGTCGCTAGCGATGATGGCCTATCGAAAGGAAGGGTGAGATCTTCGATCTGCTCGGCAATTTCTTCCTGCGCTTCTGGCGGTAGTTCTTCGATGTGCGCAAGTGCGCGTTGTAATCGCTCAATCATGGAATGTGCCTTTGCTTTTTATCTCAACAGGATGAGCAACATCGTTGATGGCGCCGCTCATCCTGTTGCTATGCTGTCTATTGCCGCGAGATGGCAGACTTGCCTCCCCGCAGCACATACTTCTGAATCTTGCCGGTCGCCGTCTTGGGCAGTTCCTCTACGAAGACGACATGCGTGGGTACCTTGAAGTGCGCCATGTGGTCGCGGGCGAAGAGGCGCACATCCTCTTCGGTGGCATACGCGCCCGGCTTCAGCACGACGAAGGCATACGGCGTCTCGCCCCACTTCTCATCGGGCATGCCGACGACCGCCACCTCTTGAATGGCGGGATGGCGCAGCAGGATGCTCTCAACCTCGATGGATGAGATGTTTTCGCCGCCGCTGATAATCACGTCTTTGATGCGGTCACGAATCTCGGCGTAGCCATCCGGGTGAACCACCGCCGCGTCGCCGGTGTGGAACCAGCCACCAGCAAAGGCTTTGGCGGTGGCGTCGGGATCGTTGTAGTACCCTAGCATGATGACATTGCCACGTGCCACAATCTCGCCCATTGTCTGCCCGTCGTGCGGCACCTCGTTGCCCGCCTCATCCACCACCAGCAGTTCGCCGGAGGTAATCAGTTCCACGCCCTGCCGCGCTTTGATCGTTGCCTGTTCTTCCTGGGAGAGCGTGCGATGTTCCGGGCGTGGCTCGCAGATGGTGATGAAGGGCGCCGTCTCGGTCAGACCGTAGACTTGTGTGACATGCCATCCCAGGTCGCCCTCGATGCGTTCGATGGTCGCGGCAGCGGGCGGCGCGCCTGCCGTCAGCACGCGCACACCTGGCCGTGCCTGTCTGCGCAGCGATTCAGGACTGTTGGCGATGGCGATCAGCACGGTCGGGGCAGCGCAGAGCATTGTCACGCTCTCGTTGGCAATCGCGCTGAAGATGCTTTGCGGCTCCACTTTGCGCAGGCAGATATGTGTGCCGCCCACCGCCGTGACGATCCAGACGAAGGTCCAGCCATTGGCGTGGAACATCGGCAGCGTCCAGAGATAGCGGTCCGCCATCGTCATATGGACATGGACGAGCGTGCCGACGGCGTTCATGTAGGCATTGCGATGGGTAATCATTACGCCTTTGGGGCGCGAGGTGGTGCCGCTGGTGTAATTGATGGTAAGCAGGTCGCTCTCAGCGATATCCGGACGCTGAAATTCGCCAGGAGTATCAGCCAGCGTCTCTTCATAGTTGAGCCAGCCGGGGCGGCTACCCTCCAGCGCGACGAAGTGCCGCACGTTGGGGAGCGCCTCACGAATGCCATCCACCGCTTCCAGATAATCGGCGTGGGCGCAGACGACGGTAGCCCCCGAATGGTTGATGATGTAGGTGAAGTCGTCGGGGGTGAGGCGGTAGTTGATCGGCACGAGGACGGCGCCCAGTTGCGGCACAGCGTAGAACGATTCGAGCTGCGCATGGGTATTGGGCGCGATATAGGCCACGCGGTCGCCCTTCTCCACGCCCAGCCGTTGCAGCGCGGCGGACCAGCGATCACAGCGTTCACCGAACTGCCGGTAAGTGAGGCGCAAATCGCCGTCAACGACTGCCTCGTGATCGGGATAGAGGCGCCGGCTCCGGCGCATGAACTCCAGCGGTGTTAGCGGCGTTTCCATTGGGCATACCCTCCTGGCGCATGCGTGCGTCTGTGTCGTGGGCAATCACATCTACACAATACACAACTACACATCTTGAAAGGGCCGTTTCGCGCGTCCGTCCGCGTTCAATGGGGAGACCGCGTTGTATCTAAACTAACTCTACATGCAGCAAATAATGTCAAGTTCTACAGAATCTTAAAAGGAGTTCTCCTTTTCTTTGCGCCTCCACCCCCTCCATCCTCTTCATTGCTCAAATCAATGTTGCGTAATAGATTCTTCCGAACATGTGTTCGATTTTATGTGGATTGAAAAGTACAATGCCAGTCTGATATACTGTTTCTGCAAGTACAATCTACTCGATGGAGTACAACCGAGCAGAGGCTTGCAAAGTAAGACACTTGAGAGGAAGTTAGGAGTAAGGGTTTTATGTTTGTTCACACCTTTGAAGCACTCTCACCAACCTTACAGTTCCTTGCAGCTTTGTTAGCATTCTTCACGGTAGTTATTCCAATTACGGTAGGAGTTGTGCGCCATATCAGCAGGAAACGGCAAGTAAAAGGAAAGTCAGAGAATAATAAACAAACTTCAACTCGCAGAACGTCACGGAAGGTCGCCACAAAGCGGCAAGTAAAATCATCTTCCGCTCATGAACCTGTATTGCCAGTTCCGCAACAGGTACCGTCTCCCAGTAATACGAACACAAATACAAATACAAATACTAACACGAACATCAACAATATCACTCTCGACTTGTCCAACTTGTCTCCATTTCTTGTACCTTTTTCATCTTCTTCATTCCCTCCATATTTAGATACACCAGCGATGCCGAGCAGAGCACATAAATCTGGCGAGGTCAAAGTTGACCGCCACGCACAGCCTAAAGCCAACGCAAACACCTCGCCAAAATTAGGCAAGGTCATATCATCAGATATTTCACCTATGCAAGGCGGCACTATTGCACCTGATACGTTATCGACAGCACCATTGTCAACCGCCCCAACATTAGACAAATCTATAGGAATAGAAGATGTGATCGCCTCAACTTCATCGGATGCAATCATCCCAGCGCAATTGGAAGATTCGCCAACAACTCCAACCGAGCGTTATCCGTTGGATAACGCAAATGCACTTACTTCTTCACAAGTAGAAAAACCTCCCTCGTCTTCTCAGGTACCGCTTTCCACGGTTGTATCGGAAGATAATTCATCACTATCAGACCCTCTCATTGCACGAGATATATCATCCGAAAATGCAGATGCCTCAATGCCAATATCTGACACTGCGATGCAAACAGGCGATCTGTATGACGAGCAAACTCAGGAAAAAGATGCTGCACCTCCTGTAACGGCATCTACCATAGAATCAGTTCTACCTGGGTCTATCTCTGATGGTTCAGCACCTGAAACCATGCAGAATTCTAAGGATGATGGATCAGCCAATGCTATTTCATCCCTCGCAGTTGAATCTGCTGCGTCTCCATCAGGCCATCTCCTCACACCTGAAAAGTTCTTGGAGCGGCAACGTGAGCAACGTAAGCAGCGAACAAATATGAGGCAGGTTCTTCGCAATGCCTCGTTGATATACCAAGAACTGGGGGCAACCTTAAACATTTACAAGCAAACTTCAAAATCTCCCAATCCATATCAGAACGAGATTAGAGTTCAAGGAGTTTTTATCAATTACCTTACCAACGTTAATGACCTTATTAGTCCGCTAAACACAGCAATGAACAAGTTAGGTCTTGATTGGGATGGGCAAGATCCTAGGGATATCCTTCTCGGCTTTCCAGATATTTTTCATCCAGCTATGCTTCCCAAAACTGGACCCTGGACACCTGCCACACTCAGAAAAGCATTTTCTGAGGCATTAGATCATATCGTACACAAAGCGGAAGAGTTGAACTATGAGGTGAAGCGGAAGACTTACACGAGGCAACACGAACACCCTAATCGAGAGTGGGTCTATACTATCCCACGAATGAGGGATGATACCGATCCAGATGACCCGGCAATTGAAGAAAGCCTCGAAGGGATAGGAGAGGAAGATGCGCGCGACGAACAAGAAGATCAGCTTGCTTAGCTGGTACATATGCTAATCGCACAGGTTTGACGCACCCCGCGCCGCGTGCCTATCATGTACTGTTTGGGGATATTTCCCATCCCCGCGCCTTGCGCATCGGTGCGCCGGGCGCTCTGCGGGCAGTGATTCGCCAGATAGGGAACTGAGAAAACAATGAAAATTCACGAGTACCAGGCAAAGGAAATCCTACGCCGGTACGGCATTCCCGTGCAGCCAGGCAAGATCGCCACGACCCCCGAACAGGCCGAGGAGATTGCGCGCGAATTCGGCGTGCCGGTGGTCGTCAAGGCACAGGTCTATGTCGGCGGGCGTGGCAAAGCCGGCGGGGTCAAGTTCGGCAGCACGCCGGAGCAGACCCGCGAGGTGGCTGGGCAGATTCTCGGCATGGATATCAAAGGGCTGACCGTCGAGAAAGTGCTGGTCACGCCCGCGATTGACATTGCCGAGGAGTATTACGCTGGCATTATCATGGACCGCGCCTCGCAGGCGCCCGTCGTGATGGTCAGCCGCGCCGGTGGCATTGACATCGAGCAGGTGGCCGAAGAGACGCCTGAGAAGATTATCAAAGAGCCGATTGACGTGCGCTGGGGACTGCTGCCGTGGCAGGCGCGCGATATCCTCGAACGCGCCGGTATGCCGCATAACGTCATCGCCAAAGGCGGCGCCATCCTCGCCGCGCTGGCGAAAGCCTACGACGGCAGCGATGCCACTCTTGCGGAGATCAATCCGCTGGCGCTGACCAAAGACGGCCAGGTACTCGCCGCCGATGCCAAGATCCTGATTGACGACAACGCGCTCCCCCGCCAGAAAGAATACGCCGGTTGGGCTGAGCCGGAAGAAGCCAATCCACTGGAATTTGAGGCGAAAGCTGAGGGGCTAACCTATGTCAAGCTGGACGGCGACGTAGGCATCATCGGCAATGGCGCGGGCCTCGTGATGACGACGCTCGATATGGTCGCGCGCTCCGGCGGCAAGCCCGCCAATTTCCTCGATATCGGCGGCGGCGCTAAGGCTGAGGTGATGAAGAAGGCACTGCTCTTCGTCGCCAAAGATCCGCAGGTGAAGGGCATCCTCGTCAACATCTTCGGCGGCATCACACGCGGCGAAGAGGTGGCCCAGGGCATCATCATGGCGCAGAACGAACTGCCGCTTGGCCTGCCCATTGTCGCCCGCCTCTCCGGCACCGGCGAGGAACAGGGCCGCGCGCTGCTGGCGGACGCCGGGCTGACCTGGGGCCAGGACATGCGCGACGCTGCGCAGAAGATCGTCGCTGAAATCGCGGCCAGGGGCTAGCAGGGCTAGTTGGGCTGATATAGGGGAAGCAACGTGAGCATTCTATTTGACAAGAGTTCGCGCGTGATCGTCATTGGCATCACCGGGCGCGAGGGACTCTACCATACCAAAGGCATGCTGGCCGCCGGAACGCAAATCGTCGGCGGTGTCACGCCCGGCAAGGGCGGGCAGACCGTCGAGGATCGCCCGGTCTTCGATACGGTGCGCGAGGCCAAAGCGCAGACCGGCGCCACTGCCTCGTGCATCTTCGTGCCGCCAATGGGCGCAGCGGACGCCATCATGGAATCCGCCGCCGCAGGCATGGAATTGATCGTCTGCATTACCGAGGGCATTCCGGTCAGCGATATGACGCGCGTGGCGGCCTTCCTGAAAGAGCATCCTACGCGGCTGATCGGCCCGAACTGCCCAGGGCTGGCGACGCCGGGCGCGGGCAAAGTCGGCATCATGCCGTATCACATCTTCAAAGAGGGCAACGTCGGCTTCATTTCGCGCTCCGGCACGCTGACCTATGAAGTGGTCGCGTTGCTGACGCAGGCGGGCATCGGCCAGTCGTCCTGCATCGGCATTGGCGGCGACCCGATCATCGGCACGACCTTCATTGATTGCCTGCGTCTCTTCGAGGAAGACCCCGATACCGCCGCCGTGGTGATGTGCGGCGAAATTGGTGGCAGCGACGAAGAGGACGCCGCCGCCTACGCTGCGACGATGAAGAAGCCGGTGGTCGGTTTCATCTCTGGTCGCACCGCACCTCCAGGGAAACGCATGGGCCACGCCGGAGCCATCATCTCCGGCAAAACTGGCACGGCGCAGGGTAAGGTGGATGCGCTGCTGGCGGCTGGCGTGCCCGTCGCCGATACCATCTTCGACATTCCTGCGCTGACGGCTGAGGCGCTGAAGCGGTAGACCTCACCCCGCCCTTCGGGCACCCCTCTCCCGCGAGGAGAGGGGGGAGGGGGTGAGGTCTCCAGGGAGGTAAGTCATGACAGTTTCCGCCTGCCCCATTGCCACCGTCGCCGCACCATTGGAGCGTGTCTGGGCGATCCTGATGTCGCCGGAGTCCTATAGCACCTGGTGGGATGCCACAACGGAACATATCGAGCCACCGGGACGCGCCACGCCTGGGCAGGTGATCTCCGCTAGCAGCCGCGCGCTGGGCCGCCGCTGGCCGGTGACCACCACCGTCAACGCCATAGACCACGAGCGACACGCGCTCGACCTCACGACGACGCTGCCACTGGGCATCACTGTTCACAATCACATTCTCTGCCAGCCGCTCGACGGCATGAGTTGCCGTATCACCTTTGGCTGAGACTTCACGTTCCTCCCTGGATGGCGAGGTAGAGTGATCGAGCGCGTGATGGCGCGGCAGTGCCATCGCGGCGTTGCGGATGCGCTGGCGCGGCTCAAACGCGCGGCGGAAAGCCCCCACCCCTAACCCCTCCCCCGTGCGCGGGAGAGGGGAATCAGAGGTCGGCGGTTGAAACCGCGCCTGGCTGTCGTGCCGCCGCGAAACCCGCCTACGCGGGTTAAAGAGACCTCACCCCCGGCCCCTCTCCCACGAGGAGAGGGGAGAACGGGCGATGATTCCTGCTTGCGGAGGCAAGCATTGTCGTTCGTAGAACGCTTCGGCGCGGATTCATCCACCGGCTACCTGTGTGCTAACTGGCCATCCTTCGCTACTATCCCTTTTTCGCCGCTTCGAGGATTTTGGCAGTGGTATGGTAAAAGCGCGTGGTGGCGGCGCTGGCGAGCGTTTTTGCCAGGAAGCTGTCAGAGGCAGGCGGCCTGCCGTTGATGATGTACCAGATGATGAAGGCTTCGCGCGTTGTCATGCTGACGATTTCCATGTCGCGTTTCGGCGACCAGAGCGGCAAAGCTGGCGGGGTTGGAATGGGGTTGGCAGTGAAGGCGATGCAGAGCCGCATATCTGCTGTCACTTCCCTGTCTTTGAACGGATCGAGCGCAAATAGTTGCTCGATCTCCGGGATGGTGCGCAGAAACACCGGCACTGCATAGCCAAGCGCCGCCTGTAGATGCCGCTCGATGGTTTGTGTCAGCGTCTCGCGGTTCTCCTCGGCGCTCTCGAAGAACACATTGCCACTCTGGATATAGGTGCGGACGTTGGCGAGTCCCAATTCGGTGAACAATTCGCGCAGGCGCTCCATCTTCACCATGTGGCCGCCAACATTGATACCACGCAACAGGGCGATATATACCACTATGCTCTCCACTACCATACAAGGCCAACGAATATATGTGCGCAACCAGCGGGCCGACGAACACATGCGCGCAGATTCATCCCTCGGCCCGCCTTGCGGTGTCTGTCCTCCCCTCTCCCGCGCACGGGGGAGGGGCTGGGGGTGGGGACTAATCTTTTATCTGCGGCGTATGTATGGTGATAAAGGCCAGCATGCGTGTCCAGGCATCGTCGCAGGCGTCTTTGTACTCCTCGAACTTGCGGTCGAAGAAGCTGTGTGGCGCGCCAGGATAGATGATGATTTCATGCTCAACTTTGGCCTGCGTGAGCGCATCGTCAAACTGCTTGACATCCTCAACGGGGATGCCCTGATCCGCGCCGCCAAAGAGACCCAGCACCGGACACTCGAACTCGCTCACGCGCTCAATGGGTGTTGGGCCAGAGCGTGCGCGCTTCGGCGGACCATAGAAACCGATGACACCAGAGAGTCCGTGCTTGTTGGCCGCCTGCTGAAACGAGTTGCCGCCGCCAAAGCAGAAGCCGACCGTGAAGATGTTACGCGGCGCATCCTCTGGAAGCTGACGCAGATAGGCGACGGCGGCAGCAACATCCATTGCGATAGTTTCGGCGTGCGTCTGCTCGACATGTGGCATGTACTCGAAGTGTTCGTCGCGTGATCCGAGGCCAGCAGTACGCCCGAAATAATCAATCGCCAGCGCCTGGATGCCGGTGGAGGCGAAGCGATCCGCCAGCTCGCGATAGAAGCTGAAGAGGCCGCGCACATCCGGCAAGATGACAATGCCCGCGCCGTTGGATGTGCTGGGTCGCGCGATATAGGCGGAGAACTGAGCGCCATCCGCCGCCGTCAACACCAAATCCTGGCCGGAGGTTGCGCTGGCGAAGCGCAAGGGAAAGGTTGCTGGGAGATCGGGAGGAGTTGCGTCATACTCGAAACACATGGGATTCTGCTGCCTTTCTCGTCTGTCTCGTTTGACTCTTGCTGTTTTTTGCTGCCTCTTCTGGTCTCAATGTCTCTGTGTGTCCCTATCCCAAAGGAAGTTATATCACCAGACGGAAGCAAAGGGTGGTCTGCTCACTATGCCATCATCACTGGCGAGGCAGAAACGCGCGTATCAGTGAGGTGCCTTTTGCCGATGGGCTGGTGATCCAGACGAACGTGCCGGTTGGCGCATTTTCCCCGTTAGAGCCAGGCTCAGCGCCCCAACTGAGCGACGCATCCTCCGGTTGTACAGGCAGCGGCGCGGGCGCTGCCTCCCATTGCCACGTCTGGGAGTTCCAGACCCAGAGCCAGTCTGCCGCCGGGGTATCATGCACCTTGTCCGGTCCAAGCAGCGCCACACCCGTTCTGGGATCCGGCCCAAAGACCACCAGCGCGCCGCTATCCTGCATGGCGATATCGCTGGTCACACCGATGATCTGGGCGATGCCGTCGTGATAGGCGTCTGTGCCAGGCATCGGCAGCGGCGGCAGCGTCACCCACTGATGAATGCCACCGTTCTGGCTCTGGGCGACGTTATGCAGATTCGTGTTGACCGGCCCAATCAGTTCCCGGTAGAGTTCATCGCCAGCGATGGGAGACAATCCCGGCTCCAGCGAGATGTACGTGCGCGTGAGCGCCATATGCGCGAAATTAGTCCCAAAAGGCTGCCAGCTATTACCTGCGTCATAGCTGACCCAGAGCGCCGTATTCGGTGTGGCAGTGGCTGGTGCGCTCTGGGGAGAGTAAGCGGCAAGCAATGTCTGACCACCGTTATCATTAGTCCAGACAGGCGAGAAATCGCCGGTGGTGGCGAGGCCGGTGTCGGCATGCGCCCAGGTTTTGCCGCCATCTGTGCTACGTAGCAATTCGTTACAGGGCGTTGGTTGATTTGGCTGGCAGGCCACCGTTTCATACCAGAAGAGGTACGCGCCGGTTGCCCAGGCGTCGCAATCTTCTAGATTGGGAGAACTGTTACTCAGATGCGGCGGAGTGAGCGGCGTCCAGGTGTCGCCGCTATTTTCGCTGACGAAGAGCGCGGGCGATTGGCAGAGCGTAGGGTCGCCGGAGGTATAGGTGAGCAGCAGGACACGCTGCGGCGCATCTGCGGCGATACGCACGATGCAGGTGTCGGCGGTGAGCGCTGGCAAGGGCAACTGCTGCCAGTGCTGGCCAGCGTCACGCGTGCGCAGCAGCTTCACCGGACCCGCCAGCGGTCCCTGCCCCGGAATGTTGCGCGCGGCGGTGCAGCCAAAAATCGAAGCGGGATCGCTGGGAAACGGCGTGAAGGACATCTGCGAGCGCCCGGAGTCCGGCACTGGAATCGTTTGCCAGCCCGTCATCGTCAGCGTGCCACGGGGATAGGAGGGCAACTGTGGCGGAATCGGCCAGGAGACCGGCGTGATGGTCGGCGCAGGATCTTGCACCGCAGTTGCTCGTTGCGCCGCCGTTGCTCGCTGCCACGCCGCCTGCGGGATGCCGGTGGAGGCGAGCAGCACAGCCAGCGCTAGCGCCACCATTGCCACAATGACCAGCGCGCGGCGCAGCTTCGCCTCGCGCGTCAGCCGCCGCTCCCACACCGGCGTCTGCTCACCGGCTGGCGTGCTGTCTGTTTGACCACCGCTCACTAGCGGCTGCGCGGCGCCGTCGCGAGCATCTTTCGCATCATCGCTTGCATCGTTTATCTCGTCCGATGCGCTTGTCGCTGGCTCTCGCTCGGAATCCATGATGCGCTACGTCTCCCCATCGCGTCTTAGATTTGGCACATGTGCGGCGTAGATCTGTAGATCGCTTGCGGCTTTGCGACATAGTATAGCAGCAACACATTGCCCGCGTCGTATAGTGAAGAACGCCGAATATACGAAAAAAGTTGCCCATCAACGAGAGCGAGCGACAAGAGATGCCGGAGATACCAGGGATTCCAGAAACGCCAGCAGCAAGCGCACCATTCAAGCAACGCCTGCGCGAAGCCTTCAATGAGCTTCAGGTGGGGCAAACGTTTACTTACCGCCGCACCTTCACTGAGGGCGATGTGGCGCTCTTCTGCGGCGTCACCGGCGACCTCAACCCCTACCACCAGGATGACCTCTTTGCGCGCGAAAGCTGGTTTGGCCGTCGCATCATTCCCGGACTGCTGACGGGTAGCATGCTGACGCACATCGGCGGCATGATCGGTTTCCTCGCCACTGAGATGCACTTCGAGTATCTCGCGCCGGTCTATATCGGCGATACCATCACTTGCACCGTCACCTTCGTTGAGAAAGACGCCGAAAAGCGCCGTTTTGTGGGTGAGGGGCGCGCCGTCAACCAGCACGGCGCCGAAGTCTTGCGGGCACGGTTCAGCGGCTTCCCGTCGCAAATCCGGCTGGCGCGCTGAGGTGACTATGCAGTGTATCGCACTTGTGGTAGACGCGCATTCCATCACTGAACAGATTCGGTGATGCTATAATTCAGGGCGACTTGCCATTGATAATGATCTGGCTTACGAGGAGGTCTGATCTATGAATGTTCATCAAACAGACCTATCAACGTTATCGCTAGAGGCTATTCTTGATGAGGTAGTTCGGCACAGGGCTGACCTCCAGCGTCTGGGCGTGCGGACGCTGGGCTTGTTCGGTTCATTTCGCCGGGGAACACCGCATGCCGGGAGTGACCTCGATTTCCTGGTGACGCTGCAACGGCCCTCGTTTGATGCCTACATGGACATCAAGTTTTTCCTGCAAGAGTTGTTTGGTCGCCAGGTTGATCTGGTGCTTGAAAACAGTCTCAAACCGCGTCTGCGTCCTCGTATTCTGGCGGAGGTGGTCTATGCCGAGGGACTCGCGCCTTTATCTTGAAGACATGCAGCAAGCGCTGGAGCGCATCACTCGTTACCTTCAAAGGCAGACATTCGATACCTTTGAGCAGAATGAACTGCTTGTGGACGGCATAGTTCGGAACCTGGAACTCTTGGGCGAGGCAGCCAAACATGTTCCGCAGGATATCCGTAGTAACCACCCAAGCGTTCCCTGGACAAAGATTGCCGGATTGCGCGACATACTGACACATCAATACTTTGCGGTGGATTTGCAGATCATCTGGGATGTAGTGACAAATCAGGTGCCTACTCTGCGTAATGCGATACGTGTGATGTTAGAAGAAGAGCAGGACGACTAAAATAACTGAAGGTTGATGACCTCTTTTACCGAGTATGTTATACTCTGCCTGCAACCATTAGCTTCGTATGAAATATATGTGAACATACCCCAATATGTGGGAGGGTGCAGCCAATGGCAGATGCCCGTCTCTTTGTCAGCCATAGTCACCACGACAATGCCTTTGGATTACGCCTCATCGCTGACCTGCGCGCCCGCTTGGGCAACGAAGCTGTCTGGTTCGATGCTTCTGGTGGCTTGCAGGGCGGCGACGAATGGTGGCGCACCATCGTCAATGAGATTCTCGCCCGCGATTATTTTCTGGTGATTCTTTCGCCGGAGGCGCTGGCCTCGCCCTGGGTGCGCAAGGAGATGGACCTCGCCTATAACCAGCACGTCTCGCGCGGCAAACGGCTCTTGCCGCTGCTCTACCACCAGTGTGAGCCATCGGCGGACTGGCAACTCATTCAGACCATCGCCATTGGCGACCCACAGCAGGATACCGCCGTCTATGAGCGCGGCCTTCAGAATGTGCTGAACCTGATAGACCCTGGCCTCGGCTACGCCCCTGCCAGACCCACCTACACCGATGAGGAACTATACAACCTCTACAAGCAAGGGTTGCAAGCCAGGAACACACAGCAATGGGAAGCGTGCGCGGACTCCTGGCGCAAAGTGTTAGCTGCTGACCCCAAATACCTGGGTGGTTCGCTGGCCACCGATATGGTCGAGGTTGAGCGCAACGTGGCCGCACTCAATGTCGAGCGGCTGCGGCAATCGGTGCGTCAGGCCAAAGCCAGCGGTGATGTAGGGGAGTCTATGCAGGCGCTCTATGCGCTAACGCTGGCCGACCCAGGCGATGAAACCGCCAAGAAAGACCTCTGGGCCTCCGGCGTGGCAAAAGCCGATGCTGAACATCGAGATGGCGCCTGGGATGATGAAATCGCCACCTGGAATCTACTGCTCAATGTGCTGCCATCTGATACCTATGCGAGCCGGCGCAAGGCAAACGTCGAGCAGAACAAGCAGTATGTGCAGATGTATCGCCTTGCGCGCGAGCTTACCCGCGAAGGCAAGAAAACAGAGGCGAAAGAGCAACTTACGAAGCTCTGGCAGCATGCACCCTACTATGGCGACCCGTCTGGTATTGCGCCGTCATTGGGATTGGCTGTGCTGCCAACGTACGATGAAGTGTTGGAGGAGCAAAGAAAGGCTGAAGCAGCACGTAAGAAAGCCGAAGATGAAGCATTGGCAGCACGCAGGAAAATTGAAGCGAAAATATTGGAATACCGCAGAGAAGCCTCAACTGTTGACAGGAAAATAGCTGAGCTAGGCTATGATTCTTTGTCATTTAAAGAGAGGAATGCCCGGCTGGGGATATTTGTATCCCTTTGTGTACTAACCCTGGACATCGTACTGACCACTTCAGGCCACTTTAATTTGGCTGTTGCTATCAGTGCCTTAATAGCATTGCTATGCTTACTATTAGGGTTTGGCCTGCTAGAAATACTTATTGCTCATCAGAGACAGCAGAAACTCAAATACGATGCTCTAAATGAGGAAAGAATGAAATTACAACAAGAAATCGAAAGACTCCAGCAGATACGATAATCACAGTTCGATAGCTTGTAGGTTATGAAAAACAAAACGTTGGCTAGCGGGCTATTCTGCTAGCCCGATAGGCGGACTTCGTGGTGGCATGCCATCCAAGCGCAGGTTCAACCGCCCGCATGTTATATCATGTTATATCATGCTATAATTCGGGGCAAGATGTCTGGCGCGGGCGGGGTCGGCGCATGAATGCGCGTCTACTCATCCTTCGAATGACGAAGCCTGCCTGCGCAGGATGGAGACAGATAACATGCGTACAATTCAGATCACGTTGCCAGATGATCCACTACAGAGCATAGATGATGAACGATTGGCGTCGCTAGCCCGCGAGGCAACTTTGGTACGCCTGTACGACCAGGGCTTGATTTCGTCGGGTCAGGCTGCGAAGGCGCTTGGCATTACACGCTGGGATTTCCTCGATTTGCTCGGCAGTTACGGCGTGTCATTCTTCGACGACACTGCTGATCTGGCACAAGAGGTACGCGATGCTCGCCCCTAGCAGCAGTGGCCCGATAGTGTCGAATACGACACCCTTGATAGCCCTCACAGGGGTGGGCATGCTCGATCTGTTGCCTACGCTCTATGGTCAAATTATCATTCCAACAGTCGTTTATCAGGAATTTCAGGCTGGACGCACACGTCATCCTGGCACTCCTGATTTGGATACTCAGCAGTGGATTATCGTACAACAGGCACCTCCACATCCTGATGTTCCGCCAACTCTCGATGCTGGCGAGGCAGAAGCTATCGCTCTGGCTCTTACCCTACCCGCCCGGCTGATCTTACTCGATGAGCGGCGAGGAAGGCAGGTCGCGCAGAAACTCGGTCTCAAGGTTGCCGGTTCACTCACCGTTCTACTCGAAGCAAAAGGGCAGGGACTTATTCCTCTTATTGCCCCAGTCGTAGATCAGATGATTGCGCAAGGGCGCCGCATTAGCTCTGCTCTTCGCCAGCAGGTAGTAGTTCTGGCAAACGAGTAGATATAGCAACTGGAACAGAAAGCATTTTCAGTCTTTGGGCAGACTTTTCCTCACACACAGCCATAACGTTTCCGCAAATCCCCTCATCAGCGGTACTTGCATAGGTGGAGATGACGCGCTGTGGCGCGCATGGCAGCGGTATGGTAGAATAGAAAATGTGTTCGAGTGATGGTATTGGACATAACCGCCTTTGCGCTCCTCCAAAAGAATAGTCTGGTGTCAGAACGAGTATAACGCTTCTTTCAGGAAGCGTAAGAGGAGAGAACCGTGACAGAAGCTCAACAGTCATTCCCTGCGAATTGGCGGATCGGCCAGGATTTCGATCCGAATGACCATCTCATGCAGCTCAAAGGGCGGGATTATCTGAACGTGCAGAGCCGCCTGCTCTGGTTCATTCGTGACCAGCGCGCGCTGATCGTCGCCGGTCTCGCCAAAGTTCCGTATGCGGTGCAGAGCGAACTGGTGGAGATTGACCGCGAGGCCGGCTGGGCGCACTTCAAAACGTATGTCCGCGACGTGCTGGGCAACGAAGTAACCATGTACGGCTCAGAGGCCGCCAAAGATTTCGCTGATTACGCCGAGAAGGCCAGCACCAAATCATTGGGCCGCGCGCTGCTGGCGCTGGGCTATGGCACCGCCTTCGCGCCGGAGATGGATGAGGGTGAGCGCGTGGTAGACGCGCCGGTCGAGCGGCGCACGTCCGCTGCCGCGCGCCAGCGTCCCGCAGCCAGCATCCGTGAGACGCCCGCTGCCCGTGAGACCAGCGCCGCCGAACATGCCACGCCTGCCACCAGGAACGGCAACGACAGCAACACGACGCCCGCCACCGAGCAGCAGTTGACCAGCATCCGCAAACTCTGCGCGGCGCTGGGCAAAGCCGAGCCAACAGGCGAGTTGACCTATCCGCAGGCGCGTGAACTGCTCTCGCAACTCAGCGCGGAATATCAGCGCGCCCGCAAGGCAAGCTAAAGCAGGACATCCGCCAAAGGCCGCAATCCACGCGTGGATATGCGGCCTTTGTGTTGCTGTGTTATAAGTGGCGACCTACCAATAACGCTCCTCTTTCCAGGGATTCGCGCTGTTGCTATAGCCGCGAATCTCCCAGAAGCCAGGGCGGTCTTCCTTCATGAATTCCAGCCCGCTGAGCCACTTCGCGCTCTTGTAGGCGTAGAGTTTGGGCACGATCAGCCGGACGGGACCGCCATGCTCCGCCTCCAACTCCTCGCCATCGTGCCTGAAGGCGATCAACACATCATCATCGTCGAGGTCGCTCAGCGGCATATTGGTCGTATAATTGGTGAACGAATGCGCCATCACATAGTGCGCGTCCGCTGTGGGTTTGGCGCGCTGGAGGATCTCGCGGATGTGAACGCCCTCCCAGGCGTTGTCATAGCGGCTCCAGGTCGTCACACAGTGAAAGTCCGCCGTTAGCTGCACCCGTGGCAGATCCAGCAGTTCATCCCAGGTCAACTCAAAGGGATGCTCCACCTCTCCCCACACCTTGAAACGGTAGGTCGTCGGATCGAATTTCGGCGTGCGCTCATAGGTTAGAACCGGCCATTTTTTGGTATGATATTGGCCCGGCGGCAGACGGTCCAGCCCATCCGGGCGCTTCTCTACAGGCGCTTTTTCTTGCTTCTGCCCAAATAATCGAGAAAGGGTCATGGTATCGCTCCTCAATCGCTCCTTAGCGGTATGATGTGCGTTGGCTAAGCGTTGTGTGTCTGGTGCGCGAGAGATTGCTCTCATGTGCTCCCAGAGAAAAATAGCGCAACAAAATTGTCGTACTATACAAACATTGCAGAAATATTATAGGGCGGCGCGGCGTCTCTGCTCAACAGGCGGATGGCGCTCTCGTTTTCGCTCGTCACCGCAGGCGATGCTAGCGGAAGATGCCAGCGGAATTCAGACACATACCAACTCATGACAGGGGGTATCAGCTATGGAACTGGGATTGACGGGAAAAACCGCGCTCGTCACCGGCGCCAGCCAGGGCATCGGCCTGGCGATAGCGCGGGCGCTACACCATGAAGGCGTCTCGCTGGTGCTGGTCTCGCAGACCGAGGAGTCGCTGCAAAAGGCCGCGCGCAGTATCACCGGCGCGGGCAAGGCATCTCAATCGCATCAGCAGTCCGCCCCCGTCCACCCCATCGCGGCCAATCTTAGCGCACGTGAGGAGGTAGAGCGGGCGGCGAAACAGGCTATCGAACGGCTGGGGCATATAGACATCCTCGTCAACAACGCCGCCCGTGCCCGCACCGGCAGCTTCTTCAATGTTCATGAGCGGGCGATGGAAGAGGTTTGGATCGTGAAGGGGCTGGGCTACGTGCGCATGGTGCGCGCGATTGCGCCACATATGATGGAACGCGAAAGCGGCTGCATCATCAATATCGTCGGCAGCACCGCCCGCACGCCATCCGAAGACTTCATCATCGGCAGCATGGTCAATGCCGCACTCGTCAACTTCACCCGTGGCATCTCGCGCGAACTGGCACGGCACAACGTGCGCATCAATTCTATCAGCCCCGGCTGGACGTTGACGGAGCAGCAGCGGCGCGTCTTCGAAATGCAGGCCGCTGCGAAAGGTGTCTCCATCGAAGAGATCGAGCAGCGCGAGGCGCGGGGTATCCCAGCCCGGCGGCTGGTGCGCACTGAAGAAGTGGCAACGCTGGCGCTGCTGCTGGCTTCTAATGCATTGCCGGCGATGACCGGCGAAGACATCATCATTGATGGCGGCGCGAACCCTTCGATCTAGTAGCGTCTGGCATCATCTAGTACCAGGACAGTACCCAACGAGGCGCACCGGGAAGCGCCTTGTGAAATTGGTCAGGCGGCGGGATATGGGCGCTGACACCCTGCCTGGCCGGTTCGTCGCGCTGGACATGATGCAATACCCACTTGCGGTGTACCCAACCTGTTCCGTATAATGGCGCCGGTTGATGTCCTCGCGGCATCGTGGCCATTTCTATCCATTACCGTTCTAGGCATGTGCAAAAGCGATACTTTCCTGTATTGTCCTGGCGCATATGCGTATCTACGGCAGCGCCGTAGAAAGGATCAACACGACATCATGGAGATCAAGGGCACTCATACGTTTGCTGCCGCTCCGCAGGCAGTCTGGGATGCGCTGCATGATTCCAATGTCCTGCAGAATTGCCTGCCCGCCGGGAATACCGCGCAGTGGCAGGGGAGCGACGCCATCGCCGCCACCGTCGGTCTCGGCCCGATTAAGGGTTCGACCGTGGCGAAGGTGACAGAACAGACGCCTCCCAGCCACATGAAGATCGAGGCACGCGGCGGCGGTGTGACGGCGACACTGACGGTGGACCTGGCGGCGAACGGCTCTGGGACGCTGGCCAGCTATACCGCGACCGCCGAGGGTGGCCCGGCTTCCAGCGTGCTGCTGGCGGGCGCGAAGCCGATGATTGATTCTGGCGTTAATTCGTTCTTCAACAAGCTGGAGAGCCAGATCAAATAAGTTGGGTACGTTGGGCGAGTCGCCCATAGGGAGGGACGGTTCAATCCAGAGCCGTCCCTCCTTGCATATACTGCCTCTGAGCCGCTCATTGTAGGTCTACCGCACAAGCTCCATATATCGAAAATGAGGCCAGCCCATGTTACAGCGATTTCCCCGTGTGCGCGTAGAGTACGATGTGCCAGCGACCATGCGCGACGGAACGATTCTGCGCGCCAATATCTATCGCCCGGATGAGAGCAATGCCGGTGGCGGCGATACTACCTATCCGGTGTTGCTGACGCGCACCCCCTATGGCAAAGACTTGCTCCTCAGCAGCAGCGCACTTGACCCACAACAAGCGGCGCGTCGTGGTTATATCGTTGTGGTGCAGGATGTGCGCGGCACCTTCACCTCCGATGGTGACTGGTTCCCGATGCTCAACGAAGGACCGGATGGCGCGGATAGCGTTGCCTGGGCCGCTGCGCTGCCCGGCGCCAACGGCGCGGTCGGCATGTTCGGCGGCTCGTATGTCGGCTACACCCAATGGGCGGCGGCAAACCAGCATCCACCTGCCCTCAAAGCGATGGTGCCGCTGATTACCTGGGCCGACCCTGATGACCAGGGCACCAGTTCCGCCACCCGCCAGGGCGTGCTGGAACTCGGACTCGAAGCGGGCTGGCTCCTCGACCTGGGACTCGATCAGGTCAGCCGCAGGCATCGCGGCGACCCTCAGGCGCTCGGCGTGGCGCTCTATCAACTCGTGCGCGACCTGAACGCGCTGCCGGAGACTGGCTACCGCGAGCTACCGCTTGACCCCTTCGGTCCGCTGGCCCGGCAGGGGCTGGATGCGCCTTTCCACTCCTCCATCCATGAGCGCAACAACGAGGAGACGCTGGCGCGAGTCCGTATCGCGCACGCCTATAACCTGGACCTACCAGTGCTGCATGTCGGCGGCTGGTATGACATCTTCCTCGGTGGCACACTGCGCAACTTCCAGGAGATGCAGGCGCACGGGCATACGAACCAATGGCTGATTATCGGCCCGTGGACGCATGGCAACGTTGGGCGTGTGCAGGGTGAGCTAGATTTCGGCATCACTTCCACCGGCCTGCTGCTGGACATGCAGGCCGACCTCATGACACTGCAACTGGCTTTCTTCGACCACTGGCTGAAAGGCGTGGAGAACGGCTGGGATGCGCGCCCACATGTGAAGTATTTTGTCATGGGCGCAAACGTCTGGAAGCAGAGCGACACCTGGCCGCCAGCCAACATCACGTATCAGCCCTGGTATCTACATGGCGTGGGGCGCGCGTATGGGCTAGCCAGCGCTGAAACGCTTGTACCTGGTGTGCCCGCTGGTGAGCAGCCGGACCACTTCACCTATGACCCGGAAAATCCGGTGCCGACCGTTGGCGGCGCCACGATGATAGCTGGCGCTTACCGTCCCGGCCCCTATGACCAGCGCGTCGTCGAAGCGCGACCCGATGTACTCACTTATACCTCGAAGCCGTGTGAGCAACCGCTGGAAGTGACCGGCCCGATGCGGGTGACGCTTTACGTGGCGACCGACGCGCCGGATACTGATTTCGTCGCGCGGCTGGTGGATGTCTATCCCGACGGACGCGCCATCTCCGTCACCGATGGCATCGCTCGCCTCAGCGCAGCGATACACGCACACGCACAACCAGAACAATCCTATCGCCTGGATATTGACCTCTGGGTGACAAGCATCGTCTTTCTGCCAGGGCACCGCATCAGGCTGGATGTGACGAGCAGCAGCTTCCCGCGCTGGGAACGCAACCTCAACACCGGCGCCAACAGCGCGACGACCACCGCCACGCGCGTCGCCCGGCAAACCATCTTCCACGACGCGAACCATCCTTCGCACGTCACATTGCCGGTTGTAGGTTAAAGCAGCGATGCCTGCGACCTGGAATGTACCTGAGTCGCAGGCATCGCGTATGAACGCTTATGCTGGGAACGCCCACCGCAAACCGCTAGACAGTAGCGCGATTGCGGGTAAACAGACGCACGATGAACAGCAAGATTACCGCTCCGATGAACGCCAGCACAAAGGACCCAATCAAGCCGACGCTCCCGTTGAGGTTGAAAATGTGAGCGAGTAGCCCGCCCAGGAGGGCGCCAACAATACCGACAACGATATCACCGATGATACCAAAACCGCCGCCTTCCACAACGCGGCCTGCCAACGCGCCGGCGATACCCCCAATGATAATCCAACCGATAATGCCGACCGTTGAGACCACGTCTGCGACTACAGGTGCCATAAACATCTTGTTCCTCCCCATCTGGTTTCATACCATAGTTCCTATCGTTCAAGGAACTCTTACGAAGGGATCGTCCCTTCGCATGGAGAGAAGAGCAAGTGAAATGCCAAAAACAACAGGACGCTATTTAACATAAGATGATATGGCAGTCGCAACTTGAATTGCTCACCTCACATCTGCCCTTTTCCATTTGATAGATCAACCGTGGATGCTGTAATGGGCAAGGCGTGCAAAAGCGAGTTTGGCAACTAACTTGCGCCTTGATTGAGATGCTTCGATGGCAATCTTCATCGAGACTATGGCAAGAGTGCCACCCTAAATGAAACAGCAGATGGGGAGAACGGAAGGGGAGAAATATAATGGATGACGAGATGCGCAAAGAAGCTCTAGATAACATGGACTTGGAAGCTCAGCCTAAGCAAACAGAGCAAGCCAGGCAATCCGAACAAGCTGATGGTCTCCCCGATCCTCTGGAACAGCAGGATCAGCAGTGGCGTCCCACCGACCCCATGCCTGATCCACGGGAAGGTCTTCAGCAATCCGCAGAGACAAACGAGAGGGATGATAATACAAAGGAATCATCCGGCACGAGTGCTGAAGCAGAAAGCGAAATAGAACATCCGACGGATGTGGTGCTAGGCGGGTAGCCATTTCCTTCTTGTACGCGTTTTTGTCGTTGGGTTGGCTACCCGGACCTTCACCGTAAGCCCCACATAAGGCTAGCGCACCGTCACGCTGATGGCATGATAGCCAGAGGAGCCGTCCGGCAGCGGTGGCGCTATCGTTGGCTGCTGCACATAGCCCTGCCCATCCACTGCGCGCACGGCAATAATATACGTGCCGCTTGCCGGTGGCGTCCAGGAATATTCCCATAGCACCCAAGTGAGGTTGCCGAGCGGGCGGCGCAGCGTCGCCGTCTGCCAGGTCTGGCCGCTATCGGTGGAAACATCCACCCGCGCGATGCCACGGTCGGCGGCGAAGGCGACGCCAGCGATATACATCGGTTTCGCCAGCAGCAAATCATTGGCGTGGGGAATATCAATGCGCGACATGGTTTTGACGTGCGCCTCATTCGTCCAGCCGCGCTCCTCCCAGTAGCCGGTGTAGCTGCCAGAGCCGACTTCCAGCGAGGAAAGCCACTTGCCGTTCTTCATGCCATAGAGGCCGGGGATGAGCAGCCGCGCGGGGTAGCCATGTGGCTGTGGCAATGCCTCGCCGTTGATCTCATAGACGACGAGTGAGCGCGGGTCGAGCGCCTGGCTCATATGCAATGAATCGCTATACCCGTCCGCCGCGTGGAAGATCAGATCGCTGGCGCCGTTCTTGATGCCCGCGTGCTGAAGCATATCGGCGAGGCTCGCGCCAACGAAACGCGCATTGCTCATCAGGTTGCCGCCCACCTCGTTGCTGATACATTCGAGTGTGTGGTACCGCTCGATCTGCGGCAGCGCGCGCAATTCATCGTATGAAAGGCTATACGGCCTCTCGACGAGGCCGGTGATCTGAAGATTCCAACTGCTCGCGTCAATTTGTGGGTCGGCAGCCAGATTCTTTGAGACGTAATAAAAGTCATTGGTGTTGGTCACTTCCGGCGTCTGCCCGGGAACCGCCGTCCAGGGGCCATACGCGGGCGCCGGAGGCGGCACGATGCGGTCCGGCACCTGCCCCACCTGGAGCGGCGGCTCGTTGTTGCTGCCGATGCCCAGCAGTCCTGCGGCTCCCGTTGAAATGAAGTCCCAGGCGAGCGCGCCGCCTGCAATCACCAGCGCGCCGAAACCAATCTGCCGGAACAAGCGGCGGCGTGACAGCGCCATCTGCGCCGGAGTGGCGCGTTCGGGCAGTGTAGCGGCGCGGCGCAGGAAGATAACGAAGGCGATGGCGAAAGCGATATTCGGCGCCACCTGCGACGCCAGCGTGCCGGTCCAGCCGCCGATCAACGCCGCACCGAAAAAGCCACCACCCAGCAGCGACGCAATGATGCCTGCGGAAACCAGCCAGAAGACCACCGCAATGATCGGCACTTCATAGAAATCAGGCACATCTTGGGGAGCCAGCGCCCGCCCGATGCGCGGCGCGCGCGTGATGAGGGCGGCGCGCGCCCGCCAGTAGAGGATGCCCGCCAGCGCCGTCACCACCGCCTCCGCCAGCAGCAGACCGCCGAAATACAGATGCTTGGTACTCGTGCCAAAGAGATTAAGCATTTGCGAGAACACAGGCAGCGGAATGAAGCGGGTCAGCCGGTCGCCAAAGATTTCCGCCGGTGTGCTGATATTCAGGAGAAAGCGCGCCAGCAGCGCCATCAGAACGGCGATGATACTGCTAATGATTGCACTCTGCGTCACCCCTGGCATGCGCGCTAAGCCTGCGGATTGTGCAGATGGCGCAGCGGACCGCTGCGGCGATGGTGCACCGCCGCGAATCGTGCGGCGCACGGCTGGCGTATTGGCTGCATCAGTTCTATCGGACGAATCAGGCGCATCATCCCCATCTGATGCCGATCTGGTTTCTGATGTATCAGGCGAATCAGGCATATCTGGTGTATTGGTATCCATGCGTTTTGCCCTTTTGGGATAGCTGGGATAGCACAGTATGTTTCTTCATCCTGCGCAGTAGAGAGTCGCAGGTAATAGGTTGTTCTACCCTCTTTATCGTTCGTTCCAGAGTTTCACGCGCGTCTCTTCGCTGGAAGCGCGGCGCGAAAGCAGCGGCGCCTGCGAGAGCAACGCGGCGGCAAGCACCAGCACATCGCCCACCCGTGCGATGCCCACCCGCGCCTCGAACTCCGGCGCGCGCCGATAGGTGACGGGTCCACTTTGCCGGTGTGGCGGGCAGGCGTCGAGGACGCCCATCGCGATCAATTGCTCGATGGTCGGCGCGACGCTGGCGACTGGCCGGTTGAGCGCGCGCGCAATCAACAGCGCAGTCAGCGGCTGCGTCACCGCCGCCTGTTCCAGCGTCAGCAGCGCCAGCACCACCTCCAGCTCACGCCAGCCCAGGCTGACCGGCGATTCGCTCACCGTCCCCTGCTCGTCGGGAGCCACCTCCGGTAGCTCTGGCGCCGCCACGCCAAGCGCGAGGCCGCTGGTCATCTGCGCTGGCTCTAGCGTGTGCGCCAGCGGCCCAAAGCTCGGCAGCGCGCGCGCCAGCGCCGCCAGCGTCGCCCGCGAGGGGTTCTGCGCCGCTTCATAGCCGGATTCCAGCTTCGAGAGATGCCCCTTCGAGATGCCGGTGGCCGCGCTGAGTTCGCTCAGACTCATACCGGCCACCTGGCGCGCCGTGCGCAACAGGCGACCCCAATCGAGTTGCCAGTTTGTCTCCGTTGGCGTGCGCGCCTCATCGTTCATGGCCGTCTATCCTCTGTACACTACCAGCAAAACATTACCAGGACATTACGCTTGCGAGCGTATATCATAATACCTGTCTATTTCAGTATAGAGTGTCCTGGTGAGGCCAGCAATACGCCGCCTTCTCGTACCTGCGAGAGCATGGCGAGCTTACGCCGGAAAGTGAGGCATCATGCCAGCGATTCGCCTGATCTATTGCGCCGACCCGTTGCATCCCACCCAAATAGACCCAATCTACGCGCCTGAATGTGCCGCTGCGACGCACGCTGGTCTGGATTATGCGCTCATCAGTTATGAGGCGCTGGTTCAGGAGCAGCAGGCCAAGCGCGCAGTGCGCCGTGTCGCGCCCGCCGTCGAGCCAACGCTGGCAATCTACCGTGGCTGGATGCTGTGTCCAGCAGACTATCGCCGCCTCTATGCGGCGCTGGCTGAACGCAACCTGCATCTGATCAACTCACCGGAGGCGTACCGCTTCTGTCATTATCTACCGGAGTGCTACACCGCCATTGCGGATCACACGCCGCGTACCGTCTGGCTGCCGTTAGTTGAATCGCGTGAACCCGACTTCAATGCCATCATGCTGGCGTTGCAGGTGTTCGGCGCTGCGCCTGTCGTGCTGAAAGATTACGTGAAGTCGCGTAAGCATGAGTGGGCAGAGGCCTGCTTTATCCCATCGACGAGCGACCGTCAGGCCGTTGAGCGCGTCGTGCGTCGCTTCATCGAGTTGCAGGGCGAGGACCTGAACGAGGGGCTGGTATTCCGCGAATATGTGGCATTCGAGCCGCTTGGCGCGCACTCGCGCAGCGGTATGCCGCTTACCCGTGAATATCGCTGCTTCATCCTCGATGGTGCAATGTTGACGCGAACCGCCTACTGGGAGGAGGGCGACTATGACGACGCTGAGTTGCCGCCGGAGACGCTCTTTGCCGGGAATATACAACGGGTGCGGAGCCGCTTCTTTACGCTGGATGTCGCGCGCCGCCGTGATGACGGCGCGTGGATGATTGTCGAGCCTGGCGATGGGCAGGTCGCCGGGCTGCCGGAGCGACTCGACCCGAGCGATTTCTACAAGGCGCTGGTCAGTCGTCTGACCGGCGCTCAGTAGAATGGGTGAGCGACTAGGAGTATAGGGGGATAATGCCTCACCACTTCGGCTGTTCCCGTTATGCTGGCCTGACGAATTCGTCTGCTTCTATACACGTGCTGGTTGATAGCTGTGGTTGTCCATGATAAGGGCCACCGCCGCCAGCAAGGGCCAGCGGTGAGAGGGAGATTTTGGATCTCCTTCGCGGGGGTGGGATGGAAAGGTATTAGGGCAGATGACTCACGTTCTCGTTGTAGATGATAGCTTCACGCTCAGGCAACTCATTCGCGCGATTCTCCAACCCGCAGGCTACGATATCATCGAAGCCGCCGATGGAGTGGAGGGATTGGCGGCTCTGCGTTCGAGCGCAGAACCATTGGTCGTTTTGCTGGATTATCAGATGCCGAATATGGACGGCATGGAAGTTTTGCAGGCCGTCACCGATGCTGGCGGAGCATTGCTGGCGCACGACTATATCGTCATCTCGGCAAATTCGGCGACGTTCCCGGATAGTTTCATTGATCTCTTGCGACACCTCTCGATCCGGGTGCTGCCAAAGCCCTTCGAGCGCGAGGCCCTGCTGTCGGCGGTGGCGCAGGCAGCAGAGCGGCTTGTTGCGCCGCCTGAACTGATCTTCCCGCCGGATGCGACCGACGCCTGAATCGCGTTATTGGGAGCAATGGAGAGCAGCGGAGCCAGGAATCATAGGCTCTGCTGCTCTTGTCTGTGATGGCTCATACTTGCCATCGGCATGCGCTGTGTGACGCAATGGAAGAGACGTTGTACGCGAAACACTCCCAAACGTAAGAGAAAGGGATGCGTGATGCCTGCTCCTTCGAGCCAACCGGCTGATGTATCTGCCAGTGGCAACGATAGTCACGATATCTATGATGTCATCGTTGTCGGCGCCAGTTTCGCCGGCCTCAGCTTCGCCAGTGTCGCGGCGGCGCGCGGGCTACGTGTGCTGGTGCTGGAACGCGACGCTGAGGTTGGCAGCGTGGTCCGCACGACCGGCGTTCTCTTCAGCGATGTGCTGGATGTATTGGATGTGCCCGCGCGCTATCTGATGAACTCCGTGCGGCGTGTGCGCATCCAGACGCCCGACCAGAAGCCCATCGAAATCGCCGCCAAAGCCTTTCGCTTCTACATGGCGGATGTCCCCGGCATGTTGCGCTGGATGGCCGGCGAAGCTACGGCACGCGGTGCGACGATTCGCTGTGGCTCACCATTCCTGGGGGCTGTGCGCTCTGCCGATGGCCTGATGCGTGTCTCGATTGGCAGCCCCTCAGCCAGCGAGGGCGGCGGCGCGGCTTCCCGTGCGCCAGCCAGCGATGTGTATGCGCGTTTCCTGATTGGCGCGGACGGCGCGAAGTCAACGGTTGCGCAGAGCATGGGCTTAGACCAGAACACGCATTTCCTGGCTGGCGCAGAATGGCTAGTCGAGAATGTCGAACTGAGCCGCGAGACATTTTACCTGGTAATGGACCACAAGCTGGCCCCCGGCTATTGTGTTTGGCTGGCGCCGCATGGTGATATCGTCGCGCTGGGAGTGGCGGGACACATGCGTGAGTTCAAGCCGTCTGCCTCGCTCAAAGTCGCACAGACAGTCTTCGCGGATGTCGCGGACCTCAGCAATATGCGCGTGATCGAACGCAAGGGAGGCATCATCCCGACGGGCGGACGGCTGCGCAAAGTCTACCGCGACGATGAACGCGGGCGCGCGCTGCTGCTGGGCGACGCCGCCGGACTCTGCGGCGCGGCCACCGGCGGCGGCATCTATCCGGCGCTCATCAGCGGGCGGCTGGCAGGGCAGGCCGTCTCCAACGAAGTTCTCAACGGCACCAAAGGCGCGGTGAAGAACTATCTGCGCGATTTCGCGCAGGCCGGGCGCATGGGTCACTATCTTCAGATCGAAGACTGGATTCGCTGGGTGCTGGACCGTATGGGGTCGAATGCTGATGTCGCTATGCTCTACGGACTGTTCGGCTCGCCGGAGGGGCTCCGCGTCTTGCAGCAAACCCTGCTGGAAACGCCGATCATCAGCATGGACAGCAGCTTCTTCGGCGTCGTGCGCAACCTGCTCGGCAAGCATCCGAGCATCTATGGCGCTGCCTTCCGCACCGCGCTGCGCCGTGTCGTCGCCCGCGCATAGCGTGACGACACGGTAACGCGCGAACGTTCCGCTACTCAGGCGTGCCCAATCGAGTAATCCCAGAGACGGGCGCCTGTACGGAGATCATACGCGGCGAGCAGGCGCTGGCCTTGCTGATTTTCACTGAGATAAAGCTGGCTGCCGCTGACATCCTGTGAAGTCGTAGCAATATCATGCTGCCAGAGTTGTTTCCCATCTATCGCCCGCAACACAACAACATGCCCTTCTTCCAAGATAGGGATGACTAGCCCATCGGCCAGGATGGGTGGCAGTAGACCGTATCCATCAAGGGGTGCGCTGATGGCGTTTTTCCATACTTGCCGTCCATCCTGGCTGTTCAGCGCAAGGGCGTTTCCACTTGCCCCATCTGCGCTCCGTTCGTCAAAGTAGAAGGTCGTTCCCTCTGCGACGCAGGGTGAGGCGCTTCCCTGAACGGCGATATTCCAAAGCACATGTCCACTGGTGGCCGCTAATCCAACGACAGTGCCTGCGTCTCCTGTTTGCACGAATGTGCTGACGCACAGTGTATTACCACTTTGATCAGATGCTGGTGTCGTGGAAATGCCTCCTGTTGCATACTGCCAGGCGACGCTACCATTCCCTATATTAATGGCGAGTAGCAGGAGATTCGCTGTGCCATCTACATTACGTTCGGTAGCTTGAACATAGATATGTTGACCAACGATCACCGGAGGAGTTGGTCCACCGAGGTCTGTTTCGCCACCGCCCGAAAGCGGCACATCTGAAGCATAATCCCAGATTACCGAACCATCAGTGGTGTTAAGCGCTAGAATATGCCCCTCAAACCCTGACAGTTGATTTGTCATCACGAATAAGTGCCCATTCATCAGAAGTGGAGTGGCGGGGATATCGTTCAACGCCTTCTGCCAGCGCACTGAACCGTTCTGGCTGTCAAGTGACTCTATCTGACCACTTGGCACTGCTGCATGTTCTTGCAATACACTGGAACCGAGATAGACGACTCCATTGGCGACCGTTGGCGCACCTTCCAGCTCAACGCCTGCCTCGTGTCGCCACCGCGTCTTCCCAGTGGAAGGATCAAGCGCCTCCAATACTCCCTGATGTGTTCCCGTTGCCTGCACTTCAGAATTGCCTCCTACATAGACGAGGCCGTCCTGCAAAAACGGCTTGAAGGTGGCAGTCATCACAGCGTTGGGTGTTTCAAGCGTATGCTGCCATGCCACCCGGCCATTGTGTGAGTCAAGCGCTACAACGATGGGAGCGCTGGTTGCAGTCGCATTGAGCAGTAGATACAGAGATGCTATGGGAGTGGGCGAGCTATTGCCTGCGGATTGCGCAGCACAACCTACAAGCACACTACTGGAGAGCATGGCGCCTACTATGAGATGCAAGATGAGATGTTTCAATCGCAGGTAATCTCTGCATCTTCTAGGAAAATGCACTAGAACAAACATAATGCTCCCGTTTCTACTCTAGAGAAGCGTATTTCGCCATTTGCGCTCTCCTGGCGAGCGATAGACTGTGTTCAGTGTAGCTCCAAACAGGCGCAAACGCCACGGGCGATTCGCATTTTCACTCGTAGAAACAGCCGTAGAATCCGCCGTAGAAACAATTGCTCATCAGGTTATAGCGGTCGAATGGGTACGTTCGTACTTTCAGGAAGCTGCTGCCGTCACATTGGTGACTGCATCTACCTCGGATTGTGGCGCGAGCGGCAGCCAGGGATACAGATTGTGGGTTGTGGCATCGGCGGCCAGCAAGACGCCAAAGCGCCAGATGGCGGTGCCGATAAGGGAAGTGCTATTGGTGCTGTTATTGAACTTGACGATGCGGATGACGCAGCCATTCAAGCCGAGGTCAGAGGTGTCCGGCTCTATTGCAATATCCTGCGAATACGCCTGATGATCCTGCAAGGCGCCGGAAAGCGCATTCGTGCCATCTGAACAGACGGTTTGTGAGAATTGCACCCGTTCATCCTCATGAAGTGACGAAAGTGAATTGGGCTGAATGAGCTGCCAGTTACCGCTCTCATCCAGGCCCAACGAGAGCGAGACCGACGCGCCCGCATGATCGGTATACGCCTCGATGATCTGTCCATCCTGTGTCTGTATCTGCCACTGAAAGATCAAGGGAATCACAATGTTCCAGGCGTTTCCTGGTGATGGCGCCAACTGGCTTTGATCGAAAACCGAGGGGTCCTGTGGACAGATCACATCCTGGCAGGGCAAGCTTGGCGAAAGCAGCCCAGGGCCAGGGATTTGCAGTAAGGCGGTTTCGGTGAGCGGGGTGGTTGCGATGCGGCTGATGATCTGTCCCTTGTCGTCCTGCCCTGCGCCGTAATACTCGCCTGCTGGAATCGTGATCCTGCCCGACGCAGGGACCACAATCTGGCGAACCAACGTCTCTGCCAGCGCTTTGAGGTTGGCGGGCAGGGCGCTTTCGCCAAACTGAAAATAGAGGACGTTGGAGATGACCGCCTTCTGATGCGCGAACGGCGTGACGCTGGCCGCGCCGGTGCTCGAGTTTATACAGGGTTCGCCTGAATTCGGTCCGTCAAAGCCACCGTCACGGTCCCAGGAGACATGGCAGGTTTCCGACAGGAATGGCGGCGCGGAGTAGGTGACGGTATCGCTGCCGCCGAAGACCGGGCGAAAAATATACGGCGGACCGCCTGATAGTGGCTTGCCATCAATCGTCACTGTGCCATAGGAGACATTGGCGGAGATGGCCACCAGTTGCGAACCATTGGGCAGATTGGGCAGGTCGGTATTGGGAGTATGTGATGGCACAATTACCGAGCGAAACAGCGCCAGGACGATTACCAACAACAGCAGCGCCAGCCCCAGTTGAAAGGCGCGCTTGCGTGGCGAGGAGCGGCGATTGACCAGCGTTTCCGCATCTATCGTTTGCGGTTCGCTTTCCCAGCCATCCATGCCCACGCCTGCGTCTTCGTCCAATGGCTCTGTCTGCTGCTGTTGGTTCTCCGGTAGCAATTTGTCCATGCTCAAACACCCTCCCAGCCCATATAACGCTCACTCTATAGGCTAGGCCAGCCATGCCCACAATAGCAAATTGTGCAGCGGCGCATCTGGATAAGTCTCATAATCGCAAAGAGAACCACGGCACAGATGCAGACCAATGCCGTGGCTCTCATGATGCGAAGAAGGAAGGACGTGCGAAAGCGAGCGGCTATGGCCCCTTCAGGACACAACCATCCACTTTGTTATCGAACTCTTGCTGCACGATATAGAAGTGGCCGTTGAACTGGACATTGGCTTTATTACCGTCGAGCGTCACCGAGCCGAACATCCAGGCACACTTGTCGCCAATCTCGGCACCGCTGCTATCCGCCCAGGCGCTATTGGGTTCGGGATCAGTGACGGATTCCATCTGCTCGTGGCTGGTAACATTGATCGTGCTATCGGCGTCAATGTCGTTGTTCGGCGTCGTCGAAACGCCGCAGGCCGTCAGGTCCGTGCCGGTATAGGGCATGTTAGCGTAGATTACCGGCGATCCGCCGCTGGTATAGTTGCCATGGTAGGCGCAGTAATAGGAGAAGGCGCAGGTGGTGCTGGAGCTATCGAAGCAGGAGCCAACGTTCTTGGCCGTGAAGACGAAGAATTCATGGTTCAGGCCGGCAGTCCACCCATTGACGCTGATCGCATGCGTCACCTCAGCCTGAATCTGCGCATCGGTGAGGCATTCTTTCGGCGTGATGGTATCGGTGCAGCCAGAGGCTGGGTAGGCGGCGGTGTCTATCCAGGCAGCGCCGAGGCTGGATTTGTTGACTATGTGCTGGCGTGTGCCGCTCACCACTTGATAATACTGCGTATTGTTGTTATAGAGCACGCTGCCGCCGACATCGCCGAACCAGCGTTCGATCAGGCTGTTATACGTCGAACTGACTGTCCAGCCAGACGGCTCCCAGAAGATCGCATAGCTGACTTCCTGCGCCTGCATGACGGGGCCGCCGTGATAGCGCAGTTTCGGAGTACTCGTGCGCGACTCATTGACCGCAGGGACATGCCCGCGTATGCCGAGCGCATGGCGCCCATTGGCAACGTGAGCGGCGGCTGTCGCGGGTGCAGCGCCGACAGAGTTCACGACAAACACGAAAACCAGGGCCAGGATCGCCAGGGTGCTGGCAACGGGCGCAATACCGGCCAGCAGAAACTTGCGGTGATGTTTCAACCTGATGTCTCTCCTCTAGAGAGATGGCAGCGCGCCATCTCATCTACTGGCAGGCTCAAAGTGGAACCTGCTCCCCCCATGCCACGCACATAGCCGGCAGAAACCATGCGCATGGTGCATCGCAGTGTTGTTTCGTGCCCTTCCTCCAATAATGCTCCCTGCCGTGCAACCTCGTGCCTGCGCATGTGCATTGGCAATTTGGCAATGAGGTCCGCACCAGTGTACAAGCATGTGGTATTCCTGTCAATAGGCTCGCTCGCATCATGCGCTGAAAACAAGACGAAACATGATGAAACAAGGCATACGGGAGGATAGTTGAGATATCAAGGAAAATAGAAATAGAGCCGCGCCACCATTCCTGCTGGCAGTGCGCCGCTCAGAGCGAAGTGTTCGCCGGCACTGCCATCGCAGGCGCCTCGTTGGATTGGCGAGAAATGAGCTGGTAACGCGCTGCATCGAAACGACGGGTGGCACGCCGGAAGAGCCAGGTAAAGCCCGGCCAGAGCGTTGAGTTGCGCCCATGCGCGTCGAGATACCAACTCGCACAGCCGGAGGTCCAGACGGTACCCTGCATGCGCTGCTGCACCTGCGCATTGAATGTTTCCTGTGCCTCTGGGCGTATTTCCACGGCTTGCAGGCCCCGCCGGTCCAGCAGCCGCAGACAGCCCAGGATATACGTGATCTGCGACTCGATCATATAGACCATTGAATTGTGCCCCAGGCCGGTGTTCGGCCCGATGAGCAAAAAGAGATTGGGGAATCCAGCGACCGCTGTGCCTTTGTAGGCGCTTGGCCCCGCCTGCCAGACCTCGCCGAGCGAGCGACCATCGCGCCCGCAGATGAACTCCGGCAGCTTTGTATCGGTCACATGGAAGCCAGTGGCACAGATGATCGCGTCAACCTCATGTTCGTTGCCATCCGTCGTCACGATGCTGTGGGGCCGCACCTCGCGGATGCGTTCGGTGATGACCTCGACATTGGGTTGGGTGAGCGCCGGATAGAAGTCGTCGGAGAGCAGGACACGCTTGCAGCCCATCACATAGCGCGGCGTCAGCTTCTCGCGCAGCGCCGGGTCTGCCACCTGCGCCTCCAGATGGCGGCGGGCGAGACGTTCAGCGGCGCGCATCATCTGAGGCCGATAGACGAAGGCGAGCGCCATGAATTCGCGCTGAAAATAGATAATGGCGCGGGCGATATGCTGTGTGATGGGCAACCGGCGGAACAACGCGCGCTGCCAGCCGGGAATCGGATGATCGCGCCGGGGAACAACCCACGGCGGTGTGCGCTGGAAGAGCGTGAGTTGGCTCACCCGTGGCTGGATATGCGGAATCAACTGGATCGAGGAGGCGCCGGTGCCGATCACCGCCACGCGCTTGCCGGTCAGGTCATAGTCATGTCGCCACTGCGAGGAGTGGAAAATCGTGCCCACGAAAGATTCGATGCCAGGGATGGCGGGCAGCGACGCTTCGTTGAGCGGCCCATTGCCCAGAATGAGCAACGTAGCGGTCATGCGACCCTGGCTTGTGGTGAGCTGCCAGCGTTGATTGCTGTCGTTCCAGGTGGCGTTGAGCAGTTCGCAGTTCCAGCGAATGTGCGGCAGTATGCCGTAGCGTTCAGCGCACTCGCGCAGGTACGCCTGTATCTCGCTCTGCGGCGAATAGGCGCGGCTCCAATTGGGATTGAGCGCAAACGAGAAAGAATAGAGATGCGACGGGATATCGCAGGCGCAGCCGGGATAGGTATTGTCGCGCCATGTCCCGCCGATATCCGTCGCCCGCTCGATGACAACGAAATCATCGTAGCCGCGCTGTTTCAGACGAATCGCCATGCCCAGCCCGGAAAATCCAGTGCCCAGAATCGCTATTCGCACCTGCTGCATTGGCGCATCCTCGCCTGGCCGTGTATCATCGCCAGCAGCCTGGGTCAGTCTATCCGCAACATCTGTACGCGCGTCGCTATCGCCCTGTTGTTCCTCATCGCTGGCGAGTATCCGCTCCATGATCGCCTCCTCATCATCCCTCGCAGATGACACTGGTATGTTTCGGAATACGATAGCGCCATTGCCGGAGAGTATAGCACGATGCTCCGCTGCGCGGAAACAGGCCGCTTCCGCATAGCCGTTGTTGCCATCCTCTGTGGCCGGGATGCCTGACCTGCTCGTCACTACAGTAGTATAATGCGCTGTGGGAATGTGTGGCGGAATGTTGGTGTAGCGCAGCGTGGCGGATGTATGGCGGGAAAAAGTGAGGCAAACATCGTGGGATATCCAATGCAGAACGATGGCGAGCATATCTGGCTGCGCCAGTCGGTGACATTGACCGTGCAAGGACAGACGCGCACTATTGAGATGGCCGTGCCGGTGCGTCCCGGCGCCACCGCCGATGAGGTGGAGGCGCTGCTGAGCGAGGCGGACGCTGGTATGCAGCGCCTCTCGCGCCACCTGGATGCACAGGTGGCCTTGCTCACCGGCACAGCGCCCCTTGCGGCTGCCCACCCCGCGCCTGCGATTGCTCCCGCAACGCCATCCGCCTCAACGCCACCCGCAACGCACACCGTGAAGGAAGCGCCAGCCGTCCCAGCCGCCCCGTCCACACCAGCGCGCGCCACAGCCCCGCAGCGTGAGCAGTCACCCGCTGCCTCCACCACACCGCCCGTCCGTGCAACTGCCAGCGGACCGCTCGCTAAGCCAGCCGCGCCTGCGCCGGAGAAGTCAGCTACGCCGCCTGTTCCGCTTTCGGTGAAAGATTTCATTGCGGCGGCGCAGAGCGAACTCAATCTGACGCCCAAACAGGCGATGGAACAACTGGGCGTGAAGTCGCTCTCTGGTCTCAATCTGCGCGAGGCGCTGGAAATGCTGCGCCGCCAATCGCTGCGCTCCGGCAACCCTGGCAACTCCGCTGCTTCATCCGCGCCCGCCGCTGCTTCTACGCCGCCAGCTACAGCATCCTCATCACGCGCAGCCAGTGCGACGCTACCCTCTACGCCAGCGCGCTATTTCGAGGAGGAAGACGATGACCTCGATGTGACGTTCAGCGTGGATGGCGACGATGTTCTAGAAGATGAGTTTGTGGCATCTGGTGAGTCTATTGATGCAGGAGCCATGCCTGACGATGGCTTTGGCGACGATGACGATGCGTTCGATCTCGACGACGTGCCAGACTTCGGCGCGCTACCGGCCCCGCCCGCCGCGCCAGCAAGCCGGTCAGCCGCCCGCCGGACGGCGCCCGCTACGCCACCAGCGGAGGAGTTGGAGGAGATTGCAATGCCGCCCGCGCAGCCAGTGAACGGCGATATGCGCGCTCGCGCCTTGCAGATCATTGGTCATATGCGCGGCATTGCCAGCGGCGGCACGCCCACCACACAGCAACGCGCCGCCTATCGCAATATCGTCGTCAGCGAACTGGGCGAGCCGGAGGCCAAAGCGTTGGTGCAGGGACTCTGGCGGGTCTCCGCCGAACGGCTGGGCGCTGAACAACTCGATACGCTGCTCAGTTGGGGCAAGCGCGACTCCTTCCGCGAGGATGCCGCGCTGGTGCTGGCGGCGCTGCGCGCCGAACGCGAGCGCGCGGCGGCACAGGCAACAGCTACCACCGATGCGCCAGCGCCGCCTGCTGGCAGAAACGCCGCCAGCAAACCGGCAACGCCACGCTCGACTACCCCGCGCAGCCGGACAAGCGCCCGCCCGGCGGGAGGCGACTAGCATGCGCGTCGTCGCGGGCAGCGCCAAAGGCCGCAAGCTCAAATCACCCACCACGCCGGGCACACGCCCAGTGATGGACCGTGTGAAGACGGCGCTCTTCGACATCCTCGCGCCGCGCATCCGCGATACGCGTTTCCTCGATCTCTTCGGCGGCACCGGCAGCATCGGCATTGAGGCGCTCAGCCGTGGCGCGACGTTTGCGACCTTCGTGGAGCTTGGTCCCGAAGCCCTCAAATGTATCCGTGAGAATCTCGCCATCACCCGCTTCACCGACAGAGCCGAGGTGCTGCGTAGCGATGCCTTCGCCTTCCTGGAACGCGCCTACACCAGCGGCAAACGTTACGATATAGTATATGTAGCGCCGCCGCAGTATCATGGCATGGCGGCGCAGGCTGTTGCCCAACTAGACGCTGCGCCGCTGACGGAGCCGGGCGGCTTGGTGATCGCTCAGGTGCATCCGCGCGAACACGGCGACCTGGATGCGCTGACGTTGCGGCGGCTCCGGCGTAGCGACGAACGCCGCTATGGTAGTACGCTGCTCGTCTTTTATGAGCATCAGCAACCGGATGGGCAGGAGCAATCCGGCGAGACAGCAACGAACACAGCAGAAGAAATAACAGACCTATGATTAACCAGACATCGCGTTTCGCCTTTGTGGATGAGGGTGAGGCACTGCGCAGGCTCGGTGTGGACCGCGATACACTGCTCTCCTTTGTGCAAGAGAAGCGGCTGCGCGCCTATCCAGGCGTCGGCAAAGGCAACTTTTACAAGATGAAGGACCTCGATGCGCTCTACGCCGAGTTACATGCTGACGAAGAGACGCGCGAGATGACCCCAGCGGATAGCGAACCGGCAACACCAGGACGCAAGCTCTTCGATCCGGCGTACAAGGTGCATGTGCGCCTGCAAGCCGACCTCAAATGGTATGACTTGGAGGATGAGGACCTGCAAGCCTGGGTGCGCGAGCTGCACGCCGACGGCTACGCGCGCCAGCGCACCAACATCACCAACGTCATCGCCAGGTTGCAGCGGCTCATCGAACTGATGGATCAGGCAGCCGCCAACTGGCAGGTATTGGAAGCGCCAGCACTCCCTCCCGCCGCGACGACCGGGAAACCAGCCAAGCCTGCGCGCAAACCGCTCACTATGTTTTCGCCAACGCAATCAGTGCCGCAAGCGCAGCCAATCCAGCCAGCTACGCCGATGCAGCCAGCGCCAATCACCATCCAGAAGCGCACCACCCGCAAGCCGCTGCCGATGGCCGGCACGCCACCAACGGCAAATGAGCCAGACGACAATCATAAGGATAATGCCTAATCCTTGCCATCTACGCTGACATGCTATACTGAAAAGATCAAGAGAGCAACGCTGCTTGACATGAATATTTGTTTAGTGCTAAACTAAAGACATGAAACACGACGAACAGATGGTAGACAATGAGGCGCGGCGCGGTGCGCTGGTGGCGTGGCTGCGGTTGATGCGTGTCTTCCAAAAGATAGACCGCAAGGGCGCCGAGCAAATGCGTTGTTCGGACCTCAGCATGGCGCAGTTCGATGTGCTGGCGCAGGTGGGCAAGCACGATGGGCTGACCCAGCAAGAACTGGCGGATCATTTGCTCGTGACCAAAGGCAATATCTCGCAACTCATTGAGAAGATGGAGCAGCGCGGCCTGGTGCGGCGCTGCGCGCAGGGGCGCACGATGCGCCTCTCGCTCACCGAGAAGGGACACGCCCTCTACGCCAGCATCATTCCCGCACACGAAGCAATGCTCGCGCGCCAGCTCGCCGCGCTCTCGCCAGAAGAACAGCGCCAACTGCGCACGCTGCTCACCAAGCTGGATCACGCGCTGGACTGATTCCCCTACATCCAAATTGTTTACTCATAAACGAATTTTGTGCCACCTCTTGACAAGACACACCGTTTAGAACTATACTTATTGTAGCTACTAACAAAAGTGAAGCATGGATGATGTCCCATGCCTCCACAACCTGTTCCCATTGGAGGAATACACAACATGTCCTGGTTGCTCGATACCACTCATTCGCAGATCGGCTTCGCCGTCAAGCACATGATGATCTCGACGGTACGCGGTCGCTTCAACACCTTCTCCGGCACATTCGATATTGACGAGCAGAACCCTGCCGCATCCAGCGTGGATGTAACGGTTGATGTCAGCAGCATCACCACTGGCGACGCCAACCGCGACGGCCACCTCAAGACCGCCGACTTCTTCGAGCAGGAGAAGTATCCGACGATGACGTATAAGAGTACGCGCGTGGAGAAGCTCAGCGACGACGAATACCGTATCTATGGCGATCTGACGCTGCACGGCGTCACCCGCGAAGTGCCACTGACGGCTACCCTGGAAGGGCTGACGACCGACATGCAGGGCAATCGCCGCGCCGGTTTCACGGTGCGCGCCGCCATCAGCCGCAAGGACTTCGGCCTGAACTGGAACGTCGCGCTGGAGAGCGGCGGCGTACTGGTCAGCGATAAGGTCAACATCGAGATTGACGCGCAAATTATTGAGCGCGTACCCGTCACGGCCTAATTATTTGCATATCCTGCGCTACAATCGAAATCAGCCTCTCTAGCAAACGCGGCCACCAAGAATGCCTGGTGGCCGCGTTTTTGTGTTTCGTTCCCCCGCCCTCGCGGGAAAACGGGCAGGGGACGAGGACCCCATATCTATCAGATTTCCCCATCTTTCTCCCTTGACCCTCACGTAACGTGAGGGTTTATGCTGCTCTATGGAGAAAGGAGAGGCGAGCTAATGGCTGTGTCACGAGAACGCTTGTATCGCGTGGGCGAGGTTGCGGCGCTAACTGGTGTTTCGATCCGGACGTTGCACCATTACGACGAAATTGAACTCTTGCCACCTTCTGGCCGGTCGGAGGCTGGATACCGGCTCTATAACGACGCGGACCTGCTACGCCTGCAACAGATTTTGACATTGCGCTTCCTGGGATTTTCGCTCGATCAGGTCTGCGACCTGCTCAGCCGCCCGGATTTCGATGTTGAAGCCTCTCTCCGTATCCAGCGGCGCGTGCTGCGCGACCGCATTGACGAACTCGAACGTATCGAGACTGTGCTGGGCGAGCTATTAGAGCGGCGACAGATGACCGGCGAGTGGGCATGGGAACTGGTTGCCAGCGCCTCAGCGTCCATCCAGGCGGAGATGAAACTCCGAGGTGAACAGATGAGCGAATACTATACACGCGACGAACTACAACAGCGTTTGGCGGAAATTGGCAAAGCGACGCCCGCCGAGGTGATTCAACAGACCGAGGAAGATTGGACGGCGCTCGTGCGCGAGGTGCGCGCCAACCGCGATCTCGATCCGACCGATCCCAGGGCACAGGCGCTTGCCGACCGCTGGAACGAGCTGACGCAGGATATGGCCCACTGGTTCGGTGATGATCCGAAGCTGGCGAACTCGATTCAGCGCAACTATGCGGAGGGCGTCTACGCCGAGATTGCCGATGCGCCAACGATGGAAGATTTTGCCTTCATCCAAAAGGTGAACGCTGCGCGCAAGAGTGAATGAAGAGGACGATCACCATGACAACCTCAACAAACCAGACCTGGCGTGAGGGCTGGAGCGAGGGCGATGTCCTCGCCAACGGCATCCGCCAGCACTACTACCGCATCGGCGCAGATAGCGAGAAGCCGCCGCTGCTGCTGCTGCACGGCTTCACCGAGAACGGCCCCTGCTGGTCGCGCGTGGCGAACGCGCTGGCGCCGCAGTACGACGTCATCATGCTGGACGCCAGGGGACATGGCCGCTCCGCCGGTCCAGAGACTGGCTACTCGCAGGCGTTGCTGACGCAGGATGTGGTTACGGCCATCACTGCGCTCGATTTGCGCCACCCTATTGTGTTCGGCTATTCCAATGGCGCTGTCACCGCCGCACAGGTGGCCGCCGCTGCCCCGGAACTCGTGCGCGCAGTGGTTGTCGAAGACCCGCCCTGGAGCGAGGCGCCCTGGCGGCCACAGGCAACCCAGGCAGGCGCAGGTGAACCGTGGCCGGGATATACCGCCTGGTATAACGCCTGGGTCAACTGGCATATTGCCCTGCGCACGCAAACACTGGAAGAGCGCATCGCCGCTTCACAGCAATTTCTGCCACCGGGCGCACTGGACTGGCCGGGCGAAGAACTGGCGACACACCTGGAAGCGCAGGCCCAGTTCAATCTAGACGTGCTCGATCATGTGCCACCGCTGCCGGTGAAAGCGCCCTGGCGCGCAACCGTCGAGCAAATCACTTGCCCGATATTGTTGCTCACCGCTGGCGGCGACCGTATGCCATCGGTTTCGCCGCAAGAGGTGGAGCAGATCAACGCGACGTGGCGGCATGGTCAGCACGTCGCATTTCCAGACGCCACACACTTCCTGCATCATGAGCTACAGGGCGCGCAATTCGAGCGGTTCATCTCCGTCCTCAACACATTCTTGCGCGCCGCACGAGAGAGTGAGCCTGTTTAGGTGGAGCGGATAGCCTTGCTATTGCGCTGCGGCTGATAGTTCCGCCGGTTGTTCGTTCTGTTCGCGCTGGCCTTGTCGCCTGCGCTGGTATTGTTGCCAGCGTTGCCAGAGCCACTGAATCGCTCCCATCGCCAGGACGATAAACAGTGGCTCGATGGGCGAGCGGAAGCGCGCGTTGCCATAGAAGACCAGGATTTCTCCTATGGTCCCCAACATAACGAGATAGGCAAAGAGCAGTTCCGGCCAGTAGTTTCGTCGCGTGACAATCAGACCGAGCGCCGCCAGCAGCATGATCGGGATGGGAAATGCGTAACTCATCGCACTCACAATGTGTGAGGGGAGCCGGGTGGGAAAACGATCTATCGGCATATCTGCCTCATGGGTATAGGGGGTAAAAAAATTGCGCAGATGGTAGAACCACAGCAGCGGCAGTTCGCCAGGATGCGAGGTCGCCCACTTGATGGCAGCGGCAACCTCTTCTTGTTGGACGAGAACCTCACATGGAGCGAGACAGGGATTGATATTGATCGGCGGCCCCACCGGCGGCTCAGATTTTCCTGGGCTATACCAGCTTCCCAGGTAGAGCCTATTCGTCATGACGATGTTGTTGTATGCCCCACGCAACACGGTGCCATCACCCCCGGCTACCAGGACGAAACTATGTGAGGCGTTATAGTTGCGGATAGTCCACGGCGCAATGACGGCGCAGGCCACCAGCACGGTCAATGCGACACCGAGCAGCGCCCGCCTGGGCAGGCGTTTGCGCCAGACTAGGAACAACGCCCACAGAACGACCAGCCCAATCACCACAACACCGTTGGGGCGGGTCAGCGCCAGCAGCGCCAGCAACACCCCGCACAGCACCCAGAGCCAGCGCCGTTGCCCCTCGCTCTGCTGGATACGCAAGACGCAATAGCACACTGCCGTTTGCAAGAACGTATAGAGCGTCTCAGTATACATCCAGCCGGTATAGAGATACAGCGCGGGATAGATGCAGGCGATCAGTCCGGCCAGCAGCGCCAGCCGTTTGTTCTGGAAGAGATCGCGGACGAAGAGGTATACCAGGACACAGGTGCCAGCATCCAGCGCGCAGAGAAAGAGGCGGGCGAAGATATTGGCGCGACCAGCGATCAGCGAAAGACCGGCGATGAGAAACGGCCAGAGTGGTGCGCGCGAGATCGTTATCCCTTGTTTCAGGCAGAAGCAGTGTTCATCCAGCAAATTGAATGCGATGGTTTGATAGGTCAATGAGTCATGCAGTGGATAATAGTCAGCAGCAACCACCAGGTTATAAACGATACGCACCAATAGCCCCAGACAAAATATCATGATGGCTGGCAGGAAGGGCCTGAGCCGTCGCATTTTCGACTCCTCCAGACTTTTGCCCATAATACAGTTTTCTTCGGCAAACGGACGCCTGGTGATGCAAGCATAATGATGTGGATGTGAGCTGTCAAGCGTGAATTGCCGCGAATTGCAAGGGGAAAATCTCATTGCCCGCGCTGGCGGTCGTGGTACAATTGGCGTAATTGGCTGGCCGGGGCCACGCGCCGCCGGAGGCCAGAAAAGATATGACGACTAAAACAACCGCCAGAAACGAGACGCAAACGAGAGGATACGGGTCAGTGTCGCAGAAAAAGTCCACCGCCAGCGCAGGCGGAACGGCACAGAGCGCGCAGCCTGCAACGAAGCAGCGCCAGACGACCACCGCCAACGGGTCCACACGAGCCACGACGCGCGCCGCAAAAAATGGCACAGCAGCAACAGCGGCAACAGCGGCAACAACGTCAGCAGCAGCGGCAGCGAAAACAGCAAAATCTCGCAGCACGTCAGCCGAACCGCATCGCGACCTGCTGCGCTATCGCGATGAGTTTCCCATCCTGCAAAACAAGGTCTATCTCAATAGCTGCTCGCTGGGACCACTCTCGCGCCGCTCGATGGCCGGTCTCGCACGGTTTCAGGAGCTGTGGAACGAGCATGGCGCGCAGGCATGGTATCGTCTCTGGCTCGGCGAAATTGCCGCCGTGCGGGCGAAAGTCGCGCAGTTGATCGGCGCGCAGCCACATGAAATCGCCATTGCGCCCAACGTCTCGATTGCGCTCAGCGAGATCACCAGCGGGCTGGACCTGGGCGAACGCAAGAAGGTCGTGCTAGCGGATATGGATTTCCCGACGCTGGCCTATCAATGGCTCGTCAAGCAGCAGAGCGAGGTCGTTTTCGCCAAAAGCGCGGACCGCATGACGCTGCCTGCTGAGAGCTTCGCGCCACTGGTGGATGAGCGCACCGGCCTTGTCGCCACCTCGCGTGTCTTTTATCTCAGCGGTTATATCCAGGATATCGGCGCCCTGGCGCAGATCGCCCATGCAAAGGGCGCGCTGCTCCTGGTGGACGACTATCAGGGCACCGGCCAGATTCCGCTGGATGTCAAAAAGCTGGATATTGATTTCCTGGTGACGGGCACACTCAAATGGCTGATGGGTGGGCCAGGGCTGGCCTTCATCTATGTGCGCGAAGAGTTGATTCCGCGCCTGCACCCCACCGTCGCTGGTTGGTTTGCCGCCCGCGATCAGTTCCAGTTCCGCACGACCGATTTTGAGTACCGCGACGACGCCACACGCCTGGAAGCCGGAACTCCTGCCGTTGCGCCAATCTACACCGCCAGCGCCGCGCTGGACATCGTGCTGGAAATCGGCGTTGAGCGTATTCGCGAGCGCACACGCTTCCTGGCGGACGACCTGATTCGCCGCGCGCAGGAGAAAGGCTGGCCGGTGCGCAGTCCGCTGGATAGCAGCATCCGCAGTTCCATCGTCATGCTGGGGCTGGAGCGCCCGGATGAACTGGTGCATGGTCTCACCGAGCGCGGCATCATCGTGGACTATCGCCCTGGATTGCTGCGTATCTCGCCCAACTTCTACAATACCGTCGAAGAGAACGCGACCATCGTTGCTGCCATAGATGAGTTGCTGCGCGCACGGAAAGGATAAGCTGCGATGCGAGTGACCGTTGCTGCCTACGGTGAATTGCGCCGCTATCTGCTCGGCGGCCAGCCGGAGCGCGCCCTGGACCTGCCGGACGGCGGCACGTTGGTGGACCTGGCGCATGCGCTGGACACCGATCCAGACGATATGGCGCTGGCTCGCCGCAATGGAGCCGTGCTGCGTGATGACACGCCGCTCCGCGAAGGCGACCGCATCGAACTCTTCGCGCCGGTTGGCGGCGGCTAGCCTGTATCGAAGGCAGAGCAACTATAAACTAGAGGTCAGCGTGCCCCGGCTGTGAATAGCCGAGGGCGTGCGCAGGAGTATTCGCTATGGCGCTGGTGTTGCGCGAAGCTGATGTGCGGGCAGTTCTAACGATGCCCGCGACGATCAACGTGCTAGAAGCGGCTTTTCGCGCCCAGGGCAGCGGCAACGCACGCAACCAGCCGCGCCGCCGTATCGTGCTGCCAGAGGCGCGCGGCGTGCTGCACATGCTCTCCGCCTATGTGCCTGGGACGCCAGGCCACCCAGAAGCGGCGGGGCCGGGACTGGTCGGCTTCAAGGCGTATACCACCACGCAAGATGGCGCGCGTTTCGTCGTCATGCTCTACTCTGGCGAAGATGGACGGCTCCTCGCCATCATCGAAGCTGACTGGCTCGGCCAGATGCGCACCGGCGCGGCCTCCGGGCTGGCGACGCGCTACATGGCGCGCAATGAGGCTGAGACGCTAGGAATCATTGGCACCGGTGGGCAGGCGCATACGCAGGTGATGGCGGTTTGTAGTGTTCGCCGCATCCAGAGCGTCCTGGTGTATGGGCGCAACGCCGAACGCCGCGAACGCTTCTGTGAAGAGCTGGCGGCGATGCCCGGCCTGGATGGTGTGAAGCTGACGCCGGTGGCGAGCGCCGAAGAAGCGGTGCGGCCAGCAGATATCGTGGTGACGGCGACGACTGCGCGCGAGCCGGTGCTATCAGGAGACTGGCTGCGTGATGGCACACATATCAACGCGATGGGGTCGAACTGGCGCAATCGCCGCGAGGTAGACGACACGACCATCGAACGTAGCGCGGTCATCGCCGTAGATGCGCTCGATCAGGCGAAGATCGAAGCGGGCGACCTCATCATTCCCGCTGAGACAGGGCGCTTCGATTTCACGCGCGCGGTCGAACTCGGCGCTATCGTCTCAGGCAAAACACCGGGGCGTCCGGAGGCTGGCAGTATCACGCTTTTCAAGTCGCTTGGCATCGCGCTCGAAGATGTGGCAACCGCCGGATTGGTCTATACGCTGGCGCGCGAGCGTAGCCTGGGCGACGAACTGGCGTTTCTGCCATAATCGTCATTGCGTGGAACTGTTAGGCTTTTGGGAGCAAACAATATATGAGTGGCAGCCGGTTTGTGAGCATGTTCGCCGGTAGGAAGCAGCAGAAGATGCAACAGGTGCGTCGCCGGAGTGGACGCTCGTTTGTCGGAATGGCGCTCGTATGTCAATTGGCGCTGCTGCTGGCCGGCTGCCAGTTGGTGCAGGGAGCCTCCTGGGAATCGCTGGGGCCGGAACGTGGCGGCACAATTCTCTCGATAACTACCGATCCGTTCTCTAGCAAGCTCATCTATGTCGGGTCCAACAACGGCTATGTGTACGTGGCGCGCGGCGATACAGGACCTAATCTCGTTCCCAGCGCCGGCCTGCCGCAAAACGCGGCGGTGGTGGCACTGCTGGCAGACTCAATTCACAACGGGACGGTCTACGCGGGCACGAGCGATGGGTTGTTCGTCTCCACGAATAACGCGGCAACCTGGCGCGCAGACGGCGCAGGGCTTCCACAGGGCGACTCAGTGACGGCGCTGGCGGAGGCGAAGGACCAGGGCATCCTCTTCGCAGGCACCACAGCGCATGGCGTCTTTCTCAGTCGCGATGCCGGCGTAAGCTGGCATATGGCTGATAGTGGGTTGCCAGCCACCGCCAATATCAATGCGCTGCTCTGGGAGCCAACAACGCAGACACTCTATGCCGCTGTGGATGGTGTGGGCATCTTCGCATCGAGTGACTTGGGAGCCACCTGGACCGCACGCTCCACCGGACTGCCAAAAGAAGTCTATGCGCTGACGGCGCTGCCCAAGAACGGCATCAATTTTACTGGTTTGACGATCTACGCTGGCACCAGTCAGGGCGTCTATGCCAGCACCGACAACGGCCTCAGTTGGAAGGTCTCTGGCGCCGGCCTGACGCAGCCGGTCTATTCGCTGGCCATTTATCCGACCATCCTGGGCTGGATATACGCCGGCACCAATACCGATGTGATTCGCTCACCAGATGGTGGCCGCACCTGGGCGACTGTTGCGCCGGGGCTATCGCATCGCGTGCTGGCCGTAGCGTCGGTGCCAAACACTGATCCGCCGTATGTGATCTTTGCGGCGTCGGCAAATCTCTATCGCTTTCCACCGGAGCAGGGCGGAAACAGCGGCCCACTTACGACCATCGTAGAAATCGTCGCCTTCTTGATACTGCTTGTGCTGCTGTTCTACTTCTTCCGCCGCACCCGCAACCGATGGAATCCACCCGCGCCCCCTGCCACCGGCGCACGTTCGTCCGCAGGCTCGCCGTCCAGAACTGGTTCTTCCAGTTCCTCCAATGGGCACAGCCAGCAGCGTGATCTCGCGGCGCGAGCAGCGATGAACGGGCACAAACCAACGCAGCCAGCCGCTACACGGAGCGCAACGTCATCCACGCTATCCAGCAAGGGCGGTAGCCAGAATCCGCCCAGGGCTGGCGGCAACAATAATGGGCGCAAGGGCAAGAACAGCAAAAAGAAGCGCTGAGGCAGCCAGTAGTAGGGACAGAAACGAGCATGGGTGCTGACATTCATGGGTGGGTCGAAACCCGCGTAGCAGAGGGTGAAGAGTGGTGGGAAGCCGCTATTCGCATACACGACATTGTGCATCGTCAGTACGGCATGTTCGCTAGCCTGTTCGGTCTGCGTAATGGCGCCCCTAGTGTGATAAGCGCGGTTGGCAGATTTCGAGCCATCGCGCCGGCACGTGGCGCACCTCCTGGGGCATCGTACTACTATGAGCAGGATCGTGATAACTACGGTGGGGCGGTAGGCGAGACGTGGGTGCTTTGGAGTGAACTTGCCTCAATTGACTGGGATGAGAAAGGGACAGGCGAGCTGCGAGAGCGACGAGGAGACTACCTGAATGGTGGTTGGGCTACCTTGTTCAAGATGATGGAGCAGTTGGCCGAGCAGTTTGGTGCGGACAACGTTCGGTTGTCTGTATGGTTCGACCAATGGTAGCGCGCGCAGACAGGAATGTCTGCGCCACCAGTAGTTATCTGCGCTGCCAGGCCGCCGTATCCAAATACTAGACGCGCTCCAGGCGGCGGAAGGTCGAGTTGATGGCAACGCGCAGGCTCTCGATCACACCGCGCCCGCTTACGGCGACGGCCTCGAAGCTGGGCGCGCGATAGGGATTGAGGTATTGTTCGAGGACGGGGACGGGCAGGATATCAGGGAGGTCGCGCTTGTTCCACTGCATTACCAGCGGGAAATCGCCGGGATTCTTGCCCATGCGCCGCAACTGCTCGTTGAGTTCATTCCAGCTTTCGATGTTCTCTTGCAGTTTGCTGGCCTGCGAGTCGGCGACGAAAACCACGCAATCTGCCCCTCTAAGGACGGAGATACGGGTCTGCTGATAAAGCACCTGCCCGGGCACAGTGTAGAGCTGGAAACGAATCTGAAAGCCGTGAATATGGCCGAGGTCCAGCGGTAGGAAGTCGAAATAGAGCGTGCGTTCGGTTTCGGTGTCAATCGAGACCATATCGCCAACGTCGCGCGGATTCACCGTCTTGTGAATGTAGTGGAGGTTGGTCGTCTTGCCGCTGAGGCCGATTCCATAATAGACGATCTTACAATTGATCTCACGCTTTGCCATGTTGATGAGTGACATCGCAGTTCCTGCCTCAGTTCGGTTATGCTACTGACACGCCGGGACTTCATCGTGAGTCCAGGCGTTGTATGACGTATAACGTATGATGTGCTGATTGGTTCGGCGCACGCGGGCAGTGGTATTGTATCGCACACGCCGGAAGTTGCAAAACGGCGTACCGGCACAATCCCCAGCAATCATCCTATGCACCTTGCTCACGGAGTTGCCTCAGCGCTATCAGCGGTACTGGTGTTGTTGGCCTGCTCATTCAGGCGCGCAAGAAATCTATCGAGCTGGATGCGGGCGCGTTCGTGAATGCCCTCTCCGATCAACTGGTGATCGTCGTGGGCGCTGACACGGAAGACCAGCCGGCGACCGGCAACTTCGATGAGTTCGGCGGTGGCTGTCACATGGCCGCCCACTGGCGTCGCGGCAAGATGGCGCACGTTGACGAGCGTACCGACGGTGGTTTCGCCCTCCGCCAGTTCCGGCTGCACGAGTTGCCACGCGGCATTCTCCATGAGTCCAATCATCATCGGCGTGCCAAAGACATGAACGCCGCCTGCGCCGAAACGCGCGGCGGTATGTTCGTCACCGACGACCAGCGCAGCCTCGCCACGCATGCCAACCGTCAGGCTCATGCACCAGCCTCCTTGTATCACCGTTATCTCAGCATATCAACTTGGATCTTGTCTTGCTCTTGTGTTGCGTTCTCTATTCTAGCACGCAGTTGTCCCCGGATGGGGAGAGTAATAGCCTTCCCCTCAGCCGCTACTCATCTCATTTCGTCTCAATCTCATCTCATCTGATCCGCTTGGCGCAGTGTCTACATCGCCGTATCGTGTTATGCTATCTGGTATAGATGATGCCCTTATCGCCCTATAGTCCTGCTTTCGTCGGTCCTATACTCGTTGACTGAGGAAAAGGTACAATGCCATAATGGCAAAGCCCTATTGGTGCGGGACATCCTTGCGCCATCACTTGCGCGCGGAGTAGCGAAGAAGCATATGCAGTATACGGATAGCACGGCCCAGCCGACCTTGCCCAGCGCCGGAGCAGCCATGCAGGAGCAGAAAACCAGAATCGCCATATCGGTTGTCGTGCCGGTGTACAACGAGAAAGACAGCTTGCAGCCGCTCTATAGCGCGCTGACGGAAGAACTCCAGAAAGTCGGCGTTCCCTACGAAATCATCTTCGTGGATGACGGCAGCAATGACGGCTCGTTCAACACCATCACAGCCTTGCACGAGCAGGACGCGCAGGTGCGCGCCATTCGTTTCCGGCGCAACTTCGGCAAGACGCCGGCGCTGGTGGCCGGCTTCCAGCGCGCGCGTGGCGAGGTCATCTTTACGATGGATGCCGACCTGCAAGACGACCCCACGGAGATGCCCAAATTCCTCGATAAACTGGCTGAGGGGTATGATCTCGTCTCCGGCTGGAAGTATCCGCGCCATGATCCCATCACGAAGACCCTGCCATCCTTCTTCTTCAACCGCCTGCTCGTCGCCTCGACCACCGGCGTCAAGTTGCACGATATCAATTGCGGTTTCAAAGCGTACCGGCGCGAAGTCATCGAAGACATCAAGCTCTATGGCGAATTGCACCGCTTCATTCCGGTGCTGGCACAGCAGCGCGGCTTCAAGATCACCGAAGTGAAGGTGCGCCATCACAAGCGCAAGTTTGGCAAGTCGAAGTTTGGCGCCAGACGCTTCATGCGCGGCTTCCTCGATCTGATGATGGTGCTGTTCCTGATGAGCTATCTGCGCACACCGCTGCGGCTCTTCGGCTCCATCGGCTTCCTGATGACGTTTGCCGGTATCCTCATAGACCTGTATATCGTCCTCGACCGCTTTTTGCCTTTTGGCTCGCATCAGGAGATTCATAATCGCCCATTGCTCTTTGTGGGCATCATGCTGATGATTTTCGGCGTCAGTTTCATCCTCACCGGACTGCAAAGCGAGATGATACGCCACTTCGCCTACCGCCCGGAAGAAGAATACAGCGTCAGGCAGGTGCTGGATTGAACGAGTTGACCGAGTTGAACGAACGCGACGATGATAAGGCAGACAAGGCGGATAAGGCGCTGACGCAGAGCAGCGTTTCTGGCTCGCCACCGGCTACAGACGCGCAGAACACCGGGCGCAGCAAAGGTGTGATGGCGCAGGCGATGGGGCTGCTCAAACGCTATAAGCTGGTGGTGCGCATTGTCGTGCTGGCGCTGATCGCGGGCTTCCTGGGCGCAGGCGTCTGGCGAAGCTGGTCCACACTCTCCCATTATCAATGGGACATGCAGTGGGGCCTGTTCCTGGCGGGATTCGCGCTGCTGGTGGCGCAGGAACTCTCCTATGCCTTCATCTGGCGCGGTATCCTGCTGCGCATGGGAAGCCGGCTCGATGTCGTTTCCAGCCAGCGCATCTACCTCGGCGCGGAGTTCGTGCGCTACATCCCTGGCAATGTCTGGCATGTGATTACGCGCGTTCTCTGGGCAGAGCAGCGCGGCGTGCCCAAGCCGGTGGGCTTCGCCAGCATGGTCATCGAACTGGCGACTAAGATTACCTCGGCGGCGCTGGTGTTTGCCATCAGCCTGTTTTTCTGGCCCAATGTCGGCGCGCTGACCTCGCGAATAGACATCCCCCATAGCGCGCTGGTGACGGCTGGCGCAGTTCTGGTCCCGCTGCTGCTGTTGGGCCTCTATCCGCGCCTGCTGGAAGCCATCTTGAACTTTGGCCTGAAGAAACTGGGACGCGAGCCAATTAAAATCACCCTTCGCTACCTGGATATCTTGCTCGTCACGCTGTTCTGGATGGTAAGCTGGCTGGTGGCGGGCGCTGGCTTCTACCTGATAGTTGACTCAATCGCGGGTGTCGCACTCTCGCCGGTCTTGCTGGCGCTGGCCATTGGCATTTACTCAATTGGCTGGGATGTCGGCTTCATGGCGTTCGTGACGCCGAGCGGCCTGGGATTCCGCGAGGTGGCGATCATCTTCCTGCTGACGGCCTCAACACTCGTACCCAACGTCATCATTGCCACGGTCATCGCCTTCGTCGCGCGCCTGCTCGCCACCGGCGCAGAACTGGTCTGCATCTCAATTGCCTACCTGATCCCCGGTGCGCCGAAGCAGCCACAGACGGAATCGCTGCAACGGGCGCAGGCGGAGCTACGTTAAACCAAGTGGGAATCCCCCACCCCCGGCCCCTCCCCCGTGCGCGGGAGCGGGGAACAGAGCGGCCGCTCCGCTAGACTATTCTCTACGGCATCCGATTTAGCCTTCGCGGAGCAGGTGTAGCCGGAGCAAGTTGATGGCGGTGATGGCAGCGCGCCACTTGATTTCTTCGCGTGCGCCGCGAAACCGCTGGCTGGTGTCGCTGATGCGCCCTGCGCTGGCGACGGCGATATGCACAGTGCCAGCAGGCTTATTTTCTTGCAGCGTCGGCCCTGCCACGCCAGTAATGCCGATGCCGAGGTCCGCGCCCAGCCGTTCACGGACAGCCTGCGCCATTGCGCGCGCCGTCTCCACGCTGATGACGCCATGCGTTTCTACGATCTCGCGCGGCACACCCCATTGCACTTTGAGGTCGGTCGCGTAGGAGACGAGTCCGCCCAGGAAGGCCGCCGAACTGCCGGGCACGTCGGTCAGCGTGCTGGCGAGCAATCCGCCGCTGCACGACTCCATCGTGGCGAGTGTCAGGTGGCGTTCGATCAACAGTTGGAGCGCGACACTCTGCGGCGTGTCGGCATCTACACCGAAGATATGCGCTCCCAGGATGGCACGCGCCTGCTGCTCGGTCGCTGCGACCAATGCCTGCGCCTCCGCCTCGGTTGGCGCTTTGGCGCTGATGCGTACATCCACGGCATCGCGTTTGGCATAGGTGGCGACCGTTGGATTGGTGGCATGAATCAGCGTGTCTATCCGCTCCTCAACGCTGGACTCACCGAGGCCGGCAACGCGCAGTATGCGCGTGAAAAGGACGGCTCCAGTGCGTGAACGCAGGCGCGGCACGACTTCCTCTTCCCACATGCGCTTCATTTCATGGGGCACACCCGGCATGGCGACGATGACTTTGCCATCGCGCTCAGCCCACCAGCCCGGCGCGGTGCCAAAAGGATTGGCCAGCGGCGTGACGGAGGGTAGCACCCACGCCTGTTTGATGTTGTGTTCGGGCATCTCGACGCCCCGGCTCGCGAAGAAGGCGCGCAAGGTCTGCTCATAGGCGCGGTCTACGGTCGGCGTCTCTTCCAACACGGCGGCGATTGCTTCGCGGGAGAGATCATCTTCGGTGGGGCCGAGTCCGCCAGTCATGATGACGATATCCGAGCGGTCGCGGGCACGGCGCAGGGTCTCGCTGAGGCGTTCGAGGTTATCACCCACCTGCGAGACAAAATAGAGGTCAATGCCGAGCGTGGTGAGTTGCTGCGCCAGATAGCTGGCGTTGGTGACGGTGATCTGCCCGAGCAGCAACTCGGTGCCGATGGAGAGAATTTCCGCGCGCATATGTTCGTACTCTCGTTCTCGATGCTTGTAGGTCCTATGGTGGTCCGCTTGCCAGCAAACTGTTGTCTGGCGCCAGGCAGATTGTATCACCAGGATTGGCGCTCTGTTGCCGGTAGAACAGCCGCTCTAGCAGACGCTACTTGTTGTCAAGTCCTCTTTCGGCTACTGCGAACTGCCATCAGTCATAGCTGTTATGCCTAGTTGGCCCCACATCTTGTGTCTAGATAAGAAAATATGCCCAGGACCCCATATCTAGTAAATTAGCCCTTGAAAATCCCATATTTAGATGGTAAGCTAACGTGTGCAGGTACAAATTCTCTTGTAGAGCAGGCGTCGTCATTGGGGTGAAACAGCGCTGACCCCACTGCCGGATATAGCGACGCCAGGCATAGGTAGCTGCGTGCAATACGCTTTTCGTCGTCTGATAGTTCAGTAGCTTTTGTAGCTCGAACCCGCGAAACCCATCACTCAGCATCAGGAAGGGACCCCGTGAAAGAGAAAAAGGGCGCCACTGGCACGGCTCCAGCGCAGCGCAAGCATGGCGAATGGTCTGAGGCAGCGATCCGTGTGTTGCGCGAACGTTATCTGTTGCGTAACGCGGATGGCGACATTATAGAGACACCAGACGATTTGTGCTGGCGAGTAGCTACGGCGGTGGCCTCCGCAGAGGCGCGCTGGCAGGAGAAATCCGGCAGAACGCCAGAAGAAATGGCGCAGCAGTTCTATGATGTCATGGTCGAGCATAAGTTCTTGCCAAACTCGCCCACGCTGATGAACGCCGGCAAGGGCAACAATCTTCAGCTTTCGGCCTGCTATGTCGTGCCGGTGCCTGATAGCATGGAAGGCATTTTCGATGCAGTCAAGCATGCTGCGCTAATCCATAAAAGCGGCGGCGGCACGGGAATGAGCTTTAGCCGTCTCCGTCCAGTCGGTAGTATGGTTGCCTCGACGCACGGAGTCGCTTCCGGTCCTGTCAGCTTCATGAAGATATTCGATGGAGCAACCGAAGCGGTCAAGCAAGGTGGATGTGTCGTTCCTGAGACGCGCGTTTCCACGGCAACCGGCCTCGTGCAGATCGGCTCTCTCGGCCCAGTAGAGGCTGAACCAAAGAGCTGGCATGCGCTAGCCCAACCGCTCACCGTTTGCACAGATGAGGGCAGCCGCAAGGTCGAAGAGTTCTATCATAATGGGATGGCTGCCGTTCGCACAGTACGCACTCGTAATGGCTACCATTTCACCGGCACGTTGGAACATCGGGTGCGAGTCATTGACGAAAGCGGCGCTTATGTTTGGCGGCATCTAAAAGACCTGCATGTTGGTGACTGGGTGGCGTTGCAGAAGAACACCTACCCCGATAGCACGGACTATCGCTTTGCGCCTTCTGATCGCATCCCGCACTTCAACGCGAAACAGATCAAAATACCAGAGCGCCCCACCGCTGAGCTAGGCGAGTTCATCGGTTATCTGATGGGTGATGGTACTATCAATTATTACAATCCTGGCGGTGGCACTGGCCGTCTCATCCTGACCGTTGCCGATGCTGAACCAGAGGTAGCAGATCGCTTGCTCCATCTGGCAGATGAGCTATTTGGCTTGACCGCTACATCGTGGAAAAAGCCAAATGATGCCAGCAGAAACTATTGTTTCGCTTCCACTGAACTGGTGGCGTGGCTCAAGCATATTGGGGTAACGAAGCCAACCTCGTTGAATGTGCGTGTGCCGGAAATCGTTTACCACGCTGGTGCGGAGTTTGCACGGGGTTTTCTACGAGGTCTTTTCACCGCTGACGGAACAATTAGCGATGAAGGATATACAAGCCTGTATACCGCCTCGCGGGAATTGGCTGAAGATGTTCAGCAGTTGCTTCTAGCACTCGGCATTCCCAGCGGAATCGGCATCAACAAGGATCGCAAAGGAGCGCACGGGAAAAATCCCATCTATCGAGTACGCTTGCTCACGCAGGAGGGGCTACGCGAGTTTGCCGAGCGCATCGGTTTCATGGCAGCCGCAAAGAATGATCGGCTCGATGCTGGCTTGGAGAAGGCTTGGGAGTTCAACGACATTATTCCCAATCAACAGCAGGCAATAGCTGCTCTCTATGACGGTCCCGGACGTGGCAGTGGTCCAGATCGCGGTTTGCGTGGAGCAAATCGCCAGCTTTACCGAGATATCCAGCACTATTTGCCCAATGTCGCGGCCCCCCGTAACTTAACCCGTTCTCGCTTGCGCTCATTGATTGAGAAACATGAGGAGATACGCAACAGTCCGCTCGTTGCCTTCCTCACAAACAATCAGTTTTACGATCAGGTAAAGGCGCTTGATGACGACGAGGCAGTAACGGTAGACCTCTCAGTTGAGCAGAATCACACCTACATTGCCAACGGGTTTGTCAGCCATAATACCCGACGCGGGGCAAACATGGGAATATTGAGGGTTGACCACCCCGATATCCTACAATTCATTGACTGCAAGCGCGACGGCTCGGTGACAAACTTCAACATCTCGGTGGCGATCACCGATGAGTTCATGCGCGCGCTCGAAGCCGACGGCGAGTACGATCTGGTGGATCCGCACACGCAGCAGGTGGTGAAGCACCTGCGCGCCCGCGAGGTGATGGACACCATCGTCTCGGCGGCCTGGGCCACCGGCGACCCCGGCCTCGTCTTCATTGACCGCGCCAATCACTCGACCGCCAACCCCACGCCGGATATTGAGCTTTTAGAAGCAACCAACCCGTGTGGCGAACAATGGCTCGGCCCGTATGACGCCTGCAATCTTGGCTCAATCAACCTCGGCATCTTCGTGCAAAACGGCGAGATTGATTGGGTGGAGTTGGAGCGTGTGACGCGCGTGACCACACGCTTCCTCGACGATGTGATCGAGATTAACCCCTTCCCGCTGCCGCAGGTGCATGAAAAAGTGCATGCCAACCGGCGCATCGGCCTGGGCGTAATGGGCTGGGCGGAGATGCTCTTCGAGCTTGGCCTGCGGTACGACAGCGAGGAAGCCATTGCGCTGGGCGAGCAGGTGATGCGCCGCATCCGCGACTGGGCCAGCGATGAATCAGCGAAGATGGCCGAGGAGCGCGGCGCGTTCCCCAACTGGGCGCGCAGCATCTACAAAGATGGCCCGCAGCTTCGCAACTCCACTCGCACCACCGTTGCGCCGACCGGCTCTATCAGCATCCTGGCGGATTGCTCGTCGGGCATCGAGCCGATCTTTGCGCTGGCCTTCCAGCATCGTGTCAAACAGCCGGATGGCTCGTATCGCGTGCTAGACTTCGTGAACCCCTTCTTCAAGCGTGCGCTGGAGAACAGTGACATCGCAGACAAAGACGAGGTGTTGGAGTACGTCAAGTCGCATGGCTCGCTCCACGGCCACCCGGCAGAGGCGCATCCGGCGCTTGCGCCATACGTCACCGCACACGAGATCGCGCCCGAATGGCATATTCGCATGCAGGCGAGCTTCCAGAAGGGCGTAGACAACTCAATCAGCAAGACGATCAACCTACCGAACAGTGCCACACTTGATGATGTGCGCGACGCCTATATGCTGGCGTGGAACCTGGGCTGCCTGGGCATTACCATCTTCCGCGACGGCTCCAAAGGTGAGCAGGTTCTCAATGTCGGCGTCAAAGAGCAGGAGAAAAAGGCGGCTCAACAGTCTGCTGCGACCGTTGCTGTAGCTCCTGTTGCCCCTGCACCGCGCTATCCCAACGGCGTCAAACCGCGCCCAGAGGTGATGTCTGGCTACACGCGGCAGGTGCGCGCGCCGGAGGGTACCGTCAACATCACGCTTAATAGCGATAATGATGGTCTCTTCGAGGTCTTCGTGAACGTTGGCAAGGCCGGCTCTGATATTTCGGCGCTGGCGGAGGCGTTGGGCCGCTTGATCTCGCGCTTCTTGCAGATTGACAGCCCCTTGACCCAGGACCAGCGCGCGGCGGAGGTCGCCCGCCAGCTCAGCGCCATTGGCGGTAGCTCTTCCATCGGCTTCGGCATGAATCGTGTGCGGTCGCTGCCGGATGCCGTAGCGCGGGCGCTGGACCTCTACCTGAACAGCCCGCATCCGACGCAAGTTGCGCCTTCCAGCCAGGCCAGCGCGGAGCCAGCGTCTTCTCCTGCTGAGGAACATACGCACGGCAGCGCAGGCAGTAGCGGAGCGATCAGCAACGGCCAGTCCAATGGGCATGGCTTCAATCCCGCGACGCTGGCACTCTATACGGTCACTGGCAACCTCTGCCCCCAGTGCGGCAACAATACGCTGCACATGGAGGAGGGGTGCAAGAAATGCGTCAGTTGCGGCTATAGCGAATGCTAGCAAGTAAATAGTCATCCAGAACATATAAACAACGGCTCACTCATCAGGGTGGGCCGTTGCGGTGTTGTAAGGCATCAAATTGGCACGACGGCGACCGCTTCGATCATGACCAGGAAATCGGCAGGCACCATTTCTGACACAAACAGCACCGTATTAGCTGGCGGATTGGGACGGTTGCCCCAAATGCGTTGAAAAGCCGCAAAGCCCGGCAGGATGGGCTGGCCCTGAGCAATATAGACATTTACCTTGATAACGTGTTCCAGCGAAGCGCCTGCCGCACTGAGCGCAACCTGTACATTGTGCATCGCCTGCTCCGTCTGCGCCGCGATGTCTCCCTTGCCTACGATCTGTCCTGTTTCATCGAGCGCGCCCTGCGCGCCGATATAGATGGTTTTCGCCGGACCGGTCACCACGACCACATTGGTATACGCGGAATTGTCGTACAGGCCGGCAGGGCGCAAATGCTGCACCGGGCCAGTCGTGGGCGATTGCTGTTCCTGCTCACTCATTGGATGTCTCCTCGTTGTTGTATCGTTGCTATTGTGTTCACTCGAACGGCGCATAATATCCCAAGTATACGAAGAAAAGCGGCTAGTTCTGTTCCTGATTAGAGGGATTTATTTGCCGTTAGACCGCTCATTGCGGCTGCGTGCGTGGCGATGCTGCCATAGCCAAAAGCCAATGAGCAGCAAGACAATCGCTGACAATACTAGCCAACTCAGCGATCCCCAGCGTGCGGCGACTTGCTCATATGACCGGCCAAACAGTATTCCCAGGAGCGTCCAGATGGTAATCCATATCAACGAACCGGCGGCGGTTGCTGTGAAAAAATTGAGAAAAGGCATACGCGCGGAGCCTGCGGGATAACTGATGAAGCTACGCACTACTGGAATGAGACGCCCCAGGAAGACGCTCCACATGCCGCGACGACGGAACTGATCCTCAGTGGCGAAGGTGAGTTCGCGCGTTGGGCGCAAGTAGTAGGATAACCGTGCCCAGCCCTTGCCTGGGCGCACTGCTGGTCTTGCCAGCGTAGAGAGCGGGACACGAGTACCTATTCCGTAAGCGGCACATGAGGCTAGCACTTTACCTGCGAGCGCGAGCGCAATCGTTGGCCCAAATTCAATGCGCTGGTGCGTGGTCAGGTATCCTGCCAGGAGCAGCAGCGGCTCATCTGAGATCGGAAACCCAGTGCTTTCTACAAAAAGCCACACGAAGATAAAAGTATACAGTCCTGCTGCTGGTAACTGGCGCGCCCAGTCGAGTAGGGCATTGGCCATGCCGGTCATGTGATCCCCCAGGTACTTCTAGCCTTCGGTTGCCATCAGATCTGCGGTTCTCTAATCGTTGTAGCATGCCAGCCGGCGCTCTCCCCATTTTCGAGCATTTCTTTATCAAGGTTTAACACTGCATTACAGAGGTAAATGGGAGCGGGAAGACACTTTCGTTCTTGTGCCCATCGGGCCGGAGGCGTATAATCAGAGATGTGGCATTTCGCGCCGCTGCTGTGACGATGGAGTCCGGCGAAGATGACAACGCGCTGGAGCGCATGCTGGTGGTAGATAGCAGTATTTTCATTGCAACCCCATCTGTATACCCCGTATTGCCCGTTTGGCAGGCGATACAATGGGACTACGCGCATCGAAACACTCCCTCCCTCCTTGCTTCCGGCGATTCCAGCGATTCCGGCATCGTCCCGTCACCCTGGTGGAGTGGCCGTTCTTCTCTTCATCGTCGCGCGTTCGCTCGCTAGTTCAGGAGAAACATCGTTATGTATCGAGGCCAGTCGGGTCAGTGGTCCTGGTTGTTTCATCGTGTAACCGGCCTGGGTGTTCTCATCTTCCTGTTGATTCATATCGTGGATATCACGTTGATCGGTTTTGGGCCGACGGTCTACAACGATGCGTTGCAGGTCTTTGACACCGCTCCGTTTCGTATCTTCACCCTCGCATTGATCGGCGCCTTGCTCTACCATGCCTTCAACGGTATCCGCATCATCCTTGTGGACTTCTGGCCCAGCGGCTACAAGTATCAGCGCCAGATGTTCTACACCGTCATGGGCCTGACCATCCTCTGCACGTTGGCGACCGCCTTCTTTATCCTTGCGCCCATCTTCGGCAAATGCCCACAGCCAGGTTACTGCTCCGCTGTGATGTAGGCATTGCTGAGGCTTGCTGAGGAACCGCACACAACACGAAGAGACGAGAATAGAAAGGGTTAGAAGGCAATGGCAACACAAACAACACCTGCAACGCCGACGGCGGCCAAAGTAAACGGCTATGGTGCGACCTCCCGCCCGGGAACCGGCAGCACGAGCTGGGAAACGTTCTCTTGGTATTTCTTTCGCATCTCCGGCGTCGGGCTGATTTTCCTCGCCCTCATCCATGTATTCTTGATGCACATTGCCAACGACGTTTCGGCAACCAGCTATAGTTTCATCGCGGCGCGCTATGCCAATCCGTTCTGGCGCGTCTATGATCTGCTGCTGCTGACACTGGCGCTCTTGCACGGCTTGAATGGTCTGCGCATCGTCTGCGATGATTACATCAAATCGCATGGCGCGCGGCTGGCCGTCATTTCCGTGCTGTTCTTGATCGCGCTGTCGTTCTGGCTGATGGGTACGATGACGATTATCACGTTCCAGCCAGGGCATACGCTGGCGCAGACATTGCTGGGCCTGCTGCATCACTAACACGCCAGCGAATCCGGCACCATCTACCAGGGGGTTGAGGCGCTTCGCACCAGGCGCAAAGGAGAAAACCATGAATTATCATAAGTTTGATGTCGTGATCGTCGGCGCTGGCGGCGCTGGTCTGATGTCGGCCATGCAACTGGCGCACAATTCCAGCATCGCCGTCATCAGCAAGCTCTATCCCACCCGCTCGCACACCGGCGCAGCGCAGGGTGGCGTGGCGGCGGCGCTGGGCAACCAGGAAGAAGACCACTGGAAGTGGCACATGTTCGATACGGTCAAGGGCGGCGACTACCTCACCGACCAGGATGCCGCTGAGATTCTGGCCCGCGAAGCCATTGATGCCGTCTATGACCTCGAACACTGGGGGCTGCCGTTCAACCGCACGCCCGATGGCAAGATTGACCAGCGCCGCTTTGGCGGCCACACGCGCAACTTTGGCGAGGGGCCGGTGCGTCGCTCCTGCTACGCCGCCGACCGCACTGGCCACATGATTCTCCAGACGATGTATCAGCAGTCGGTGAAGAATCAGGTGAACTTCTTCAACGAATACATGATGCTCGATCTGCTCATCAACGATGGGCAGGCGTGTGGTGTCGTGGCGCTCTGTCTGCGCGATGGCTCGATTCACGTCTTCCATGCAAAGACCATCGTGCTCGCCACCGGCGGCTATGGCCGCGCCTGGCGCATCACCAGCAACGCGCTTGCCTGCACCGGCGACGGCATGGCGGTCGCCTATCGTCGTGGGCTGCCGCTCGAAGATATGGAGATGTACCAGTTCCATCCGACGGGCCTCTACCGCATCGGCATCCTGCTCAGCGAAGCGGCGCGCGGCGAAGGCGCGTACATCCTCAACAATGAGGGCGAGCGATTCTGCATTCGCTATGCGCCGACGATGGAAGAACTGGCGCCGCGCGATATGGTTTCGCGCTTTATCGTGCAAGAGATTGCCGAGGGACGCGGCATCGGCGGGAAAGACTATGTGTATCTCTCGGTGGCGCATCTGGGCAAAGAAAAGATTGACGCCAAGCTGCCGGATATTACCGATTTTGCCCGTAACTACCTCAACGTCGAACCTTACTACGAGCCGATTCCCATTCAGCCGACCGCGCACTATGCGATGGGTGGCATTCCCACCGATATCGAGGGGCGCGTGGTCGTGGATGAGCAAAACACGGTGCTGCCGGGGCTATACGCCGCCGGTGAGGTGGCGTGCGTCTCGGTGCATGGCGCGAACCGGCTGGGCACGAACTCGCTGGTAGACCTGATCGTCTTCGGGCGTCGCGCCGGCAAACATATCGCCGCCAAGTGGCTGCCGGAGGCCGATTTTGCCCCGCTGCCAGCGAACCCTGATGGGTATGCGACGGAACTGGTGGAGGGGCTGCTCTCGCGCGCCAATGGCAAGGGAGAGACGCAGGAACGCATCCGCCAGGAACTGCGCGACGAGATGACCGAGAAAGTCGGCGTCGTGCGCAGCGAGACCACGTTGCTGGCAATGCAGCAGAAGATCGCTGAATTGAAGGAGCGGTGGGCAAACGTTCGCTTAATGGATACCAGCCACACCTTCAATACTGAACTGATGGAAGTCATCGAGTTGGGCAACCTGATTGAATGTGCGGAGGCAACGGTGGCTGGCGCGCTGGCGCGCAAAGAGAGCCGTGGCGGACACTACCGCGAGGATTACCAGAAACGCGACGACGCCAACTTCCTGAAGCATACGCTGGCGTACCGCTCGGATACTCCAGGCCAGCCGGACCTGCGCTATAAGCCGGTCGTCATTACGGAGTTCCAGCCCAAAGAGCGCAAGTACTAATACACACGAACACGCACGAATACATGCGCCTGCCAATCGCACGAAAAACGCAAAAGCAACGGGATTACGAGAGAGGATACAGAAGATGGCAGCAGCAGATGGTACGCTCAGCGTCCAGATAAAAGTGAAACGCTACCAGCCGGAGAAAGAGGCGAAGCCCTACTGGCAGGAGTTCCGGGTCCAGGTGGACCCCAAAGATCGCCTGCTGGATGCGCTGAATCAGATCAAATGGGAGCAGGACGGCACGCTGACCTTCCGACGCTCCTGCGCGCATGGCGTCTGCGGCTCCGATGCCATGCGCATCAATGGCCGCAACCGGCTCGCCTGCAAGTTGCTCATTGAAGATGTGGGCACACGCATTACCGTCGAGCCAATGCTTGGCTTCCCAGTCATCCGTGATCTGGTGGTGGATATGGATCCCTTCTTCGCCAAATACGAGAAGATCAAGCCGTATCTCATCAACGATGAGCCGGAGCCACGCACCGAGCGCCGGCAATCGCCGGAGCAGCGCGAACGCTACGATGAAACGACGAAGTGCATCCTCTGCGGCGCCTGCACCGGCTCCTGTCCGTCCGTCTGGGCGAATGCCGACTGGGTGGGTCCGGCTTCGATTGTCAACGCCCATCGCTTCATCTTTGACAGCCGTGATCGCGGCGCCAACGAGCGGTTACAGATTCTTAGCGACCGCAATGGCGTCTGGCGCTGCCGGACGATTTTCAATTGCTCGGAGGCTTGCCCGCGTGGCATCCATGTGACCGATGCCATCGAAGAGGTGAAGCGCGCCATCATGTATGGCTCAAATGCCATCGAGTGACCGGTGACGGGCGATATCGTTTGAGATACGCTCAGTGGGATAGCGCGTATGATGAGAGCCGGTTAGCTGTGTAGCTGTGTAGGCCGGCTCTCGTCATGAGAACGTGCCGGTTGATGCAGCCTCATAGAGGCAAACATAACGCTATCATTCGTCCCCTGGGGAATAGTACCACTAGCCACGGTTTCCGCCTTGACTTTATGCTGCCAATGTGGCAAAATCAGAAGGCACCTCACGAGAGGGTCCCCGATGCACAGACAACGCGATAATCCTGCGTTGCAGTTTTTCGAGAACAAATCCCAGATAGGACTTGACGAGAAAAACGCGCTGTGATACTATCAGGAGGCATCTCTAAAACGACCGGACGATGTAATACATCTCCTGGCCAAAGTGAGATGCTTGCTTCGCCCGTTCTATACGGCTGAGCAGTGTGTACCTGAACAACCACATAACGATATGATTGAGTGTATATCCTGATACGTTGCGCTGCCCTTTCGAGGAGCGGGCAATGAGTATCGAGATGATACGCCACGGAAGATTTACTTCGATTTTGCCGAAGCGAGCAAAAAGAAGAGGATCGTGCTTCTCGCGACTTGGCTCATGAATCATCATGAGAGTATGCCAAGCGGAGAAGGGTGTCGGGGGGATGCCTAGGGGCCAAAGGCCGAAGAAGGACGCGGAGAGCGGCGAAACGTGGCTGGGGAGCTGCAAGCGAGCGATGAGCCAG
>JAJPKE010000036.1 GCA_021323855.1 Chloroflexota bacterium | reverse complement strand
GACAAGAAGAACGGCGACAATGTGTTGCAGATGATTCGCGATCTACGCCAGGCGACCGGCACGACGTTTGTGATCGCCACCCATGACCCTAACGTCGCCTCCTCCGCTGACCGCTCCATTCGCATCGTGGACGGCCTGGTGGCTAACGATGGCAACGGCGAACAATCGTGAATCAGACATCATCAAACGCCTTTCAGATTATCCGCTTTCCTGCACATCCTGCACATCTGTGAGCTTCGGAAGGAGCAATAGCCATGAAGACCCGTATGTATTGGAGCTATGCGACGCGCTCGCTGGCGCGTGGCGGCCAGCGCACGCTGCTGGCGATCTTCTGTATCGCCGTCGGCGTGATGGCGATTGTCGCGTTGCAACTCGTCGGCAACAGTATCAATAGCGCGCTGACCGCTAATGTTCGCGCGGCCAATGGCGGCGACCTCGCTGTCTTCAACGCCACCAGCGAGATTCCTGCCACGAACCTGGCAACCTTTAGCCAGCTTACCACCCAGGGCGTGCTGACCAATTACACGGCGGTCGCCAAAATCGCTGCGCAGGCCAGAGATAACAAGAACGCCATCCATGCCACACAGATCTGGGCGGTTGACCCGGCAAAGTTTCCGCTGGCCGGCGCGCCCCAATTCATCAGTCCCAGCGATGGGCAACTCTCAACGCTGCTGACCGGCAACAACGTCGTCGTCACCGAGAACACGCTGACCACGCTGGGGGTGCAGGTGGGCGATAGCGTCGTCGTGCATTCGCTTGGGCGCGCGTTCACGGCCACCATCGCCGGTGAGATCAACAACACGCCGCTTTTCTCCGGCGACACCATGCTGATGGCGTTCAACGGCTTCGCGGCGTTGCCAACGACCAATCCAGCGCCGCTGGGCTACCAGGCGGTCTATGCTGATGTGCCGGGGCATAGCGACGCCAACGCCGCCACTGCCAAGCAGGATATCCTGAAGGCGCTGCCACTGGTGAGCGTCACGACGACCAAAGACACGTTGCAGCAGAGCCAGCAGAGCGTGCAATCCATTCGCTACTTCTTGCAGGTGGCCGGACTGCTGGCGCTCTTGATCGGTGGCATCGGCATCGTCAATACGATGCAGGTGGTGCTGCGCCGCCGCCAGACCGAGATTGCCATGCTCAAAACCGCTGGCTACCGGCGCGGCGATCTGGTGCTGCTCTTTGGTGTCGAGGCTGGCGTGCTGGGTCTGCTCGGCGGCATTGTTGGCGCCGCCGTCGGCATCGGCGTGAGCTTTCTGGTCAAAGGGCTGATGGAGAATGTCTTGACGCTAACCCTGCCGGTGACGATTGACCCGCTGACGGTTCTCTCCGGCGTGGCGATAGGTTTCTTCACCGCGCTGATCTTCGGCCTGCTGCCAATCGCACAGGCCAGCCAGATTCGCCCCGTCTCCGTGCTGCGCGGGCTGGGCGAGCATAGCCGCAGCGGTATTGGCTTCTCGCTGGCGCTGGGCGCGGTGCTGGTGGCGCTCTTCTTCGTCCTCGCGCTGAGTATCGTGCAAAACGTTGTGGTCTCGCTGGGTGTCGTGGTTGGCGGTGGCCTTTTCCTGCTGCTGCTGACGCTGGGCTTCACGCTGGTGGCGCTCATCATCGGTAGATTGCCGGTACTGGACCATTTCATCTGGCAGTACATTCTAGTTGAGGTGGTGGCGCTGGCGCTCTCGCTTCTCTTCATCATGGTGATACCGGCCTTTGGCATCCTCTTCCTGACGGTGACATTGATCGGTGTGCTGGTGGTGCTGCTGCCACCCAGCGCCAAATCTAATGTCAGGATGGCGCTACGCAACATCGGGCGCAAGAAAGCGCGCAGCGCGACGACGCTGGTGGCGCTCTTCGTCGGCGTCTTTGCCATTGGCCTGATTCTGACGCTCGGCCAGAACCTCGAAACTGGTATCTCGGCCACCGCCGCCAACTACACCGGCGGCTACAATACCTTTATCAACGCCAGCAGCGCCGATAAGGCAGCTGTAGACGCCGAACTGGCCAGGATTTCCGGCGTCAAAAAAGAAAGCGTGACGGCGCTGGCGATCACCCAGCCGCAGGCGGTCAACGGTGTACCCATTGCGCAGTTCTTGAGTGGTCTCAACGCAACACAGCGGCAGACGGCCATCACTGACCTATCTGGCGTCGCCGGAAACAATCTGGCGCAGGGGCAACTCCCCACGGAGCCGCTCGTCAAAGGCAACCAGGACAGCCAGATCGGGCGCAACCTGACAGCACAGGACGCTGGCACGAACAATGTCATCGTGGCGCAAGACTTCGCGCAGGCGCCCTTCAATCTCAAGCTAGGCGATACGCTGACACTCGCGGGCGCAACAGGCCAGCCAACCGTCACACTCACCATCGTTGGCTTCTTCCAGAGCGCCACGACCTTTGGCGCGCTGGCGCATCCCATCCAGGGCGATATCAGCCTGGTGAACAGCCTGACCTTTGGGCACCCGGTCTATGTCTACAGTCTGATTCTCGCTCCCGGCCAGGCGGATAAGGCGCTGCAAACCATTCAGCAGGCGGTGCCGTCGGTGCAGGTCATCAGCCTGGCGCAAGAATTGAACTTCTACCTGGGATTGCTCAACAATCTGGTGACGATGATGACGGCGGTGGCCTCACTGGCGCTGCTGGCCGGCCTCATCATCATCGCCAATGCGGTGGCGCTGGCGCTGCTAGAGCGCCGCCGTGAACTGGGTATCCTCAAATCAGTAGGCTACACCAGCAGTGGCATTCTGAGCGAGGTGCTGATCGAGAACGGGTCCATTGGCTTCGTCGGCGCAGTGCTGGCAATGCTACTGGCCGCGCTGGTGGCGGGTATCCTTGCCAGCACCGCCTTCCATGTCACCCTGGGCACAAACCTGGCGCTGATCCTGGTCGTGGTGGTTGGCACTGCTGCGGTTTGCATGCTCGTCGCCGGACTGGTGGCGTGGAAAGCGACCCGCGTGCGCCCGCTGAACGTGTTGCGATATGAATAGACCTCACCCCATCCCCCTCTCCTCTGGGAGAGGGGTGGCCGTAGGCCGGGGTGAGGTTTCGTGATAGAGTACCGGCAGGAAAGACAAATTACAGACAACAGCTATACACCGCGCGACGTTCAACCAGCCGCATTGGCAAAACGAAAGAGAAGGGAGCGCAGTATGAACCAGATGAGCTACAAGAGCTATATCAGCCGCCTGGTTCGTCGCGCAGGCGCGCGCTTTGGCACGCTGCGCTGGCGGCTTACCTTCTCGTACTTCGTAACGGCGTTCGCTGCGCTGTTTATCCTGGCTGGCACGTTCGTCGGTATCCCCAGCCTCAACGCGCTGCGCAATCCACCACCGCTCCATGCCGCGCCGCTGGCGCAAGGGTTGGAAAAGCAGGCGCCGCTGGTCGCGCCGTATATCAGCCGGACGCCGCCGGACCTTGCCGGTCTCGCGGGATGGCTCCATGCGCCACAGGATACCGTGGCGACCTATGCCTCCGGCGTGGCAGTGGATCAGGAAAGCTCGTTCGTAGTGATTCCCGGCAAGAACGCCATCCTCTTCGTCTTCGCTGAAAACGGCCAGTTGCTCGCCACCCTCGCGCCAACTGTTACAGGCGTTGGCAATCTCTCTGGATTACAGGCGCTATCGGCGACACATGGCGTCATCGCCGCTGCGCTAGCCGGCCAGACGAATCCGGCGCTGCTGGCGCAGACATTGCCAGATGGGCGCGCGGTGGCCGCTGCGCCGATCAAAGATACCGCCGGGGTGACACATGGCGCGCTTGTCATCGGCGCAGATTTGCCCGCGCTCCAGCAGATGACGGCGGCGTCCGGTCTACGCGGCCTTGCCTATAGCATTATCCTGTTCTCGCTGATCGCCAGCGTGCTTGGCGCATTGATCGGGCTGCTGATGGCGCGCGGGTTTACGCGACGCCTGCGCAGGCTGACCGTGGCTGCGGATGCCTGGAGCAAGGGCGATTTTGCCATTGAAGCGCGCGACCCATCGAGCGATGAGCTTGGGCAGTTGGCGCGTGACCTCAATCGCATGGCCGAGCAACTCCAGACGTTGCTGCAAGACCGGCAACAACTGGCGGTGATCGAGGAGCGCAACCGGCTGGCGCGCGACCTGCACGATTCCGTCAAGCAACAAATCTTCGCGGTGACAATGCTCGTGGGCAGCGCACAGTTGGAGGTGACGGGCAACCCTGAAGCGCAGCGTATCCTTGCCGAAGCCGAGCGGATTTCCAGCAATGCCCAGCAGGAGTTGACAGCGTTGATTCATGAGTTGCGCCCGGTGGCGATGGCCGGCAAAGGGTTGAGCGCGGCGCTGCGGGAACTCTGTGGCGATTGGTCGCGTCGCACCGGCATCGCTGTCGAGGCGCAGATATCCGATGGGCTGGCGCTGGCGCCGCTGGCGGAGGAAGAGGTGTACCGCACGGCGCAGGAGGCGCTTGCCAATATCGCGCGGCACAGCGGCGCAACACAGGTCTCCTTCCGCGCAGAACGCGAGCAGGACCGGCTGGCGCTCTGCATCCAGGATAACGGGCACGGCTTTAACATCGCGCTGGCCAACGGGCAGGGGCTGGGCCTGCGCAGTATGCGCGAGCGCATCGAGCGGCTGGGCGGTACGCTCTTCGTCTTCAGCGCGCCGGAGGGGACGCGCGTGGAGGCGAGCCTGCCATTGGTTACGCCATCAGCGGCAGCAACGCCGCCAGCGGCAACGACACCCTCTGCGGCAACGGCTCCACTGGCCGGCGAATAGCTGGTATCGTCATCATCAACGCAACCAGTTCGTGTTATCTCGTGGCGTATCGCGTCTCTCCTGGCCTCGCGGTAGGCCATACAGCCCGTATGTGCGCACGAGTTCCTGCATGAGCATGGTGATGGCATCCAATGGAGTGCCGCCTGGTTCCGGCCAGGAGGGCGCCTGCCCTGCAAGAAGCCGCTGGAGCGCCGCCACCAGTTGCTCAGCCTCTTGCGTCATTTTGACGACCATTTGCTCATTGTAGGCTACATATGCTGCCTGATCTGGTGTCAGTGGTTGCTGCGCAAACGCCTGCAAGCGGCGAATCAACATGTTGAGACTCATGCCGACCCGCCAGAGCATAGGATCGCTCATCTCCGGCACGCGCACAGCAAAATTACCGTTCGCCAGCGCCACATGGATGGTGAGGAGCATGCGAACGCCATCTTCCAACGCCTGATTGCGCGCCAGTTCGCGCTGCTGAAGCTGTGTCAACTCTTCGGCGCGGTCGGCGCGATGCAGCGCCCGGTCCATGCTCCTTGCCCAGAGAAACGCCACAACCGCCAGAATGAATTGCAGGGCGATGGGACGCGCCAGCAGTGAAACCGTCTGCGCCTGGACGCTGGGGTAGAGCAACGCATCGTGTTGCAGATTAGCATTATGCGGCTGCAAGAGATAGTTGCCGCCTATCAGGATGGTGTTGATGAGCGCGACAACAAATGTCGTCCACCGTGGCAATACCGTTGCGGCAAGCACGACCGAGACGACATAGGCATCAAAGTTAGGCAACTCGCCCAATGTCAGCCCGATGGGGCTGGCAAGGTTGGCTTCCAGCAGTGCGCCGCTCACCAGGGCCACCAGGAGGATGCCTGCCCCCGTGACACGTCCCGTGCGATTCAACCACACGGCTACCAACAAACCAGCGGTAAAAAGCAGCAGCGTCATCTGCGCACGCTGATCGGTAATGGCAAGTGGGATGAGAACCAGCACGACCATGAACAGGCCAACGATCAACCAGGCAACGAGACGGCTGCGCCGCAGCAGTTCGCGCTGCGCCAGCGTGTTCTCTGCTATATGCCCGGTGAGGCTGGCGATTCCAAGCCACCAGCCTGCCAACTGACGAAGAGCGCCGCCCCGATGACGGAAGTTTTCAGGTGGTGAAATTTGCCCTCCCGGCGGTGGCACTGATGGCAACTGTAGAGATGGTTGAGAGCGGTGAGTGTTCTGAGGATGCTGGAATTGTTGCATGTAGCCCCTCCCCTTACTGGTCCCCTGTTCTGGCCAAAAGAAGGGCTGGCGACCAGCCTACCACCCATCATCCCAGACGTGATATTGCATAATAAATGAGCGCAACAATACTGCCTGAGCAGCTACCAGCGTATCGTCGTAGAGAGAAGTCGCAGCGATAGTGGGGTATGAGTATTCAGGAGAGTGATCTCACAATTGAACGATCCCACCTGCCACCGCCCCATGCTTCTCATAAAATAGCACACGGCGTAGATGATTGTCTACTTGAGACGATTATCTCTCGCGGTTGCGATAAATTCGGAGTTGATGAGGCGTAGAATGTGACTTTACCAGGTGGCCCGCGATATGATAGACCTGATGGATTAGCCGGGCTAGCCAGCCCTGATAGAGTTGATCGAGAGGAGCGCGTGCAGATGACACAGCCGATCACCGTTCTGATTGTGGATGACCACCAGGTGGTGCGTTTGGGCATCCAGACGTTTCTTGCCAAACAGCCGGACCTTGCGGTGGTGGGCGAAGCTGGCTCCGGCGAGGAGGCGCTGCGGCTGGCGGCAGAGCAAGCGCCAGATGTCGTGCTGATGGACCTCATCATGCCAGGGATGGACGGCGTGGAAACCACGCGCCGCCTCAAACAAATCAGTCCGCGCAGCCAGGTCATCATCCTCACGTCCTATCACGAGAATGAACATATCTTCCCGGCAATCCAGGCCGGGGCCACCTCCTATCTCCTGAAGGATGTTGGCACGGCAGAGCTGGCTGATGCTGTGCGCAAAGCGGCGCGTGGCGAGGCGGTGATGAACCCGCAGGTGGCGGCGCGGGTGATGCAGGAACTACGCGCCGCGCCACAACAGACGGGTGAACCTGCGCCCTCGGCGTTGAGTGAGCGCGAACTGGAAGTGCTGCGGCTGATTGCGGCTGGCCGCTCTAACACCGATATTGCGGAAACTCTTGTCATTAGCGAGCATACGGTCAAACGTCACGTGAGTAATATCCTGAGCAAGCTGCATCTGGCTGACCGCACGCAGGCCGCCGTCTATGCCTGGCGCGAAGGTATGGCAAAATGACTCAGATGGCAGGGTATCTCGAATGAGCCGAAGTATAAGCGCGCCGGATATGCCGGATAAAGTCCTATGATATTTCGCCAGAGGGCGAAATGAGACTGCACTATACTGAGAGGAAGAGAGGCGCAACACATGGCTGATACTCTGTTGACCATCACGTTGATCGGCGGACCGACCGCGTTGCTGGAATTTGGTGGCTTGCGGCTGCTGACCGACCCGACGTTTAGCCCTCCCGGCGCATATCAATCAGGGTCAGTCACGCTGACGAAGGTGAGGGGGCCGGCGATTGCGGCGGAGGCGCTGCCGCCGATAGATGTGGTGCTGCTCAGCCATGATCAGCACGCCGACAATCTCGACGATGCAGGCCGCGCGCTGCTCGCCCACGCCAAACGGGTCATCACCACCAGTTCCGGCGCCGGGCGGCTTGGCGGGCATGTGGAAGGTCTTGTTCCGTGGCAAACCACCAACATTGCCGTGCCGGGCAATCGCCAGATGCAGGTGACAGCCACGCCCGCGCGGCACGGCCCGGCGGGCATCGAGCCGATCACCGGCGAGGTCGTTGGCTTTGTGCTGGCGCTAGAAGATCAGCCGGACCATGCCATCTATATCACCGGCGATACCGTCTGGTATAGCGGCGTGGCGGAGGTGGCGCGGCGCTTCAACGTCACCGCCGTACTGGCGTATGCTGGCGCGGCGCGCACACGCGGCCCGATTCACCTGACGATGGATACGAACGAGGTCATCGAGACGGCCAGCGCCTTTCCGCATGCCACGATTGTGCCGCTGCATCATGAGGGCTGGGCGCATTTCACCGAGAGCCAGACCGATATCGCTAAAGCCTTCGCCGTCGTTGGTCTCTCGTCTCGTCTGCAACTGCTCGAACCCGGCGTCGCGGTGAACCTGAAAGTATAGTGGACACGAAAGTGGTATATGCGATGGAAGCATTGGACGTTTTGCGAGAAAGAGAAAGGCAAAGTGGAAATTGCGGTTCCAACCTAGCAGTGCAGACTGCGCGCCAGGCCATCGCCGGTGACGCCAATATCGCTGCCGTTGCCGCGCTGCTGGCGGACCCGGCGCGTGCGGAGATGCTGCTGGCGCTGGCGGATGGCCGCACGTTGCCTGCCGGGGAACTGGCGCGGCGGGCGCGGATTGCGCCTTCAACGGCCAGCGCGCACCTGGCGAAGCTGGTCAACAGCGGCTTCGTCGCCGTCGAGACCTGGGGGCGACACCGCTACTTTCGTCTCATCAGTCCGGAAATGGCGGATGCCATCGAGGCGCTGGCGATGGTTGCGCCGTCCACGCCAGTGCGCAGCCTGCGCCAGTCCGAAACCGCCGCAGCTATCCGCTATGCGCGCACCTGCTATCAGCATCTCGCTGGCGCGGTGGGTGTCGCGCTGACCCAGGCGTTGGAAGACCAGGGTTATCTCATCGCACAGAATGAAGGCTATCTGCTGAGCGAGACGGGTTACGAACGATTCGCGGCTTTTGGCGTGCAGGTCGCGGGACGCCGGACGCTGCCGCAGATTGTGCCGCATCACATTGATTGGAGCGAACGCCGCCGCCATGTCGCTGGACCGCTGGCCGTCGCGCTGACCCATCAACTCTTCGCACGTTCCTGGATTATCCGTGCGCCCAGCAGTCGCGCCGCGCGCCTCACCGACGCGGGCCGCGAGGGACTGCGCGACTGGTTCGGGCTGGCGGTGTGATTGTATCGCTGGTCCACAACAGCCTGTATGGGTGGCGTAGACATTCTTGTCTGCGTTTGTATGGGCGCCTGGCAGGTAGGAATACCTGCCCTACCGGCAATCTACGTCTTACTATCGGCGATCAGTGCTAGTTTTGCTGATTGCGCTCGCCCCGTTGTTGGCGATTCTTTCGTGCGGCGCTCAGCCGCACGGCAAACCACTGCGCTACCTCATCCCAGCGTGCTTCGGGAATATCACGGTACACGGCGACATGGAACGCCGCTTTCAAGTCGCCATAAATCATGTTGAACTGCATGCCGGTGAGGTCTTGCAGTTCCAGCGTCAGCCGCCGCACTTCCGCCTGATGCGCCGGAGTGAGGGTCTGCGGCCCTAGTCGCTCTAAGAGTTCGGGGAGCAGGCGTTGTCCTTCCTCCAACGACTCGACGCGCCCCTGCATGTCCCATAGCTCACGATGTTGCTCGTCTATCTCTGCCGCCAGGGAATAGACATATGACTCAACGTGCGCCACCTGCTTTTCGAGAGACGCCTGGCGTTCGTAGAGCGCCGCCAGCGAGCGATGATAGTCGGCCCACACCAGCGAGGGCGCATCGGTATCGGGACGCGCTGCGCGAACGCTGGCAATCGCCTGCGCCACCCCTTGCGCTTCTGTATTGTGTTGGTTGGTAGTTGTTGGCGAGAGTGCTGGGGAGGGTGAGGCATCAATGGCATCAATGGCATCAATCGCATCAATCGCATCAATCGCATCAGCCACCGCATTCCTCGCCGTTTGGATAGCTGCCACCTCGCGTGCGCCAACCCTCGCCAGCCATTGCTTGATCGGCTCGGCTTTGGGCGAGGGAATGGATTGGATGAGGCGTAAGAGCGTCTCAGTATCAGCGGCATCGGTGCGATAGTGTTTTCCATCACGTGACGGTAATTTCAGTTGTACACATTTTGCGTACAACTCACGAAACCCTTCATCAGTAATGCGTCGCTTCATCTCGGACCAGTAGAGACGCGGGCGTGGACTATCGGTTAGCACGGCAATGACATCAATGATCGAGAAATACCACTGCCCTTCATGCAATACTCTGCGGATACTCCGGTCCGCCCGCTCTTCGATGAGCGCTAGGCTCATGTCACCAGCGGTCGTTGGCTCCGTTGGCGGCTGTTGTGCCTGCTCGTTGCTGGTATTGTCGTGGTCGTCGTGGTTGTTGCCCATAAAAGGCTGCCTCCAAGATGGGGGATGAGGCGCTGGCTGAGGCAGTGGGTGGAGGGAAAAATAGGAGATGGCACGCTGGGCAGGATATACCCTGGCGTGTTATTCTACCATTTAGCCCTACGCGCTGCCTATTTCAGCGTCCTGGGTGAGCCGATGGGTGTGCCTGCTGGTAACAGGTGCGCCCATCGCACAATTCAGTGCATCAATACGATTGCTACGGGTACGATATTGCTACAATTGCGTCACTACAAAACCTTCACTACACGTGCCAATCCTACGAAATACACATTCTCGCATGCCGTTTGTCTGAATCGGAGTATACCATACGGGCATCAGGTTGTCTAGAACAAATAGTTTCCATCGCACGAGAACATATAGATGCCATAGCCCTGCCCCGAAGACATGCGACATAATCAGGACGAGAGAGCGACCGCGAGAGAACTGCGCAAACGCTTGTAAGCACCATGAGGAGGAAGCCAGATATGAGTGAGCAGGATAACCACCCAGAGACCAATACGCCGCGCACCGGCGCCGATATCATGCGAGAGTTTCTGCCGACCTCGCCCTATGTGGGCTATCTCGGCGTGCAACTCAGCGAATTGCGCCACGATCAGGCGACGCTCACCCTGCCATTCAAGGAGTCGCTCATCACCATCGGCACGGTTGTGCATGGCGGCGCCATCGCCTCGCTGATTGACACCGCCGCGATGGTTGCCGCGTGGTCCGGCGTCGCGGTGGTGGAACGCTTGCGCGGCTCGACGGTCAGCCTCACCGTAGACTATCTTGCCCCGGCCAACAACGAGGATATACAGGCCACCGCCACGGTGTTGCGGCGCGGCGGCAGCCTCGTCTTCCTCGATGTCGTTGTGCGCGCCGCCTCGGGCGCGCTGGTCGCTAAGGGTCTCGTCACCTACAAGATTGGCTGAGCCTTAGCCATGCCGACGCTTCACAGCGGCTTGATCTCGCACTCCACCTCGATGCCATAGAGTTGTAGTTCGTGCCCACAGGAGGCAACGATGCGGTCGAGGAGCCGTTGGCACTTTTCAGGGGTGGCACGCAGAAAAAGCTGATTGAGCGGGATATCTGTCGCATTGCGCATTACTGGATAGAACATCCCGTTGAAGGCTCGCAAACGTTGATGAGACAATTGCTCAGGAGACCGGGCTTGGAGCAATATCCAATATTGGTAGGTGTCACGTGATATTAGCTGACAATGGAGCGTTATAGATGCAATATCTTGCCAATTGATGTGCAGTGTTCTGCCAAACGGATTTGACCGACTCCATGCTTGCCCATCAATTTCAAGCCAAGGTTGGCGAAGCAGTAAATATCTACACAGCATTAGCAGAAAGATGATTGTAGCAAATCCAGAAACAATGAGACATATCCAACCTATGACATGGACTAGCGGGAACGCATTGTAACGCATTATCAAACAACTGATAATGAGGCAACCGAACATGATAATCGCTTGAATCATCAACTTCAGGGGATCAGCGTAGAAGCGCAGGGGGTAACCCGTCGCCATAGACTCTCACGATCCTTTCGCATAGCAGCGTGGTTCGAAATATCGTGGAGCCTAGCATAGCGGATGCGGGTCATTCCGGCAAGTGGAAAAACATTGCCTCTATGCGCTACAACTTCCTCAACTGTGCATAGCATGTCCATTGTCGTTAGGGCACGACAAATGTTGTCACCACTTGCTGATTGAGTTGTTGGGGCGAGAGGCCGGGCAAGGTATCACTCATACTCATCTGTGCGATGAAATAGTTGATTACATAGAAGTGCTGCGAGCCAGCGATGATCGCCATCGTCTGCGCGAATGGTTCAGCATCAAACGGCTTATTGGGGTTGGGCGTGGCCGCTGGCTGCGTTGACACGCTGACCGCCGCCTGCGCCTGCGGAACGCTCAGCGTTCCCAGCGTCACCACTTCGTATTGGTCGGTCTGTGCGCTAACCCATTGCTGGATAGTCTGTCCGGAACGCGGCATGACACCGACGCTGAACAAATTGCCGATGAAGATTCTCTCCGTGCCATCGGCAGCGACAATGCGCTGGCACTGGTTCTCGGTCCAGGCGGCGGGATAACTGAAGCTGAAGTGCGTTTGGCTATCCGTGAAGGTCTTCAGTGAGCCACTCACTGTTGTGGCGCAGGTGAAGGTGGTCGTCGTTGGCGCGCTCTGAGTAGGGCTGGCAGTTGCGGCTACCGTTGGTGAGGATGTTGGTGTCACCGTCGCCAACGTGGTGGCTGATTGCGCCGGCGTCGCTGGGGTCTGCGCGCTGGTGCCACAGCCGGCCAGCGCCACCAGCAGGACCATCGCGGCGCAGCATAGTGTTATCGTTGCGCTACGTCGCGCATCGCGTTTCCTCATCGGCTTCTCACTCCCGCCATTTCTCGCAAACGACACAGGGCGATACGCTTTAATGCGCCATGCGGTCGTATTTTCGCCCTCTACGCTGCTGATCGCCGCTCTATCCTACGGCTGACCCATTCGTCCATGCTGTGAGCCAGTTCACAGATAGCTGGCGAAATACTGGTAATGAGCGAGGCGCTGTTTCTCTTGTTTTGGGGTCAATGCCTCATGCGGTTCTATACGCGACGCTATTTCCTCGGATGGATGTGGCTGGGGTCTTTGGCGTAGAACATTGTGTAACCGCAGTTGGCGCAGACCAGCGCATACATCTCCGTGAAGCCGCCGGTGATGCCGGGCAACGCCGTCCCCGGCGCCGTCAGCCGCACCGAGTTAATGGCCGCCGCCGGAAATCGCTCGCCGTGACATTCCGGGCAAGGACTGGGCTGTGGCAGCGGTATCTCGTGTTCATGTGCCATTGGGCTTCTCCTTTCCGCGTGAGCGAACGGGCAGACAGGAATGTTCGCCCTACCGGGCCGATATGTCAACAAAGCCTACGTCTGTATGATAGCACGCCAGCCACGAATGACCAGGCTCGCTCTTGACAAGGTGTGGTGATTTCAGGTAAGCTCGTCATAGATTCCTTGTTCCACTCAGGTTGATCGCCCGCTTGACCATTGAAGGAGGCCCAGTATGCAACACGTCATCCGTCTTGCGTCACGTCTCCGGGAAGGCCAGCAGATACCAGCCATCGCAGTTCACTCGCGTGAATGTGCCACGCTCACCTGAGCGTATGAGCGTATAACACGCGCTGCATGTAGAGGCCGTCCCTATATGGGGACGGCCTATTTCTTTGTGTTTCGTTCTCATAGGGGTATGTCTGTTCTCGCTTCCCGTCTGGCGGATTGGGAGACCAGAGGGACGAGAACAACCGGAAAGAAGAGGTGCTGTATGCCAAGAACGCATGAGATTCATCCAACTCTGAACATCGTACCTATACCCATACACAGCAGGAGCATACACACGATATGTCGAAGCGCAAACAACTCCGCGCGCTGGATGAAGCAGAGGCGCAGGAGCTATTCGCTGAACAGGACCCGGTTGAAATGGCCCTCGATACCTTCCTGGCCGAGGGATTGATTTCCGCAGTTCTCTACCCAGTAAAAAGCGGCAAAGAGGCGACCGTCTATTGTTGCCAGGCGCCCGCCGCAGCGGGCGGGAAACTCTTCGCCGCCAAGATTTATCGTTCGCGCGATCATCGCGGCTTCAAGAACGATGCCGTCTATCAGGAGGGGCGCGTCATTACCAAAGGGCAGGTGCGCCGCGCCGTCCAGAAAAAGAGCCGTTTCGGACGCGAGGTGCAATTCGATCTCTGGATTGACCACGAGTTCGAGGCGCTGACCATCCTCCATCGCGCAGGCGTCTCGGTCCCGCAGCCGGTTGCCCGCGCCCAGAGCGCGATTCTCATGGAGTATATCGGCGACCACCAGCGCGCCGCCCCATCGCTTGGCGGCAATGATCTCTCCCCGAGGCAGGCACGCATTGTCTTTGACAGCGTGCTAAACGACATCGAACGCTGTCTGGCTCACAACTACATCCACGGCGACCTCTCGGCGCACAATATCCTCTACTGGCAGCAGCGGGCGCGTATTATAGACTTCCCGCAGGCGGTTGATCCGCGTTTCAACCCTAACGCCTTCTTCCTGCTGGCGCGCGATATCGAGAACGTCTGCCAGTATTTTGCGCGCTACGATCTGCTCTACGATGGCAGGCGCATCTCTGAGCAACTTTGGCGCAAGTTCAAGAACGCGCGGCTCTAACGTCAGATTTTCCCTTGCGCCTGCTGTTTCCAGCCGCGAAATCCTCTGCAAGCAGTTTGGGCGCATGCGCTACAATGTCAGCATGAACATTGCGGATTTTGACTATCATTTGCCGCCTGAACGTATCGCGCAGACGCCAGTGGAGCCGCGCGATAGTTCGCGGCTGCTCGTAGTGCATCGTGACACCGGCGTCTTCGATCATCGCATCTTCCGCGACATCGGCGATTATCTGCGCCCCGGCGATCTACTGGTCGCCAACCAGAGCCGTGTCTTGCCGGCGCGGCTGCATGGTATGAAAGCAGGTACCGGCGGGCAGGCGGAACTGCTACTGCTGGCGGTGCGCAACGATCTGGGGCCGGACTGCTGGGAGGCGCTGGTGCGTCCGGGGCGGCGCTTGCGTGAGGGCCAGCAAATCATCTTTGGCGAAGGCGCGCTTACGGCGGAGGTGTTGTCGCGGACACCCTCCGGCGGGCGCATTGTGCGCCTGTCGGCGCGCGATGGCGAGGTCGCCCGCGCCATCGAACGGCTCGGTAGCGTGCCATTGCCACCCTATATCCATGAGCCGCTGGCCGACAACGAACGCTATCAGACGGTCTATGCGCGCCGCCCTGGCTCCGCCGCCGCGCCGACGGCTGGGCTGCACTTCACGCCGGAATTGCTGGAACAGCTCAAAGAACGCGGCATTGACACCGTCTTCGTGACGCTGCATATCGGGCTGGATACCTTCCGGCCCATCGCTGAAGATAATCTCGAACACCATACGATGCACAGCGAAGAGATTGAGGTGGACGCCGAAACCGCCGCCCGCATCAACGCGACCCGCGCGGCTGGCGGGCGCATCGTGGCGGTGGGAACGACGGCGGTGCGCACACTGGAGGCTGTGGCGGAGTTAGCCGCTGAGCAGGGCGCAGGCGACACGCTGGTGGTGCCGTATCGCGGGCGCACGTCGCTCTTTCTGCGCCCCGGCTCGCCCTTCCGCGCGGTGGATATCATGCTGACCAACTTCCACCTGCCGCGTTCGACGCTGATCGTGCTGGTCAGCGCCTTCGCCGGGCGTGAATTGACGCTGCGCGCTTACGAAGAAGCGGTCGCGTGCGGCTATCGCTTCTATAGCTTCGGCGACGCTATGTTGATTATTTGAGATAATTGTGGCACGCGGCTATAAATAGCCGGCGCACGATCATGGCGGCCTGAAGGCCATTTGTGCCATTTTGCGGTTCACGCTCCGTGCTCCGGCTTTTCAAAGCCGTGCGTGCAGAGTGTGGTAGAGGGGAGGGGCAGGCCATGGAACCGGAAACGGAAGCGCTGGACCCGCAACTCAGAGAAGAATTGATCGCCCGCGAGCGTCGTGTCTGGGATGCAATAGAGCAGCAAGACCAGGCAGCATTCCTCGATTTAGTGACTGACGATGCGCTGATCGTCAGCGGCGGCGTGCGACGGAGCGGCGCTGCCTATGCCGCGCTGCTGCCGATCATCAACACGGCGAAAGTGGAACTGAGCGAGTTCCAGGTGATTCCTGCCGGACCGGAGACCAACATCGTCCACTATACGCTCGTCCTCACCGGCGCGCCCAACCGCAGCAATCTGACCGGCCAGTATTGCGTCAGTTCCGTCTGGGTGCGCCGCAATGACAAGTGGATGGTGGTCTTTAACCAGGATTCGCTGGCGGTTTAGCAAATCTAAGCCAGTTTTCTATAATTATTAGTGCTCAGCCGCTAGCAGCACCCATCCGGTTCCCCCTCTCCTCGCGGGAGAGGGGCTAGGGGGTGAGGTCCCACGGTGCTCGGAATGGACCTGTCACCTCCGCCAGCGCCCCGGCAATCGCCAGCAGCCGCGATTCCCCCCAGCGTTTGCCCACCACCTGCACGCCGATGGGCAAGCCGTCGCGGTCCTGCGTGTATGGCAGCACCACCGCCGGATGCCCGGTGTAGTTGAAGACCGTGCCGTGGGCGCTGACCATCCAATAGCTCATCTCCTCGCCATCAACGCGCAGCGGCGTCCCTGGTTCGCAGTGCGGGAACGCCGTCACCATCGCAGGCGGACAGAGCAGCGCGTCCCACTCGTCGAAGAAGTGTTCCCAGGCAACAATGGATTGATCGCGCCGGTGTAGCGCCTCAACATACTGCGCAAGCGTGGCGGGCTGCGTCTGTTCGTCCGGCTGGCCCGCGCCAAGCATCATGCCGATCAACGCGCCGGCATTCGCCCCTTCCTGCATGAAGTCTATCCCTGGCGGCGTTGCTTCTTCAACGGCGGCGCAGAGTGGAGCGAGTTGCTGCGCCAGGTGTTCTAACGCGTCGTGTATCTCCCTCGCAACGGGGAAGCCCGGCAGCGTCGGCGCAACGGCGATGCGCAGGTCTTTCAACGCGAGGCGCGGCATCTCCGCAACCGGCACAGGCTGAACGTCAGTATCATAGCCGTCCGGTCCGGCGATGAGCGCATATAACAGCGCCAGGTCCTCGATAGAACGCGCCATCGGCCCGATGCAGGACATGATGCGCACCGGGCGCGGTCCAGGCAGGCCAGGGATCATGCCGGTGAGTGGAACGCGCCGCTCGGTCGGCTTCAACCCGAAGACGCCGCAGAAGTGCGCGGGAATGCGAATCGAGGCGGAGAGATCGGTGCCAATCTCAAACGGTGTCATGCCGGCGGCCAGCGCCGCTGCCGCGCCACCGCTGGAGCCGCCGGAGGTGCGCGCGACATTCCAGGGATTATTGGTGCGGCCAAAGATAGGATTGCTGCTTTGATAGTCGCCAAGCAGCATAGCAACGTTGGTTTTGCCGATCAGGATGCCGCCAGCAGCTTTGAGGCGCGCAGCCACGGTCCCATCTTCCTGGGGCACATAGTCTGCCAGCGGTGGAAATCCGGTGGTGGTGCGCATGCCCGCCGTTGCATGCGCGTCCTTCAGCGTATAAGGCACGCCGTGCAGCGGTCCCCAGACCTCACCATGCGCCAGCGCCTCATCAGCCGCGCGCGCTCGCCTTCGCGCTCCCTCGGCGTCGAGCGTGATGACAGCGTTCAGCGCGGGATTGTGGCGTTCGATCTGCGCCAGATGCGCCTCCAGCGCGTCGCTGGCAGAGATGCGGCCAGCTCGAATATCAGCGGCCAATTGAGTGGCGCTGGAAAAGGTGTCATCCATTGTTGGTACTCCGGCTTCTCTTGGTGATGTCGTGCCCGCAGCATAGCATGCCGAAATTTCCTCGGCTTCTCCTATCTTGCGCTTATTTGAGGTCGCTGAGGTCGCTGAGGTCGCTGAAATCTTTGGGTAGGTGCTGCTCCCCTTCCGCCAGCGTTTTCAGGCGTTGCAGCGTCACCAGCGTTACGTCGTCTTCCTGTTCCCAGTTCGCGCCGGTGAACTGCGCCAGCGCCTCCAAAAGCGCCTGAATCAGCATCTCGTCGCTCGCCTGCGCTTCCACCAGCTCGCGCAGGCGCGGCAGGCCAAACATCTCGCGCCGGGGATTGTGCGCCTCCACCAGTCCATCGCTATAGAAGAGCAACAGATCGCCAGCGGTCAGCGTCGTCTCACCCTCGTCATAGCTGATGCCCGGCAGCAGACCCAACGGCATGCCGGTGGCACGTAGCTCACCCAGCGCGCCGTCGTCGTGGCGTAGCGCCGGTAAATCCTGTCCGGCGTTGGCGTAGCATGTCTGGCCGCTGGCGGGATCGAGGACGGCGTAGAAACAGGTGACGAACATCCCCGCCGGAATGTCGGCGCGTAGCAATTCGTTGACCTGTGCCAGCACCTCACCGGGCGATGCCGTCTGCTGGGCGACGGCGCGCAACATCGTGCGTGTGGCCGTCATTACCAGCGCGGCGGGGATGCCCTTGCCCGTCACATCACCGATGACCAGCCCCAACCGGCCATCTGGCAGCGCAATAAAGTCATAGAAGTCGCCCCCGACCTCACGCGCCGGTTGATAGTACGGCAGCAGTTGCCAGCCGGGGAGCAGCGGGATATCTTTTGGCAGAAAGGTCCGCTGGATGACCTGAGCGGTGCGTAGCTCCTGTTCGATGCGTTCGTGTTCGCGCGCCTGTTGCTGCTGCGCCAGCGCCAGTTGCGCCACCCGCAGCGATGGCGCCACCTGCGCCGCCAGCGCCAGCAGCATCGCGTGGTCCTCGCGTGAATAGATTGTCCCGTTCAGGCGCGGCCCCAGCGCCAGCAGTCCCAGGAGTTCACCCTGGCTGGGCAGCGGTAAGACGATCTCCATCGCCTGCTGTCGTAGCATCTCCACGAACGGTGATTGCAGACCCAGCCGCTTGATTTCCAGGAGACCGGAGTGACGGAGCGCGTAGGCGATGAAGGGATCATCGTCGGCAATGGTGATGCCAATGATCGTCGCGGTGTAGTCGCCCAATGTGCCAGAAGGAGTGGCAGATTTGCTGGCCGTTGCGGGCTGCGCTGCTGTGTCGTTGTCCGCAGTGGCGGCAGCGGCTTCAGTGGTTGGCGTGGCAACCCAGAGCGCGACGCTATAGGGTCGCAGCGCCTGCTCCAGCGTGCCGAGCAGCCCGTCGCGCACCTTCGCCAGCTCGATCTCCTCACGCAGCGTTGAGCTATAGGCTTCGACTGCTTTGCGGGCCGGTGTATCGAGGACATGCAGTCGTTGCTCCAATATGCTGTGCGCGAAGTTACGCACTGGCTCGAACAGGACGGCCAGCGCCAGTGTCGTCGTCACGACGATGAGTTCAGCCGTGTGCGGGCCGTGCGTGAGCAACTCGAAGCCGGCGACGCCGCTGAAATACACAAACGCCAGGCAGACCGTGAGCGCCAGTTGCCGGTAATTGTTGGAGAGGCGGCGATACGCCGTGATGAAGGTCACACAGGCGGGAAGCAGCAGGAAGAACAGCACCGCCAGCCCCAGGTGCCCAAGCACCAACACCAGGGTGACGATGACCGCGCTGCCGATGATGCTGGGGAGGATGAATTGCAGCACGCGCCGTGTGCGCACAGATCGCTGCTCTGGGACGCCATGCTGCTTCGCCGTCCGTGCCGAGACCTGGAAGTCCGCCATGCCTCTTTCCTCATCCCTCTCTTGTCGTGCATCATGCGGCGATACTGCTTCCGCACAGCACAACTATGCTCATTCCCATTGCGCTGTGTCAACACGATAGTGGCGTGGAGAAAATAAGAAAATAAGAAAGGCAAGATATGAGAAGTCTTTTTCACGGTAAGTGGATATGCTCAAGATGATAGTTCGGGATGGCGTTACTGGATGTACGCACTGGAGGATTTGCCGGTATGGGAAACGTGATTGTCGGCGCAACCATGTCGCTGGACTGGTTTATGAGTGACCGCAACAGCGATGTGAGCCGCCTGTATCCAGACTTTGAGGCGTTGCACGAAACAGCGATGCTTCAGGAAGAGATGCGGGCGACCGGCGCAGTGGTGATGGGCCGGCGCGCCTATGATATGGCGAACGGAGACCTGACGGGCTACGAGTATCAGGTGCCGATCTTCGTGTTGACGCATCATGCGCCGGAGCAGCCGCCAAAAGGCGTGAACGACCGCCTGACGGTGACGTTCGTGAGCGAGGGCATCGAGCAGGTCATTGCCCAGGCAAAAGCCGCCGCTGGCGAGAAACAGGTGACGGTGGTTGGCGGCGCAAGTACTGCGCAGCAATGCCTGCGCGCCGGACTGGTTGACGAAATCCATCTCGGCGTCGTGCCTGTCTTGCTGGGTGATGGACTGCGCTTCTTCGCGCCCGATATCAACGAGCAACTGCGCCTGGAACGCACGCGGGTCTTCGAGTCGCCAACGCGCACCGACCTCTGGTTCCGCGTGGTCAAATAATCTCGATAGTGTTGATAGTGCTACCGAAGTGAATAGAGGAATGTCATGAGTACACCACCGACCCAGCCGCACGATTCGCCCGATGAAACCGCCGTTCGTGCGCTCTACCGGGCATTGCTGGATAGCTGGAACCGGCGCGATGCCGCCGGATATGCCGCGCTCTTCGCGGAGAATAGCCAGGTTATCGGTTTCGACGGCAGCCAGATGTCCGGCCCAGCGGAGATTGCCTCACAACTCGGCTCTATCTTCTCCGATCACTTAACCGCTACATACGTCAGCAAGGTGCGCGCGGTGCAATTCTTGGGGACCGAGGTTGCTATCCTGCGCGCGGTCGTTGGCATGGTGCCGCCCGGACAATCCGACCTGAATCCCAATGTCAATGCTATTCAGACGATGGTTGCTGCCAAAGATGCGGATACCTGGCGCATCGTCCTCTTCCAGAACACTCCAGCGCAGTTTCACGGCAGACCGGAACTCGCCCAACAATTAACTGACGAACTGCGACAACTGCTGATGTGAGATCAGCGCGCTTTCTGGCTCCCCTCTCCCGCACACGGGGACCGCCGCCGCTCGTCAGCAGCACGAGAAGCAAACCATCGGGTGGCGGAGGCGGCGGGTGAGCGCAGCGGAGGGGCTGGGGGTGGGGCTTTACGCATCGGCTGGCCGTAGCAACATCATCGGAATCTCGCGAGAGGTAGTTTTGGCATAGCGCGCATACATCGGCGCCGTCTGCACCAACTGCTCCCACAACCGTTGTCGTTGCTCCGGGTTGGCCTCCTCTGCAACCACAGGAATGGTCTGATCTTTGAGGCGAATCTGCGCTTCGGGATGGCTGCGCAGATTGAAATACCAGCCGGGGTGCGTATCCTTGCCGGCGTTCGAGGCTGTCACGACATAGGACGCCCCATCGCGGATATAGATCAACGAGACCGAACGTTGCTGCCCAGATTTCCTGCCAGTCGTGGTGAGAACGAGAACCCCGGCGGGGTCGGTCGTGCGGCCATGATACAGGCGTCCGCCGGTCAGATTGTAGAGGATGACCGCAAAATAGCCGAGCTTTCGCGGTTGCCGTGCCGATTGTGCTTGCTGTGCCATCTGAACCCTCCACTATATGCGCCTTTGTGCTATGCTATGCCAGCGAGATAGTGAGGCTCCACTTTGTGGTATTGCACATTATCCGAAACCTCACTAATAGATACTATGATAGAAAATGCAGGATGGTCATGTCAAGTCAGACACAACAGCAGGCATTATCCGACCAGCAAGAGAAGCGCAATACACCTGTAGCGACGCCAGCCCTCGAAATCATCGAGTCCTTCTTTATGGCGTCGCATCTGCTGCACCGGCTGGCTGAGCGTGGCGTCGGGCCGGCCCTCTCCGGTCCGCGAACGCGCGTGCTAATGGAAGTGGGGAGAGCGACACAGCCTCTGCGTATGAAGGACGTGGCCGCCGAATTGGGCATCACTGCGCGTACCATCACCACGCTGATAGATGCCCTCGAACAGGATGGTTTGCTGGCCCGCCAGCCCGACCCAACGGATCGGCGCGCGACCTTGCTTACGCTGACCGAGAGGGGAAAGACGCAGGTGACGGAACTTGCGGCAGTGGCGGAGCGCGTCAGTGAACAACTGCTCGCCCCGCTGCAAGCGCCGCAACGCCAACAACTGAGCGACATCTTGCGCCAGATCATCGGTCACGCGCAATCGCAACTCTGAGAACGAGGTCAAAACGTGATGCCCATCTGCTCGCTCATATCTTTGAGCTGGCGGAGCACCCGCTCTGCGCGTCGCCCTTGCTCCGTCAGCGAATATTCAACTTTTGGCGGCATTTGCTCGTACACCTGCCGTTGCAATACCCCCAACTGCTCCAATTCCCGTAGGTGAATGGTCAGCATTTGCCGGCTGGCTTCGGGAATGAGGCGCTGCAATTCACCAAAGCGCTTGGTGCCACTGAGCAAATGATAGCTGATCCGCAACTTCAGCCTGCCGCCGACGGAGAAGAGACCCGCCGGGCACCTCATATCTTGTTTTTGTTGTGCCATACCATGCGCTCCATTCCACCAACTGAGCCAGACGGCCAGCGTCAATTCCAGCAAGTCCTTTTGTCAAAATATTTTGCGTATTGTCCCCTCCGCTCCTCTTCTGTACGGTCATTGTAGCAGGTGGCGTGGACCGCGACAAGGCGCCGTCGCCGGGGCTTCTGCTCATCTGCGCGATTTGTCGTTTCTCCACTCAACGAAGGTGCTTTCATATGAAGAAAAGGCGCATGACAACGCTTTTCCTGATCGTGCTGGCCGACATGTCGGGCGCAGCAGCGATCATTCCGATCATCCCCGTCTACGTGCTCGGACAATTCCATGCCAACGCATTGCAGGCGGCGCTGGTGATTCCCGCCTATTACGTGGCGCAGGTGCTTGCAGCTCCCTGGCTCGGCAATCTCTCCGACCGCGTTGGCCGGCGTCCGGTGCTGCTGCTAAGCCAGGCGGGCACCATCCTGGCCTATCTCCTGCTCGTTCTCGCGGCTCCGTTGGGGGCGCTGCTCAATCATACCGGTCTCCAATTGGGGATGGCCAGTGGCCTCGTGGTCGTCTACCTGGCGCGCATCCTGGACGGCGTGACCGGCGGCAATATCAGCGTGGCGCAGGCCTACGCCAGCGATATCAGCGTGCCGGAGGAACGTACCCACGCGCTCGGCCTGGTGGGCGGCGCCAGCGGGCTTGGGCATATCCTAGGTCCCGCGCTGGCTGGGCTGCTGGCCGGATTTGGCCTGCTTTCGCCGTTCGTCGGCGCGGCTGGGGTAAGCGTGGTGACGTTGCTGCTGACGTTCCGCTGGCTGGATGAGCCGGCGCGCCGCACGCATGGCGCAGCCGCGCAACCGGCGAAAGCGCCGCTGACGCAGGTGTTGCGCAACCGGCCAGTGGCGCGCATCCTGGCGATGGCGCTGGTGATTGGCCTCTATATGGCCGCGCTGTTCGGCACATTCGCCCTCTATGCAGACCGCGTGTTATTGCCCGGCCAGCCCTCAGTAGTGGTCGTGCGCGCCGTCGGCCTGATTATCACCGTTCTTGGTGTAGTGATGGCGCTGACGCAGATCGTGCTGCTCAGGCCGCTGGTGGGTCATCTTGGCGAGCGCACGGCGGTGCTGCTGGGAAGCGCGCTCTTGCTCGCGAGCGCCGTCGGCTTCTTTGCCGTCACGTCGCTCTGGGCAATTATTGCCTTTGCAGTGACCTTTGCCTTTGGTTATGGCATCGTCTGGCCGACGCTGCAATCGCTTGTCACCAGCTATGGCGCGAAGGAATCGGCTGGCAACATGCTCGGCTGGTTTCAGTCGGCGTTCAGCCTGGCGTTGATCGTTGGCCCGATCTGGGGCGGCTATGTCTTCGACGCGGTGGCTCCGCAGGCGGTCTTTGCGGTCAGCGCGGGCCTGATGCTGCTGGCGCTGCTCGTAGGCTTCGGCCTGCAACGGCTCCCAAAGACCGCTCAGGCCGCTATGGAGCCAGCGGGAAGCAATGAGGGCGGTTGGAAGGCCGCGCTCCGGAGCTTTCACCACTGAGCCTTCCCTTCACTCACTGTTTGTTGTGTTCAGATTTCTCAGCAGGTGTCCACCTACTGAGAAATCTCTCGAAATAGATCGGAGCATTCCATGAAGGCAGTACATATCCTTTCGCTGGTATCCTTTCGCTGGTAACGCGGGCGGCGCTCATGGTGACGATGGCGCTTGGATTGTTGCTGTGGATAACAGGATTCAGCATCGTTGGCTTCCACATCACGTTTGGCGTCACCGGTGTCCTGGGCTTGCTGACGCTTGGGCTAGTGGCGTTTCTGACCAGTGGTATGCGGACGCTGGGCGTGGTCAGCGTTCTCTACGCCTTCTTCGTGCCGGCCTTTGGTCTCACGCAAATTACCATCCTGATGGGTGGGCTACACTGGCTCATTCAGGTAGCGCATTTGCTGGTGGGTATTGGCGCGATGGTCCTGGCGCAGCAGATAGACAAACGTTACCAGCGTCGCCGCAAGCCTGCCGCCGGATCACAGGCGACGTTGATGCAAACCGGGCGCTCATGAGGCGTTTAGCATTGGTATTGTCGGTATTGGTAGGGCGGACATTCCTGTCTGCCCTACCAGGACAGCGTTCATTCAACATCCTGGAGGAGGATACGCAGATCATGGCAGATACAATGGATACACATGACGAGAGAACACAGGGACGCGCACGGCTGAAGCAGCTTGCGGCGGAATCTCTGAAGAGCGGCGACGCGACTGGCTGGTTCGAGACGTTGTATCAGGCAGCGCATGGCAATGAGGAGGCGATTCCCTGGGCGCACCTGACGGCGGACCCGATCCTCGTCGAGTGGATGGCGGGCTATCCATCCAGCGCGGAGGGGAAGCGGGCGTTGGTCGTCGGCTGCGGCTTGGGCGACGATGCCGAGTACCTGGCGCACGCTGGATATGCCGTGACGGCGTTCGATATCTCGCAAGAGGCAATCGCATGGTGCCAGCGGCGCTTTCCCGATTCAGCGGTGCGCTATGTCGTGGCGGACGTGCTGGCGTTGCCCGGTGCATGGAGCAGGCAATTTGATTTGATCGTGGAAGCGTATACGCTGCAATCGTTGCCGGATGAGGCTTTGCGAGCGCAGGCTGCCGCCAATCTGGCGCAGTGCCTTGCGCCCGGCGGTTCGCTGTTGGTGATCTGTCGCGGACGTGAGCCTGACGAAGCGCGAGGCATGATGCCCTGGCCCTTGACCCGCGCGGAACTAGCTATGTTTCAGCGGCAAGGTCTGCGCGAAGTGTCGTTTGAAGACCTGCGCGACCCCGAAGAGCCGTCCGTCAGGCATTTCCGTGTCCACTATACTGCCTGAGCGTGAGGAAGTGTATTGCTATCCGCCTGCCGTCGTGGTGGCAGTGGGCACGCCTACCTGTGCCGCCAGTTCCATCTTGTCGCGGTAGAGAATCAGGAAGTTCCAGAGCGCGGAGGCCGCCGCAGAAGGATGGCTGCCAGCGCGGCGGGCCAGATACCAGTGCCGGTGAACCGGGAAGCCTTCTACATCCAGCACGGCCAGCCGCCCCACCGCCAGTTCAAGTTCAATGGCCGCCAGCGGCATCACCGCGATGCCCAGCCCCGCCGCGACTGCCTGCTTGATGGCGCCGCTGCTGCGTAGCTCCATGCCTACGCGAATATTGAGGTCGCGCGTCTCGAAGAAGCGCTGCGTGTCAATGCGTGTGCCAGAACCAGCCTCGCGCAGCAGAAACGTCTCGCGGCTCAGTTCTTCCAGGCTGGTCTGCTTGCGCTGCGCCAGCGGATGCTGCGGCGAGGCGATCACCACCAGTTCGTTGGGGACGAACTGCGCCACCTCCAGGTCATGCGGGTCTTCGATCAACCCCATCACCGCCAGGTCCACCTCGTTATCCAGCAGATGCTTCTGCACGGTCAGCCGGTTCACCACATCCAGCGTCAATTTGACATCGGGATAGTCGCGGTGGAACGCGCCCAGCGCCGGTGGCACCACATAAATGCCAGCGGTCGTACTCGCCGCCACTTTGACGGTGCCGCGCCGTCCGCCGCTCAACTCCTCCATCACCAGCCGTGTCTCATCCAGCAGCGCAAAGATGCGTTCGCTATAGGTCAGCAGTTCGCGCCCGGCCTCCGTCAGATGCAGCGTGCGCCCAACCTTCTCGAAGAGCGGCAGACCGATGCTCTGCTCCAACGCCTTCACCTGGAGCGAGACGCCCGGCTGGCTCAGGTAGAGGGCGGAGGCTGCGCGCGAATAGCTGCCATGCTCGGCCACCGCCTGAAAAATATGCAGTTGGTGCAGGTTGATGTCCATAAATGATTCCTTATGCCAAGAATCACAAACCAATATTGGATATTATACAAATTTTTCGGTATGCTGCATAGGTAGCCTCGCACTCTTTGTTTCATCGCTACGCAACGGGGCATAGCGACGGCAATTCTGTTCACCGCGAGGGCTTCAGGGAGGGCTTGCATGAGCACGCTGGTAAGTGATCACGTAAGTGTAGACCGAAAGAATAGTGGTATGGATCGTGGCGCTGAGTTGGAGCGCATGTGGAAGACGGATGCGCGCTGGAAGGGCATTGAACGCCCCTATAGCGGTGCCGATGTCGAGCGGCTGCGTGGCAGTGTGCAGATTGAGTATACGCTGGCCCGGCTGGGCGCGGAACGGCTCTGGCACCTGCTGCACACCGAGAAGTTCGTCCCAGCGCTCGGCGCGCTGACCGGTAATCAAGCCGTTCAGCAGGTCAAGGCGGGGCTGAAGGCGATTTATCTGAGTGGCTGGCAGGTGGCGGCTGATGCCAACCTCGCGGGCCACATGTATCCAGATCAGAGCCTTTATCCCTCCAACAGTGTGCCGAGCGTTGTCAAACGCATCAATCAGGCGTTGCAACGCGCCGACCAGATCTACCACTCAGAGGGCAAGGATGACATTTATTGGTATGCTCCCATCGTTGCCGATGCCGAGGCTGGCTTTGGCGGACCCCTCAACTGTTTTGAGCTAATGAAGGCGATGATCGAGGCCGGCGCGGCTGGCGTCCACTTCGAGGACCAGTTGGCCTCTGAAAAGAAGTGTGGCCACATGGGTGGCAAGGTGCTGGTACCCACGCAGACGGCGATCAAAAATCTTGTTGCGGCGCGGCTGGCGGCGGATGTGATGGGCGTGCCGACGATTCTGGTGGCACGCACAGACGCCAACGGCGCCAAGCTCATCACCAGCGACATTGACGAGCGCGACCACCCCTTCCTGACGGGCGAGCGCACCGCTGAGGGCTTCTATCGTATCCGCGCTGGCATCGAGACGGCTATTGCGCGCGGCCTGGCCTACGCGCCGTATGCCGACCTCATCTGGTGCGAAACCTCGGAGCCGGATATCGAGGAGGCGCGTCGCTTCGCTGAGGCGATCCATGCGCAGTTCCCCGGCAAACTGCTGGCATATAACTGCTCGCCGTCCTTCAACTGGCGCAAGAAGCTGGACGAAGCGACCATCGCTAGCTTCCAAAAGCAGCTTGGCGAGATGGGCTACAAGTTCCAGTTCGTCACGCTGGCTGGCTTCCATGCGCTCAATCTGGCGATGTTCGAGCTATCGCTGGGCTATCGTGATCGTGGCATGGCCGCCTACTCTGAACTGCAACAGCGCGAGTTTGCCCTCGAAGACATGGGCTACTCCGCCACAAAGCACCAGCGCGAGGTCGGCACTGGCTACTTCGATGAGGTGGCGCAGGTCATCGCTGGCGGCGCATCCTCGACGACGGCGCTCAGCGGTTCGACCGAAGAAGAGCAGTTTCATTGATCGTTGCTTGATCGTCGCGCCGTTCATCGTGCGGCGTAACGTATACTACGAGTGACCCGTTCAGGGCGGTTCCGTTGGGGCCGCCCCTTTGCGCTGTTCTTGGGCGCTCGCGGCACTCAAGTGCCGGCGCATGTGACGAGAAACTAAAGCCCAAACAGGAAAGAGTGAACGCCAATGCCGACTTCCCTTCCCGATGGAATCGAGATTACCGCGCCCATCAGCGATGCCTACGCTGAGATTCTGACTCCGGACGCCCTGAGCTTCGTAGCACTGCTGGAACGCAGCTTCCGCGACCGCCGCGAAGAACTGCTTCAGCGGCGCATCGAACGCCAGGCCGCGATTGACGCTGGCCAGATGCCAGACTTCCTGCCGGAGACGGCGCAGATTCGCGCTGGCGACTGGACGATTGCGCCGGTGCCCGAACCGCTGCAAGACCGCCGTGTGGAGATTACCGGCCCGGTGGACCGCAAAATGATTATCAATGCGCTCAACTCCGGCGCGAAGGTCTTCATGGCGGATTCCGAGGATGCCAACTCGCCTACCTGGGATAACAACATCGAGGGGCACATCAACCTGCGCGACGCCATCAGCCGCACCATCAGCTTCACCAACCCCGACGGCAAGGTCTACCGGTTGAATGAGCAGACTGCCACGCTGCTGGTGCGCCCGCGTGGCTGGCATCTGCCGGAGAAGCATGTGGCGGTGGATGGGCGGCAGATGTCCGGTAGTCTCTTCGACTTCGGCCTCTTCTTCTTCCACAACGCCCAGGCGCTGCTGGCGCAGGGATACGGCCCCTATTTCTATCTGCCGAAGATGGAGGGCCATCTGGAAGCGCGGCTCTGGAACGATGTGTTTGTGCTGGCGCAGCGCGAACTTGGCATGCCGCAGGGAACCATCAAGGCAACGGTGCTGATCGAGACGCTTCTGGCGGCCTTTGAGATGGATGAGATTCTCTATGAACTGCGCGAGCATTCGGCGGGGCTGAATTGTGGACGCTGGGACTACATCTTTAGCGCCATCAAGAAGCGCCGCAACGACCCCAGCTTCATCCTGCCGGACCGCGCGCTGGTGAAGATGACGACGCACTTCATGCGCTCGTATTCGTTGCTCTGCATCCAGACCTGCCATAAACGCGGCGCGCATGCGATGGGCGGCATGTCGGCCTATATTCCGGTGAAGAACGATCCCGAAGCCAACGAGAAGGCGTTTGCTGAGGTGCGCGCCGACAAAGAGCGCGAGGCTGGCGACGGCCACGATGGCACCTGGGTGGCGCATCCAGGGATGGTTGCGCTGGCAACTGAAGTCTTCGACCGCCTGATGCCGCAGCCCAACCAGCTCGACCGCAAACGCGAAGATGTGTCGGTGACGGCGGCGGACCTGCTGGCCGTGCCAGAGGGGCCGATTACGGAGGCCGGGCTGCGGCTGAACATCAGCGTGGGCATCCAGTATCTGGAGGCGTGGCTTGGCGGCCAGGGCGCGGTGCCGATCAACAACCTGATGGAAGACGCCGCCACCGCTGAAATCTCACGCGCACAGGTCTGGCAGTGGATTCGCCATCCCAGGGGCATGCTGACGGATGGGCGCAAGGTGACGGTGGAACTTTTCCGCGAACTGGCCGCCGACGAACTGGCGAAGATCGAGCAACGCCTGGGCAAAGAGCAGTACGCAGAGCGTCACTTCGCGCAGGCGAGCAAACTCTTCGATAATCTCACCACCGACGACCAGTTCGTCGAGTTCCTGACGTTGCCGGGCTACGCGCTGCTGCCCTGAGCCTCTCATCCCCCCACCAGCGGGACGAGGTGTAGCAGCGAAGATGCGCCGGCATCCAGCAGCAGCGCCGCGCTGACGACGATGATGAAAGCGAAGAACATGCTGCGGCGCCGTACCGGCGCGTAGGGCACCCGTTCCGCCTCTTCGATCTTGCTCTGGTAGAACTGAAGCAGCACCAGATCATACTGCATCGCGCGCAGGTTCTCGTCGCTGGTATCCTGCGCGCCGCTGCGGGGATCGGTGACGGAGAGCCGGCGAATATGCGACTCCACATCTGCGCGCCGCACCGTCAGGTCGCCCAGCCAGGACCGTTGCCAGCGGCGGATGCCGGAGCGATAGGGCAGATCGAGCAGCAGCGTATACGGCAGCACCAGCGCCAGCAGCAGTGCGACGCTGCGCAGGCTGATGGTGACGTTGGGCGCGCCGAAAGGCAACGTCACCAGTGTGACGCTTTGCAGATTGAAGGCGGTGGTCACGCCCCACACGGCAATCACCAGCGCGCAGGTGATGATCGTTTGCACCACCAGCGCCGGCTCCAACGCATAGTGCCGCGCCGCAGGCACCCATGACGGGCTACTCGCCACCTCGATGGCGGAGCGGATGAGCGTCACGAACAACACCGGCAGCGCCACCAGCAATACCAGCGCCAGGCACACGATGGTTGCCGGTGCCGCGCCAAGCGCCAGAATCATTCCTGCGAGCAGAAAGCCCTGCTGAACGGACTCCGGCGCAACGAACGACGTTTGCATGCGCACAATGTCTGCGCCCAGCGCCAGCGCGCCGAGCAGCGCCGGAATCGTCAACATACCGATCAGCAACCACCAGATGCGCAGGATGCCGGAAGTCAGCAGCGACCCGTTGTGTGCGTTGCGCGTGGTGCGGCTGGGCGAAAAGACCGATGCGCCGAGGAGCAACCCCAGCGGCAGCGGACCGTTGACCATCAGCAGCCGCACGAAAATCCAGAGCAGCGCCGTCGCCACCGTGCCAACGGCGAAGGTGGTGATGTTGGATGCAGAGCCAGCGATGATGGCCGCCACCAGCAACGCGATCAGCCCCACGCCGAAGAGCGTCAGCAGCGTGACCGTCGCGCCGATCAAGAAGTCCAGCAGGCCCAGCGAGAACGGACCGGCGACCGCCAGCCCCAGATAACTGCGCAGCAGGAACAGGCCGCGCCCCATCTCCGTTGGGTTGGGCGTTGGCGCAAGGCGATCCTGCCAGACGCGCAGCCCGTTGCTCACCAGCGCCGTGCGGCGTCGCCAAAGATAGGGCGTCTTGCGTGGCAGCTTGAATTCGGTATTCCCCGAAGCAGTGCGTGCTTCTTGCTGAAGCTGGGTGATGCGGCGGGCGACACTGATGGCGCGCTGGCGGTATTCCGGCTCTGCGCCGCTCTGTTCCAGCCGTTCCTCAGCCACGGCCTCCCATGCCTGCCGCGCCAGCCCGACATATGCCTGCGTCGCCTCGAAATAGGGATGCTGATGGGTGCGGGCAAGGCCGCTGGCTTCCAGCAATTCCGGCAGCGTTGCCAGCTCGCGCGCCAGCACGCCAAGCTCGCTCATCGCCTGCCGTGCGACATCCGGCGGCTGAAGCTGGCGCATCTTCTGTGTCAGTGTTGGCGTGCGCGGGCCAATCGCTTCGCCAGTCCCAGCAGGCGCGGAGGGGCGTGAGGCGGCGCTGGTGCGCTGCGCATTGGCCGGCAGGCTCAATCGTGGCATTGAGATGGCTGGCTCTCTGGAAAGGTTGGCAATGCCAGCCGCGCCGCTCGAAACACTCGAAGCACTCGAAACGCCGGAAGATTGGAGTGTGCGCGCTGGCGGTGGCGCGAGCAACGACGAATCCGTCTCCCCCGCAGATGGCGCCTGGCCGCCGCTGGTTCCTCCCTGAGAATAGACGGGCATCTGTCCGTGCCCTGGTTGTGCTGGCTGTCCTGATTGCATTGCCATCCGCCTCCCGTTCTCCCGAAAACACATCGCCCTACTGGGTAGAAGGACGCTTCGCCGCTGCTGTGGATATGCCCGGTGGTGCCATTGTACCAGTCGGTGAACGAGGGGGCAACATCCACGAGACTGATGGGCGGACTCCATGCGCTACCAGTTGCGTTGCCTCATCTGATAGATTCTCTTCCATCGGGTATATGCCACATATGCCATAATGGCATGGTGCAACGCCGATTGATAGGAGGACATGCCGTGGCCACGATTTTTCTCTCATACCGGCGCCAGGACAGTGCTGACATCTGCGACCGGTTGAGTGACCACTTGTGCCGTCGCTATGGCCGCGAGCGCGTGTTCCGCGATGTTTCAACCATACTGGTCGGAAGCGCATTCCCCCAGGCGCTCCGCCTGGCGCTGGAAGACTGCCGCGCTATGGTGGTGGTCATTGGTCCAGACTGGCTCAATGCGCGCGACGCGCGAGGGATGCGACGGCTGGATGATCCTCTGGACTGGGTGCGTATCGAGGTGGCGACAGGGCTGCGTGAAGGTAAGCTCGTCATTCCTGTTTTAGTGCGAGGCGCTAGCCTCCCTGCGCCTCAAGATCTGCCAGAGGACCTGCATCTGTTGGCTGAGTGTCATCCGATAGTGTTGCGCAGCGGACCGCTCTTTCTGAGCGACATGGACGGGCTGTTTCACGCATTGGGCAGCACGGCACGGGGAGGTCCACCGCATCGGGGGCTGCTGGTCTGTGGAGCTGCAACGTTCCTTGCTCTGCTGGCTCTGATGATTGCAGTCGCTCTCCCCACCCTGGCAAGTGCCGAAGCGATTGCCGTCCTGGCGAATGAGCATCTCGTCGAAGTGGCTATCGGTCTCGAGATACTGCGGGTCGTTGGCACGCGGCGCTGGGTTTGGCTCCTTGTGCCTATCGCTTCTAGCGCTCTCCAAATTGCCAGCTACCCGGCAGGAATTTTCTCATTTATCATCATCCTCTTTACACTTTGTGCGCTGCCTTTCGTGATGGGGACACTTGGCCCACCGGCGTCAATGCGGCCTCTTGGCATTGGGACGAATCGAGGCTGGCGAATCGTCGGCGCTGTAGTGGTCGCGTCCAGTACCCTGAGCCTCATCAGCGAGACAGTACTCTGGCTTGCGAATACGTTCGGTCTCTGGCGCATTGTCGCTGATATGGCTACTCAACTATTCGCCGTGTTCACGATCTTGAGTTTTGGGCCATTATTGCTGGCCTGGGGCTTGTTGCTGATCTACAGTCTGGCCAATCGCCGTTGGATATCATTCCTTGCCCTGCTCTTGGCCACGCTCGCCTACCTCCCGTTCGCAGTGCTGATGCTGCGTGCGAACATCTTTCCCGTTTTCCTAAGTGTCTTTGGGGTGGTGTTCCTGGGCATGGGGTGGTGGATTATGCGCCAGCTTCCGACCGGGCAGCGCAGAGCAATACCTGCTCAGTCGCTCGTCTATGCGACATATAAGACAGTTACATAGTGGATAGAAAACGTCGGGGAGCAGCTTCAAGGAGCTTTGTCCATGCTCAAGATGTTTCTCATTAGCCGGTATGATGACACGGTTGACCTGCGCGACCGCATTATTGATCAGATTCATGAGCGCTACGGCCCAAATAGCCTGGTCTCCGACGTAAGAGGGCGTTCGCTTCCAGAGTATCTGCAACAGGTGCGGAGTGAAATGAGCCATTGCCGCGTGGCGCTCGTACTCATTGGGCCGATGTGGACGCTCGGACGTGACACAAATGGATATCGGTTGATTGACAATCCCTATGATCCAGTACGCGTTGAAATCCGCGAGGCGCTCGCACAGCGGCGACTGATCGTTCCGTTGCTGCTGCATAGAGCGAGCATGCCGCACATCGAAGAGTTGCCTCCAGATATTGCTCCGCTCGCCTTGCGCCAGGGATTTCCGGTCCGTAATGATCCTGAGTTCGCAGAAGATATGCGCACCGCCTATCGGCAGATCAATACGCAGTTAGCCTGGCGGCCAGCCAGCCTGTTTGTCTTGGGCGCCGCTGCAAGCGCAGGGCTGGCGTTAATCACGTCGTATGCGACCGCAGACCTGACGTTTGGGACAGGTCAACAAGAACAAGCCGCGATAGGCGCCATCATATTCTCAACGTTCTTAGTTTCGCTCCTGATAGTTCTGGCTGCGGGCACTGCAACGGTTCTCTTGAGCATAGCGCGGCGGAGTTGGGGATGGCTCGCGGCTGCATGTGCTGGCCTCTTGCTCCTTGCCGTCGTGGCCTCTCTTCCTGTGCAGGGGGAGCAGGCTCAAAGTCAGCAGCTCCTTTTCTTGTTTCCCCTGATCTTGCTCAATGTTTTCATCCTCGTGCTATTTGGCTTTGTGGGGCCACGGCGTGAAGCAGCATAACAGGCTGGCTGGGAGCTACAGTTCTTTCTCTGTGCGACTCGATCTCCCTTTTAGCCCGGATACACAGGTCTTTGCTATATTTTCTAAAGGTTGCTGACACGCAGTGGGTCAGCACATGAGCGAAACGCCATCAGGCCAGAAAGGAACCAACGTTTGAAGGTTGCGTATATTTTCGCCACTTCAGGGCATACGGCCAGTTATAAGCTCGGCAAGATGATCTTGCCACAGTTGGAGGAGGGACGCCACGGCGTTGAGGTCGTCGGCATGATGTTCTTCGACGACAACACCTATATCTTGCGCAAGGGCGACCCCATTGGCGAGCGCATCGGCAAGATCGCCCGCGAGCAGGGAATGCTGCTGATGCTCTGCGATCAGTGCGCCAACGAGCGCGGCCTCGCCACTGAGACTGAACCTGGTCGCTATGAGGCGCGCGATGTGGTGGAAGGCGTGCGCGTCGGCTGTTTCCCTGATCTCTATGCGGCGCTGGCCGGCAATCCACCGGACCATGTAATTACGCTCTGATACGTGTTTGTCATGCTATCAGCTACTCTCAGGCACCGGCATGTTTCGGCATGTACCAGGATACTGAGAGTAGCTGATTTCATAGAGTGGTATACGTGACACGTGGGGCTAGTGACCCACCGCCAATTGCACGACCTTGACCACCATCAGAATGACGGCCACCAGCAGATAGGCGCGCAGTGTGAACATCCCCACTTTGCGGGTTGTTGACCAGACCGGGCGCGTCAGTTCCGCCAGCGGCGGCATGCGCCAGGTATCCGGGTCCAGCTTTGCCAGTTCGAGCGCCTCAGCCGCCTCAGCGTTGGCGCCATTTCGATGGCGCCGCACCAGGCTAAAGGCGCCCATCGCCAGCAGCCCAATCACCAGCGCCACGCTCAACACGATTGCCAGGAGGCTGGCATCGAGGTCTGGGAAGAAGACTGTAACGGCCAGAATCAGCGAGAGTTCCACCAGCAAACCAACGATGACGGCAGCCACCACATTGAGCCAGGGTTTGTTGACCCAGGGACCAAGTACCGCTTTATCGTTGCAGAGTAGCAGCAGGAAGACCGTCGCTGATGGCAGCAGAATCCCTGCCAGCGCCTGCACCGCCAGCGTCACGAGGCCCTGCACCTGGCTATTGGAGAGCAGGACGAAGCCACCGGCAGTCAGAATCATCGCTACGAAGGTGCTATAGAAGAACTTTGCCTGGAAAAAGTTGCGATGCAGTGAATGCTTCGCATTAAAGACATCGCCAAACGCATAAGAAGTCGAGAGCGTCACCGCGCAGGCGCCGATGATGCTGGCATTGAGCAGAATGATGGCGATGAATCCACCCAACACCGGCGAAATCTGATGCGCAAAGGCATGAGCGGTTGTGCCGACATCCGTGAAATTGCCATCATATTGCGTATGCGCGAAGGCAAAGGCAGCGGCGATAATCAGGCCGGCGGCGCAGATATTCGTCAGGAATGAGCCGACGATGGTGTCGGTGCGCTCATGCTTGATCCAGCGTGGCGTCAGGCGCTTGTCCACGACGTTGGACTGCTGGAAGAAGAGTTGCCAGGGTGCGACCGTCGTGCCGACGATGGCCACGATGAAGAGCAACGCCGTCGAATTGAGGCCGCCGCGCACTGTGGGAAGGAAGGTGCCGCTCACGATGGGGCCAAGCGTAGGATGGGGGATAAAGGCGACCACCACCATCAGCAGGCTCACGGTGACGCAGACCCACATCGCACGCTCCCAGCGGCGGAAGCTGCCCGTCACGGTGATGGCGGTCAGGCCCACAATTCCCACCGGAACGGAGATCAACGGGCTGATGCCGAAATAGTTGAGCGCCATGCTGAAACCGATGAACTCCGTGACAATGGTCAGGAAGTTTAGCAGGAACAGGTCGGCCACCGAGAAGAAGCCCCAGAATTTGCCGAAGCGCGCGAAAATCAGGCGAGCATGCCCAACGCCGGTGACAGCGCCCAGACGCACAACCATCTCCTGATTGACGATCAGCACCGGAATCAAGATCAGGAGCGTCCAGAGTAGCGTGGTGCCATAGTTCTGTCCGGCTTGCAGGTAGGTGGCGACGCCGCCTGCGTCGTTGTCGCCCACCATCGTCACCAACCCAGGGCCGGCAATGACGAGCAACGTCAGCAGGCGGGTCCATAATGTGGTGCGAGGTGCGATGTCGCCGAGGCGAATCGTGCCCCAGGCGCCGATGATATCGCCGATATGTGCCTCATCGAGATGGGCGGTCTTTGGCTCATCATGGATGGGAGTGAGCGCGTTGTAGGTAGGAGTCTTGAGCATGGTGATGCCTCCGTAAAGCTGTAAAGCTGTACAAGCAGCGTTGGTTCCATCCGCACGCTGCCGAAGCATCACCGGCGCAGTCTCCTACGAGGAAAGCGGTGTATGTGCAGCGCAGGAGGCGGATGGATGGGACAAATACGACGAATACATCTCGTACACGATTGCATTGGCAAGCGGCGTGAGCCGTGTCAGATAGCGACTACGACCACTACTACCACCAGCGTCCATACGACGCTCACCGCCTTTCTGCTAAAGCCGCCAGTTCTATCAACCGTGATAGGAGCGGCAGACAAACCACGACACAACAAAAACCTCCACGATCTACGCTCGACCGGGAGGTGTGAAGAACGCCATGCGCCTGCTAGTTAATGGGTCTGATGAGCCAGGATTGGATGGACCAGCCAGCTTGTGCTGCACAACGAACGCAGCAAAGGGTGTTCGAGTACGGCAGCAGACATCAGACATCAGACATCAGGTAGCAGAACAACCATGACGATTGCGGCACCCCCTGGTTGAGCTTTAGCACTGCGCAGCGTGAGGAGAATGGATGTGTTGATAACGCCCATTTCCAGCCACTTTGAGCAAAGCCTTATGCCGGCCCTGCCTGGTCTACCCGTTGGCGTCTCTCGACGTTTCCGGGCAATGGCCTGTGTCTTGCGCAGCCGCCTCGCCTAACGAGGTTTTCGCAGATATTGTGTTGTCTAGAAACAACTATACCTGAGCGCACGGCAATTGTCAATAGCTGCTAAAGCGAATTTGTACATGCACGAAAACTATTGTATGCGCGTGTCGCATTTGAGATGTGGTACATTAGTCTGTACTAAACATCGAATCGAGCAGGTGAGAAACGCAATGACGCATATGCCACATCCTCTCTCTGTCGCCGCTGAAGATTGCTTGAAAGGCATTTACCTGCTGAGCGAAGCAACAGGCCAGGCATCGGTCGGCGCGCTGGCAGAACGATTGGGCGTAACACCCGCCTCGGTTTCCGCTATGATTCGCCGTCTGGCAGAGCGCCATGAAGACGAAGACGAAGATGATGCCCAAGCGGAGGGAGAGTCAGACGAAGAAGTCATTGACGGTCCCTATGTCATCCTGACACCCTATCGGGGCGTTGCGCTCACTGAGCAGGGGCGGCTGGTAGCGGTTGACCTGCTGCGGCGTCACCGTTTGCTCGAATTGTTTCTCACGCGAGAACTCGATGTTCCTGTAGATCGCGCCCACATCGAGGCGGAATGTCTGGAACATGACCTCTCTGAAGACCTCGAAGAACGCATCTTTGCCAAACTTGGCTATCCCACGCGCGGCGTTCACGGGCAGCCGATACCCCGCCACGATGGCACGATTCCCATTTTCCCCGACATGCCGCTTAGCGAGCTGGCACCTGGAACGCCTGCCATTATTGCCGCCGTGCCACCGCATGAGCCAGACCTGTTGCAGTATCTCCAAAAGATCGGCGCCACGCTAGGCGCGCGCATCATCAGCGAGGGTTCTGTTCCCTACAGCGATAGCCTGTTAGTGCGTATAGAAGATACACAGCACCCGCTTGGAATGGCGATTGCCAGGCGTATCCTCGTGCAAATTGCCGAAACTGAAACCACCTGACCGCTCCGGCAGAACAAAGCCCAACCGTTGCCGATAACAAACTTCTCATGTGTTTTTAAGCGCACTGCTCTCTGTAATGAGATACACTCAACGACAAGGTGCGACGATTCACTTGACATGAATGAGTGTGTAACGAGCTGGCGTGGTGACGATGATGGCAATGCTGGCGGGCACGATGCTACAAGGTTTGGCGATGTCGGCGAAAGCCGCCAACGCAAGCGATCCGACGCTCTGGTATATCACGCGGGCGGCTGGCGTTTCGGCGTATGTGCTGCTGGCCGTGGTGGTGGACCTGGGCATCCTGCGCAGCCTGGCGCGGGCGCTGGGAACGCGCGTCTCCTGGGTGCTGGATGAGTTTCACCAGTTTTTGTCGCTGCTGGCCGCCGCCTTCGTCGCCTTGCATCTGGTGGTGCTGCTCTTCGACCCCTTCATCACGTTTTCGCTTGCCAATCTGCTGCTGCCGTTCAGCGAACCCTATGAGCCGCTGGGGGTCAGCCTGGGCATTCTTGGCTTCTATGCGTTGCTGGTGGTGCTGGCAAGCTCCTGGCTGCGCCGCTTCATCTCGCACCGGCTCTGGCGCGGACTCCACTATGCCAGCTTCGTCGTCTTTGCGCTGGTCACGCTGCATGGCCTGCTGGCGGGGAGCGACGCCGGGCTGGGCTGGATGCGCGCTATTTTCTTCGCCGCCGCCGCCTCGATGCTCTTCCTGACGGTGATGCGCCTCGTCTTGCAGCCGCGTGGCGCGGAGGCCTAGCGTCCTCACCCTGACACTGGCATGGCATGTAACACCTGCGCGTATCTGCCTTCAGCAACAATGCGCATATGTTCATCAGCTTCCGTGCCGATGTACTCACTTCAGATGCAGCGCGTATCTGAGAAGGAGCATGCCGTGTTTTTCACCAAATCTATGACGCGCCGTTTCCTGGCGCCTGGTATCCTTGTTGTATTCGCCGTGCTGCTGGTCCTCGCTGGCTGCGGCGGCGCGGCCAGCGCCAACAACAATCCCACCGCCACCACGCCGCCTGCCCCGACGGCGACCACCGCGCCTGCGCCGACCGCTACGACTGCGGCGGCAACGCCCGTCAACTCAACACAGGTGGCGATTGCGATTCAGAATTTCTCTTTCAACCCGCAGACCATCACTATCAAGACGGGCACCACCGTCACCTGGACCGATAAAGACACCACCCCGCACACCGTCACCAGCGATTCCGGCGCGCCCGCCTCGTTCAATTCGGGTCCGCTGGCTGCGCCCGGCGGCACATTCAAATTTACGTTCACCCAGGCTGGCACCTACACCTATCATTGCATGATTCACCCCAGCATGACAGCTACCATCGTCGTCGTTGCCAGCTAGCAAACTGACGTATTGCAGACACGCAACATGGCCCACCTTCCTAATACCTGAGATGGTGGGCCATGCGTCTGTGGCAACGAGTTAGCTTGGTTAGCGTGATGCAGCGTCGCGGCGCTGATAGCTGCCGGGAACCGTGCGGAAGCCGATAGCGAAGCGATTCCAGCCGTTGATGGTGACGATCACCGCCGTCAGATTCACCAGTTCTTCCTCGCTGAAGTGTTGCCGCACCTGCTCATACACGGCGTCCGGCGCGTGGTCTTTGGCGATCAGCGTCAGTGCCTCAGTCCAGAGCAGCGCGGCGCGTTCGCGGTCCGTGTAATACGGCGCTTCCTCCCAGGCGACCAATCCATAGAGGCGCTGCTCGGTTTCGCCTTCGGCGCGGGCGTCTTTAGTGTGCATGTCAATGCAATAGCCACAGCCGTTGATCTGCGAGGCGCGTAGTTTCACCAGTTCGATCAGCGATTGTTCCAGACCGCAGTTGCGAATATGGCCTTCCATTCCAGCCATCGCGCGATACGCGCCAGGGGCAACTTTTGCGTATTCCAGCCGGGGTTCCAGGTTGCTCATCGTGTTGTCTTTCCTCTCTCATCAAGTCCGTGGTGCTTCATTTCGGAGAGACGCGACTATGCGCGTCTACACTCCATACCAGAGATACCAGAGATACCATAGGGCGATATTGGCACGACGCACAGGGCCAAGAGACTGCCCTGTTGCCAGGCCAATCACCAACATGCGCGTAGATATGCGGAGCCGGAAGCGATAGCAACCGCCTCACCTGTTGCGAGGCAACGCGCGGTCCAGCAGCCAGGGAACGATCTCCTCGGCCCAGATGGGCAGGCGGTAGTAGCCGGGGGCAATCACCTCGCGGCGCGGACGCTCGATCAGGCTGGCGATGGCGCGGGCGATGATCTCCGGTCCCGGCATGCGCATCGTTCTGCCCGCAGTTAGCGGCGTGCGAATATAGCCCGGCGAAACGACGGAGGCGGTGACGCCACTACCGCGCAGTTGGCGATTGAGCGAGACGGTGAACCCGCGCACGCCGAACTTGGTTGCTGAATACATCGGCTCGGTGGCGACATGCGCAGCCACCGACGCCACCGAGATGATGCGGCCATGCTTGCGCTCCAGCATCCCCGGCAGCACCAGCCGTGTCAGCAGAATCGGCGCAACCAGATTGACATCCAGCGTGCGCTGTATCGTGGCGATGTCGGCCTGCGCCAGCGCTTTACCGCTGCCAATGCCTGCATTGTTGACCAGCGCATCAATCCGCCCGTAGGCCGCCTGTGCGCGCTCCACCAGTTGCGCGAGCTGCGCCTGATCGCTGACATCGGTGGGCACGGCCAGCGCCTCGCCGCCGTTGCCAGTAATGCCCTCCACCATCTGTGTCAGTTCATCCGCCCGCCGCGCCGCCAGCACCAGCCGCGCGCCCCGTTTCGCCAGCTCCTGCACGGTCGCCGCGCCGATGCCGGAACTTGCGCCCGTCACAATCACCACTTCGCCTGCGATTTTCCCTGCCATTGCGTCACCTCATCTCTGTCATCAGATCAGTCGCCGCTCATATACGCAAGCATATACGGCTATTCGGTACTCGCGTGATTCTGGCATCTGTTATACTGCCATGTGAGGAATAGGGACAAATACCTATCACCGGATATGTCGTCTGCTGTGGGTGGTGAATCAGACGGGCGGAAAGAGAACACGGAACGTGGCGAAGGGCATCACACAGAATACCGGACCAACTCCACCATCGCTACAGGACCCCAGCCTGCTGCCAATACCCGTAGGCATCGTCACAGGCGTCATTGCCGTCTTTCTCATTATCCTGCTCACCGGCTGGTTTCCTGGCAATCCCTCTCTCTTCTCCGTCCATCTGCCAATGATGCTGGCTATGCTTCCGCCAATGGCGCTGTTCTTCGCCGCTGGCATGCTCTGCTGGAAGTATACCAGAACGCTGATGGCAGGGGCGCTGGCTGGCGCTATCGGCGGATTCCTCTGCGGCGCAGGCCGCATGATTGCCCAAGCCATTCCCGTTCTCAATGCGGCGGCGCAGCGCATAGATTCGCCTGCCTTTGGTTTCATGTTTCTGTTGCTCAATGCAACGCTCTCCGGCTTCCTCTATATGCTTGCCGGCGCCTTCTGTGGCCTGCTCGGCACGCTCGCAGGCATGGCCTTCGCACGCCTGATGCAGCGACGCGCGTAAGGAGGGTGCTCTATGTCTGCCGATCAACCGCAACTGCCCAAGCCTAAGCGTTGGCGTTTAGACGTAGTGCATGGACCAGGGCCGCTCAATCTGATCGTGACTTGGACTACGCCATCGGCTATCTGGCACCTGGAAGCGGCGCGTAGGCCAAGAGGACGGTTGTGGTATCCCATGACACTTTGCTATCAATCAACTCGTCAACCAACCCGCATGCCCAGCACCAGGCGAAGAACAGTTGAAATAGCGCTGATTAGCTTGCTTGCAGTGCTATTATCGGGGATAACACTATATCGGCTGGCACACTCCGGACAACTTACCTCTCTTGCCGTTCTTTCAGTAATCCTTCTTTTTTCGGCTCAGGTCGCCGCCTGGCGCAATTGGTGGCGCATGAGACGGCATGAAAAGCTCCTGGCTCCTCCCTCGCCACAGCAGGAGAGAAACCAGGAGTAGAGTGAGCGGTTAGACGTTAGACAGCCGCTTCTTCCAGGGCCGCGCCAGCGAACTGGCTGTTGTAGAGATCGGCGTAGAAGCCGTTCTGCGCCAGCAGTTGCTCGTGCGTGCCCTGCTCCACGATGCTGCCGTGGTTCATCACCAGAATCAGGTCGGCGTCGCGGATAGTGGAGAGGCGGTGCGCAATGACAAAGCTGGTGCGTCCGCGCATCAACTCGCTCATCGCTTTCTGGATCAACACTTCGGTGCGCGTATCCACGCTGCTCGTCGCCTCGTCCAGAGTCAGGATCGCCGGGTCCGCCAGCACGGCGCGGGCAATCGTCAGCAGTTGTTTCTGCCCCTGCGAGAGATTGGTCGCCTCCTGGTTCAGCACCGTATCGTAGCCCTCCGGCAGCGTGCGGATGAAGTGATCGGCGTGGGCAGCCTTCGCCGCCTGCACAATCTCGGCCTCCGTCGCGCCTTCACGGCCATAGGCGATGTTGTCACGAATCGTGCCGTTGAAGAGCCAGGTGTCTTGCAGCACCATGCCGAAGAGCCTGCGCAGGTTGCCGCGCTTGATATCGGTGATGTTTGTGCCGTCAACGCGGATCTGCCCACCGTTGATTTCATAGAAACGCATCAACAGGTTGACCAGCGTGGTCTTGCCAGCGCCGGTGGGTCCGACAATCGCTATCGTCTGGCCGGATTTCACGTCAATGTTCATGTCTTCGATCAGCGGCGCATCTGCCTTGTAGCCGAACTTGACATGCTCGAACTGCACGATGCCCTGCGGCTCCGCAATGACTTTGGCGTCTGCCGCATCTGGCTCTTCTTCCGGTGCGTCCAGCAGTTCAAAGACGCGCTCCGCCGAGGCCATCGTAGACTGGATGACGTTGGCGATGTTGGCAAGCTGCGTGATCGGCATGGTGAACTGGCGGGCGTATTGGATGAACGCCTGCACGTCGCCAATTTCAATCGCGCGCTTCGTCACCATCACACCACCGATGACGCTGACGAAGACATAGCCGATGTTGCCGATGAAGTTCATCAGCGGCATGATGATGCCGGAGACGAACTGCGCCCGCCAGGCAGCGTTGTAGAGCTTGTCGTTCAGGCCGTCGAAGGTGGTCAGGGCGGTCCGCTCGTGGCCGAACGCCTTGACGATCTTGTGGCCGGTGTACATCTCCTCCACATGGCCGTTGAGTTCGCCCAGCGCGCGCTGCTGGTCACGGAAATAGCGTTGCGAACGCTTGGCAACGCCCATCGTCACCACCAGACTGAGCGGGAAGGTGATGAGGACGACCAGCGAGAGCAGCGGGCTGATGGTCAGCATCATCACCACCACGCCGATCAGCGTGACGGCTGAGGTAATCAACTGCGTCAGGCTTTGCTGCAAGGTGGTGCTGATGTTATCCATGTCGTTGACGGCGCGGCTGAGGATTTCACCATGCGTGCGCTCGTCGAAGTAGCGTAGCGGCAGGCGCGTCAGCTTGTCTTCGATCTGCTTGCGCATGGTGTAGACAGTCGTCTGCGCCACGCCCGCCATGATGTACTGCTGCACATACATGAAGATGGAACTGAGGACATACAACCCCAGCAGGATGAGCAGCACATGGCCGATATAATTGAAGTCCACCTTTGCGCCGGGCACATGATGGAACATCATCAGCAGGTCCTCGAAGAGTTTGGTCGTCACCAGACCCATGATCTTCGGGCCAACGATGGTGAAGATCGTGCTGATGATCGCCGCCGCCAGGATGACGCCCAGGCGCACCTTCATCGGCGCGAAATAGCGGAGCAGCCGGAAGAGCGTGCCCTTGAAGTCTTTGGCCTTCTGCACCGGCATGCCCAGGCTCATGCCCATCGGGCCACCGCCGCCCATCGGCCCACGGCGTTGTTGCTGTTGTTGTTGCAAGCGAGTGCGCTCTTCGCTCATGCAATTTCCTCCATCGCCAACTGCGAGAAGACGATTTCGCGGTAGACCTCGCAGCTCTCCAGCAGGTCACGGTGCTTGCCGATGCCCGCGATCCGCCCTTCATCGAGGACGATAATCTGGTCGGCGTCCATCACTGTGCTGACCCGCTGGGCCACGATGAAAACCGTCGCGTCGGCGATTTCGTTCTTGAGCGCCGCGCGCAATCTGGCGTCTGTCTTGAAGTCCAGCGCCGAGAAACTATCGTCGAAGATATAGATTTCTGGCCGGCGTACCAGCGCGCGCGCAATCGAAAGGCGCTGCTTCTGGCCGCCGGAGACATTGGTGCCGCCCTGAGCGATCACGCTGTCGAAGCCGTCCTGCATACCACTGATGAATTCGGTGGCCTGCGCGACGGAGGCCGCGTGCTGAATCTCTTCATCGGTGGCTTCCTCTTTGCCATAGCGAATGTTTTCGGCAATTGTCCCGGAGAACAGCACCGCTTTCTGTGGCACGAAGCCAATCTTGCTGCGCAGATGCTCCTGGCTCATCTCGCGCACATCCACGCCGTCAATGCGGAGGGAGCCGCTATCAATGTCGTAGAAACGTGGAATCAGGCTGATGAGAGTGGACTTGCCGGAGCCGGTGCCGCCGATGATCGCCGTCACTTCGCCGGGGCGTGTCTTGAACGAGATATTGGAGATGGCTGGCTCCTCGGCGCCAGGATAGCTGAACGTCACATCATCGAACTCGACATAGCCACGCTGTGCGGTGGCTTCTTTCACCTGCTCGGCATCCACAATCTCTGGCTGCATATCCAGCACGGCGTTGATGCGCGTGGCGGAGGCAGCGGCGCGCGGCAGCATGATGAACATCATCGAGAGCATCAGCAGCGAGAAGAGGATGAACATGGCGTATTGCAAGAACGCGATCAACGCGCCGACCTGCATATCACCGTTGCTGATGCGGATGCTGCCGAACCAGAGGATAGCGACGCTGGCGACATTCAGCACCAGCATCATCATCGGCATCATCACTGCAACGATACGGTTGACTTTAATGGCGACCGTGGTCAGGTCCACGTTTGCTTCATCGAAGCGTCGTTTTTCATACTCGTCGCGATCAAAGGCGCGCACGACACGCACGCCGGTCAGCCCTTCATCCAGCACCAGATTCAACTTGTCCAGTTTCTTCTGCATGACCTGGAAGAGCGGAATCGCCGCGCGCATGATGATGAAGATAGCCAGCAGCAGCACCGGAATGACACCAACCAGCACCCAGGAGAGGGTGGCATCCTGGCCGATGGCGAGGATGATGCCGCCAATGCACATCATCGGCGCGGAAAGCATCATCTGCAAGATGATGACAAGTACCTGCTGCACCTGGGTTGTGTCATTGGTGGTGCGTGTAATCAGCGAGGCCGTGCTGACGGTATCAAACTCGTGCAGCGAGAAGTTCTCGACCTGCGAGAAGAGCTTGCCGCGCACGATTTTGCCGAAGCCCATCGCAATTCTGGCGGAGAAGAAGCTGGAGATAACGGCGGCGATGGTGCCACCCAGCGTCACCAGCAACATGATGCCGCCGACACGCATGATATAGTTGGTGTCACCTGTGACGATGCCCTTGTCTACGATATCCGCCAGCAATGTGGGCAGATAGAGGTTGGCGAGCGATTGCAGGAACACCAGGAATACCACAATCGCCAGGAATCCTCGGAAGGGTTTCAAGAACCGCAGTAATCTAATCATGCCTCGGTGACTCCGCTCCATTGTAGCTCGAATGTTTGCTGAGCATTGGCTGCTCTTTCGTTGAAATAGTGGCTGGCGCTCTGCAATAACTCAACCAACTCGTGGCTTCTTTCTTTGCCCAGGTAGTCCACCAACCCCTGAAACGCTGCGGCAACCATATCGGTCGCCTGTTGTGTGACCGCCTCGCCTTTCTCCGTCAGCGTGAGGAGGACAGAGCGCCGGTCGCTGGGATCGTTCTGGCGCTCCACCAGCCCGTTGGCTTCGAGGCTATTGAGCATCTGTGTCACGGCGGGCGCGGTGATATGGAGCAATTTGCTGAGGTCTGACACTTTGGTGGCATCCGGCCCCGATTTGGCGCAGCGGCGGATGCAGATCAGCAGTCGCACTTCGCCGGGCGTGCAGCCCGCGACTGGCCGTTGGTGCCATTGAGCGCGGCCAAACTGCGTGAACGCCTGCCAGAGCTTCTGTGCCATCGGATCGGCGCGCCATTCCCAATCCATGTTGGGACTCCTTCACTGAAAACTGGGAGCAAGGCATTTCTTGCTTAAGTAACTAATTTATTAACTAACGAAACTATTCTAGCGGATCGGAGGCGGCGCTGTCAAGGGATGGCGACGTATCGTTGTCACTGCATTGTGAGAATAAGATATATCGCGTCATAGCGCATTGTCAAGTGGCGACAGAGCGCCAGGGGACTTTTTGGCGGCATAGGCATCACTGACATTACTCCGGCGGCCAGCGGATAATCTCGCGCAGTCGCTCCACCTGGGGCCGCAGGACGCGACGATTCTGCTGCGGATTGGCCACGGATGGATCAAGGTACCACTCCAGCGTGCCGTTCTCGATGGCGCGAGCGATACGCATGCGGTTGGCCTGCGTGTTCTCGCCGAAGGCCAGCGCCGCCGCATTGCTAATTGTGATGAGTTCATCGGCGGCGAGCCACCAACCCACCCGCGAAATCAGCACGCCGATATCGGTGCGCCAGAAGTCATCGGGGATCGGCGTCAGCGCACCCCAGACATTGCCAAAGAGCAGACCAACGACCCAGCGCCGGGCTTCCTCTATCTGCATCAGCAACTCTTCAGACGTTGACGCGCGTGCATGTTCGCCGTTTGCCACCGAGATCAGCAGGCGCATGCGCCGCACCAGTTCGCTCGTTTCCGGCAGCACCTCAGCGCTCGCAACAGGTATAACCATGCCTAGCGCCTTGCCCAACGTCTGATAGCGTCGCCAGATGCGCTGCGCAACATCAGCGATGACGGCATCTGTAAAGAGCGCCATAAGCGATCAACCCTCCAGAAGCAGATGATCAAAAAGATTAAAGTGATGACGCGCCAATACTAACGTAAATCACGTTAGTTGTCAAGAGCTGACTCGCTAGATGGGCTGGCTAGTCGCGTTTCTCACATCGTTTCCGCCTTTCTCGACTTACTCGCCCCTCGTGAGCGAGCTGTTTTCAGGTTCGCCTTCCGCCGCGAAAACCATTATAATGTGTTTATCACATATTTGCAATGACACCAATTTCCTATTCGATGGAAATATGTCGTTGATTCATCTATAATCCAAACAGGAGCATATTTCTGGTAGGCTTCGATGCGAGGTGGTGAAGATGGCGGGCGGCGAGAATAGTAGCGGTTTTGGCAATCTTGATGATGCGGAATTGGGGCTGCGCGAACGCAAAAAGCGGCGCACACGCCTGATGATCGCCGACGCTGCGCTGATGCTCTTCCTCGAACGCGGCTTCGACGCAGTGACAGTTGCCGAGGTGGCGCGCGCCGCCGATGTCTCGGTGAATACCGTCTTTAACTATTTTCCCACCAAAGAGGATTTGTTCTTCGACCGGCAGCTAGAAGTTGAGGAACATTGGAGCCAGATCGTGCGGCAGCGTGCGCCAGGTGAATCGGCGCTGACGGCGTTGTGGCGCGCCTATCTGGAATCGCTGGCGCGGCACGACCCCTATTCCGGTCTCGATCAACATATGCTTGCCTTCGAGCGCGTGATTCAGAATAGTCCGGCGCTGCGTGCGCGTGAACGCGAGATCGGTGAGCGCAGTGAGGCCGCCCTGGCGCGAACGCTGGCCGCCGAGACACACGCCGCGCCGGACGACCTGACGCCGCGCATCGTCGCTGGCATGTTCTATAGCGTGTATCGGACGCTGCATGTGGAGGGACACAAGCGCCTGCTGGCCGGCGAGCGCGCCGAGAGCATCGCCCCCGATCTGCGGCTCGCAGCCGAGCGCGCTTTCGCTCTCCTCGAACACGGCATCGGCGATTATTGCGTCCGTCAGGCTCCTGCTGAAGAACTACAACAAGTATAATTTCTCCCGACTCTCGATTATCACAGTTTCCTCTTTGGCCTGCCTCCCCCACCGTGCGGCGCTCTGGTGGCGCAGACAGGAATGTCTGCGTCCAGACATGCTATCACTCATCCTTTTTCTTGCATGCCCTTGACTGAACGTTCAGAATGTGTATTGAATGTTCAGTCAAATGGCGGTATACTCCTGCCATTGAACGTTACCCTCGCTTTCACCTGGCAACTCGTAGCAACACCTGGCAACCGTTCGCACGTCACTGGCTCATTCGCTCTTTGCGCGTATCGTGTTTGTGTTTGTAGCTGCGTTTTCTCTCCCCAGACGCCGCAACGGTGCGGCGCGAGGAGGCACTGCGATGTTGCGTCTCCAGCATCTCGCCGTGATGTATCACGGCACCATCGCCGCCGTGCAGGGCGTTTCGCTTGAGGTGCCCGAACGTGGGGTCGTCGCGCTACTTGGCGCGAACGGCGCCGGTAAATCCACCATCCTGCGCGCCATCACCGGCCTGTTGCCGCTGCATGGTGGCCGTATCGTTCAGGGGTCCATTACCTTCGAGGACCAGCATATCGAGAACCGCGACGCCACACAGATCGTCCGGCTGGGTATTGCGCAGGTCCTCGAAGGGCGGCGGCTCTTCGCTGAATTGACCGTTGACGAAAATCTGCGCGCGGGAGCCTTTGCCGTGCGTGACGCGGCGGCCATCCGCCGTTCATATGACCGCGTGCTGGACCTCTTTCCGGTGCTGCGCGAACGTCGCCAGAGCGCGGCGGGCTATCTCTCTGGCGGTGAGCAGCAAATGCTGGCCATCGGGCGCGGGCTGATGGCCAACCCCAAGCTGCTGCTGCTCGATGAGCCGTCGTTGGGGCTGGCGCCGATCATGATCCAGCAGATCAGCGCCATCATCGCGGAAATCAGCGCCAGTGGCACCGCTGTGTTGCTGGTGGAGCAGAACGCGCAGATGGCGCTTTCGCTCGCCTCGTATGGCTATGTCCTGGAAACGGGCAAAGTGGCGCTGGCGAAACCCGCCGCCGAGTTGCTGCGCGACGAAACCGTGCGTACCTTCTATCTCGGTCTGCATGAGGGCACGGACCGCGCCAATTACGGGATGCTCCGCGAACGGCGCCCGGAAAGGACGTGGTCGCTGTGAACACGCAAAACCCTCCCAACACTGCCACTGCTGGAGCTACGCCAGATCAGCCGCTACTGCTCCTCGTTGAGAACGTCACCGTGCGCTTTGCCGGCGTGACGGCGCTCGATGGCGTCTCCTTCGCCGTGCGGCGTGGTGAAATCTTCGCGGTGATCGGCCCCAACGGCGCGGGCAAAACCTCGCTGCTCAATGTCCTCTCGCGCGTCTATCAGCCGCAGAGTGGCAGCGTGACCTATGACGGGCGCGACCTCTTGCGGCTGCGCAGCCATCAGATGGCTGCGGCGGGCGTGGCGCGGACGTTTCAGAATCTCGGCCAGTTCCCGCTGACGACGGTGATGGATTATCTGCTGCTCGGCAGGCATGCACACATGCGCAGCACCGTCTTGCTGGGTGGCCTTTATTTTGGCCCAACACGCGCCGAAGAGCGCAGCAATCGCGCCTATTGCCAGCATGTGCTGGACCTCATGAACCTGGCGCGTTTCCGCGATGCGCCGCTGGGGAGCTTACCCTTTGGCGTGCAGAAACGGGTTGATCTGGCGCGGGCGCTGGCGATGCAGCCGCGTCTGCTGCTGCTGGATGAGCCGGTGGCCGGTTTGGGGGGCGAAGAGTCGCGTGATCTCGCGGCGATCCTGTTGGACCTCAAAGAGCAGACAGGCATCACGCAGGTGTTGATCGAACACGACATGGCGATGGTGACGGGTATTGCTGACCGTATCCTGGTGCTGGACTTCGGGCGTGTCATCGCGGAGGGGTCGCCCGCCGAAATCCAGGCGAATCCTGATGTCATCAGGGCCTATCTCGGCCAGGAACTTCAGAATCAACAGCTTGAGACGGGGCAGTAGAACGTGGGGTGGCAGCCGCTCTTCAGAGAGGAAGAGAGAGGAAACGCGATGGCCTATTTCATTCAACTGGCGTTTGCCGGGCTGGCGCAGGGTTGTATCTATGCGCTGGTGGCGCTCGGCTTCACCATCATCTACAAGTCCAGCGGCGTCATCAACTTTGCGCAGGGGGAGTTGTTGCTGGTAGGCGCCTTCATTGCCTCGGTCGCCGCGTTTGAGTGGCATCTCAACTTCTTTCTCGCCGTCCTCATCGCCATCCTCGTCACGGTGTTGATCGGCGTGCTTTTCGAGCGTCTCGCGCTGCGGCGGATGATTGGCCGGCCCGTGTTCGCCGTCATCATGATTACTATTGGGCTGGATATCCTGCTGCGCACCGGCGTCGTCGCCACCGGGCTATCAAACGAGCGCCCACCCGCCACGCCATATAGCATCGCCAGCGGCATCAACTTTGGCGGCGTGCATTTCGGCGCGAACGAAATCTGGACAATCATCGTGACATTGCTCTGCTGCGCCGCGCTCTACGTCTTTTTCCGCTATACCCGTTATGGCCTGGCAATGCGTGCGACGGCGCTGGATCAGGAGGCGGCGCTGGCGATGGGCATCAATATCCGCACGACGTATGCGCTGGCCTGGGGCATTGCGGCGGCGGTCGCCACCATCGCGGGGGTGTTCCTGGCGATCAACGTCACCACCTTCGATTCCACGCTGGGCGGCATTGCGCTGGTCGCTTTCCCCGCCATCATCCTGGGTGGGCTGGACTCTATCCCTGGCGCGGTCGTCGGCGGCATCATCATCGGCCTGGTGCAATTGCTGACGCAGGGCTACGAGAGCCACATCACTAATATCGTCGGCACTGGCTTTGATACCATCACGCCCTATCTGCTCATGATTCTGTTGCTGCTCGTGCGTCCCTATGGCCTCTTTGGCACGCGAAAGGTGGAGCGAGTATGAGCGCGACACAACAGCAAGAAGACGAGATTGCCGAAAGCGTGCCCGTTGCCAGGGCGCGGGGACTGCTCGCCTCGGCCAAAAACCACATGGTGCTGATCTTTGTGGCGCTGTTCCTGGCGCTGGTCTGGCTCTTTGCTGGCGACAACTGGCTGCTGATTCTCAACGTTACGATGGTTACGGCCATCGCCACGCTGGGCCTCAACGTCCTCTCCGGGTATGCCGGGCAGATTTCGCTTGGCATTACCTTCTTCATGGGCATCGGCGCGTATACCGCCGCTGTGCTTGGTGGCAATCCGCCGGTCTTCCCCGGCGATCCGGTGGGGTTGAACCTCTCGTTCCTGATCTGGCTGCCCGCCGCTGGCATCGTCGCTGCGCTGGCTGGCGCGCTCGTCGGCCCGACGGCGCTGCGGCTGAAGGGGTTCTATCTCGCCATCGTCACGCTGGCGCTGGTCTTCATCGGTCTCTATCTCTTCAAGAACGCGCGCAGCATCACCGGCGGCCCACAGGGGCGCGCGTTTCCCGTGCCCGGCTTTGGTGACTTTACGTTTGCCAGCCCAACGACTGTGCTGGGTCTCGATCTTTCGAGCAACCAGTGGTATTTCCTGTTGTTGATCGTCATACTGGGCCTCGTGGCGCTCTTCGTTCACAACGTCATGCGTTCGCGCGCCGGGCGGGCGTTCCAGGCGGTGCGCGACAACGAGACCGGCGCCGCCATCATGGGCGTGAATCTCTTCCAGGCGAAGATGAGCGCCTTCATTTTGTCGTCGTTCCTGGCGGGCATCGCTGGCGCGCTCTGGGCCGTCTATCCAGGCAGCTATGCCGAACCGAACACCTGGAATCTGGTCCTCGCCATTCAATTCGTGGCGGCGATGCTCGTTGGCGGCGTCGCCAGCGTCTGGGGGTCCATTCTGGGCGCAGCCTTCGTCTTTGGGCTGCCGCTGGCGCTCGACACCTTCTCGCTGATTCCGCAAAGCACCAGCAATACCGGCCTGACCAGCGGCGACCTCAGCGCCATCATCTATGGCCTGCTCATCATCGTCTTCATGCTCTTTGAGCCGGGAGGCATAGTTGCGCTTATCCGCCGTATCCAGACCAGAATCCAGCGCAGCGAGCAGCGACGGAAAGGAGGTGTGGCAGGCGACACCATCAGCACAGCCAACAGCGCCGCTTCATCAGAATAACCTGGGGTTCGATACACACGCATACACAGCACGATGAAGTTCTCTTCCTTTGACGTTCACCTGGCTTGACGTGACACTCACCAGGCGACCGTCTGGCGATCAACGTTGATCCATTTTCCGCGAGGAGGAAACGTATGCTGTCTCATCTCACATCACTCATGCCACGAGCGCGCATCATGTCGCTCGGTTGCCTCATCCTGTTGGGGTTGGCCCTGGCGAGTTGCGGAACCAATGGCGGTGGCGGCATCAAAGCCGGTCCAGGGGTAAACGTCAGCGCCAAAACGATTGACCTGGGCGTTCTCACGCCACTCTCCGGTCCGGTGGCTGCGCCCATCGGTATCCCACTTACCAAAGGCATCGAGACGTACTTCAAGGCGGTCAATGCTTCCGGCGGCATTGATGGCTTTAAGATCAACCTCGTCGAGCGAGATTCGCAGTATGACCCGCAGGTGCAGGTTAGCCAGTACGAACAGATTCACAATCAGGTGTTGATGCTGGCCGAGAGCCTGGGCACGCCCACCACGCAGGCCATCGTCAACCTGGCAAGCAACGACCATATGCTGGTTTCGGCGGCGACGCTCGATTCTTACCTGGCGCGCCAGCAATATATGGTTCTCATCGGCACGCCCTATCGCTTGCAGGTGGAGAACGGCTTTGATTACGTCGTCCGCCAGCTGGGGAAAACCAACCCCAAGACGGCAATTGTCTATCAGGATGACTCGTATGGGCAGGACGGTTTGACTGGCTACAAAGAGGCGATGTCCTGCTATAACCTGAACAATGTCGCTGAGGTGACGTATGAGGCCACCGATACGACCTTTGCAGCACAGGCGGCGCAGCTCAAAGCCTCTGGCGCGCAGTACGTCTTCCTGACGGCAATTCCTACCGCCGCCGCAGGCATCATCGGCACGGCGCATGCGCTGGGCTATGACCCACAGTGGATTTTGCAGAGTCCGGCCTTTGCCAACGCGCTGTTGCAGGTGCCAGGGCTGAACCTGCTGCTGGAACATGAGGCGTGGGTGGTGAGCCAGGGCGCAACCTGGGGCGACACCAGCAAGCCGGGCATGGCGGAGATGCTTCAGGACATCCAGAAGTACGCGCCGGGCCAGCAGCCTGACGGCTACTTTGAGTTTGGCTTCGCGGAAGCGAAAGTGACGGCGGCCATCCTCAAGAAAGCCGCCGATAACAAAGACCTGACCCGCGCCGGTCTGCTCAATGCGCTCAATTCGCTGCAAACGGTTGATCTTGGCGGCCTCTTCCCGACGCTGCACTATGGCTCGTCGCCCAACCAGCGCGTGCCTTCACGCGACAGCAGCGTCTATGCGCTCGACCCGACGCAGCCAGGGAACATCAAGAATCTCAGTGGTGATTTCACTGGCTCCTGCGCTTCGCAGTCGCAGTTCTAGCTTGTCCGCCTATTCGTTCTGTTAGCCTATCCGGTGTGGCGGCAGAGGTATCCTGTCGCCACACCATTCGAGGTCTCGCGATGTTTCTCCATGTCTCGTACTCGTAGTGCCTCTTGTCTCTGTTGTGTTTGTGTGTTCCTGTGTCCCTGGATGTCTCCGCATGCTTCTGGCGGCGCGCGAGTGCTATCATTTCAACGGTTGCGGCTGATGTCATCGTTCACCAGCTTCTGCACACCCGCGTATTCTTGCGTGAATACTGAATCTCAAGGAGACTCAACTCGCATGCGCACGACAACCAGTGATGCGCGCCAATTAGCGATTATCACCGCTGCACGCGACCTGTTCGCCCGCCAGGGGTTTCACGGCACGACCATGCCGGAAATCGCTAAAGCGGCAAAGGTTAGTGTCGGTTTGATTTACTATCATTTCGAGAGCAAAGCCGATATCCTGCTGGCAATTGTAGATGAATCGCATGCCTACTCAAATACCGTCTTCGAGGATTCGCAGGTGATCGCCGATCCACGCGAGCGGCTGGATAGAGTAGTGCATGATCTCTATACGGCAATAGATAAAGGTGCGAAACTCTTCCTCATCTTATATAAAGACCTTCAGCAGTTGAGCCGCGAGGAACGCCGCCGTATCTTCAAGCTGGAAGACGAGAACGTTGATCGTATTACGGCGATTATCCGCGAAGGACAGGAAAAGGGCTTATTTGCGGCGGATATCCCTGATGTGCCGCTGCTCGCCGCCAATATCATTGGCCTGGGGCACTTATGGGCCTTGAAGAAAACTTGGTATTTCGCCTCGCGGTTGACGCTCGACGAATATATTGACCACCAACTGCACTATATCCATGCCATCCTGGCCGGTGGAGGCATACACGCTTGAACATAGTGGGCGCCTGCGTTGATGCTGTGGGCAGGCTATCACCCTGCCTTCCGGACAGGAAGTTGGAGTTCAATCACCGCCTCGTCTTGCTGGCGCTGGGGAAGCTGCAAGAGGATTTGCCGCCCTTGCCCCGCGATCCGCCACTGCTGTTGTTCCACCCAGGCGCCCAAGAGACCATACGTGCGGTGGGTGTCGCTGAGATGTCCGGCATGTACCAGCGTCGCCATCGCCTCAACTGCCGGGAGGTCACGCACGGTCAGGCTGCGTTCTTCTGATACCTGGATGGCGGTGGGACCCTTTCCAGTATTCCCGATGAGAAGATAGCCCACCTCGATGTCAAAAGCGTCTGAGTCAAGCAGCGATGAGTGCATCACTAAGGCAACGTGGCCCAGGCTGCTAGGAGGCAGTTTTGTGGGCGCCAGATCAACTATCCGTTCTACCAACCGGCGGACCGCTGCAACATCGGCGAATACGTCGCGTAGCGCCAGGTAGCGTTGGGCTGGGACCGTTTTCACCACCACATCGGGAATTGGTGTCTGGCCAAAGGCATCCAATTGGTCAAGACGGGCCTCAACCAGTTGGAGCCGGGCCAAGTCGTCCTGCATCGCCTGTGTGATTTGGGCTTTACGTAACAGCAGCATGCCCCGAAGCTCTTCTGAGGACGTGTCCTGGTCCAGGAGCCTGGCAATCTGGTCGAGTCCCAACCCCAGCTCCTTTAAAACAAGTATGCGATTGAGGCGGGGCAATTGTCTGGCGCTATAGTAGCGATATCCCGTCTGCGGATCGGTATATTCTGGTCGGAGCAACCCAATCTCATCATAGTAGCGCAGGAGCCGCCCCGACACCTGGGCAATGAGCGAGAATTCCCCAATACGAAACATGCCTCTTTCTCCTCCCTCTCCTCATGGTTGGAGCCACGCCAGGGCACGCTCGTGGATGAGCGCGGCAAGCAGATCAGGATGCTCCGCCGTGGTCAAATGGCCACCAGGCAACAGGCGAATGTCGAGACCAGCGGCGCCCAACCGCGTGCGTGCCGCAGCAATTTGTTTGGGTTCATAGGGGTCTTCCTCGCTGCCGGCAATACAAAAAGAGACCGAATCGTGCAACGCATAATACAACCGGGCAAGGTCCCAGCGTTTGGCATGCGCCTTGTGTTCATCCACGAACCCAGCCGCAAGATGGAGGAATCCAGCCCCATCTCGCCGTGTTATTGCATCATACAACTCCTGGAGTTCTGCATCCGTCACGCCATACTCAGGGGCATACATTTTAGCGGAGCGGATGATACGAGCGAACAGTATTGGAGACCGCTGCACGCGCCGCATGCTGAGCGCGCCGAGCGGTGTCTTGAGGAGGGGTGTCGTCTGCCAGGGATGGGAATGTGCGTCGGCAAATAACCCTCCATTGGCGATGAACACCGATTCGATGCGCGTGGCAAGCGGCTCGCCACGTCCAAGGCGTTCTTCCTGGCGCGCGAGCAGTTCGAGCAGGACGAGCGAGGAGTAGTCGAATGTCACCACAAAAGTGTGCCGCACCCCATGCGCCTGCCACTGGGCTTCGACCAGATCGGCACGCTCGATGGTCGAGTAGGGGTACTCCCTGGGCTTATCCGAGTCGCCTTGTCCGACGTATTCGAGATAGAGGCGTGGAACCAGTTCATCTCTGGCTTCTTCTAGCAAGGCGTTGACTTTTGCGTAGCCGTAGGAGCCATCTGGATACCCAGGAAGCATGGTGATCCAGCGGCCTGCGGCATCAGGTGCGCCACCAACTCCCACGACCCGCTCAAATACCATCAGGTGTGGTGTACTCATGTCATCATGCGCGGTGAGTATGCGATGGCAGGTAGGGTCATAGGGGACGCGCTGCCCTCCGGCGAACCACTCGGCGGCAGTGATGTAGGCACGCTTATCGGCGATGGAGGTACTCATATTTGGACTCTTTCTGTTAGGAACGTTCGCTTGTGAGCGGCTGCAAGCGTATGCTGCCTCGCTTGCAGCCGCTCACACTGATGAGAAGCCATTAAGCCAGAAGGCGACTTAAGGGCGAACGGGAGCCGGGGGAATGACGACCTCGACCAGGCCTGTCTCGGTGTCATAGACAAGTCCAGAAACCAGCCAGTTCCCAGGCAGGGCAGGGGTTGCCTTGAGTGCAGCCACATCTACCGCAACTGCTGCGCGAGGGTCTGTAATCTCTTTGGCCAAGAGGTCTTCTTTGCTGATGTCAAAGTAGCTCGCTAGCAGGTCAGGATCCTCATTGAGGTGAGTGATCCCGCAGTGGGTGTGCTGAAGCACAATCAGGTGAACCTCGCCCCCAGGAATGCCTCCTTCAGCTCGGGCTATTCTGCCCAGCATCAACATGGTCTCCAACACTCCTGGGGTGATTCGCCCGCCAATATTGCGCAGCACGACTGCCTCGCCGGGTTCAAGGCCGAGCAAGTGAGCCGGGTCAACGCGTGGGTCAGCGCAACTGATGATGATGGTTTGCAGCGCCGGGCGCATCGGCAGACCGGCGACAAAGCGATGGGCTGCAAACTCGTGGTTCCGTTGCAACAGTGTATCAATAGTGTTCACCGTGAAACTCCTCTCATACATGCAGGCATGCAGGTTGGTTTGGATTGCGCTGTTGGCAAAACACGTGATCCAACAGCGCGCAATCAGAGGATGCAACTTTACCGTTACGTCAAAGTCAAGAGGAGTATCAGCAACGGTTTTTTGGGGGCGTCATGCAGGTCTTGTTGGGCGTTCCAAAGATGAGATGTAGGATGTAGCTGTACGATTTGGTGAGGGACATGGCGCATGCGCCATGTCCTCTGTATCGCGCGAACGTTCGGGTGATGGTATCCGCTAGCTGCAGCGGTTAGCAGCAGCCACAATCACACGTGCAGTCGCCGTCGGGACAGTCACAGGGACAGCCGCACTCACAGGCAGCAGCAAACAGCTTCATGTTTATTCTCCTCGCAGCCTACCGGCTGGTTTTCGTCAAGATCAACAGCAATGTCAAGCGATTCCAAATCTGCCGGGCGCGCTGCGCTGGCGGTGGTGTTGCCCAATCCGGCGCAGCGCATATCCTGGCAGTCACGGAACGATTCAGCTTCATCTGGGTGGCACGCCGCCAGCGCGCGCTGATAGCGATGCACCTCCCGTTGTAGAACACGCAGCTCGGCAATTTCATGGTCCAGCGCCGCAAGTCGCTCATCCACCAGGCGCAGCAGTTCGCGCTGCACCTCCGCGCAACGAGCCTCATCGGTGCTGTTCAGGAGCGACCGCGCGGCGGAAAGGGGCACGCCCAGCAGCCGGATGCGCCGCAACAGCGTCAGCCGGTTGACATCCGCCTGCCCGTAGCGCCGGTAGCGATTTCCGGCTCGTGCCGCGCGCGGGAGCAGGCCCATCTCTTCATAGTAGCGAATCGCCTTTGCGCTGATTCCCACCACGCGCGCAAGCTGGCCAATCGTCAGCGTTCCGGAAGCCGCCGGCGCCTGGTATTCGCAATAGGATGGATGCTGTGATACGGACATCTGCCGCCTCACCCCCTTTCTGCGCATAAGCGTACACCTTCCCATCGCTGGAAGGTCAAGAGGGCATTTGTGGATATTTGGCGCTAGCCGATAGGGGTGTCCCGTTACTTTTCTCCTGATGCTTCCATCTTATAATACTGAAATCAGTATTATGGTATGGTTTGTGCGGGTGAAGTGGTGCGGTGGGGTGGTTGTGGTGAGGGGTAGGCAGACCAGTGGCAAGGATTCCTATGTCGCTGGCCTGCCGTGTTCACTCTTCGTTCTTGAGGAGTGGACACTGGCGCCAGACGCTACCTCTAATTAGCAGGTAAAAGTCCGGGGAACGTCATGAGTGTCCGGAAATTGCCGCCCCAGAGCAAGCGCAACAGCGTGGCCTTGTTCTTGCACTGGGAAAGGGCTGGAAGGAGACGCGCTCCATCCTGGCATAAGCGAGCGCGTAGCAAACGAATGGCAAGCGTGGTTCAAGAACAACAAGAACAAGCGCATCTACAAGCCCTGCCGGCGGACCTTGCCGGGCAGGCGCTGGCCCCAGTCATTCTGACGGCACAAACTCTCTTACGTGAACGCGACGATATCACCTCCGGGCTGCGTGAAGCGCGCTTCGATCTACGCTATGTGGCGGCCTGGAACCGGCTACCGGAGGCGATTGACCGCATCCGCGCCGATATCGTGGTGATTGATATGGACGCTGCCGATCTGATGTGTGACGGCTTCCAGAACATCTCAGGCCACCGTCTGGTCATGCTGCTGACGCAACAACTGGCGCACCGCCCGGTCGCGCTGGTGGTGATGACGCGACTGGACTTCGTGGAGATCGAAGACCTGGCGCGGGCGGGCGTCCATGCGATTGTCTCGCCAGCCATCAGCGCCTATGCCTTCATCGAGCAGGCGCGGATTGCGCTCCAGAACGCCCGCAAACGGCACCATCCACTCAGCGGCGCATTGATGCCAACTCCGCTGGCGCCAGCAGAGGGTGATACACACGCGGATGAGCAGGCGTTGCTGGCGGGCAAAGATGATGGCTGGCGGCTCTCAGATCAACTCTGGCAGCGCATCGAAGCCTTGCTGCCCGCCACCCGGCATCCCGAACGCACGCGCCCGCTGGACCGGCAGGCGATGGACGCGATCTTCTTCGTGCTGCGTTCCGGCGTCCACTGGTCCCGCCTGCCGGAGACGTTTTGCTCCGCCGCCACGGCGCGCGGACGCCTGCGCCAGTGGGCTGCGCGCGGCATCATAGAAGAGCTGCTGGCCGCTGGATTGGATGCGCGAACCACCTGGGAGCATCTGCACTGGGAGCGGCTGGCCCCCGTCTTCCCGCCGACCGTCGCGCGGATCGCCAAAACACGACCTGCGAGAACAACGGCAGCGCCTACCGTGGCAGTGGCTCAACCCTGCGCCATCACGAGCGCAGTGGAAACGCCCAATCTGGCCGCCGTGGCTGATAGAGGCGCAGTGGTTGGCACAACTCGTACATTCAGACGCAGCAAAGCTGGCAGAATTCGCACGCCCCGTATCACGATCACGGCAAGCGAGGCTGCCGCGAAGCAGAGCGTCACACCCTAGCAGCGACCTAGAAGAGCAACAGCGCCATGCAGACCCATCGCCTCCATGCTCATCCGGCAACGCTCGCCTCTACTGGGCGCACACGCAGCATGGCGCGACCATATGTGCATCCGGCGCTGATGGTGATAGTTGTGGGCGCGCTGCTGGCGCTCGCCCCGTTTAGCGGTCTGCTGGCCGCGCTCATCCGTGTGCCGGCGCTGGCAATGCTCTATCCCCTCTGCTTTGTGCCGCTGGCCGTGCTGTTGCTGTTGAGCCGCCAGCGCCGCGCCGTGCTGCCGCTGAACGCGCTGACGGCGAGCGTCGTCGCCTATGCGCTGCTCATCTCGCTGGCGTTGCTCCTCGGTTCGCGCGCCCATCTGCTCGCAGGACTCGCCACGACGCTGGCCCCGCTTTCGCTCTTCTTCATCGGCATGTCGCTCTGGCCCACTCCCGCCCGACGGCAGACAGGAATGTCCGCTCCGCCATTGGACGGCGGCCAGCATGGTTCCCCCTCTCCTCGCGGGAGCGAGCCGACACCCTGCAGAGCAGGGAAGCAACTCATCGAGTTGCGGAGGAGGCGAGAAGCGGAGCGGTGGGGTCAGGGGGTGAGGGTTCGACCATCCGCCAGATTGATTTCGCGTCCAGAACGCAGAGTATCAGACGCGGGCAGGCAACGCGCACGCATCGTGCAGGCGTTCGGTTGGCTGGCTATTGGCACGGCGTTGGCGCTGGCGCTGCTCACGCTTGTCGCGACGACGGTCTACCCGATAGTGACAACTTCAGTGGCGACGCTGCTCCCTGGCGCGCTGGCGCTGGCGCCGTTCTTCGCGCTGGCGCTGATCCTCAGCCTCAGTTGGGATGCGCGGCGGCGCTACTGGCTCTGGACGCTGGGGCGCGCAACGCCTGCGTTGTGCCTGACGCTGGCGATTGGGCTACCGTTCTATCTGCTGGCGCTGGGCGGCGCGCTCTCGCTCACCGGGTCGCGCAGCACGCTGATCGCCATTGCCGTCGCGCTGGGCGGCGTTTCTTTGGCGCGGCGACGGCTCAGCGAGGTCGCCATCCTATCGGCACTGGCGCTGCCAGTGCTGGCGCTCACCCCACGCACGCCCGGCGGCTGGCTGGGCGCAACCCAAAACGCGACTGCGCTCTTCTTCAACGGCGCTGTTTGGAGCCACGCGCTTAGCGCCGCCACACAGACGCCACTTGGCAGCGGAATTGCCGGGACGGGCAATCTCGCACGCCCGCAATATCTCGTCACGTTGGAGACGCTGGGGCTGCCGGGGTTGGTGGCGCTGGCATCTATCCTGGCGATTGCGCTGTTTCAGTGTTGGCGCACATATCGGCGGCTGCGCCCGACCAGCGGTGAGGCGGGTGCTGTGCTGGCGGGTTGGGGATTGACGCTCTTCGTCGTCATCGCCAGCATGGCCACCGCGCCGCTCAGCGAGCCGCTGCCCGGCCTCTTCTTTTGGTTCTTCCTCGGCCTCGCCAACGCCACCACCGGCGCGGTCTCTGCACGAGCCGCACGAAACGCTGATATCGAGCGGCTACGCGGTTATCCCTTGCGCATCGGCTATCTGATTCATGGCGATGAACGCGGTGATCTGGCGCTTACGCTCTATGAGCATCTCTGCACGCTGGATCGCCGCCGCATCACGCCGCTGGTGATTGCGCTTGGTCCGGGCGGGCTGGCGACGCTGGTGCGCGGCACCCAGACGCATACGCGCATCGTTCGACCCTCGATTCCAGCGCCGCATAAGCCACGCATGCCAATGGAGGCGCATCGCTGGCGTCTCTGGCTGAACCGGCTGGCGCAGATTCCACCCGGCTCGTCGCTCTATGCGCTGGTGCGGGATGCGCGCTCTGCCTGGGATGCGCTGGTGGAGTGGGCGCGCATCACCCGCGCGCTGCTGGAGCTTGACCTTGATCTGCTCGTCAGCACGGAGTCACGGTTGCATCTTCCTGGCCTCTTCGCGGGGCGGCTGGCCGGTGTGCCGGTTCAGTGGCGAGCGCGCGATATTGCGCCACCGGGACGACAGTTCGCGCTGGATGCGCTGGCCGCCTGGACCGATGGCGTACTGGCGGAATCGCAGACGGTGGCGCGTTCGTACCACCTGCGTGTCCTCGGTCCGGTGGTGCGCGTGCTGCGTCCGAGCATCGAGCCGCCGCCGCGCCCGTCGCCCGAACGTATTGCCTCGCTACGGCGGATGGCAGGTGTACAGGATGGCGCGCCCCTGCTGACGGTGGTTGGTCCTGTAACGCCCACCAGCGGCCACCATGATCTGCTGGAAGCGGTCACGCTGCTCTCCGGCGCCTATCCGCATCTGCGCGTTGTGCTGGCCTCGGAGTCGTTCCCCGGCAGGGCTGCGACGCATAATACACAGGCTGCGCGCATGGAGCGATTGCGGCGAGCTATCGGCCTGCGCGGGCTGGATGGCATGGTCTGCTGCCTGGGTCCGCGCGAGGATGTCGCTGACCTGCTGGCGGCGAGCGATATCGCGGTATTTCCGCAGTGGCATGAAACGGCCAGCCGGGGGATGCTGCTGGCGATGGCGATGGGAACGCCGATCATTGCGGCGCGTTCGGGTGTCTTCCCCGAACTCCTGCGCGATGCCTGGGGATGCCGGCTCGTGCCAGCGCATACACCTGGGGCGCTGGCTGAGGCCATCAGCGATTGCCTCGAAGACCTGCCGCGTTATCACGCGGAGGCGCAGCGCAATCCCTGGCTGGTGCGTGATTGGTACGCGCCACACGTGGAATTGGGGCGGCTGCACAGCATCTACCGGCAGGTCTGCCAGCCGGAGCCGCGACCGCTGCGCTCCTGGCTGCCTATGCGGAGACCAGCGGCATATCCACGGCGTTGGTGGGCGTCCATGTGGTCAATGTGAGAAAAGGACGAAGGAGAGGCCAGGTATGCGCTGAAAATCACTGTCCATTGTCGCCAGAGTCAGGTTATATTGCCGACTCAATGCTGCAATCCACATGTCATTTTGCTGCATAATGCCGCCCTTTGCAGTCAACTCCGCCGAAATAGCGCCATAAATACGCGCAGTTTCGTCATCGCAGTAAAGAATCTCGTTGCAGTATCGCATATAAAACGCATCGTAAATATCCAGAAACTTTGTGCTGTTGTGCCGGTATGTATACAAGTATGCGCCGAAATAGAGTTCACCCAGCACGATATCTGGTACGAAGACTGATTGTGTATGAGCTAATCTTTGGAGAATTGCAGGTTCCTCCAACGCGACACGATTTGCAACACCCGTGTCGAGGAGATAATCAGGCAAAATAACTGACATTTATTGCTCAATTTCGTCCAATATCTGCCGCATATTGTCAGCTTCCTCCTGAGTAAGAGGAAACTGCCGGAAAAAGTCGAGGAATTCTTGGGCAGGAATACCCTGCGGTACGCCTGCGAGACGTTGCACAAATGCCAGCACGCGCTCTTGATCTTGCAGAGAAAGCCGGTCGAGATAACTATTTATTTGCTCTTTGGTGGTTGAAGTTGCTTTCATGCTCTATACTCCCATTTCATCGTAAGCGTGAACATATCTGCTACGAAGTCTATCACAACGTGCGGAGCAGCCGCTCATTCCTGCTCGGCACTATGCAAAGAGGCGCGCAACCGGCAGGGTGAATCCTGGCAGAACAGTGAGACCATCCAGCGCATCGGTCTTGCTGAGGGTTTTAGTCGGAGCATCGGCTCCCGGCAGCCAGACATCCACCTCTTGCCGCGAGGGCCAGATGACCCACACGAGCAACACACCAGCCGCCAGCCATGCCCGCGCCTTCTCCGCCATCTCCGGCCTGAACTGGCTTGGCGAGACGATTTCGGCCACCAGATCCGGCGCGACCCGCCAGAACTCGTTCCACTCCGCGCTCTGTCTATCCGGCATGTGGTCAGCGCGGACGAATGCGACAGCCGGCGCAAGAACGGTATCCGGTTCATCGGGGCGGCTGAGGAGAAATCCTGTCTCCGATCCCATCACGCAGCCGAGCGCGTGCTGCTCGACAAACGCATCCAACGCCGAGGCCAGCTTGACGCTCATCCGGCCATGTCCGCCGCCGACGGGTGGCATATGTACCAATCTCCCCTGCACTAACTCATAGCGCCAGTTTTTGTCGCTGAGCGCCAACAGGTCGGATGCGCTCATCATGTCGTGCGCGTTTGGTTCCGGTTCTGCCCAGGGCGCTATCGTTTCACGTCGCATCTATTCGCCCCTTCTATGATTCAGCAATTCCCTATCTCCCCTCAGCAGCATACCACCAAAATGCAGCACCACATGAACGCCAAACAACAAAGCCACCTACCCCGCAACTGCCTGGCGTGCGAGATGGGTGGCTAGTGGATAGTTCGGATGGAGGCTACGCTCCACTCGGACGGTCAGAACTTTAGACCTTCGCGTTGACCTCGATCACGCGCGTGCCCCAGTTTTGCAGGCCGTCCGGCGTCTGGCTGGAAAGCGGCGGAACGTACTCGGTCGCCAGCCAGATACCCTGGTTATTGGGATCGAGGACGGCGAACGAATAGTCGCCCCAGCGCGTCGAGTTTGGGCTATACGAGCCGGAGCCAAAGGCGGCGATGCGTAGCGAGGTGAACTGTGTCTGGCCGGGCGTCAGCACGCCATAGACCACGCTGGGGAAGAAGGTCGGGCCGGAGAGCGTCATAATCATCGCCACGGCGCCGGTGCTGGCTTCCTGGATGGCCGGATAGATCAGGTAGTTGCCGGCGACGGCGACATAGCCCTGGTCGCGGATGCTGGCCCCGCCGATTACCTGACCGTTCAGATGCGCATGCACCTTGAACCAGGCGGCGCCGGCGCGGGTCGTCGAGTCGCCGGAGATGGTGACGGCGGTGGTCAGTTCGCCCCAGAGGTCGCCGTTGATGTTCTCCACCTGCTGCATGCGGTCGTCGCCGGAATCCAGTAGACTCGAAGCGCCCTGCTGCATCGCGCCCGGCGGGATGGCATACGGCTCAGACGTGATGACGACGCTGGAGAGCACCGGCACGTTGCCCTGGAAGACAGCGTTACGATTGGTCAGCGCCCAGACGCCGATGCGGTTGTCGCCGGTGCCGTTGGGGTCCAGCGAATTCATGAAATATTCGGCGTCGGAAGAGCCGTAGGTGATGGCCGGCTGCACCGAAGCGGCAATCGCGCCGCCGCTGGTGAGGTTGTCGAAGTGGACGAAATGCACCGGATGGTCCAGCGCCACCAGATCAGACTTCGAGAGCGCATAGATTTGCGCGCCGTTGAACTGCGAGCCGAGAATCGAAAACTCGTTGGTGCTGATGTAGACGTTGAACTGGTCAATGCCGATCAGCGGTTGATCGCCGAAGCAGGGGCATCCGGGATGATTCGGCATGCCATGATTGCCGTTGTCGGTCGCATCAATATGATAGATGGTCCACGGCGTCGTCGGGTCACCAGAGGTGTTCACCGCGAGATCGGTGCGGGCAGCGGTGTTCTTGTCGTTGATGAAGAGGATTGAGGCGAACCAGGTGTGCGTCGCCTTGTCGAAGAGGCAGCGCGGGTCGCTGGTGAACTGCTTCAGCCCCTCGCCAAACAGCGCATTGACATTGATCGGCCCAACAACGAGTGTGCCGTCGTTGCGATAGATGTTATAGGCGGAGTTGACCGGCTCCAACACGAAGCCGTTGCCCACGCAGAGGCCCTGATCGGGCGGCTCGAACTCCAAACCGAAGTTCGTCACGGCGCTATCATGGCTGCTGGTGCCGTTGAAGTTGCGAATCAGCGAGCCGGTTTTCGCCGCCGCTACCGTCGCGGAAGATGCAACGATATGGCTGGCTGTCGCTGCGCTGGCCGTGGCATGCGCGTGCGTCGCACGTGGCGCGCGGCTGTGGACGGACCCGGCTGAGGTATCCGCCGGCAGCGCGCGCGGATTGACGACGCCAACCGGCGTCAGAACGCCTTTGGTGGCGCTGTACTGCGTGCGGTTGGATTGGGCTGCATGGGCGGGTAGACCGTGAATGACGGCCAACACTCCCCCAAGCGCCACAATGCCAAGAAGCGCGATCATGCCAAAGCGCATGATACGGGTGCGCCCTTTGGGTGGGCTGGAAACGCGCATAGGTTGGTCCCTACTTTCTGAACCTGCTGGAACCTGAGAACTGCCCTCTGGAAACTGGAAACTGGAAAAGGTGACGACTCCACTACCCTACAGTGTGCGGCAGCGTCCGGCGCTGCCGTCAACTAGCACCAGAGACACCTCAATAGATATCTACAGATAACAACGTGTTGCTGCCTGGCGGAGCAACTGTCCGAATTCGAGTATGCTTGTCTGGCGCATATCAGACAAGAGCAGTGGGAAGATGGTCGTGTAGCCGAGAGCGAAATAGTGAAAAATCTTGGCCCATCAGCACTAACGCTATTGCGTCGTATGGGGAATGTGAGTTATATTGGCAAGGCACTATATCCGCAACAATCCAGTGTGAGGGGAGAGGATCACCACTAGATGCCGTCACAGACTTCCAATAGCCGTCCAGCCACTTCTTCCGCAGCGACAAAGGCCACGATCAGCAAACGACAGGCTCGCGCCGCGCGCCGCGCCTATGAACGCCAGCGCCGTAATCGTATCCTTCTTGGCATTGCCACTGTTCTCATCGTCGCTGGTCTGGTCGGGCTGTTCGTGACCCATAATCCCTTTGCGCAAAAAGGGCATGCCTCCGCGCATGCGACGGCCTCCGCCTGCCCCGCGCCGACGGCGACGCCGGTTGGCCCGGTGCCATCGCTCAAGCCACCCGCGACACCACCGCCGGTCAAGGGCACCGAAGTGAGCGATCAGGGTTTGCAGTATATTGATGTGAAAGTCGGCTGCGGCCCGGCGGTGGCAGCAGGCAACAATGTGACGGTGATCTACACCGGCTGGCTGCAATCTAACGGCACGATGTTCGATAGCTCCTATCTGCACGGTGGCACATATCAGGTGCAAAACGTAGGGCAGGCGCAGGTGATTTCCGGTTGGAACATCGGCCTGATCGGCATGAAGCCGGGTGGCACACGCCGCCTCATCATTCCAGCATCGCTGGCCTATGGCGCGCAGGGGCAACCGCCCGCGATTCCCCCCAATGCCACGCTGATCTTCGACATCACGCTGGTGAGCATTGATTCTTAAGCCCCCACCCCCAGCCCCTCCCCCGTGCGCGGGAGAGGGGTGCCAGACGTAGGGCAAACAGTCGTAGCGAGTGGCGACAGACTTATGCAGGTGAGCGAAGGGCCGACGGATTCATCCGTCGGCCTCTTTGTGCTCTTTGCGTGTTCACGTGTTCGCGGCTTTAAAAAGCCGACGCACGGTGAGATAGGCTGAAGCCTCGCCGTGCGCCACCCGCAAGGACTTTAGTCTATCAGTTGCGTGCGCGGGCAGTTGGCTGCCGCGAGGATTAGCGCTTCGTCCGTGCGCTGGCAGTTTACTGCCACGAGCGCGCCATCTGTTACTCCAACGGGATGCGCTCCTGGAAGGGCGCGAGGCTGGTATCGAGCGTGGTGCGGATGTCCTGCTGAAGCTGGGTGCCTTCGCTGGTGAGGTTGACCGGCACGAGCGCCAGGATCGGCGGGATGGCGGCAGCCAGCACCGGCTGAAGTGCGCTGGCGGGCGCCTGCACCTGGCTCGTGCCACCGGCAATCGCCGCCACTGTTTTCAGCAGCGTGATACCGCTCATTGTCGGCGCGAAGATGCTGTCATACGGCGCAGGGATGTGGATGGCATGCGGACCGTTCTCATCGGTCAGGAAGCTCTTCAGGCCGCTGACCGTCGCCTGGCAATCGCTGAGCAAATGCTGGTATTTCGGTTCCGGCGCGGTGATGCCTTGCAACATCTGAGAACTGCTGGCAAGCGCCGCTGCGTCCTGCTGAAGCAGATTGGCGTCTGCCGACATCATGGTAGCGAATCCCTGGTCGTTGTTGACGTTCGCCTGGTCATCGCTGGCGGTCTTTGATAGATCGCTGCTCGTCCGTTCCAGTGGCTTCTGGCAGTCGTCGCGCATCGCATAGGCAAACGGCACGACCTGGCTATTGAGTTGCGCGAGTGCCAGGACGCGCGGCGCCAGCGTCGTCAACGTGAAGACGAGCATCACGCCCAGCACCACCAGCGCATAGAGCAGCGCAAAGACACGGCGCGCGTTTGCGCTGCGCGTCAGCGCATAGAGATTCAGCGCGCTGGCGAGGGCGGCGCAGAGCAGCGCCACCACTGCCGCGACGCAGACCACCGCAACGACCTCGACAATCTGCCGTGGTGTCGTCAAGATGATATGCTGCGTTTGTTGCACGTAAAACAGCGCGCCAAAGAGCGCCGCCGCCACGAGCAGCGCAATCGTTGCCAGGCAGCCACCAGCGGCAGCCGCGCCGGATGCCTGCGCTCCACTCCTGGAAACTCTGGAACCTTCCGTCGCATAGCTCGATCTGTAATACGCCATCACTCGTCCTCGCCTTGTACTGATCTATGGATGTCATCAATAGTAGTCCAGTATCTCAGCCTTCATCGCAAATCTCGCGCCGAATCGGCTACTCTAAACAATGGGCAAACATAGAGGCGGAAAGAGCGGATGGCGGCGGCGACGCGATGGATGGTGATACCATGATGAGGTAAATTGAGACACCTCTCTCGCAGTAGCGAGTTCTCATCACTGGGATTTTTCAGGCCATGATTTAGGAGCAAGGCGACATGTCTGTGCGAATACGTTATTTCGCGGCGCTGCGCGAGGCCACCGGACGCGATGAGGAGCTGCTCGATCTGCCATCCGAAGCGACTGCGGCAACCGTGCGCGCGCTGCTGGCGGAACGCTATCCGTCGCTGGCGAAGGTGTTGCCGCGCTGCGCCGTCGCGCTCAATCGTTCCTACGTCTCCGCCGGTGCGGCGCTACACGACGGCGACGAACTGGCGTTTATTCCACCGCTCGGAGGAGGTTGATTCCCTATGGCGGCAATTCTCAAGATCACGCGCGATCCGCTGGATGCGGCGGCGGTGCGGGCACTGGTGGAGGCGGTTTCGTATCCTGGCGCCGGTGGCCTCGTGACATTCGAGGGTGTCGTGCGCGATAATGCGCGCGGCAAGCGCGTGCGTTACCTGGAATACGACGCCTACCCGGAGATGGCAGAGCAAGAGATGGCAACCATCGCTGCTGAAGTTGAGCGCCGCTGGGGCACCGATCACCTGGCAATGGTCCACCGCATCGGGCGCATGGAAATCGGCGAGTGCAGCGTGGTGATTGTCGTTGCCTGCCCGCACCGCGCCGAGGCGTTCGAGGCGTGCCGCTACGCGATAGACACCCTCAAGGCCACCGTGCCGATCTTCAAGAAAGAGGTCGCAGAGGACGGCGAAGAGTGGGTCGAGGGCTAGCAATTCCATAATGAGGGTTATCCGATGAAGTTTGGCGTGGTGGTGTTTCCCGGAACGTGGAGCGATAAAGATTGTCTGCGTATCCTGGGGCCGGTGATGGGCCACGAAGCGGTGAGCATCTGGCACGAAGAGACCGATTTGCAGGGCTGTGACGCCATCGTGTTGCCCGGCGGCTTCTCCTATGGCGATTATCTGCGCGCCGGAGCCATCGCTCGCTTTGCGCCGGTGATGGGGTCCATCAAGGCGTTTGCAGAGCGCGGCGGGCTGGTGCTGGGCATCTGCAACGGCTTTCAGATTCTCCTGGAAGCCGGTCTGCTCCCCGGTGCGATGTTGCGCAACGAAAGCCTGCAATTTCGCTGCCAGTGGACATACCTGCGCGTGGAGAACGCCGCGACGCCTTTCACCCAGCTTTGCCAACCAGGGCAGGTGATTCGTGTGCCGATCTCGCACGGCGAGGGCAACTATTTCGCTGACGAGGCTACGCTCGATGCGCTGGAGGCCAGCGGCGGTGTACTGCTGCGCTACTGCGATGCGTATGGCAACGCGACGCCGGAATCCAACCCCAACGGTTCGCGCCGCAATATCGCCGGAATCGTCAGCCCTGGCCGCAACGTCGCCGCGATGATGCCGCACCCCGAACGCTGCGGGGAGGCCATCCTGGGCGGCGAAGATGGCCGGCTGATCTTCGGCTCGATGGTGGCGGCGCTGGCCGGACGGCGCAGCGTTGCCGCTGTCTGAGATAATCGCCCGCATTGCCCCAAACGTCCGAGCGACAGCACGCCGCATGCTATACTGAGACTGGAACAGCCGGTCCGCTTCGGTGGCGCAATGCAGAAGCATTTCCACTTTTGCATGAGCGCGCCGGAAGAAGATCATGTCCCCATTGGTATGTGGAACTCGCGGCAGTAAACTGCCGGCGCACAGTTTGGGTTGGACTGAAGTCGTTCACGCTGGGTATGCTCCGGCTTCAGCCTCTTCCATAACGCCTGCTCCGGCTCTTCAGAGCCGAGAGTGATTCCTCAAGAGGCCGGAGGGCAGCGGAACAGCCGTGCGCATTACATCTGTCGCGCTGGAAAACATCAAAAGCTATTCGAAAATTACGGTGCCGTTCAGCAACGGCACTATCGCCATCCGTGGCCACAACGGCGCCGGTAAATCCACGCTGGTTGAGGCCATCGGTTTTGCGCTCTTCGATTCCATCAATTATTCACAGGATCAGTTTGTGCGCGAGGGCGAACGCTACGGCGTCGTCACCGTTTCCTTCATCTCCGCCGAGGACGACCGCGAATATCAGGCGGTGCGTCGCTGCGGCTCCTCACCTACCTGGTTTATCTACGATCCCGAACTTCAGACGCGCGTCGTGGAGCAGAAGGCCGATGTCAACGACTTCCTGCGCCGTCATCTGCGGCTGGAAACCAACATCAGCCTGCGCGACCTCTTCAATGACGCGCTCGGCGTCCCACAGGGCACCTTCACCGCCGATTTCTTGCTGACACCAGCCAACCGCAAGAAAAAGTTCGACGCGCTGCTTCAGGTGGAAGATTACCAGAAAGCCGCCGAGAAGCTGCGTGAGACGCGCAGCTATCTCCAGGAGGAGCGGCGCAGCGTCGAAAGGCGCATTGCTGACCTCGAACGCGAAACCAATCAACTCGACGGCTGGCGCGCGGCGCTTGTTGACCTGCATGAGCAGGAGCGCCTCATCACGGCGCGACTGCAAGACCTTCAGCGCGAAGTGGCGGCGATGGAGCAGCGGCGCGACAGCCTGCGTGCGCAACGCGACACTGTACAGAAACTCAAGAGCGCCGCAGACCTGGCGGCGGCTGAGGCCAGCGCCGCCGAACAACGCCTACATGCCGCCAATGCGCTGCTGGATGCGGCGCGTGAGGCCGTGCGCATCTGCGATGACGCCAGCGCTGATTATCAACGCTATCTCGCAGCGCAGCGTCACTACGATGAGGCGACCAAACGCGCCCGCGAACGCGATGAATTGCGGCAACAACGCGCCGCCGCCGCTGCGAAACATGCTGCCGCCGACCGCGACCTGCACAATGCCCGCGCGCAACTCGACGCTGCGCACCAGGCGGCCCAGCGCATCGTCGCGCTGCTGCCCAATGTGGACCGGCAGGAGGCGCTCGAACGGCAGCAGCAGGAGGCAGAGCGGCGCAGCGAACGCTATGACGACGTGACTGCCCAACGCGAACGTGCCGAGCAAATGCTGCGGCGGCTGGATGACGATATTGCGGCCTGCGAGCGGGCTATCAGCGCGCTGGAATTGCACCGGGCGGAGGCGTCGCTGCTGGACGAGCGGCGCGAACACGTGACGATGCTTCAGGATCAGCGGGCGCGGCAGAGCGAGCGCAAGAAGCGGCTCGGCAAGATCACAGCGGAGCAGCAGGAAGCGGCAACGCTGCGCGAGAAAGCCGCCGCCAACGAGGCGCGATTGCAAGAGAACGTGCGCAAGATTCGCGCGAATCAGGCGGTAGCCGAGTCCCTTCCGGCGCTGGAAGACGAGTGCCGCGCCATCGAGGACAAGCTGCGGCGCATCGAGGCGCGGCGCGAACAGCATGAGCGTTCGCGCGAGGCATCCGGCGGCGGCAATTGTCCCTTCTTGCAGGAACCCTGCCTCAACATCCAGCGCAAGGGCATGAGCAGCCTGAGCGGCTACTTCGACAAGTTGATTGTGCAGGAAGAAAAGGCGCTGGCGACGGCGCGCGAAGAACTGGCGCAGGCGGCGGCGCAACGCGACCACGCCCGCACGGTGCGCGAATACTACGACAAGCTGGACCTCTATGAGCAGCGGCTCCAGGACGCCAGTGAGCAGCGCAGAGCGGCGGAGAAGCGGCTGGCGCAGCTTGCCGCCGAGCAGCAAGAGATCGAATATCTGGAAGGTTCCAGCCCCAGCGCGGGTGATCTGGCGGAGGCGCAGAAGCTCTTCAAACGCAGCGACGAGGCCGATAAGAAGCTACGCGAGTTGGAGCCACGCCGGGATGAACTGGCGCGGCTCAAAACGCAGCACGCAGAAACCACTGGTGATATCGCCAGATATCAGCAGGAACTGGCGGCGCTGGAACCTGCCCGCGCGGCGCTGGAACAGCTCAAAGCGGAACTGGCGGCGCTGGGTGATCCGCGCGCCGAACGCACCGGCCTCCAACGCATCGCCAGCGAGCAGGCTAACCACGAGGCCAGCGTAGGCAAGCTGGAACGGCAGGTGCGCGAACTGGCGGCGCAACTCGACGCGCTGGATACCGCGCTTGAGCCATACAGCGGGCTGGATGGCGAACTGGAAGCGCTGCGCGGCGAACTGGAACAGGCGCAGCCCGGCCACCAGCGGTATCTGCAATATGAGAAGGTGGCGGAATCGCTGCCCGCGCGCCAGGCTGATGTCGCCAGCGCCACCAAAGCGGCGCAGACGGCGCAGGCTGCCAGCGTGCGCGCGACGAAGGCGTTTGAGGCGGCTGGCGGCGCCTTCGATGAGGCGGCGCTGGTGCAGGCAGAGGCGCGCTGCGACGAACTCAAACATGAGGATGGTAGAAAGCGCGAAGAATTGCGCAACAAGCAGGAAGATAGCAAACACCTCGCTGATGAAATCGCGCGGGTGGAGATGCTGCTGACGACATTGGAGAGCGAGCGCCAGGAATTCAGCGCGCTGGAAGACCTGGAGCAGATGCTCCAACAGTTCCGCGATACCATCAAAGAAGCCGGCCCCAACATCATGAAGGCGCTGCTCCGCGAGATTTCTGCCCGCGCCAATACCATCTTCGGTGAGATTATGGGCGACCGTTCGGCGGAACTTGCCTGGACCAATGACTATGAAATCGTGCTGCGCAGGGACGGCCAGGAGCGCAGCTTCGCGCAACTGAGCGGTGGCGAGCAGATGAGCGCGGCGCTGGCGGTGCGGCTGGCGCTGCTACGCCATCTGACACGGCTCGACATCGCCTTCTTCGACGAGCCGACGCAGAATATGGATGGCGAGCGACGTGTCAATCTTGCCGAGCAGATCCGGCGCGTGCGCGGCTTCGATCAACTCATCGTCATCAGCCATGACGACACCTTTGAGCAAGGGCTGGATAGCGTCATCCACCTGGAAAAGCGCAACGGCAAGACAGTGCTGGCCGAAATCGAAGACGACCTGCTCGTGCCCGCCTGAATGCCTGCCCCTCTGGTTCCCCTCTCCCACGCGCGGCTTGATTTTACCCTCCCTGCGCCGCTTTCTGGTTCCCCTCCCCCGTGCGCGGGAGAGGGGTTAGGGGTGGGGGCTAGTCCAAAATGCTGATGGACTATACCTGTCTGCATCGTTGCTCTACAATGGTGGAGCGTGAGGCTTGCTGCCTGCTCCATATGCAATCGTATCGTTCTCTTCCTTGCGACAGGCTTTCACGCAGGTTTTTCTGCCGGTAGGTGTCATTCATCTATTGCGAGTATTTCGAGCCACCAGTGAGGAACATGATGAACGAAGAACAGAAGCCCTCGCAAGGACCACGGCCCAGCGACGACAGCGGAGTGAATCCGTTCGCATCTGCGCCGCCCGCCGTCTCTCCGCCAAACTCCCAGGGAACGCCGCAGGGACCGGAGCAGGAGTATATTCCCACCGGACCACTCTATCCGGCGCTCGAAGCCCGGCTGAACAATCTTTCCGGCCCGGCCTCTCAGTCAGGGCAGCCTGCGAGCCAGCCGCCGGCCAATCCTCCCAGCCAACCGTTGAGCCAATCAATGAGCCAGCCACCAGCGGGCGCTATGCCGTCAGCTCCCGGTTATCCGCCGTATCCTACCTATCCTGGGTATCCGGCGTATCCTGGTTCGCCCAGCATGCCGCTCGGCCCCTACGCCGGGCAGATGTCCTTCAATCAGCCGGCGGAGGGGCAGGTGCCAGCGTATGCCGGACCACCGAGCGCGCCATTGTATCCAGGATATCCCAACGTTCCAGGATACCCTGGAATACCAGGGACGCCGGGCGGCCAGCCACCCTACGCCGGGCCGCCAAGTATGCCGATTCCCTATCCCGGCAGCCCTTCGATGCCGCTGGACGCGAACGGCCAGCCGGTCATGCCGTCGTATCCCAACTATCCCGGCTATCCAGGGTATCCTGGTTCGCCTTCGATGCCGCTCTCGCCGCAGACGATTCCCGGCTTCGGCCCAACGTCTACCGTGCTCACCCGGCCCAACGAACCGAACATCTTGCAGAAACCGTTTTCGCGCGTCATCGTTGTGGCGGTGGCGCTGGCGGCGCTCGTCATCCTCGCGCTGACCTACGCTGTTGATGTCCTGCTGGGCGCGGACTGGGCGAACGGCGCTCGGCTGGCAGGGTTCGTTGCGTTCGGGCTGGCGGGCGCTGCGCTGGTGGTGCTGGTCGCACGGCTGATCGCCGGACGGCGTGCGCTGGCGACGATTCTGCTTGGCGGCGTGCTGGTCTGTGTGCTGCTGGCGTCTGGCGGCGCGGGCATCGGCCTGACGCCGGAGATTCACCATCTCCAGGGATCGGTGCTTGAAAACGGCCATCAATGGAGCCAGGCGATAGCGGAATACCGGCTCTCCGGTGAGGCCGCGCCCAATGCGCCGGACATTGCGCGCACCTACGATGAATGGGGCGAGCAGTTCCTTGCGGAAAATAATTACGGGCAGGCCGTCCAGCACTTCACCATCGTCGTCAACACCTATAACCGCGATGAGGCGACGCTGAACCGCGCCAACGCCGATCTCTTCAGGGCGTATAGCGCCTGGATCAAGACCAACGGCACAGACGTTCCGTATGCCGACGCCGTGCAATTCCTGACGGGCTACCAGAGTAATAGCCAGTGCGATGCCACCTGCCAGAGTGAGGTCGTCGAGGTAACAGCGCAAGCCTATTATCAATGGGGAACGTTGCTCTACAACCGGGGCAGCTATCAACAGGCGGTGGACGAGTTAGAACAGGCGCAGACCTACGCCAAGAGCAGCTATGCCACCCTGGCGCATACCGAGGCCGCCAAAGCCTATCTTTCGCTGGGCAAGCAGCAGATCAGCAGCGATTGCGAATCTGCCATCCCCACGTATCAGACCCTTGCACAACGCTACAGCGACACCCCGGAAGGTAAAGAAGCGAAAAAGGAGTTGGCCGCGCCGCAGAATGTCACTGGGCAGATCACCGGCTTACCGGCGGGCGCAGCGACGATTATGTACCTTTCCAGGCACGCCAATCCGAACTCCTTCTATTTTTCCGGGGAGTATACAACCGCGCCAACGCCCAGCAATAATTTCGTGTTCCACAACGTAGCGCAGGGAAACTACAACATCGCCGCCGTCGCTGTCACGAGTACCGAAATCTACGAAACGTGGTACGAGAATAACGATACGGGCAACCTCTACACGGTCACCGTTGGACCGCTCTGCGCCACCAACTTCGGCGTCTTCGCGTTCAAAGTGTGAGTTCGCAGACACCACTGCGCTACGCTGGCTCTGGCATATGCGCGCCCTCGCTTGTTGAGGCTGCGCAGTCAAAGCCAGCATGTTCCTCCCCCGGTTTTATCCCCGGCATGATACACTACCAGCGTTCTCGTTGAAATGCCTGATTGAACTTGTATTTATGTCGAGTGGAAACCAAAGCGAGGTACTGCGATGGGCCATCCTTCTCCCGCGACCACTGCAACCCCGACCACCCTGGCAGACGATGATTTACCCTTGTTGTTCCGGCAGACGGACAAAGCGGCCATTCGCGCCCAGAAGCGTTTCTTCAATCTGTTGCGCGCGGAACTGGTTCTCTTGCTGGCTGGCACGCTGGCTGGACTCTTCAGCTTTCTGCCGTTCAAGGTCGGCCCGCTGACCATCAGCGGCGTGCATATCCCCGCGCTGCCGGTTGCTGATCTGGTGGCAGCCGTCTTCATCTTAATTGCACTTATCATGCGCCTGATACGCTTCTTTCGCCACCCAGATACGCTCTGGTATGAGGCGCGCGCCGTGGCTGAGTCTGCGAAATCGCTCGGCTGGCGCTATGCCGTCGGAGGGCGTCCGTTCGATCTGACGCTCGACCTGGGGGCCGCCGATGCGCTGCTGATTCAGCGGCTCCAGGACAGCCTGAAAGATGTCCGCAAAATCGCAGGCCGCATCACGTTCTCGGAGGCGGGTCAGGTTACGACCGTTATGCGCGATTTGCGCCAGCAAGACGCCGCCACGCGCCACCGCGTCTATCAGGAGAGACGCATTGAAGACCAACAGCACTGGTATGCGCGCAAAGCCATCTGGAACAAGCACCAGGAGTGGCTTTTTCACTGGATACTCGTTGCGCTGGAAATCATTGGCGCGTCGCTGGCTATACTCGAAGCCTTCAAGGTTATTCCCAGCAACTTCCAGGCGTTGGTCGTTGCGCTGGTCAGCGCTGGCATCGCCTGGACGCAGGCGCGTCGCTATCAGGATTTGCGCGCCAGCTATAACGTCGCCGCCAAAGAGGCGCAATCGCTGGCGGAGGCCGTGCCCAGGCATATGCCGGAGGTGATTGCGGATTGGGCGCAATTCGTGGATGAGGCCGAAGAAGCCTTCTCGCGGGAACACCGTCTCTGGCGCGCAACCCGCGACGAGTAACCACTTGCCGCTTTCCGAGGGGAGGCCGGGATGCTGTACACGCAAAAATTGCTGGCGGAGTTGGAACGCACCCGCGAGCATTTCACCAGCTATCAGGACCGCTACGGGCAGCAACTTGGCGCGTATCGCGCGGCGCTGGCGAGCCTGGGCCGGCGCTACGCCACAGCGCAGGCGCTACGGGCGGCGCAGACGCAACGCCTGGCGAGCGCACCCAACGGCGAGAACGGGCAAGGGCCATCCTCGGCGGGCGCGCTGCCCACCAGCGAATACGACCGCTGGCGGGCGTCTGGGGCTTCTAGTGGCGCTGGTGTGCCGGTGCTGCCCTTCGGACGCGACTTTGCGCACCACGAGGAGGCGCGCGCCTGGGCGGAATGTCTGCGCGGCACGACGACCTTTGCTGTAGATGGCAGCCAGCTCCTGCCCTGGCGCGACGCTTCGGTGCCGATTGCGTTGGTGCAGGCTGGCCTCTTCGAGAATCCCCATGAGCCACCGGCGCCATACGTCAAAGATGTGGCGACCGAACTCCTACCGCCGGACGAATTACTGGGCGCGGTGCCCGATGCCGACGCGCGCACCGGCGAGGCGCTCGGCTATTCCACGCAGATCGTCCATCTGCGCCGCTTCGAGCTGGAAGCGCAGACGCTCATCGCGCGCATGCAGCACCATCAGCGCGCTGGCACTGGCGGCGACCGGCGGGCTGGCAAGGTCATCGCGTTCTATGACGGCAGTTTGATCGTCTCCTTTGCGCTGAAGATGCCACCGCCGTACAAAAAACGCTATGTAGAGGCGGCGCGGCAACTGCTCAGCGCCTCACGCGAGTATCAGATACCACTGATCGCCTATATTGATACGAGCTATGCGCGCGACATTGTGACGATGCTCGATACGCTGGAAGAGAACGAGTTACCGGCGACGGCGGGCGTACATGATGCGCTGCTCTGGCAGGGCAGTATGCGCTGGGGCGACCGCACCCCGGCCTTCATTTCGGCGCGCGCCGACCTGGAGAGCATGGGCTACGAGGAGCAGCGAGAAGATATCGCCTTCGTTTATTTCCAGGCGGCGCTGGACCGCCCACCGGCGCGGCTGGAGTTTCCGCGTTGGGTGCTGGAAGCTGGCCTGCTGGATGGCGTGCTGGATGCGCTGCGCGGCGAGGTAATCGCCGGCAATGGCTATCCATATCCGGTGGAGGCTGCCGATGCGGTTGCCGTCATCAGCAGCGCCGACCGCGCGCAGTTTTACGCCATCTTCCAGTCGTTTGCGGAGCGCGAAGGGCTGGCATTCAGCTTCTCACGCAAAGCGCTGAGCAAGAACCGCCGCCGTGTGTGAGCCAGTAGCGGGGAACATTTCAGCGCATCGCCGCGTCCAGTAGCGGGGAACATTTCAGCGCATCGCCGCGTCCAGTAGCAAGGAATGCTTGCAGTTGACCGTATTCCTGGTTATGGAGTTTGTAGAGAGGAGAACCGCAATGGCGCGACTTTCCCGCCCTCGTCATCAGTTCAACTATCATCCTCGCGCGTCGCTACTATTGGGCATGGGCATCATCATAGGCGTGTTGGCATTAGCGCTCGCTGGTTGCGGCGGGACCTCCGGCGTCGCTGAGCGATATCCGACAGTCGCACAGCCAACCGCGACGCATCATCCCATCGCTGGCACGAGCGTTCGCCCATGTAGCGGTCCATATGCTGATGTCAATAGCGCGGGCACACCGGGGCTGGTGCTGACGCAGGCGACGCCTGGGCAGAGCGGAACCGCGCAGGTGGGCGAACTGGTGCAAGTGCAACTGCCCATCTCGATGCGCTGGACCTATACCGCCAGCGCAGGTAGCCCTACGCCTGCGCTCAATGCCGCACAGGACCCACAGCGTAGCGTTTGCTTCTGGAACTTCCAGATGACAACGGCGGGTAGCATAACACTCAACTTCACCGGCACGCCGCTCTGCGATCAGCCGAACATGCCCTGCCCGCAATACGCGCGCGTCGTCACCTTCACCGTGCGCGTCAGTTAATTCAGCCAATCATACATCCATTCTCGCTGCGATAGAGCAAAAAGCGCCGCTTTCCTGCGAAGATACGCTGAGGAGCGGTGCTTTCGCTTGTGGCCTGTAGTGCTCTGTCCTGCTCTGCGCTGCGTTGGGGCGCATGGCTGGCGGGCCGTGCCTGCTGCTATAATGTGCCGTATTGCGAGAAATGTCTCCGCAAGGGGTGCGCCTGCGAGGGGCCGGCGCATATATCGCTTGCGGATAAAGAGGTAGACACATCTATGGGAAAACTCGTCGAAAAGTTACAGCAGGTCAGCCAGGCGACTGGTAATGGGTTTGGGTTTCTGGGCCGTTCTCAATCGGCTGGGCGTAAGCCACGTCCCGCAGCGGTCTTTGTCACACTCGATGCTGGTGATGTCGCTGCCGCCGAGGCCGCCGTCAAAGCAGGAGCGGATGGCGTCATCATCAGCGGATGGACGCCGGGCGCTGATCTCGCCAAAGTGAAGGCTGTGCTTGCGACGGGCAGCACGCTCCTGGGTGTCGCCTACGCTGGCAAGCACGCTGACGCAGATGGCGCGCTCAAAGCGGCGCTGGAGGCAGGCGCAGCGTTTGCGCTGGCGGGGGCGGAGGCGCCGGCGGCGTTGCTCTTCGATGAGATTGAGCAGCTTGATGTGGTGGTCACGGTGGAGGCGCCACGCGACGACCTGGGGCGTGTCTTGCTGCGGGCGGAGAATCTCTTGCCAGCGCAGGCTGCCGTCATTCAGTTGCCCGAAGGGACGGCTGCGCTCGATAGGCTAACGGTCAGCGAGTTTGCCCGGCTGCGCCTGGTATTTGAGGCGATACGCTTCCCGGCGTTGGTGGATGTGACCGGGGAGTTGCCAGCGGCAGCGGTGAAGGCGCTGGTACGGTTGGGCGCAGATGGCCTGATTTTGGCGGGCGCAGGAAGCAAGGCTGACACACTTGGCAAGCAGGTGCAGGCGCTCTGCGCTGCGCTGGAAGCCATTCCGGTACGTGAATCCAATCGCTCGTCGGTCGCCATCGGCGGCTTCATGGCGAGCGCCGGTGAGTCGCTGATGCCCCGCCGTCCCGCGCCGCCCTCCCCTGAACCTGACGAAGAGTAACGGGTGGCCGGTGGATGAACCCGCCAGCCTCTCTGCTCCCCTCTTCCGCGCACGGGGATGAGCCTCCGCCATGCGAAGCATGGAAGCACTGCCTGGCAGTGCGGAGAAGGCGATGAGCGAAGCGGTGGGGCAGGGGGTGGGGCTACCAGTACTACCGATGCGCGCTCCCTGGTGATTATGGTACACTCGCGTTGATAGTGTGTGCCCAAAAGCATGAGATCATGCAGATATCTGCGGTGAGCAGCCTGGGAGGCGATGTAACGATGGGAAAACCAGGATGGGAGGACGAGACGTGGACGCCGGGGCGCTCCTCGCGTGGGGGACGCGCAGAGAACGGCGACCGCTTTGTCAGTCGCTCGCCCAATCGCGACCGGACAGACCGCGCGGGGCGAGATGATCGTTCCGAACGCCACTCCTCGCGTTCTTCCAGCAGCCGCGACGACTATGATGCGCGTGATGCGCGCGGCTCATCCGGCGGGCGCTCCGGCGGTGGTGGCTATGATGATCGCGGACGGTCTTCGCGCGGGTCTTACGGCTCATCCGGCTCATCTAGTTCTTCTGGCTCCTCGCGTGGGTCCTCTGCCGATGGCTATGGCAGCTATGGGCGTCGCCCTTCCAGCCGCGATGACTACCGTGGCGGCAGTGGCGGGAGTAGTGGCGGGGGACGCGATCCTCGTGAGCGGCGCGATGGCTATGGGAGCTATGGGGGCAGCCGTTCGGGATATGACCCGCGCGACCCGCGTATGCGCGGCCCGCGCCCGCCCGCGCGTGGTGATGAGGATACGTGGTCGCCCGCGACACGTGGTGGCTCCAGCGCGCGCAATCGTCCACCAGCGGGCGGCGGTCTCTGGGGCGATGACCCCAGCGGCACGACCCGCCGTCCACGACCCGGAGCCGCCGTTGCCGATATGAATGGGCGCGGCATGGGTGGCATGGCTGGGCGGCCAGGATACAACCGCCTCCAACCGCAGGGGGCAGACGAACTGCCGGAGCCAAAGAGCGGATTTACGGCGGGGAAGGCAGTGCTGGTGGTCCTGTTGATGCTGTTGCTGGGCGCCGGTGCGGGATTTGTCTATTTCAAGATCAGCGCGCCGAAAGCGCCGCCCGACAATAGTATCGCGCCAGTCAATTCGGGCAGCACGCCGGCAACCAGCAGCCCATCAACAAGTCCGTCGGCAAGCCCATCCAGTTCACCGCATAGCTTTGCGCCACACATTGGCGGTCCATCCAGCACAGCGCATGCCGTCATCACGATTACGGTGCAAGTAAGCTAGCATTAAAGATAGTAAACAGAGAGAAATCGAGGGGTCAGAAAGAGCGACTATATGGCTGACCAGGGGACATCGCCGCTGGAAGAGCGGCTGCGGGCAGAGGTGAAGGAAGCGCAGCGCCAGCGCGATCAAGTGCGGCTGGATACAGTGCGGGGTGCGCTCAATGCGTTTCACCTTGAAGAGGTGGCGCGCACCGATGAGAAGAACCCGCATTTTCGTGTGCCGTTGACGGAACAAGACCGCCTCAACATCATCGAGAAATTGGTGAAGCAGCGCGACGAGGCCGCGCAACTCTATCGCAAGGCTGGCCGCACGGAGAGCGCGGAGAAAGAAGAGCGCGAGGGCGCGCTGCTGAAAGCCTATCTGCCGGCGCAGATGTCCGACGATGAGCTACGCGCCATCGTGCAGGATATCATTGCCCGCGAAGGCAACGAGTTCCGCAAGGTCATGCCGGTGGCCTCACGCGAGACCAAAGGCCGCGCTGATGGCCGCCGTGTGCAGCAGATTGTCCGCGAACTGACGGCATAGACAGGTTTACGGCAGCGTCAGCAGGCCGAGTTGCACCTTAAGTGCGATGATACGATAGAGCGCATCGTGCAGCCGTTGCTGTGGGATGCGGCCAGATTCGACGGCCTGGGTCATCGCCGCGACCACCGCCGCCAGGCGATCTTGCTCGATGGGCGCTTCGATGAGGTCGTCTCCGGCCAGGAATGCGCGCACACAGGCTTCGGCGATGCCCTGCGCGGGGTCGCTGTAGCCCTGCTGCTGCATGTACTCGATCAGCCCCTGCGCATCCATCGCATCGGTGACGACCACCCCCTGATAGCCGAGTTGGCCGCGTAGCACCTGCTGCACCAGCACCGGCGAAAGCGAGGCGGGCGCCTGCGCATCGTAAGCGGGGACGATCACATGCGTCACCATAATCATATCCGGCTGGTGGCTGAGCAGCATGCGGAACGAGGCGAAATCAATCGCGTTGAGTTGATCTTTGGTGTGTGTCACCGTAGGCAGCGTGTAATCGGGGTTGCCGCTGGATGCGCCCAGCCCCGGCCAGTGCTTTAGCGTCCCCGCGATGCCGTTCTGTTGCAAGCCGTCCAGGAATGCACCCGCGTAGGTGGCGACGGCGCCGGGTGTCGTGCCGAAGGTGCGGCTCTGGTCTATGCCACCGCCCTGATACACATCCGCCAGGGGCGCGAAATCCACATTGAGGCCGAGGTCGTGCATGCGCTGCGCATCCGTCTGTGCCTGCGCATAGACCTGCTGCGGGCTGCCCGTCGCGGCGAGTTGCTGTGGCGAGGGCGTTGCGCCGTAATAGAAGGAGAGCCGGTCCACCAGCCCACCCTCCTCATCGGTGGCGAGCAGCAGCGGACTGCTCGCGTGCGCTTGCAGGTCATGGATGAGTTGTTGCATACCGGCCAGCGTTGTCGGTTCCAGCGGACCGCCGTTATAGTTAGGGAAGATGATGGCGCTGCCCAGGTCCCACTGCGTCAGCGCCTGATCGAGATTGGCATTGTAGCCGTTGGCATACACCGCCAGCATCAACGTCTGCCCGATCTGCTGTGTGAGCGTCATGTTGGCGATATAGGCGTTTATGCGCTGGTCCAGCCCGGCGGGCGTGGAGGTGGGCGACGGAAATGGCGTCACCGTTGCCAGTGGCGAAGGCGTTGGCGTTGCGGAGCCGCTGCCGGTGGAACTCACGCCACAGCCCGCTGTGATGAAGAGCAGCAGGCATACGCCTAGCAATGCGCTTGCCGTTCGTATGTTCCTCATTCGCAGAGATAATTTCATGGATAACCCCAACGGCTCACAGGCGTGGCCAGTATACCAGTATAGATGGCTCGTTTGACGCACAGTGGCTCGCCAGCGAACTACCGGCGAGCCAAGAGATGCACAGTGCTCTCCACACGCTAGGCGAGCGGAACACGCCAGTTGATGTTCCAGTTCAGCGGATCGGTCACGCTCCAGTTGATCGTGCCGGTGCTGCTCTTCCAGGTTTCAATGCCGCCACTGCTGCTCACCAGCGTCCAGCCATAGGAAGGCAGGTTCTGCTCCATATACGCTGCAATGCTGGCGGCGGTTCCGGCGCTGCAAATGTCATAGCCCCGCTGCCCACCGGAGGCGTCATTCGGCACCGTGCGCGAGAGCGTTGGCAGTGGCACCGTCCCGTAGGCAGTCGTGAGCGTGCTTTGATAGGGACGCCCAGAAAAATTGGAGCCACAGGCGGGCGCGGTGACGCACTGGCCCGTTGGCGCGATCATAGACGACGTGAGTTGATTGGGGCTGGTCACCTGGATGCCGCCCAGCCCGGGCGCGGTATGATCGGCGGGCAAAGCGCCGCTCCAGGTGAAGGTGTACGTTTTGCTGGTCTCACCGGGATTGAAGGTGACGCTGGCAGGCGTTTGCTGGCGTCCGTTGTTCACGGTATAGGTAAATTGCACCGTTCCACCGCTGCTGCTGTTCGCAACCTGAATGGTTGCGGTATAGGTGACGGTGACGCTCGAGCCACAGGCCAGGTTGGCGATTGATGTGGGTGAGACGGACATCGCAACCGACGTGACCTGGAAGGCGCCGGTGGTGCTGGTCTGCGCCGGTTGGGTCTGTTGGGTGGTGCTGGTCTGTGTTGACTGCGCGGCTGGGCTGCCACCGGTTCGGCCACGCGCCAGCAGACCCAGCACCAGCGCCAGCAACGCCACGACGACCACCGCCGCGATGAGTCCTAGCCAGCGTCCGCGTGGTTTCCCTGAACGCGGCGGGCGCGGCGGATTCGCGGATGTGGGTGTACGTAGCCAGCGCGGGCTACCAGGAGTATTGGTATCATTCGTCTCTATGGACATCGGGAAATCTCCTTCAGCAGCACGGCGAGGGAAGGCAAGGGATTCGCCTGGGATGGCGCGGATGCGCTCCGCCACGCGCGTTGGGTCCGGCAGACGGCTTTGCCAGACGGCGCCATCAGCGGTCAGGCGTGCGGCAAGCGCCTCGAACTCCGGAAACTCTGGCGAGGGCATCGCCTGCATGCCTCCAATGTTATCCAGCCCCTCGTGCTGCTGGTGATGATGATTCTGAAAGTTCGGTTCGTCGCTCATGGGCGGCCCTCCCTTTCGGGATGCGTCGTATGCGCCAGATCAGGGGCGACGGCGATATCGGGAACATCCGGGATATGAGAGCTAGTCGGGATATCGGGGATATCAGGCGGCTGAAGATGATCGCGCATCTGCGCCAGGGCGCGATGCAAGCGTGAGCGCACTGTTCCCGCAGGAATGTTGAGTGTTTTGCCTATTTCAGTGGCGTCGAGGCTGGCGTAGAAGCGCAGGACCACCACGATGCGCAGGTCTTCCGGGAGGGCGTTGATGGCCGCGCGGAGGTCCATTGCTCCGGTATGATTACTCGCGCCGGGGTCAGCCTCGAAGACGGCCAGCAGGTGCCGGTATTCGCTATCGTTATCATCGGGCAATGCACGCAGTTGGGCCTGTTGCTGCCCCTTCAAGCCACGACGCCACTGGCGGCAGACATTCACGGTGATCTGCAACAGCCAGGAGCGTACTGCCTCTGCATTGCGCAGCGTGGACCAGGATTGCCAGGCGCGCATAGACGCTTCCTGTACGGCATCCTCCGCCTCCGCCGGGCCGATCAGCGCCGCAGCGACCCGCAACATGGCCGCCGCATGGAGAGGCACGATGGCAGCAAAACTCTGAGCGTCCCCAGAGATAGGCATATCTCGCCTCCCATTCGCCGGTCTCGCGTGCAGGTTCACCTACGACGCACGTCGTCCACGCTTCTACAGTGTGAGATACGAGTATGGTGGCCAAGTGTTCACTTCCGTGCAAATTCGGGGTTGGATGCCCCCACCCCCAGCCCCTCCCCCGTGCGCGGGAGAGGGGAGCGCGCCGAACCCTGCCCGAACCCGCGCAGGCGGACTTCGCGGCGGCACGCCATCCAAGCGCGATCTTTAGTCGCTGGCCTATCTCGCATTGCCCTGTTGCTATGCGCCTGGGTCCGGGAAAAGGCCAGTGATGCCGGAAGGGACATTGCCTGCCCAGATGATGCCCGCGCCAGGGATAACCACCGTCGCCAGGTTAGTGCCAGTCGTGTCTGGTAGCGGCCCGATTGATTGCCATTCGTTCGTGTCCGGCACCAGACGGTAACAGTTGGAATATTCGGCGAACACCGTGCCATCAGGTGCGACAGCGAATTCCTGGGCGATGTCAAGAGTTGCTTTATCATATGGCGGGGCGAACAGAAGCGTCAGCCGTGGCCGCTGTACCCAGGTGTGACCACCATCCATACTGCACATCAACGTGCCACTTTCATCTTCGGGGTTCGTCGTTGACGCGGAAGGTGGCGCCCACCCGCAGAGACGCCAGGGCTGGTTGGCGACGGGCGGCGAAATGAGCGGACTACCCCAGCCGAAGTTTACCGGCACAGTTATCGTGGTCCAGTGCAGCCCCAGATCATGGGAATCCAGTAGTTGCACTGTGCTGTCACTGTTATCCAGCAGGCCATGCGCCAGCAGTTCGCCGGTGCCAGGATTGATCCAGAATTGCCCAATCTGCTGAACGGGGAGCTGATAATTGATCGTCTGCCACGTGCGCATATGGTTTCTACTGACCCACCATTTGCTCAGGCCGCCATCTATGTTGACCCCGATGATTGCAATTGTTACCCCGTGGTAGGTTGCAAACTCAAAGACAAAGAAGTTCTGTGGGCTAGTTTGCGGGCTAGTAAGTGGTTGCCAGCTCTGGCCGCTATTGAAGGTGACGAAGCTGACGGTCGTTTTGAGCGACGGTCCTTCGGCCTCGCGTCCCCAGGAGACGGCGAGAACCGCTGTTGCCGGGTTCATCTGGTCCACGACGACCCAGCACCAGCCAAAAGGATGTGCAACCGGCGGAATGGGAGCCGCGCGGGTCCAGTGGCGCGCGCGGTCGTGCGTCACCCAGACGCTTGCAGGCACCTTAGATGGCGATGGCAGAGGTGGTGATGGCGCAGTACAGGTGTAGGCAGTGTTGCCATCGCTGGGCGCAACTGTCAGCGAGGCACCATTATCGCGCATCCCCGACATAGGGTTCCCCGGCGGCATGCTGGCTGTCGTCCAGGTGAGCGGTGCGGCAGGCGGCAGCAGTGGGGAGGTCAGCGCTGACAAAGCGGTCGCCGTCGCATCGCTGTTGATCTGCGTGGCTGTTGGGGTAGCGAGAGCGGCGGGAGCCGTCGCCTGCCTGGGCGGCCAGTGGTTCGCCACCAGCGCCGCCAGCGTTGCCAGCAGCGTTATCACCGCCGCAATCACCACCAGCCGGTTGCGCCAGCGCCCGCCGGATGTCTCATTTGTCTGGGATGTCTCAGTCGGTGTGCGCTCGGTACTCATGTCAGATGTCATATGCCGACCTCTATCTTCTCCAGAGTCTGCATCCGAAGTTGGCCGTAACCTCTAGCGATTTACCTGTATAGACGCATGAGCAAGCGCAAACGATGTACCGCAGTGCGCGCTTCGTTCATAGACAACACCACACCACGCGCAGACCGTATTGTGGACTACTGCACTATGCTTTGTTGACCGCTTCTGCCATACTCTCCGAGAACGTATCTGTAGCCGGCTGAGTTGACTGATTGGCTTTTGAAGTGAGGAGGAGGAAGAAAGGCATGCAGCTTTCGAGCGATCAAGTCCTCGCGCTGGCGCCCGACAGCAGTTCCGCTGCCGCCGGGAAGAAGCTGGCGAATGTGCGCGTCTGGCGCAATCTCGGCCAGAGCGATGAGGCAGCCTGGGGCGAATGTCAGGGCAGCGCGCTCTATCAGGTGCGCGTTGAACTGGCGACGTTTACCGTCAAATGCACCTGCCCCAGCCATAAATTCCCCTGCAAACACGGGCTGGGGCTATTGCTCCTGGCGACCGATGCCAATAGTGTTCCGGCGGCAGAACCGCCGGATTGGGTGAAGGAGTGGCTCAGCAAACGCGCCACCACCAGCGCCCGCAAACAAGAAAAACAGGAGAAACAGGAACAGGAGAAAGGCGGCAAAACTGCTGAGAGTGGCAATAACCTGACCAGCGACCAGCGCAAACGCCTGGAAAAACGCGAGGCGCTGATTGCGCGGGGACTCGATACCTTAGACCTATGGATGAACGACCTGATGCGCAACGGTCTGGCGAGCGTGGAGGCGCAGCCAGCGACGTACTGGGAGCATCAGGCGGCGCAACTGGTGGATGCGCAGGCGGCGGGCGTCGCCGGGCGCGTGCGCCACTTGGCGGGCATCACCGGCTCGCGGCCAGACTGGCCGGATGTGCTGCTGGGCCAGCTTGGGCGGATTGCGCTGCTCACCCACGCCTATCGCCACAGCGACACGCTCGATGCGGCGCTACGCGAGGATGTGCGCCAGCTTGTCGGCTGGAACGTCGAGAAAGAAGATTTGGCGGACACCGGCGAAAAAGTCAGCGATGAGTGGTATGTCCTCGGCCAGTGGGAATATGACGACGACAAACTGCGCGTGCAGAAGACGTGGCTGCTCGGCAGAGAGAGCCGCCGCCCTGCGCTGATTCTTCAGTTCTCGGCGATGGGCCGCCCTTATGCTGAAACGTTTCTGCCAGGGACACGGCTGACCGGCGACCTCTACTTCTATCCCGGCGCCGCTCGCCTGCGTGGGCATCTCGCCAACCGGCAGGCGAACACCACCGCCATCGCGGACATGGCGATGGGATATGCGACCATCGAGGAGTTTCTGGCGGCACGCGCTGAATTGCTTGGTCGCCTCCCCTGGCAGGATAGCTTCCTGCTGGTGCTACATGACGCAATACCCGTCTGCGCGAACTATATCAATGGCCCCACCGCCTGGTATATCCGCGACCGCACCGGAGCGGCGCTGCCGTTGCGGGTCAGTGCGCCCTGGCAGATGCTGGCGTTCTCCGGCGGGCAGCCGGTAGACTTCGCGGGTGAGTGGGACGGCGAAACCGTGTTGCCGCTTGGTATGACGGCGGAAGGCATCTACTATCCGCTGTGGAGGGTCTCCTGATGGATCCACTCGTAACCGTTGCGCTGGTCGGCACTGCGCAGAGCGGCGCCATTGAAACGATGACTGACGCCGCACCCGATGCCCTTGTCGCAGAGACGCCAGCCGATGAATCAAGCGGCTCCAACGAGCGCCGCCTCTTGTTCCAGGCGGGTGTCCGCGCCATCTACCAATCTGCTGGCTACACAGCGCCAGCGATTGACGCGCCAGCGCCGGCAGAAACCGAAGCATGGCCCGTTGCCTCACCACGGGTGACAGCATTGGTGAAGCTGCTGCTCAGTGGCAATAACGAGGATTTGCAAACGCTGGCTTTTGAGCGCATGCGCCAGGCGAAATTGCTGCTTGCGCCGGAACTCTTGCCAACGGCGCTGAGTGTGCGCGATCAGGAAAAGCGTCGTCTGCTCTATCCGCTGCTGGGCAAACGCGGCCTCTGGCTCAGCCAGTTCAACCAAAGCTGGTCCTGGGCGCGTGAGACGCTGGATACGCCGGAAGGCGCGCTGCCAGCCGACGCCGAAACGCTCTGGCAGGAAGGTAGTTCCGGCCAGCGCATCGAAGTCTTGCGCCGTTTGCGCGCCAGCAACCCCGCGCTGGCTCGCCAGTGGATCGAGGAGGCCTGGAAACGGGAGAAGTTCGAGTTCCGCGTGGATATGACGCGGGCGCTCGCCATCAACGCCGGACCAGACGATGAGGCGCTGCTCGAACGCGCGCTGGATGACAAAGCCGGTGGCGTGCGGTCGGCGGCGGCTGAGGTGCTGCGTAGTATGCCCGGTTCGGCGCTGATGCAACGCATGATCGCGCGAGCAGACGCCATGCTCAGCTATAGTAAAGGCGCGCTCAAGGTCAATCCGCCAACCACTATTGACGCTACCTGGGAGCGCGATGGCTTCACCTCTAGCAAATCGCCAAGTGTTGGCGCCCGCGCTTCCTGGCTGTACCAAACGCTCTCCTGTGTGCCACCGGTTCACTGGGGTCAACAGTTGGGCATGTCGCCCGAACAATTGATTGCTGCCGCAGCGGAAACGAAGTGGGGGGCGGAGCTGCTTCAAGGCTGGACCAAAGCTACTGCGCAGTTTGGCGCCCCAGACTGGGTAATGCCCCTCTGGAATCGCTGGCTCCAGCCGGCAAAAAAGGGCGACTCGCAAACTGCTGCCAGTGAAATGTATGGCCTGCTTGCGCCACAGATTGCGGCATCCGAACGCGAAGCGGTGGCGCTGCGCTTGGTGGCTGACCCGACAGCCGCTATTGGCCCACGTTTCTACACGGTTGTCGCTTCACTGGAACCGCCCTGGAGCCAGCAATTTGGCGACGCCTACCTGCGCGGCCTGCGCGCGTTCATCGCGGGCCTTGCCGCAAAGACCACGAGCGCCGATCCCTGGGATGACACGCTCGCCATTGCCGCGCTGGCGCTGCCGCAATCCTGCTTCGCCGCCGCGCTCGAACCCTTGACTTTGCCGGAGAAGGCGACCAACTGGTACATGCAACAGTTCCAGCGCCAGCTCGACGAATTCACCAACACCATTCAACTGCGGAAACGCATCTACGAGGAGATACCCGCATGACCAAGAACAATGGCGATACGACCATCGCCACCGTAACCACCACTTCCGCGACACCTACAGAAACGCCCGCGCTCGAAGCCGTGCTGCGCCAGCACGCCGAACAGCAATACGCCGAAGAACTGGCCGAACTGGCGAAGCATGACGACCGCCAGCGCCCGCCCAACTGGCAACTTTCGCCCTGGGCTGTGCGCACCTATCTGCTTGGCGGCAGGCTGCCCAATGGCTTCGAGGTCTCGCCCAAATATATTGGCAACGCCCGCCTGATCGAGATTGCCGTCGCCACCCTCGCCACCGACCGCGCGCTGCTGCTCTACGGCGTCCCCGGCACGGCGAAATCCTGGGTCTCCGAGCATATCGCCGCCGCCGTCACTGGCGACTCGACAATGATGATCCAGGGCACCGCTGGCACCGATGAGAGCGCCATCCGCTACGGCTGGAACTATGCGCGGCTGCTGGTGGAAGGGCCGTCGCCCGCCGCGCTGGTCGTCAGCCCGATGATGCGCGCCATGCAGGAGGGGAAGATCGCGCGTATCGAAGAATTGACCCGCATCCCAGCCGAGGTGCAGGACACGCTCATCACTATCCTCTCCGAAAAGACGCTGCCGGTTCCCGAACTGGGAATGGAGGTGCAGGCGCGCAAAGGCTTCAACGTGATTGCGACGGCCAACAACCGCGACAAGGGCGTCAACGAGCTTTCCAGCGCGCTGATGCGCCGCTTCAATACCGTTGTGTTGCCGCTGCCCGCCACCATCGAGGAAGAGATTGACATTGTGGATCGCCGCGTCGCCAGTCTGGGCCGCGCGCTGGAACTGCCCGCCGAGAAGCCTGCGCTGGAAGAGATTCGCCGCGTGGTGACGGTCTTCCGCGAACTGCGCGACGGTCTGACCGCCGACGGCAAGACAAAGGTGAAATCGCCCAGCGGCACGCTCTCCACCGCCGAAGCCATCTCCGTGATGACCAACGGCCTGACGATGGCCGCCTATTATGGCGACGGCGTGCTGCATGCGGACGATCTGGCCGCAGGCATCACTGGCGCGATCATCAAAGACCCCGTGCAGGATCGCGTGGTCTGGCTGGAATATCTACAAACCGTGGTCAAAGAACGAGACGGTTGGAAAGACCTGTACCGGGCCTGCCATGAGGTGCTGTAGAGGCTATAAGGGACGAGAAAACCATGACTCTGCATATCTTTGGGGTACGGCACCACGGCCCCGGTTGCGCCCGCGCTCTGCGCGACGCGTTGGAGGAGTTACAGCCGGATATCGTGCTGGTAGAGGGTCCGCCGGATGCGCATGGCGTGCTGCCACTGCTGCTGAACGCTGCGATGAAGCCGCCGGTTGCGCTGCTGATTTACGTGCCAGAGCAGCCACGCCGCGCCGTCTATTACCCCTTCACCCATTTTTCGCCGGAGTGGCAGGCGCTGCACTACGCCTTCCGCAAGCAGATTCCCGCGCGCTTCATGGACCTGCCGCAGACCATCCAGCTTGCCAGGGAACCAGAGCAACCAACGCCGCCCGACGGCAGCCCGGAGAACACGCCCATTCCAGACGATTCGCTCACCCCTCTCCCGCGCACGGGGGAGGGGCCAGGGGTGGGGGACCTGCCAGCCGCCGCCGGTAGCGCGCAGCCGCACGCCGAACCAAACGCCGATGTGCCCTCTGATATCTCCCCTCTTCCGCAGACGAGGGAGGAGCCGGGGATGGGCGATGATCCGCTGGCGATGCTGGCCGAGGCCGCCGGCTACACTGACCATGAACTCTGGTGGGAGCGCGAAATCGAGCAGCGCCGCGACGCCACTGGCCTCTTTGAGGGCATCCTCGAAGCGATGACCACCCTGCGCGGCGACCCAACGCCCAAGAATGAGGAGGAGGCGCAGCGCGAGGCGCACATGCGCCAGACGATTCGCGCCGCCATCAAAGAGGGCTTCCAGCGCATTGCCGTCGTCTGCGGCGCGTGGCACTCGCCGGTGCTGGCAAGCCTGGACAATCCCGATGATGCCAAAGTCGCCAGAGCCGACGCCGCCACACTGAAGGGGCTGAAACAGGTGAAGGTGGAGGCCACCTGGATACCCTGGACCAACTCACGCCTCTCCTATCGCAGCGGCTATGGCGCTGGCATCGCTTCCCCTGGCTGGTATACGCATCTCTGGACCGCGCCGGACCGCGCGACGATTCGCTGGACGGCGCACGCCGCGCATCTGCTGCGCGAGCAAGGGCTGGATGCCTCATCCGCCAGCGTCATCGAGGCGGTGCGGCTGGCGGAGGCGCTGGCGGCGATGGGCGAACTGCCGATGCCCGGCATGAACGAACTGCACGAGGCGATTCAGACGGTGCTATGCAACGGCAATGATACGCCGATGCAACTGATCCGCGAGAAGCTGGAGATTGGTGAGACGATGGGCGAGGTGCCCGCCGAAACGCCCATTGTGCCGCTGCAACGCGATCTGGAAGCGCAGGCAAAGCGCCTCAGACTGAAACAGTCGCCGGAGATTGTGACGCTCAAACTGGACCTGCGCAACGAGACCGACCGCGCCCGTAGCCAACTGCTGCACCGGCTGCGCCTGCTGGGCGTGGAATGGGGCAAGCCGCAGCATATTTATGGCAGCGTCAAAGGCACGTTCCATGAAAACTGGGAACTGAAGTGGGAGGTCGAGTTCGTCGTCGCGTTGATCGAGCAGAACATCTGGGGCAACACCGTCGAGAGCGCGGCCAATGGCTTTGCGCGCGATCAGGCGGAGAAAGCTGACGAACTGCCCGCGCTGACGGCGCTGCTCAATCAGGTGATGCTCGCCGGTCTGCCGGACGCCACCGAGCATCTGCTGACGCGCGTGGAGGCGCTGGCTGCCGTCTCCGCCGATGTGCGTCACCTGATGGACGCGCTGCCGCCGTTGGCAGAGGTTGCCCGCTATGGTGATGTGCGCGCCACGAAGGAGGAACAGGCAAAGCGTATCATGCCGGTGATTGCGGCGCTCTTCGCGCGGGTGTTGGTGGGCCTGCCGGGCGCCTGCGCCTCGCTGGATGATGACGCAGCGGCTGAAATGGTTGGCAGTATTGACAACGTGCAACGAGCGATCAGTGACATCCTCAACAGCGATGATATGCGCGCGGACTGGCTGCCGGTGCTGCGTCATCTGGTAGACATGGAAACAGTGCATGGGCTGGTGCGCGGACGCTGCTGCCGCCTGCTCCTGGAACAGCACGCGCTAGATGAGAACGAACTGCAACGGCTGGCGCGGCTGGCGCTCTCGCCAGTCGTCCCGGCGGACCAGGCGACCGCCTGGGTGGAGGGCGTGCTGCGTGGCAGCGGTCTACTGCTGCTGCACCAGGATGGCCTCTGGCGCGCGTTGGACGCCTGGCTGGTGGACCTGACGCCTGAGACGTTTGTGGCGCTGCTGCCGTTGCTGCGCCGCGCCTTCGCTGATTTCGAGACGCCAGCGCGCCGCCAGATGGGCGAAAAGGTGGCGAAGCTGCATACCGCGCCAACTGGCGCTCTCGGCTTTGAAAAGCCGGGGCAAGGAGCGAATGACCCATTCGCCTCGCTCGATCATGAACGCGCGGCGAAGGTGCTGCCGGTGCTGGCGCAGATTCTCGGCGTTGCGCCGGTGAAATCAGGAGCAGCAGGGGATTCAGGAGGTGACGCATGACGCCAACCACAGGAACCAATGATGTAAACATGAATCCAGCGGAGCGCGAGCGCCTGAGACGCTGGCGGCTGGTGCTGGGCAAAGAAGCTGGCTCGTGCATGGGCGGTGGTGGTGGAGCAGGCGGCACGGGCGGTGGCGGCAGCTTTGACCTCAGCGGAGCCGATGCCGGTATGGACGGCGTGCTGGATGAACTCTACGACCAGCAACGCTCGGCGGGGCTGGGCGGCTCGTCGCCGCGTGTAGCGCGCTGGCTTGGTGACATTCGCACGTACTTCCCCACCTCGGCGGTGCGGGTGATGCAACAGGACGCGCTGCAACGGCTCAACCTGAAGCAAATGCTGCTCGAACCGGAGATGTTGGAGACGGTCGAGCCAGATGTGCATCTGGTCGCCAATCTGCTCTCGCTCAGCAAGGTCATTCCGGAGAAGACCAAAGACACCGCGCGTCATGTGGTGCGCAAGGTGGTGGACGAGTTGGAGCGCAAGCTGGCGAATCCGCTGATCGAGGCGGTGCGCGGCAGCCTGAACCGCGCTACACGCACCAACCGCCCCCGCGCCAATGAGATAGACTGGGACCGTACCATCCGTGCCAATCTCAAGAACTATCTGCCGGAGCGACACACGATCATTGCAGAGAAGCTGGTTGGCTATGGGCACAAGCGGTCGTCGCTGCGTGATATCGTGCTGTGTGTGGACCAGAGCGGTTCGATGGCAACCTCGGTAGTCTATTCGGGCATCTTTGGCGCGGTGCTGGCCTCGATTCGCGCCGTCACCACACGCATGGTCGTCTTCGACACTGCCGTTGTGGACCTGACGGACGACCTGCAAGACCCGGTGGACCTGCTCTTTGGCACGCAGCTTGGCGGCGGCACGGACATCAACCGCGCGCTCGCCTACTGCCAGCAGATCATCACCCGTCCGGCGCAGACTATCCTCGTGCTGATTACTGACCTCTACGAAGGCGGCAACCAGCAGGAGATGCTGCGGCGCGCCCAGGAGTTGATCGGCAGCGGCGTGCAGATGGTGTGCCTGCTGGCGCTGAACGACAAGGGCACGCCCAGCTTCGATTCGCACAATGCGGCCATATTGTCAGGCATGGGCTGCCCAACTTTCGCCTGTACGCCTGATCTCTTCCCTGACTTGATGGCAGCGGCGATTCAGAAGCGCGATCTGGCGCTCTGGGCGGCGCGCAACGACATCGTAGCCGTGCGCGCGCAAGAGCAGTGACCTCACCCCCAACCCCCTCTCCCGTAAGGAGAGGGGCCGTGAGCGACCGTATGTGCAGGGGGCAAACGGCGCGGCTGAACGAACCAGCGACAGCAGAAGCAACATTGCCGGAACGTCACAACGCTTCACCCACGGTCCCCTCTCCTGTGGGAGAGGGGTGGCCGCAGGGCGGGGTGAGGTCTCTCTGGCTCCCCTCTCCCGCGCACGGGGGAGGGGCTGGGGGTGGGGGATCTACCAATATGGACAATATGGAAGACGACGACGAACATCGCTGGCCGGATGACCTGCTCGATGCGGCGGCGGTGCGCGCCTGGATCGCCGCCGTGCTGCCAGGGACGCGCGAGGTTGCCGGACCGCTGTATGTGCATCAGGCGAAGGAGTGGGGCGTTACCGCGTCCTTTGCTGCCAGCAATGATGCGGGTGTGCGTGAGGTGATCTTCAAGGCGGGGCTGCTGCGGCTCTTTGCCGATGCGCCACGTATCGCCGCGCTGCTCACGCGCGTCTGCCCCAACGCTGTGCCGCAACTGCTGGCCTGGGAGCCGCACGGCGAAGGTAGCTGGTCGCTCTTCGCCACCTTCGAGGGGCAATCCATCGAGGAATTGGAGAACCAGCAGGCGTTGCAGCAGATGGCGCGGACGCTGGCGCACATCCAGGCGACCGTCGCCGCGCTGCCACAGGAGGAGCGCGCGCCCTTGCCGCGCCTGGCGCTGCGGTTGCTGCCGCGCCTCTATGAAACGGTGCTGCGCGAGGTGCGCGAGCGGTCGCTGGCCTATTGGGCAGATGAAGGGCGCGAGTTAGCCGAGCAATTCAACTTGCCTGCGGATATCCTGGCGCAGATGGAACGCTTTCAGCCGCATATCGCCGCCTGGACCGATGAACTCGTTGCCGGTAGCTGGCCGGAATCGCTGGACCATGTGGACCTGCACGCGGGCAACGCGATCCTCCGCTCAGACGGCGGCATCCTGATCTACGATTGGGAGGAGGCCAACCTGAGTTGCCCCTTCTTCTCACTGGATCGCCTGCTGGACGATGCCCGCGACCTCGAATCCCTGGAGTCTTCGGAATCGCCCGATGAATCGCAGGCGCAGCCAACCGCGACGCCCGGCGGCATCCCCTATACGCCAGCGGAACGTGCGCTCCGTGACGCCTATCTGGCTGCGCTGCCCTGGGGTACGCCCGCCAGCCGCGAGCGCGCCTTCGATCTGGCGCTCTGCCTCGCGCCGATCAAAACCGCCTATGAAAGCGTCATCCTGGCGGAGACGCTGGGCTGGGAGGAAGGCAGCCCGCACCTCATCGCCTGGGCGCTTGGCCGCGCGCTCCCACGCTGGCGTGCGCTGTCGCCTCAGGCAGCAGGCGGCTGACTCAGCCGCCTGCCGGCACTTACTCTGTGCGTAATATCTCCACCACTGAATCATGAGCCGCCATCCATGCCGGCAGCACCGCACCAATAATTGCAACGGCGATGCCCGCCAGCGCCAGTAGCGGGAGTACGAGGGGATTGAAGGCTTGTTGTGCGAACTGGCTCGGTAGCTCTTCGCCGGCTGCGCTACTCATGAGCGACAACAATGATTGATGTAGCCAGACCCCAGTGGGTATGCCAATAATGCCGCCAATCACTCCCAGTACACATGCTGAGGCTACCACCATCGCAATGATTTGCCCCGGTGTCATACCAATCGCCTTGAGCGTTGCAGTATCGCGCATGCGTTCGCGGGCATTGAGCAACAGTGTGTTGAATACACCGGCGACCGCAATTGCCATGAGAATCACTACGAGCACCGCCAGCACTCCGTTTAGCGCATTGATCGTGGCGGTGGCGGCATTAGAGCTTGCGCTCGTTGCCACATCCAGGTAATCTGGGGCAGTTGCCGCGATGCGCTGGCTATACGCCCTTGCATTCGCGCCTGGTTGGAGATTCACCAGATAGCTAGTAGGTTGTGCTGCCGGGTCGAGCTGCAAATAACTAGACCAATCGAGCCGAATATCTCGCCCGAAGTTGGTGAAGTCAAAGTATTCACCCACCAGACGCAACGTTATCTGATGACCGTTGGATGTCACAGTGAACGTGTCGCCAACCGCAAGATGAGCCTCATGTACAAATGATGCGCCACCCACTGCCTCACCGGGACCCTGGAACCAGCGACCGGCCAGCATTGGAAAGCCCAACGAGCCTGAATCACCGCGCATTGCAATCGTTGTCACTGGATTGCTGAGGCCAGCAACATTGAGTTCGAAGAAAGTATATGCGACCACCTGCTTGGTTTCTGGTTGCTCGTTCAAGGTGCGCATGAGTGTACTATCCGGGTAACTGCTGTAGCGAGAGATAGTTACATCAGCCTTATCGAACAGTGCCCGGTTATTTGTAATCACCTGAAAGGTGCTGTGCAGCCCAGACGCGAAGACAAGAGTAGCAACGCCGATGATAATCGCCACTATCGTCAGCAGGCTGCGTATCGGGCGAGCGAAGGCGTCGTTCACGCCGAGCGTCAGCGGGCGAGGCAGATGTATCTGATGCAGCCGTTGCGTGAACGAGCGAGCGTGAGTGCTGCGTCGCGAACTAGACGACACATGCTGAGCTATGGCATCAACAGGGCGGAGCATGCCTGCCCGTAGTGCCGGCAACCAGGCTGCAAGCGTGACAACGAATAATCCGCCAAGCGTTGCCAGTAATGGTGCTATCAGATTTCCGCTCGTGGATGCAGGCACACCAAGCGCGGTTGCGCTGGAATCTACGAGCGGACGGCTCCCAAGAACGCCCAACGGCACCCCAACCAGGCAACCGATTAGGGCGGCGAGGAGCATTTGTCCAACGAAGGTAGCGATCACTTGACCGGGTGTAAAGCCGAGCGCCTTGATGATGCCGATGTCGCGGTGGCTCGTCAGCACCGCGCCACTCACCACATTGGCGATAATCAGCGCTGCTGCGCCCAGCGCAAAGACCGAGAAGGCCAGTAGGAAGGTCATCGCCAACGTATTTGTCAGATTGATGATGCGTTGGACCGCCAGGTACGAAATGGTACCACCGATAGCGCTCGGCGGCACAACCGCCGCAATTTCCTGGTTATCTTGTTGTAGCTCAGCGTCAGTCGCCGCATGCTGGAAACGGTAAAGTATGACCACTGACGATTGTTTATCCGGCGAGAGCAATTGAGCGAATGCACCAGGCTGCACCCAGGCAAATTGCGGATTGAAGTTAGCTGCATCCGCTTCGTCAATGTCCGTGACTTCGCCTACAACCCGCATCACCGGCAAATAGGGACTGATCACCGCTTTGAGCTGGCTGCCGACGCTCACACCGATAGACTGCGCAAACGAGCGTGTCAGCACGATTTCCCCTGGTCGGCCAGCCCAGCGCCCAGCCACAATGTGCAGTTTGTCCACTGGACCGCCAGGATCAGCGCGAGCGATGACGAGCACTGTGTTTTTTTGCGTGCCATATTCGAGTGGAACGTATGCCGCCTGCCACGGTCCGGCGCTGGCCGTCACATTGGGCAGTCGTTGTGTCGCGGCAAGTTGCGCCGGGGTTACGCGCGCTCTCTGGTAGATGACCATTAAATGCGCGCCTTGATACTGTTGAAATGCCTGCATGTAGGGCGCCGACGATTCGGCCATCAATTCGATGGCAAGCGTTCCCACTCCTGTCGCCAGCGCCACAATCAGGGCGACGATGACGAATTGCAAACGCCGCCGGCGCAGGTCGCCAGCGATCTTTGTCATGAGCGCGCGCATTAGACGGCCTCCTCAGAGTGAAGATGGAGCAAATCAGACGGCGCCTGGTGTTGCGGCGCCTGGAGGATGCTATCATCAACGATGCGCCCGTCGCGTAGTGAGATGATACGGGTGGCATAGGCTGCTGCAAGCCGGGCATCGTGTGTCACCAGCACAATCGTTTGCCCCTTCTCATTGATTTGCGCCAACAGTTCCATCACGGCATCTCCGCTGCGGCTATCCAGCGCGCCAGTTGGCTCGTCTGCCAGTAGTACAGACGGTTGGTTGATGAGGGCGCGGGCAATGGCGACACGCTGGCGCTGACCGCCGGAGAGTTGCCCAGGATAGACCCTCGCCTTGTCGGTGATGCCCAGTTGATCGAGTAATTGGCGTGCGCGCTGATGGGCAACTTTGGATTGCAGGCCAGCCAGTTGCGCTGGAAGCAATATGTTGTCGAGAACCGACAATTGGTTGAGCAGATTGAAGAATTGAAAGACAAAGCCCAATCGCTTACGCCGATAGCGGGCGAGCGCAGCTTCACCTAATGCGTTCACGCGGATGCCATCTACCCATACCTCCCCTTTCGTGGGACGGTCCAGGCCCGCAATCAAATTGAGCAAGGTGGATTTTCCGCTGCCGGAAGCTCCCATAATGGCGGTAAACTGGCCGGCGGGAATCTTCAGGGTGATGTCGGAGAGCGCCACCTGATCCGTGCTGCCGTTGTACGTCTTGTTCACATTGGAGAGTTCGATGAGATAGGTTGAATGACCATGCTGGTCAGTGAGGTGGCTCACTACGGTTTCTCCTCTTGGTGCTCCGAGTCCGGGTGATACGGTTGCAGGCTGGTTAGTTCTTCCAGGCAGACATCCAGCCATTTGATATCTGCCTCGGTATGAATAACAGCACCCTTGATGAGCAGGAGCAGGTCCGGACGGTTTTCAGCGCGAGCGTGTCGCTCGAGTTCAGCCAGATTGCGCAGGTGTTGGAGATAGACGCGACGCTGGCGCGCAATCAACCCTTCGAGATTGCCATTGGCAAGCCGGCGCATGAGCATGAGCTTAATGAACAGTTCATCGTGTAACTGTTGCGGCTCAGCTTCCGGCTCTGAAAGCCAGTGATCCAGGGCCTGACGCCCCTGCGCCGTCAACTGGTAGGCCTGTTTCCCGCGATCACCCCGCTCGCCAACAGCTTCCACCCAGTTATCGCGTTCCAGGCGCTGCAATGTGCTATACACCTGCCCGATATTCACTTCCCACGTATGGCCAAGGATGCTTTCGAAGCGGGTTTTCACCTCATAGCCATGCAAGGGAGTCTCGGCCAGAAGACCGAGAATGCCAAACTTCAAGGACACGTTCTCACTACCCTTACTCTGTACATATACTTGGTATGTATATATGGTATTTATAGCACTGCTAAGGGACTATCGTCAAGGGGAATGTCGCAGATAGAAAGTTTGATTGGGATAGCATGACAAATGTCACCCCAAACTGCTGACCACCCTCACTACGCAGTGCCGCGAATCGCCTATACACTAGAGATAGGTAGACGTGCTGGCAGGTGAGTCCATATCCACGTCAAAAGCCGTAGGAATCCGCTCAGTATGCTAGACTGTGAAGTACGATGCGGCGGAAATGAGACATGATTTGACAAGCAGATTGGAGCGAAGTGTGCCATGCCAGCGAGTACGAGTCCACAACTGAGCGAGCAGGAGCGAGCACTGATACGCTCGATTTTGCGCGCGCACGGAGTTCAGCACGCCAGCCTCTTCGGGTCCTATGCGCGCGGCGAACAGCATACCACCAGCGACATTGATCTGGTCGTCGAGTTGCCGCCAGGCGCTTCGTTGTTTGACCTGTCCGCTTTGGGTTTGGCGCTTGAAGATGCGCTAAGCCGCAAGGTAGATTTAGTAACCTCGCTGGATCGGTTGCATCCGCTGGTGCGTGAGCGGATTCTCCACGACCAGGAGGTTCTCTTGGAGAGCCTGGGATAGCCTCAGAAAATCTTAGGAGGAGCCGATGGATGAGATAACACAACTGGCGGCGTTGCCGGGCGCAGGCAAACGCACGGTCATTTCCTTCTGGATGGTGTGGGTTCTCTGGCTTGGATTCCTCATATCACCAATCAGCGACCTCTTTCACTCATCGTCGCCGCTGCGCATCGCCCTTGTCTTCGCCAGCGTCATTATCTTCGTGGTGATCTATCTCTGGACCTCGCTGTATCGTTCGTTCAGTCTTGCCGACAGTGCCCCGGTCATGACGCGCCTCTCCTCGCGCTGGTTCATGCGCTGGTATCCCTGGCCGGCGGCTCTCATCCTCACGGCGCTGGCCTTTGCGCTCTCGCTGGGCGTCGGGCCGGACTGGGTGCAACTCTTCTACTACGTCGCTGCCTGCGTTGGTGGCTGCCTGCCGACTCCCTGGGCGATACGCGGCATCATCGCGCTGGATATCCTGGTGAGCCTGGGGATTCTGGCGCGCGGGTACGGGTTTTCGATGCTCTTCACCACCGTCTTTCTGATGAGCGTTATCGGCATCGTCGTCATCGGTTTCGTCAATTCCGCCATCACCAGCCGCCAGTTGCGCGCCGCCCGCGAAGAAATCGCCTATCTGGCCGTCGCGGCGGAGCGGCTGCGCATCGCCCGCGACCTGCACGATCTGCTGGGCCATAGCCTCTCGCTGATCGCCCTCAAGAGCGAGCTTGCCAAGCGGCTGGCCGAAGTTGCACCGGAGCGCGCCGCCCGCGAGATCAGCGACATCGAACGCGCCGCCCGCGAGGCATTGCAAGAAGTGCGCGAAGCCGTGACGGGCTATCGTCAGCCGACGCTCGCCAGTGAACTGCGCGAGGCGCGTAGTCTGCTGGCAGCCGCTGGTATCGCCTATCACGATGACATTGACGAGCAGGTGAATCCGGCGCTCTCGCCTGCGCTGGAGGCCGCACTCTCCTGGACCGTGCGCGAAGGTGTCACCAACGTGATTCGCCACAGCCGCGCCCGCCGCTGCGACATCCAGATACGGCGCGAGGGAACGATGGTGCGCGTCGAGATTTTCAACGACTGCGCCAACCGCTCCGGCAGCGCGCCTGCCATCACCTCCGAACGTATCGCGCGGGCGCTGAGCAATGGCAGCAACGGCGGCAACGGTCTGCGTGGGCTGAACGAGCGCGTGACGGCGCTTGGCGGCTGCTGCGAGAATGGCCCCTCTGATGATGGCGGCTATCGTCTCGCCGTCTCAGTACCCGTCACCCCTGTCACGGCTGCTGCTGATGTCGCTGACGGCGAAAAAGGAGCGTAACTACTATGGTGGACACGATACGCATACTGCTGGCGGAAGATCAGGCGATGGTGCGCGGCGCGCTGGCGGCGCTGCTGACGCTGGAAGGCGATATCGAGATCGTCGCCGAGGTCGGGCGCGGCGACGAGGTGGTGCCAGCCGCGCTGAACGCTAAGCCAGACGTGGCCCTGCTGGACATCGAGATGCCCGGCTGCGATGGGCTGACGGCGGCGACTGACCTGCGTAAGCAATTGCCCTCGTGTCGCGTGCTGATTCTGACGACCTTTGGCCGCCCCGGCTATCTGCGCCGCGCAATGGAGACCGGCGCGGTGGGCTATCTGCTGAAGGATGCGCCAGCCGCGCAACTGGCGGAAGCGGTACGGCGAGCGATGGCCGGCGAGCGTGTGGTGGACCCGGCGCTGGCGATGGCCGCGCTGAGCGAGGGCAACAATCCACTCACCGACCGTGAACGCGAGGTGCTGGCCGCCGCCACTGATGGGTCCAGTGTCGCTGAAATTGCGGAGACACTGGCGCTGAGCGAAGGCACCGTGCGCAACTATCTCTCCGTCGCCATCCAGAAGACTGGCGCGCACAACCGCATCGAGGCGGCGCACGTCGCCCAGGCGAAGGGCTGGCTGTAGTTCCCCCACCCCCAGCCCCTCCCCCGTGCGCGGGAGAGGCGGCGCGGGAACACGTTGCCCGGCGGTTGAAACCGCGCCTGGATGGCGTCCCGCCGCGAAGTCCGCCTACGCGGACTGGAGATAGACTTCGACGCAATACATGCCTGACCCGAACCGGCACAGGCAGGTTTCGCGGCCACCGGCCAGCCAGGCGCGAATTCATTCGCTGGCTGTCCTGTGCATCCTTTCACTCCATCCTGCGCTTGCCTTCTACTTACCTGGCGAGTATACTTCTGAGCCAGAATAGCAGTTTTATTGGCAAAGAAACATGAGATATCAGGAGGCTGGCATGAGTTCGGCATCATTACCGGATGATTCAGAAATCGTCGAACGGCTTCAAGGTAGTTTGTTCGGGAAGTGGAATCCTGCTTCAAGATGCAAAGTTCACTCTAATATCTTTTCAGGCTTCACACGTCAAGTCTACTACATGTCATATAGGGGTGGTGGTTTGATTACCCATAACGCTGCTGCCAATATTGATATTGATTCATCCTATACCTTACGAATTCTCTACCTCTGTGGATTGAACCTAACAGAAGTCCCTCAAGAAGTATTTAAGTTCAGAAATTTGGAGTATCTTTACCTGGATAAAAATCGCCTCAGCATGCTGCCTCCTGAGATTGGTCGTCTCACCAGTTTAACCATCCTCAGCTTGCGTGGTAATCCACTTACCACGCTTCCGGTGGAATTGGCAAACTTATCTCAGCTAGACTCACTTGCTCTAGACCAGAAGCAGATGCAGGTGCCACCACCAGACGTTGTGAAACAGGGCGCGCAAGCCGTTCGCGCTTACTTGCGCCATCTTCAGCGGACAGCAGTTGCCCAACCAACACCACAGTCTGCGCCTGCCAACATGGAATCGCTACAACCGAAGCCACCACTACAACAGCCACCTGTGCAGCAACGCATAGATGCTCCAATTTTCATTAGCTATTCGCGCAAAGATCAGAGCTTTGTCGAGCGGTTACAAGGCAGCTTGCGAGAGCAGGGCTTGACCACGTGGATAGACAACACGAACCTGACGCCCGGCACCGCCGATTGGGAGCAGGCCATCCGCCAGGCGATTGCCTCGTGTCACGCGGTGATATTGGTCGCCTCGCCCAGTTCGCGGGAATCGCCCTACGTCAAGGATGAACTGGCGCTTGCCAACGCCAACGGCAAAGGCGTGTTTCCGGTGTGGGCGGCGGGCACCTCCTGGATGGAGTGCATTCCGCTCGGCTGGGGGCACACGCAATTCGTGGATGCGCGCGGCAATGAATACGACAGCGGCGTCAACAAATTAGTGGCGGCGCTGTATCAGGTGCGCCGTTGAGGGAGAGACCTCACCCCCTGCCCCTCTCCCTGTGGGAGAGGGGAGACCAGAGGCGCCTGTTCTGAGTCCGCGCAGGCGGACTTCGCGGCGGCACGCCATCCAGGCGCGCTTTCAATCGCTAGCTCCCTCTGCGCGAATTGAATCCATTGCCATCACCACAACGCGCCACCCCACAGTCCCCTCTCCTCGCGGGAGAGGGGTAGGGGGTGAGGTCTCTTTGCTCCCCTCCCGCGCACGGGGGAGGGGTTGGGGGTGGGGGCTACTTGAAGAACTCGTACATGTCAGTGACCTGGGCTGAATCGCTGGTCATGCCGATCTCCGGCAGGCCCCAGACATCCTCGATGGTTTTGAGCATCGAATAGTGGTTGTAGGCTGTCGTGGAGACGTAGGCGCGCTTCGTATGTGTGCCAATCACAATCATCGGCACCTGACCGCCGCCATAGAGGCCGCCCGCCGGGAAGAACGAGGCGTTGGCCGGAATGACGGGGCTGTCGCAGCAGCCAGCGGGGCTTTCCCAGCCGCCGTTCGCCGGATTGCCGGTGTAGTCGTCCTCGTCCCAGGTGATGAAGATCACTGAGTTGCCCGTCCAGGCGCGCGAACTCATGATCGCGTTGACCCACTCTTTGACGAAGGCGTCGCCATCGGCTTTGAGCTGCGCATCATTGCTATAGGGGCACGGGCTGCCACCGACGCCGTGCATATCGTTGCAGAGGTTCGGCGTAATCCAGGCGAAGTTCGGCACATGGTTCTGCGCCAGATCAACCGAAAGCTGGCTCAGCGGCACCACATTGTTGAGTCGCTTGGGGTTGTTGAGAATATCCTGATAGAGAACGAACGGGTCATGCTTGGAGACGTACAGCCCATCCGGCGAGGACGCGCCGGTGAAGCCGACCGACGGCAGATTCTCCATGTAGCCCTTCCACGAGAGGTGGGCGCGTTCCAGTGAATCTACCAGGTTGACATGATCGAAGACCTGGGTGGGGTCGTCGCTGTTGCTATACCAGTTGTTGCCGGAGGTTGCAGCGATGTAGTTTGGCAGGCTCGGATGCGTCACGCCGTAATAGTTGTTCGCCAGCGCATACGTCTGCGCCAGGCTGTTGATATACGGCGCGTTGGGGTCGCCGATGATGCTAGGCGTGCCGTGGTTCTCCATGAAGATGACGAAGACATGATCGAAGGGCCGCACCTTCGCGGTAGTCTGCGCGGCGGCGTTGTTGCTGGCCCCCGCATGGGCGAAGGCAAAACCAGGGACCGCGATGGCGATGACCGCCACGAACGCGATAACTGCGGCGATGAGGCTGTTCCGGCGTTTCTTCACAGGCAAAACTCCTTCGTGGTGGGCGCAGGTAGACATGACCTGCATACCTCTACATACCATAGAGCGAACATGCGGCGATTCTCTATCATCCGCACGGACCGACAGGTCGGCAGGTGGCAGTGCCAGCATGAGGTATGCCGAACCGTTGATGGCCTCTGATGGTCTCTGATAGCATCACAGACGCTGGTAAACCGCGCATTATCTCCGCGTTAAAGGTGATGAAGCGTCAAGCGTCTTTACGCTCTTGACATGTAAGGAATTGCTTACGTATAATTGTGTCAGAACACGTGTTCTTGTCGGAGCAAGCGATGGCAAATAGTTCAACAACAGAAGAAGAGCAGCCTGCGGATGCTGATGTCTTCCTGGCGATTGCGCATCCCATCCGGCGGCGCATCCTGGACCGGCTGGCGCGGGACGACCTCACCGTCACGCAACTGGCGGCGCCGTTCGCCGTGAGCCGTCCCGCGATTTCGCAGCATCTACGGGTGCTGCGCGAGGCGGGGCTAGTGGCAGAGCGGCGGCAGGGGCGCGAGCGGCGCTATTCGCTGCAACCGCAACCGCTGGCGGAGGTGAGCGACTGGATTCACCAGTACGATCATTTCTGGCGCACCCGGCTGGCGGCGCTTAGCAACTACCTGGACGAACAAGACGAACAAGACGAACAAGACGAGCATGCGGAGCAAGAACAATGAGCAGCGACCTGATGACGGACCTGACCGATCTGACGACCGGCGACGCGATCATCATAGAGATGACCTATCCTCATCCCATCGAGCGCGTCTGGCGGGCGCTCACCAGCGCCGATGCGCTCGCCGCGTGGCTAATGCCCAACGATTTCGTGCCACAGGTGGGGCATCGCTTCACCTTTCACTCGCAGCCGCAGTTCGATTGGAATGGCGTCGTCTTCTGCGAGGTGACGCAACTCGATGCGCCGCATGTCGTCGCCTTCACCTGGCAGGGCGGCGGGCTGCCGGTCACGCTGCTGACTTTCACCCTGCGAGAGCGAGGAACTGGCACGCATCTGCGGCTGGAGCATAGTGGCTTCGCGGCGGGCGGTCCGCCTGCGCTGACCGTGCGCGACATCCTCCGCTCCGGCTGGGGATCGAAGCTGTTGCGCAAGCAGTTCCCGGACTATCTGGACCAGTTGGCGCGTGAGGATGCGGCGGAAACATCAACGCCAACTGAAGCAACGAAGAAAGAGGGGCGGAATATGCAGTATCGTGTCGGCCTGGTACGCCAGCTTGTGCGCGACCTCGCCCAAGCCAGAGCGTTCTATGTGGACGTGTTGGGCATGGAGGTCATTCCAGAGTTCACCAACGAGAGCGACTTCATCTTCCTCAAGCCCGCCGCTGGCACGCCCATCGCGCTGCAAAAGGTGGAGGATACGGAGGGCAGCGCGCAGCCGGTGGGCGGCAGCGAGATAAACCTGGGCGTGGAGGATGTGGACGCTGCCTGGAACGATCTGAAGGCGCGCGGCGTCGAAGTTGGCGAAATTGTGGATGTCGGCGCGGGACGCGCTTTCTTCTTCACCGACCCCGAAGGCCACGCGCTGGGCATCATGCAGATGTATCCGGAGGTGGAGGCCACGCGCCGAGAGCGCGGCATCCAGCCATAAACCAACTATAATCAGCCATAAGCGTCGTGTTGTATCGTCGAGAGGCGGCGACTGATAGCGCATCAGCCGTTGCCTCTCAACTGCGGACGCCGGTAAAGCAGATTCTCTCTCGACGCCAGTTGAAGTGAAAAATACTTGCAATCGTTTTATGGAGATGTTATAGTAAAAATAGACATATGCGCATGACCGTTTTTATGAGTAACTTCAGGGAGAATTGAGAATGTACGAGTATCGCATGGTGCAAGTGCCCCCTACCATCGTCTTGAAGAAGAACACCGGAACGGGAGAAGCCGCGCAGTATCTCCAATACATTGTTGACCAGGAAGCGGCGCAGGGCTGGGAATTCTATCGCGTGGATCAGATTGGTGTCAAACAGTCACCGGGCTGCGGTGGCATGCTGCTGGGCCAGAAAGAATACACGACTGTCTACTATGTTGTCTCTTTCCGGCGCGAGCGACAACAGCAACAGCAGCAGCAGAGCGCGTAACGTATATCCTGCGTGAGTGTGTAGCGAAGTAGCTACGCAGAAGGAGTAGCACACCAATGCTTGCGCACCTGTGGAGCCATCTGTATGCGTGGATGGCTGGCAAAATGATGTATTGCCCCCATTGCAAAAAAGATATGCCCTTCGAGAAATCGGTCTGGGACGGCGCCTGGGTATGCCAGAAATGCGGGTATCGCATGAAATAGCCCGCCCGCATTATGCAACGGCAAATGGGCTACGTTGATCGAATTCGGCGGCGACGGCATCCAGCCGCGCAAAGATCGCGCCCTCGTCGCGGAGCGTCTGTATCAGCCGTTCGAGCATCAGCAAGCGATGCCCACGTCCGCTGACTTGCGGATGAAACGTGTAGGTCAGCACGCCCCACTCACCGGCCAACTGGCTCATGGCGCGAAAGTCGTCGAGCCAGTTGGCCAGCACGTCATCCGCGCGCATCAATCCCTGTTGGAGATGCGTCGCCGTCCAGAGATACTCGAAGTGCGGGAAGTCATCCAGCGACCAGCTCACCGGCAATTCGATCAGGCGCGTCGGCTGGCCGAACTGCGCTGGCTGATCGAGCGGAATCACGTCGCCCTGGCGCGCACGGTATGGCTGGTAGTCGTTGCCCATCATGCTGCTATCGTAGAAGAAGCCATGCGCCAGCAACAATTCCACCGTATGCGGGCTGAGGTCCCAGGCCGGCGAGCGATAGCCGCGCGCCTCTGTGCCAGTGATGCTGCGAATTGCCTCATTGCCGCGCAGCAACACGCGCTCCTCTTCCTCACGCGAGAGGTTCACCGGCGGCTCGTGCGCATAGCCGTGGTGGCCAATCTCATGCCCCGCCGCGTGGATGCGCCGGCACACCTCCGGATACGTCTCCAGCGTATGCCCAGGAATGAACCAGGTGGCGGCGATCTGATAGCGGTCCAGCAGCGCCAGGATACGCTCAGCGCCGACGACGCCAAATTCACCCTGTGAGATCGGCGTCGGTGTAGTTATGCGGCGCGCAATCCAGAGCGAGAGCGCGTCGAAGTCGAAGGTCAGGCAGACGAGGCGTTTTGGCATGATGGCTGCTCCGTTCATGTCAGTCTATTAGCATCCATAGCATACATAATATACTCTTGTAGAGATGGTTGAGCGCATGAGGCGAGCAGGAGGAACAGAACATGTCGAATCTCAGCGATCTGGGGCGGATATTGTTGATTCTTGGTGGTGTCATCATCGTCGTCGGGCTGGTGTTTCTCTTTGCCGGGCGCCTGCCATTCCTCAGTTTCTTTGGCCGGCTCCCCGGCGATATCAACATCCGGCGCGGCAGCACCACGTTCTTCTTCCCGCTTGTCTCCTGCATCCTTGCCAGCGTCGTGCTGACGGTGTTGCTCAACTTGCTGCTGTTGCTCTTCCGCCGCCGATAGCGAGGTATCTTCTTCAGAAGACGTTAGAAGACGTTTTCTTTCATATCATTCATCTTCGTTTTGGCGTATGCTAGAAATGAAAAATAGCCCACAGGAATTGGAGGTACTGCATGCAACAAGTGACGCCGGATGAAGCCAAAACTCGTCTACCTGATCTCATCTCAGCGGCCTTGCGTGGCGAAACCATTCTCATAGGAGAAGGGACTGATGAAATTGTTCAGTTGGTGCCAGTGGCGCCCACAAGGCGACCACGCAAAGCGGGCAGTGCCAAAGGACTCATCCAAATGAGCGACGACTTCGACGATCCACTGCCAGATTTTGAGGAGTACATGCGGTGAGGCTCCTGCTTGATACCCACACATTTTTATGGTTTATTGGAGACGATTCCCGCCTCAGTTCAGTTGCGCGCAATCTCATCGAAGATGAGTCAAATGAAATAGTACTGAGCATCGCCAGCTTATGGGAAATGGCCATAAAGATAAGTCTCGGCAAGCTACAACTGGCCACTCCCTTTGAGGAGTTTATCCCAGCGCAGCTAACTTCCAATGGAATAACTTTGCTGAATATTACTGTCCCACAGGCAGCAGGAATTATCGCGTTGCCTTTCCATCATCGTGATCCTTTTGATCGTCTTTTGATCTCTCAGGCAGTCGTTGAGCGTATTCCAATTGTTAGCGCAGATGTGATATTCGATGCCTACCCGGTGACACGCCTTTGGTAGAGACATGAAAATGCTCCTCTCCATGCAATGCGTAGAGGAGCATTTTGCTGCGTGTATTAGAGCAGATTCAGCGATGAATCTATCGAATCAATCTTCCATGCGCCGGTGCTATCCAGCGTCAGCGTCATCTGGCCGGTTGCGGTGGTATCCTGCCCGTTGAGCGAGCGCGTCACCTGCACCTGCACAGTCGCCGTCGTGCCGTTGACACTTGGGTTGCCAGGAGCCGTGCAGTTGGTCACCTGCCCTTTGCTGGTATCGAATCCCTGATTGTCAGACGTGAACTTGCTCTGCGATACCTGCCCTTGCAAATTGCTGGACAACTCCTGATAGGCGGCTGAATATTGCTGCGTCGTTACCGATGCGCAGAACGTCTCCACCGTCAGCGATGCCAATGGACCGCCCGCCTCTGTCGCTATCGCCGTTTCTTGTTGTGCCGCCTGCGTCTCAATGCTACTGGCGGATGTGGCTATCTTGGTAGCTGCCGAGTTCACTGCCAACCTACCGGCAAAGCCCAACGCGAAGCAGCCGCCGACGCAAGCGACGAGCAGCACTGCTGCAATCACGCCAAGCACGATAAAAACCGTCTTGCCGCCACCGCTTCTTCTTGGTGGCTGCGCTGGCTGTTGGTATGGCGCCTGCGGAGCCTGTTGGTATTGCTGCTGTGGCTGATACGCCGGTGGTTGGCCATAGGACGGTTGGCCATACGGTGGCTGTCCCGGCTGTTGTGGATACCCCTGCTGGCTGTTTGGATCAGTGGGATACCCACCTGGATACTGTGGACCAGACATGTGCGTCTTTCCCTCTCGGTCGAATGACCAGTGAAATGGCCAGTGAATCAGAACATTCGTAGGCAACGCAGCGGGCGACCGATGACGCTCCACCTCGTTGCCCCTTCAACTCTAGCAGCCCGTTATCCGTTAGACAAGTGAACCACGTCACACTACTGGGCAGTACGCAGAAATCCTCAGATAGCAATGTTGGTGTCGCTGTCTGAGGATTTCCACCTGCCTGTATGTAAGTCGAAGGCGTCAGAGCAGGCTCAGTGACGAATCTATGCTGTCAATCTTCCACTGGCCGTTTTCCTGGATAAGTGTCACCTGCCCCGTTTCATTGCTTGGCGAGGATGTGCCGATGTTTCCAGAGCTATCCGGCGTGGGAGAGGGCGGTGTTCGCTCGACATTCACCGTGACGCTTACCTGTGAGCCACTTGCTACCGGCTGCCCGCTGACACTGCAACTCGTCACCTGCCCCAGCGTGTTGTCGAAGTTCGTGTTGTCCTGGGTGAACTGATCCTGCGAATAGGTCTGTTGCAGGTTCGAGGAGAGATGCTGGTAGGCCGTCGTATAATCTTGCGTCTCCACGGCAGTGCAAAACTCCTGCACCGTTACCTCGGCATCCACCGTTCTCGTAATCGAGCTAAACCCTGATCCCACGCTACGCGCGACGAAAACGACGCCAGTGATGCAAGAGATAATCAGCACAGCGCCAACGATGCTGAGAATGATCCAGAGCGCCTTTGAGCTGCCGCCACTCTTCGGCTGCTGCGGATATCCCATCGGTGGATATGGCTGGTATGCCGGGTAGGACGGATAGGGCGGATACGCGGTCTGTGGATACTGCGGGTATCCAGGTTGTTGTGGATACCCCGGCTGCGGCTGCGGCATCTGCGGCTGTGGATAGGGCGGATAGCCGGTTGGTGGATAGCCGGGGTAGGGTGGATATGCGCTCTGCCCGCCCGGCGCTGGCGATGTGGACGGATTAGTGGGATTAGCTGGATTGGTGGGATTGGTTGGGTCTGGTGGCGCGCCTTCGGGATAGACTGGACCTGACATAGATGGGTTTCTCCTTCAGCGTGGGGCGCGCCCGATAGTTGCGATGCTGCCGCTATGCTGCGCGCCTCAACACAAATAGCACAACGAGAGTACGTTCGGATAGCGGATACAGGTGACAGACCGGCAGATTTGTTTGTCGGTCCACCACGATGCTACACCAAACCGAGCGATGTGTCTATCTGGTTGATATGCCAGTCGTTGCCTTCCTGAACCAGCGTGATGTTGCCCTGGAACGCCTGGTGCTTGCCCGCATTGCCGCCCGCGTCGCTGCCGAAGGTGCGGGTGACATCCACCTCAATCGTCACGCTGTTGCCGCTGACCGTGGCGTTGCTGCCACTATGCTGGCCGCACGACGTAATCGTTCCGTTCTGCTGGTCGAGTTGCTGCGCATGCTGAGTGAATTGATCTTCGGTGATCTGCTGTTGCAACTGCGAGGAAAACTGCTGATACGCCAGGCCATATTGCTGGGTCTGCTCAGCGCCGCAGAACGTTACCAGCGTGCCGTATGCCGGCAGTGTTGCGCCTGCTGTTTGTATGGCATGCCCGGCGTTGACGACGCCGTTATAGATGCCCACGCCTATCACTCCGCAGAACATCAGCAGCAGAATCACCAGCACGCTACAGGTGATGGAGAACCAGCTCCGCCGCTGATGCACATGCACCACCGGCGCAGGAATCGGCTGCGGCGCGGCCTGATAGATGATCGGCGGTGGATAGGGTAGCACCGGCTGCCCATTGTGCTGATAGGGAACCGGCAGCATCGGCTGCTGCTGTCCACTTGTCGCCCGTTGCGTCCGCGAATAGGTCGGCGGATGCGGTGGCGGCTGCTGATAGACTGGTGGCCGGTAGGTCGGCGGTTGCTGATAGGTTGGGTCGAGGTCGTCGTATGGCAGCGGCAGCGGCGTGTCGTCTTGGGGCGCGTGATGAGGCGAGTAGGGCGGCAACGGCGCGGTGCCGTCGTCGTTATACGCGGCGGAGTCGTCTGTATTGCTGGTATTGCCTGTAGTATCCGATTGATCCGGCGGCCTCATAAAAGCATAAGCTCCTCACACGCAGCGGGTTCCACTCTCACATACGCATAGCCGTCTGCGCGGTTGTATCGCTGCTGGCTCAGGTAGCCCTGCAACCTCGCCAGCGGTTGTACTCTAGCAGGTCTGTCGTTAGCGGGCAAGCCAGGCAACCATATGGTTTGGCATGGTCCCGTGGCTTGGCGGCCAATTGACCGGCTGGCATATACTGTTGCAGGATACCCGACCAACCAGAAAGAGAACGCATAGCCTATGCCAGAGCGTCATCACGCTGCCTCGCGGGCTGCACCGGCCACGAGTACGGCCACCACAACCGCGCCATCTGAGCCGCCTGCCGCGCCGGCTGATGCCAGCGACCACGAGGGCTGGCGGCGCTACTGGCATGCCTGCGGCTGTTCCTGGCGGCGTGAGCCGGAGATCAGCGCCGCGCGCCAGCGCCAGTTGGCGAGTCAGCGGAAGCAGCGCGTGGATAGCGAACGTGGGGTCTATCCGTTCAAGAACATAGAGCCTGCGCTGACCCGGGCCGACCTCGAATGGTTGCTGGCGACGCATGAGGATGGTCTGGGGCCGGTGGATTGGAGTGACGAGCAGCAGCGCGAGCGGACCGGTCTCGACCTGCGTGGGGCCATTCTGATTGGGGAGGACCTTAGCGGATTGCCGCTGGCGGGGCTGCTCGGCGGCCTGACGGAAGATTCCTGGCGCAATGCGACGGCAGCCCAGCTCGATGCGGCGCGGTTGCACCTGGAACAGGCGGACCTCAGCGAGGCGCAGTTGCAGGGAGCCGTTCTCGAAGGCGCACATCTGGAGGCGGCGCGGCTGCATCGTGTGCGGCTGGAGCATGCCAATCTGCGCTTTGCGCGGCTCGAAGGGGCGTATCTGGCGGAGGTGCAGGCGCAGGGCGCGTCCTTTGTCGGTGCGAAGCTGGACGCGGCGATCCTCGAAAACGCGCGCCTGGAAGGCGTGGCCTTACGCAGCGCCTCGCTGTCGGGGGCGCACCTGGAAGGGGCACACCTGGAAGGCGCGCATCTTGGCGAGGCGCATCTGGCGGGCAAACGGCTGGCGGATGATGCGGCGGCGCTGGCGCGCATCCGGCGCTGGCGCACTGATATTGCTGACGAACTCTCCGGGGCGTGCCTGAATGGTGTCTTCTTCGATAACCTGACCAGCCTGGACGACGCGATAGTCGGCGACGAAACCTATGGCGGCGTGTCGCTGGCGGATGTGCGTTGGGGCGGCGCAAATCTGGCGGTGGTGGATTGGTCGTTGCTGCGTGTGCTGGGCGACGAACGCGAGGCGCTGGCGGAGGAGTGGCATCCAGGGAAAGCGAAGGATGGCCCGGCGCGGCTGGCGGAGCTACGCACGGTGGTGCGCGCCAACCGCCAGATGGCTGTGGAACTGCGCAACCAGGGACTGAACGAAGACGCCGACCGTTTCGCCTATCGCGCGCAGGTGGTGCAGCGGCTGGTGCTGCGCGGGCAGGCGCTCTGGCTGCCTGGACCCTGGCACCATCATCTGGGGACGCGCATCCAGAAGTTCGGCTCGTATGTCTTCTCGTTGTTTCTGGATGGGCTGGCCGGTTATGGCTACAAGCCTGGGCGCAGTCTGGTCTTGTATCTGGCGGTGCTGAGCATTTCGGCGGTGATCTATTACATCCTGGGGCAGAACACCGTGCCGCATATGAGCGTCATCAACGCGATTGCCCTCAGCTTCAACGCCTTTCATGGGCGCGGCTTCCTGCCCAGCACGATCATCCCCGGCGATCCGACCACCATCGTCGCCGTCATCGAAGGGCTGGCCGGCCTGATTATCGAGATCAGCTTCATCGCCACCTTCACGCAGCGCTTCTTCGCGCGCTAACGTGAAGGTAGCCTTCTACCTGCCAGCGTTTGATAGGCGCGTGGCCTGAGCTTCCGCCTCCTGCGCCTCCTCCTCGCGGTTCAGAGCGCGGAGCGTGTTGGCTTTGGTTCGCCATACCATCTCGCTTGCCGGGTGAATCCTGAGCGCCGTCTCACAGGCGGCCAGCGCCTCTTCATAGCGGCCAAGACTGCTATAAGCAGCAGCTTTATTTCCCCAAGCCGCCCAATGGTTTGGCTGGAGCGCCAACGCGCGATCATACGCCGAGAGCGCTTCGTCATAGCGCTTCAAGAAAAATAACTCATTGCCGCGATCATCCCACAAATCGGCGTCTTGTGGCGCCAGCGTCAGGGCATGGTCATACACCTTCAGCGCCTCCTCATGCTCTCCCAGAAAGCTCAAGGCCAGCCCCTTATGATACAGAACCTCAATATCATCCCTCGCATCAAGAGCCAGCGTGCGGTCATAGGCGGCCAGCGCCTCAGCGTAGCGCCCAAGCGCCCGCAACGCATCACCTTTGCGAACCCAGACTGCTGCGTTCTCAGGAGACAGTTCCAGCGCGCGGTCATAGGCCACCAACGCCTCATGCAGGCGACCAAGTTTAGCAATCACCTCTCCGCGCATTTGCCATCCCGTTGCCTCATTGGGGTCGAGTTGAAGCGCACGGTCATAGGCCACTAATGCCTCTTGATAGCGCCCGAGGCGATAGAGTGTATAGCCTTTATTCCGCCAGAACGTAGCCCCGCTGGGACTAAGTTGCAAGAGATGGTCATAAATTGCCAGCGCCTCCTCATACCGTTCAAGGCCGAAGAGAACAGATGCTTTGCCACTCAAGCTCCCAAGATCGTCAGGATCGAGGGCCAGCGCCCGCTCAAAGGCGACCAGCGCCTCTTCAGTGCGACCGAGTTCGGCCAGCGTATACCCCTTATAGCTCCAAACATCCGTCTCATCTGACGCCAGCGCCAGCGCCCGATCAAAGGCGCTCAAGGCTTCTTCATAGCGTTTGAGCAACACCAGGCATTGGCCCAGGAAATACCAGCCAAACATCTCATCAGGAGCCTGATTTGTGATGTGCTCAAAAACCGGCAGCGCCTCTTCAGCCTGCTTCAGTTCGTCCATCAGCAGGTTGCCATAGTTTGCCCAGGCCACCATATTGCCAGGTTCGAGCTGTCGCGCCCTGGCGAAGAGCGTCAATGCTTCGGCATAGTCGCCTTGCGCCCGTAGTGCGCGCCCGCGATTGAGTAGATCTTCCGCAGTCTCTTCTGGCTGTGGGGCCGCAGAGATCGGCGCTTCATCTGGCAGCGAGAGGGAGAGCGCATGCAACGTCTGGCGCACTGCCTCATCTGGTGGATACGGCTCGACGCCAGGCGCCTCGATACGCTTGAAGTCCTGGAGCCAGAGCCAGATATCTTCCTCGCGCACCGGCGCCGCCAGCACAGGCAGCAGAAGACGCTGGGGTTCGTGCATCATGCGCGTAAAGGCCCACTTACACTCATTACGCACCCATTGAGACTTCAGCGCAGCGGGCGAGAGAATAAGAAGAAAGACGGGGCGAGTGCGCAACTCTTGCTCTATACTATCCAGCAACGAACCGGCATGCAGATTATGCTCATCGTACCAGACATCCGCATCGGCTGCCCGTAGCGCCTGCACCAATTGGCGGCAAAACGCGCTATCTTGATGACTGTGGCTGATGAAAATCCGGAGGCGTTTCGCTGGTGCTGACATTTCCGCCATCTCAATTGCTCTCCTTGAAGGCAGTTTCATGCGTCACTACCAGTTCAGTATAGCACGTCAGCTTGCAAGCCTTAGTTGCCGCTTTGCCCGGATGCGTCGAGAGAGCGCCTCAGCATCACATCCCGTGACAACCCCTTATGCCCGCCCGTCTGGATATGATAGTCTTTGCAGAGTATGCTTTTGTGCGTAGGATGAAGCCAATAATTCAGAGAAGCAGTTATGTCGCAGCAAACCGGGAAGAAGCGCAACAGCAACAATACAACGCCGCCAGCGCGGTCCACACGACCCGCGCGACCAATCCCAGTGTCGCCGTCGCCTGCGCCGCCAGCAGCGCTAACAACGCCAGCGCCAGCCAGCCAGCCGGAGCCGGTGATATCGTCACAGCCGCCGGTTCGGGCGCACACGCCAGCGTATGCCAGCCTGGAGCGGATGGCGCAGGATGAATGGCAGCGGCGGCTGCATGAGATCGTGCCGGACATTCCGCAACTGATCGTTGCGACGATTGGCGCGCTGCTGGTGGGCGGGCTGTATCTGGCGCTGCCGAAGCAACTGATCGTCGGACCACCGTGGCTATTGCTCGTGTTGGAGGCGGTGCTGTTGTTGCCGCCGCTGGCGATCCTCATCTTCTGGCGGCGGCACCTGCCGTATCGCGTGGCGCGTGGGCAGGCATTGCTGCTGTTGTTCGTGCTGACGGCGGCGCTCGTTGCCTCGGTTGTTCTCTTGATCGTCAATTTGACGAATGCTCACCTAAACTTGTCCGGCCAGTCGTTGCTCACGTCCGGGGCGCTGCTCTGGCTATGTAATGTGCTGGTCTTCGCCGTCTGGTATTGGGAGATGGACGGCGATGGGCCGCGTGCGCGCATCCTGCGAGAACATCAGGCAAAGGATTTCCGCTTTCCACAGCAGGAAGACGGCAACAGGACCGGTTGGGCGCCCGGCTTCGTAGATTACGTGTTCCTGGCGTTCTGCTCCGCCACCGCGCTCAGCCCCGCTGATACGATGCCGCTGACCCAGCGCGCCAAGCTGCTGATGATGGCGCAGGCGGTCATTTCCATGCTCATCATCGTGCTGCTCGTCGCCCGCTCCGTGAATATCCTCTGACATCGCGGCTCTTTGCTCACTGCTGATGCGCACCCTGGAAATTGGGATAAAATCAGAGTGACCATTCACCCAATGTTAGGTGGTGGCAAATACCAATAGGACAAGAAAGAAAGGCCGGTTATCAGTATGTCTCTGCAAGCACCTGATCGTGAAACTATTTTGGAAACGGTTCGGTCCTGGACTTCAGAGGATCGGATAGAACTGGTCCAGGCAATTCTACAATTGGAGCTACACAAAAAGTCAGCGCCAGCTCACAACTTCCTGGCGTTGGCAGGCATTGCTCGTATCCCTGGCGAGACGCAGCCGACGGCTGAAGAAGAACAGCAATGGCTCGATGAGCGACGAGAACTAAGAGGATAACGTGCAAATTGCCAGCGCAATTATCGGCAGTATGGACTTGATTGTGACACGCAACGTCTCCGACTACCAGCAATCACCTATTCCTGCCGTCGAGCCACCTGATGCAGTAAGTCGCCTGATGCCATAAGATTGGGTAAAGTATCCTTGCATTATCCCGTTATTTCCAGCCGCCGTAGATGGCGTGACCGGCGCGCAGCCAGAAGCAATCCACATTGCGCAGGCCAGCGTCTGACATCCAGCGCAGTTGGTCGGCGAGTGGTGAGGGATGGTCAATCTCATCAGGGTCGGGATGGCCGTAGGTATAGCGGAAGTAATTCCAGTGCAAGGCGCGGAACCGCTCATAGCCGCTGAGGTCGCCCATCTGTGTAAGGCTCTGCGCCCGCACCATCTCCTCGTATTGTTCAGCATACAGGTCGGCCACCGCCTGGCTCTGTGGCTCGACGACATCCGCCAGCAGCAGCGCGCCGCCCGGCTCCAACCGTGCCGCCATATCCGCGAAAAGCTGTTGCTTGCCGTCGCCATCCAGGTGATGCACGCAGAGCGACGAGACGACACAGCGGAGCGGCTGTGGCAGCGCCTCACGCCAATCGGTGGCGGCTATCTCGAAGGCGCCAACTGTCGCGCGCTCGCCAAAGGGTGCGAGCGTGTGCCGCAACTGCGCGCGCATCGTCTCCGAGCCATCCAGCGCGAGATAGCGGCACTGTGGGAAGGCTGCCAGCAGCGCCCGCGCCAGCGTGCCGTCGCCCGCCGCCAGTTCCACTATCGTGAACGCTTCGTCTGGCTGTGCAGGGATCAGCCGCCGCAGTGTGGCGATCTGCTCCATGCGCGCGGGCACGAAAAGCGCGCCCAGGTCTATGAAGAGTGCCGAGGTATCTTCTTCCCAGTGCGGCGCGGTATTTTCTGGATTTCCAGCTGTGATTATTGCCCGGTCGTCAGTCATTGGTTTACCTCTCTAGAGACCTCACCCCCTACCCCCTCTCCCACGAGGAGAGGGGCCGCTAGGCGAAGATTACTGCCAATAGGCGACGGTTTCGTAATCGCCATGTAAGAAGAAGCTCGCTAGAATGCCAACTAGCGTGCCGCACGGTCCCCTCTCCTCGCTGGAGAGGGGTGCCCGCAGGGCGGGGTGAGGTCTTCCTCCTCATTCCAAATTACCAGTGCGCGTGAGTTTGTTATTTCTGGTGTCGAGCGCCCATGCGCCACTCTTGTTCCAGCGCAGATCGTTGTTCTCGAATGTGCCGCCACACGCGCCACGCGCGAAGACGCCGCAGCCGGCATTGTTCGTAATGCGATTTCGATACGCATAGATCAATGCCCCACTCCCGATGGTAATGCCATCGCCGCCATTACTACTGATCGTGCAGTCTTCAATGCCAGCGATAGCATAGGGATCTAGCAAAACTCCGCTCTGGCGACAGTTGTGAATGGAAGTATAGTTCAGCGTTGTCGCCATCCTGGGACCTGGCTGGATGCCCACGCCTGAGTTGCTGGTGATATCACAATGGTCTATCTTTAGGCTTAGAGACACAATACCTGCTATGCCATGAATTGCGCTCCCCGTGCCAGTGTGCCGTATGGTCATGTTGGCGAGATGTACCGCACATTCTTCATACGGTATCGCTATGTTTATGCCCTTTACCGTTTCAAGGATGATTTCTTGCGTCTTGCCTTCGCCTATGATCTTCACCGGCTCGGTGATCTCCAGGTCTTCACGATAAGTGCCTGGCATGATGGTGATTTGCTCATCGTATTGTGCGGACCGCAAGGCCGCGCCGATGGTGCGACAATCGCCGTTGCCAGAAGCATCCACGCGATAGACGCCGGGAATCTTCGGCTGTACCGGCTCAGCATCCCGTGCGGCAGGTGGTTCGCTGGCGAAATGTGATGCGACTGTTCCTTGCATGGAGAGGCCCAGCGTGCGCAGCAGCCGCGCCAGTTCCGCCTGATAGCGTTCGCTGCTGGTGGCGTCGTAGCGGTGGAGCGTGGCCCAGGTGGGCGGGATATCGCGCTCGTCGCAGGACTGCGCCAGCAGCGGAATCACCCCGCGCATCTGGCCGAGCTTTGCCTGGTGCAGCGCGGCGTTGACCTCGGTTTCCACCCACTGCGAGGCCAGCGCGTTGGGCGTCAACACCAGAATCAACCACTGGCGACCGCGCAGACCATCATTGATCTTCTTGATAAAGTCATCATAATTGATCTCGGCGTTATCCACCCAGACATCCGCACCCGCCGCGCGCAGGTCCGCCACCAGCCGCGAGGTAAATATGTCGTCCTTGTGGCTGTGGCTCACGAAGACGCTCACGTTCGCTGTATCGGTCATAGGCGTGATATCTCCTCTCGTGTGGATGAGACTCATCCCACGCCCTCTATTTTCCGTCTCCATGTCGCGTAGTACGATTGACAGAGCGAGCGCCGCTATGGTATCGTTGTCTGCATAGAGGGGCAGGCGGTCCCCGCCAGGAAAAAGTATGGTGGCCTTCTGAAGCAATTAACATTCAGAAGGCCGTTGAAGTCGCGCCATTCGTTAAAGGGTCCTGCAACCTCAACATGGGTTTCATGGTAGCCCATCGGCTCTGTCTCTGGCAATGCTCTCATCATGGGCAAGGCTGGTCCAGGAGGCTGGAAACCGTTGAGGTTAGGGTACATTCAGGCGGGTGGCGCGGTACTGCTGTTGCTGGGACGGAGATAAAAGCCGCAGAGACCTCACCCACCGAAGCGGTGCAGCGCCGTGTAGATGGCGTCGCTGCCGAAGGCTATCGCCTCGACCGGCACACGCTCATCGGCGGCGTGAATCAGGTTGGTGAAGTTCCAGCCCGCCGGAAGTTGCATCGGCGTGTAGCCATACGTCTGAATGCCCAGCCGCGAGAAGAAGCGCCCATCCGTCACTGCACCCAACAGCAGCGGCATCGGGATGCCCTGCTGGTCGCGTTCTTTGAGGATGCCGCCGAGCATCTCGAAGAGGCCCATATCCGGCTCTTTGGCGGGGTTGGGGTCATGCAGCAGCACCGAGAATTCGACCTCTTTGCCCAAGAGTTTGCGCAACTCGCGTAGCAAGTCATCCGAGGTGTAGCCGGGCAGGATGCGCCCATCCAGTGTGATGGTGATCTCGCTGGGAATCACGTTGTCCTTCTCGCCGCCGCGCACGATGGTCGCGTTGACGGTGTTATGCAGCAGTGGATCGAAGTTGTCACCTTGCCGTCCCATCAGATCGAGGACTGTATCAGTCAGCGCGGGCCGCAACAACTGCCGCAGGAGAAGTGCAGTGGGCGCGGAGAGCGAGCCGGCCAGCGTCTCGATCATCAGGCGCGTCGTAGTGGGGACATGCACCGGCAGGCGGCGAATGTTGAGCGTGCGCAGCAACGCGGCCAGCTTCGCCATCGCGCCGTTGCGCGCGGGCAAGGCCGCGTGTCCCCCTGGCCCGCGTAGCGTCGCCTGCACGACACAACTCTGCTTCTCCGCCACCATGATTGGATAGAAGCGCCGCCCGCCGATAGTAAGCGTGAAGCCGCCGAACTCGCCGATGGCGTAGCGAATGCCCGCGAACTGGTCAGCGTGCTGCTCCACCAGGAAACGCGCACCCTGGTTGCCGCCGGCCTCCTCATCGCTGAGGATGCAGAGCACGACATCGCCGGGCAGGGCCAAATCTTCGGCTTTGGCGCGCAGGAAGGCGGAGAGCATCATGGCGACGCCGCCCTTCATGTCGAGCGCGCCGCGCCCCCAGAGAAAGCCGTCGTGTACCTCCGCCGCGAAAGGGGAATGCGCCCATTGCTGGTGTTCGGTGGTCACGACATCCACATGCCCATAGAGCAGCAGCGGCGCGGCGCGGCCATCTCCCGGCAGGCGCGCGATCAGATTCGGGCGCGCGGGGTCACGGGCGAAGAGCGCGCTTTCGATGCCCGCCGCCGCCAGCAGATCACGGATATAGCCGACGCATGCCGCCTCGTTCCCTGGCGGATTGGTCGTATCGAAGCGAATCAATCGCTGGAGCAACTCCTCCGGGCGCTGGTAGATATCCGCCGCGCTCTCCTCTACCTGCATAGCGCATTCTCCCCTCATTATCAGATGCACAATCGTTCATCGGATTGCCCTATGATACGCCCTCTCGTCTATTCTGGCATATCTATTCCGATAGATGACAGGTATGTGACATCACAATGCGATGTCAGCGATGTCAGCGTTGTTCCGTCACCAGTCGCAGCCCCAACGCCACCAGCACGATGCCGGTGATGCGTTCCATGATGCGCTGAACGCCCGGACGGCGGAAGAGGCCGCCGACTTTGGTGAGGATCGCCGCATAGCAGAAGAGCCAGATGATGCCCAGTGTGGCGTGAATTGCCGCCAACGATACCGACATCAAGAAGACCGGCTGCCCCGGCGCGATGAACTGCGGCAGGAAGGCGGTGTAGAAGATGCCAATTTTGGGGTTGAGCAGATTGTTGAGCAATCCCTGCCCGTAGGCGCTGACCCAACTCTGCGGCGCGAGTTTCGCCTCAGCCGTTTCAGGCGTGGTGGGCGCAGGAGTGCGTGCCAGCAGCGCCTTCACGCCGAGGAAGATCAGATAAGCGGCGCCGGCCAGCCGCAGGATGGTGTAGAGCGTGGCCGACGTGTTGAGCAGCGCCGCAACACCTGCCGCCGAAGCGACGCCCCACAGCAACAGTCCGGAGACGATGCCACAGGAGGTCAGCCAGGCCGCGTTTCTGCCACGGGCGAGCGCCACGCGCGCCACCAACGCCATATCCACCCCCGGCGTGATGGTGATGACGGCGGCCACGCCGATAAATGCCAGCAATCGCGTATCCATTGTCTCTTCTCCCCATGCAGCGAACTGTTTTCTCTCTGAGTCGTCTGTGGCACGTATAACTCGCATAACACAAATCGTAGCATGGACGTTGCGCAACCGGCATCCTTGACAGGCCATTGTCGCTCCTCTGATGAGATGATGCGCCGGTGTGAACTCTGGAGCGATGGAGCGATGGCGAGCCAGGCGGAATGGTGAAATGGAGTATCCATCGCCTGTTGTGATGGCGAGGGAAATGCGAGAGATACGAGTGATAGCGGTAGGCGTCCCCAAAAGTGGACGCGAGACAGCAGAAGCAGTAGTTTGGCCCGCTTGGGAACGACGCGACGATGAGCCGGTATGATACGATGCGTTGCGGTCGGCAGATAACCGGAGACGGCGAAAAAACGGCGCGCGGGTTCAGGAAGGGATGGCGTACCTCATGTTACTGGCTGGTGATGTTGGCGGCACAAAAGTCAATCTCGCGGTGTATACGCCCGAAGCAGGCAGGTTGGGCACGCCGCGCCGCGAAAAAACCTATTCGAGTGGAGACTATCCCAACCTCGAAACCATCGTCGGGGATTTCCTCAAACAGGTGGATGGCAGCATCGAGCGCGCGTACTTTGGCGTGGCGGGTCCGGTGGTCAACGGCAGCGCCAGCGCCACGAATCTGCCGTGGAAGATGGATGAAACACGCCTCAGCCGGACGCTGGATATTCCGGAGGTGCGGCTGCTCAACGATCTGGCCGCCACTGCCCACGCCGTGCCACATCTCGCCAACGACGATTTGCTGACACTGAATGCCGGTGAACCGGATGAACGTGGGGCCGTCGCGGTGATCGCGCCGGGGACGGGTCTGGGCGAGGCATTCATCACCTTCGATGCCAGTGGACGCTACACCGTGCATCCCTCGGAGGGCGGCCATAGTGACTTCGCGCCGACGACGATGGAAGAACTGGACTTTCTGCGCTATCTCTTGCAGCATCGCGGCGCTATCCGCAAGGAACATCAGCGATACGCCCATGTCAGCTACGAGCGTGTCTGTTCAGGGATTGGTCTGCCCAATATTTATAACTATTTCCGGGACAACGGTTATGCCGAGCCAGATTGGTTGGCGGCAGAGTTGCGCAAGACTGACGACCATACGCCGATCATCGTCGAGGCGGCGCTTGATGCGCAGCATCCCTGCGACCTCTGTGTTAACACGCTGCGCTTCTTTGTGGAGGTGCTGGCGGCGGAGGCTGGCAATCTCGTGCTCAAAGTGCTGGCGACCGGCGGCGTCTACCTCGGCGGCGGCATTCCCCCACGCATCCTGCCCTTCCTGCAAGCTGGCAGATTCATTGAGGCTTTTCAGCGCAAAGGGCGCTTTGCTGAAATGCTGAGCAAAGTGCCGGTGCATATCATCCGCAATCCTAAAGCGGCGCTGTTGGGCGCAGCCTACGCTGGCATGCTAGAATAGCATCCTCATCCGGCGCGGTTGGCGATCAGATATAATCACTGCATGATACGGACGATACAGGCGCTATTCTTCGACCTCGATAATACGCTCTGCAATGGCGATGCTGCGTTTCAGCGTGCGCTAGACGCTACCATCGCACGCTTGATCGAACGCTATCCCGCGCTCGATGCCGCTGGCGTGCGAATCGCCTGGCAAACGGCGCATGCCAGGGAACTCTTGCCAGCGTTGGAACGCCATGAGTTGACAATGGCGGCGGTGCGGGCGCGTCGCTGGCCGCTGACGCTGCGCGCACTGGGCATCTCCGACACAGACGGGGCGCTGGCAGCGGAGTTAGATCTATTCTTGGGGCGGACACAGCTCGAACATCTGCGGCTCTATGAGGATGTTGCGGCGCTCACGGCGCTGGGCAGGCAGTATCATCTGGGCATCATCACCAATGGCGCGGCGGATGACCACCCGGACAGCCAGCGCACCAAAGCGGCCAATCTCGGTCTGCTGGCTCGTATGCAGAGTTTCGTTGCATCAGATAGTGTTGGCATACGCAAGCCCGACCCGCGTATTTTCGCGCTGGCGCTGGCAAAGGCCGGTATAGCGCCGGGCGCTGCGGTATATGTGGGTGATAGCGTGGCGGCGGATATCGTGGGCGCCAACCGTGCCGGACTGCGCAGTGTGTTGCTTTGGCGTAGCGATGCGCCGATGCCTCTGGCGCAGGGCGACCATGAGTGGCCAGCCGCCGCCATTCGCTCACTCTATGAACTACCTGGCATCATCGAACGTCTAGCGTGAGGAATGTACCGGCAGATAGGGAGGGATGAGTTGATGAGGGTGTTATCGTCGTTATCATCGCTGTCAAGCCGTACCCGTATCGCTGCTGCCGCTGGGCTGGTGTTGGTGGCGTTGTTGTCCGTGGTGGCAGTCGTTTTCGTGCATCAGCGGCAATCTACCGCACAGGCGAGCGGACCGATGGGGGTGTGTGGCGGACCGCAGGGCAAGACCATCATCACGCTCGTTCCTCCTGGTGTCACGTTGCCGGTCAAGATTCCCGCCGGTGAGCCGCAGATCGTCGCTACCGTGAACGGCGATCCACTCAGCGCAGAGGCGCTGGAGCTACAGGTTGCGGCAACGCTTGCGAACAACCGGCAGGCGCTTCAGACGGCACAGCAGACAATGCCAGGCGGGCTGCCGCCGAATATCCAGGCGCAGGCGCATGAGATGCCCAATCAGGTGCGGCATGACGCCCTCACCAGGATGATTCAGGAATGTTTGCTCTTGCAGGAAGGCAAGCGTCTCGGTCTGACGGCTTCGCTGGCCGCCGCGCGGGCATTTGCCCAACAGCAACTCCACCTCATCGAATCGTGGCCCGCCAGCAATACGGCGCGGGCAACATTTGAGGACTATCTACGCGCCAATCACCTCAGCGTCCAGACCTATGCCACCGATCCCCGTATAGTGCAAGGCTACCGCGATAGTCTGACGATGGCCGCAGTACGCCAGCACATCGAGAAAGGATTGCCAGCAGACGTATCCCCGCAGGCGGGCATCGCCGCCTATCTTCAGCATCTCTGGCAGACCAGCCAGGTGCATGTCTTTCTGCCTGCGCGGTTGGGATGGTGATGAGGAATTGAGGTAGGATGGCAACTGGCACACGAGATGCGTCAGCCAGGGATAAGGAGGCGAAATGATGGCAAAGCAGGGGACGACGATACACATTAAACGTGTCTATGAGGAGCCATCGGCGGAGGATGGTCTGCGTGTGCTGGTGGACCGGCTCTGGCCGCGTGGCATCAGGAAGGATGAGGCGCAGGTGGACCAATGGCTCAAAGACGTTGCGCCGAGCGATGACTTGCGCCGCTGGTATGGGCATGATCCGGAAAAGTTTGCGGAGTTTCGCCAGCGCTACCGCGATGAACTGACGCAGGGCAGCGGCAAAGAGGGCTGGACGCAGTTGCAGCAGTTGGCCGAGGAGGCTGGCAAGCAACATCGCGCGCTGACGTTGGTCTTCGGCGCGAAAGACGTGGAGCATAGCAACGCCCGTGTGCTACGCGATCTGCTGACCGGCGAGCACTGATACTATCTTCGCGGCGCTGAATCGCTGACGCACGAGGCCAGGCAAGGCTGAAGCCCACTGATATACCTACTGGTCATCCAGGATTGGGACGGAGAGCAAAAAGCGGGGAACGTCCGCCGGATGGACGTTCCCCTCGTCGTGTCTTTGCACTTCTACTGAATGATAGACCTCACCCCCTGACCCCCCTCTCCCACGAGGAGACGGGGGAACGCAGAAGACCGCGCATGACAGTTGACAGTTCCAATTGCGATTGGCAACCAACTTTGAGGTTAGGAGGCGCGCAACCCCGCCAGCGTTAGCTCGATATCGCGCCACACCTGCTGGCGCTTCGCCTCCAGGCTGCGCGGGCGCGGAGCTGGCGCCTCCGTCGCTTCCGCCTCCTCACGGCTCGCCAGCCAATCGCGGAGCGCCTCTGCCCAGACTTCTTCGGGTTGGCGACCCTCCTGTTTGGCGGCGCGGGCCGTCGCCCAGATGAGGTCCGTGCCCAGCCCGCGTTTGGCGCGGCGCTGCGCTTTGTGCAGCGGACCCGATATCGCCGCGCGCTCCACGGCGTCGAAGTGGCGCAACGCGGCGATGCTCTCCATACCTGCCATACTCGCTACATCAACACTGGCGCTGCCCAGGCTCACCGGCGACATTGCTGCGCCCGCCTGCCGCGCCGCCTCCACCGCGCGCGCCACACGTGGACGGGAGTGCGCTGTCTGTCGTGCCTGTCTCCCTTCTCGCGCTGGTCGCGCTGACTGTGGTCTCCACCAGAATCGCATGACCTGACCCTCCTCGCAAAAACTCGCTCACAAAACCGCTCGCCACCCGAATGTACTCGAATATGCCTCTCACACGGGAAAAACCCGTCGCCCGTACAACGGTTTTCCCCGCGCAAGCGGCATCTCCCAACGACTCCGAAAAGACGTTGACTGCGCCAAAAAACTGCTGGCGCTGTCCGCTCTACTGCTGGCGCTACGTGTTCGCGGCACAGTTGGCTGCGCCGCCCTACGAGAACGTTCCCATAGCAGACAGTATAGCATGGATTAGAATATTTGTTCTATATTTAGAACGCCGCATAGCCAGGAAAGGTAACGGCTGCGGTATACTGTTGTTGGAACAGGTGCGAATAGAAGGGGTGCTGAGTGTGATCCTCCCGAAAGTCCGCGACCCGCGTTTTATCACCATCCGCCGGGGTGGAACTCTCACCGATGCGGACCACCATCTCCTTGCCCTCTGGGCGGCAGCCTGCGCGGAGCATGTTCTTTACTTTTTCGAGTTGGCCCAGCCCGACGATCTGCGTCCGCGCTATGCGATTGAGATGGCTCGCGCCTGGGTGCGTGGCGAGGTCACGATGACCCAGGCGCGAGCGGCGGGCGGCCATGCAATGGGTGCGGCCAGAGACCTGCGTGGGGCGGCACGCTACGCTGCCTATGCAGCCGGCCAGGCGGCGTGCGTGGCGCATGTCGCCGCGCACGAGCTTGGCGCAGCCGCCTATGCGATCAAGGCCGCCCGCGCCGCTGCGCCGGAGGGAGAGGCCGAGCGGGCAGGGCGACGCGAGTGCCAGTGGCAGCGCGACCAGCTCCCGGAGGCGATTCGCGCGCTCGTCCTCGACGATCAGCGGTTGCGGAACGATATCTGCTGGTCGGTGTTCGACTGCTGAGCGCGCGATGAGGCGTCTAAAACGAGCAGTATTGATGTGCTTCCGCTTACACTGCCAGCAACGCCTGGCGTAGCTCGCTGGATAGCGGGTGCTTCGCCAGGGCATTGAGCCAGAGCGGTGGCGTGCTGGCGACCGCCGGACGGATGAGGATGCCACTGAGCCGGTGATAGCGCCGCAGGAAATCTGCTGAGCCGTCGAGACCGCGCCGGGTGAAGAATGCCTCATCCTTACGCTTGTAGATGGCGAAGAGCTGCGCCATCGCATCGTTGAGATCGAGTTTCGCCAGCTTGGCATTGGGTTCGTCGCTGGCGCGCAGATAGAGCACGTTGCTGATGCCCGGCAACATCTGGCGCAGCTTCTCACAAACCTCATCGGCGATGCGTCCATACAGATCGCGCTTGTTGTGGGCGGCGCTACGCATGCGCGTCACCTCGACGGTGAAGAGCGTATGCGTGCGGAACGTTGCGCGGAAGTCTGGCCCGCGCTGCTTCTCAGCGATGTATGGCTCGTATTCCAGCGTGAAGCGCCGGTCGCGCAGCAAAACGTGCGCCGCCTCCAACTCCGCCAGCAGATCGCGCACGCCCTCATCGTCGCGCATCCCGCGCAGTTTCTTGCGCAGCTTGTCGCGGTATTGCTCCGCGAAGACGCGGAAGCGCAGCGAATCGCTGGCCCACTCCGCCAGTTGCGTGGCGAAGAACGGCGAGCGATTCGCTGCAATACTGGCACACAACTCCTCTATTGTCATCTCTAGCTCTGCCCGTGTTTGATTTTTTGCAGTAGTTCTTGTTCTTCATTTCCTCGCTGGAATCATGGTAGTCCATTGCTTCGTAATCCCTCTACGAGGTTCTGTAGATGTGGCGCAGCCGCAATAATCGCTTCTCTGGCCCAAAGTTCGAGCCGCGCCAGACTCTCAGCGATTGCTTGCAGCCGGGCTTGCCGGGCGGTCTCCATGATGCGCTGCCCGGCCCCGGTTGCCTCAATCAGTATCAGCCGTGCGCTTGTGGGATGAGGAATGCGACGAGCCAGGCCCGCCTCTTCCAGTCCATCAACAATGCCGCTCATCGTTGGCCGTCGCACCTCTTCGATGCGGGCAAGGGCGCTCAGCGTCTGCGGACCGGCATATACCAGTACCGAAAGCGTGGAGAGCCGGGCTGCGGTGAGGCCCGCCCGCTGATCCACGGGCCTCAGACTCCGCAGCAAATGGATGGCAAAGGAATTGAGCTGTTCGGCGGCAAGATGATTGGCCGCTGATTGTGAGTTGCTCATTTTGCTCATTGCTGGATGGGACGCCACTCGACGAATAAGACGGTGTTGCCCTCACTGTCTTTGAAGGCCGCCTGCCATTCCTCGGTGTCTGCGGGGCCAAGCGCATCGTTCTCATGCGTGAAGATCAGGTGCGGCGCGGACACCAGTTCAGCGCCAAATGAAGCGATCCGCTCGACTTCTTCAGCAATGTTCTCAACTTTGAGATACAGCACCGCTGAGGGCGCGCCCGATTCCAGCAGCAGGCGGGTTCCGCCAAGATCGAAGAAGAGCAGTCCAGGAGGATCAAAGTGCCCGCTAGGCTCTTTGCGGAGCAGTTTGGTGTAGAACGTTGCGGCACGAGTGAGGTCATCAGCGTGTTGGGCGACTTGTACGAGTGTCATGATAACTCCTCTGTTCGTTAGGCTACCTAACATTAGATACGTCTATCATAACACGCACGACCACATCGTGCAAGTACGTGCGATACTTGCGGCTTGTCGCACTAGCGGTAGGTACGTAGGTTATGAGTTGTTGCACGTGAAACGGCATGGCTCCTTGTAGTTCCCGGATCACCTGGTCTTCAGATGATCTGGGGATATACGTACCGTTGCCAATTTCTCTGCGGGACCATCACACCCTGGCTCAGCGACAAGTTCCTGGCCGTGCTCCTGCAAATAGTTCTTGCCCCATTCCAGCATCCAATCGAGTAGCGGCTGGAGGCTACGGCCCGTCTCCGTCAGCGAATATTCCACCTTCGGCGGCACCTGCGCATAGACCTGGCGGCGGATGATGCCATCGGCCTCCAACTCGCGCAGTTGTGAAGTCAACATTTGTTGTGTCACCCCTGGCACCAGCCGGCGCAACTCGCTGAAGCGCCGGGTGTCTTGCAAGAGAAAATAGAGAATTAGGGGCTTCCACTTGCCGCCGATGATGCGCAGTGTTGTCTCCACCGGGCAGTGCTGTTCAGGATGCGTCATAGTCTATTCCTCCACACCTGGTATGATTTTCCATACTATATCAGATTTTTCTGCGTACTTGTTCATTTCAGAGCAAAACCGCATACTGAGGACATGGCATGCTTTGTGGCATACCACGATGCTGAGAACACAACGAAAACAAGTGAGGAAAAGATAGAGAGCTTCTATGCGTATCGTCATTTTTGGCGCGTCCGGTCGCACAGGCCGCGCGTTGGTGGAGCAGGCGCTGGCGGCTGGGCACACGGTGACAGCTTTTGTGCGCACGCCCGCCAGTTTCCCCTTGCAGCATGAACAGTTGCGCGTCGTACAGGGCGACGTGACCAACAGCGTGCAGGTAGCCGGAGCCATCGCCGGCCAGGATGCGGTGGTGTGCGCGTTGGGGCACCGGCGTGACTCACCCAAAGACTTGCAAGCGGTGGCTACGCGCAACATCGTGGCGGGGATGAAAGCGGCGGGTGTGCGGCGGCTCGTCAGCATGACAGGCGCTGGCGTCCACGCGCCACAGGATCAGCCCAAAGTCATTGATCGCGCGATTCGCATGCTGCTGGTCCTTATGTCGGGTGATGTCTTACGAGATGCCGAGACTTCGGCGCAGATCATCGAAGAGAGCGGGCTGGATTGGGTGATTGCGCGTGGCCCGCGCATCGTGGATGGGCCACACACCGGCGTCTACCGCGTTGGGTTCGTCGGCAAGGATTCAGGCATCAGGATTTCTTGCGCTGACATTGCCGATTTTATGCTCAAAGAGCTGACCGACGACACCTACCTTCATCAGCTTCCACTGGTCAGCTATTGATTGACCGGGCGGTTGCCCGATACGCTGCGACGTTGATGGGTCGAGCCGAAACTAGCCGGTTCGACCCATCCCAGTCTACCATCTTCTTTTCTCCTCTACGCCCGCCGAACTGGCTTGTATCGCCGCTTCCCACTTGCCCCCGGCGCACCAGGGCGCTAAAATGGGCAGACTGGCATGCGAACGATCCGGCTGCGGAAAGCGACCGGCAGCAGTGCGGAAACCAGAACTGCGCCAGCGCCGCGTCTGGGCATGGCATGGCGTGGAGTAGCGAGGGATGGGAACGTAGAGGAGAGATGGACGATGCCGCAGCCAACTGAATCTCCGGAAGGAGCGTCGAGCCGTCCGCTCCAGCAAGTGCGGGCGGCAGTGCAACTTCTCCAGGCGGCAGGCATCACCCCTATCACTCGCCCACGCGCGTTGGCGGCGGCGCGCGCCAGAGGCACGCCGATTGCCCTGCGTGACTGGTATCGTGGCGCGTGGGAGTTAGAGGCGTCCGGCAGCTACCGGCGGCGCGGTAACGGTGAGAGCGAATGGCTGGAGCCAGCCGGCGCAACCGATTTCCGGCGACCCGGCGCGTTGCGTCAGACGTCCGCCAGCGCCGATCAAGACGAACTGCGCGCGCTGCTGGGTGGCGACCGGGCATGGCTGGCCGGTGCGCTGCGCGCTGAACTCGAACGTCTTCACGATAGCGACGCGCTCTTTGCGCTGGCGGAGGCTCTCCTCGAACTCGATCCCATTGAAGCCGAACGCTGCCTGCGCGCCGTCTCCGAGAATGATCCCCGCAACATCGAGGCGCTGACGGCGCTGGCGCGGGTGCGGGCGCAGCGCGACGAACTGCCCGGCGCGCGGGCGCTCATCGAAGAGGTGCTGCGTATGGCGCCGGAGAACGCTGACGCGCATGTGCTGCTGGCGAACATCCTCGACGATCAGCAGCAGCGCGCGGAGGCTCGCCGCCACTATGAGCGCGCCATCGAACTCAACCCCGGCAGCGTCACTGCGCACTATAACTTCGGCGTGCTGCTGGTGCGCGAGGGCGAACGCGAGGCAGCCGAAGCGCAGCTACGCCAGGCATGCGAACTCAACCCCGATGATCCCACCATGCTGTTGACGCTGGCCATTGTGGATATGGACAACGATCAACTGGTGGAGGCTGGTAAGCTGCTGCGCCGGGCGCTGGCACTGGACGAACACAATGCCCGCGCCCACCGCCAATATGGCGTGCTACTGGCCCGCCAGCGCGATTTCAGCGGTGCGGAACGTGAGCTACGCGCGGCGGTGGCGCTGGATGCGAGCGATAGCCTGTCGCTGATGCAACTCTGCGCCGTGCTGGATGAACTGGGTCAGCACGAGGAGGCAGAACGGCTCTTCCGCGAAGCCTGTGTCAACGACCCGTCACGCGCCGAAGCCTATTTCCAGTGGATGTTGCAGCACGAGCCGGACCATGTGGCGACGCTCATCAACCTGGCACTGCTCTATATGAATGATCGCCGCTGGAGCGATGCAGAGGCGCTGCTGCGGCGCGCCATCGAACGCGAGCCGACGCAGGAACAGGCGCTACGGCTCTATGGCATCGTGCTGGCGGAACTCGGCCAGGCGGCGCGGGCCGAGGGTGTGTTGCGCCGCGCGCTGGAACTGAACCCAGACGATGAATCGGCGGAGACGCGGCTGGTGGCGCTGCTCTGGGCGGAGAAGCGCCGGGATGAAGCCTTCGCGCTGCGCCGCGCCAGGCTCGAACGCGCGCCGGAGAGCGCCCGTGCCCATGTGCTGCTGGCGCAACTCTATGACAACGCCGATCAAGATGAGGAAGCCGCTGCGCTCTATGCGCGGGCGCGCCAGCTTGCGCCAGACGACCCGGAGGTCTATCTCAACAGCGGCATGCTACCCCTCAAACAGGGGCAATTCGATGAGGCAGAGCGCGATTTTCAGCAGGCGCTCGCGCTCGACCCGGAGAATAGCCTGGCGTTGTCCCGGCTGGCCTCGGTGCAGAGCGCACGCGGTGAACTGCTGGAAGCTGAGCGATTGCTGCGGCGGGCGTTGCGCAGCGAACCGGATGCGCCTTTGATCCTCCTACAGCTTGCATTGCTGCGCAATAGTATGCAATGGCACGATGAGGCAGAGGCGCTGCTGCGCCAGGCGCGGCAACTTGCGCCGAACGACCCGCATATTGCCCTGGCGCTGGGGCATCTCTTGGAGCAGCATGGGCGCATCGAGGAGGCGGAGCCGTTGCTACGCCAGGCGGCGCGCCAACGGCCCGACGATGCCGCCGCGCGGCTGGCCTATGGGACGCTGCTCTCGCATCAGGGCAACCCCGAAGCCGTTGAAGAAATCGCGGCGGCGGTGGCATTGGAGCCGGATACAATGGAGGTAGTCGGCGCGTATGCCAAAGCGCTGGCTATCGCTGGTAGATTGGCAGAGGCCGAAGAGCAATTCCAGCGCGCCATTCAGCTTGCGCCGGAGGTTGCTACACTGCATATCGAATACGCGCAGTTGTTGGAGGCGCAAGAACGCTGGGACGAAGCGGAACGCGAGCTACGCCGCGCGCACGAGCTTTCGCCGGAGGGCGCCTTCCCGCTGATGGAACTGGCGCAACTGCTGGAACAGCGCGGCCAGCCACGCGCCGCCGCAGACCTCTATGCGCAGGCCGCCGAACGCGACCCCTCTGGCGCAGAAGCCTTTTTCCGCGAGGCGCTGGCGCGGCAGCCCGACGATACGAGTGTGTTGGTCAATCTGGCGAATGTGCTGGCCCGCCGGGGCGCGCCGGATGAAGCTGAACGTCTCTATCGTCGCGCGCTGGAGCAGGAGCCGGACGACGACGTAACGCTGATCAATTTCGGCCTGTTGTTGCATCGCCTGGGCCGCTCGGATGAGGCGCTCGGCGCATTGCAGCGCGCCCGCCAGCGCCGCCCCAATGACCCACGAGTGCGCATGATCGAGGCGGACCTGCTGATGGTGCTGGATCGCACCGACGAGGCCGAGCAGGCGTATCGCGCGGTGCTGGCGGATGACCCCACCTATGTGGATGCGCTGATTGGGCTGGCGAATCTGCTGGATAGCCAGTTGCGCCCCGGCGAGGCTGAAGAATATTACCGGCGTGCGCTTGCCGCGAATCCGGCGGATTGGGAAACACACTTCCACTTCGCCATTTTGCTGGCAGACGCCGGGCGCGACGCCGAGGCCGAACCACAATACCAGCGCGCGCTGGAACTGGCTCCCGCAAACGCTCTCCCGCAACTTGGCTATGCGCGTTATCTCGCGCGACATGAACGCTGGCTGGAATCGCTGACACATTTCGAGCGCGCGATTCAACTGGCGCCGAACGACGCTGAGACGCTGCTGGAACTGGCGACGGTGCATGCCGCGCTGGACCAACGCGAGCAGGCGCGTGCCGCCTTCGAGCGCGCCCACGCCCTCAATCCGCGTAGCGCCCGCACACTGTATTACTACGCGGAAACGCTGCGCGCCTGGGGTGAGCCTGTGGCGGCGGAGAAGCGGTTGCGCGATGCGCTGGCGCGACGCCCCAGCGCCATCCAGCCACGACTGGCGCTGGCGGAGACGCTCGAAGAATTAGGGCGCATGGATGAGGCGCTGGCTGAATATGCCCGCTGTGTGGACCTGGTGCCAGACGATACCAACGTCTCTCTCGCCTATGCCAGCGCGCTCTATCGTCGCGGCCTGCGTGATGAGGCGGTTGCCCAGGTGCGCCATCTGCTGGAGATTGCGCCGCACCTGGGTACGCTCGAAGAATTGACCGCGCAGATCGCCGGTGGTACGCCTGCCCAGCCTACACAACCGGCCCAGCCTGCCCAACCGGCCAGTCAACCACCACTGGCACAACCCACGCCGCCAACCAGCGCCGAACGCGAGAATAACGGCGAAGAACAACCAGCCAGCACTCCGCCTGCGCCGTCGCCACGCGCCTATGTCTTCCGCATAAGCTGGCCTTCGTCTCCATCAACTCCACCATCCTCACCAACGGCGCCGGTTGAGGCTGGAACTGAGGCTGGTGGCGCTGCTGAGGTTCCGGCGCCGCAGGTGTCCACGTTGACGGATGCCACCGCCCGCGCCGCGCCAACTGAGATGCAAGGCGCTGATGAGGCTACATCAGCAGAGAGCGACGAGACGAAGAACGAGCGCGGCAAACGTGGCAAAAAGAGCAAGAAAGACAAACGCGACAGGAAGCGCGAACGCGCCAGAGAAGCGGCCATCCCGCAGGCTGAGCGCACCAGGCGCCCCGGCTGGTTCGCGCGACTCTTCCACTGGGGACGTTGATCTGATCCATCAAAAATTATGTACTATCTTCCCTCCCGGTGTCTTTTCTGGTAAACTGCATGCAGCCAACGGATATGGCTGTTTGTTCTGATGATGAATGAATGGGGGAAAAGGAGCATGGTGTGGCAAATAGCGCAGGTTTCGAGAGTACGATTCAGTTCCGGCAGAGCCTGGTAGCCGATTTCTGGCTGTCGCTGCTGGATGTGGTCCTCAGTCTGGGACCGACATCGCCATTACATGTGCCCAGGCAACTGAGTACAGCGCAATCGCAGAGCGTTTCGGCTCCGGCGGGCGGCCCACGGCACGGCGGCGCGCCTTCTGGTCCCGCTCCGCATGGGGAGATTGCGCTGTGGTGGGATGCGCCGCGCCTGGAGTTTGATGATAGCGGTGATGTCCTGCTGACGTTGCAGGTGCATGGTGGCTTTCGCCAGCCGCAAACCAGGCGCATCCTGTCGTTCAGCGGGCCGGTGCTGGCGCGTATGAAGCCGCTGGTGCAGCACTATCCCGGCGGCGTCTCGTACCTGGGGCTGCGCACCGAGAGCCTCGATCTGCACGCGCTCGATCTGCGCTACGCCGGAACGCCATTGCCGCAGGACCGCGAGAACAAAGACCTGCTGGCTCCTATCGCTGCGCTGTTGCGGGCCGGTCTCGTCGAGCGGCTGGCGCAGCTTCCGCTGACCTTCACCAGTCGCTTCGTCAAGATGGACCGCGAGACGACGCGCGTGCGCATCCTGGGGCCGAAGCATGGCAACGCCGTCATCATGGGCAACATGGGCAACATGGGCAACATGGGCAATGTGAGCAGTTTTGGCGCTCCTGGCAAGCCGGCCAGCATAGCGCGCGGAAGGAATTCCGCCAGCCTCCAGGAGCTTCAAGAGCGGCTGTCGGCGCATCCTGATTGCAACTTCGCGCTGACCTTCAGCGCCGCTGCCATCAATCAAGAGATGGAACGCGCGACTGAGGCGTTGCGTGGCTCCGGCAATATTTCCGAACACGACGATATCACCGATATCAACGGTGAGCGGCTTGCCAAGCTGGATGGAGTGGAATTGGCGCTTGCTGCTAATGGCGCGGCGACGATGCTGGTGTTTCTCTCGAAGGGTGTAGTCAGCGCTTCCGCTGTGATTGCTTTGCAGCTTTCTCCGTCCCCGGATGGGCAGGTGCGCGTCGCTGCGTCTTCGCCAAAGCTAGAGTTCGAGACGATTCCACAGCCCGCCGTTGCCAAAGATCGCCCTGCGCCGCATGAACTCAAAGAAGCCGCCTCCACCGATATCCAGCGTGCGGCGGAAATCATTGGCGCGCAGTATTGCGAGCGATTGGTGCGCGCGGCGCTGGGGCAGAGCCTGGTCCAGCGGTTCAGCGTGCTGGACGGCCAGTTGAGGATGGAGGTCGCGCCCAGTTATCTTGATGTAGCCGCTGGCGCGCTCACGCTCTTTTACGCGGTCCCCTTGAAGTCACCGGCTCCGCTGAAACCAGCGCCTATCCCGCCTGCTCCTACCATTGCCATCGAACAGGTGGATGCTGCGCCCGATGCCTCTGGCATGCCGCCGTTGGACCCGCTCAGCACGGTGCTGCGCGCGCAACTTCTCAGCGCCTCCTATCCACCCTACGATTATGCGTGGTCATGCGATGGTGGGCAGACGTTTCTGAAGGACCATACGCCGGAAGTGACTATTGATAGGCGAACGATTGATGCAGTGGGAGCAATGGGTAAGTCGCGTGGCAAGAGCAAGCGACCGGCAGGCGCGCCGCGTATCCCAGTAGTCCCGGTGACGCTGGCGGTGATTGATGGCTTCGGGCGTGTGGCGCAGGCCAGGCAGGAGGTGACGCTAGGCAAGCCGGACTATGTGCCACTGCCACCGCCACAGGTCCCTGTTGGGGCAGCAGTGGCCGGAGCGCCAATGATCGGCGTGGGTGCGGCTCTAGCGGGCGCTGCGCAGCCGCTCGAACTTCCCGGCCCAACGGAGGAATTGGCTGGTGCGCCAGCCATCTCCACCAGGCCGACCGTACCTCGCCCACGGCAATTGGAATTGGAGACGCAGAACAAGCGCCGCCGCCGCGCCGTCATCTCACTGGTGCTGATTGCTGCGCTTCTCGTCTGCTCCGGCGTCTATCTGCTGACGAGTGCCGGAAACCATCAGTTTTTGGGCGCCAATGGTTTATCCAACCTGTTCCCCTTTGCCGGGCAATCTACGGGAACTGCAACTTCAGCAAATAGTGGCACTGGCGCGAACAATACGGTGACGCCGGGCGGGTCCAGCGGTGGTGGCGCAACGGTGACGGTGGGGTCCGGCACACCACCCAGCAGTACCGTGACGCCGGGCGGGCCGACGGTGACGCCGCAGCCCACAGCAACGGCGGTTCCCGGAGCGTTCAGCGTCAGCGAGGTGGATATCCAGCAGCAGTGTACGCTGGTCCTCGCGCTGCCGTCGTTCACGGTAACGCTCTATAACCAGACGGGCGGGCCGGTCGGATATCAGACGACGATTGTCAGCACGGTTCCAGGCAGTTCGACACCCTGGGCCAGCGCCAGCCCAGCCAGCGGCACGATTCCCGCCGGTGGGAGCCAGCAGGTGGTCATTACGCCGAACTCTGGCCTCTGCTCCGATCAACTGCTGCGCGGAACACAGTCGTTCACGCTGACGATTGCCGCCGTCTCCGGCGCGACCGGCACGTTTACCGTCACCGATGCCGTCACCGGCTTGCTGTGAGAAAGGGCCGGCGGTTGAAACCGCGCCTGGATGGCTTTCAGCCGCCAAGTCCGCCTGCGCGGACTAGGGATAGGCATGCCTGTTCCCAACCTGCGGAGGCAGGTTTCGCGGCCCGCAGGCCATCCAGGCGCGAATTTATTCGCTGGCTCGCTCTTGTTGCCTAGCGCAACACCTGCACCAACGTCGCGCCGACATGGGCGCAGGGCTGGCCACGCTGCCCCAATGGGCACTCACAGAGCAGACGGCGCTGCCGCCCCTCCACGCGCACAATCCGCTCCATGCCCAGCCGGTATTCAGGCAACGGGGCGCAAGCGTGTGGCTGGCCCAAGCCCACCACTGAGGCGACATAGAGTTGCACCTGCGCGCCACGTGCCGTCCGAGTCGCCAGGCAGTGCGCTACCACGCCATAATCGAGGGCAAGCTGGATAGCCTCGCGTTGCGCTGGGGTGCAGCCGGTGAGGTCAGGCAGCGGTGGGCGAGTATCCCAGGGATCGGGTGGGAAGGACGGCAGAGAAGCAAGAGCGGGAGTAGTGAAGGAGCGGGCATAGCGCCAGCCGATGCGGAAGCGCCACAAGAACAGCAGCAGATGCGACAGACCTAAGAGATGCAGGACACGAGGCGAGCGCGATGAGCGAGGTGAGCGAGTGACGTGTGTTCTACGAGGCATAGCGATGACCTCACCTTTCTGTGGTGAACGTCATCCTCTCAGAGCCTCGCGTCGCTCGTGGTATCTGCTCCTTGCCTGCCAGTGACAGCAGTTGCGCAGGCCAAGCGCGATACCGTATGATGAACATCCGGTTTGGTTGCGGGAGGCTGAAAAGATGACGCAATCGAACGGCCTCATGGTGCAGATTACACCGTGGGGCCATCCCTATTTCTGGACAGCTTTTGACGAGAGAACCAGTCGTTTCCCGACGCAGGCAAGCGTACCATAGCGGCGGGCGGCCTGTCAAGAGATGGCGGCGCGCAGTTCCGCTGCCATATCCCGTGCGCGGGTGATGATCTGCTCCGCCGTGAGGGCGCTGCCAGCGGTCCAGAGTGAGGTGAAGCAGGCATCACCCAGTTCGCGGCGCGTGAGCGTCACCAGCCGCGTGAAGTTTGCCGGATGGGGCGCGCCGGTGGTTTTGCGGAGCCGCGAGACTGCGCTACAGAGCCAGGCCGCCTGCTCTGCGCGCCCCAGGCGGCTCGCGCTATCCGCCAGACTATGCAGGCAGGCCATGACGCCTTCCGTCACCGCTAACTGCTGGTAGAGCGTGAGCGATTCTTCGTACAGGTCCAGCGCCTGCGCATAGCGGTCTTGTTCGCGCTCGACGTTGCCCAGCCAGAGCAGGCGGAAGGCAACAGTGTAGTGATGCCCCAGGCGGCGATGGAGCGCAAGACTCTGCCGCCAGAGTGTTGCCGCCTGCTGATAGTCCGCTTGCTCATAGGCTACCTGCCCAAGCATCGCCAGCGCAAAGGCTTCGCCGTGTTGATCGCCGCTCTGCCGCACCAGCGCCAGATTTTCCATGAGATAAGCGGTCGCGCTGCCATACGCCCGTTGCTCGCAGGCTAGATAGGCCAGGCTGTCCAGCAGCCGCGAGACGCCACCTTGATCTCCCAGGCAGCGATACAGCGCCAGGCTCTCCTGAAAGTACGCTTCTGCCAGCGAATACTGCCGCCGCTCTGCCGCCACCCATCCCAGGTGACGCAGCGTGTGGGCGATGCCGCCCGGCACACCCGCCTGCCGGTACAATGCCAGCCCCTCCTGGAACAGCGTCTCCGCCCGCCCGGCATCTCCCTGCCGCAAGAGTACGACGCCCAGATGATTCGTCGTCTCCGCCAGCGCCGTCACCTCCTCAGTCTGGCGATAGAGGGCGATGCTGCGTTCCAGCAGCGGCGCGGCGCGCGCGTATTCTCCTCGATCAAGCAGTATCCAGCCGGCGATGTGCAGCGCCTTGCCACGCACAGCCGCGCTGCGCTGCCGCGCTGGATTGGTGGCTTCAGCCGCAGCACTCAGGTCATCGAGGTCTCCGGCGCGCGCCAGTAATCCGCGCAGCCAGCGCAATCCCTCATCCAGATGACCTGCGCCATACCAGAACAGGCCGAGCGTCGCCGCCAGCCGCAGCCCCAACTCGCTATCGCCAGGATATGTGCTATTCATGGCCCAGCGTAGCGCCGCCCGGAAATTATCGAGATCACGCTCATAGCGCAGCAACAGCGCAATGCGCTCCCGCTCTGGGAGGTGTTCCGTCGCCTCGAAGGTGGTCACATAATAGCTGGCGTGGGCACGCTGCGCCGCTTCCTGCGCCACTTTTCCGCTGGCTGCCAATTGCTCGCTGGCGTACTCGCGGATGGTTTCCAGCATCCGTAGGCGTGGCCCATCCGGGGAATCATCCGCCGCGCGCTCATCTCGCAGCAGCAGGCTCTTGTTCACGAGCGACAGCAGCACATGCAGTATATCCGCCCTATCCAGCGCCGCGTCTGGCTTCTCCGCAGGCAGGCAATCGCAGCACACGGCCTGCGCCGCAGCCAACGACATGCCACCGGCAAAGACCGCCAGCCGTTGAAAGACCGCCTGTTCCTGTGGTGTCAGCAGGTTGTAGCTCCAGGCGAGCGCCCGCCGCAGCGTTTGTTGTTGCTCCGGCAGGTCTGCTGCGCCGTTGGTGAGCAGCGCCAGTGAGTTCACGTGGTTCACATGTTGGTTGAGATGCTTCGGCAGTTCATCCGGCGCGAGCAAGGCGACCTGCGCCGCCGACAGCTCCAGCGCCAGCGGCAGGCCATCCAACCGCTGGCAGAGCGAGGCCACCGCCGCCGCATTGCCTTCAGTAAGCATGAACGCCGGTCTGGTGCGCTGCGCCGTCTCCACAAAGAGCCGGACCGCCGGAATCCGCGCCAGCGCATCCAGTGGCAACTGCTGGGTGGGGTCTGGCAGCGCCAGCGGTGGAACAGCGACGACATATTCACCGCGCAGTCGTAGCGTCGCGCGGCTCGTCACCAGGACTTTTATATGAGCGCAGGTTGCCAGCAGATCAGCGATCAGTGGCGCGGCGGCCAGTAGCTGCTCGAAATTGTCGAGCAGCAGCAGCATGTGTCGCTCGCGCAGCGCCGCAATCAGCGTGGGGAGCGCGTCGTTCTCGGCGTTTTTATCAGGGGTAGCGATGCCGATAGCTCGCAGCAGCGCCGGTGCGACGAGCGCCGGAGACGCGAGCGGCGCCAGCGCGACAAACCACACGCCATCAGTGAAATCGCCCGCTAGCCCGTTTGCCAGCCCTAGCGCCAGCCGTGTCTTGCCGACCCCCGGCGGTCCGCTCAGCGTGAGCAGGCGCACCTCCGCGCGGCGCAGCAGGGCGCTGGTGGCCGCAAGCTGCTCTTCGCGCCCAATCAGCGGCGTGGCAGGCAGCGGCAGGTTCAAGGTTGGCCGGTTCACAGGTACCACAGGTGTGCTTGTGCTGGCGGTGATGGAACGAGTGACTCTGGCGCGGCGTGCGGCGGCCAGGAACGCCCGCTGGTCCTCGACGCTGAGATGCAGCGCGCCCGCCAGCAAACGCGCCGTCTCTTTATAGGGGGTGTGCTTGCCGCCGTTTTCCAGCGCGCTGATCGTGCGCACGCTGACACCTGCGCGCGCTGCCAGTTCTTCCTGGGTGAGTCCGGCGGCGCGGCGTGCGGCTTTGAGGCGCGCGGCAAAGGTAATGGATGGCGTCTCATCATTCATGCGTCAGGTCCCCCACCCCCAGCCCCTCCCCCGTGCGCGGGAGAGGGGAGCCAGAAGGCCTATTCGACAGCCGGCTCTACTCGCGTCTCTGTCTCTGCATTATAGTACGCCCGGCAGACGCCACTTTTTCCACCAGATTGCGCGTCATATTGCGTACTTTTCCTGGCGTAATGGCCTGCGGATGGCCCACAATAGCGCGCAATACGAGGTGCCGCGAGACTCGAACATCGCGGAAATACGCTCGCATGTTGGGGAGATTGGGGTTATGAGTTCTCGGTATTGTCGCAATTTCCGCAATGGTCGCGCACACCAGATGCCTCCGGTGCGTTATCTGCGCCGCGCGCCCATCCTGCTGCTCTGCTTCCTGTTGCTGGCATGCGCGGCGCAGCAGGACAAATCGCCAGCAGTGACGCCGACGGTATCGCTCGGCTCTTCGCTGGCGCAGCACACCATCTATGTCACGACGACGATAGGCGCGAGCCTGCACAATGACGGATTTCTCGTTGCGCTGGATGCAGAGACTGGGAAACTCCGCTGGCAAACCAACACCGCCGGTACCATCGGCATCCCTGCCGTGGGGAATGGCGCTGTCTATGTGGCAGGGGACGACGGCAACGTCTATGCGGTAAACGCGACCACCGGCCAGAAGCTCTGGACATTTCAGCGCACAGTTGGTGTCAGCGACAACAGTGGCTATGATGGCTATGTCGCGCTCTCTGGACAGACGCTCTATGTCAATAGCGATGGCGCCGCCGTCTACGCGCTGGATGCAGCCACCGGCCACCAACGCTGGGTGTTCTCGCTGCCGCTGGCTGGCGCACATGACCATCTCTATACGACACCAAGCGTCGTCAATGGCACGGTCTTTGTCGGCTCCGGCGCGGGCCTCTATGCGCTCGACGCCAATAGCGGCGCGCTGCGCTGGAAGTTTGAGCCAAACGGTGGCCTCGGCGGTGTGCCGGTGGTAAAGAACAATGTGGTATACGTCGGTGGGTCCGGCTTCTATACCGTCTATGCGGTGGATGCGCAGACCGGCAACCAACTCTGGCATTCGCAGGCGGCTGGCTCCGTCATTTCGCCGCCCGCCGTCGGTGACGGCATGGTCTATATCGGCTCAACTGACCAGACCGTCTATGCGCTGAATGCGCAGACGGGCAGCCTGGCCTGGAAGTACGCGACGACTGGCAACGCCGCGCAGCCACCGTTGCCAACCGGCTCAGCGGTGACACTGGATGGCGATATGGTCTATGCCGGAGGGCAGGGGGGCGGCTTCTATGCGCTGAACGCGCAGACCGGCAAGGTCATGTGGAGCAAAATGTTGGATAGCGCGGTGGATTCGCCGCCGACGGTGGCATTTGGCGCGATCTTTGTCGCCTCGGATAGTGGAACCGTCTATACCTTCCGTGAGAGTGACGGCGCTCCTGGTTGGTCCTACCATGCGAACGGGATGATCTACGCCTCGCCAGCACTGTCGTAAACAAATCAATGGGGCAGAGATGGTACCTCTGCCCCGATTAGATAGTGGCTCCCGGAGAAATCAGCCTCCCGATGCCGTCCGGCGACCGAGAAAATCCGCCTCAGATCGTCGTCGAGGTGGCTCTACGGAAAATCAGCCCGCTGTACCACCACTGGCGCCGCGAAATCAGCCGCGTTGCCAAATTGAGCGTTCGTGCGGAAATCAGCCCGCCATTCGCTCCACGAGAGAGGAGAGATATCAGCCTATCCCTCTCGGTGATGGGAAAAGTATACCCGGTCTTTCCCCCAAAGTCCAGTATATGTTTGTAATACGTTGCATTTAGTATCATTTATACTTCTGACAGCGGCTGAAGCCACTACAACACCAACTCTGCCATCACCTGTAACGCTTCTGGCTGGATCGTGCCGCAGATCAACGTTGTCGCGCGTGAGCTCTTCCACGGTTCCAGTCGCTCGGCAATGCGTTCGCGCGGGCCACAGAGCGCCACCTCGTCTACCAGATCATCTGGCACGGCATCTGCCGCCGCTTTCTTCTTGCCATCCAGATACAGATCTTGAATCTCTTTGGCCGCCGCTTCGTAGCCATAGCGGCAGGCGAGATCGTTGTAGAAGTTCTTGCCACGCGCGCCCATGCCACCGATGTAGAGCGCCAGCATCGGCTTAAGCATGTCGCGGCATGCCTGCACGTCGTCGCCCAGCACGATATTGACGGTCGGCGCGATGTCGAATGGCTCGCTGGCAGGGTCGCGTTTCGCCAGGCCAGCATCCAGCGCGGCGAGGAAATCTGCCTCGCGGGTGGGCGCGTAGAAGATTGGCAGCCAGCCGTCAGCAATCTCGCCCGCCAGCTCAACGTTTTTCGGACCGAGCGCCGCCAGATAAATCGGGATGCGCGGGCGCAACGGGTGAATGGTGAGTTTGAGCGGTTTGCCCAGGCCGGTGCCGCCTTCGATGGGAATGTGATACTCCTCGCCCTGATGATTCAGCGGCTCTTTGCGCGCCCAGATCGTCCGCAGAATCTCGATGTATTCGCGGGTGCGCACCAGCGGCTTGCCATAGGGCTGCCCATGCCAGCCCTCCACCACCTGCGGACCCGACACGCCCAGGCCCAGCAGCACGCGCCCGTTGCTGAGCAGATCGAGCGTGGCAGCGGACATAGCGGTCATCGCCGGGGTGCGCGCGGGCATTTGCAGGATGTCGCTGCCTAGCTTGATGCGGCTGGTGAGCGCGCCGAGCCACGCGAGCGGCGTCAGCGCATCTGAGCCATACGCCTCGGAGGTCCAGATCGAATCGAAGCCGAGCCGTTCGGCCTCCAACACCAGCGATGTCGCGTCGGTGGGTCGTCCACCCCAATAGCCAAGCGCCAATCCCAGCCGCATCGTAGCACCTCAATTTCTTGGATTTCTTCGATTTCTGCTTACTTTTCGTCAGTTATGCGCTTGTGGACACGCCCGCCGATGCGGAACCAGACGAGATTGCCATCGGCATCGCGCAGGAATTCGGCGCGGGCGTCTTTCAGCGGCTCATCCAGCACCAGCACACGGTCCTCGGCAACGAACGCCAGCCGCACCGGCGGGTCCGCTGGCGGCGGCGGCGAATCTGGCGTGGGGAAGCCGCCTTTGGGGATATCCTGCAAGATCAGCACGCCGTCGCGCAGGAAGAGATCGAGGTCGTTGGCGGCGCTGGTGTAGCGGCCAGCATACGCCGTCAGTTGCTCCTCCGGCATATCAAGCTGCTGCGGCTCCGGGTCGCTGGCGGCGAGATACTGGTCAAGCGCCCATTTAACCATCTCACTGTTGAGCTGACCGCCGGTATCGGCGTTGGTGAGGATGGTGAGGGCGAACTGGCGTTCCGGCGCCATCAGGAAGGCGGAAAGCTGGCCGTTGGTGGCGCCGCCATGCTCGACGATGCGCACGCTGCCCACATGGCGCAGCATCCAGGTGATGCCCATGTGTTCGGTGGTGCCGCCGGCGGGCACAATTGGCGTTTGCATCAGCGCCATCGTCTCCGGTGCGAGTAGCCGCGTGCCATCGCTGGCCGTGCCGTCGCCCATATGGAAGCGCGCATAGGTCAACTGGTCGCGCACGGTGGAGGTGACGCCACCGGCGGGATGCGCGGCGCGCGGCAGTGGCCAGGGGAGCGCCACCACTGTCTTGCCCTCGCGTTCGTTGTGGCCGACGGCGAAGCGATAGGTCATGAGGTCGCCGGGGAAGAAGAACGACATCTTCATGCCCAGCGGTGTCAGCACCAGCTCTTGAATCACCGTTTCATAGGGTTTGCCGGTGACGGCTTCGAGGACGCGCCCGGCGATATAGAAGCCAGCGTTGTTATACGACCATATTTCACCGAGCGGCGTCAGTTGTGGCAGCGGTTCCATCGCGGCCACCATCTTCGCCAGCGCGTCGTCGCCATTGCCGAAGTCGTTGAAATAGTCACCAATCCAGCCGCCGGTATGCGTAAAGAGATGGCGCAGCGTAACTCGCGCGGCGACCGATTCATCGGAGAGGCGTAGCTCTGGCAGATAGGCGCGCACCGGCGTATCGAGGTCCAGCTTGCCTTGCTCCACCAGACGCATCGCCGCCGTCGCGGTGACGGTTTTGCTGGTCGAGCCGATCTGAAAGAGCGTGTCGCCGTTCACCGGCAAGGGATTGTCCACGCTGGTGATGCCATAGCCCGCGACGTACTCGTTGCCCTCGAAGAGGACGCCCACCGCGACCCCCGGCACGCGCAGCCGTTCCATTGCGGCGGTGATGCGCTCGCCCAGCGCGGCGAACAACTGCTCTGCCGTTGCGTTGCCCATTGCTTCGCCTTTCGTTTTGTTCATTTTGCTGCTATCACTTTCGCTGCCTGCCGGTATGCCTCCGTAAGCACGCTCAGTAATTCATCGGAAATGGCAAGCGTCGTACTCCCTTGTTTCATGTTCTTGCCAGTGATTTGTTCTACTGCTGCGATGCTATCTGGCGCTCGTTTCTCGAAAACACTGCGCCAAAATTGAAGCGGACCGCTAGCGCCATTATAGATAGTCACCAGGCCCACATCGCCAACGAAAAGGCGAGGCAGCAGCGTAGTCATTCCTGATGTGCCGTGATAGGTACTCAAGCGCGCCAATCCTTGTTTTTCAAGAGTATCCGCCCATACCGCCAGCTTTTCAAGTACCGGCCGCTTTTCTTCTGGCGCTTGAGCAATTGACGCAACAAAATCATCTGCACCACTTGCCAGCTTTCCCTGAGCAATCTTATGTGGAGTAGGGAGAGAGTCATTCATAGCCCTCTCTTGTTCACCTTCCACACGTTGCGGCACCAGGAGACGTGTTCCGCCCACATCGTAGGATGATACCGTAATCAAATCAATAACCAGCTTATCAGTGCTAGATTCCAAAAATGTTGCAATCCGAACAAGTTCGCTTGGGGCAGAATCCAGTACGATAACGAGGCGAAAACGACCATCCCTAAGACTTCGCGCCACTCCATCCGCGAAACTTGCAGCATCAAACGAGTTTTCCTGATCTTCGGAAGCTACAGCATCGGCAAGGTTTACAAATCCGCGTTTTTGCAGGTGATGAGCTAAAATCACCTGCTCAAATTGTTCAAACGTCGCTCCTTGCAAATAGGCTGCATATCCCAGGATTTGACCAATAACAGCTCGCCGTGCTTCTGCATTCTTGGCAAGTTTGATTTCAACAATTGCAACTTGCCCTGTCGGCTCAAGCGCAAGCAAGTCAGCGTAACCATTGCCAAGCAATACCTCACGGCCAACTACTGTCAGGTGTGGAGAACCAGCCAAAGGCAACATCTGAGGAGCCTGCTCGACAAGCGTATGAAGTGTTGCTTCGTCCGGGAAACCAGTGGGAGTAAGTATCTGCCATCCAGGACCAGGATTATGCCAGATTGCCATCACAGACTATCCTCCTGCCAAGCAATGTCAACTAAGTTTGGTTTTCCTGTTTGAGGGCAGGTGAATTCACGAGGCTGGCACGCGGTTGCCAGTGAAGTATAGTCTGCTCTCGCGTATCTCGGTGTATGGATAGTTCATTGTTTGCCTTATATCCCCGCTGGTGATGCCAACTGCCCTGGCTCAGTCTACCACGCGCCTGGGCAGCCTCGTATGTGCAACCAACACTGATATTTTGGCAAATATCAGGTAGAATAAGACATCTTTGGATATAGCGAATTTATGCGTTGGGGTTGGGTGGAAGTAGCTTATAGAAGCAGAATTCATTTGGGGAAATGGTCAGTCTAGCGAGGTGGTCCGCTTGTTCAGCCGTTCCGCCTGCGCATTGATACACTCACCTATTGCCTTCGGTGGACCAGATGGTTTGGCACAGTGAAGTCGAAGCAATGGGCCAAAGAGATTGTTGCCATGATGAAGAAGCGCGCCACTTCGAGAGAGGACAGCGAACATGGGTCTGAACTGCGTTGAACTCTTACTTGGGTGGCTGGCTATTATTCTGGCTGGCACTGTTGCAGCTTTTACTTACTTTGGTGGCTTCATTGAGCCAGATAGCGTGCAACGTGATCTTATTGGTTTTGGGGTGATACTCCTTAGTATTGCCCTGGGTGTCACGGCTGATGGGGTGTTCGATTTTCTTCCAGGAAGACTATTATTGGCACTGGCAACGCTGGTCTTCGCTGTGATTGCGGTGATCAGTTTTGTGCTATTTTTGCTACCACCCGCAGCTCTAGCGGTAGGTGCCACCCTGCTCGCGTTCGTTCGTCCTTACGCTAGGCCTCCTCAGACCGATGTGTGATCTGTCTGCGAACATAATAGTCCTCTCATTTGAGGGCCTGTGGCAGTATTAGCCACAGGCCACCTTCTTTCTGGACCATTGCTGATAAAGAAAAAGCGCAAGATAGAAGAAGTCTTGTCTGCCCGGCGTGCCTGGACCTGTTGGACGAGTTGATACTGGTGGTGTATCCCATCCTGGTCAGCGGTGGAGAGCAACTGTTCAAGGCTGGGGATAGTCTCAATCACTTGCACCTTGCCAGTTCCGGCACAACCAGAACGGGGGCGCTCATCCTCACCTACCAACCGATCTGGGGGTAGAGAGCGTGGCTGGTCTGTTTATCCTAGCATAGCGGCTGCAATTCGTTGAGTTGCAGCCGCATTCCTCCTACGCTCTCAGCGATAGTAGGATATATAGACACAAAGTGAGCAAACCGCAGAAATGCCACCTAATGAACAAGGATATGCTAACATGGGAGTGCCGTGGAGGTGACATGCCAAGAAAATTGCGTGAACTCGAAGCAGAGCTGAGCAAAGAAGGCTTTACACGACAACCTGGGAAGGGCAGCCACCGGCGTTGGGTTCACCCACTCTATCCAGGTCATGTTTCGATAGCTGGGCACTCGAAAGATGACGCGAAACCATACCAGGAACGCGAAGTGCGTCAAGCAATTGAGCAGGTCCGCGAGGCAAAGAGGAGGCAACCGTGAGCAGCACGCAGAAGCAGCATTTGCACTACTCAATGATTATCCAGTGGTCAGATGAAGATCAGGCGTTTATAGTCTCTATCCCGGAGTTTCCGGGCAATCTCACACATGGCGATACTTATGAAGAGGCGGTCAAGCAAGGAGAGGATTTGATCGAATCTCTCATCATGTGGGCACAGCAAGATGGCATACCACTACCCGAACCCCAGGTCTTTGCCACACACTAACGATGCCTCAAGGTGATATTGGCTGAATGGGATTATAGGATGGAACACTTGTTCTCAACGGGCTTTTGAGGCATAATGACCTTACTTGGTGACATGCTCCCCAGTGCTAAAGCACGGGGCTTCTCGGAGAACGCCTGCGGCACCCCGCTACGTTACCCCCCGAAGGCGGTGCCCCCACCTGTTCTGCCTGGGCTTGTTCATCTTGTTGCAGACCTGCTTGCAACACGTTGATAGCGCCGTTGTGGTCGCGGTCCAGCACCAAGCCACATTCTGGACACACGTGGGTCCGCACACTGAGACTTTTCTGGACATAGGCGCCACACCGGCTACAGACCTGGCTGGTATAGTGTGGAGGAACCGCGACCACTCGCTTACCGGCCCATGCTGCCTTGTACTCGAGTATGGAGCGGAACTGTGCCCACCCAGCATCACTGATAGACTTCGCCAGGTGGCGATTGCGCACCATGTTGGCGACCTGCAAATCTTCGAGATAGATCGTGTCGTACTGGCGGATGAGGTGCAACGCCTCTTTGTGATGAAAATCGCAGCGTTGCCGCTTGACCTTCTGATGCTGCTTGGCAGCTTGCGCCTTCACCTGCTCGCGGTTCTTACTGCCCTTTTCACAGCGAGCGAGCTTGCGCTGCTTGCGGCGCAACGCCGCTTCTGCTTTCCTGAAGTGGCGCGGGTTCTCACAGACCTCATTGTGCGCTGTCACATAAAAGACTTTCAGCCCGACATCTATGCCAGTGACCTTGCCTGTCTTGGGAAGCGGCTGTAGTGGCACGCCCTCGCAGGAGATGCAGGCGTACCAGCCATCCGCCTCTTTGGACAGCGTGACCGTCTTGGGGGTGCCTTCCAGGGGCCGATGCAGGCGAATTTTGACGCGGCCTAGCTTGGAGAGACTGAGCAATCCGCCGTCTAGCGTCGCGCCGTTGCCATATTGGGGGTAGGTGAAAGAATGATAGCGATCTTTGCCCTGGAAACGCGGATAGCCGGGTTGTTCTCCATGCTTCACGCGGCGGAAAAAGCTCTCAAACGCTTTTTCCAGTCGGCGTAACACATCTTGCAAGACTAAGCTATGCACTTGCTTGAACGCAGCAAACGATTCCTTGAGGTCTGGCAACTCATTCTGCTGCTGATAGTAGCTAGCACCGATACCTTGTCCGCGTTGCCACCACGTTTTGCGCTGTTCCAATGCAATATTGTAGAGGGTGCGACAGTGCCGCAGAACCGTTTCCATTGCCTGTTCTTGCTCAGGGGTTGGTTCCAATTTGTAATTATAGGTTTTGCGGTGCGTCGCCTTGTTGCTCATAGTGGTTTATTCTTGCATAGCGGCAAGAAAACGGCAAGAGTACCGTTGGTCCTATGCCTTTATCGGCAGTTATGGGCAGTTTTCGTCGTCCATTGGACGACCCGGCTTTCATCCCCATGCCTACAGGGCAGGGGACTTCAGCCGGATTTTTGTTAAAACCAGTAGAAGGGAGCAATTTGTGAGCGACGACAAGACAATTCTGCCATTTGACGGCGATGGCCGCCTCATCCGGAGGCAGTGGGTCAATGATCGCTGGTACTTCAGCGTGGTTGATGTAGTCGCGGTGCTGACTGATGCTCAGATTCCGCGCAATTACTGGTCGGATCTCAAGCGCCGACTGGCAAAGGATGAGGGGTTCAGTGAGTTGCACGCAAAATTATTGCAACTGAAGATGCGCTCCCTTGATGGCAAGAGCTACGCCACCGATGCAGCCGATACCGAGACGATGCTGCGGATCATCCAAAGCATTCCCAGCCCCAAAGCCGAACCATTTAAGCGGTGGCTGGCGAAAGTCGGCACCGAGCGATTAGAAGAAGTCGCCCAGAGTGATCTGCTCGCTGGGATGACGCCTGAGCAGCGGGCAATCTTTCTGCGCGGCCAGATGGCAGACCGCAATCTTTCACTTGCTGAGGCGGCGGCAACTGCGGGTGTCATCACCAGTCGGGATTTTGCTTTCTTCCAGGACTTCGGCTATCGCGGACTCTATGGCGGTGAGACGGCGCGCGACATCGCCACTCGCAAAGGGCTGAAGAAAGGGCAGCAAATCCTCGATTGGATGGGGCCAGATGAATTAGCGGCGAACCTCTTCCGCGCCAGTCTGACGGAGCAGCGATTACGGAACGATCCGGTGGATTCCAAAGAGAAGGCCAATCAGGTACATTACCAGACCGGGGCGGCGGTGCGACAGGTCATTATCGAACAAGGCGGTACCGTTCCTGAGCAGTTGCCGACGCCAGCAGTCAGCATCCGGGAACTTCAGAAGCGCGAACAGAAACGCATCGAGGCAGAGCGCCAGCCGTCGCTGTTCCCTGAAAACGACTAAGTAAATAAACAATTGCTACCCCCTCTATTCGTAATTTGGGGCGAAGCCGGGGCAAGAGAAAACGCACGCTATCTATGAAAATAGCGTGCGCCCTGATGCGAAATTGGGAGGCAGGTGGGACAGGAATCGAACCTGCAACCTGCGGTTTTGGAGACCGCTGCTCTGCCTAATTGAGCTACCCACCTATGGCACGCCATCAGCATACACCACCAGGGGCATTGCGTCAAGGTTCGCCCCCCATTACCACATATTGAGCGGGAGTTGATTATTTAGAGCAGCGGTCTCCAAAACCGCAGGTGAGCGCATAGTGTTCTCGTAGTACTCCTATGCCGGAGCGCCTGCGCCCTCGCCCGTTTCCGTGGTCTCCGTCGGCTCGTCCGCGCGCTGTGGCTCCTGCGCTGGCCGTGGCAAATGCGCGAAATAGCTATAGAGATAGGCGGCGCAACCGGCTCCGATGATCGGGCCAATCAGATAACAGATAATGTACACGCCCCAGTTGGTAGGCGTGCCGAAGAAAGCGTTCACGAGGTCTGGCCCGAAAGCGCGCGCAGGATTGAGCGAGCCGCCGGTGGCTGGCCCCAAAACCATGATTGCCGCGCCCAGCGCAAACCCGATGCCCAGCGCTGCCCACCCAGCGGGCGCGCGCCGGTCTACCGCTGTGGCGATGATTGCCAGCATCAGGATCGCCGTCCCAATCGCCTCGGCAACGATGCCCTGCAAGGCGCTGGTGCCGATGGAGAGCGACGGCGCACCGAGATGGCCGAAGGTGGAGGCGAATTTGCCATAGATGGCGGCGATGCCGAGCGCGCCAGCGATAGCGCCGGCCACCTGTGCGCCGATGTAATAAGCGACCTCATTCCAGGGGAAGCGGCCCATCACCGCCAGGCCAAGCGTGACGGCTGGGTTGACATGCGCGCCAGAGACCCTGCCCACGACGAGAACGGCGATGAAGAGCGCGAATCCGAAGGCCAACGCGCTCAACAGTAAGTTCGCTTCTCCCACCGGAAAGCGTCCGTTGAAAGGTATGAGCGCGGTCAGACTGACAGCGCCGCAGCCGACGAATACCAGGATGAAGGTGCCCAACGCTTCAGCGACCAGACGTTCTGCCATTGTTGGCGTACGTGCCAGCATCTCGATCTCCCTCTGGACGTGTCCTGGATAGCGCCTTCCAGTTGTGTAGACCCAATAATTGTTTGTAGTTTGGTGTTCAGGTTAGGTGTATCCAGGCATGGGTTTGATAGAAAGGCATCTCGTAGGTGTGCAAGTTGTATTCCAGCGTCTTGTCTACGCCCTCGTCTATGATGCTGACGGATGCTTATGCAGCCAGTGGATGCGCAGGCGCGACCGGCAATGGTTTGCCACAATCTGATGTTGGCTGTTTGCCGCTAGCAATTGCCGCCAGCCAGTTGATGTACTGCGGCGCAGCTTTGATCGCGGCGTCGCCGTGTCCGACGCCTGGAAGCCAATCGGTTGTGATGGCAGTGCTGTTGGCACAATAGCGTGTGACAAGCCAGGCCGAGAATGCTGGGTTGATAAGTGGATCGGCGAGGCCGTGGCCAATGAACGCGGGAATATCTTTAGGAACGAGCGGCGCTTGATTAGCGAGAAACGCCTGACGCCAGGCCGGGTCCGTCGTGGGATCTTTGGCGAGGAAAGCTCCCATATGCGGGTTGACCAGGATGGGCACGAGGTCATTCAGGCAGGTGGTAGTCGCTATCTCCTGATACTGGTTGCGCCCAGCGGCGGTGAGAATTGCGCTCGCGCTCAGGTTGGGATAATAGCGAGTCCAGGAGTACACCACCATCGGACCGAGCAGCCAGCCGATAAGTGACGATTTCCATTGCTCGTGAAGGACTCCGCCAACATCGGAGGCGGCGGAGACTGCGCCGACTGCGACAAGCGTGAGTTCTGGTGTATAGGTGGAAGCCAGCGCCGCGCCAAAGAGCGCAACACTGCCGCCCTGCGAGTGACCGTAGATGGCGAAGCGGGTTCCCGCGCCAGCGGCAGGAATGTTGCGCGCCGCGCGCACGCTATTGAGCAGGTCGCGCCCTTGCTCGGCTCCGATGAGATATTTCTCAGTGACGCCTGGCCCGCCAGTGCCGCCAGCGCCCGCATAATCGGGCGCAGTGACGACCCAGTTATGCGCAAGCATGTCATTGAGCCAGGGTGAGATAGCCGGGTCAACGGCCTGACGCGAGGGGGCGCAGGTGGGCGCCAGCCCGACGGTTCCGTGCGCCCAGGCTACCACAAGGCGACCACTGCCCGGAGAGGCAGGCGCATAGACCACGCCGGAGGAGACCGTCATGCGCCCTTGCTGATCCTGCGAGCGAAAGAGGATGCGCCAGCCACGCCCGGTGACGCCTGGGGTCACAAGTGGCTCGATGCGCACGATGCTGCCAGGCGCTCCCTGCGCTAGATGCGTTGGAACCTGATAGAACGCATTGAGTGATCCCTGGCGGATATTCTCTGAAGCGGAGGTGGCGAGTACACGTCCATAGCCCAGGACGGGTGCCGTCAGCAGCACGGCTGGCACGCCTATGAGCAGTATCCGGCGCAGCAGAGATGGATGTTGCGCGGGAGATGCCAAATGCCCAGCGTGCCGAATGAGCCAGAGCCAGCGCAGGAGATGGATAATGCCAAGCGCGATGGCCCAGGCGCATCCTAACAGCGTAAGAATGGGCGTCAGCGGCGTGGGAAACGTGAAGAAGACGATCCCAACAAACAGGATGACGCCGGATATCCAGGGCCACTGGATTGCTGGACCAGGGCGCTGAAACCAGGCGATGAGTTCGAGCAGTCCGGCGGCAATCCAGAACAATCCAACGGCCCACATGATCGCCAGGAGCGACAGCCCACCACCCAGCAAGACCACAATACCGGCGACCAGACCGATTCCTGACTCGGATAATAGAGGGAGCGAGCGCTGGCCGTCGAGATACCAGCCAAGATACCAGCGCCAGGCAGCCGCCCCAGCAGTCAGGAGGACCCAGACGCCCAGTATGACGCGAATGGGACCAAGCGCTGCGCCGAACTCGCTGAAGAACAGTAGCCCGATGCCCAGGCTGAGCAAGCCATGCGCGCCCCAGATCAGCGCCACCGAAGGCGACGACAAGAAGCGATTGAGCGCGATGGTCACACCTTGCCGCCGTCCTCCGGGCGCAGCAGATGCAGATTGTCGGGCTGAGACATGTAGTGTCTTCTCAGATGCCAGTTTATTTACACTCGTGTCATTCTCTGGCAGTGGTTCCTGGTCGCCCATCATGTCAGCATCCATAGGAGTACTCTTCTCTTCTTACTGGCCGGACGATGGTTGCTACTCAGCATAGCGCAGAAGATATGCCATCGGATGCTGGCGGCTTTTTGATAGAAGCGGGCAGAATAGAGGTGTGCAGAATAGAGATGTATAGAGGCCGGTGAGCGGCAAGCGATGGCTATGATATCCTCTAACAGTTCTCTTACGCAACTCCTATATGTTTCTAACGCCGCACTGATGACATGCCTATGCTCTCTGAGGCATACTCTCCTGTGGACTGTGACACGGACCGCTGCGGTCAGCCGCGTGCTGGGCTGCCGTGCTGGGCTATGTCACATAGCGCCGGAGGCGTTTATAGGCGCTACTTGCCACCATTTTTAGCTTCCGGCTAGATCGTGAATGACATGGCAACAAAGAGTAACAAGTCTGAATCCAGCAGGAGGGACAAAGGCGTGGCCAGCAAGATTCGCCCCGTCGGAGATCGTGTGGTTGTCAAGCCCGCGCAAAAGGAAGAGGTCACCAAGAGTGGCATCGTGATTCCTGATACGGCCAAAGAGAAGCCCAAGGAAGGTGTCATCGTCGCCGTTGGCGCTGGCAAACTGACCGAAAAGGGAGACCGCACGCCGCTCGAAGTCAAAGAGGGTGACCGGGTACTCTTCGCCAAATATGGCGGCACCGAATTCAAGTATGAGGATGAGGACCTGCTCGTCCTGCGCGAGTCCGATATCCTCGCCATCCTTGACAAGTAAGTTTTTTGGTATCTACAGGAGTATAAGTACGACACATGGCAAAGCAACTTGTCTTTGACGAGCAGGCCCGCCGCTCGCTCAAGAAGGGCATTGATACACTGGCAGGCGCCGTCAAAACGACGCTCGGCCCCAAAGGGCGCAACGTTGCGCTCGATAAGAAGTTTGGCGCTCCGACGGTGACGCATGACGGCGTGACCGTCGCGAAGGAAATCTCGCTCGAAGATCCGTTTGAGAATATGGGCGCGCAACTCCTCAAGGAAGCCGCCACCAAGACCAATGACGTTGCCGGCGACGGCACGACGACGGCAACCGTACTGGCGCAGGCCATCGTCAACGAGGGTCTGAAGAACCTCGCCGCTGGCGCCAACCCCATGCAGCTTCGCGCGGGCATCGAGAAGGGTGTTGAGGCGGTGGTCGAGTACATTCGCCAGTCCGCGACGCCGGTGGAAGGCTCGAAGGAAATCGCGCAGATCGCCACAGTTTCCGCCGCCGACCCGCAGATCGGCCAGCTCATCGCTGAGGTGATGGAGCGCGTGGGCCGCGATGGCGTCATCACCATCGAGGAGAGCCGTGGCATCAGCTTCGAGACGGAGTTTGTCGAAGGCATGCAGCTCGACAAGGGCTATAGCTCCGCGTACTTTGTGACGAACTCGGACCGCATGGAGGCTGTCATCGAAGACGCCTATATTCTCATCACGGATAAGAAGATCAGCGCCGTCGCGGACATCCTGCCGGTGCTGGAGAAGCTGACGCAGGTTGGCAACCGCAACATCGTCATCATCTCGGAGGATGTGGACGGCGAGGCGCTGCCGACGCTGGTGGTCAACAAGCTGCGCGGCATCCTGAATGTGCTGGCGGTCAAGGCCCCGGGCTTTGGCGACCGCCGCAAGGCCATGCTCCAGGACATCGCCATCCTGACGGGTGGCCAGGTGATCTCTGAGGAGACGGGCCGCCGCCTGGAGAATGCTTCGCTGGAAGACCTGGGCCAGGCGCGTCGCGTCATTTCCCGCAAGGATGACACGACCATCGTTGAGGGCAAGGGTGATCCGAAAGCGATCCAGGCGCGCATCAAGCAGATCCGCGCAGAGATCGAGAATACGACCAGCGACTATGACAAGGAGAAGCTCCAGGAGCGCCTGGCGAAGCTCTCCGGTGGCGTGGGTCTGATCAAAGTTGGCGCAGGCACCGAGGTTGAGCTGAAGTTCCGCAAGACGCGCGTGGAGGATGCCGTTTCGGCGACCCGCGCCGCTGTGGAAGAGGGCTACGTGCCGGGCGGCGGCGTCGCGCTGCTGAACGCCATTGAGGCGCTGGATAAGGTGCAGGCTGAGGGCGATGCAGCGACCGGCGTGCAGATTCTGCGCCGCGCCCTGGAAGAGCCGCTGCGCACGATTGCCACCAACGCTGGTCAGGATGGCGCGGTGGTTGTCGAGGCGGTTCGCCGCGCGCAGAAGGAGAAGAAGGACAAGAACATCGGCTTCAACGTTCTCGACAACAAGACCGAGGACATGGTGGAGGCCGGTGTGATTGACGCTGCGAAGGTGACGCGCTCCGCGCTGGAGAACGCCGCTTCCATCGCCGCGATGATCCTGACGACCGAGGCGCTTATCACCGACATCCCGGAGAAGGAGAAGCCGGCGGCTCCGCCAATGCCGGAGTACTAGGCGGCAACTCTTTCGCTGACCATCTACCACCGGCGCGATAGACTGATAGGCGCTATTGGCCCTCGCGCTGGTGGACTGGTGAAGAAAAAAGAAACCGAGGCGTGTCCCTTTTGGGATGCACCTCGGTTTTTGTTGTCCTTGTTATGGTCGTTCGTTACAGCGCCATTACAGCGTGGGCGACGCCAGCATCTCCAGCACGCCGACCGCTGCAAGTTTGGCGCCCAATGGGATCGCGTCGAGGTCCACCTGATAGTCTGGATTGTGGTTGCTGAATGGGATGAACTTGCCCTCAGCACGGGCTTGGGCAAATATCTTTGGCGGCGCCGTGCCAACCTGGAGGTAGGCGAGTTTGATGCTCTGCTTGTCACCCATCAGCATCTGGCAGTCCTCCGATCCCATGAGAGCGGGAAAGTCTGTGAGAACCCGCTGCTCTCCAAGTTCACGTTTCAACGGGACATTGATGCGTTCGACCAGGGACGCATCGTTGATGAGCGGCGGCACACTGCCCTTCATCGTCATCGTCGGCAGCAGATGGTCGGGCAGCCCATACGCCGAAGCAATTGAGCGGTTGATGTTCTCGATACCCTTCACCAGTTGCTCGCGTACCGCAGGTTTGAACCAGCGCAGATTGATCTTCACCAGCGCCTCGGACGGAATGACATTATTGTCGTTCCCCGCCTGCACGGAGCCAACGGTGAGGACCGCCGCCTCCTGCGGGTCAATCGCTCGCGAGATAATCATCTGATACTCGACGATGGCCAGCGCCGCCATGATGATGGGGTCTTTCGTGGTCTGTGGTGACGAGCCGTGGCCGCCGATGCCATGAAACGTCACATCAATCAGGTCAGTGCCGGCCATGCGAGCGCCGCTGCCGCTTATCAGCGTGCCCGTGGGCAGCGGCGCGGTATGCAGACCATAGAGATAATCGGGCACCGGAACGCCATAGCGTTCATACAGTCCGTCGTCCACCATCGCCTTCGCGCCAGCTCCAAGCTCCTCGGCGGGCTGGCCGACCAGAATGAGGGTGCCATGCCAGTCTGCCTTTGCCGCGACCAGTGCCTTCGCCATACCGAGCATCCAGGTGACATGGGCGTCGTGGCCGCACATATGCCCGACCGGCACTTCTTTGCCATCGCCGCGATGGCCGCGCACCTTGCTGGCGTAGGGTAGGCCGGTGGCCTCCTCGACAGCGTTCGCATCCATATCCGCCCGGTACATGACGGTAGGGTCGTCGCCGTTGCGCAGGATGCCAACCACGCCCGTTTTGCCGATGCCGGTTGTCACCTCAAAGCCAAGCGCCTTGAGTTCGCGCGCGACGATATCGGCGGTGCGTGTCTCCATGAAGCCAAGCTCAGGATGCTCATGGATATCTTTGAAGATGCCAGTCAGGCGCGCTGCGTCGGCGTCAATTTCCGCCTTCACTTTGGCGATGAGCGCCGCGTCCGCGTGACCAGCGCCGGCAGCAGGCGCAGGTGCAGCCGGAGCGGCAGTATCGCGCCGCACGCTCTCCGGCTGCGTCACGGTTTCGCCCTGGGATGGATAGGGGATGCTCATCGGATCATGTTCCGGTGACACGCCAGGTTGCTCTTGCATGGTGTTACCCTCGCTTTTCGGTCTATCCCTGCAGCGGCGCCAAACACTCATACACTGGTGGCGCGCTCCAACGAGAGGATGGGCAAGAGGTATACCAGCGCACTCATCGGCGTTGCCTGCTGCTCCAATGACGATTCAGTGTACGATTGACAATGCGAGCGGCGTCTGGTACACTTGTTCGAGTGGTGGGCAACAGGTTCTTTTATTTCTGCTTCACGAAAGGGCTGGCTGCGATGGCAAATGAATTGGTGCCCTATCAAGAGCGTATTCGCAAGGCGTACCTGAATGGGCGATGGTATTTTTCACTTCACGATATTATGGCGTTGCTCACGGACGAAGATGCTACGCTCTATTGGCGGAAAGTGAAAGGACGGTTGAAGCGGCAAGGAGCAACCGAGACCCTCAATCGTGTCATTCAGTTGCAAATGCGCTCGGCTGACGGTGAGATGTGCGTGACCGATGCCGCCGACACCCAAGCATTGCTGCGTATCATCCAGTCCATCCCGTCGCCCAAAGCCGAACCGTTCAAGCGCTGGCTGGCGCAAGTCGGCACGGAACGCTTGCAAACAGGCGCGCAGAGAGAAATCGTAGGGTTCAAACCTAACGAGTCCTGGCGCAACTCTAACGCGATGATGGAACTTGCCATTACTGGCTTTGCTGAAGCTACTGCCGAGGCTCTGCACCAGACACACGGCAGCCAGAACTTCGCCATGCTCGAACAGGACCGCCGCGACGCTGACGAAATAGCAGAAGGTGTGCGCCGCCAGATAGGGCACTGACTGGCAAGCAGCATGCCAACCCGGTCAACTATAAGCAGTTGCAGCGGGAGCGCCAGGAAGAGTTACAGCCGCCATTATTTGAGGCGGATGAGCAGACGAACGAGTAGGGCAATAAGCAACGATTGCACCCGCGTTGAACGGGCGAGCTTATACTGCATCGTCTGGCGTGCTGGTGGGTCGTTTACGTTTCCTGCCAGCGCGCCGTTGATATTCCTTTACAACTACCGGCACTGTTGGCGTCATCTGTTGTGTTTTCTCGGCTAACTGTTGTTTGTGTTCTTTTGTAGTGTCAGATGGAACCAAAATGGTAATTTGCGGTGAATGTTCGCTTGCACGTTGCTTGACCATCGCTTCTAACGCGGCAAAGATGGTGAAATTGCCGCGCAACACGTCGGAGGCGTAGTCGTTCAGCGCTTGCGCCAGGAATGCCAAGCTAGATTCAACCTGCTCGTCGCCTAGTCCACCCAATGTGTGCAGCTTTGCAAGGGCATCCGGTGCCCGTATTTGCAAAAGGTTGTCAAAGAGGAATTGATGCAACGTTACTTCAGGAGTAACAAAAATGACGGGCTTGGGAATCGCGCTATCAACGAGCCGGATCAATGATAGCTCGACCCTGCTAAACTCGATGCTGCGGTCAATAACAATAGCAGTGGTAGCATTCTGGTAGACGAGCCGTATTGCCCAGTAGCTAGATGCGTCAACTTGGGCAATACGGAAGCCATAAGTGGTCTCTAGATAACCGAAATGTGGCGCAACTTTCGCTTGCCATCCCTCTTCCGTCGCTTTTCTTTCTGCGGCTCGTTTGGCTGCACGGACTGCTCGTGCCGATGGTTGTTTCTTTTCCATAGTCACTTCTCTAGAACCGGCCACATGCTTTTGGTGGCAAAAAGAATAGGACAACTGACAAGCGCCAGTTGCCCTATTGTATCTCTCGCTGAGATGTGTCTGCTGTAGTTAGCGGTAGTTGGGGCCGCGATTGCCGCCGTAGCCGCCGCGATTGCCGCCACCACCCTGGCCGCCGCGACCGCCGCCAGGACCACGATCACCACCGCGTGGTCCACCGGGGCCGCCGCGATTGTAGCCGCCACGGTCGCGGTCGCCCCCGCCGTAGCCGCCGCGATCACCACCAAAGCCGCCGCCGCGTGGACCCCGTGGACCGCCGCTGCTGCGTGGCGGGCGGTCGGCTTCCAGTTCCTCCGCCGTCGGCATTTCTCCGCTCAGCGCGGCGCGGCGCGAGAGGTTGATGCGCCCCTGTGGGTCAATCTCCACCACCATCACCGTGATCTCATCGCCCGGCGCGACAACATCTTCTGGCCGGTTGATGTGATAGTCCGCCAGTTGCGAGACACGCACCAGGCCCTCTTTGCCCGGCAGAATCTCGACGAAGGCGCCGAAATCCACCAGCCGCCGGACCGTGCCGGTGTATATCTTGCCGACCTCGACCTCTTCGGTAAGCGCGCGCACAGCTTCCATCGCCTTCGCCATACCCTCACCAGAGTTCGAGGCGATATGCACCACGCCGTCCTCGTCAATGTCAATCTTCGCGCCGGACTCGTCCTGGATGCGGCGGATCGTCTTGCCGCCTGGGCCGATGACTACGCCGATCTTGTCAGTGTTGATCTTGATGGACTGGATGCGCGGCGCATAGGGCGACAGGTCAGCGCGCGGCTCTGGCAGCGCCTCCAGCATCTTATCCATGATGAACATGCGGCCCTCTTTGGCCTGCGCCATCGCCTGCGCCAGCACCTCCGGCGTCAGCCCTTTGATCTTGATGTCCATCTGGAGCGCCGTCACGCCGTCTGCCGTACCGGCTACCTTGAAGTCCATGTCGCCCATCGCATCTTCGAGACCCTGAATGTCCGTCAGAATCGCGTACTTGCTGAGCGTCGCGCCGTCCTCGGTAATCAGGCCCATCGCCACGCCGGAGACCGGCGCCTTGATCGGCACACCGGCGTCCATCAGGCTGAGCGTGCTGCCGCAGGTAGACCCCATCGAGGTCGAGCCGTTGGAGCTAAGCACATCCGAGACGACGCGGATAGTATAGGGAAACTCTTCTTTCGTCGGGATGACCGGCAGCAGCGCGCGCTCGGCCAGCGCGCCGTGGCCAATCTCACGGCGACCGGGCCCACGCGAGGGACGCGCCTCACCGACGCTGAACGCCGGGAAATTGTAGTGGTGAATGTAACGCTTGCTCTCCTCACCGCTCAGGCCGTCTAGCATTTGTTCTTCACCTGGCGAGCCAAGCGTCGTCACACTCAGCACCTGTGTCTGGCCGCGCGTGAAGATGGCCGAGCCGTGCGTGCGCGGCAACACCGACGTTTCGCACCAGATCGGGCGGATATCTTTCACGCCGCGTCCGTCGGGGCGAATACCCTTCTCCAGGATCTGCGTGCGGACGAAGCGCTTCTCTTCTTTCTCGAAGAGGCCGATAAGCTCTTTTTCGCGCTCCGGATACTTCGGCGCCAGTTCGGTGAGCAGGTCGCTCCTGATGCTCTCCATTGCCGCCGACCGCTCGGCTTTGTTGGTGGTGCTGGATGCCTGCTCGAAGCGTGGGCGCACGAAATCCGCTACCGCCTGCGCCAGCGCAGCGTCGGCCTCTGGCGAGACGAATTCCTGCTTGGGCTTGCCTGCCTTGTTGACCAGTTCTTGCTGAAGCTTGACAAGCTGCTGGATGACCTCATGCCCCTGGCGGATCGCCTCCACCATCGTCTCTTCGGGCAGTTCATTGGCGCCGGCCTCCACCATCACCACGGCGTCGGCGGTGCCGGCAAGGTTTAGGTCAAGGTCGCTGATCTGCAACTCACTTTCAGTCGGATTGATGACGACTTTACCGCCGATGTAGCCGACGGTGACGGCTCCAACCGGACCAGCGAACGGAATATCGGAGATGCTGAGCGCGGCGGAGGCGCCGACGATGCCCAGGATATCGGGATCGTTTTCCTGGTCTACCGAGAGGACGGTGATGACGACTTGCACATCATTACGATAGCCTTTGGGGAAGAGCGGGCGAATCGGGCGGTCTACCAGACGCGAGGCCAGGATAGAATGTTCAGTCGGGCGGCCTTCGCGTTTGATGAAGCCGCCAGGAATCTTGCCAGCGGCGTACATACGTTCTTCGACATCAACGGTGAGGGGAAAGAAATCAATGCCTTCGCGCGGTGCGGCGCTGGCGGTGGCGGTGGCCAGGACGACGGTATCGCCGTAGCGCGCAAGAACGGCGCCGCCGGCCTGTTCGGCGACGCGCCCGGTTTCCAGGCTGAGTGTGCGTCCGCCGAGTGTCATTTCGACACGGTGTACCATAGTAAACGTTCCTCCGGGATGCTCCCCGCCCCGCATCTCCTGGTCTCCTAGTATCCTAGTGACCTGGTGCGCATGGAGGGCGTGGGTCGTCCCTGCTGTCAGTGGGTGTTCCCTGACGATTCTTACGATCTAACTGCTAACTGTCTGCATCAACTGAATCAACGGCATCAAGGGTGTCAATTGCGCATGAGGCCAGTTTTTCGCTGCCCGGTTATCAGGCCGCCAGAATGAATACATGATCTGCGCTGGATGCCCTTGATACTCTCGATGCTCAAACTTGGGCAGATTAGGCAGATTGGGCCAGATAGCCGCGTGCGGAGCCACACCCGCACGCCGCCAGAAAATTCGAAACAGGCGGCGAAGAGGGTGAACGCGGCTCCGCACGATGCAATGAGAAAACGATGGGCATGCACTGCACTTACCGGCGCAGCCCCAGGGAAGCGATCAACGCGCGATAGCGTTCCGGGTCTGTGCGGTTCAGATACTTCAACATGCGGCGACGCTGACCGACCATCTTGAGCAGGCCCCGGCGAGAGTGGTTGTCGTGCTTGTTCTCCACCAGATGCGCAGTGAGATGCTGGATGCGCTGCGTGAGCAGGGCAATCTGCACCTCCGGCGAGCCGGTATCAGTCTCGTGAATGCGGTACTGTTCGATGGTTGCCGCTTTTTCCTCGTTTTGCATGAGTGTGCGTTTTCGCCCGCCGCGCCAGCCGACTAGAACACGCATCGGCTCGCGGGTGGCGTCCTCCTTTGGGTGCCGTTCATGAGTGCCGCGCAGCTACGCGCCTGCGCACGCACTTCTACTGTTCATCACCATGAAAGATTCGTGATAGCCAAATAGGCCGAATCTTGGACATTGGTGGCGCAGACTACGTGTGCATGTCCTGTCCCGCGTGGAGGTGCCGGCATGCTGGGAGCGTGCGCCATGTGTTACGGTGTGTACCGTGTGACTGTGCTGTCTTGCTCGTGGGTACCACGCCGGGAATGAATGGAGGCGCCCGCCGTCAGGGTTACAATGAGCGGACCATCCCAACGCATCTGCCCGCTCCTGACCTGAGCGGACCCTTTGTGTTTCACACGTTTTAGACACGAAGTAGTATATCATAGCGGCGCGCGGGCAGGCAATGCGCTGGGACGAATCTATAAAGGTGTTGGCACGTGAAGGGAGTTGGTGGGAGTATTGGCGTATGGAAAGGAAGCTGGCGCGTCAACGTGCCGGGTCATCCTGCTATCACTACCTTGCTATCACTACATGTTGGGCGACAGAGATGATATACTTGAGCGGTTCCTGTAATTCCTGAGATGATTTGGAGAAGCAAACAGGAGAATGCTCATCGTGAACAATCCCGTTTCCTTGTCTGCGGCTGATATGAAGGCGCAGGAATGTGACGCGGACCTCGATGAAGACCTCATAGACTTTGAGGCGGCTGCCCGGCGTCCGCTTGCGCAGCACATACACAACTCGTTCATCAAGACCTATAAGCCAGTGCTTGATGATGCTCCCTATCGCTCCTTTGCAACGATGGCAGAGTACCGCGCCTGGTGTGCCGAGGCGCTTCCTGAGTGGTTGGGCTATGGCCGCATTTGAGTATCCGAATGCCGTGGCAGTTCGAGATGCCTTCTTGCGCCACGGAGTGCGATATCTGTTTTTTGGGAAGTCCGGCGCTATTCTGCTGGGCTATTCGGATACCACACAGGATGTTGATCTGTTTGTGGACAAGGGACGCGAGAACGGAGAGCGTCTGGTAGCGGCGTTGGGCGAGTTGGGCTTCCCACTGACAGAACAGCAGGCGCAGGATATCATCAGCGGCAAGGATTTGGTGCAGCTACGCTCCGGGCCATTTGACCTCGATTTGGTGTTCGCACCCGATGGAGTTGAGCGCTTCGAGGATGCCTGGCAGCGGCATGTCGAGCGTGAGGGCTTCCCAGTGGCCCATATCACCGATATTATTCAGAGCAAAGAGGCCGCTAACCGGCAAAAGGACTGGGAATCCCTGCCGCGCCTGCGCAAGTTCCGTGATTGGTTGCTCAAGCAGCAATCCTGAGACTCCCTATGAGTCTTCTGGGTCTTCTGAGTCTTCCTGTTCCCATCGTTCAATCGCTTCCTTCAGCCATTGAGGAGCCTTATCCATATCTATGCCGGATGGCGGGTCTTCCTCGGTCAGACGCTCAGCATGTTTGCGCTGCTCCTGGAGCGCAGGCACGTGGTTGGCCGCACGCTCAGCATCAGTAGTGGCTGGATCAACGTCCCAGAGGCGATAGCGTTTGCCATCAGGCACGAACTGTGTGCCGTATTGTTGTGGTTTGCCCTGATACATCAGCCAGCGATCCAGGGTAGCGGCGGCGAGCCAGCGGCTATCTTTGCCATCTATAGTTTGCGTGGCTCCCATCTCTGCCGCTTTTTGCGCAAGCAGGTGCGCCCGCCAGATGTCTTCAAGTGTCTCGCCATGCTGGAAAATCAAAGCGGCATGAAAATAATCATCAGGCGCAGTCACCCGTCCATCAGCCAGCAGTTCGCTGACACGCTGGCGGCGCGCCGCATCGCGTTCGCGCAGTTGCCAGTACGCAGGCGTATCATAGGCAGGGTGGTTGGTGCGTTCTGCCTGGTCTGCCAGGAATATGTCAGAGAGTTCCTGATCTCCACTATCGCGGTTTTCTGGTGTAGGGCGAATTGTCGCCCATCCATGTGCCTCAAACATAGTATTGCCTTGTATTGCCTTGCTGGCGAAAAGCTGTTTCCTAGACGCGGGCGAACGTTTTTGGCTGTGGCAGCGGCTCATTCTCTTGCAGCCGCATCTCAACTTCGCGCCCATTTTTTAGTGCTTCTTCGTAGGTGTCCCCATGTGTATGTGTGAGGTCAGACCATTCAGGAAAGCTCACGATATACGCCTGGTCCTCGTCTGACCACTCGATAACGAGTGAATAGTGATACTGATCGGGACGTTTCATGGTTTCTGCTTTCTCTTAGCATTTTCTGCGCGCTCGACCGCTGCACGCACATCATTCTCTTGATACCGCTTGGCGTCTTGACCATCGCGGTGTGCAGATAATCCTACAATATCTCCAGGTAGCAAGGGATGCTTGTCATACGCCTGGCTTGTGTCTCTCTGCCGCGCGAGATACCAGCCTGCACGCTCCAAATCTCGTTTAGAGACTTCATGCTATTAGAGGATAATGAAGCAAAGGGAATGGCAGATATACCTGAGTCTGAGCGTTCTGCAGAAGTGACGGCTGAAAAGGGAGGGAGAGAATATGGGAACTCACAGCCTGCTCATGCGTCAATAATAACATCAGGATTTCTGGCAGGCGATTGCCCGTAGAGCATAGTGGAAAACGGTGGCTGCGATGAGACGTGCTATAGCAGGCATCTTTTGCGTTTGTTGTCTCTTGCTGTTGTTGGGCTGTGGCGTTACCATTGCTCCCAACCAGCCAACGGCACTTCATGTCACGTTGCCGCCTAATCCTGCCGCTTATTTGTACCCTCCAATTGATAAGACGATCACCGACATAGCGGCGGTGCAGAAGTTGTATGCGGCGGCGTTGGCGTTGCCTAGTCCAGCGCCTGGTGGTATAGAACATTGTCCGGCGATGATTCCAGGGTTGACGTATCATCTGACGTTTTTGCATGGCAGTACGGTGCTGCGCAAGGCAGACCTGGATGGGTCTGGCTGTCAAGCCCTCAGTTTCTCCCCAACGGATTATCGGGTTACCAATCCCTCCTTTCTAGCACTCTTTCGGCAAACCATCGCCAACTGAATAGGCCATGTGGACTTATCCGCCAGCCTCCTGCTGCGCTGGCGGTTTCTGGCTGCCAAAGTATTGTTTGCCGATGTGGTACGCGACCCAGAGCGCCAGCACTGCCAGCGGCAATTCAACGAAGAAGGCGGATGCTATCGAACCAAGATATTCTCTCCCCGATGTGGCCGTCAGCATATCGAACCATGAATCCACGATCAGCAGCGTGGCAGCGGCAGTGGCGGAGATGACCGTCCAGCCGGATTTGCGCCAGCCCAAATACGCAGTGAGGGCCAGTGCGAGGAGCAGCGCAATATCGAACCCCACCCAGGCGACATTCCAGCGCCGGTCCAGGTGACTACCTGGCAGCGATTGCGAGAGAAAGATGGTCCACGGAATCAGCAACAAGGATGCTGCGGCGAATATCTGCAAGACTCTGCGTGGCATATTCCCTCCTGCTCTTGCTCGCACATGATGGCGTGATGGATGAGCATGAATAGGCCGAGATTGGGGCGGTCTGGCGCCACATCTAGAAGATACTACGTCCAGAGGACACTCTGAGTATGCCGCACGTTTCTGCTTTGCGCATCGGTCTCCAGACGGATTGTTCGCTCATCCCCAGGTGGACGGGTATAAGCCTCCCAGGAAATTTCCCGGCGAAATAGGAGTTTCTCTCATGCTGCGGGAATTCCACGTCACGTATCCTTGTTCTCACACGAACCGGTTTGCAAGCGCATGTGCGCTGCATGAGCTTCGTTGTAGAGCAGCCATTGTTGGCTCAGGAGGTGTCTTTATGTCATCCACGTCCCTGTATCGTTTGAGTCGAGCAAGTCTCCTTACTGGTGGTGTCATCCTGGCGATTGGCATTCTTGCCGATTTCCTCAGCGGAGGAGACCAGGCGAGCGCGCTGGCTGTCGCAACAGCGTTCATGCGCCTCGCAGGAGTATTATTTCTTCTGTTGGGGTTCCCGGGGGTCTATGCCCGGCATGCCGCCCATAGCGGCAAAGCAGGGCTGGTGGGATTTGTTTTGATCTTTCTGGCATTAGGGCTTGCCGGCGCCTTTGAGACTATCCTGGCGATTGTTATGCCCTTCCTTGCGGCTCATGGGCTTGGAAACGGACACATGCCTGCGTCAGGATTTGTGTATCTCCTTATCAGCGATCTTCTCCTCCTGGTGGGGGGCATCGTGTTTGGAATATCAATCCTGCGGAACCGCTATGCTCCTCGCTGGTCCGGCATTATGCTCATTATTGGAACTCTCGTGTCGGTCCTTGGCGGTATTATTGTACGCCCCATTGGCGATATTGGGACGGTGGTAATGGTAATTGCTCTCTGCTGGTTTGCCGCCGCCCTGGAAACAGAATCGTCGGTTGTTCAAGTTCCTGCACGACCCGCGACAGCCTGAAAGCGCATATAGAAGCGCTGCCTCTGTCATGGGTCGAGTAGCGCATATATAATGCGAAGCATATTGCACTCGTGTAGATGTGCTGGTGTAGGGTAGACGCCAGGAAAGGGAAGCGATGAGCATCATGCCGCAGCATCAGATTCCATTCCTGCCGTCTTCCTCGTCGCAAAAGCAGATGACAACCAGTATCCCTGCTCGCTGGTTGCTCATGGCGCGCGTGATATGGGTGGGAGCCATCCTGCTCCTCATCGGATTTGCTATTGTAAGCCTGCCGGATGCCTTCAGAACCCTCTCCACGCCCTGCACGGGTCTTGCCTGCACCCAGAAGTATCAACAACTTTCGGCGCTTGAAGCGCAAAAAATGACCGCACTCGGGTTGACGCTCGATACCTATGCGAAATATGGAATCGCTCTCGACATCGCCTGCGTGCTGGTTTGGGTCAGCATCGCCGTGCTGCTCTTCTGGCGGAAGTCAGATGATTGGGTTGCGCTGCTGGTCGCCTCCATGCTGGCGGTGGTTGGCATCACATATCTCACAGATAATGTTCTCTATAGTGTCTCGCCGTGGTCGGCGCCGGAGAACGCTCTTTATCAAATCAAGTCGCTCGCCCTCCTACTCGCGCTTGCGCTCTTCCCCAATGGCCGGCCAGTTCCTCGTTGGAGCATAGGAATCGCGCTGCTCTACCCGGCCTATGAGGTGATCTACCTCGTGTTCTTGCGGCAACTCCACCTCCCGGACTGGTCATTGAACCGCAATCCTATCAATGCGCTTACCTGGTGGGGATGTTCGCTCATTTTGGTTGCCGCGCAGATCTACCGCTACGTTCGCGTCTCTACCCCCACTGAGCGATTGCAGACCAAATGGGTTGCTTATGGTTTTTTCATCGTCATGGTGGGTAGCTTTCTCGGCACAGCAGCGGAGAATCTGACCCCGATTCGCCAGAGCGGCCCGGTGTACCTGCTGCTGAACCTGATAATTCTCCTCGAATTATTGATCCCGCTCTCGTTCGCGGTTGCCATCTTGCGCTGGCATCTCTGGGATATTGACATCCTCATCAATCGCACGCTGGTCTATGGTGCGCTGACGGCCAGTGTCATTGCGCTCTATGTGTTGGTGGTCGGCTACCTTGGCGCGGTTTTCCGCACCAGCGGCAATCTGCTCATTTCCTTGATTGCCGCTGGACTGGTGGCTGTGTTGTTCCAGCCGGAGCGCCAGTGGCTGCAACGGGGAGTGAACCGCTTAATGTATGGGCAGCGCGATGAACCCTATGCCGTTGTTGCGCGGTTGGGTCGCCGGTTGGAAGGAACGTTGGCGCCCGAAGCTGTGCTGCCAGCCGTGGTTGAGACGGTTGCGCAGGCGCTGAAGCTGCCCTATGCGGCTCTTGCTCTCAAAGCAGGTGACGGTTTCCAGACGGTCGCCGTCTACGGATCGCCGGTGGAGGTGCCATTGACGCTGCCACTGACCTACCAGGCGGAGCTTGTTGGGGAGCTGGTGCTGGGGCCGCGCCAGCGGGGCGAAACCTTCACACCGGCAGACCGGCGACTATTGGAAGATCTCGCCCGGCAAGTGGGCATCGCTGCCCATGCCGTGCGGCTGACCAGCGATCTGCAACGTTCCCGCGAGCAATTGGTGACGGCGCGTGAGGAGGAGCGCCGCCGCCTGCGCCGCGATCTACACGACGGCCTGGGAGCGGCGCTCACCAGCCTGATGTTCAAACTGGATGCGACTGATACCCTGCTCGACCGCGACCTTCAGGCGGCGCGGACGTTGCTCGGCGAGGTGCGCAGCCAGATGCAGACGTCCATCACTGATATTCGCCGCCTGATCTATAATCTGCGCCCGCCGACGCTGGATGAATGGGGGCTGGTGGCCGCTCTCCGTGAACATATCGCCCAATATGCGCTGGGCGAGGTGCGGGTGACGCTTGACGCGCCTGAGACGTTGCCTCCGCTTGCGGCTGCCGTCGAAGTAGCGGTCTATCGCATCACGCTGGAGGCGCTGGCAAACGTGGTCAAGCATGCAAAGGCCACCACCTGCGCGATCCGGCTTGCGCTGGTGGATGATACGCTCACCGTTGAGGTGCAGGATGATGGGGTGGGCAGACCTGTGGATGCGCATGCCGGGGTTGGCACACTGGCCATGCGTGAGCGCGCGGCGGAACTGGGAGGCGTCTGTGTCATAGAGGATGTGTTGCCGCACGGCACCCGTGTCTCTGCCAGCATCCCATTGAGGGAGGAGCGGTAATACAATGGCTGAGATGGAGGAACAGGTGCGTATCATGCTGGTGGACGATCATCCACTGGTGCGCGAGGGGTTGCGCACGCTGTTGACTGCGCAACCCGGCATGGTCGTCATTGGGGAATGTGGCGATGGCGAAGAGGCGGTGGCCCAGGCGCTCGAATTGCAACCCGATATCATCTTGATGGATCTTCATCTGCCTGGGCTGAGTGGCGTCGAGGCGACACGGCGTATTCTCCAGGCCAGCCCGCATATTGCCGTCCTGGTGCTCTCGATGCTGGAGGACGATGAATCGGTTTTTGGCGCGATGCGTGCCGGGGCGCGTGGCTATCTGCTCAAAGGCGCGGGCAAAGACGAAGTGCTGCGCGCCATTGCCGTTGTCGCACATGGCGAGGCGATCTTCAGCCCGCAGATCGCCCAGCGCCTGATGCAGTATTTTGCCAATATGCGCCCGGTCATCCCACAGCACGCCTTTCCAGAACTGACTGACCGTGAACGCGAAGTGCTGGCGCTGATCGTGGACGGCAAAAGCAATCCGCAGATCGCCGAATTACTCTCGCTCAGCCCCAAGACAGTTAGCAACCACATCTCCAATATCTTCAGCAAGCTTCAGGTGCTAGACCGCGCTCAAGCAGTAACGTTGGCGCGACAAAAGGGCATGGAGGGATTGATCTAAGTCATCAGTTTGAGCGCATACGCCAGCGTTGCCAGCCGCAGACGAGGAGATAAGATAGAGGGCGGCAGGAAGGCGTAGAGAATTGCAAATACGATGGGAACTTATAGCTTGCTCAACCGTCTATAATGACATCAGGATGCCTGGCAAACGGTTGCTTCTAGGGCATGGCTAAGAAAGGCGAATTCCAGTGAACCGTGCTATAGCAGGCATTTTCTGCGTTTGTTGTCTCCTGATGCTGTTGGGCTGTGGTGCGACGACTCAACAAGTTCCTCCTAACCAGCCGACGGCGCTGCATGTAACACTGCCCGCTAGTCAAGTTTCCACTCCGCTTTACCATCCTATTGATAAGACCATCACTGACATCGCAGGGGTGCAAAAGCTCTACAAGGCTGCGCTGGCATTGCCTGTTCTCCCTCCTGGAGCAGTGCAATTTTGCTCGGCGGGTATCCCGGGGTTGACCTATCATCTGACGTTTTTACATAGTAACACTGTGCTACGAACTGCAAGTATGGATGCTAGCGGCTGTGAAAATCTCGTCTTCTCTCCAAAGGATATACGGATGACTGACCAAGCCTTCCAGACGCTTCTTCAACAAACCGTTGGCGAATAGCCTGTTGTAATGCTAGCAATTGTTCTGTTGCTAGTGGAAGTATAGAGGGGTTTCTTCACTACTTCTGGGTGAAGAAACCCCCTTTGCACAAAAGTTTTGTGCTGTCTCATCAGGATCCAAGCAAGCTGTTCTATTATAGTAGCTACTGCGCGGCCCACCAAGTTAGAAACTGTCTGAAAACCCATGAGATGCGAACAGGCGGCAGGGTTCGATATGCTGAACCATGTCTACCCAACTCTATGCTACCAATCTGACGGACGCTGAGTGGGCG
>JAJPKE010000029.1 GCA_021323855.1 Chloroflexota bacterium | reverse complement strand
CTGGCGCAAGAATGCCCGTATCTTGCTCCAATCTTCGTCGCTTAATCGGATATCGCTCATGCCTCCATTCTAGGGGGTCCTGGCCAAATGTCAACAGAACCTAGTGAAGTGCGCCGATTTCCAGAGCTACAGGAGATGTTTCAGATCGAAACTCTTTCTACGCTCGTGAGCGATTGTTGTATGAACCTTTTGACGGTGGTACAGGTTGCTTACGAGCATATTCACGAGCGGCCGTCATCGCACCCAAATACTGAAATCCCTGAGTTTCTGCGCGTAGAGCACTGGCATAGGGGAGAAATCAGCGGGAGAGTCAACTCTACGCCAATTCTAAACGAACTTGGCCAACCAATCTCCTTGCAAATGTCTATCGAAGTCAGGAAGAACGAGGTTTCTGGCAGCAGGACCTTTGTCCAAAAGTTCTAAACCGTATGGCATAATGCAGATCGCAGGTACAGCACAGTTGGAGGATGTTAGGTACGAAGGGCACATAGCGACAGCAAGAAAGAAGGTAAGTATGGATGGTATGAGAATTCTTGAAGCTTTTCTTATCGAGGGATGGGACGCTGAAGTACAAGACAACGGTGCCATTACCGTAAAAAAAGACGGCCAAACTCACCATGCCAAGTTGGAGGGCGGTACTATTGACTGGGGAGGGATAAACAGCAGTGTAGTCGAAAATCTCGTCTTCAACGCCACATTGAAGGAGATAAGACAAAAGATTGACGTAGCGAAGAATCGCTAACTAATTAAACAGACGGCTACTGTTCCATACCGGGAAGTAGCCGTCTCCTTTGAGGGCCGAATTAACTGATTCGACTGAGGTGTCTGTCTACTTGGCAAGTAGTTCGACCGGAAAGTCGCGCTTGTCAGTATGGAATACTGCCATGCACCGCGTGTTCAGGTCTGTCTGCATCGCCGGGAGAACTGCTATATCGTTTCGTCACAACTTTGTATAAAACACACCTGCAACCATATCCCCACATGGCAGAAGCTGCAAGTATGACTTTGCTAGTAAACATTTGATGCCTATTTAGCTCTAGGGGTAAAATCAACTAGCAGACATACTCGTTTCTATCCAGATTTGGAGGTTCACATCTCAATGCGAAGAACAAAGAAGAATCATTGGGACTTGTTCATATCATATGCTTCGGAAGATCGCCAAAATTTTGTAGAACCACTTGCTAGATGTCTAAGCGTAGATATCGGTCTCAATGTTTGGTATGACGACTTCTGTCTTGAAGTGGGAGATAGCTTGTCTGCCTCCATTGACAGAGGCTTGCATGATTCTAAATATGGGACGGTAGTCATTAGTAAGTCATTCATGTCAAAAAAGTGGCCGCAACGCGAACTCAGCGGACTAGTCATCCTCGAGCAATCTCAGAGAGGCAAAAGAATACTGCCAATTTGGCATGGTGTCACTCAGCGCCAAGTAGCAGACTACAGCCCAACGCTGGCTGACAAGATTGGAATTAATACCTCAGAGTACACATTCCAAGAAATTGCCATATTGTTGACGAAAGTTGTTCGCCCCGAGATTTTTAACAACATTTACCGACATATGTTGTATCAGCAATGGATGCAGAGCGCTCCAAGAAAGACTGCAAAAATTGAGCGATTTTGGGTTGGCCCCAAAAAACACCAGTCGTTGTCAGATGACTTGGTTCTGAGAGCAAAAATGATTTATAGCCTAGTTGGTGATGCAGTTCAATCCACAATGGGTCACGACTTAGACAAGTTCATAGACTGCTTCCTATATGACCTTCACCCAGATCGAGAGATTGCTGTATGGGAGAAAATTGCAATAGTTTATCACGATCTGACAGTTGGCAAAGAACAAACTAGAAGCGAAATGAATGAGATTTTCCTGGCCGCAGTTGCTGAAACATCTGGGAACATGCACTCGGAAAATTATGCGAAATGTGAATATGTAACCGAAAGTATGATTAAGACCGCGTTCCAAAATGCGATTCCGAGGCCCTGGACGAAATAGAATATTCAAAGTACCAAAATATGCAAATACTCTTTGAAGAAACTCACATCTATGACATGTAAACTTACCGTGCGCCCGCGCTGGCGACAAAATTATTCGCAGTTCGTACCACCTGCCCGGCGAAGCATGCCACCTGGAAGCTGCCCTTGTCAGCCATGTTATGAATGTCGCCGCAATGCGGACACATTCTGACCATATGAACCTGTACACTACATGTGATGTGATAATCGTAAAACAGCGCTGATGGGGCTGATCGAGTTGAAGGGAACGACGATGACAGGATTGACATGGACCCAGGTGCATGCCTGGCGTTTGGCGCAGCATGGCCTTTTCCCGCGTTTCTCCTTGCCGGATGTCGTTCAGGCGGTGACACGCACCAGCGGGATTCAGGCGCAGGTAATGTCTGCCGCCGAGCTGGCGCTGTGTACTCGTGTGGGGGGCATCTCACCACAGCAGGTCCAATCGGCGCTCTGGCAGGACCATACGCTGGTGAAGACCTGGGCGATGCGGAGTACGCTCCATCTCCTCACCATCAGCGAACTCCCGCTGTATGTCGCGGCGCGCAACTGGCAGAATGACAAGAGTTGGTCGAACTATTTCGCAGAGATTGGCCTTACTCCTGCGCAACAGGACGCCTTTCTCGCCGCAATCCCGCATGTGTTGGAGCAGGGACCGCTGACACGCCAGCAACTCGCCGACGCCGTAGCGAAACATATGGGCGTTACGCTCGTGCGCGAACTGATCGTCTCGTCGAACTGGGGCACGCCGTTGAAACCCTCGGCCTTTCGCGGAGAACTCTGCTGCGGGCCAAACCAGGGGCAAGGCCAGGGCGTCACGTTTATGAATCCCAGAACATGGGTGAAGGACTGGCAACCTATCGAGCAAACGCAGGCGCTTCAGGAATTCGTTCGCCGCTATCTTCAGGTATATGGTCCAGCGACGCCAGAAGATTTTGCGTTCTGGTGGGGATGCGGAAAGACACTCGCAAAGACGCTCTTCCAATCGCTCGCGGAGGAGATAGAAGAAGTCGAGGTCGAAGGGTGGCGCGCGTATGCCCTACGGGCCACCCTGCCGCTTATCCAACGCTGCGAACCAGCCGAGGCCGTTCACTTGCTCCCCTTGTTCGATGCGTATACCATCGGAGTGCCGCGCGATTGCGAACCCTACCTCGCGCAAGCGTACAAGCGTCAGGTCTTCAATCTGCAAGGATGGACATTTGCCGTCATTCTGGTCAACGGGTCCATCCAGGGACTCTGGCGCCATAAAATCAAACGTGCGCAGGCCGTCATCACGGTGAATTTGTTCTCCGCATCCAGCGCCGCGCTTCGCAAAGGGATTGCCGCCGAAGCCAAACGGCTCAGCCAGCTCTTTGAGAAAGAGGTCGTGGTGGAATATGGGTAAGTGGCCGCATGTAGCCAGTGTCGGGTTTGAGTGATCTTAATCTCGTTGCGCGCTCTGGCCTCCCCGTACCGCCGCGCTGGTCCGCTCAGACGCGCGCGCCGATGCGCCAAGCCTGTTGCCCAGCAGGATGAGCAGCCAGCCAACGACGAGAAACGCCACGAAAATGGCGATGCAGTACAGCGCGACGCCGCCAGCGCCGCCCGCTTTGGCCGGATTGAGGAACGGGTAAGGGTAGAAACCGACGATAGCGCCGCGAATCAGCGTGTAGATGAGGTACAGCAGCGGATAGATGAGCCAGTAGCCGAGTTGCCGGAGATGGAGTTGCGACTTCGGCGGCTCGTAGAGCCATTCGCCCACCACGACAATCGGCATGATATAGTGGACGACGCCATTCACCCAGGGCAACACTGTCCCCAGGTCCGTATCGGTGAGCAAGATGCTGAACACGATGCCGACAATCGCCATCGCGACCACTGACGCGCCGCGCACGAGATCATACGTGACCGTAAGCTCACGACCCTGGATGAGATAGACCGCGCCGACGATCAGGACGACGGCGGCGAAGATGTTGGAGAGATTGGTGAAATAGCTGAAAAAATTGATGAGCGAGAAGTTGTGCTGGATATGCACGACAAGCTGCGTGCCGACAGCTACCAGCGCGAGCAGGCCGAAGAACAGCCACGTTCCAATAAGCAGATTGCGTTTCGTCATATGCCCCACCTGTCTCGAATAGCGACAACTACAACAACGGCGGAGGTTAGCACAAATCCTGAATGAAGTGGGATTTGCGCGATGAAGTGACAACTATTCGGCCCAGATGGGTACAAGCACAGTGTATGCCAGACGCAACCGCTCTGACAAGAAAACAGCGCGCTACTGCATGAATATGCGCGAATATGCGCAATGGTCCGCCCGATGGTGCGATACTACCCACTGCACTGAACGTCTCGCCTGAGAGTTTATGGAGAAGCGCATGACAACGAACGAACCTCATACCCTTGCTGATTTGGATGCGCTGCGCGATGAGACGCGCGCTATCTGGGACCATAACGCGGTCTTTTGGGACGAGCAGCAGGGCGACACCGGCAATCAGACGCAACGCTTGCTGGTCGGTCCTGCGACCGAGCGATTGCTGGCGCTCCAGGCTGGTGAGTCGGTGCTGGACCTCGCCTGCGGAACGGGGACGATGGCGCGGCGCATGGCAGACCTCGGCGCACATGTCCTGGCGGCGGATTTCAGCACGGGCATGCTGGAACGCGCTCGCGCCCGTTCCACCGCGTATGGCGAGCGAATCGAGTTTCGGCAGGTTGATGCCACCAATGAACAGCAATTGCTCTCGCTTGGTGAGGGGCGTTTTGATGCTGCTGTCTGCAATCAGGCGCTCATGGATATGCCAACTATCGAGCCTGCGCTGAACGCCCTCATCCGCCTCATCAAGCCGGGCGGGCGGTTCGTCTTCTCGGTTCCGCATCCCTGCTTCAACGGCATGGATGTGCGCAAGACGCTGTCGGAGGAGGACCGCGACGGGCAGATCATCGAGCAGCATACGCTGACCATCAGGAGCTACCTTACGCCGAGTACTTCACGCGGGCAGGGCATCATCGGCCAGCCACAGCCGCATTACAGTTTCGACCGCCCGCTCTCGATGCTACTGGGCGCCTGTTTCGCCGCTGGATTCGTTCTCGACGGCCTCGAAGAACCAACTTTCGACGATTCAAGCACAGCCCTGCGTTGGTTTAGCTGGGCAAACTTTCGCGAGTTCCCATCCGTGCTGGTGGCGCGCCTGCGTCCGGCAAAGTAAAGGAAGTACTTTGCCAATCATCCTGGCATGAGGTCTTAGGCCTCATCCTCAGCCTCGCCAGCCACTGGCCCATGACGATCTGGCCTGAGCCTGCGTGCCAGCAACTCGCGCAGGCCCCCAGTATGTTCAGCCAATCGCTGGAGCGATGCCAACAGGCGCTGGGCCTCCTCTTCGCCCAACACCGCACAGAGGTCTGCTGTCACAATGGCGCGTGCCTGCCGTCCGGCTTCAATCGCCGCCCATCCGCGCGGCGTGAGCGATACAATACGCTGGCGACGGTCGGCGGCATCAAGAATGTGTGCGACATAGCCGAGCCGCTCCAACTCAATCACAAGCTTCGAGGCGCCCTGCACAGTCATGCCGAGGAGCCGCGCCAATTCGGTGACGGTCTTGGACCCAACAATCAAATGCTGAAAGACATAGCCATGAGCCGGGCGCAGTTCAGGGAAACCAGCAGCCGCGATCTGGCGTGTCACTTCAGCATCGCTAGCCGCGTGCAGCGCCGTGAAGAGCAATACTAAATCCTGGGAGGGAGAAATAGCTTTCATGTTACCTAGTATCGTATTATCAACTATAGTTGAACAACTGCCGTTGAACAATTCCCATTGACGCTTGCGCAAACATGAGCCATTGGCGTAGGGGCATATTCAGCGCCGTTTGGACGCTACGAGGAGAGAAGTCAGACATGCGCGTAGAGACATTTGCAGAGATCGAAGCAGAGTTCATCGCCCGGGTACATACCGCAATCTGGGGTGATTTAGCGACCATTGATGCCCAGGGCTTTCCGCGCTCCCGCATCGTCCACACGATCTGGGAGGGCGCCTCCGGCTGGATCGCCGCCTGGCGTCACTCGCCCAAAGCGCGCGACATCGAGTGGCATCCGCACGTGTCGCTGGCATATCTGGCGGATATTGTGCGCCCGGTCTACGTCCAGGGTGTCGCTCGCTGGGCCGATGACCTCCAAGAGAAACGTCATGTGTGGGAGCTGTTCGCCGCTGCTCCGCCGCCGTTAGGATACGACCCGGCGGCCATCTACGGCCAGATTGAAGCGCCTGAGTATGGGGTGCTACATATTACGCCACTCCACATTGAACTTGGTAATGTCTCCGGGATAGGAGAGCGCCGGATCACCTGGCGTGCTGCGGCTGAGAGCTAGCTGAAGCTGACAAGCGACTGATAGCAATTATGCCCGCTCTATTCGGAGACGTTCGCCATTGTCTGCACCGATGGGGCCGACATCTTCCAGGTAATGCCTCGCGCACAGCGCTGTGTAGGTCACGGCAGCCTCTCCATCAATGACCACCTGGTCGCCTTCCGCCACAAAACGCCCGTTGACCATACGCGCATTAAAATGTGCCCGGTGTTCACATCCACCGCCGTGGCCGCACATGGCGATAGATTCTCGTAGCTCATGAGCGGTTTCTAAGAGTCGCAGGCTGCCAGGAAAGCTACGGGTGCGAAAGTCGGTGCGTAGGCCCCAGGCCATCACGGGTATCGCATGTATCACCGCGAGTGCTAACAGTTGATCCACCTGTGCTGGCTGTAAAAACTGCGCCTCGTCCACGAGCAACGCGCTGATACGCCCTCGTTCTTCTCTCCTCCGAAGCACCTCTGCCTGGATATCCATCTCCGGCGTGGTGAGAAAGTCTACTTCGCGCCGTAAGCCGATGCGAGACACCAGGTGGCGATCACCCTTTGTATCTACAGCGGGCTTTGTAATCAATACGCTGCCCCCATGCTCCTCAAAATTGTGCGCGGCAGCCAACAACTGTGTAGTTTTTTGCGCACCCATCGTTCCGTGCGTAAAGTAGAGCTTCGACATGTACTATCACCGCCGTTTCGAGTAGTGATCGCCGGGTTTGGCAGACCAGCGCGGAACCAGCATAGTGATTCCCCCTTCACCTCAACAGCCAGAAGGACAGGGAGTGCAGCCGTATCAGGTCTGGCATCAACAACCCAGCCGCATGCAGTATAATCGCATTTCCAAGAGAAGGCTAGCAGTTCTGTTTCCGAAAACAGAGAGGCATGAGGAATTTTATATCTTCGCGTGAGGTCATAAGTTCAGATGTAGTTATGTGGCGGAGGGAGAGGGATTCGAACCCCCGGACCTTTCGGTCTACGATTTTCAAGACCGTCGCATTCGACCACTCTGCCATCCCTCCAACGGTCGCCAACCCAAGTATACACCACAGGTGGCTCATTATCCAGCCCAACAATTGATACCTTCATTGCGAAAATGCGCGCTGCTATACGCTACACTATGCGAAGGAGGGCATACGCGATGATACGCGACCTTGAGCGATTGCTGGCGCAGTTACGTGCGCTACATGATGATATCCGGCGGACCGTGGTGGCGCAGGCGGAACAGGCCAGCAGCGAGGCGCTGGCGCGAGTCGAGGATGACAGCGAACAGGCGTCTGATACCATTTTCGCCATTGACCGGGTGAGCGAGGAGCGGCTGGTGGCCTTCTTCGAGCACGAAATTGCGCCCGAACGCCCACTGATGCTGATTGCTGAGGGGCTGCACGACACCGGCTTTGGCGAGGGGCGACTGGTGCTGCCGCGTGGCTGCGCCACCGATGACGCCGAGGTGTGCATCCTCGTGGACCCAATAGATGGCACGCGCCCTTACATGTACCAGAAACGTAGCGCCTGGATTCTCACCGGCGTCGCGCCCAACCACGGAGCGGATACCCGCCTGCGCGACATCGAGTGCGCGCTCCAGACGGAAATTCCGCTCGTCAAGCAGCATCTCAGCGATGAACTCTGGGCGATGCGTGGCGGAGGTCTCTGCGCCGAACGCTATAACCGTCTGACCGGCGAGCGCAGACCGTTGATTCTCCGCCCCAGCGGCGCAACCGATATCGCGCAGGGATTCGCCACTGTCTGCCGCTTCTTCCCCGGTATGCGCGAGGAACTGGCGGCGATAGACGAAGAGATCATGCGCGAGGCGCTGGGTCCGGTACGCAAGGGACGCGCCGCCTGCTTCGAGGACCAGTATATTTCCAGCGGCGGCCAGCTCTATGAGTTGATTGCCGGGCATGACCGTGTGACTATGGACCTGCGCCCGCTGGTTGAGCCGATGCTGGCGCGGCAAGGGCGCGCACTCGGTGTCTGCGCGCACCCCTATGACCTCTCGACCCTGCTACTTGCCGAGGAGGCAGGCGTCATCGTCACCGATGGGGCCGGTCAGCCGCTCGACGCGCCGCTGGATGTCTCTACCGATGTCGCCTGGATTGGCTACGCCAACTCCGCCATTCGCGCGTTGGTCGAACCAGCGCTGCATCGCGCGCTCGCACGGCGAGACCTGCTCCCAATGGCTACCGTTCCGGCGGAATGAGCAAGCGATCTGGAAAGTACGGCGCAAGCGCAGATGGCAGCGCCAGTGAGCCATCTGCGCGCTGGCCGTTTTCCAGGAGCGCCGCCAGTGTCCGGCCAATCGCCAGCGCCGAGCCATTGAGTGTATGCGGATAGCGCGCCCGCCCACCGCCGGATGGGCGATAGCGCAGCTTCAGGCGCCGCGCCTGGAAGGGTCCGCAGTCACTAATCGAAGAAATCTCGACATAACTGCCCTGCCCCGGCATCCAGACTTCCAGGTCATAGGTGCGCTGGCTGGCAAACGGCAAATCACCTGCGGGCAGCGCCACCACGCGGTACGGCAGTTCGAGTCGCCGCAGCACCGCCTCGGCATCCGCAAGCAGCGTCTCGAAGGCGGTGTCTGCATCTTCCGGCGCGACGATGCGCACCAGTTCCACCTTGTCGAATTGATGCTGGCGAATCAGCCCACGGGTGGCCGCGCGTGAGGAGCCAGCCTCCCGCCGGAACGCTGGTGTGCAGGCAGTGTAGGCAAGCGGCAATGCTGTGGCGACGAGCGTTTCGCCAGCGTGGAGCGCGACGAGTTGCGCTTCGGCGGTGGGGCTGAGCAGCAATCCGTCGCGGGTGATGCTGTAGAGGTCATCTTCATGGCGCGGCAAATGGCCGGTACCTTCCAGCGTTTCAGCGTTGAGCAGATGCGGCGGCGCAATTTCCGTGTAGCCACGGGCGGTGTGCATGTCCAGCATGAACGCCGCCAGCGCCCGCGACAGGCGCGCGCCGGCCCCCACCAGCAGCGGAAAACGCGGACCGGCCAGCCGCGTCGCGCGTGGCAGATCGAGGATGCCCAGGGCAGCGCCGAGGTCATCGTGGCGGCGTGGCGTAAACGAGAAGATTGGCGGCTCTCCCCAGCGCCGTAGCTCCTGGTGATGGGCGGCTCCTCTGCCGGAGGGCACACGCTGATCTGGCAAATTCGGCAGTCGCAATAGCAGTCGCCGCGCCTGCGCCTCGGTGATAACTAGCGCCTCCTCCACTGCGCGCAGTTCGCGCTCTGCCGCGCGTAGCTCGCCAGCAGCAGCGGACTCACGTAGCGACCGTAGCGCCAGGGCCAGCGCATCGCGTCGCGCCGCCGTCTTGCGCCGGGTGGCTTCGAACGCGAGCCACTGATCGAGCGTCTTCTCCGCCGCAGCGCCCGCGTGCCTGCGTCGCAGCGCCTCTTGCGCCGCCTCTGGTTGCTCGCTCAGGAAACGATCATAGAGCATATAACTGCTGGCCGTCACCTTCTATGGAACTTGCCTCTAGCATAGACGTGTGTTCATTGGTTCCATGAAAATGTAGAGGTATTGCCCGTACTATAACAAGATGAAATCATTGAAAGCATCGGGACGATGCAAATTGCGAGTATCTTCTTAGGTCGCCGCCTTGCGAAACGCTGCTGTTCCTGATAGCATGGGCGCTGACGGCTGTGTTGCGCCGTCGCCTGGGCGAAACGCAAAAAGGGAGCCACATGTGGACGGAGGGGTAGCGCCTCTTGCAAGCATCCTGCTGCGGGATGGCACGACATTACAGATTGCACCGGATGGGGTACGCGCTGGCGATAAAGTGATCGAACTGGCGAAAATCCAGGATGCGCGACGTGTCTCGCCCAATCCGGAGACGATTGCCTTCCGTGTGGCCGGGATGGGGCTGCTGGAATATCAGCCAGAGCGCGAGGGCGACGGCGCCACGGCATTGGAGGCGTTGTATCGCCTGCGGCCAGAACTGCGTCCTGCGGGCTTTGGCGTGCCCGCTGGCGCCTATCCGTATCCCTATCCCACATATCCAGGCTATCCAGGCTATGCGGGGCTTCCGCCAGCGCCGCCGTATGATCCCAACAACCCTACTGGCATCGTATCTGCGCCAGGATATCCATCCTATCCACCGTACCCGACCTATCCCTATCCACCGGCCACTGGCTATGCGCCCGTTCCCACGCCGGAGCAGCGCGCGGCGATGCAATCGCTGGCGGAGCGGCGCTTCCGTGGCGTGTTGACGCCGTTTCCACGCAGATTCGGTGAGTTACTGGCGGCGATTTATCAGTTGTACGCCAGCCGCCTGCGCATCTGGCTGCTGCTAGGCCTCTGTGTCGCGCTGCTGACCGGCCTGCTGGATGGCGGGGCAAGTTACCTACTCTCGATTATCATACAGCCCAATCCCTCAGTATCAGGGCAGTTGAGCACAACCAGTTGCACGTTTCCCTATCAGTTCGAGGCAGGCAACGCGCTGATTCGTGATGCGCTGATCTGGGGCGCACTGCTCATCGTGAGTGTATTCGCCACTGCCTTGCAGACGGCGGTGATGAGCAACGGCGCGCGCGATGCCGTGCTGGACCGCAAAATCTCTGTCAAACGCAGCTTCGGCAGCGGTCTGCGCCGTTTCGCGCCGACGCTTGGCGCATCGTTGCTGGCGGGCGGCGCATATTATCTGGCGCTGGCGCCTGCGGCCATCTGTTTCACCATCGTGTTTGCCAGCACCAGCGGCATGAATCTCTGCGATACCTCCAATGCTGCAACAGCATCGGGCTTTGTGCAACTCCTTACCTGCCTCGGTTCGATCCTGGGCATCATCGGCATCACTCTAGCGATTCTCTTTGCCGTGCGGCTTGGTCTCGCGCCTTATGCCGCCGCGACTGACCGCATCAGCGTGCGGCAGGCAATGGTGCGTAGCTGGCGAATCACGCGCGGCAACTTCTGGCGCACCTTCGGTGTTATCCTGCTGACTGGTATCATGGCCTGGATGGTGCTGTTCATTGCCTCACTCTTCGGCGCCGCCTCGCCCATTCTCAGCGATTTCATCGCCACCCCGATTGCCTATCTTTTTACCGTGCCCTTCATCGCTATCACCTATGTCACGCTGCTCTATGACCTGCGGCTGCGCGCGGAAGGCTATGCCGCGCTGACGCAACAAGAACAACGAGAACAGCAAGAGACACCCTCCGATTCGCAACAATCTTCCACCACTTCTACCCCCGTCCCGCCTTTGGGCTAGCAACGTGGTACCGCGCGATACTTCCCCTGATATCGCGCGTTACTACGATTGACGCACAAGAGCATCGGCGCCGTCCTGCTGCTTTCCTGGGTTTGCAGCTACCGTGCGGTGATGTTGCTCATGGGGATATGTGTTTACGCTCGCGAGGCGTTCTATCCAGGAAAGGGGAACGCGACGGCAGCGTGTCGTCGCTGGCATCCAGGATATGCAAAACAGCACACGTCAACGCCAACAACTTCGCACACCGGATGCGCCGGCAGCCCATCTGTTGCCACTGATTCACGCTGGCGCCGATGTTGCGCACTGGCTGGAATATTATTGGCAGAAATTGCGGCTGCCGGAGGCCGAGGCGCACCATCTAGCCGTCACGATTGATCGCAGTGAGTTTCATCGCTGGACAGGGCGGCGGCTGAATTCGCTGGCCCTCGGCTGTTATTGTTACCTGCCCACCGCGCAGCAAACCGGCGAGAGCGGCAACGCGCTGCTGACGGCTCCCGCTGAGGCGAACGCGGGCACGAATGCCAACGCCAATGCCGCTGGCCGTGTGCAATTGGCGCTTCCCGGCTTCGTTGAGATGACCTTCCCCGCAGCGAATGAGACTCTAGCCAGCGCCGCGCCGGATACAACACCAGATACGCCCCAGGATTACCGGCATCTAATCTTCGTCGAGCCGGACCTGTTACCGTTGGGCATCGAGGTGACAGTGGCGCACGAGTTGATTCATCTGGCGGACCGTGTGCAGGGGCATCCACGCAAGCACCGCTGCCACGGCTACGATTCGATCTCCATAGACGAGGCAGCGGTGACGGAACGCGACCCTGAAATGCTGCGCGCGCTGCTGCGTGAGGAATCGCGCCGCCGCGAAGAATCGCTGCGGCGTGCGCGTCCCTATCGCTATCTCTATGTCTGCCCGCAGTGCCAGAAAGAATATCCGCGCGTGCGCCGCTATTCGCGTCCGGTCTCCTGTGGGCGCTGTGATCGCAACTACAACGCGGCCTTCCTGCTGGAACTGCGCGATTTCGCTCAGCCTTCGCGGCACTGAAGTGCCGACGCACAAGCGATAAACTGAAGTCCTGGCAGGCGCAGTGCCAGGCTTTAGCCTATTTTCATCGTGCCCCGGCTTTTCAAAGCCGAGAAGATGACCACCAATACAAACTGACTACGCCTGCTCCGGGCGGGGGATAGCCAGCGCATCCAGCAGTTCATAGAGATCGTGGACGACAAGGCAATCGAGCTGCGCAGGGTCATACCGACCGGCGCGATCCAGCAGTACCGGCGTAATCCCCGCCGCCCGCGCGCCCAGCACATCGAGCGTGTAGGAGTCGCCAATGTGCAGCGCATAATCGGGAATGGCATCGGCGCGGCGCAGCGCCGTCTGGAAGAGCTGCGGATCGGGCTTCGCCAGCCGCACCGCTGCCGAGGCGACAGCAAAATCGAAGTAGTGAATGAGGTCATGGTGGCGTAGGATCAACCCCAGGCTGATGCCCCAATCTGAGATGATGCCAAGCGTGATCTCGTGATTGTGCAGCGTCTCCAATACCGGCAGCACATCAGGGAAGAGCGCGTAACTACTGGCCTGCTCAAAGACGATACGCACTTCTTCCGCGCAGGTCGCCAGCTCATCGGGCGATAGCGCAGCCAGGCAGGGGGTGAGCAAATCGGTGAAGTAGCTGCGCCAGACCTGTTCGATGGCGCCGTCGTCGCTCCAGGTCCAGGGATTATCGCGCACCAGACTGCGCAGGGTGGCTTCAGCGTGGGGAAGTTGCTGCTCCAGGCAGGCGCGATCTACCGGGGTGCCATGCTCTGCACAGGCGGCGCTGACGATATCTTCAATCGAAGGATGAGGGGCGAGCATCGTATAACCAACGTCGAAAAAAACAGCGCGAATGGCTTGCGGATTGGCGAGATACGTTGATTCATGTTCAGGCATGACGCTTCAATAGTCCTCTTTTCCAGTCTCCGGCGTCAGATAGGCGATGGACCAACGCCCAATCGTATGATAGCCCACGCGCGCGTAGACATGCGCGGCGGGCGTATTGCCGGTGAGATAGAACAGGTACGGGCGGCGCTGTTCTCCCAGCAGTTCGCGCGAGAGCGCCGCCACCACGGCGGTACTCAGGCCGCGCCCGCGCGCCTCTGGCGCCGTCCAGACGCCGCCGACCATCGCCGCCCGCGCGGTTTCGGCGCTGGTGCTGGCGGCGGAGAGCAGCCGTCCGGAATACTCCGCGACCCAGGTGCGCAGGGAGCGCACGCGCCCATACATTGTGCGGCGCACCTGATCCTTGCTCAATGACTCAAACCCGTCGGTGCGGTAGTAGAGCGTCGTTAATGCTTCCAGGTCGCTGGGCCGGGCACGCCGTATCAGCGTTCCCGGTGGCAGCGTTACCACTGGCATCCGGTCGCCTGCTGGGTGGCATTCAGCGAGGTAGTGTTCTTCGCGCCGCTGTACCTGTTCGCGCCGTGGCGAGGTGAGCAGCGCATCCACGCCTGCGGGATGCCCCATGATGAAATCCACCGGCTGCTCATCGGCCACTCGTGCCAGCGCCGCGAGTGTCGCTGTGGAGATGGCATCAGGCGCTGTGTAGAGCATCGCGCGGCGGCCAACCATCATCAGCACGGCATTCAGCTCACCCTGCCTGTAGGCTCCCCAATAGCGGACGAGGCCAGTACTCGAATCCAGATAGGAGAGATTAGTGCTGAGAAACAGGCTGTATCCCGGCGCCAGCGCAAAGAGCGCCTCCATCGCTGCGCGCTCCGGCGCACCCAGGCGACGTATCCGCGCCGCCGCGCGGGCTGGATGCGCAGGCAGCACCGGAGGCAGCGGCGGCTCTGTATCGCTGGTTTCGTGCATCGCGGCCTATCCCTCCGGTGATCTTATGATTCCAGATCGCGACATCAGTTATCCGTGTTCTCAAACATGCTGGCCAGCTTCTCCGCCTGGTCAGACGTAATGAGCGCGTCGGTCAGCACGTCGAGTTCGCCATCCAGCACTCGTGGCAAGTTGTGGACCGTCAGATTGATGCGATGGTCAGTGATACGGTCCTGCGGAAAATTATACGTGCGAATCTTCTCGCTGCGGTCGCCCGTCTGCACCTGCGAACGCCGCGCCGCCCCCTCCGCCGCCGCGCGCTTCTGCTGTTCCAGGTCCCAGAGGCGCGAACGCAGCACGCCCAGCGCCTTCGCCTTGTTCTTGATCTGCGATTTTTCGTCCTGGCAGGTGACGACCAGACCGCTGGGAAGATGCGTGATACGCACGGCAGAGTCGGTCGTGTTGACGCTCTGGCCGCCGTGTCCGGTGGAGCGGTAGACATCCACGCGGATATCTTCAGGCCGTATCTCCACTTCAACTTCCTCCGCCTCCGGCAGTACAATCACCTTCGCCGTGGAGGTGTGGATGCGCCCCTGCGCTTCAGTGGTCGGCACGCGCTGCACCCGATGGGTGCCCCCTTCGTACTTCATCCGCGCATACGCGCCACGCCCCCGCACCTCGAAGACGACTTCGCGGTAGCCGCCTGCGCCGCTGATACTGGTGTTGAGGAGTTCTACGGTCCAGCGATGCGCCTCGGCATAGCGTGTATACATGCGGAAGAGGTCAGCCGCGAAGAGGCCAGCCTCATCGCCGCCCGCGCCCGCCTGAATGGTGACGATGGCGTTGCGGTCGTCCATGATGTCTGTAGGCAGCAGAGCGACCTGAATCTCTTTGAGATACTCTTCCTCGCGCTGCTGAAGCTGCGCCAATTCCTCGCGGGCGAGGTCGCGCAGTTCGTCGTCCAGCTCGCCGTCGAGCATCTGCTCAGTTTCGGTGATCTGTGTGCGGGTAACCTGAAGCGCCTTGTATGCCTGCACCACCTCAGAGATGCTGGCGTATTCGCGCCCATAGCGTTCCAGCAATTCTGGATCGCTGGCGGTTTCCGGCTGCGCCATCAGGTGGTTGATCTCTTCATAGCGGCTTTCGATGGCCGCCAATTTGCTGTCAATATCTGCGGTTTTCATAATAGGAAAGCTCCTTGTGAGCAGTCAATGCTGCGTGTTGCATCGAGAACGGAAAGACGTAGTTGTCGCTGTTCTGTGGGCACAGCGACGCCCCATCCACCCCGACCCGGCGCGCACTCGATGGGTGCCTGATATACGCTCGGTCTCATTGCATGGGGTACATGGGGCGCAGCATAGCGTCGCTACTGATGCTCTCCGCTCGCGTCGCGGTCATCGTAGCTGCTGGCAAGAAGCCGTTCCTGCTGGAAGCTCTGCAACAGGCTCAACAGTAGGGAGCCAATCAAGGTGGCGATTAGCACAATTTCCATTGTACTCAGGCGGATGCGCCTGCGCTGGTTCATAAGTGTTTATCCCTCCCTCATCGCCATCAGTCGTCAGGGTGATGAGCGGATACCTATCATCTCACCATTCAGTATACGATATTTTGCCACCATTTGTCTTTTTCTGTCCCATCTTCGTCAACCCACAACGCCGAAACCTGCGCGTAAACAGAGGCCGCTGTTTGCCGTCATACAAAGAAAAGGTCAACGAAGGTGCCTCTTTGCCTCCCCCAGGGATGGCAGAAAGAGAGACGCGCGATGTCTGACGGTCCGCAAGCACCGCTATCCAACGACGAGGCGCGCAGGCGCCGTCTCGAAGCGCTGAGCAGCCTTGCACAACAGGGGCAGAGCGCAAAACAGGAGCCAGTTCGCTCACCCTCGCCGCAGGCATCCGCCAATACACCGGCGGTTGTGCGTCCGCCGCGCATCTCACTGGCGCCGCCGCGCTCAGCACGGCGGCAACCGCTGCTGGTCATCGGCGGTGTGTTGCTGGCTATCATCGTCATCGCTGGCATCGTTCTTCACCAGATCAACACAGCGCCCCAGCAACCAGCGGCGCCGGTCTCCATCGCACCCTCACTTGGCGCACAAACGTGCATCCGTGACATTGCCTGGTCGCCAGATGGCAAGCAGATTGCCGTTCTGGGATACCGCGACCAGTGCGGGATAGATTTCCCTTCGGGCTACGAATACCATCCAGGCGTCATTCATATCTACGACGCCGCGACCGGACAGCTCGTGCATACCATCCTCCCTGATGACGCCATCGCCGCAACCCCTGGTTTTCCCGCGCCCGGTCCGGTCACTCGGCAAGGCACCGGCCCCAACGTCAACAAAACGGTGATTGACTATGGCGCGCTGGCCTGGTCGCCAAATGGCAAGCAGCTTGCAATCTCCTTCTTCGTCAATCGCTGGAAGGATACCAACGGCGACGAGTTGCCGGGCGTTACAGGGATTGCCTTGATGAATCCTGATGGCACCAACGAACGCGCCATCCTATCTCAGCAGACAAGTGTCACCGATTATACGCCGCTTGGCGTAAATGTGACGAGCGGCAAATCCTTCCTATTACCACCAAATCCTCAGAGTGGCCTCTATTTCTCGCTAGCTCCTGGCATGAGCTATACCTGGTCGGCTGGTGGCACGCTGACGCCCAATGGTTCGCTCACAGGCGCTACCGCGCCCAATACGCCGGTCGGCAATCCAGATGGCGGCACTTCCTTCACCATCTGGCAGCCGGGCGCAATCGTGTTGCAAACAGTGGGATTCGTCAATAATCAGACGGTAACGGTATCGCCCGGCGCCTATACCTGGGGCAGCGCATTCCTGGCGTGGTCGCCCGATGGAGAGTATCTGATAAGTGAAGTGACGTCCCGTGGATTGGTGCAGCCCGCAGGCAAGCCGGCTCCTACTGCTGATGGATTGAAGGCGCTGATGTTCGATCAGGCGCCAACCATCGCCATACGCGACGCCGCCATGCAGCAGGTGGCGCTTTCCCTGCAACCCGATGCCAGCAACAACCGGGAGCCAGCCGTTGATCTGGCGTGGCGACCCGACGGGCGTTATCTGGCGGCGCTGCCAGAACAAAACTCGAATGGGGGCAACGGAAGTAACGGAGGCAACGCTTCCGCGCCAATCACGCTCTATGCGACCGCCAATGGCACAATCGTTGAGCATCTCCAGCCGCTCGCCAATGCGCAGATCGGGGCGAATGACTTCATACAGACGAACAATGTGCTGCGCTGGTCCCCCGATGGCTCACACCTGTTGTGCTACAGTAGCGTGCTGGGTACGATCACCATCTGGGGACCTGATCTGCTGCCGAGATAGCTCTCCGCACTAACGCGCCCAGACGGTTGCTTCCATTGCTGTCATCTTGCCCTTCATGCGCAGCGCCATCTTGAAAGCGGCGTCATGGGCGCGCTCTTCCGCACCATCCGCCAGCGGCGCCAGCGGCGCAACCTCGCCATAGCGATGGCGTAGCCCCTGCCAGGTCAGGTAATCGGTGAACCAGGGATTCTTTGGCAGCACTGGCCCGTGCAGATATGTGCCATAGACCTGGCGATAGCGCGCGCCCTCGCCGCCATCCTGGCCATTGTTGCCGCTGCCCGCGACCACTCTGCCGAGCGGCTGCGCCTTCGGGCCGAGGTAAGTGCGCCCGCTGTGGTTCTCGAAGCCAACCAACTGCTTTGGGCCGCCCGGCAGGAAGTCACACTCCATCGCCAGATGATTCATGAAGCGCGTATTGCCGCCCTCTGTGTGAATATCCAGCGCGCCGACACCTTCGAGGCGCGGCCCCTTGAACGGTTGATAATAGTGGCCCAGCAGTTGATAGCCAGCGCAGACCGCCAGAATCACCACATCGGATTCAGCGGCATCGCGCAGGCTTGCGGCTTTGCCTTCCAGGTCGCGCGCCGCCACGTCCATCTCTTTATCCTGGCCGCCGTGGAAGAGAATCAGGTCGAACTCTGTGAAGTCGGCAGTATCACCGACTGCCACTTCGGTGACGGTGGTGCGCAGGCCGCGCCATTCGCAGCGGCGCTGAATCGCCATCAAGTTGCCACGGTCGCCCGCGATGCTCAACAGCGTTGGATAGAGATGGCAGATGCGTAGCGTCATTGGCTCCATTGCGTTGTCATTCCTCCCAGAATGGCGGCACCCAGCCGCGTTGAACCATCACCCGGCGTAATTCGTGAAGTGGTGTGTAGCCGGACAGAATGTAGAGCGTGCCACCCGGCTCGACCTGCGCCAGCGCCGTATCCAGCGCCGCCTGTCGCTCCGGCACGACCTGGATCATCTCTTCCGGCACACCAGCATACTTGAAGCGCATCGCCAGCTCTTCAGCTTTGGTGCCGCTGGTGACGAGCGAGGCCAGTTGTGGCGCCAGTTCTTCCAGTTCGATGTCCCAGAGCCAGGCAAAATCTTCGCCGTCGGTCAGCGCGTTGCTATGCGCCGAGAGCACATGCTTTCTGCCGGGACGCTGGAGAATCGTGCGCAGCGTCGTATTGTAGGAGATCGGATTTTTGACGAAGGCCAGCACGATGTGCTTGTCGCCCGCCTGAATGGTTTCGAGCCGCCCAAAGGCTGGCCGCAGCGTCGCCATCGCGTCGGGTATCGCCGTCGGATCAAGTCCCATCGCCAGCGCGCCGCCAACCGTCGCGGCAGCGTTATAGACGTTGTGCAGCCCGGGCAGCGCCAGATCGAAGGCCAGCAGTCCGGCGGGCGTCTCCAATTCGATATGCGACGGCCCAATCGGGTCGAGTTGGGCGTGGGTCACGGCGATGTCGAGGGGCGGACGCGCGTAGCCGCAGTTGGGGCATTGATACGCGCCCAGATGCGAGATATAGGCTTTAGCATAGACCAGATCATGCTGGCAGCGCACGCAGCGAATGGTATCGGCGGCGTGTTCGGGCACCTGTGTACCCACATCATCGGTCCGCATGCCAAAGTAGAGCCGTTTGGCCTTCGCCTCCGGCGCAAAGCTGGCCACCAGCGGATCATCGCCATTCAGGATGACGGTAGCTTCCGGCGGCAGGCTGTTTATCATCTGCTCCAGCGCACCAGCCACCGCATAGAGTTCGCCATAGCGGTCCAGTTGGTCGCGGAAGATGTTGTTGACGATCACCACATCCGGCTCGATCTCTGGCACGGCATGGCGAATCGTCGCCTCGTCAATCTCAAAGACCAGCACATCGGCGTCTAGCCGCCCAAAGAGGCTGGCCCCATTGACGGCCACCGCTGTAACGCCCGGCAGCAGATTCGAGCCGGTGCGGTTCTGCGTCACGCGCTTGCCAGCAGAGCGCGCCACCGCCGTCAGCATGCGGCAGGTGGTGGTTTTGCCATTGCTGCCACAGACGACGATTTTGCGCGCCGGGCTGGCGCCAACCACTTTGCGCAGCACGCCGGGATCAATGCGCCGCGCGACGATGCCGGGGAAGCTGGTGCCGCCGCCGACACGCAGCAGCCGCCCTGTCGAGCCAGCCAGCTTGCCGGCGGAGAGCGCCAGCGCCAGCCGCGCCGTTCCCCCTGGTCCGCCGCGTCGCGTATGGCGGCGCGGTTGCGTCGTCATGCCGCTTGCTGCCGTCTTTTGCGGTTCCTGAGAAGTTGCCATGTGTACCGTATCTTCTTATTCTACGCTGTTGGATTGATGAGACCAATCATGCCCAGACGGCTTAGATGATCCAGTTGGGGCGAGTGTATCACGGATGGCGCTCGCCAGGCAATGCCCCATGACCACCAGGGCGGGCTTGTACAGATTCACTACTGGAATATACGCACGCCTCGCGCCAGCGTTCCTCTATCCTTTCCCTGTGGCATACTATCTATCGAGACGCTGATACGGCGCTGTAGCAGTCAAATAGGAGGGCCGCCCTATGCCGCGCGCGATAGACTTTCACGTTCATCTGCCAATCGCCGAGTTTATGGATGTTGCCATCGGCAAGTTCCGTGCTGCGACAGAGCAGTATTTCCGTATGGAGGTGAAGCTGCGCGACATCGAGGAAATCGCCGACTACTATGCCCAGCAGGATATCGTCGGCGTATTGCTCGCCTGGGACGCTGAAACGGCAACTGGCCAGAAACCACTGCGTAATGACACTGTGGCAGAGATTGTGCGACGCTACCCCAAGCAGTTTGTCGGCTTTGCCAGCGTGGACCCCCACAAAGGCGACCGCGCGATTGTCGAGATGGAGCGCGCGATAAAGGACCTGGGACTCTCCGGCGCTAAGTTTCATCCGGGTGTCCAGGCATTTTATCCCAATGACAAGCGGTTCTCTCCGCTCTTCGAGAAGATCGCCTCGCTGGGCGTTCCGGCGCTGTTCCATACCGGCACCAATGGCCTCGGCGCTGGCATGGCCGGTGGCGGCGGCATCAAGCTGGACTACACCCGCCCGATTTATCTGGATAGCCTGGCTGCCGATTTCCCAACGTTGACAATCATCGGCGCGCATCCTTCCTGGCCGTGGGAGCAGGAGATGATTGCCATTCTTCAGCACAAACCCAACGTCTACAATGATCTTTCCGGCTGGTCGCCGCGCTATATTCCGCCTGCGCTGTTGAAAGAGGCGGCGGGCCGGCTCAACGCCAAGTTTCTCTTCGGCTCAGACTACCCGTTCATCCCGCCGGAACGCTGGCTGAAGGATTTCGCGGTGCTGGAGGGTTGGAGCGACGAGGCACGACAGAATGTGCTGTGGCGCAATGGGCAAAAGCTGCTGGCGCACACCCCTGTCGCCGGATTGTCGTTCGTGCCGTGAAGTGGTAACGCGACCGTTCATGGCGCCGCGCTACAAAAACTAGGTAGCATTGACTAGGCATCATGGGGTAGTCTCGTTGACCGTTGCCTTGCGTGTCCTTATACTGGGCAATTGAATGCGTGGATGGGGAACGCAGAGCAGGTGCCGCTCTGTGGCAAATGTGACATGCGTGAAAGGTGGTGCAGGGTGGCGTTGTCTCAGGAAACACAGGAGACACCAGGGACACCGGAGATAGCAGGAGCGGAGGCGGAGCGTCCTGCGCAGGCTTCGGGCAGAGCCAAACTGATCGCCCGCCTGTCGAAGATATCGCGGACCGAGTGGATGTTCTTCGGCCTGCTCGTGCTGTGCTATGTGTTTTTCCTCGAACCCGTCGGCACCAACACCCTGAGCCGCTATGATATGGTCTGGTCGCTGGCGCACGGAACCGCCATCATCACCCCCAACACCATTGACGTGAGTTTTTATCACGGGCACTACTATTCACCGCGCTCGCTGGGTCTGTCGTTGCTGGCGGTTCCCTTTCTTGGCCTCTTGCATGTCCTCGAAGTGATCGTTCACCATCAACCGGCAACGACGATTCAGATCGCCTTCCTGAATATGTTCACCGTCGTGCCCATCGCTATCATTGCGACGATTGTGTTCTATCGCCTCATCCTGCGGCTGCGTCCTTCGCTGGCAGGCACGCCGGTCCCGTTCGTTGTGACGACGGCCTTTGCGCTGGGCACGCTGGAATACCCTTTTGCTGTCTCGTTCTTTAGCCACGCAATGGGCGGCTGCCTGATGCTCTGCGGCTTCTATCTACTCTATCGCGCCCGCACCGCAGCGCACGCGCAATGGCTGGTTGCGCTGGCGGGCCTGCTGGTTGGCTACGCTGTCATCACGGAATATCCCACCGGCGTCATCATGCTGGCGCTGGTTGCGTACCTGCTGGTGGTGTTTCCGGGGCGTCGAGTGCGCATGCTGCTTATTTTTGCGCTGGCGATGGTACCGAGCGCATTGTTGCTCGGCTGGTACGACTGGTTCGCCTTCGGTAATCCATTTCATCTCAGCTACGATTCGGTGGCGGGGAAATTCAGCCAGGGGCAGCATCAGGGCTTCTTTGGCGTGACACTGCCAAGCCTGGATGGCCTGGTTCAGATATTGCTCTGGCCACGCGGACTGCTCGTCGAATCACCATTCCTGGTGTTCGTCGTCGTTGGTTTCGTGCGCTGGTGGCGGTCGTCGGCACGGCCTTCTGCTGAATTGCTGCTGTGCCTGGTCATCTCGATCATCTACCCGCTGATCGTCTCCTCGTATTTCCTGCCGATGGCGGGCGAAAATTTGCCGGGGCCGCGCCTGCTGGTGCCGATGCTGCCGTTCGCCTGTTTGGCGCTGGCCTGGGTGGTGGATGCCCGGTCGGTGGTCCTGCGCAGCGTCTTTGCCGTGTTGCTGGTGTTTGGCGTGGCGATGTCGTTCTTCTATGTAGCGCTTGGGGTGCGCGAATATCACACGTACCTCACGTATCCCATCTCCAGCCTGATTCTGCCGGTGATGGCAACAGGATATGTCCCGTCGCGCAACGGCGCAACGCCACCCAATCTGGCGACCTATTTCTTCCATCTGCCGCAGCTACCGAGCATCTATATCGTCTTCGTTCCGCTGCTCGCCTGGGCTATCTATCTGGGGTACGCGCTGATTCGCTGGCAGCCAACGCGCGCCAACGAAGCGCGCGTGGAACGTTGAGCGTTGACGGGCATACTTTTCTCTGTGATGCAGGTACTATCCATGACTGGTGGCGCTGGCCCGGCATGATACTATGTCTAGTGCAATGCATCGTTCTGTATCGTGGCGTGATATCCAACTATTGGCATGAGCCGAGCAGCGCTAAGAGGGGAGCCGGCATGCGTTTCTTACCTCTTCCACCCGCCCGCGATAGACAACAGTCTCGCTCCATAGCAGGCGGTGGTCTGCAAAAAGAAGTGTATGGCTGCGCCGCCGATGAGTGCGCAAAGCTGGCGCTACAGCGTTGCGTGCGCTGCCAGCGCCCGTTCTGCAACTCCCACGTTCGTGCCGTAGAGCGCGACTTGCCCACGCGCGGACTGCGGCAGGCTGAGCCGTATTGGTATTGCAATGATTGCTGGCCCGGCTGGTGAAGGTCTCGCAATTCGGGTGGGCGGTGTAGCCCGAGCATCAATCGCTCTTGCTCGTCGTACTGCGTTCCCTGTCTTGCTTGTCTTTCTTGTCGCTCATGCCGCTCGCGCTCTCTTCGTCCTCCTCGTCCTCTGGCAGCTCCGGAGCCGTTGCCTTTCGTATGATGGTCGCCGCCTCCGCCGTCGTTACGGGCACCGTCGCAATAATGGCATCTTTGCTATACATTTCGCTGTGCGCCTCGCGCCATTCACGCCAGACCTCCGCCAGCACCGCCTGAATGAGTCCCGCCAGCGGCGATGCGAAGAGCGCGCCCCAGATGCCAAAGAGTTCGCCACCCGCAATCAACGCGAAAATCGAAACAGCAGGATGGACGCCTACCGCGCGACCCAGCACCCGAGGACCGACGATATCGCCCTCGATGATATGGACGAAGACGAAATAGCCCAGCACAATCAGTGCGAGAATCAATCCATGCGTTGTCAGCGCCAGCAATATGCAGAGCGCCCCGGAGATGAAGACGCCGATAACGGGAATGAACTCGAGAATGAAAGCCAGTACGCCCAGCAGCACGGCATATGGCACCTGGAAAATGGCCATGCCGACGCCAACCAGTGTCCCGATGAGCGTGGAAAGGATCAATTGGCCGCGAATGTAGCCGCCAACCACACGCTCGATGGTGAGCATCATGAATGATACGCGCCGCCGCTGCCGCAGTGGTGCGCTCGTGCGTAGCCAGGCAACCACTCGTGGACCATCCATCAGCAGATAAATGCTCAACACCGTCACCAGAATGGCATCAACGACGAGGCCGAAAATCCCTTCCAGCACCGGCACGGCGCTATTGGCAAGATCTTTGGATTGCGAGAGTAGTTGATCGCCGACCGACTGAATCTGGCTCTGGGTGACGCCAAGTTGTTCCAGCTTCATAATCACTGGCGCTGGTTGGCCGTTGGAGCCAGGGGTGAGCCAGATGACAACCTGACCGGAAAACGCCACGATCTGCTGCGCCGTGGTGCTGACGATCAGATAGCCGATGGCGCCGATGACACAGACGAATGCCAGATATACGACCAGCACCGCCAGCCCGCGCGGAATGAAGCGCGCCAGAAACTTCACCGCAGGCGTCAGCGCATAGGCAATCAGCGCCGCCAGCAGGAGAATGAGCAGGGCATGTATCACCTGTGCTCCCACCCACACGACCAACGCCAGAATCGCCAGCCCGCCGAGGGTTGCGATGGCGATGTCGCGCCGGTGCGCCCAACGCTGCCGGGATTCCAGGTCAACGCCACCGTTACTGGTGGTTGTTGGTGGCGTCTCGAATGGATTGTTCATCGCGGTCCTCTCGTCTTCTGGCGGTCGTGTGGGTGCGTGCCCGCCGATGCGTGGTATGTCCTGATAAACCTGATAAGGTCGTTCGTTGCCACCTGTTGCAGATTATATGCCCACTTTATATCTCATACATCTCATATGTCTCATACCTCTATCTCATCATGACGGACAAAGAGCACTCGTTGGTTTCACCTGCTGTTCATTCTCACTGCTTTGCTTATGCAAAGATAGACATCCTTCGTTGGGGATCGGTCGTCATCGCCGCTTGACAAGCGCCACCTCAAACGATACAATACATGTCGTGTTGCGCGCCGGATGGCACTACAACACACATGTGCCCGTAGCTCAGTGGATAGAGCGCTGGCCTGCGGAGCCAGAGATCGGAGGTTCGAGTCCTCTCGGGCACGCCAACAGGAGACCATTCGTGTGAATGGTCTCCTGTTTTTTTGTTGCGTTCGCCCTGTTATTGACCGCTGTTATTGGTCGGCGTTCTCCGCCTCGCCGGTTTCAGCGCGTGGAACACGCGAGACGAGCGGGACCTGCTGGCGGAATAACGTCTGGTTTAGCGAGTGGTAGACCGGGCTGGGCGTCATAATGACCAGCACAGTGGCGGCGGTTTCCGCAGTGATGGCGTGCGGTGTCTGCGCTTCCAGCTGGAGAAGTGTTCCCGCCTTCGCCTTCACCGCACCATCGTTCGCGGTGAAGGTGATGCGCCCGCGCAAGACCAACACCTGAATCTGGCTGCTGGTGCGATGTTCTTTGAGTTGTTGGCCAGCGGCAAAGGCGAAGAGGACGGTTCGCGCTGCGCCGGTATCAGAAAGCACGGTCACATTCGGACCGTCTGGCTTGATCTGCGCAAACTGGCGTAAATCGAACTTCACGAGATCACCGGCGACTGTGATATGCTCTGCTCGATCAGCCACCGTTGGTGGTTGCTGCTGGCTGGATGGTGTATCTGCTTCAGTCGTCATGCTTGCTCCTTCCAGACATCGTCTGTACTATGCTGTTGTACCTGTTGTACTGTATCCTGCTTGTGGAAATGTGGCTGCGATTTAAGTCACAAGGCGCTGCGGCGTCGTGCGCGCCGGTATATCGAAAGGGAAGGCGATGGCTATCGAGCTTGAGGTCGTGCGCCAGATTCCGTTTTTTACCGAACTTGCCGAAGATGATCTACGTCAGGTGGCGCGGGTCACGGTTGAGCGGCGCTATGAGCGTGGCGATATCATTCTGCTGGAAGGAGAACGCGGCGGCTCGCTCTATTTCGTGCGCGAGGGCCTAATCAAAATCTTCAAGACCTCGCCGGAAGGCAAAGAGCAGGTGTTGCGCCTGATTGATGCCGGCCATACCTTCAATGATGTGCCGGCACTGGATGGCGGCGCCAATCCCGCTAGCGCGGCGGCGATGGAGGCGAGTGTTGTCTATGGAATCGGCGAGGCAGCTTTCCGTCGCCTGATCGTCGAGCGGCCAGCCGTTGCGGCAGCGACCGTGAAGACGCTGGCAGCCGCGCTGCGACATCTGGTATCGCTGGTCGAAGACCTCTCGTTCCGCCATGTGACGGCGCGTGTGGCAAAGATGCTGCTCGAACAGGAAGAGCAAAAGGCAGCAGCGCAGCCAGCGCATCGCCTGACCCAGCAGGAGATGGCGGCGATGGCCGGCACAGCGCGTGAGGTGGTCGGGCGCGCGCTTAAAGAGCTGGAAGCGATGGGCGCAATTCAGATACAACGCGGGCGCATCACGGTGTTGAATCGTGATCGTTTGCGTCTGCTGGCGTGAGTTGTCCACGCTGTCCAACGAAGATTGCCGGCCAGAGGTTGACTGCAAGGCAGATGGCGAACGCCAGACCGGCAGGGCCGGAGAGACCGAACAGCACGTTATCAAGGAGACTGCCCTGCTGGCCAAACTGTGCCAGGAGCGGCGCAACGAGCAATGAGCCAACTCGCAAGACGGCAGCGGTATTGCCGAGCCAGAGCGTGGCTGTGACGTAGCCCGGCGAGCGGATATGCCCACCAGAGAAGCCCGGCAGCATGCGCGGCGCGATGCCAGCGATCAGCAGCGCGATGAATCCCAGCGCGAGACTGTGGCGCGCCGCGTCCGGCGAGACAGGGATTGCCAGATCGAACACCTGCGCCAGCCCATTCAACACGAGCAGCAGCCCGCCAATGAGCGCCCAAAGATAGGCACTGGCCACCAGCGCGACAAATGGCCCATAGGCGCCACGTTCGCGTTTCACCTGACGCCGGTACTGGCCGGCAAGCGCCTCTGGCTCCGGCGCGAGCGCCACCACGCGCGCCGGTAGGTGGCTGCGTTTACGCATCATCTGGATAAAGACCAGAACAAACGCACCGATCATCAACCCCACCAGCGCCGTTCCCGCCCCTGCCAACCGGTACGCCAGTGCAACGGTGAGCTGGCTCGCCGCCGCCAGCGGAGCGATAAGAGCGAACAGCAAGCCAATGATATAACCAGCAGCGATCAGGCGGAACAGGCGCCGGGGAAAGGCTTCGAGTCCGGCGTACATGGGGAGCGCGCGCGCCGACATCGCCAGCGCCATCGGCACGAGAAAGCCGAGCAACCCAAGCGTGACATCGAGTGTATCGCCGGTCGCCGGAATCAGCGCACTGCTGGACGCCACCTGGAACATGTTGACGAGATTGACCAGCGCAGCCAGCGCCAGCGCAGCAAACGCGGTGACGAAGAGCGGCAACACCTGCGTGAACGCTGGACGGCTCGCCAGCGCCGGGCCATGAGAAAATGTCCAGCCGATCATCAGCAGGATGCCACCCAGCCCCCACACTTCCAGGAGGCCGCTGATAACGAGACCGGCAGGCCAGATACCGGCGCTGCTGATGGCTGCAAGCGGCTGGCACAGCGCGCGCAGCAGCAGGGAACTGACCTGGGCGGCCAGGAACCAGGGCAAAAGCTGCGGAAACGCCAGCGGCGCGCCACGCAGACGGGGCAGAAAGTGTAGCGCGACGCCCAGCACGAAGAGGCCCGCCCAGCCGTAGAGTTGCAGATGCCCATGCGTCTGCGCCAGCACGCTCCACCATAATCCTTCCGGTAGATTCAGCAGGCGGGTGATGGTGAGGATCGTCGCGAAGACAAAGCCGCCGCCAGCCCCCAGCGTCAACGCAGCGCCCGGCAACGGCGCCACCCGCGCAAACGCTTCCTGGCGGTGCCCGGCAGCAGGCTGGCTCCCCTGGCGGAAAAAGGCGACCAACTGAGAGACCATTGTCATACTCCACAATACACAGGATGTATTGCCATAGCATAGCGCATGAAGATACGCGGTGCTGCAACTTTTATCACGGCTATCACGGCTATCACGGCGCCAAACACCTTCGCCTCGCCCGGCTATTGCATTATCTCCCTGCCCATCCTGTTGAAAGGAACGCCCAGCATAGGAGCGAATGTGCGCGTTTTGTGAGGAACATCTGCGCCATTTGTGATGAGGCTGTGAGCGCAACATTGTAAATGTTGGAATGGGGATGGCACAGCGCAGCGCCAGGTTTTCTCCTTGCCAGCCTTGCCGATCTCTCGTGAAAGGAGCGTCCCCATGTTTGAGCGAATTGTCATTCCACTTGACGGCAGCGCCTTTGCCGAAGCCGCCCTGCGTCCAGCCTGTGAGCTGGCAGAGCGATTTGGTTCGCGGCTCTTGCTCATGCGTGCTGTCGAGCCGTTCGGCCTGCCACCCATATCACCCCGTTCGGCGACAGGCGCGACAGGTGCGGAAAAGAGCAACAAGAGCAACGAGAGCAACGAGAGTGAAGAACACGTTGAGCAATACGATGAAGCTGATGCCTACCTGCATGACCAGGTTGACCAGTTGCGCAGGGCCGGGTATGCCGCCGATTTCGCGCTGTACATCGCCGCGCCCGGAGCCAGTATTGCGGGAACTGCGGAGTTGAACCATGCCGACCTCATCGTCATGGCTACACGTCTTGCCTGGACTCTGACTTCCTTGCCACCCACCAGCCGGCAGCATGCCAGCGTGACGCTTGATGTCCTGGCGCGGTCACGGGTACCAATCCTCAGTTGTCACCTGCTCCCATCGTCGCTATCACCCACTGTATCCGCGCACCTGGAGACCGGCGAAGCGACAGCGACCGGCTCGAAGGTGGCTATTCCCTGGTTGGCTGGCCCGGATCTGCCAATTGTCGTGCCACTCGACGGGTCGGCGTTTGCGGAGCAGGCATTGGCCACTGCTGAGGCATTAGCAAAGGCATTCGGCGCATATCTCGTGCTGGCACAAGCGCTGCCACCGCACGTGAATGGCCAATCGAAGAGCCAACACGAGGCGCGAGACTATCTCACGCACGTGCGCGCCGGCCTGGAAGCGCGCGGGGTAACGGCTATCACCGCAGCCGAGGTGGGGGTGCCAATCAATGTGATCGAGCATCTCTGGCGTGAGCATGGCGCTGGCTTGGTTGTTATGGCAAGCCACGGCTATAGTGGACACCGGAAGCAAACAGATAGCGACGCTGGCTATCTGCCGCCGCGCGATCCCCTCGTTGGCAGCGTAGCAGCAGCCATCCTGGAAGAGCTGGAGGTGCCTACCTTAGTGATTCAGCCAACGGTTTGCGTAGATTAGGCGCTAGCATACTGGGTTGACCAGTACCCCTATCGTTGCCGTTTTTCGCTTCCATGCGCTCCTGGTTGGTCACGCATAATCCAACCAGGAGCCTTCAGTTTCTGTATATTTCAAGAGGTTGGCACTGCTTTTTGTGCCTCTTTGGCGCCTCTGATCTCGATAGGAATCTCTGCCAGCACGCTTTTCGCAGATTTTGGCAGAGTCAATGTCAGTACGCCATGCTCATAGGTGGCCGTCACCTGGTCAGGGTTGATTGGGCCGGGTAAGCCAATTGTGCGGCTCATTTCGCCCTGATAACGCTCGCGTCGCACATATCGCTCTTGCTGCCCATGCTGCCGATTTTCCTTGCCCTGTGCAGCCTCTTTTTCTTTCCCTTTCTCTTTCTCTTTGTCTGGACCTGTTTCTCCGGTGCGCGCTGCGCGAATGGTCACTGTATCTGTTGTCGCCGTAACCCGTATCTCTTTCACCTTGACGCCGGGCAATGAGGCTTCGATCACATACTGCGTTTCCGTTTCCCGCAAGTCAACCGGCATAAGCCTGCGGAACGGTTCGAGCGCTGTTGGGCCGATAAAGCTCTCTTCGAGCAACCGATTCATGGCCTCACGAAGTGACATCAGCCCAGCAAATGGCTCTGGCGCGATGCCGCCAAACGGTTCAAAAGGGGTGAGCATCATAGTGATTCTCCTTTTTCAAAACACGCTCTCTTGAGTGCCAGCGCTTCTACTGTCGCGCTCGTACTCACCACGGAACAAGTTCGCATAGGTCTATCACATGCCTGTCACAAGAGCAGCCAAGGGTGTCACAAGTGCTTCACAACATCTCTTGTGGATGTTGACGGGCATCTTCTCCATCCACGCAATGGTCATTGTGAGGGCCGGCGCTTGGAACTGAGGATGAGGAACAACACATAGGTGCCGAAGCCACCGGAGAATGCCAGCACCAGCAGTAAGAGGAATTCGGCGAACCGATCCCAGCCGGACGGATGGTACGCTGCTACCAGCAATGCCAGTCCGACGGTGAAAGCGGCGGAGAGAATGCCCAGGATCAGGCGATTGGTCAATTGCTCCATTCGCTGTAAATACGACTCAAAGCTCTGCGGTTGCACGTTGACTTCAAATCCCCCACGCTCGATGTCTCCCAGCACATGGTGCAACTGTCGCGGAAGCGCCAAGGTCATCTCCATCGCATCAATTCCCGCCAGCATGAGTTGTCCTGTCCACTGTCTGAAGGAAAAGCGACGGCGCATCAGTTCCTCGGCGTAGGGGATATAGACATCCATCAAGTTAAAGTTCGGATCAAGTTGCACGCCAAGCCCTTCGCTCATTCCCAGCGTCTTCACAAGCATCGCAAGATCAGGCGGCAATCGCAGGTGATTCCAGCGCAGAATAGTGAGCAGTTCCCCCAACATAACGCTCAGTTTTACGTCGCCTAGCGGCAGATCACAATAACGCGCAAGCATGCGCTGCATATCGCGGCGGAGCGCATTGCGGTCTACATGCAGGCGCGATCTACTCATATCAAGCACCACATCCGCCAATTGGCCCGCGTCTCGCCGTGAGATAGCAAGGAGGAGACGCACGAGGAATTCTTGTGTTGCCTTGTCCACCACCCCGACCATCCCAAAATCAATCAAGGCGATGCGTCCATCTGGTTCGACAAAAATATTTCCTGGATGGGGATCGGCGTGGAAAAGGCCAAAATCGAGAATCATCGTCAGGAGAATACGGGTGGCATGCCCGGCAAGCGTAGCGCGATCCAGACCTGCTTTCTTGATTGTGTGTATATCACTAATTTTGATGCCACGGATACGTTCCAGGGTCAGCATCCGTGAGGTGGTGGTCTCCCAATAGACACACGGGATATGGACGGACAAATCCGCTGCGAAATTGGCAGCAAAGCGCTCGACATTATGCGCTTCCTGAACGTAATCGAGTTCGGCCCGCAATGTCTGGGCAAACTCTTGAGCAATAGCCAGGAGATCGTAGTAGCGAGCGCCACTCCAATGACGCTCGGCGCTTTGCGCCAGGTCCAGCAAAATATGGAGATCCTCCTCCACCTGCTCAACGACACCAGGACGCCGTAGTTTGACCACGACCTCCGTTCCATCCCTCAACGTGGCGGCATGCGCTTGCCCAATGGAAGCAGAGGCCAACGGATGAAGATCGAACGTGGCAAAGACCTCATCGAGCGGGCAACCTAACTCTTCCAGAACGATTTGGCGCACAGCGTCTGCTGGCACGGGAGGTGCGCCATCTTGAAGTTTCGCCAGCTCCTCAAGGTACGCGGCAGGGAGAAGATCTCCTCGTGTCGAAAGAATCTGCCCAAGCTTGATGAATGTTGGGCCTAACTCCTCGATGGCCAGGCGAAAGTGTACAGGGCGAGTGCTAAAAGAAGCGGACGCCAGAGGATCCTTTTCTGATAGTTCCGAGGAGTTGGCGCGTGCAATGTGCGGCTGAAGCGCACGGTCTCGCTTGTGGTGAATGTGCGTGGCGAGAAAGGTGCCGGGGCCGTGCGCACCGATGAGAAAGCCGAGGCCGTGACGGGCTAAGATGTCAACGATTTGGCGATACCTGCGCAGGTGGCCATGCTTGGGCGTTTCGGTGATCGGGGCAACTGCCATATCCAAGCCTCCTCTCAGGTCGCTTTGGGCGGCAAGGGGCAGGAAAAGAATCAACCGGCGATGGTCACCTGTCCCTTGCCAATCTAGCGCGGGCACTCATCATCACATTGGTGATATGCCCGCGCATACAAACCTCCTGCCGCACTCGCCGGCATTATTTCACTGGCGTCGCTTGTTTGACTTGCAACGGAATCGTATGGTCTTTGACCTCTTCATCTTTGGCCACATGAATGGTCAATACCCCATGTTCATACTCCGCTGTGACCTTATCCGGGTCAATAGCGCCTGGCAGTGTGATCGTGCGGCCAACATCTGGCAGGAACGCTTCGATGCGCTCGCGGCGCAGATATGTTCCCTCTTTGTTCTCCTGCTGAGTCTTTTGTCCCGCGCGAATCGTCAAGGTGTTGCCCGCCGTCGTGATCTTGAGGCTCTCTGGCCGTATACCAAAGAGCGAGGCCTGGATCACGTACTCGTCAGGGGTTTCAAGGATGTCCACCGGGAAGGTGCGCCCCAGCAAGAACACCGCTCGCTCTGGGCCGCTGAGTCCTCCCTCCATAAAGCGGTTCACAGCTTCGCGTAGCGGCATGAACGCATCAAACGTTTCTCGTGGCATCGTGTTCGTAGTACTCATATCGTGTGCCTCCTGTATCGTGACCCGACGAAGGTCGCTGCCAGAGAAAGGCAAAATAGGTCAGCCTTTATCTGGCATGCTCATCATGGATGATGTGACTCACAGGCGGCTCACAACTTCCTGTCCCTTGCTCTCAGGTCTATCACATGTGCCGGTTTCTCAAGAGTAGCGAAGGAGGGTGCTGTTAAGGGGAGCGCAACAAAGAACGTGCTTCCTTCACCCAATCTGCTCTCACACCAGATCGTCCCTCCGTGCAGTTCAACGATACGTTTGGAAATGGCCAGCCCTAACCCAAGTCCATTGACTTCACGAGTAAATGCGGTATCCACACGATGAAATCGCTCAAAAATCTGATCGAGGTGGTCTGTGGGTATACCGATTCCAGTGTCCTTCACACTGAGTATCAGCGCAGGCGCTGGGGCTACAGAGGACGAAGGGGTTTGCACCACCTGTAGCGTCACCTGTATGATGTCCGCATGCGGGGAGTATTTTAGCGCGTTCTCAAGGATGTTTTCCAACGCAATCTGTAGCAAGCGAGGATCAGCCTGGACGCAGGGTACGGCATCTCGTTCAGCCACTGTCAATATGATGTGATGCTGACGAAAGTTCCCATCTGCCACTCGATTTTCAAGGATGATATCTGCTTCTTTCACAAGTTGCTCAATATCCACAGGCGTGAAGTGAGGCACAAGGAGTCCCGTCTCGAGCGCCGACAATACCAAGAAATGATCCATAATGTTCACAAGCCGGTCGGTCGCCCCGCTAATCGCCTGCAAAAACTCCCGACGCTCTTCATACTCAAGGCGTTGGTCATGACGTAACAGCGTTGATGTATACCCTTTGATAACCGCAAGTGGGGTGCGCAGTTCGTGGCCGACAGTTCCCAAGAGGTCTGTCGTCAAGTAGTCAGCCTCTCGCTGCGCAGTGGTCTGCGCACCGCTTCCGCGCCGCTGCTGCTCAGCCACATCCAGGGCGATGGCGCTCATCTCCGCAGCCATGTTGATCTGGCCAGATGTATTCCGTTGTGCCGGATTGCTCTTCTTATTTCCTTTGCGCATCTGTTTTCCAGACCTCTCATGCCAGCAGCTCTTCAGCGCGCTGGCGACCGACGGATGCCAACTCGGAGCCGTGGTGTGATGGAGCAGATCAGCTTATTCCAGATTATTCCAGGGTATTCATGGCACTGCTCCGAGCTTCGCAATTTCTCCCGTAAAACCATAGGGAAAGCATAGCCTACCTGCATCACAGCATCCTCACAAGGAGCCACGAGTTCTCTTCGTTGCATCACAAATGGCAAATTGGCTCATAAAACCACGAGGTCGAGGTCGAAAGATAGAGCATGACCCCAGACATGTCTGGGGTCATGTTCATCATTCTGTTAGCCTGTGCGACGTGTGCGTGGCCGAATGATTCGTTGAGTCATGCGCCTGGTTGACCTAACTGACCTAGTTGACCGAGGCTGGTTCTCCCAGCTTGATGGGGGCCGTCTTGGGCAGTGTGGACTCTTTGGCGTTCACTACGATGGCCTGCACCGTCTCTTTGCCGCGCACGGCCTCGATTACCTCGAAGACGAGGGTTGCCAGCACGATGATCCCGGCTGCCAGCAAGCCAAAGAAGGCAAAGAAGGCGATTCGCCCAATGGTCCAGAAGGTCCAGGCGGTGTTGAGCATGGTCTGCAACGTATCGCCCTTGAACAGTGTATCGGCTATCGCCTGGTCATGGGCTTTGGCGGCTGGATCGGTGTCTTGCATGGCCTTGCCGCTCCAATAGGAGTAAGGATGACCCTGCCCGATCTCTTTGAGGTGCAAGCCAATAAAGTCTTGCGCATAGGCATGCGCCTGGTCACCAGTGAGGACCTGCTGTCCGGCGTACTGGCTCAGGTTGCTGGGTAACCCTTGTTGAGCGCTGGCCGGGAAGTAGATCTGCTGGGGAGCGAGCTGTTGGTGAATCTGGTCATTGATGAAGTTGCTGGCGTAGAGTGCGCCGCCTGCCGCGAACCCCAGGACGAGGACCATAACTACCTGTAGAACAATGATGCGCCACCGCATTGCCTTTGTCATCTTGAGTCTCCTTGTCTGTCGGTCTACGAGTACCGATCATGTGTTGATGCGATGTAAGACTGGTCGAGTTGTTGGTACGAATACCACGAATACTTCAGTCAAGACGGGGGCTTTCTGCTCGTGGAGCCTCGTGCCCATCCGTCAAGAGGAAGCATAGCCGCCACGTCTCACAGCCATCTCACGTCTCGCGCAAGCCATCTCACATCCACATCACACCCATGTCACGCGCTCTCCTGTGCACGGTGCAGCACAATGTAGGCGACAGTTTCTCCTCGCCCGCGCTCTTGAGGGTACCTGGGCCTGGTCTGGCGTCGCTAGCCATCCTATGGCTCCGTGGTACGCCGCGAGGCGATCCGCCGCTCAACCTGGCGGGTTTCAGTTGAGCAGCTCGTTGAGGAGAGAGAGGTCATCTCGGAGCAGACGCGGCAGCAGAAATTGTTGGCGAACCCGTTCGCGTCCCTGTTTCGCCAGTTGTTCAGCTTCATCTGGATGCTGCAACAGGTGGAGTATACCGGCAGCGCAATCCTCAACACTTTCGACCAACACGCCGCCAACGGTCACTTCGCTGGTAGAGGCTGCTGCCTGTGTCTGTGTCTGTGTCTGTGGTGTCTGTGGTGTCTGTGGTGTCTGTGGCAGCGCAGTTTCCAGGGAGGCATTGCTCATTTGCAATGGAATACCGCCTGCACGGCCTGCGACAACTGGCGTTCCCTTCCAAAGCGCCTCCGAGACCACCAGCCCAAAGCCCTCGCGCAGCGATTTCTGGACGATGACATCGGAACATCGCTGAAAAGCATTGACTTCGATGTTGCCCACTCCAGTCAGATTAGAGAAGGTGTGAATCTGCGGGTCTGCCGCGCTCTCTGCCTGGATCTGACGATAGACCTCCCACCCTTCGGGATCGTCTAATGCCATTGAACCAACCAGCGCCAGTTGCAGATCAGGAACCTCGCGCCTTGCCAGGCGATAGGCGGCGATGACTCCCAGCGGGTCTTTCCACAAATCAAATCGCGCGACCTGCGTGATTAGGGGGCGATTGAGCTGGATACCAATCCAGTCGAGCACCTGGCGCGCGGTGCTATCGGCGAGCCGCAAGTTTTTGGGACTCAACGGGTCAATCGCTGGCGCAATGATCTTGATGCGCTCAATCGGCAAGTGGGGCGGGACAAACTGTGGCATGGTAAAGACCGCCGCATCGTATCCAGCAAGATAGGGCCGGAGAAACTTCCAGACAGCAGGATTGGGGATCGAGGTATCAATGTGGCTGCGCCAGATCCAGCGAATATGCTCCTGATCGGCCCGGTCACAAAACGAGCGTAAGGCCGCTGGCTGCGGGTCATGCACAAAGACCACATCATAGGCGCTGCCTATGTTCCCCAGTTGCCGTGCGTTCTGTTCATTTGTCTGGCGATAGATCGTTTCCTCAGCACTACTGAGCTGCTCTTTGCCTCCCTGCAAGCCATTGTGCAGGGCTTTGGTTGCACGAAAGAACTCGTTATCGCCGCCAATTACCTGCCAGTCGGCCCGCACGCCGATGTCATTGAACAGGGGCACCAGAGAGCGCAGCAATTCTGAGACCCCTCCTCCATAGGGGGTTGCGTTGAGATGCAACACTCGTGCGCCTTGTAACTGCTTCGCCTGCTCTCGCACCTGCGCAAGAAGGCCGTCGGGAGCAATCCCACGGTAGGAAGAGAGCGAACGTTCGCCGACGTCAACTCGTTGGAGCATGAAACCTCCTGTTACTGCCCGTATGCTGGTTGCGGAGATGCGGGAACCGGCCTATACCACAAGGAGAGCGGTTCCCACATCTCGTTTCAGGCTTCTAGCGCCATATTCTCTTCCCGACGTTGGAAAGAGCGCATACATCCACGAACGCCAGCCCTTGCCGTCTATTCTATTCTTCCACCCATCCACCAATACTGGTGGGTTGCGGCGCCACTGGCTGCTGTGGTGTTGGCGCAGCGCCGCCAATGGATATGTCATCCATATCATAGGCCTGGCCGGCATCACGCCGGTTCTGCTGCTCGTCCCGTGGCTGCTGTGGCTGATGCGGGCGCACAAGCAAGACTGGCAAGGTCGTCTTTTGGACCACGCGCTCCGTGATGCTGCCCCAGACCCAGCGCAGCACCCCCGTGCGGCCATGCGTTGCCATCGCCAGCAGCGTAAACCCCTCCGATGCGGCTGGCAGCGGCGCTTGCTCCAGGTTGGTCAATCGCAGCGATTCCGAGGCGCGCAAGACTTCAAGCTCTTTGGCCGCTTGGGTGCGCTTTTGCCCTTCGGCGATGGTAATGAGCGTATCGGCGACATCCACCCCTGCAACTATCTCCCACGTGACGGTGATATCAGAGTGCGTTGCATGCAATCGCGCGGCTATCTTCTTGAGATAGTCTTCGGCTCCGCTAAGGACCAGCGCCTCCGGCATGTTCTCGATGAGCGTATCATAGGGCCGCACGACCAGCACCAGATGCAACTGGCAAGCAATGGAATCGCTGGACGCATGGATGGATTGCTCCGCTCCTTGCACCAACGCGAGCGCCCAGGTAGCGGCTGGTTCTACCGCTTGTTCGGCCAGCACTGAGCCATCGAGCGGGACGAGTACACGCAGGGGCGAAAAGCGCAGCGCCTGTCGTGCCGCTTGCGGCTCTTGGGATGCTTGCGGCGCAGACACCAGTTCGACCCCGCCGATCCAGAACGGCAGTTCGTGTTCGCGCAGCACCAGCACCGGCGCCGTTGCCTGGCGAACGACGTGTTCAGCCACGCTGCCAAGGACCCAATGGGCAAGGCCGGTGCGTCCGTGGCTGGTCATGACGATCAGGTCTGCGTTATGCTCAAGCGTCGCGTTAAGGATAGCCAGCGCTGGCGATTGCATGCGCACGTCAGTTTCGACAGTAAGCCCCGACAACATCGGCTGCCTCGCCTGGCGAGTGAGGTACTCCTGAACGCTGCGTTCTGTCTCCTCCACTAAGGATGGGGCGACTGCCGGGGCAAAGGGCGTTCCAAACTCCATGGGTAAGGTATACGCCTGGACGAGAATCAGGGTGCTGTTGGTTGCTCGCGCCAGTTTTTCGGCGACGGCCAGCGCTTGTTCTGCGCGGGATGAACCATCGAGTGGCACCACTATACGCTTCATCATAGAGTGCTCCTTAGTGAGTAGCGAAGATGCGCGCCGGGAGGTGAGAAAATCGCTCCAGCTTCCATCGCTACCTCTTCCTCAACCCTATGTTCCTCCGCTCACAATGGCATCACAGAAAAGCTAGTAATTGCTCACGATTCTCTCACACTACCGAGAAAGAGGGTGTCTATACACCCTCCAATACTTCATCCTCCAATCACAAGCAAGCGTTATCTGTGACCTATTTGTGAGGGATTCCAAGCTGCCCAGAGATAGGATTGTGAGTTGGGGCGCTCATGCTCAAGGAGCAACAATGGGTACAGATGCCCGATAACCAGTAATGGACGGGCTAACGAGGAGTGCGGCATGTCACACACATGGGCAACTATTGATGGCAATGAAGCTGCTGCCAATGTGGCGCACCGGCTGAGTGAGATCATTGCAATTTATCCAATTACGCCATCCACTCCGATGGGCGAGCTGGCCGATGCGTGGTCAGCATCGGGCCGTCCCAATCTCTGGGGCACCGTACCGCATGTCATCGAGATGCAGTCTGAAGGCGGGGCCGCAGGCGCCATTCATGGCGCGCTTCAGACAGGGGCGCTGGCAACCACATTCACAGCCTCGCAGGGTCTGCTGCTGATGATTCCCAATATGTACAAGATTGCGGGCGAGTTGACTCCAGCAGTATTTCATGTGGCGGCGCGCTCTCTGGCGGCGCAGGGACTCTCCATCTTTGGCGATCATTCAGATGTTATGGCGGCGCACGCCACTGGCCTGGCAATGCTCTCCTCCAGCAATGTGCAAGAGGCGCACGATTTGGCGGCGGTGGCACATGCGGCAACGCTGGCGGCGCGTATTCCTTTCATTCACTTCTTTGATGGTTTTCGCACGTCCCATGAAATCAATAAGATTCAACAACTGACGGATGCCGATTTACGCGGCATGATTGATTTACAGCTCGTACATGCGCACCGCACACGGGCGCTCTCGCCCGACCATCCCTTCATACGCGGTACCGCCCAGAATCCGGATATCTATTTTCAGGCGCGTGAGACCGTCAATCCGTACTACCTTGCGTGCCCAGATATTGTGCAGCGCGCCATGGATAAACTGGCGGCGCTCACTACCAGGCACTACCACCTGTTTGATTATACAGGCGCTTTCGATGCCGAACGAGTCATCGTCCTGATGGGTTCAGGCGCTGAAACTGCCAGGATGACCGCCACCTATCTGGCCAAACATGGTGAAAAGGTCGGCGTCATCACGGTGCATCTCTATCGCCCGTTTTCAGTCGAGCGCTTTCTCCAGGCACTACCATCCACTGTTCATTCCATTGCCGTGCTGGACCGCACCAAAGAACCCGGTAGCATAGGGGAGCCGCTCTATCTCGATGTCGTCGCTGCGCTCTCCGAGGCTTCTGCCCAGGGAGCCGCATTTCAGCATGGTTTGCCGCGTGTAATTGGTGGACGCTATGGGTTGTCATCCAAAGAGTTCACGCCAGCGATGGTTCAGGGGATGTACGAGGAACTGCGCAACGCCACGCCAAAGAATCACTTCACCATCGGCATCAACGATGATGTGACGCAGACGAGCATCAACTATGATCCGTCCTTCTCGATTGAAGATGAAACGACGGTGCGCTGTATATTCTGGGGGCTTGGGTCTGATGGCACCGTCAGCGCCAACAAGAACTCGATCAAGATCATCGGCGAAGGCACCCACAACTTTGCGCAAGGCTATTTTGTCTATGACTCGAAGAAGTCGGGATCGGTGACTACCTCGCATCTGCGCTTCGGCCCACAGCCCATCCATGCGCCCTACCTCATCGAGCAGGCGAACTTCGTTGCCTGCCATCAATTCTCCTTCCTGGAGCGGCTGGATGTCCTCAAACCGGCGGCACCGGGGGGCACATTCCTCTTGAATAGCGCCTATGGCCCTGATGAGGTGTGGGCGCATCTGCCAGGTGAACTGCAACAAACACTCATCGAGAAGCGCTTGCGTTTCTACGTCATCAATGCAGACCGCGTTGCGCGCGAGATTGGCATGGCTGGGCGTGTGAATACGATCATGCAGACCTGTTTCTTTGCGCTCAGTGGCGTGTTGCCGCGCGAAGAGGCAATTGCAGCGATCAAGCAGAGCATCAAGAAAACCTATGGCAAGCGTGGCGAGGCGGTAGTGCAGCGCAATTTTCAAGCAGTAGACCAGACGCTAGACCATCTCTACGAGGTGGATGTTGCCCGAGTGGCAGCGGCAGCGGCAGCAGACGTGACCCAACGTGAAGCGGTTGGCGCTCCGAATGGACGTAGCCGCGCGTCCGCCATCACATTGCCCACGCTGGCTCGCCGCCCGCCCGTCCCTGCCGAAGCGCCAGCCTTTGTGCGCGATGTGCTGGGACCGATGATCGCAGGTGAGGGCGATACGCTGCCCGTCAGCGCGCTGCCGGCAGACGGGACCTATCCCTCTGGCACGGCGCGCTGGGAGAAGCGCAACATTGCCGATGAGATACCTGTCTGGGAGCCAGATCTGTGCATCCAGTGTGGCAAATGCTGCTTTGTCTGCCCACATGCGGTGATTCGTGAGAAAGTAGTTGATGCCGCCGCTCTGGAAGGCGCGCCCAGCTCGTTCGTGGCAGTGGATGCGCGCTTCAAAGAGTTCCCAGGCATGAAGTACATCTTGCAGGTCTCGCCCGAAGATTGCACATCCTGCGGGCTTTGTGTGGAGGTATGCCCGGCCAAAGACAAGAGCCAGGTGGGGCGTAAGGCCATCAATATGGCGCCGCAGCCACCACTCCGCGAGCGCGAGCGCGCCAACTGGGACTTCTTCCTGACGCTGCCTGAGAGAGACCGGCGCCAGTTGAACATTGGCGCGCTCAAAGACTCGCAACTCTTGCAGCCGCTCTTCGAGTTTTCTGGGGCATGTTCAGGCTGTGGCGAGACACCATATCTCAAGTTGCTGACGCAACTTTTTGGCGACCGGGCGCTGGTCGCCAACGCGACTGGCTGCTCCTCGATCTATGGTGGCAACCTGCCCACCACACCGTGGAGTTGCAATACCGAGGGGCGTGGCCCAGCCTGGAGCAATTCGCTCTTCGAGGATAATGCCGAATTTGGTCTTGGTATGCGCCTCACGCTCGATAAGCAGGAGCAATATGCGCGCGAACTGGTAGCCGCGCTCACAGCGCAGATCGGCGTTGGGTTATCAGAAGAGATTCTCGCAGCCACGCAATCGAATGATGCGGAGATTATAGCGCAGCGCGAACGAGTGGCTCGTCTCAAAGCGGCACTTCTCCGCCTGGCATCAACTGATGATGCAGACATTGCATCGCAAGCGCGCCAGCTTCTGAGCCTGGCAGATACGCTGGTGCGGCGCAGCGTGTGGATCGTCGGCGGGGATGGATGGGCCTATGACATTGGCTTTGGCGGCCTGGATCACGTGCTGGCCTCTGGCCGGAATGTCAACATTCTGGTGCTGGATACCGAGGTCTATTCGAATACTGGCGGCCAGGCGTCGAAAGCAACCCCAAGAGCGGCGGTGGCGAAGTTTGCGGCTCGTGGTAAAGCTCTGCCCAAGAAAGACCTCGGCATGATCGCAATGGCCTATGGCAATGTCTATGTGGCGCGTGTTGCGATGGGCGCCAGCGACCAGCAAACACTGCGTGCATTCCTCGATGCCGAAGCATACGACGGCCCATCGCTCATCATCGCCTACAGCCATTGCATTGCACACGGTATTGACATGCGCAAGGGACTCGATCAGCAACGGCTGGCCGTCCAATGCGGCTATTGGCCACTGTATCGCTATAATCCGGCGCTTGCCGGTGAAGGCAAGAATCCGCTGACGATTGATTCTAAGGCGCCGTCCATCCCACTGGAGCAGTATGCCTACAACGAGACTCGCTATCGCATGCTGCGGCAGAGCGACCCGGCGCGAGCTGAAGCGCTGATGCACGCCGCGCAGCAAGATGTGGAGGCGAACTGGCGGTATTATCAGGAATTGGCTGCTACGAACGCAAGCACGCAGGAGAACGGCAATGGTTGACCTGACAACAACGTATCTCGGCCTTCCTCTCAAGAGTCCATTGGTAGCCTCAGCTTCGCCGCTGTCGCGAAAGGTGGATACTGTGCGCCGTCTCGAAGAGGCAGGTATCGCAGCAGTGGTCGTGTACTCGCTCTTTGAAGAAGAGATTACCCATGAGAGTCTGGAACTGAACCATTATCTGGAGCTAGGCGCTCATAGCTACGCCGAAAGCATGAGCTACTTTCCTGATCTCGATACCTATAGCGTTGGGCCAGAACGCTATATGGAACATCTAGCGACCCTCGCGGAGGCGGTCAACATTCCAATTATCGGAAGCTTGAACGGTGTCTCTTCGGGCGGCTGGGTGGAGTATGCCCAACAAATTGAAGCGGCTGGGGCTGATGCGCTCGAACTGAATATCTACTACCTTCCAGCTAATCCAGACCTGACGGCCAGCGAGTTGGAGAACGACTACATCAGTCTGGTGCGGGATATACGCGCTGAGGTCAGCATCCCTATCGCAGTGAAGCTCAGCCCATATTTTACTGCGCTTCCCAACATCGCACGGCGCATGGTAGAAGCCGGAGCAGATGGGTTGGTCTTCTTCAATCGCTTCTATCAGCCTGATTTCGATCTCGATGAATTATGCGTAACGCCGCATCTCCACCTGAGTACATCCGAGGAATTGCGCCTGCGCCTGCGCTGGATCGCCATGCTCTATGCGCGTATCAAGGCAGACTTTGCGTTGACTGGTGGCGTGCATACCGGCCAGGATATCGTGAAGGCGCTCATGGCCGGAGCAAGCGCAACGATGACCGCCTCAGAACTGCTAGCCAATGGCGTTTCGCGCGCGGCTGGCATGCTGACGGAGCTGAGTGAATGGATGGAGGAGCATGACTATATCTCCGTGACACAACTTCGTGGTTGTATGAGCCAGCGCGCTATAGCCGAGCCCGCGGCATTTGAGCGGGCAAATTATATGAAGGTGCTTGCCTCATACAGACCGCCGATGCCAGACCGCTAACCGCCGCCGCTGCGCGCCATGCCTGGGCGTCATGGTAGTATACGCTGGAAGTATACGCCAGCATCTCAGCATCTCAGGCAGAGATAAGGAAGCGATGCCCGGCAGTGGCGATAGCATCCAGGAGGGCGTCTGTGGCAGGCGGCTCGGCAACCACGGGAATGGCGAGGCGATGTATCAAGCGTCCCAGCGCCACTTCGAGCGGCTCTGGCGTTGGGGTAACGATCACAAACGCATGGTCTATTCCACGGTCTCTAGCGCTGGCAGCTTCGCCGAGGAACGCGATGCCATCTGTTCCTGTAATGGTATAGTTGAGGAGTATGAGATTGAAGATGACCAGCATGCCGCGCTCGTTCATGCGAAGGGCTGCCAGACCACTCTCGGTGTCGCCAGCTTCCATGACATCATAGCCAGCATGCTCTAGCGCTTGCCGCAGAGATTTCCGCACGATTGGGTCGTTGTGTACGACTAAAACTGGCATGTTCATCATCTGACGCCCTTTCTCGCAACCTCTCTGGCGGCGCGCTCTTTTGCGGATTCGCTGGACTCTTCAACGGCTTCACTGGTGTAGGATGTACCTGATGCGCCTCACAGCAGGAACACAGGGGCGCAGAAAAATCGCACAATGCAATCACAGGCCATCACTGGCGTTTGCAACTCATGCACAGGATCAGATGGAACAAATGGAACTATGCGCAGGGAAGCGCGCTTCCCTGCGCATGCTTTCGGCTCCCAGCGATTTCCCCGTCGTTTCAGGGCGCCCTTTAGATGCGAGCAGGCGGGATGAGTTGCCAGTAGAAGGTGTTGAGCGCTGCCTTCTCCAGGTGCCACAACCGGCGTGGCTTGGGTGGTTTAGGCGGGTGTTCATAGTCGAACCAGAGAAATGTCGCTTGTCCATGTCCCGTCTCAAGGAAACAGGCGACACGCCCATGATATTGGTGTTGCAGCGGACGGTGCTGCACGTCGGCGGCAATCGTCTCCGCCACGACATGCCCCTGATAATGCGCAGCCGAGCCAGACTTGGAGACGGGCAGGTCAGTCGCATCGCCCACCGCGAAGATGTTGGCCTCTTCATAGCCTTTGACCCGCAGCGTGGCGCGATCAGTGGGAATCCAGCCGTCGCGGTCTCCCAATCCCGATGCCGCGATCACGTCCTGTCCTTTATGCGGCGGCGCCAGGACCAGGAGATCATACGGCAATTCTTCGCCCTCCATTGAGGAAACAATCCGGCGCGCGGGGTCAATTGCCTCGACGTTGAAAAAGGTGTGAACTGTGATGCCCCGCTCTTCCAGCAGCGGCGCCACAAAGTCCGACACCGGCTGGATCGGGAACGGGCGATTGATGGGGAACACATAATGGAGTTCCGTCTGCTCGCGCAGCCCGCGCTCGCGCAGGTCGGCTTCTAGCATAAACGTAAATTCCAATGGCGCCGGCGGGCAGCGATAGGGCACGCTTGCCACACCAGTGATAATGCGGCCACCAGCGAAGTGTGCCAACTTCTCTTGCAGGCGCCGGCTCGCTTCTTCGCTATAAAAGTGATCGGCGCCTTCAGCAAATCCTGGCACGTCCTCTGGAGCGTTACGTGAGCCAGTTGCCAGCACCAGATAATCAAAGCCATGAAGCTCTCCATCGGCGGTGAGCAGGCGCTTCTCTGCCGGAAGAATCCGTTGCACGTTGCCCGCATGACCACTCAGCAATGTGATTCCCTGCTGTAGCAAGCGAGCTTCAGGGCGAAGCAACTTCTCCGGGTCTTGCCTGGCAAATGGGACATAGAGCCATCCCGGCTGATAGGTATGAATGCCATGAGCGTCGTAGACGGTGATGTTCGTCTCGTGTCTGGCATCGCCGTGCAAGAGATGGCGCAGGCGATTGGCGATCAATGTCCCGCCGACGCCGCCGCCAACAATGGCTACCTGAACACGCATGATCGTACTCCTCTCAGGGAGGACAGCATGCGCACATCGCAAGAGGTGAACATGCCGTCCTCAACGGTTCGCCGCTACTTGCGAAGATGTTTGCGGACGATAAAGCGTGCCGCGCCATCGGCCAGCGGCTCAACGGTCAGTAGCTCGTTGCCCGACTTCTCCACCCAGAGCGGAATATCCGTTTTGGAGCCGGGGTCGGAGGAGATGACTGCAATAACCTCACCCTCCGCTGCGGTTTTCAACCCACGGATGAGTTCCATCAAGGGGCCAGGGCAATAGCTGCCGCGCGCGTCTATCTCTCGCGTGATCGTTACACTGCTCATATGGATGTTCTCTCCCTCCTGCTATCGCTTACGAACGTCATCAGATTCAGATATAGAGCGTCATGGCGCTCTCACGTGCGCGCTCGATGAACGCCGCAACCCCGATGACTTCATCTACAATGGGTTCGAGGTCGCTGAGTTGGAGATCGAAGAGCGTCATCGAGTGGCTGCAAGCGGTAATCCGCACACTGCCAATCTCTTTGGCCCCTTCTAGATTCTCCATCCAGGACGTGACCTTCTTGGCCGCTATCTGTTCGAGCAGCACCCCGCGCTTATCGGCATAATCAGCGCTCACCCGTGTGTTGGTGAGATAATCGTCTTTACGGAAGGCCCATACTCCCCAGTTGGTCAGGAAAATTTCCACATCCATGCCCATCGCCGCCGCCCCGGTTGCCATGATCGAGGCCGACATCAGTTTGTCAATGGTCCCCGAAAAGAGCACAATCGCCATCCGGTTAGCCGTTGCCGGCGGAGTCATCTCCTTGGGCATGGGCAGCGGAGCGAGCTGCTCTGGTTGTTTCGCTGGCGGTATCTGTGGTGGTTGTGGTGTTGACCCAAACATCGTGTTACTCCCTCATTCTCTCGTTCATCTGGCAGACCGGCTGGCAGAAGTGCGCCGTCAGGTGATTCTTCCGCGTTCGCCTGTCGAAAAGCTGCGCTATACGTACACGGTCAAACTTTCTGCAAATAGAAAGCGAGGACGCCGCCCTCTTCGCTTGTTTCTAGCAGCAGGTTGCCCGTTTTTTCTGCCCACGCAGCGACATCTTTTTTGGCCCCAGCATCGGTGGCAAGCAGCATCAGAATCTGACCTACTGCAAGGTCTTTAAATGCCTTGGCGAGCATGACAATAGGCATCGGGCATACCTGGCCTTTTGCATCAACAACTGTATCCACTTTGCCAATTTGGGACGTTGCCATAGTGGTTGAACCTTTCTGGACGGAGGGAACACGCGCTCTGCATGAACCCGTCTCTCGTATCTCGCCGCGTGCTGTGGCAAGATCTGGTTATGCGATGAGTGGGATGGCCGAACAAAGGCGCTGCGCATTTCTGGCATCATCTGGCATCAAATGAACAGCGTCACGTGCGCCTCGTTGGCGAAATCTATGAAGGTGGCGGCGCCGCCAATCTCGACATCATCAATCAGCTCTTCGGGTTTGATTCCCATGACATCCAATGTCATCTGGCAGGCGATGAACTTCACCCCCAGGTCACGGCACTGTTGCAGCAGCTCATCAATAGTCGCTACCTGATGCTTGCCGAAAAATTGGGACTTCATCATCCAGGTTGCCAGAGGAGTCATACCTGGCAACATGCCGACGATGTTGGGAATGGAGACCGGCATCGCAGGGTTGGCAATCGGGGCGACTTGCAGATGCCTGGCGCCGCCTTTCTTGAGGATGTTCAGGCCGTAGAAGGTGAAGAAGATCGTTACCTCTTCGCCCATCGCCGCTGCTGCCGATGCAAGGATCAACGGAGGATATGCCATATCCAGCGTGCCTTTGGAAGCAATAATCGCGACTTTGCTCCTGGCGGGATCCCTTTTCATGGCTGCCGCCACTTGCTCTGAGACAAGTTGCTGCATGTGCTCATGAACGAACGCATCTACGCGGGTACGGATCATTTCCTCTATGTCAGGGGAGAGAGCGTTTGCCGTCGTGTCCGGCACGCTCGGTATTTGGGTTGCCATGTGAGGCGCCTCCTATTGATGGGATGCGATATTGACGCTGATTTGACTGCGCCGACAATCCAACCAACTGGATGTCACGCATTCCTTTGTAGTGGACCAGTGGCGCATCACACATCACTCACAGAGCGGTGGGAAAATGGAACAGAGCAGTCACAACAGCGCAGAAATCCCTTCCCAGCAGTGAGTGCTTTAGGGAAGGGATTTCTGTGGCCTTTGCTGGTTGGAGCCGCGCATGCTCTGTTCCAGTATGGTGGAACCTACTTCTCTTGCCTGTACATGGCGAGAAGCTCCTCACCACCTGTTGCGAAGGAACGATACTCATGGCAACAGGAACCATTTACGTGAGCGGCGTAGTCCACGCCGGTCGTTCTGTGACACATCCCTAGTGTAGCCGTGAGTATAGCCAAAAACAAGAGGTAATAGCAAATGACTGGTGTTTTTGTGATGCAATCGTGAGCAGCGAGCGCCTATCTCTGCTGTGTCTGGCCGCGAAAGTCGTCTACAATATACGAGCTACGAGATACGAGCAACGAGCAACGTGACCACTCAGCCCAGACATCATCGCGGACGAGTATCAGCGATAGAGATCGCGCCGCATGAATAGGCTGCATGAATAAAATGACTACGAGGAGTGAACATGACGATCTGGTGTACGGCGCTAGAGGCCATGCAGGCGGTGCAATCTGGCAACCGGATTTTCATTCAAGGAGCATGCGCTACCCCGGCGCCGCTGATCGAGGCGCTGGTCTCACGAGGGGATACACTGCGAGACGTTGAGATCACCCATTTGCACACCTATGGTCCGACGCCATATACCGACGCGCGCTGGGCGGGCCACTTTAGCCTGCGTGCGCTCTTCGTCGCGGAAAACACCCGCGCTGCGGCGAACGCTGGCCGCGCCAGCTATACCCCCGTCTTCTTGTCAGACGTTCCGGCGCTCTTTGCTCCTGGTGGCCTGCTTCCCATTGACATCGCCTTTGTTCAGGTCTCGCCGCCGGACGCTCATGGCTTCTGTTCGCTTGGACCATCAGTAGATGTGACCCGCGCAGCAGTAGACCATGCGCGCCTGGTTATCGCCCTGGTCAATCCTCATGTTCCACGAACGCACGGCGATAGCTTTCTTCCGCTCTCGCAGATAGACTACGCGGTGTCATGGCAAGGCAGCCTATTTACCGTCCCGCAACAGCCGCCCAATGCCATCCAGACGCAGATTGGGCGGCAGGTGGCGGAACTCATCGAGGATGGCGCCACGCTGCAATTGGGAATCGGCGCCATCCCAGACGCCATGCTCAAAGCGCTGGGGGATCGCCGGGACCTCGGTATCCATAGCGAAATGGTTTCTGACGGGATACTCGATCTCGTGGAGCAAGGGGTGATTACCGGCGCTACCAAGCCCATTGATCGCGGCAAAATCGTGGCCAGCTTTGTCGTCGGGTCACAGCGCCTGCTCGATTTCATTGACGACAACCCGATGGTCGAGTTACGTCCGGCGGATTATACGAACGATACGCGCATCATTCGACAATTTGAGCGCATGGTCGCGGTCAATAGCGCCATTCAGGTGGACCTGACCGGGCAGGTCTGCGCGGAATCCGTGGGATCGCGGCTCTATAGTGGCGTCGGCGGTCAAATGGATTTCAGCCGGGGTGCGGCGCTGGCGCAGCATGGCCGGCCCATCATTGCGATGCCAGCAACCGCTGCTGCGCCTGTTGAGGCGCATGCAGCGCGAGAAGCGCCAGAAACTCCGCCAAGCGGGCCATTTCATCTGCCGCCCATTGCGGGTCTCGTTTCACGCATTGTCCCCATTCTGACGCCGGGCGCAGCAGTGACCACCTCGCGCGCCCATGTGCATTATGTCGTCACGGAGTATGGTATCGCGCCGCTGCATGGACGCGACCTCGCCGAGCGGGCGCGCAACTTGATCGCGATTGCCGCTCCGCAGTTCCGCGAATCCCTCGAACGCGCCGCCTATCAACTGCATTTGCTGTCATAACTGCTCGCAGCGTTCAGCGAGTTTCTGCCCTCATTGTGAGGGGAGTCGCATGAGCCACCTTGCGAAGTTGAGCCACCATTGTGATGTATTCGTGTGCATGCAACGCCGATTTGTGATGACGCTGGGAAGTGCTGCCATGACACTGGAAACGGTTGGAAACGCATTTCTGGGATGTTTATCTAAGATCACCGCTGGACCGACAGCAAACACATCTCCACCAGGTCCGATGAGCGCACAAGCGATGAGCGCATGAGAAGGAGAAAGGAATGAATACGCTCGTGCTCTATGATTCTCGCCATGGAAATACTGAGCGCCTGGCCACGATGATAGCGAACATATTGCGTCCGTTTGGACAGGCAGAAGCCGTTCGAGTGGATACAGAATCTACTATCCGCTTGGCGGGAGTAGACTTGCTCATTCTGGGCAGCCCAACCCAGGGATGGCGACCAACGCCAGCTATGCAGTCGCTCCTTGCAAAGATTCCTGCCGAGCAGCTACACGGTGTCGCCATTGCGTGTTTTGATACGCGCTTTCAAAAATCTCGTTGGCTCACTGGTTCAGCCGCAGCGGCGCTGGCCAGGCAACTCCATAAGCGAGGGGTTATGCTGCTGGCTCCGCCAGAGAGCTTTTTTGTGCAAGGCGCCGAAGGGCCATTGACCAGCGGAGAGATGGAACGAGCAGTTGTATGGGCCAGAATGCTCCTCAACAGAGTGAATTCACCTCACGCTGCCGGGTGACGCTGGCAGGCAGATAGATGCTATACCTGGAAGTAGTGACAGATCGAACAATGCCGCGCCGCTAGGGGTTAGGGATAGCGGGCGACAAGCTCATGGCTGAGCATCGCTATCTGCGCCAGGCAACTTTCCAGATCAAACGGGCAGGCGACCACAGGCACCCGTTCAGACAGGTGTGGATTCCATACGTCCGGCGCAGAAAGCGGTTGTGTACTCAGCAGCAGATACGCATGTGGCGGCGTAGCTGCCACATATTGTAATAACCACGAGCCGAGGGCGTCGTAGCTACCGTGCATGAGGATGACCAGTAATGGGTGTGGGCTGAGGTGGAGGGTTTGCACGGCGAGCGCGGCGTCAGTGACGCTTACTACTGGATAGCCCTCGTCTCGCAGGATCACTTCCAGCGTCTCACGTAGACTCTCATCTGGGATCACAAGCAGTATCGGGGTCTTCGCAACGCGAAGCGTCGCCATCTTCATCGAGTCAGCATCGCCCGGTCGCGCGCTCTGTTGTCCAACCTCTGGTCGGTTTGTAGGACACTGTACCATTTCCAGTAGCTCCCTTTACCAATTCGTGCCAACCAGGAGTGCCCATCTGATCGTCTGCACACGGTGTGCATCACTATCCCTCGTTTCGAGAGAACGTATCCTTACCCCCCAGACCTGGACTCGACACTTATGACTCATGCCAACTCAATGCGATCTAGCGCAGCCGCAAACGCCTCACGGTGGCGCATTTCGTCTTGCCGCACTTCGGCAAATCGCTCTGCTGCTGCCGTATCTCCAGCCGCCTGCGCCTGCTCGGCGAATGTGCGGTACATGGTGTTGATTTCGTATGCCTCACCACTGATAGCATCTTTCAGGTTGGCGGCATCATCATCAACGAGTCCCAGAAGCTCCGCCTCTTCCCTAAAATGTTCAAACAGCTCGGTACGTGCGGTCGCATGGAACAAGTCGGCCAGATCGCTGTTTCCATGCTGCCGCGCCTGTTCAGCAAAAAGCCGGTACTTAGCATAGGCAAATGCTTCGCCGTGCAAGGCGGTCAGCAGGTTAGCTCTTGTCTGCGGATCCATGGTGATTCGCTCCTCTTCTCCTCGATTTTGAACTCTGCGCGACTGCAATAGTGTGCAAGGATTCTTACGCTAAAACTCATACTTTGGCTTATTGCCGGACTCATACTAGCCTTGCAACATCACAACTACGTCACAGGATTCCATGCAAACAACACGGTACAATCACAACGGTCAGCACTCAGCGGCTATCATTCGCTGGTAACGAGACTGGGCGAGCCTCACCTTTCAGCACCACACCACCCTGTCGCTTCTCGCTCGCTGCCCATCCTACTGAGATGGCGAAACCAGCGCGCCGATACGGGTGAGCCACGCCACCAGTTGACCCATGTCAGCAACGCCGCACCGGAATCCTACATAGCCATCTGGACGGACAGCGAGAAGCCCAGCGCCAGGGAGATTTGTCAATCTTTGCACGGTAACATGCGCGCCGAGGGATGTAGTGTCCAGATCGCTGGCATCGTGCTGCAACAGCACATGTATGCCTGGCTGAGCAAGGAGCGCATGCAGCCGTACACGCTGGCCGTTCGAGATGACGGTCATATCAGGGAGGCGGTCGCCAACGTGGGGTCCACCCCGCAGGTGAGGCTGCTCCTCCACCGAGAGCGGGCTGTTGGGATATGCCACTCGCAACTGCGATATCCAGCGGATCGCCTCGGCAACAAAGCGGCGATTTTTGAGGAGAACTGGCGCTATGGGAGCGCCGAGTGGGGCAACCACACTTCGCAATAGCGATGGCAGCACGCTCGTAGATGCCTCGGCATAAAACGCCAGATGAGTCATGGCAAATACCTGGTGCGCTACCGGGCGGCGTTCGAGATCATAGGAGGCGAGAAGGGATGGAGCGTCGGTTGCCGGGGCTGCGAATGCCAGTTTCCATCCCAGATTGAGCGCATCCTGGATACCGGTGTTCATTCCCTGGCCCGTCGCTGGTGAAAAGGCATGTGCGGCATCTCCCGCCAGGTAGAGCCGCCCCTGGCTCAATCGAGACGCGATGCGATGTTGCATCCGATACCGCGCCGACCAGACGAGATCGGTAATTCGCGCGTCGAGACCTGCATTGTCCAGGAGCGCCTGCAACTGCGTGGTGGTCACTGGTGGACCAGGCTGCCCGAATGGGAACTGGTCTTGACCAGACGGCTGTGTTGCCAGCAGCCGCCAAGAGGCGCGCTCACCAAGCGCAAAGACAAACACTAGCCCGCGCCGCCCGGCCACTACGTGGGCGGCTTGGCCAGCAAGGGGAGTGTCGAGTTCAAGGTCGGCCAGCACCACCTCCTGCCGGTACGATCTACCAGGCCACCCAATACCAGCAACGCGGCGCACAATGCTCTCTGGGCCGTCACAGCCAACGACGAAATCAAATGCCAGGCGCTCAAGACCCGCCTGTGACTGAAGGGTGACGCTGGCGCTGGTACCCCCATCTGATACTTCGATCAGCTCCGTGCCCCATTCCACCTGGATTCCTCGGTTCTGGAGCGCCTGCGCTAGCACCATCTCCACGTCCATCTGTCGCATGAATGTCAGATGCGGGAATGCTGTATCAGTTAACGCGAGGTCGCCCAGGCACGCATGAATCACGCGGGACCCCACATGCAGGTAGCCCTCAGGCGCGCGGTCTGCTCGCGCCAGCAATGGCTCTACCAATCCAAGTGGGCGCAGCGCCTCCAACGTGCGTGGATGGACAATGAGGGCGCGTGATGGTCGCATCGCTTCCTGTCGCCGCTCGATGATACGGACACTGGCGCCGTGTTCGTAGGCTTGTAATGCCAAAGCGAGTCCAGTCGGGCCGGCGCCTACCACTAGAATCTCGGTCGGTCGCATCAGGTAACCTCGACCACGCGCCACCACTCGTTTCCCCTGCTGGGAGAAGCGACATTGAGCAGATGTGGTGTGGCAAGCAGTGGATCGCGCCGCTGTTCAGGAAGCACCCAGTAGTGGATCGAGGCTGGAGCACATCCCAGCGCGAGAACGCGCCACAGAGAGCGAGCGTAGTATTCTGCGCGCCGTGGGCCATCCCACTCATAGATTCCTCGATAGATGTCGTGTTCGTCGTTAGCCAGCCACAGTTTGGATACGAAGCCAGGGAAACCCACAAACAGCGGAGTGTTGAGCAGACTTTCCCAGCGAAAGAGCTGGTGTTCCCATGCGCCCCGCACCAGTCGCAAGCGGAACTCCACAAAAAGGACGCAGGGATTCTGCGGCGTCCCGTAAATCACCGTCTCGCGAAAGACGCGCGCCGATGTGCCATCCGCAAACTGCACACGCATCCCGATATGCTCTTTCGGGAAATGGACACGCCGCTGTGCCAGGAGCCGCGCAGTACTGACCAGGCAGCGAGACTCTGCCCACGCTGCAACGTCGTAAGGCAACGGAATCTGTTCGTTCATAATGCTAGGCTCCTTGTATATCGCTTGGGGCGCTACGATAGCGTAGTAGCGCGCCAACACCGCCCAGCCGTTGTAGCTCTGGGCTGTCGCCGATAATGGCCAGCCCGGCATCTGTTCGAGCAGCAAGGGCGATCAGATTGGATCGTAGCTCGCCCGGTATATTCACCTGTTGCGCAGGGGATTGCGTATCGTTTGCCAGCAAGATCAACATTCTTGCCTGTCCGTTGGAGAGGGCATGGTAGGTTGGTTCCAGGCCAGCCACTCCTAACCCATCCGATTGGATCGCTTCGACAAGTTGCTCGACCACAACATGGTCTTGCTCAGCCTTCACTTCCTGGAGCAACGGCTGAATCGCGTCCAGAATGGTGGCGGCTGACACAGTAAACTCCGCTGCTCCTGCTGCAAGTGAGCGCGGAATAACGCGCACCAATTTTGCCACCGACGGCGAAAGCGCTGCACGAACGAGCGGTAACGCCTCGACCTCTCCCGTGAGGATAACCTGTGTCACCTGCTCATGAGCTACCACCTGCTCAATGTCCCTGGCCACTTCACCCGCAAATCGCGCGCGCGTCTCGCGCGCATGTCGCTGATAATGCGCCTGATTCATGGCTATCGTGCTGCGCACCTCATGGTAATATTTGGAATCATCGGCGAGCTGGCGAAGTTCATGTAAACGTCCCCGGTGTAACAGAAAAATCCGGGCGGCATTCAGCTCTACTGTTGCGACAACCACCACTGCCCGGTCGGCCAAAAGTCGTGCCAGTTGGAAAAGGTCTGGCGTTGCGCTCACTACTACCTGTGAGTCAAAGGGCATATCGCTGAGGAGGGTTTCAAACAGGTGATGCGGACCACTCACAAAGAGCGCCGCCCCCGCAGTATCAGGCGGTATGTTGGTATCCAGAAACCGCTCGATTTCCGCAGATGCCTCCTGTATGGTATCGAAGGCTACGCCACGCGGCGCAAATGTAGCTGCGATCTGGCGCAGCCGTTCCCGCAACATCACCTGGTATGGGCGCTCGACTGGCTGATTTCCTTGAATTAGCGGGCGCAGGTCCAGGTAGACACTAAGGACTGGGATATACCTGCTCTGTGTCGCCGTTCCTTGCGCTGGCGAGGAATTGGCGACGCTGGTAGAAGCTGGAATATTTCCTTCTCCTGGCTCCCCTGGCGTTCCTATCCCCCGCGACTCATGAGACCAGGTAGGGAGCATCATCCCGGGCTGATGATTGGGCACTGGCAACGGCTCTAGCGCCGCCAGACGCAGGAACAGGTCGTGTGTCCTGTCGTGTTTGGTGGTTGATAGATGGGGTTGGTAGGACATAGACATTGTATTCATGCGTTCCTCCCAGGAGCGTACTCGCCCGCAGTGCGATGTCTCGCTACGATGCCATGATGTCAGAAGCGCATCACACGTGGGTCTCACTACTGGTCTGCGGCATCACAAACACCTGACAATGGTGTTCAAGGGTGTTGTTGACTGCACAAGCGTTACTACCCCTTCCAGAATGGCAACTGGCTCAGGTCATAGGTCTTGCCATCATCGCCAGCGAGATATTGTTTCCCCTTCGCGGCAGTTACGAGCCATACGGGGTCGGCGGGCAACGCGCCCCCCGCCAGCCATACGTGTTGGCCGTTCTGCCCGTTCTGACTGGCCTGCCACGCGGGATCTAACGGGAAGTACACGAGATACGGCTGGCGAATTGGCTGCGCGGCCTCCGGGTATTGGCTGGCCACGGTGCGGGTTGCCTGGTCAGCCGAGAGCAGGGCAACTGAACCGCCTGTGCGAGGAACAGTGTAGGTGACGATGGCGATGACTTGCACCGCCGTATGCGCGGGGTTTAGCGCCAGTTCGGCGGCATCCGTCGTCGCCCCGGCCTGATTCAGAATCGGCACGATATAGAAGTCGGGGACCTCCGCAGCAGAAACGCCTGCTGGCCGCAGCGCCGAGACCAGGACCGGGCGACCGAGCCGGGACAGATCATGCACCTGATCCCCAGTGCCGGAACGGGATTCCTGGAATAGCGCGCTCTGCCGTGCCGCAGCGAGAATATCCCCCGGCGCCTGGGAATGGAGCGGTATCCAGGGGTCGCCGGTCGTTGACGGCGACTGAGTGGATTGCTTTGCTGCTGCGCCCGCCAGCGGCAGGGCCGCGCTGGTCGTTGTGGTGTATGCCACACTCATCAGCACAGCGAGTACCGCCAGCGCGAGCAGCAGGAATACGGCATTGCCGATCATCCCTGCCTGCTGACCACCTGCCACGCCGCGCTGAGGCCCGTATCTACGATGCCGCAGCGGTGATATCTTCTGTAGCGAATGTCGTGGTGGATATCTCATAAACTTCCCTCCGATGCTTCGAGTGGGCGGCTATTACAGCGCGCTCATCACTCAGCCGGCACACTTGCTCTTAGGGCGCGGTCATTTTTGCGCCGGTTGAGGTGTAGGCCCAGTCTGGATTCCAGGTTCCATTTGCCCAGTTGTTATCGCGCTGAATCCAGGTGAAGCCACGATACCAGTGGATCGGCTGACTGGGGGTTGGCTTATAGATGCCCACCGCAGGCTCCGGGTCCGACGTGTTCTTGCCATCACCGGCACTCGCGCGGTCTCCATAGTACAGCGACCAGAGGGAATAGACGCCGTAGGGGGTGCTGAAATGGCCTCCCGCCCAGGTCCCGATACTCGCCTCAAAGCGGCTCACCGTGTAATAGGCCATAGGGTCGCGGTAGACCACGCTGGTGATCTGTGCTGGATAGGCTGAGCGCGGGTCGTTATAGGAGTAGACACCCGTCACCAGCACGGAATGCAAGCCGCCATTAATCTGCGAGGTCAACGGCTCATGCCAGGTTGCAAGTCCTCGTGCCATGCTGGTTGTTGCCTGGAGCACCTGAGTGTAAAACGACGGCGCTGAGCTATTAGCGAACTGCCAGCGGTAAATGTAGTCGTGATAAAATGTGTTGCTGGGTGTGTAGTTCCACTCCATGTAGGCGATGGAACGAGGGTCCGTTCCAACGTCTCGTGAGATGTTGGTCACACCGCCGTAGGCGTTGATTGGTGTGGGATAGCCCCACTGGCTCGCGCCGGAGGTCTGGTTGTTTCGGGCGACCACCTTCTGGTCTGTGGTGCTGCGGAAGCGCAGGCCAACGCCGCGTACCTCATCATTGTAGTTGACGGCTGCCTCGGCAGTCTCGATGCCGCAGGAAGGACCCACCTGTGGCCAGATGGACTTGATCGCATTGATGGTCATCGTCGTATCTGCGCCATAAAAATTCCCGGCCCCTGTACTGGCGCCCGGATTGTTGGGGACTGCCTGGACGGTTGGAGTTAGCCCTATCGCTCCGTGCCATACCGTTGCCAACAGCGCACCGGCTGCGACAAGGAGTACCACGGAGATGCGTAGAGCCACTCGCTGCGCATGGGTCATTGGTAACACCTCCTTGCGACCGTGCGCCATCTGCGCCAACTGCACATACACCAACAAACATGGTAAGGCAGGAACCGTCACGGTGAGCGCTGCTCAACACAGCCTGCTCAGAGGTATCCATAAATGGCGCATGATCGTTCACGAGCCAGCCTACGACACCCGTATCACAGCACCATCACGCTGCGACAGTTGTTTGGCACAAGTGCATCACGAGGCTTTCACGCATCACCGATCACTCGCATATTCTTCACAACATCCAGGCGCCGCACATATCGCTGATGATGCTCGCCTGGCAACGCGACAGCCAAGTTGTGCCTTGCCAGTTCGTGCTATTCCAGCCGCGCGATCAAATCGGGCATCTCCGACTTTCAGGGCATGCGTCTCATCGAATGATGGGAATAGCCAGCTATTTCTCGCGATGGATATAGCAGGTAGCAGACACATGTGCGTGCCGTTTGCAGGACGCAATACAATGTCCACAACAGGAATGGCGAGTTTTGTAGCGAATAGATGGTAAACAGACGAGAGCGAGCAAGAGTGATGGATGAGCAGGTGTGCAGCATCGGCGTAGACCTGGGGACCACCTCAGCAAAGGCCGTAGCGTTTGACGCCAATGGCCGGACAGTTGCTTCGGCAGCGGTGGAAGTGACAACGCTGCATGAACAGCGCGAGAGCGCCGAACAGGACCCGCAAGCCGTCGTGCAGGCGGCGAATGATGCGCTTCGGCGCGCCGCTGCTGACGCCATAGCAAAGGGCTATCATATTGGCTACATCGGGCTGAGCGCTGCGATGCACAGTCTATTGCCGCTGGACCAGGACGGCAAGCCGCTGATGCGCGCGCTCATCTGGATGGATAACCGCGCGCACCTGGCCGCCGACCAGCTCTGGCAGACGCCGCAGGGGCAGGCCATCTACGAGCGCACGGGAACGCCGGTGCATGCGATGGCGCCGCTGGCGAAGCTGCTCTGGCTGCGCAAAGAGCGGTCCGATATCTTCCAGCGCGCCCATCGCTTCGTCTCGCTCAAAGAATGGCTCTGGTATCAGTGGTTCGGTGAATGGAAGATTGATGTCTCGATGGCGAACGCCACCGGCCTCTATAACATGCAGGCGCGTGCCTGGGACAACGCAGCCTTATCGCTGGCCGGCATTACAGCACAGCAACTCAGCGAGATCGTTCCCGTTACCTATACCCGCACAGGTCTGCGCGACGATGGCTTACGCTCAGCCGGCATCACAGCAGAAACCATCTGCGCCATCGGCTCCTCTGACGGCGTGCTGGCGAATCTGGCGGCGGGCGCGCTGGACGCAACAACGATGGTGCTGACGATTGGGACGAGTTGCGCGCTGCGCATCGGCTCTCCGCGCCCCGTAACGGACCGCGCCACCCGCGCCTTCTGCTATACCCTCGATCAGCAGCACTATATTATCGGCGGGCCGAGCAACAGCGGCGGCATCGTGCTGGAATGGCTGGGACAACAGGTGTTCGGCCTGGCAAATGATACCTTTGGCAAGCTGCTGGCCGACGCTGAGCAGGCATATGATGAATCGTTGCTCTGCCTGCCCTACGCAGCCGGTGAGCGCGCGCCACTCTGGAACGCCGCCAGCAGCGCCACCTGCCACGGTCTGCGCCTCAACCATACCCGCGCGCATATCTTGCGGGCAGCCGTCGAAGGGTTGATCTTCAACGCCTACTGGATCGCGGAAGGGCTGTTCCAGAGCGCCGGTCGCCCGCAACGCCTCATCACCAGCGGCAAAGTGCTGGAAGATCAATGGATTCGCCAGGTGGTGGCAGATGTCTTTGGCCTGCCGGTCGTCGCTGATAGCAGCAGCGACGCCTCGGCGTTGGGCGCGGCGAAAATCGCCCTGGTTGCAGCGGGTGTCTTCGATCTGGAGAGCCGCTGGGGCATCGCGCAGGAGAGCGCGCAGCCGCTGCAACCGGCACAACATGAGGCATATCAGGCGAAGTATCAGCGTTTCCGCCAGCTCGCCGCGCTGCTCGACCCGCCAATCACTCCTATGGCTCCTACAGCGCCATCGGCGTAATGCCGGGAATCGTGACCGGCAGCTTGCCCTGAGGCTGCGCCTCGCCAAACAGCACGCGCACCGCCGACTCAAGCGCTGGTTTGGTGTATTCGTAGGTGGCGAGATAGGTGCGAAGCTGTGGGAAAGCTGCGAGGTCGTAGGGATTGCAGATCGCCAGGCCGATGACACGCTTGCCAGAGGCCAGCAGACGTTGCATCAACGTCACCTGCGCTGGGTCCGTGTGCGCGTTGATCGTCGCCATAATAATCAGGTTGGACTGCTCGATCTCCTCGCGCAGCCGCTCATTGTCAACGGCATCTGCTGCGCCGCGCAGTAGGAGATCATGCGTGTTGGTGTGCCGCCGCCGGATACTCTCCACCAGCGACTCATGCGGATACGCCAGGTCAATCGCCAGCGTCATGCTCGGCGGCAACTGCGCCAGCACCAGGATGCGCGTCGTCTCGTCCAGATGCAGCGGCAGGATGCTTCCCTCCTGGCGAATGAGCGTCGTCGAGCGCGCATACACCTGATCGCGCAGCTGTTGATGCGCTGCGTTGCCAATCTCGCGGAGTCCGGCTTCAGTGGGCAGCGTCTCCCACGAGAGGCGCTGCTGTTTGAGGCGCAGCACCCGCGCCGCCGCCTGCGCAATCGCCTCCGCCGGGAGCGCGCCGCTCTGCACCGCTGCTCGCACCGCCGCAAGGCTCTCCTTCTGGCGCGTGTACTCGTGTGAAACCAGCGCGATATCGGTTCCTGCCTGCAAGGTTAGCACGGAACCTTGCGGCGTGCCCACCGTCTCCGAAACGGCCTCCATTTCCAGGCAGTCGGAGATGATGACGCCTTCGTAGCCCAACTGCTCGCGCAGCAATCCCCGTATGATAGCAGGCGAAAGCGTCGCGGGAGTTGCTGCGCCGTCCATGAGTTGCGGCAGCGCGACATGGGCAATCATCACGGTATCCGCGCCCGCCGCGATGCCGCCGACGAATGGCACGAACTCCAATGACTGCAACCGTTCCAGCGTAAAGGGTAGCACTGGCACACCAAGATGTGAGTCGGTGGCCGTGTCGCCGTGGCCGGGGAAGTGCTTTATCGAAGAGACAATGCTAGCCGCGCGATAGCCGCGCACGGCGGCGGCGGTATGGCGCGCGACCTCCTGCGCGTTCGCGCCAAACGAGCGCGTGCCCACCACCGGATTAGCTGGATTGTTGTTGACATCAGCGTCCGGCGCTAGATTCATGGTGATGCCCAGCGCCTTCAGTTCGCGCCCCGTCGCCTCGGCCACCTCCGCTGTCACCGCCTCGTCGCCCACAGCTCCCAGCGCCATATTGCCGGGAAACGCGGTGACGGCATCGCCAAGACGCTGTACCATGCCATTTTCCTGGTCAATGGAAATCAGCAGCGGATAAGGATGGTTCGCCGCGCGGGCCAGCGCCTGTAGCTCGCTCGTGAGCGCGAAGACCTGTTCTGCGCTGCGGATATTGCGCGAAAAGAGAACGACCCCGCCCACGTGATGCTGCTGAATCAGTTCGGTAATCTCCGGGGTGACTGCCGGCCCATGAAAGCCCACCATGAAGAGTTGCCCGATCTGCTGCTCCAGCGTCATGCTCGCGCTAGTAGTCGTATCCGTTTCCTGCGGTTGCTTGCCCGTGATCGTGGACATGAAATCAGCCAACCTCCGATGATGCTTCTGCCAGCCTCGTCTGTTCCGCCGGGTGAGTGGTTTCTGCCAGGCGCACGGCGGCGCGCGCCGCGCTCAGCGCCGGCTCTGCCACCAGCGCCACAGCGCCTAGCGGGCGTCTACGGCGAATGAAATCGAGCGTCTGTTCGCGATAAGATTCTTCGTTGAGCAGCAGTCCGCCGCCCAGCGCCAGGGGCAGCGCCTCCGGCAGGTCCAGCGCGCTGCCAACCGTCAGCGTGGCAAGCGCCAGTTCATGCGCCGCGCGCCGCACGATGCGTTGCGCCACCGCGTCGCCGGACCGCGCCGCCGCGAAGACGAGCGCAGAGAGGCGCGCAATCTCTGCCTTCTCTGCCTTATCAGTCTGCTCTTGCGAGCGATACACCTGCGCAATCAGGTCATCAGGCGCGCGTAGCTGCCAGTAATCCATGAAGCGTTGCAGCAGCAGCGTCGGCCTGCCGCGTCCATCAGCGGCGCGGGTCGCCGCCTGCAACGCCTGGCGCGCGATGTCATAGCCGCTGCCCTCATCACCCAGCAGATGCCCCCAACCGCTCGCCCGCCTGCCTGCGCCGTACCTATCGCGTCCCAGCGCAATTGCGCCGGTGCCAGCAATCAACGCCACGCCAACAGCATGATCGAGCGCGCTCAGCACCAGTTCGGCGTCATTGGTCAGGCGCAGCGTGCAGGCGAGCGGCGCGAGATAGGGCAACAGAGCCTCCTGGTCGGTGGCGCTGTCTATTCCCGCCAGCCCAATCCAGGCCGCTGCGCAGGGCAGCGCGCATGCTGCCTGCCGCGCCGCCGCTTCGCTGGCGCGGCGCAGATTCGCCAGCGCCGGTTGCAGGCCAATCGCGCTGTAATTCGCGCTGCCCGCCAGTCCGCGCCCACGCTCATTGCCCTGGGCGTCCACAATCACGGCGTAGGTCTTGCTGCCGCCACCATCTATGCCCAGGAACAATTGCTCAGCGGGGGCGATGTTCGCGGCGCACATCAGCGGCCCTCTTCCAGCGCCGCGCGCAGCAGACCGCCATGCGCGGCCAGCCGTTCGCGCGCCTGTTCCGGCGTGATGCCCGCGCGTCCGGCCAGAATCGCGGTCTTTGCCTCGCCGTTGGCGTCGCGCAGCAAGGCCGCAGCCGTCTCGGGGTCCAGCCCGGTCGCCTGCTGCACGATGCGCGTGGCGCGGGCGCGCAACTTCTCATTGGTCGCCTGCACGTCTACCATCATGTTGCCGTAGGTTTTGCCCAGCAGGATCATCGCGCCGGTGCTGAGCATATTGATCACCATCTTCTGCGCCGTGCCTGCTTTCAGGCGCGTGGACCCTGCAATCACCTCTGGTCCGACGATAGGCGCGATCATCACGTCAACCAGCGCGGCCAGTGGCGTCTCGCTATTGCAGGCAACGCCGATGGTCAGCGCTCCCTGGCGTTTCGCGTAGTGGATGGCGCCCAGCGCATACGGCGTGCGGCCACTCGCCGTGATACCGACCACCGCATCGCGTTCGCCAACTGCCAGCCGCGCCATATCCGCCTCACCAGCCTCCGCGCTATCCTCGAAGTCCTCGGCGGCCTGCGTCAGCGCGAAGGATCCACCAGCGATGCAGCCGACGATCATTGTCTGCGCCACGCTGAAGGTCGGCGGGCATTCATAGGCGTCGAGCGCGCCCAGGCGACCCGATGTGCCGGCGCCAGCATAGATCAGCCTGCCACCCTGTCGCAGCCGCGCGGTAACGGCCTCGACGGCTCTGGCGACCTGCGGCAGTTCGCGCGCCACCGCGCCCGCCACCGTGGCGTCTTCTGCGTTCATCAGCCTGACGATATCGAGCGCGCTCATCCGGTCAATATCGCTCGTCGCAGGGTTGACCGCTTCGGTCGCCAGTTGCCCCAATGCTTGCGGGGAAGATGGCAACGATGGCGGTGGATCTGTGGGCATCGCCCGGCTCCTGTTCGTTGGTTAGGACGCAAAGAGCTGTTCGCGCTTGAGATGGGTATAGAAGGTGTACTTGTTGCCGCAATAGACGGACCTGGCGTACTCAACCGGCTGGTTGCGGTCGGTAAAGGTGGTGCGGCGCGTATAGAGTACGGCGCTGTCGAGAGCAATTTTGAGCAAACGGCTATCTTCTTCGCCCGCCAGTCCGGCCTCCAATTCTTGCTCTGCCTCCATCAGCGGAATGCCATAGGAACTTTCGAGCAATTGATAGAGAGAGTTCTGCTCCAGGTCTTCTTCCAGCAGCTTCTCGCAGCCCTTGAAATTGAGTTGCGAGCGTTCGATAGCCAGCGGTTCGTCGTCGGCCAGGCGCAGGCGTTGCAGGCAGAACACCAGTTGCCCGACAGGAATGCGCAGCCGCTCCGCCGTCAATTCGTCCGCTGGCAACATCTCCGCCGAGAGTACTTTGGTGCTGGGGCGCTGGCCGCGCGCGCTGATATCTTCAGTGAATCCGGTCAGGCGCATCAACTGTTGCGTGATCTTATGGCTGGTGACGAAGGTGCCTTTTCCTTGTTCGCGGTAGAACACGCCTTCGTTGACCAGATCGGTGATCGCCTGCCGCGCCGTCATGCGGCTGATGCCGTACAACTCGCTGAGTTCACGTTCGGACGGAATGAGGTCGCCGGATTTCCACTCGCCGGAGCGAATGCGCTCACGCAATATCTCTTTGAGTTGATGATAGCGCGGCACAGGACTATTCCTGTAGATTGTGTTGACTTTCACCTTCCGCTTCGCCTTTCCTGGAATAAATATGGATTCCACCACCCGACGCCACCACGCCGCCATCGCAGCGCTATCACAATACTGGTAGCTTTGGATATCCGGAGATATCGGAGATTATGGGGGAAGTATACAGCAAAATGCCGGGCTATTATCGCCGCTTGCTTGATTTTCCTCCGCTCTTGTGCTAGAACTATCCCAGATGGTCTAATTGGTATGTTGTATATACCACTTGCCGCTCCCATCATGACATACTCTACGCTGGTGTGTCAAGCGGTACAGATGGCAGGTCGTCCCTGAGCGTCGCATTGTCGCATCACTGCCGGGCTACCTGTTCAAAGGGGGAAACCGGCAATCATCGGGAGATGATCCCGCACAAGACGCAACGTGGCAGTAGTGCGAGCGGAGAGTAGTGCATGAGGTTTACCTTACACGGCGCCCGTCTGATAGATGCTATGGCAGAACTTCCTGAGAGCGATGTAACGGTGCAGGGCGCACACATCCTGGCCGCTGGCGCCGCATCGGGTGAGTCTGAAGCGCCGGAGATCAGCGCCAGTGACAGCGCCCAACCCACCACCATCATCAACGCCAGCGACGCCATCATTACGCCAGGATTCATTGAGGTGCATACCCACGGCGGCGGCGGCTTCAATCTGCATACCACCTCTGCTGATGAAATCCTCTCCTATGCGCGTTGGGCGCCGCAGACAGGCGTAACCTCATTTCTCATCGGCGTCGTGGGCACGCCCGGCGCCATGCCGGAGCCACAACTGTTGGCGGCGGTGGAGGCGATTCAGCGGGCAAAAACCGGCGCGGAAACAGGCGTTGAGGGCATAGATGGCGCTGAACCGCTCGGCATTCACCTGGAAGGGCCATATATCAATGTCGAGCGGCGCGGCGCGCATCTGCCTTCCTGGCTGCGCATGCCAGATGAAGCAGAAACGGAGCGGCTGCTCGAACTGGCCGGCGGTCATCTGCGGTTGATTGCGCTGGCGCCCGAATTGCCCGGCGCGGCAGCGATGATCCGGCGGCTGGTGGAGGCTGGCGTCGTCGTCAGCATCGGCCACACCGACGCGACCTACGAGCAGGCGTTGGAGGCCATCCGGCTTGGGGCGACCCATATGACTCACTGCTGCAACGCCATGCGCCCACTGCATCATCGTGACCCCGGCCCGCTCGGCGCCATCGCCCAGTCTCCGCAGGTCTACGGCGAACTCATCGCCGACGGCGTACACGTTCACCCCGCCATGATGGGCATTGTCGTCAAAATCCTGGGAACTGACCGCACGGTTGTCATTACCGATGCGCTGGCTGGCGCGGGCATTGACGACGCCACCTTCGAGTTCGCCGGACAACCGGCGCGGGTGGTCTCCGGCGCGGCGCGGCTCGCAGACGGCACGCTCACCGGCAGCGTGCTGACGATGGACCAGGCGCTACGCAACGTTCACCATATGCTCGGCGTTCCGCTGGTGGAGGCAGTGCGAATGCTGACGTTCAATCCCGCCCGCTCGATGCGGATCGCAGACCACAAGGGGTTGCTCCAGGCGGGCTACGATGCGGATTTGCTGATCTTCGACAGTTCGTTGACACTCCAAGTTACGATATGCCGGGGCGAGATTCGCTATGCAACGCCAGCCTGGCAGGAACGTTTGGCCCCACTCTATGCGCATGCGTCCCTGCCAGAGTGAGGCCGGTTGCTCCTGCCAGTGAAGTCTCGTCTCGCTCACAACTCAGATCGTCCGCGTGACCTTCTGTAGGCCGCGTGGCACATCCGGGTCGAGACCCTTCGCAAGGGCGAGATGGAGCGCCAGCACCTGTCCTGGGATGATCGCTGGAATCGGGCTAAGCCACTCCGGAATATCCGCTGGTATCGGCATGGGGGTTTTGGCAAGCGCCAACGCCTCCGGCGCATTCGAGATGACCAACAGTTCGGCGTTGCGCTGCTGAAGGTCGCCGGCCAGATCGCGCAGGTCCTCATAGGTTTTGCCCTGTGGCATGACCAGGATAACCGGCGAACCGGCGCCGATAGTGGCGATGGGGCCGTGGCGAAAATCCGCCGATGAATAGGAGGTAGCCATCACATACGTCAGTTCTTTGAGCTTGAGCGCAAGCTCGAACGAGGTGGCGTAATTGTAGCCGCGCCCGATGATCGTGCAGCTTTCCATGTAGCGATAGCGTTCGGCGCGTTCCGCCAGTTGGGCGCTCCCCGCGAGCGTGGCGGCCAGCGTCTCCGGCAGACGTTGCAGTTCTTCCAGGCGGTTCGCATCGCCGCTCAGATGCGCGGCAAATGCCGCCATCACGGCCAGTTGCGCGGTGTAGGTCTTTGTCGCGGCGACGCTCTGCTCGCGGCCAACGTGCAACTCGACCACATGGTCCGCAGCGGAGGCCAGCGGAGAAGCGCCGTCGTTGGTGATCGCCAGCGTTGGGCGGCCCTGCCGCTTTGCTTCTTCCAGCACGGCAACGATATCCGGCGACTGGCCGGACTGCGAAACGCCGATGACCAGCGCGCCCGCCATGCGTGGGGGAGCGGCATAGAGCGTATGCAGCGACGGCGTTGCCAGCGCGATGGGGTAGCCACCAAGCGCGGCCCAGGCATATTTCGCGTAGATGGCGGCGTGGTCAGATGAGCCACGCGCGGCAATCAAGACATAGCTGAAGGGCGGGAGCTGCGCGGCAATCTGGCCGATGTGTCGCAGTTCGTGATCCAACAACTGTTGCGTGACAGCCGGTTGGCTGGCGATTTCTTGTTCGAGTAATGAGGTCATGAGGTCTCCGATCCACTTAATGCACCACAGTCTACTACCAATTTTAGTGTATCTGTGGTATAGTGGTCTAGATGTCTTGACAAATCATCCAGCGGCGAGTACAGTACGTACACCATCCGCATGAGATTGGCAGACGGCCACTCTGTACGCTGGTCTCCAAACCAGCGGCGGAAGGCATCTCTGACAAGAAGGGAGTGTGGTGTTCACGAGAACGAGCGTGAGAGAAAAGAACCGGCAGCGTGCGCGATAGGGCGCCCTATCGCTGGCGAAGAGCCGCAAAGGCTCTCAGGCTCCTCCTTTCTCAGCTATGCTCCCCGGCATGCTGCATTGTTGCGGCAAAAGACGATCCCTGGTGTTCAGGCGCTTTCTCATTTATTTGGATCACTGCATTGATCCACTGCTCCGAAGTCAGGAGGTCCCGTATGGTTTCCTCTGCTTTCGCTCTGGTGACATCCAGAATGAAAAGCAAAACGGCCACTGGTTTTGTCCTGCTCCTACTCCTTGGCATGATTGCAGCTTCGCTGGCGGCTTGTGGCTCGAATGGATCGAATTCCAACACGAAGCACACGCTGACAGCCGTCTGCTCTGTTAGTGGCACCTACACCGAGGATATGAGTCCCTTCAGCCCGAACGTAAACTGCGGTGTTGACGGCCTCATCTATGAAAACCTCGAATACGTCAATGGTGTGACCGGCCAGGAAACGCCCATGTTGGCGACCGGCCACTCATGGAGCGCCGATGGTCTGACGCTGACATTCACGATTCGTCAGGGCGTCAAGTGGTCTGACGGCCAGGCATTCAGCGCGAACGATGTTGCCTTCACGTTCAACATGCTCAAGCAGTACCCGGACGCTGACCAGAATGGGTTCTGGAACTACTTCTCCAGCGTAACGGCTACCGATCCGAACACCGTCGCCATCACCTTCAAGACGGCGGCTCCGACGTTGCTACCGTTCATCGAGGGCACGTACATCGTTCCGCAGCACATCTGGGCAAACGCTGGCGACCCGGCCAAGTACGGCGCGCAGAACACCAGCCCGGTGGGCACTGGCCCGATGAAGCTCAAGAGCTTCTCGGCGCAGCTCATCAGCTATGTCAAGAACGCTAGCTACTGGCAGGCCGACAAAGTGAAGGTTGACGAACTGGATTATCCGGTCGTCGCCAGCAACGACGCCGCCCTCCAGAAGATGGCAGCTGGTCAGGCCGACTGGACAGGTGTCTTCGATGCCGCGGTGCAGTCGCTCTTCATCTCGAGAGATCCGGCGCACAACTTCTCAGCGCCAGTGCCGGTCGTTCCCGTGCAGATTGTGCCGAACCTCACCGATCCGCTGCTGGGTCAGCTTCCGGTGCGCCAGGCGATCAGCGCCGCGCTGGACCGCCATGAGATGTCAGTCTCAGGCGAAGCTGGCTTTGAGGCGCCGGCCAGCCCGACCGGCCTGATGCCCGGCCAGGAGAAGTATCTGGACCCGAAGTACGGTGGCACGCTGCCGCAGTTCCCTGCCGCAGACCCCGCCAAAGCTGACCAGATTCTGACATCCGCCGGCTTCACGAAGGGTTCGGACGGCATCTACCAGGATGCGCAGGGCCACAAGCTCTCCTTCTCGGTGACGGTGCCGGGCGACTACTCCGACTATGTGGCCGACCTGCAAATCGCGGTACAGAGCCTTCAGGCGGCTGGCATCGGCCTGACGCTGAACAAAGTCTCTGACGACGCTTTCCGCACCGACCGCGCCACCGGCAACTTCCAGTTGCTCATGAGCGGTGGTTTCTTCGGCCCGACGCCGTACTACTACCTGGAGCCGTTGCTCCATAGCACGCACATCGGCGGCGCCAATGGCACCGACTGGTCCCAGTGGAAAGATGCCAAGACCGATCAACTGCTAGCGCAGTACGCTTCGACGACCGACCCCAATGTGCAGGTACAGGTCATCCAGCAGTTGACCGACATCATGGTCAACGACCTGCCGGTCATCCCGGTGCTGAATGCGGTGCAGTTCTACGAGTACACCACCAAGAACTGGACCGGCTGGCCCAATGCGAGCAATCTCTACGCTGTCGGCTCGGCCTATCCGCTGGCCGCTGGCGACAATGAGCAGGTAATCCTGCACCTGACACCGGCCTCGTAGTGCGTTTCTAATCTCACGCTGAGGGAAGAGTCTGCTAATGACTGTTCCCTCAGCGCCTCAATAACTCAGTCATCCTCAGCGTTTTTCCGTGGTTTTCGATAGCCCTGGTGGGCGCCGATTCTTGACCATAACTCAGCCTATGATAGAATGGCGCTAGTGGTTGAGCCGGGAAGGGTATCTCGTCATTGTTTCGCATACCGACGCATAGCGGGCGCTTATCCGCAAGGGGAAAACGTTAATGCGCCATCTACTTCGCAAGCTGGGCATTTATCTCCTGGCTATCTGGGTCGCCGTGACGGTTGACTTCTTCCTGCCGCGCATCGCTCCGGGCGATCCCGCGAAAGATGTCTATTATCGCCTGGCGCAGCTTGGCCCGGTCAGCCCATCTACCTTGAAAGCCTTGCAGATTGAATTTGGGCTGAACACGACAGACCCCCTCTGGCTGCAATATCTGAAATACCTTAATAATCTTTTGCATGGCAATTTGGGCGTCTCTGTTACCTATTTCCCAAGCAGCGTGGGCAGCGTCATCGCGCAGGACCTTCCCTGGACCCTGGTGTTGCTGAGCATCAGCGTTCTCATCAGTTTTGCGCTTGGCACGCTGATCGGCGTCTTTATGGCGTGGAAACGCGGCTCGACACTCGATACCACGCTCTCATCGGTGATGACCTTCTGCTACTCCATCTTCTATCCCTGGCTGGCGCTGGTCATCGTCTATTTCCTGGGGTACAAGTTCGGCTGGTTCCCATTTTCGGACGGCTACAACGCCACGCAGACCACACCCGGCTGGAATTTTGCTTTCCTCTCGGACGCCGCCTATCACGCCATCCTGCCTGCGGTCTCGCTGGTCATCTCAACGATTGCCGGCTGGATGTTGACGATGCGCAACTCGATGGTGACGACGCTCTCCGAAGATTACATCCAAATGGCGCGCGCTAAGGGGTTGACCTCACGCAGAACGATGTTTGCCTATGCCGCGCGTAACGCCATCCTGCCCAGCGTGACGGGGTTTGCTATTGCGATTGGCGCTGTCATGGGCGGGCAATTTCTGGTGGAGATCGTCTTCTCATATCCTGGCATCGGCTACGCGCTGGTGCAGGGCATCAGCAATCATGATTACTTCCTGACGGATGGCATCCTGCTGATGGTGATTATCGCGACGATTGTGATGAACCTGATCGTTGATTTGCTCTATGTCGTCCTCGATCCGCGCACGCGCCAGGTAAAGGGAGCCTAGATAGCATGAGCCAGTCACCTCTTTTGCCTGTGTCGCCGGTATCCATAGAGGATGGCAGCCAGCCACCGCTGCTCTCGACGCCACCAGCAACCACTGTGCCCACATCGTTTTTCAGTGTGGTGCTTTCGGTGCTGCGCGGCATCTGGCATGCCATAACGACCAACCGCAAAGTTGCCGCTGGCAGCGCCATTCTCGGTTTCTTCGTGCTGGTCGCCATCTTCGGGCCGCTCTTCATCCAGCTTTTCGTCCACCAGGACCCACTGCACTATTCGCTGAACCTGAATCAGCCGCCCTCGTCCGCGCACTGGCTGGGCACCAACCAGGGCGGCCAAGATGTCTTCAGCCAGCTTATCATCGGCACGCGCGCTTCGCTCACCTGGGCGCTGGTCGCCGGTGCGCTGGTCGTCCTGATTGCGGTTATCATCGGCATCACCAGTGGCTACTTCGGCGGCATCGTAGACGATGTTCTCTCGATCATCACCAATGTTTTCCTGGTGATTCCGCCGCTGCCGCTGGCTATCGTGGCCGTCCAGTTCTTCAGCAACTCCACATTCATCGTGGTCCTGATCGTCGCGCTGACCAACTGGCCCTGGGGGGCGCGGGTGCTGCGCGCGCAGACACTTTCTATGCGCAATCGCGAGTTCATCACGGCCTCGCGCGCCAGCGGTGAGCGGGCATGGCGTATCATCGCCTTTGAGATCTTCCCCAACGAGATATCCATCGTCGCCGCCAGCTTCGTCACGACCACGATTCAGGTCTTGCTGGCCATCGCAGGGTTGGAGTTCCTGGGCTTCGGCAACAGCACGACGGTGAGTTGGGGCAATATGCTCTACGACGCGCGCAACAGCAGCGCGCTGCTGCTGGGTGACTGGTGGTGGTTTGCGCCGCCCGGCCTCTGCATTGCGCTGCTGGGCATGGGGCTGGCGTTGTTGAACTTTGGCATTGATGAACTGGCCGACCCGCGCCTGCGCAGCGAGCGGCGTGTCAGGCGCATTGACGCCTTGAAGAATCTGGCAAAGCGGAAAGCGGCGGCATAGCGGTAGCGTAAGCCGCACGATAGGCGCACGATAAAGGTAGCGTACACATGGGGACGATGAGCAACGACACGCTCCTCGAAGTCAAACACGTCAGTGTGGATTACGGGGCAGGCGATGGCGCCGTGCATGCCGTGACGGATGTCAGCTTTACCTTGCGGCGCGGCGAAATCCTGGGGTTGGCTGGCGAAAGCGGCAGCGGCAAGTCCACGCTAGCCTACGCCGTCTCGCGCCTTTTGCGTCCGCCTGCGCTGATTACCGGCGGACAGGCGATCTATTATCCACGCGAACGCGACGATGAGACCGACGGCGCCGCCAGCATCTCAAAAATCCCAGGACTCTCTGGTGTGCGCGGCGAGGGTCCGGTGGACCTCTTTGAGTTGTCAGAGGATGAGCTACGCGCCTTCCGCTGGAACGATCTCGCGGTGGTGTTTCAGAGCGCGATGAATGCACTCAACCCGGTGATGACCATCGGTGCGCAGATCACCGATGTGCTGCGCACCCATCGCCCGCATATGCCGGCGCCTGCGCGCAAAGAACGCGCCATCGAACTGCTGCGGCTCGTCGGCATCGCGCCGGACCGCCTGGGCAGCTATCCGCATGAACTGAGCGGCGGCATGCGCCAGCGCGCGACGATTGCCATAGCCCTGGCGCTTTCGCCGGACCTCATCATCATGGATGAGCCGACGACGGCGCTCGATGTGGTGGTGCAGCGCGAGATTTTGACGGAGATCATGAACCTGCGCGAGAAGCTGCACTTCGCCGTCATCTTCATCACCCACGACCTCTCGCTGCTGCTGGAAATCGCCGATAAGGTGGCAATCATGTACGCCGGGCGGCTGGTGGAGCAGGCGTCACACTACGACCTCTACAAGCATGCGCGCCACCCTTACAGCTATGGGCTGATGAACTCGTTCCCGACGCTGCACGGGCCGCGCCGCACGGGCATTGGCATCCCTGGTTCGCCACCGGACCTGCGCGATGTGCCGCCGGGCTGCGCCTTTCATCCGCGCTGTCCCTTCGCCTTCGAGCCATGCAAAACGGTGCTGCCGCTGCTACATCCCGCCGTTCCCGGCTCCGATCAGCAGGTGGCTTGCCATCTCTATGATGCGCAGTACCGGGCGACGCCACCAACGACCGAAGAGATTGCGGCGCGCTATGAAGCCATTGCGGAAGGGAGTGCGGTCAGATGAGTGCCCTTGAATCAGCATTGACACCCGCCAGCGTTGCCGCTCCCGATCAAGCCATCTTGCGGGCCGAGCATCTGCGCAAAGAGTTCCCGGTGCCGCAGATGAATCCCTTCGCGCCAAAACGTGCGGTGCATGCGGTGGAAGACGCTTCGCTTGCGCTCTACCCTGGCCGCGCGACGGCGCTGGTGGGCGAAAGCGGCAGCGGCAAGACGACGGTGGCGCGAATGCTCGCCCGCCTCTATGACCTCACCTCCGGCACAATCTCCTTCCGTGGTGAGCCGGTTTCGCTGCGCGGAGGCAGCGCGCTCCGCAGCTATCGCCGCCATGTGCAGCTTGTCTTTCAGGACCCGTTCTCGTCGCTGAATCCGGTGCATAGCGTGCGCTATCACCTGAGCCGGCCACTCAAACTCTATGGTCATGCGACCTCACGGCAACAGGTGACTGAGCAGATATTGGCGCTGCTGGACCGGGTGAGCCTGACGCCTGCCACGCAGTTCATCGAGAAATACCCGCATCAGTTGAGCGGCGGCCAGCGGCAGCGCGTGGCGATTGCGCGGGCGCTGGCGGTGCAGCCGGATGTGCTGCTGGCGGATGAGCCGGTTTCGATGCTGGACGTTTCGATTCGCCTGGATATCCTGAATCTCTTGCTGCGGCTCAAAGAAGAAGAACGCCTTGCGTTGCTCTTCATCACGCATGACATCGCCAGCGCGCGCTATTTCGCGGAAGATACGCTGGTGATGTACGCCGGGCAGATGGTGGAGGGTGGCCCCAGCGAGGCCGTCATCCAGCAGCCGAAGCATCCCTATACCAAGCTGCTGATCTCCGCCGCGCCGGACCCGGACCGCCTCAGCGCGGACGGCAGAAACCGTGTGGTCCTGCCAGCGCGCGGCGAAATCCCCAGCCTGGTGACGCCACCCAGCGGTTGCCGCTTCCATCCGCGTTGCCCGCACGCCATGCCAGTCTGCCGCGAACGCTTCCCCAAGCGCACAGAACTTGGCGGCGGCCAGTGGGTCAACTGCTTCCTCTATGGCGATGGCGGCAATCCAGTTGCGCCCGCGAACCAATCGCCCGCTACAAACACGCCATCATAGTCGTATTACCAATCGAGCCGGCAGCAAATGAATTCATTAACTGTAGTCGGTGATATAGGTCCAAAGAATGAGGCGCACATTGGCGTCGCTATAAGCGGCTGCGAGTGTGCGCATCAGTTCTAAAAGAAGCTGCCAGTCAGGTGAAAAATTCTGGCGATTGCGCAATGGTACCAGTTCTGCCCATGTGAGATATGCGCAAAACCAGGGGGTCTGCCAGCGTCCGGCTTCATGAGCTACCAATTCCGACACATCAGGTGGAAGTCCCTTGCCAGGAGCTAATGGGCCGGTATGGTTTGGCGGAATGACATTGGGAAATAGTGATGGGATTATCAGCAGGTCCTCGTCATTCATGATGCTTTCCACATTTATCGTCGCTACCCATTCATCATGAAACCAGTATGAGTTGCTGTTGCGACACTCAACCCACCCTTGCAGACGTTCGCTCATCGTTTAGCCTCCTTCATAGGCTAGCCGCTGGCGTCTGATGATCCTCATCGCTATCTCACTACCGTGACGCGCACCTGCTTGCCGCTGCGCGCTGCGATGACGGCGGCAAGTTGTTACGCCGCCACCAGAAACGGTCAAGCGTCGGGTTCATCGTCGTCCTCCTCATGCTCCTCACCTGCGATGATGATGCGCTTGCCGCTGCGTTGTGCCACCAGCGCGGCCAGTTCACCGGCGGTTGTGCGCGTATAGCCACGCCTGCGCCGGGCGATGTTCCTGTCGTTGGCTGGCCACGAAATCTCGATGCCATTGTCGGCGGTGACCGTATACGCGCTGAGTTTGCCTTTGGCTGTGCTGGCACTGATGCTGGCAACGGCCTCCCAGGGAATGATGACGCAAGGTTTGTCTTTGTAGCGGCGCAGGTCTTCGACGCTGGCATAGAGCGTGGCAGGCGTCTTCGTCATAAAGCCGACAATGATGACGATGCCGATCAACGCAATGAAGGCGAGAATGGCGAGGCAGTCGGCGGTCAGCTCGCCCAGCAGCGAGCCAAAAATCGCATTTGCATGGATGCCGCTGAAGACGCCGGGCCGGAGAATGAGCGGTGTGAAATCGAAGAGCATCAAGACGCAGACGATGAGCGAGAGTATCAGCAGGATCAGCCGGTCGCCATACGCAAAGACGTAGACGTTATCGGGCGAGGTATCGGCTGGCGGCTGTGGCAAGAGTGGCTGTTGTGCTAGCTGCGTGATGGGCAGTAGCTGCACCGCCTGCCGGTTCTTCCACGCCGCGTAGATGACACCGAAGCTCGCAACGCCGCAGCACGCCACCAGCGTCGCCGCGACGATCATATTGAGCCAGGCATAAGGCGTCTGGTCCAGCGTGACGAAGCCAATCAGCAACAAATACGAGATCAGGCAGAGCAGGTTGAGCCAGGGAATATTGAACAGCACGCCGGTTTTGCTTACCAGCAACGATTGACTGAGCATGCGCGGCAGCAAACCCGTGCGAGCGCGAATCAACGCCAGCAGCGCCTGTTGTTTCGCCAGCGTTTCTTCGGGGGTGCCAGTCTTGGATTGCACAGCGTTCTCAATCGGCGTGAGCGCGTGCCATTCGATGCGTTCGCCACCTGCGCCATAGAGCGTATAGATCTGCCACTGCATCTGCGACCTTACATGGGTATTGACTTCCAGCAGACGCATCCGCTCCCAGGAGATGAAGACATCGCGCTTGCGGTAGCGTCGCCAGCGGATGCCATCAAACGACGCGACGATATCTGCCGTGACGACGTTGCGCATCCGGCGTATATAGACAATCATCCAGGCTGGAAGCCCGATTCCAACCGCGATCCCAATGGCCACCTCGCCTGCTACAAGAAAAGGGAAAACAGCAGGCGGTACTTTAGAGAGAATAAATGCCTCAAGCGGCGCGAGCAGGGGCGGCACAGCAACGATCAGATAGATAACGTTGGCACGAAATAGTATGAGGTAGGTCAACCAGAAGAAAGACGGCCCTTTCTGCAAAGGAATGACCAATGGTTCGTGTGCGATGTCTGGCGTCTCTGCTGTATCAGGAACAGCGCGAGACAATGGCAGCATGGTTTCTTGCCCATGCAACATGCGCCAGCGCAAGCGTTCACGTCTACGCGCCCCAGACGCCGTAAATCCAACGATGATCAATTCAAGGAGATACGGGAAGACAAATTTCGTGATATCCGATACCGGCCACGGCAGCGGCACGTCGAGCCAGCGCGTCAGCGGCAAACCACTCGCTATGATGAGCCACACCACCAGCGCGACGCCACCCGCCAATAGCAGCACAAACTCCAGGCAGCCGAGACGCCAGTAACGGTCAAACGATGGCATAGCTATTCTCCCTCACTCCGGCTGGCGTAGTCGTGAACGGGCTTGGATGGCGCTGGTGTGGATGCGCTGGAAGCCCGCGCTTGCAAGAGTGGCGAGAAAGTGCGCGGCGTAAGTCCGGTTCGCGCGACGATCATGTTGATGAGTTGCTGGTTGCGCTCGGCTGCGTCGAGAACGCTGATGCCATCCTGCACGAACGTCCCTTTTGGTCTATACGCTTCTTCCCACGAGATCATGCGTCTCTCGCTATAGAGCGCATAGGAACGTTGATACGCCATATTGCGCTCCGTGACCGTCACTTCCAGCAGGCGCGCTTCGTTCCAGCGAATCATGCGCCTCCTGCCGATCAGCGGCTTGCGCACGATGCCTTCTTCCGTCGCGCGCAAGGTGACATGCCGGTTGCGCAGAAGAAAATAAAGCAGAAGGTAGGCTAATCCCACGACAATGAGTACAACGGCTTCAGCAATTTGTACTGCGAGATTCGTGTATGCCGGCATAGGACTGAAGGGATTCGGGTTATGAGAAACGATAGACGGCACCACAAGGGAAGCGACAGGTGCTAAGAACAGGCAGATACGCAAACAAACATAGCCAATAGCTTGCCCAGTGTGCGCTGCCCGCCATGAAACGATAAAATCGCCATTGGAAGTATCAGCCACATTTTTCGTATCTATCGTAACGTTGCTCTCCGGTATGTCGTAGAGGTTGCCATGTAACGCCTTCCAGCGCTTTCGATTACGAGAGAGTGCATTTCGAGAGGCAATTGCCAGTGTCAATGCCAGTATGAGAGATACCAATGCCAAGAATACACTGAGGCAGGGAATAAAAGGGCCGGAATCTTCGAAAGGAGGTAAAGCGTTCAACCAGGCAGGGAATAGAATTGCCAGCACCAAGAGGAGCAACACACCAAGAATCTCCAGGAGCCAGAAGCGATCCCGTATGAATGTTGGAGTGGTGAAGAACACGACGACTCTGCTCCCTGCTGACACTATCCCTCTTGTTGAGTTCGTGCGACCAGTGTAGCAGGGTGAGGTGTTTCAGGCAAGAGGCTTGGACGGTAGGTGCGCTGTACAGTGTGCTTTCTGCCGCTATAGCGGTTGCAAGTGACAGCCAAGAGTCATCGTAGGCTGTACGTCCTCTGGTTCCCCCTCTCCCGCGAGGAGAGGAGGTTAGGGGGTGAGGACCACTACCCACGCAGCAGCGCGCGCACCAGACTCACCAGTTGGGGCACATCGAAGGGTTTGCGCAGTAGCACGCCGTCTTCGATGCCACGCTGATAGAGATCGAACGAGGTGGCGGCGCTGAGGAAGAGGATGCGCGCGCCACGTGTGCCAGCGTTGGCGCGCAGCCGGTGATAGACCTCCGCGCCATCCAGCCCCGGCAGCCACACATCCAGCAGCACCAGATCGGGCGGGGTACTCGTCGCCAGTTCAAGCGCATGCGTTCCCTCACACGCCGTCTGCACCTCCCAATCCACCTCGCCTTCCAGTTCGAGCGCCTCGCGGATCACGCCGGCCACCTGTGTATCATCTTCCACAATCAGGATGTGATGGCGCGCGGCAACGGGGCGCAGCGTTGGCAATGCCGGTAATGGCTGCGTATCCACCAGGTCCAGATCGAGCAGCGCCAGCGCGCCCTGCGTCTCCGTTCGCGTCTCTGTGTGCGCCACCTGGGCCGTTGAAGCGCGCTGCGACTGCACCAGGCGAACATGCTCGCGCTTTGCCTGGCGTACTGGTTGCCCATACCTGCCGGCGTGTGGTATCGGTGACATCTGCGACCTATGCGACATGGTTGCGGTGGCCCTCCTGCCGCCTGGACGGGACAGCTTCAGCGCTGCACCTGCGGCGCTCCTCACCGCCTCTGGCTAGGTCAACAGACCTGCCAGCGATAACGGTGAGAGGTATTTCTTGACCGCGATTATAGCACCGGCTCGTCGCCGCGCTCAGCTATCCAGTACTAACGGACAGTGGATCATCAGCCATGCAGCGATAGCGGACGATGTATCACACACACTAAAACGCAACGGCGGCGATCCAGCCGCCTGCCAGCGCCAGCACGCCCAGCGCCTGTATGATGAACGTCAGACGTAGGGTTGTCGGCTGAGGACGCCGCAGATAGAGCGCCACCGCCAGCAGCACAGAAAGTACGCCGCCCAGCGAGGCGACGAGCATACCCACGCCGTGAGCTGGCACGACGCTGGTGAGGCTGAGCAGCCACATGCCCGCCAGCACCAGTAGCGGCAGTGCCCAGGCCAGCGCCAACCCACGACGAAAACCCAGCAAATGTGGCAATCCGCACACACCGGCGGCGATATCGGCATCCAGGTCCGGCAGGCTATTGGCGATGTTCATGGCGATGCCCAGCGCCGCGCCAAACGGCAGCAGCCACGGCAGAAATGGCTGCCAGTGGCCGAAGACGCTCCATGCGAAAAGCGGGAAGAGCGGAAAATAGACGGCGAAGAGCAGCGCGCTGATGGGTGTTCCCTTGAAACGCAGGTCATAGGCGAGACCCAATACCTCGATCAGCAGACCCAGCGCGAAGGCGACTGGCCCCAGCGGAATCAGTGCCAGCAACACGACCACACTGGCAACGATGGTCAGTGCCAGCGCTTCCCAGGGAGCGATCAGACCGCTCACCAGCGGCTTCTCCTGGCGATTGCTGGCGGCGTCCAGCGCGCGGTCGCAGTAGTCGTTGAGCGAACCGATGGCTACCTGTGCGCCAGCGACCGCCAGCAGCATCAGCGCCAGCGTTCCCGCCGCCGGTCGCGCGTGCCGTGTCGCGGCGGCCAACCACGCCAGCAGCGCCGTCATCACGACATAGAGCGCGCTCGGCAGGGGATGCGTCACGAGCAGCAGCCCAAGTAGGTGCCCGGCGAGACCATTCATCAGCGTGTTTTGCCGCCGTCTAGATTTTTCCGGATTTTCCAGACCAGACATCGCATAGCTCCCCGTGTCCAGGCAAACCGATGATGGCCAATAAATTGACATAACACATTGATCTATCAGGACTATTTTGAGGGATTCCCGACCGTCCAAAACACTGAGTTAATGTATGGACGGGCAAGCGTTATACAGTTTGAGCACTATCAGGCAATGTCTGTGGGTCACGATACCTCAATTTCGTCGCGTGTGGAAGGCGCATGCGAGCGATTGTTCATTTGGAATGGAGATCTCTTGGCGTCTGCTGACTGATCTTCAACTATTTCATCTCCGCGCTTTCCAGTCTCCTCATTGCGTCAGGTACCTGCGCAGTAGCAGATGACATGACACGATTGAGGGCTATCGGTGATCGTAGACGTTGCCGGTGATGTTTGCACTGACCAGACGCTGTGGCCTGGTCACATGGGGATAGTCGGTAAGTGTGGAAGTATTTGGGAGTAGCAATGCGTAAGAAACGGAATCTTCTGATCGCCGGAGCAAGCCTGCTCGCCGTCGTCGTGATGGTGACCGGCACGCTCTTCGTCACGCACTCAGCCGCTCACGCTGGAGCCAGCAGCAAAGGCTTCACGTTCGAGCATCTGAAACTCGTCCATTCGACGACCGTTGGACGTAGCGTCATCCATCCGAACACCACGTCCAACGATCCAACAGGGGCAAAGAACGAGTATCGCCAGGACGACCAGGCGGATAGCCCCAAAGTCCCCAATGGCAACGGCAACTCCGGCTCCGTGCCAACCACTGCCCCGAATCCCAACGCCTATCCCGTCACCAGCGCCAATGACCAGTTCAGTGGTTTCAACGGCGTGAGCCATGCCGATCAGCGGTTGGCTGGCACGGGCGTCTACGCCAACACACAGTTCAGCCTGGAACCACCGGACCAGGGCCTCTGCGCTGGCAATGGCTTCGTCATTGATGCCGTCAACAACGCGATGGCGATCTATGACAACAACGGCAATCTGCTGAGCGGCCCGACGGCGATGAGCCAGTTCTTCGGCTTCGCGCCAGAGATTGACCGCACCACCGGCGTCACCGGCCCATTCATCAGCGACCCGAAGTGCTACTACGACTGGCAGACGAACCGCTGGTTCCTCTCCGAGTTGGAGCAGGACAACGGCACGAACGCTGGCGCGACTGGCCGCAACTACAACGTGCTGGCCGTCAGCCAGACGGCGGACCCGACCGGCGGTTGGGCCATCTTCACGTATGATGTGACCGACGACGGCCTCAACGGCACGCCCGCTCATGGCGGCTGCCCCTGCTTCGGCGACCAGCCGCTGATCGGCACCGACAAGTACGGCGTCTATACGACCACCAATGAGTTCGGCGCGACCACCTTCAACGGTGCGCAGATCTATGTGATCTCCAAAGCGCAGATCGAGGCTGCTGCTGCTTCCAACAGTCCGCTGCCGCCAGTCGTGCATATCAACGCCGCCGATGACCTGGCGCCGTATGGTGGCCTCTCCTACTCGATTCAGCCGGCTGAGCGCGCCGCTGGTGACTATGATCAGACCGACCGCGCGAACCAGGAGCAATTCCACGGCATCGAGTACTTCCTGAGCGCGCTCCAGTTCGGCCCTGCGCCGCTGGATAACCGCATCGCCGCCTGGGCAATCACCAACACGAAGTCGCTCGACAGCAACAATGTGGACATCTCGCTGCAATTCCAGGTCATCAGCAGCGAAGTCTACGGGCAGCCGCCGAATGCAACGCAGAAGCCCGGCCCAACGCCGTTACGCTCCTACCTTCAGAAGCCGAATCCGTATTGCGCCGTCAACGGCACACCAGCTCCCTGCCCGGCCAGCCCGCTGGAGCAACTTGCCAGCAATGACGACCGCATGAATCAGGTGACGTTCTCGCACAACAGCCTGCTCAGCGCTGTCAATACAGTGGTGCAGGTGCCTGGCCAGAATCCGCGCGTTGGGGTCGCGTGGTTCGATGTGATCCCGTCCTGGCCGCATGGCAGCTTCCGTGCGTATGTGCATCGTCAGGGCTATGTCTCCGTCGCTGGTGAGAACGTGCTGTTCCCAGCCATTGCCGTCAACAGCCACGGCACCGGCGTGCTGGGCGTCACGCTCGTTGGCCCGCACCGCTTCCCCAGCACCGCCTACGTCCGCATTGACGTGTTCAACGGAGCCTATGGCCCGCTGCATGTCGCTGGCGCTGGCGCTGGCCCAGATGACGGTTTCACCGGCTATCAGCCCTTCTCGGCGCCTGGCACGCCAGGTCGCTGGGGCGACTATGGCGCGGCAGTGGCGCTCTCGGATGGTTCGATCTGGGTTGCCAACGAGTACATCCCGAACGCGCCGCGCACGCTGCTGGCCAACTGGGGCACGTTCCTCAGCCACGTCGGCACCGCTGGCTATTAGCCACTAGCCACAATCAGATGCGAACGGCTACTGCCAAACAGTAGGCGACGCCAGGGTGGGCATCCATTAAAATTGGATGCCCACCTTTTTTATCGTTTGCTTTGCCTCTTTGTCCTATGTGCCATCTTCTCCGTATCATTCCTCGCCTCCACTCCATACTTTTCCTACTGGCTCATTAAGGTCTATCTTCCATATGCTACTAGAGAAACAATACACGCCATATGGGCAAAAGGCGCCACCTAGACATAGAGGTAAACCAGTAAGCGATGAGATATCTACGACCAATGAGACACGCCAACGACACAAACGATGGGCTTACAACTCGCCTTGTGCGCCCTCTGTATGCCCGGAAAACCGTCTGGCTCATCTTCGTGGCAGCGATGGTATTCGCTCTGGCGCTGCCGGTGGCCATCACCATCCAGCAGAGTACGGCATCACTTGCCGCGCATGTCTCCATCTGGCCGGCGCACCCACGAGCGGGCGAAACGGCGCGGCTCGTCGTCTCGCTGGCGCAGGCGGACGACCGGGCGGCGGCGCGTGGTCCCTGGGCGCAGTTGATCGCCACCTGGGATATGACCGCTATGGAGATGGGAGCGCAGCAGGCAACGGCACAGGGGGCGCAGAATGACGACGGCGTATTGACGGTGCCGCTACAACTGACCATGCCCGGCTCCTGGCTGGTCCACGCCACCCTCCAAACGCCGGGGAGACCGGCCTGGCATGGCACCATTGAGGTGATAGTATCGCCTGCAACCGATGTGGCGCTTTCCAGCAATAGCGCCAGCACTGCTGGCAACGTTTGCGACTCTGGTGGCGGCACGGGAAGCGGAGGAGGCATGCGCATATGAATGTGCCCGCGCCGCTACGGCGTTCGCTGGCATTGCGCTCTCACGTGCCAGCCGCCCGCTGGTTTCGCCAGCTCTCGACCTTCGAGAAGGTCATCATCGCCAACAGCGCCATCATCATCCTCGATACACTCGCCGGCTGGTGGATTACGCAGCACAACCCGGAGGTTTATCACTATCTTATAGATACTGCCTTTATTGGGCTGGCGGTGTTTCTGGGGCTATCTGTCAACTTCCTGCTCCTGCGCGCAGCCTTTGCGCCGCTGCACGGACTGCTGGCGACGATTCGCGCCGTAGAGCAGGGCAATCTTGAAGCGCGCGTCTCCGAACACGAAAATGATGCCGACGTGCTGACGTTGGCCCGCGCCTTCAATGGCATGCTTGATCAATTGGCCCGCGCCAGGAATGAGAGCGCCGCTCGTGTGCTGCGCGCGCAAGAGGATGAACGGCGGCGGCTGGCACTGGAACTGCACGATCAGACGGGGCAAAGCCTGACGGCGCTGGCGCTGCATGCCGAGGCCATCGCGCACCGGCTGACCGGCGAAACGAGCGCATCAGCGGAGCAGGCACGCCACCAAGCCGAACGCTTGAGCGCGCTGGCGCAGCAGACGCTCACCGAGGTGCAGGCGCTCTCCCGCAGACTCCGCCCGGCTCTGCTGGATGATCTTGGGCTGGCCGCCGCGCTGCGCTGGCTGGCGGAAGACGCCGCGCAGCGTCTAGGCATTACGATGCGGGTGATCGTGCGAACGGATGAACGGCTGCCCGGCGACTATGAAACGGCGCTCTTCCGCATCGTGCAGGAGTGCCTGACCAATGCAGTGCGGCATGGAAACGCCACCGAAGCGGCCTGCCTCCTGCGTCGGTCTGGGGATAGCGTGGCGCTTACCGTTGCCGACAATGGCGCGGGATTCGATCAGGCGGCGCAGCGTTCCCGGCGGCTGGATCACTCGTTCGCTGGCGGCTCCGGCTTGGAGGGCATGCAGACGCGGGTGCGTCCGCTCGGCGGCTCGCTGGCGATACGCACACTGCCGGGGCATGGCTGCTGCGTGCGTGTGGTTCTGCCGCTTCCCGCGCCGGTGCATCTTGCAGACGTATCACGATGACGAACCACTGATTGCTGCGGTGAATCGCAGTGCATCGTGATATGCTGTCGAGGATAGGCTAATGAGATTAAACGTGGACATGAGCGGGCATGAGATGGCAGAAGGAGCAGCACAGGCATGAGTGATGCGCGCGCCACCGGCGACGCGCCGATTACGGTGCTGCTGGCCGACGATCACGATATTCTGCGCGATGGCCTGAAGGCGCTGCTGGCGCTGGCGGGCGATATCGTGGTGGTCGGTGAGGCGCGCACCGGACGGGAAACCGTGGCGGAGACCGAGCGGCTGCGTCCGGATGTCGTGCTGATGGATATCAGCATGCCGGAACTGGATGGAGTGGAAGCCTGTCGCCGTATTCGCCAGCAGACGCCGGAGACGCGCGTTCTCTTCCTGACGATGCACGAAGCTGAGGAATATTTCTTTCGCGCGCTTCAGGCAGGCGCCGCTGGCTACGTCATCAAGCGCACCGCCGCCGCCGATCTGCTGGCCGCCGTGCGAGCGGTGGCGCGCGGTGAAGCGTTCCTCTCGCCGGGGATGGCGCGCGCCCTGGTCAACGACTATACCGGGCGTGGCGCCCACACCACTGGCAGCGCCACACCAACCGGCGATATCAGTTCCAGCGACAGCTATGCCACGCTGACCAGCCGCGAACGCGAAATATTGAAGCTCGTCGGTGAAGGCAACACCAACCAGGAGATCGCCGGACGGCTGCATCTCAGCATCAAAACGGTGCAATCGCATCGCGCCGCCGTTATGATGAAGCTTGGCCTGCGCGATGTGACACATCTGGTGCGCTATGCAGTCCGGCGCGGCATTGTGGATCCGGAACACTGAAACACCCCTGAGCCGGTTCACCACGCGGCCAATCCTCAGCCGGTCAGTACATCTCCCAGGATGGAATCGGTAGCATACCTGATGTGCCTACGAAGCGCCGAGGTTTATGCTGAGTACACGATGAGCTGAGACCAGCCGACACCGGCTACGATCATCCTGGATGGCAGAGGTAATTCTACGACGCCATCCTTTCGAGGAGTAATCATGGACCACACAACGCGCACGTTTCCTGGTACACGCATGCAAACACGACTTTTGCGGCGATTAGCGCCGCTAGCTGCGATTGCGTTGATAGTTGGCGGATTGGTGGCGCTGGCCGGAACAGCATCCGCTCACCCACGCACTTCCAATCAGACTCTTCAAGCGTTGCATGCCAAATTCAGCAGTTCAGACCCCGCGCCCAATGCAGTCCTCAAGACAGCGCCTTCGGTCGTCACGATTCATTTCGAGGAAAATGTCAACCCAACCGGCAGTGCCGTAACGGTGTATGACTCCAAGTGGAAGGTCGTCAGCACCGGCCCGGCGACGGTGGACCGCACAGACACCAAGACGATGCACGTCAATATGGCTGGCGATGGCTCGGAGGTCTATGTCGTCGTCTGGAATACCGTCTCGCTCGATGACGGCGACCCGTATGCAGGCGCATTCACCTTCACCGTTTCGGCTACCGCGTCGTCTTCCAGCGGCGCGACGACCACGAGTCAGGCGACCGATAGTTCAGGCGGCATATCTCCCTGGTTGGGAGTACTATTCGGCGTGATCGGCCTGGTCGTTGGCGGCGCAGGTGGCCTCTGGTTTGCGCGGCGACAGGCCGGTGTGAAGTAACCTGTGAAGTAACCTGCGCGCGAACTCCACACTGGTGGGTGATAGGAGACTCGCGCGCATTCGTATAACTTCCAACACTGGATGCGCTATGATATCCTGAAAACAACACCAGCATGGCGATTGGGCAGGAGCATTGGAGATGCGTGAACCGATGAGGAGCAGAGCAAATTCACCACGGCGACGCATTTTCCGGCTCCGCGTGCTGGTGGCGGGCGTCACGCTCGGCCTGCTGCTAGCCGTGTTGTCGCTGGCGCCGCTGGGTCCCTCGCGCTCGCTCATTCCCATCGCCTCGGCGCATGCTTTCCTCATCAAGTCGGACCCAGCAGCCAACGCCATCCTTCAGTCGCCACCCTCAAAGGTGCGTCTCTGGTATAGCGAAGACCTCAATCCGCTCACCTCGCGGGCGGTGGTGGTGGACCCTGGCAACCGCCAGGTGGATAACAAGGACAGCCATGTCACCGCGAATAACTCGAAAGAGATGGATGTCAGCCTACCCCTGTTGCCTGCGGGCACCTATGTAGTCGCATGGCGCGCCCAGTCCGCCGACGACGGGCATGTTACCGGCGGCTCCTTCATCTTCCGCATCGCGCGCCCGGATGGCTCGGTGCCGCCGGTTCCCCATGTGCTGCCGACTGGCCACTTCCCTGGCGCGGCGGGCGTCGGCTCGTCGAGTAACGGCTTCGATGGTCCCTCACTCTTCCAGGCAATCTCGACCTGGCTGGCGCTGCTGCTGATGACCTTCTGGGCCGGCGGACTGATCTGGGAGACATGGATTCTGCCACCCGGCGCACCGATAGACCCGGACCTGCGCGCGACCTCTCTCGCCGCAGGCAGGCGTTTCCAGCGCATGGCGCCCTACGCGCTTGTCCTGCTGCTGGTGGCCGATATTGGCCTTGTGCTGGCGGAGGGCGCGCTCCTGGCGGGCGACTGGTCCGGCATGTTCTCGCTGCCGCTGCTCAGCGCCGTGCTCTTCGGCAGCCGCTTCGGCACCTTCTGGTGGATGCGCCAGATCGTCGCGCTGGCGGCGCTGGCGCTGACGCTCTTCATCGCCCGCAGAGACCGGCTGGCGGGCGAGGCGACACCAGCAGCCACGCTCGTTCATGAGGCGTCGTTTGCCAGAGAGGTCAATAGCGCGATTCCCGACTGGCGACGTGAACTGATCTTCGTGCTGCGCGGCATCCCACGGCTGCCCCGGCGGCTCGTCGAGGGCGTGCAGCGACGCGATTGGGCTAGCCGCATTCTCTGCCTGCTCGGCCTGGCGTTGGTGGTGGCGTTTGCGCTCTCCGGCCACGCCGCCGCCGTTCCCGCCACCGAATTCGCCTATGCCATCGCCGTAGACCTGTTTCACATGCTCTGTAATGTGGCGTGGCTTGGCGGTCTCCTCTATATCGGTGTGGTGCTGATTCCCACGCTGCGCACGCTACCGGCGCGGCTGCGCGCGCGGGTGCTGGCGTTGGGGCTGCCACAGTTCAGCGCGCTGGCGATCATCTGCGCGCTACTCCTGACGGCGACCGGCTCGCTCAACGCCACCATCCGCCTGACCTCCTGGACGCAACTGCTGACGACTACCTATGGCCGGACGCTGGCGGTGAAGACCGAACTCTTCCTGGTGATGGTGGCGATCAGCGCGTATCATGCCTTCATCCTGCGTCCGCGCCTCGCGCGTGAACTGGGGCTGGAGCAGGAACAGGCGGCGGTTCCAGCGACGAGCGGTGTATGGATGCTGGACCGTGAGGAGGCGCAGACGCTAGTTGGCGCGGCGCGGGCAGGCGCAAGCAGTTCAGGGAATGCAGATGAGGTGAGAAGCAGGGTGCAGCAGGAACGAGACAACGGCAATCAGCCGGGCGACCGGCAGCCGAAACGTGACACAGATGATATTTCGCCGCGTGCGCGTTCGCTGGAGGAACGGCTGCGCGAGTGGCTGCGCCGCGAGGCGTGGCTGGGCGGCGCGGTGTTGCTCTGCGTGGCGCTGCTGGGCATCTTCGCCGGTTCGCTTGCGCCAAACCTCGCTGCTATACCCTCCAATGGTCCCAAAGGGCCGTTCGTCGCCACACAGACCGTCAACAAATATGCGGTGACGATGAAAGTTTCGCCGGCTATATTTGGCACCAACACCTTCACTGTGACCATCACCACGCCGCAGGGTCAACCGCTGGCCGGAGCAGGCGTCGTTATCGAGACGAGCAGCCTGGATATGGATATGGGTACGCAGACGACGCAACTCAAAGAAGTGGGCAGCACGGCCCCTGGCTCCTATAGTGGGCAGGCGGACATCACAATGGCCGGCCACTGGCAGGTGGTGGTCAGAATCCTGCTGCCGCATAGCCCACAGCCGCTCACGGCTACCTTCCAGTTCTCCGCGACCTACTGACATTACTGACACGCCAGCCATGCGGAATAGCCCAATTTGCCTGATTGACGGACCACTAGCTCCCTGTTAGGATACAGTAGCAAGTAGGTATGCTGTCTAAAAAACGGCTGCGATAACTTATGTTGTGCTTTTTCGTAGACAAAGCATACATGCGACATGTGAAGCGCACATGACACGACGCACGGCGACTGAGACATTGAGACAATGAGGCTTGAGGCTGAGGCAAAGGGGGTGGAGGTATGGTGGGCAATTTCCACTCGTCTGCATCTTTTACGGCATTTCTGCGGCGATTCTCCGTCAGGTTCGCGGGGTTCCTCTGCGCCCTGCTGGCGCTGCTGGTGGCTAGCTGTTCGTTTGGTGGCACGAGCAATGCAGTGAAACGCGCAACGCCCACGCCGACCGCTTATGCCTCCGCCGGTCTCTATATCAATCCGGCGCTGCATTTTGCCCTCACCGTTCCCGCAGGCTGGATGGTGCAGCAGCAGTATGGAATGCGCCAGTTGCCACACACGGCGGCAGTGACGCTGGTGGATACGAAGCACGCCGCCGACCAGATCAATGTCAACGTGACGGAGGGGGATGCTGCCGTGCAGGCATTTGCCGCGCGGGGAACTGCTCCGGCGCGCATCGGCTCCTACCCCGCGTTCATCGCCGATAGCGCGGCTCCGGCGGCGCAGGGGCGCGGCCCCTGCCTCGTGCGCATCTTCCTGGCGGACAACGATTATGTGGTCGGGCAGTGGTGCGGTCCTGATGCGCAGCCGCATGAGAGCGAGTTCGAGCAGGTACTGGCGACCTACCGGCCAGCGTCCAGCGGTGTCAATTCGCTGGTCAGCACAGCGCCGGCCTCCGCCTATGTCGCCGCCACGCCGCAGACCTGCGCGCAACTGGTGTCCGCCGTCACCGACCAGCCAAACGACACCTCGAACTGGGGCAAACAGCAGGTGCTTCCCAACGATCCGCGCTGGGGACCATACCCTTTGCCGGGGGCGTCGGTCTGTAGCAACTTCGTCTATGTGAATGGGCAGCCGCAGGGCTACCCCGGCTATAGCTTCCAATGCACCGAACTGGCCAACCGTTTCCTGGCGGAGCAGTGGGGGCATGGACCGCTCGATGGTAACGCCGAAACCTACTACGATTACTACGATAGCAACGGCGTCCGCCATGATGGTTCGGCGCGGGTCTACGCCGACGCACTACTCTCGGATGACGGCAACCAGGGAACCAGTTCCTTCAAACCGGGACCAGGCGACCTGCTGATCTTCCAGGATGTGCAGGACGGCGCGCAGTGGACCTCCGGCATCATCCCCGGCTCAGACGGCCATGTCGCCATCATTACGGCAGTGACTGATACGCGCGTCTATATGATGCAGCAGAACTTCAGCGACACGCTCTATTACATGTCGTTGCCGATCACCAAAGTGGCGACCGGCTGGCACATCACTGATAACATCAGCGGCGTGCAGGGGCGCATTGTGCGCGGCTGGATTCACTTCAGCGAGAACACCGCCAGCGGCAACGCTGGTCTGCCGCCCGCCACTCCTGCGCAGGATGCCTTTGCCATCGGCTCCGACCAGGACCTCTATAATTATCACTGGGAGGCGGGCAGTGGTTGGCAACCGGCGCTGAATATCCGCACGAGCATCACGCCAGCGCCAGCCCAGGTTCCGCTGGCGGGCAAACCCAGCACGAATGTCTACCAGTTGGGCGGAACGGCGCGCCAGAGTGTCTTCGTCGTTGGCAGCGACGGCCATCTTTATGAATATTGGTGGCGGGTCTCAGATGGCTGGCACCGCGACGACATCAATGCCGTTGCGCCGCCACCGTCAGGCGTCACCTGGACCGGCTCACCAAGCGCGTTTACCTACACCAATCCGGCGGATTCGCTGGTGCATCATTCGCTGTTCGTGCTGGGCAGCAACGGCCATCTCTATCATTACGATTGGGTGCAGACAGCTACCTGGTCGCCGCCGGTGGATATCAGTGGAACGCCAACTGCCGCGCTCTCTGGCGCGCCAGTTGGCATCGGCTGGGCGGAGAACAACGCGGAGTATCAGGCAGCCTATATCATCGGCAACGACGGCCATCTCTATGAATATGCGACCAGCGATGGCGTCACCTGGACCGTCCACGATGTGACGGCCACCAGCCACGACGCGCTGCCCAGCGGCGTCCATCTCACCGGTACCGCCAGTGGCTATGCCTTCACACTCAGCGGCGAGAGCGTCGCCCGGCGTAGCCTCTTTGCCGTTGGCAGCGACGGCCATCTCTACAACTACAACTGGGCGCAGGGCAGCACCAGCGCAGGCTCCTGGAGCCTGACGGATGTTTCCGGCGGCGCGACCGGAGGACCAACGCTAGGCGCTGGTGGCATCACACTGGTGGCGTCGCCAAGCGCAGTGTATACGCCGCAAAACGGCGGTGTCTTTGAGGTGTATGTGACTGGTAGCGACGGCCACCTCTATGAGTACGCCTATCAAAACGGCTGGGCCGGCAGCGATGTGAGCGCGCAGGCGGGGCAGCCGGCCACGACACAGCTTGCCAGCGCGCCTGCCGCCTTTACCGCGCAAGTTGCCACCAGCAGCGGCGGTACGGCACAAATGGATAATGTGTACGTCGTCACCAGTGACGGGCAACTAGTCATCTTCAGCTATCAGCCGGGCGCTACGCCCACCTGGAGCTTTGCCGAAGAGCAGGCGCCATCTGGGGCCAGTCTGACGGGTAGCTCGCCAAACGGGTTCACCTATAGTTAGACCTCACCCCCGGCCCCTCCGCTACGCTCCGTCGCCTCCTCCGCTTGGCTAGGCCAAGCTTCCGCGCTTCGCGCGGCGGAGGCTCTCTCCCGCGAGGAGAGGGGAGCGCGGGCGTAGGAGTTGTGAAGCGCACATGTGAGTTTCCTTGCCAATGCTTTTGTTTCTGCACGTTCAAGCGCCGGGAACTGGCGTGGGAATCGTGTAGTGGAAACTGCGCAACATCTGAAGGTAGAGTGCGATGTCCCAGGTCGCCTGGGCAGCCGGTGCGCGCAGATAGAAAAGAAACTGGTAGCCGCCGTAGGTCTGCGCCATCAGGCGCTCGATAGCGCCGCTGGGCATCGTGCGGTCGTAGATGCGCGTCGTGATGCCATCCACGAGAATTGTGTTGGCTTCGGCATGCCAGGAGTTGCCGCCAACCTCTTCGATGAGCAGCGGCCCACAATTCAGGCGTATCGAGACGGAAAGATACTCAGGATACTGCGCCATCAGCGCCAGATCGGATGGCACCGATGCAGCAGGTGGCAGCAGATAGACCACTTCTTCACAGTCGCCAACATCGGTGTTTGTATCGAGATAGGGCACTGCCTTCCAGTTCGGCGGAACGGCAAATCGAAAGGTATAGAGCGAATCGTGATACCAACTCCACCCAAAGGCCAGCGTCGGACTGCTTATCGCTTTTACCGCTTGTTGCCCACATCCGGCCAGCGCGGTAAGCGCGCCGGATACCAGCAGGAGCAGCAATACACCGCCAACTATCCCGCTCTGCCGTAGCGTCCGCTGACCGCTGGACGGGTCGCGTCTCCCCATTGTATGTTTCCCCCCATGATGACACCTCGTTTGTCGCGCCACAAGGCCATTGTCTGGCTGTCGTTCAGTCGTTCTCTGCGGCGCGTGCGCAAATATGCTTACTGCCATAGACGCGCTGCGCCGCACGATGTTACAGCGAACCGCCGCAATAACACAAATGGCTCTCCATTGCCTCATGGGGAATACTATGGGCGCTCGTCCTGTTCAGCTTCTTCCACGTTCTTATCGCTGCGCTCTACCTTGAACGACATCTCGCCAGCGATTTGCACACGATAGATGACATCGAATCCTTCATCATAGCTGGGCCAGGTCAGGCGATGAGCCGTGATATAGACGGCTTTATCGGGGACGCGCGCTCTGCCTGTGCGCTGGCGGTTGCGTTCCAGGCTGCCTCCCACCGACGACTCGAAGCAGTAGCCGATGACCTCAGCGCCGAAACGCCGGCCCAGCGCAATCAACTCCGCGCGGTCGGCTTTGGTTGGGTTGGTGTTATCCACCACCACGGAGCGGCCCGCACCCAGCGCCTCCTCGATTAGTTGCGCCTGACGCTGCCCTGGATGCGCGTTGTTGCGCAGGCGGTCTTTGCTGACATACACGTAGTTACCCGATGGCGCCAGCGCCGTCTGATAAAACGTACTTTTGCCAGACGCCTGTAATCCAATGAAGATGATGAGTTGCATAGCATCCAGTGTACGACATAACGAGCCATGAAGAGACATGACGAATTGGCCCCTTGTCTGCGCCTGACGGTGCCTGTATACTTGTTCTGCGCTGCTAGCCCATTTTACCGATACGGCGCCAACACGATCGGGTATGGGAGACAGGATGGCGCAACGTGAATGGTGGAGCAATTGAATCTCCATCAGCGGTTTTTCGGCCCAGAGTAGGATCGTTCAGGAATTGAGCGGCCAACATGGGGGGAATGAACAGGAGAATTGTTCAGGTATGCGATTTCGCATCACAAAGGGTCGGCTACGCGCGATTGTTGGGGTGATGGCGGCGGTTATCCTGCTTGGCACCACCGCCTTCACCTTCGTGCATGTCCAGATGAGCCATGCGCAACAGACAGGGTTCAAAGTCATCGGTACCCCGCGCTTCTACACGTTCCATCACAACTGGAGCGCCGCGCAACTCGGTGTCAACGACTCAACACGGTTCGCCCACTTCAATGAGTCGTTCAAGTACAATGGGACGACCTACAACTACTCGATGGTTGGCACCGATCCGGTGCTTGGGTCGAAGACTTCGACCGTTCCAGTGGAACTGGTGCCGCTGATCGTGCAATTCTCCTCCGGGCACCCGCTCAACGGCTCGCTGCAGACGGCCAACACCGTTGCGTCGCCGCTCTTCAAGAATGCCGCCTTTGCCAATGGCACCACGCAATATGGCGATGCCATGCAGCGCGCGGAGTTCTGGAAGCTGCTGCAACAGCATAACGGCAGCAACTATCACGCGCTGCTGGGCCAGCCGACCGTTTCGGCGGCCAAAACGCTGACGGTTCCCGCCGCCAATGGCTTTGAAACAACTGCCGGCAATGGTGTGGTAGTCGGAGAAGTGGACATCAACTGGTGGGATGCGCAGATTCAGCATCTGATTGATCTATACGACTTCTCCACCGCCGTGCTGCCGATCTTCCTGACCTATAATGTCGTCCTCTATCAGGGTAGCAGCAGCAGTTGCTGCATCATTGGCTACCACAGCACCTATAACCGCTCCATCGGTGTGGTCACATATGCCTGGTCGTCGTATATGGACGCTGGTATCTTCCCATCCGCCGACCATATCCAGGACATTGATCCGCTCAGCCATGAGGTCGCCGAGTGGTACAACGACCCCTTCACCAACAATACTGTTCCGGTGTGGAATGTGCCATCCGAGCCACAGTATGGCTGCTCGAACATCCTGGAAGTTGGTGATCCGCTCGTTGGGCATGCCTTTGTCGTGAACGGCTATCACCCGCAAGATGTCGCGGCGTTCTCGTGGTTCGCCCGCCAGTCTCCTTCGTGGAGCTACAACGGACGCTATGACTACCTCGGCCTCTTCACCACCTTCTCGTCGTCATCCGGTTGCTAGGCATTTGGACGTAACTTCGCTCGTCAAGCGATGAGTCATTGGGGCTGGACCCATAGCGCGGTCCAGCCCTTTCCTGTGGCCGGAACAAACCTGGGATGGCATAGTACTTGGTGAGCGTGCTGTCGGTTTGCTCTTCCATGCCGCCGAGATAATCCGTGGTGGTCGTCGTGCCGCCGCTGGTCACTCGCATCGCCACGCGGTTGCCCTCCCCGTCATTAACGATAATCGGCGGTGGTGGGGTTGGTCGGCGTGTTCTGCCAGTGGGTGAGCCGTCGCTCGTTGTCAAAGGTCAGTTGCGCGCCTGACTGACTTCAACAGCACCACCTACCAGAGTAAGTGCAAAATCAGGCTACACAATGGGCTAAACCTTTCAGTGTGCTAATTTTCGCTTCTGCCTCTTCTATGCTCTAAGAGATACATCACAATGCCGGATATAATACTCAAAGCTAATGAACCTGTTGCTAGTATTTCACATAATCGCTGGGTGGCAGAATTAATATTAGTAAACAAGTAGAGTGTTCCTCGTATAAAGATTGCAAAACCAAATCCTTCAAAAAATATAATGGTCCAGATACGTGACCACCGAGTTCTCCTGGTTTGAGGTAAAGGTGTCTGTATGCCAATAGCTCGGACAAGAACGCCCAGAAGACGTCTGTCCAGATCCAGTACGCTCACTAATGGTCCAATAACACAGAAGTAGAAAACGAGGAGTAAAAGAAGTATGCTAAGCAACAGTGTTGTTAAGTGCATGTCAAACCCTCTCATTTCTTTCTCATCTGTTGCGCTGAGGTGCGGAGATACGCAATCTAAAAGTCACCTGATCTACCAGGCTACAATCATCTCATAAACACGCTTCCTTTATCTGAAGTCAGTTTCTCATTCGGCTTGGCTGGATTAGGAAAACATAGGGTGGCTTCTAATCTCCTTATTGCCTGATTTCTCTCTCCACTATACCAGAGCAGGATGACCAGAACAATATCATGCTTTTGAGGAGGCATGCAGAATGGCCACAAGGTTGAGGTGCAATGCGGAAATGGAGATATATGGAGATATGAGGAATGAGAAGCAACAAAAGGTGTGCGGCCTGGCACCCTATGGAAAGCGAACCAGGCCGCAGCGCAACGTCTCTTATCCGGTTTGTGTTACCGTTTAGGCAGGTATGCTGAACGCATACATGCTGCCGCTGTCATTCACCGCGAAGACCATGCCGTTGACGATCAGCGGACTCTGCCAGTGCTGCGAGCCAGTCTGCGCGCTCCAGAGGGTCGCGCCAGTTTTGGGGTTGAGCGCCAGCAGCGTCCCCGGACCCTGCACATACAGCACATTGCCAGCGACGAACGGCGAGGAGCCAGCATCGCTATTGTGATAGACGACGCTCAGCGAACTATGGCCGCTGGCGTCGGTGGTCAGGCGCAGCGCCGTCAGGCCATTGGCGTTGGCGATGAATATCCAGACGACGCCATGCCCATCCGTCCAGACGGCGGGCTGTGGCAGCACTTCGCCATACTTCGAGAGGTCGAGTTGTTGCAGTTCGCCGCCGGTATGTCCCGGCCCGCCCTGGCCGGAGAGATTGGCGCGATTGAGCAGGCGCGCGATGCCATCTTTGCCAATTTGCAGCGCCATATAGGGTGTCTCGCTGGTCGGCTGCTGCGGCAACAACACTGGCGCAGTGCTGCCCAGATCAGTATCGCTGTTCTGCAACTGCTGGTAATTGGTCGGCGTGTAGCTATCGAGTGGCAAGCCATTGGCGCCGCTGGCCGTGGCGTCCAGCTTCATCACGCTATCGCCGAAGTCATAGGCCGCCGCATTGAAGGTTCCATTGCCGGTGGCGATGAAGAGATCGCCGGTCACCGTGTCAATTACCGCGCCACCGCGTCCCCAGACCGCTGACTGCACTTGCGGACAATCCGGCGTGCCCGGCTTCTCGACGAAATGGACCGCTTGATTCGTGCAAACAGTGTTGAAGATTGTTTGCGCGCCGGTCGCCAGATTGATGGCGACGACATGCCCCTGGTAATCGCCATTATCACCGGGATAGCCACCAGTGGTGACGTAGAGGTAGCCCTGGCCGATATTGATGGCCGAACTCTCTTTTTCATCGAAGGGCTTGAGCGTAATCAGTTCCGGCCAGCCACCGCCTGTAACCTCCGTGCCGGTGGCGATATTGTGCTTGTGAAGATAGCCATCCAGGCCATAGGTATAGACATACTGGCCGGATGGGTCTATGGCCGGAGATGAAGTGGTATAGCAGGTCTGGGAACCGTTGTTGATCTTGCAGGACCCCGCAGGATGGTCTGCGCGCCAGATCAGCGCGCCGCTATGGGCATCGAGCGCAAGCAAGCTACCGGTGGTCGTTGTAACGAAGAGCAGATCATGCACGCCGGACGGCGTTGTGACGCCTGGCTGCTCGACTATCGAGCTATCTACCACGGCGGGCAGAGCGACCTTCCAGAGTTGCGTGAGCAGGTGAACATTGGTGCGGTTGAGGTGGCGTTCGGCGGTGTTGTCGCCGCTGCGCGCGCCACCGCCATCGAAGGCAATCCAGGCGATCTTCTGGGCGCTTGCCGCCTGTTGCGCCAGTTGTTGCGCGCCAGCATTGGCCAGCGCCGGAGCAACTGGCTGGATGGCGATGCCAATGACACCAGCCAGCAGCATGATAAAGAACGTCGCGCTGGCATGCCTGGTCTTGCCGTAGGCTAAACGAACATGCGATACCATATCCACACACTCCCATTCCACCAAACCATCCGCTAATGGCCGCTTGCGTTCATGAGGAACCTCACCAGTTGCTTCTTCGCCTTGCATATCACAGCAAGATACCGGCCAACACGATCAATAGCACGATACATATGCGGCATATGAGCTATATTTTGCTGGCTACCGAGCGGTATTGTAGTGATATACTGCGAGGGAAGCGTTCATGTTTATGCGCGTCTCTCATTAGACGAGGCACGAGCAATAAAGGTGTCAGAGTGATGTTACTACGCGGAAAAACGGTCGGCGTCTTCGTGGCGCAGGGATTCGAGGACCTGGAGTTCTGGGTGCCGGTGATGCGGCTCCGCGAGGAGGGCGCGCATACGCTGATTATCGGCGTCTCGCGTGAAACCGTCACGGCGAAGCACTGCCTGACGGCGACACCGGATGTGATTGCCAGCGAGGTCAACGCCAGCGAACTGGCGGGATTGGTGATTCCGGGCGGCTGGGCGCCGGATAAGCTGCGCCGTGACCCCGATGTGCTGCGACTGGTGCGTGAGTGTCATGCAGCGGGTAAACCGATTGGCGTGATCTGCCACGCCGGTTGGGTGGCTGCCTCGGCAGGCATCGTGCGCGGGATGCGCGTCACCGGCTCGCGCGGCATCAAAGACGACATGGAGAACGCAGGTGGCATCTGGACCGACGCGCCAGCCTTCCGCGAGGGCAATGTCGTCTGGGGCCGCGTCGTCGAGGATATTCCAGACTTCTGCCGTGAACTCATGGCTGCCTTCGCTGAGCAGGCCTAGAGACTTGCGAAACAGAACGCTGCGTTTTGGTATCAGAACATGGTGGAAGAAAGACCTCACCCCGCCCTGCGGGCACCCCTCACCCACAAGGAGAGGGGATCGTATGGCAGGCGTCGTGGCGGTTGGCAACCTTTGCCGTATCTTCTAGGCACTCTTATTACCTGATTGCCATTCTCTCATGAAGAGCAATGCGACACCAGAAGTAACGTATATTTTGCCTCACGGCCCCTCTCCTCGCGAGGAGAGGGGGTATGGGGTGAGGTCCACAGGAAATAGATGGGCGGGTAGTGCGATGACGAGCCGGTATCTCGATGAAGTGCGCAAGCGAGTCGTGGTCTTCGATGGCGCGATGGGCACGATGATTCAGAATCTGGGGCTGGACGCCGCCGATTATGGTGGCGAGGCCTATGATGGCTGCCCAGAAATCCTCGCCGTCACCCGGCCAGACGCCATTCGTGACATCCATCGCGCCTATTTCGCCGCCGGGGCTGATGTGGTAGAGACCGACACCTTCACCGGCAGCCGCATCAAGCTCGATGACTATAAGCTTGGCGCGCGCACACATGAGATCAATAGCGCCGCCGCCCGCCTCGCTCGCGAAGTCGCTGACGAGTTCAGCACGCCGGAGCGTCCGCGCTTCGTTGCCGGTTCGATGGGGCCGACGGGTATGTTGCCCTCCTCGGATGACCCGGCGCTCAGCAACATCACTTATCAGCAACTTGCCGAGGTCTTTCGCGAACAGGCCGCCGCGCTGATTGAGGGCGGCGTGGACCTGCTCATCATCGAGACGAGCCAGGATATTCTTGAGGTGCGCGCCGCCATTGCTGGCGCCCGTCGCGCCTTCGCTCAGCTTGGCCGCATCGTGCCAATTCAGGCGCAGGTCGCGCTGGACACCAGCGGGCGCATGCTGCTGGGCACCGACATCGCCGCCACATCCGCCATCTTGCAACATCTCAACGTGGATATCCTCGGCCTCAACTGCTCGGTCGGACCTGACCATATGCGCGAGCCGGTGCGCTACCTCAGCGAAAACGTCTCGCTCCCCATCTCCACCATCCCCAACGCCGGTCTGCCGCTCAATATCGAGGGCAAGGCGGTTTATCCGATGCAGCCAGAACCGATGGCCGAGGCACTTGCTGAGTTTGTCAGCGAGTTCGGCGTCAATGTCGTCGGCGGCTGCTGTGGCACCACGCCGGAACACATCCGTCTGCTCACCGAACGCCTCGCCGCGTTCGACACCCAGCGCCTGCAGCGGCCCATCGAGCGGATCACGCATTTCGATCCAGCGACACGCACCCGCAGCAGTCTGCTGGTGGCGTCTGCCGTGCGCGCCAATTCGCTGACGCAGGACCCGGCGCCGCTGCTGGTGGGCGAGCGTGTCAATGCGCAGGGCAGCCGTAAAGTGAAGCAGGCGCTACTCGCCGACGATTACGATACGCTGCTTCAGGTGGCGCGCGATCAGGTGGATGGCGGCGCGCATGTGCTGGATGTGCAGGTGGCGCTAACCGAGCGCGGTGACGAAGTGGATCAGATGCGGCTGGCCGTCAAGAAGCTGGAAATGGGCATCGAGGCGCCGCTGGTGATTGATTCCACCGAGCCGGGTGTGATTCAGGCGGCGCTGGAGACGTATCCCGGTCGCGCCGTCATCAATTCCGTCAACCTGGAAAATGGTCGCCAGCGTGTAGACGCTGTATTGCCACTGGCGCGTGAGCATGGGTCGGCGGTGGTCGCGCTGACGATTGATGAAGAAGGCATGGCAAAGACGGCGGAGCGCAAACTGGCCGTCGCCAAACGCATCTATGACATCGCCACCGCAGAGTTTGGCCTGGAACCGCAGGCGTTGCTCTTCGATGCGCTCACCTTCCCGGTCACCACCGGCCAGGAGGAGCTACGCGACAGCGCGCTGCAAACGCTGGAAGGCATCAGGCGCATCAAGGCGGAATTGCCCGGTGTGCTGACCATCCTGGGCGTCAGCAATGTCTCGTTCGGCGTAGCGCAGCATGCCCGCGCCGCGCTCAATAGCGTCTTCCTGCATCACGCGGTGCAGGCTGGGCTGGACGCTGCCATCGTCAACCCGGCGCATATCACGCCCTATGCTGAAATCCCCGCAGAGGAGCGCACGCTCTGCGATAACCTGCTGCTGAATACCTCTGAGGATGCGCTGCCAGCCTTCATTGCTTATTACGAGACACACGGCAAAACGGCGAAGAAAGAAGAAGTAGCCGACCCTACCGAGGGCATGACGGTGGACCAGCGCATCCATTATCAGATCTTGCACCGCAAGAAAGAGGGCATCGAGGCGCTGGTAGACGCCGCTGTCGCCTATCGCGCCGCCGGGCAATCCCCCGAGGAGGCGGACGCGCAGGCACGTGTCGCAGGCGTACCCGCTCCCGGCGAGCCACTGGATGGCTGGGTGACGAACTCGCAACTTTCGACCTGCGCCGTGGATGTGCTGAACAATGTGCTGCTGCCAGCGATGAAGGATGTCGGTGACAAGTTCGGCGCGGGCGAGCTGATCCTGCCGTTCGTGCTGCAATCCGCCGAGGTGATGAAGAAAGCGGTCGCGCACCTGGAACGCTACCTGGAACGCAGCGAGGGCTACACCAAAGGCAAAGTGGTGCTGGCGACGGTCTTTGGCGATGTCCATGACATTGGCAAGAACCTGGTGAACACTATCCTCTCGAACAACGGCTACACGGTCTACGACCTGGGCAAGCAGGTGCCGCTGAATACGATCATTGACAAGGCGCTGGAAGTCAATGCCGACGCCATCGGCCTTTCGGCGCTGTTGGTGAGCACCTCCAAACAGATGCCGCTCTGCGTGAAAGATCTCGACCGGCGCAACCTGAATATTCCGGTGATCGTCGGCGGCGCGGCGATCAACCGCGCCTATGGGCGGCGCATCATCTTCGTCGGCGAAGACGGCCACGAGGCGCCCTATGACCCTGGCGTCTTCTATGCCCGCGATGCCTTCGAGGGCCTGGAGATCATGAATCAGTTGATGGACACAGCGAAACGTCCGGCGCTGGTGGAGCGAGTGAAGCAGGAGGCGCTGGCCGCCCGCGCGGCGGAGGCGCGTCGCGCAGCGGCGCGTGTCACCGGCAGTGGGACAGCAGTGACAGAGCGCCCGCAACTGGCGCCTGCGCCCGTCATCACGCCGCCGTTCTACGGGCCGCGCCTGCTGGACCGCGTGGCCATCGAGGATGTGGCGGCCTGCCTGGACCTCAACGCGCTCTATCGTGGCCGCTGGGGTGGTGTGGCGCATGGTGAGGAGTATCAGCGGTTAGTGCATGAGGAGTTCGAGCCGCGCCTGGAACGCATGCTGCGCGAGGCGCGGCAGCGACGCTGGCTGCATCCGCGCGCCGTCTATGGTTACTTCCCTTGCCGCGCGGAGGGTGACGACCTCTTGATCTTCGATCCCAATGACCAGACACGCGAGGTCGAGCGGTTCACCTTCCCTCGCCAATCCGAGGGCGAGCGGCTCTGCCTCAGCGATTATTTCGTCACCAACACGGATACACCCCCTGTGGTCGGCTTCCAGGTGGTGACGATGGGCGACCGCGCCTCTGAAGAGACGGCGCGCATGCAGGCGGCTGGCGAATACACCGAGGCGTATTTCCTGCATGGGCTGAGCGTGCAGATGGCCGAGGCAATGGCGGACTATGTGAACAATCAGGTGCGGCGCGAGCTGGGACTCTCCGGCGAGCAGGGGCGTCGCTATAGCTGGGGCTACGCCGCCATTCCGGAGCTTGCCGATCACGAACTCGTCTTCCGGCTGCTCGGCGTGCCCGAAGCCATCGGCGTGACGTTGACGGAATCGTACCAGCTCGTGCCGGAGCAATCTACCGCCGCCATCGTTGTGCCACATCCCGATGCGGTCTATTTCGCTGTGCGCGACTAACCGGCTAATCCTATCGCAGCTTTGAAAAGCTGGCGCACGGGGAGACGGACTGAAGTCCGACGAGGATGGCGGCTCATCCTTCGCGCTTCAGCCAGAGCGAATTGTGCGCCGGCAGTTGACTGCCGCGATATCCCATCATGAGAGAGAACAAGCGAGATGAGTGAACACGACGAACTCGAAGCCCTGCGCGATCAGGTGGAGACGCGCGCCTATATAGATCAGGCGTTGACCAAGCTCTTTGCGCCGGAAGATGAGGCGCTGGCTGCGGCGCGCAAAGCGCCCCAGCAACACGATATGCCTTCCATCGAGATATCGCCGCTTCAGGGCAAGCTCTTGCAGGTATTGGCGCTGGCCTGTGGCGCAAAGCGCATCCTGGAAATCGGCGCGCTGGCTGGCTACAGCGGCCTCTGGCTGGCGCGGGCGCTCCCTCCCGATGGCCGCCTCATCTCGCTGGAAATCAGCGAGCAGCATGCCGCAGTCGCCCGCGCCTCGTGGGAGCGCGCCGGTCTGGGTGATCGCGCGGAGGTGCGCGTTGGGCCAGCGGAGGAATTACTGCCTGCGCTTCAGAGCGAAGCACCCTTTGATCTCGTCTTCATTGACGCCGATAAGCCCAGCTATCCTACCTACCTCGACTGGGCGCTGAAGCTCACCCGTCCGGGCAGCATCATCGTTGCCGACAACTGCATCCGGCGTGGTGTGCCGCTCCGCGAGGATAGCGAGAGCAGCACTGATCCCGCAACCGCCGCGCTCTATACCTATGACCAGCGCGTTGCCGCCGATCCACGGCTGCTCTCGGTGGCGCTGCCGCTCAGCAAGGACGACGGTATGGACGGCTTTGCCATCTCCGTCGTGCGCGCCGTCGCTCCTGCTGAGGGCTGAGAGCACACGATGAGCAGAGAGAAAGTCAACAGCGCAGATGTGGCGCTGATTCGCTTCTGGGTGCCGGTTGAGGTGCGCTATAGCGACCTCGATGCCCAGGGGCATGTCAACAATGCCACCTTCTTCACGTATTTTGAGCAGGGGCGCGTCGCCTTCTTCGCGGAACTACGCGCCCGCCATAGCGAACACAGCGAACACACGGCAATCAGTGAGGAGGGCAGCACATCAGCGCAGAGCGCGCTGCCAGGAGCAGATGCGCCGGATTTGCCGTTCGTCGTCGCCAGCGCCAGTTGCGCCTATCGCCGCCCCATCGCTGGACTCGCGCCGGTGATGGTGGGTGTGCGCTGCTCACGCATCACCCACGCGACAATTGAGATGGAGTACGCCGTCTGCGCCACCCCCGGCGGACTGCTCTACGCCACCGGCACGACCTCAACCGTCAGCATTGACCCTGCGACTGGACGGCCACGCGCGCTCCCCGCATGGGCACGCCTTGCCCTGGAACGCATGTCGTAGCATTGCCTGGTGAATAATGATCTCACCCACAGCTCCTCTTCTCATGTGAAAAGAGTGTGCGGGTGAGGTCGCCGTCTCCTCTGCTATAATCTCTTTCGTGATAGGCGACATAGGCCACATAGGTGACAATCAGGGAGAGCATGATGAGAGAGCGGGGGGCAACGCATGGCAAAAGAAGTTGACGCGCAGGCGGCATATGTGGGACCGATGCGCTTCGATGTCACCTCCGGCACCGGGCACACGATCACGCTGGATGTGCTGCAAGACGACGGCGGGGAGAATAGCGGACCCACGCCGATGGAACTGCTGTTGATGAGTTTGGCCGGCTGCACTGGCATGGATGTCGTTTCGATGCTGCGAAAAATGCGCCAGCAGATCACCGGCTATGAGATTCGCGTCCACGGCACTCGCGCCGACGAGCATCCGCGCGTGTATCGGGATGTGACCGTTGAGCATATCGTCACCGGCCACCAGCTCGATGCGGCATCCGTCAAGCGCGCCGTTGAACTCTCCGAGACGAAATATTGCAGCGTTAGCGCCACCGTCAGCAAAACGGCGAAGATCACCACAGCCATTCGCATCATCGAGGCCGAGGCTGAGGCAAAATAATCATCATCGCTCGAATGGAGGCAGAACGTGGACCTGGAATCCTTGCGCGCCGCCGTGCGCGATGCAGGCATAGATGGCTGGCTGTTCTTCGATTTCCGCCGTTCCAATCCTATCGCACATGCCATTCTGGGCTTGCCAGAGCAGGGGCTTTTCACACGCCGCTGGTTCTACTACCTGCCGGCGGAGGGCGAGCCGGTGGCGCTGGTGAGCGCGGTGGAAGCGCACGTGCTATCTAGCTTGCCCGGCGAGAAGCGTGTCTATCGCACCTGGCAGGAGTACCGCGAACTGTTGGCCGAGATGCTTCAAGGCGGGCGGCGCGTGGCGATGGAATATTCGCCGCAGAACGCGATCCCCTACGTCTCGCGGGTGGACGCAGGCACGGTGGAGCTGGTGCGCGCGCTGGGGGTGGAGGTCGTCTCCTCAGCCGATATGGCGCAGCGATTCGAGGCAGTGCTGACGCCGGAGCAGATTGCCTCGCACCGCGCGGCGAGCCTGGCGCTGCTACGAGTCTATGCGCAGATCTGCGATTGGCTGCGCCAGCGCATCACCACCGCCGAAACGCTGACGGAATACGACGCGCAGCAAGAGGTGCTACGGCTGATGGAGGCCGAGGGACTGCTGGTGGACCCCGACGATATGCCGCTGGTGGCCGTCAACGGCAACGCTGCCAATCCGCACTATAGTCCGACGGCTGAGCATTGTTCGCTGTTGCGCCGTGATGACTTGCTGCTGCTGGATTTCAGCGCACCGCTGCTGGGCGAGGGCAATGTCTTCGCCGACTATACCTGGATGGTCTATCTTGGTGAGCAGGTGCCTGAGCGCATCACCTCGCTCTTTGCCATCATTCGGGATGCGCGCGACGCCGGTATCGCCTTCCTCACGGAGCGGTTTGCGGCAGGCCAACGGGTCGAGGGCTGGGAGGTTGACGACGCGGTGCGTGCGGTGGTGGCGCGGGCCGGCTACGGCGATTATTTCGTGCATCGCACTGGCCACAGCATCGGCAGCGCAATAGTGCATGGCAACGGCGCCAACTTCGACAATTTGGAGACGCACGACACACGCCAACTGCTCCTCAATACCTGCACCAGCATCGAACCGGGCATCTATCTGCCGCACGAGGGCATTGGCCTGCGCACCGAGGTAGATGTGCTGGCGCTACCCGATGGCATCGAAGTCACCGGCACACCGGCGCAGACGGAGGTGCTGGCGCTGCTGAAGTAGGCCAGCGGTTCAAACCGCGCCTGGATGGCCGTTGGCCGCAAAGTCCGCCTGCGCGGACTAGGAGCAGACGGTGCCTGCGCTCCCCTCTCCCGCGCACGGGGGAGGGGTAGGGGGTGGGGCTACGCCGTCTCCCATGCCTGGGCTAGCGTATCGCGGTAGCGGTCCAGCCAGAGCCAGAAGGTGTCCGCCCAGTGCAAACGTGAGAGGGCTTCTTCTTCATCTGGCTCGCCCGCGAAGTCAGCGGGGAAGATCAGGTCTTCAGCGACGCCGTTGGCAAAGATGATAGGAAAAGCCAGCGTCAGCGCGTCCGCCAGCAGCCGCGCCTCACCCTCGGCTGGCGGCGCCTCGCGCCCATAGGCGCTGAGAAAGCGGTGCAGCCGCAGCACATCCAGCCCGTCGTCCACCAGCGGCGGTGTGACCGTGGGCGTCTCATCCCAGCGTACACCGGCGAAGTAGAGCAAGCTATACGCTACTTCGTCTATGCGCCGTGCCCAGTGCGCTGTGTCGAAATCATAGATAGCGCTGACGCTGGCAGGCCCAAAGGCGAGATTATGCGCCTGATAGTCGCCATGAACGTGTAACTCTGGCGGGCTTGGCGTCTCTTCGAGCGCATCTATCGCCATATCCAGCCGCGCGGCGCAGCCCTCCGCCACGCGCACCAGCCCGTTCGCCAGCGTCTGCGGCAGATCGCCGGCCTCCCCCCGCTGGCGAATGAGCTCAATATAGGCTGAGGTAATCGCCGCCTGCGAGCGTTCCGGCGGCCAGGTGTGCGGCTGCCACGCAAAATCTGCCGAGACCTGGTGCAGCATGCCCAGCGTGGTCGCCGCCGCCTCCAGCCGGTCGCCATCGCCAGCCGCGCCCGTCACGTAGCGGCTGCCGTCCAGCCATCCCTGTAGCTCATAGATACCGCCAGCGACGATGGCGTAGGTGTGCCCATCCGGTCGCGCCAGCAATCCGGGCACTGGCAGATCGTTCGCGCGCAGATGCCGCATGAAGGCATGGCGAAAGCGCGTATCATTCTCAGTCAGGTCCGGCGGCTGGCGGCGCACGACATAACGCTGCCCTGCCACTGCGATGACCGGATGCGCGACGCCACCCAGATCACTCGCCACTGCGTCGGCCTCCAGCCATGCGCTGGACGCCATGCCCCACGCCGCTAGCACCTCCTCGGTGGGTGTCTCATCGCCTTCTTGCAAGTCCGAGTTTGCCATGTTCTCACTATTCTCAGCATCCTTATCCTGCATCGTGAAAACTCGCTCTTTCTCTCAACAATGGGTCGTGATTACATCTGCTAGGATTGATTGTACCGCGTACCGGATAAAGCTGTTCCTGACTGCCTGGCTAGACGCAGAATAGGCGTGTAAAATATGCGTGCGCACGCTATCAATCACGCGGAGAATTGGAATGTCAGATAACGGAGATATATTTCATCGTGTCCATGAGCATTGCCAGTCCCGACACTGGTATGGTTGTGACATGCTAAATCCGCAGACGCCCTATGGTGCTGCAACGCGGCGTCAGATACACAAGCAGGTAGATGGCAACCTAGTAGATATTGTCGAGAAATCGCGCTTCGCTTATCCGCCAGCGACCGAAGAACAGTTGCAGGCGACAGAAGATATACTTGGTTTTTCCTTGCCAGGGACCTTACGGCGACTTTATGCTGAAGTAGCGAATGGTGGCTTTGGTCCTGGCTATGGTATCCTGGGAGCAGTTGGTGGAACATCACATGCTTCCAATTGGTATACAAATATCGCACAAGCCTATTGGGAACGCCCGTCCCATGTACAACTCGTTGACTTTGCTACCCTAAATGAAGCGCAAGTACCGGATAGATGGTTTCATTTGGCATACGAAGAACCTGAAGGGCTTGATTTGGAAGCATCACGGTATCAGTGGCCTGAATATCTTTTGCAGTTCTGCTACTGGGGATGCAATACTTCACATGCCCTTCATGCAAAAACCGGGCAGATTTACGTAGTCGAGAGCGGGTTCGATTTCGCGCTCTGGGTGCCGTCACTGGAAGAATGGTTGGAACGTTGGCTGTACGGGACATTAAGACAACAATAACTGATAAAGAGAAGGGATAACCTGACAATGGCGATTAGCTTTGAGGGGCGTATCTTTCAGATCAACATGTCGCATGGCGGCGTGCCGAAGCTGCCGATAGCGGAGGCGAAGGTCGGCACGCTGGGCATCCAGGGCGACTATCACAACGACCAGGAGACCCACGGCGGGCCGGACCGCGCGCTCTGCCTCTATACAGTGGAGCAGATACAGCGCCTGCGCACGGAAGGGCATCCCATCGAGCCGGGTTGGGCCGGCGAGAATATTACGCTGGCGGGCATCGCGCAGCAATCGCTCACGCCTGGGACACGCCTCTCGCTGGGCGACGAGGTGGAGATCGAGATCACGTCCTATACCACTCCCTGCAAAGCAATCAAGGATTCGTTTAGCGATGGCGACTTCACGCGCATCTCGCAGAAGCTACACCCTGGCGAGAGCCGTGTCTATGCACGCGTGCTGCGCACCGGCAGAATCGCCGCCGGGCAGACGGTGCGCGTGCTGCACCCCGCCGCTAGCAAGGAGGAATAGAGAGGCCGTCGGACAAATCCGCGCCGAAGCACCTTGCAGGCTAGGAACAGGCGGAACATGCACTATCTATCTCCAGTCCGCGCAGGCGGACTTTGCGGCGGTACGCCACCCAGCCGCGATTTCAATCGCTGGGTGACTGTCGCCACATACCAGACCTGACACAAGGCAGCTTTGTGTGATACGATCATCAGAATAACCTTTGCCATCAGTGGAACTGTTTCCCCCCATAGAGGAGGATGTTGTGAGCGTGGCGAGCATTCTCGATGAACGACCGGAACTGACCGAACTCCATGCGCATGTCGGCGGCGCGGTGGACCCCGCGATCATGTGGAGCATCGCGCACCAGCAGGGCATCCGCCTGCCGACCAAAGACTACTGGCAGTTCGTCGAGTTGATTACCGTTACCCATCCCGATAAGGTCAACAATCTCGCGGAATATGACCTGATCTTCCGCTGGACCGAACTGATTCAGTCCAGCCCGCTGGCTATCGAGCGTTCGGTCTATGAGATCATCGGCGGCGCGTATCGCAAGTGCAATATTACCACGCTGGAACTGCGCTTCAATCCGATGAAACGCAACCGCGAGGGCGAGCAAGACCTCGACCATATCATCACGGCAGCCATTCGCGGGCAGGACCGCGCGCTGCTCGAATACCCGCAGATACGCTCCGGCCTGATTCTGATGATGGACCGCACGTTTCCTCTGGAATTGAACGCCATCATCGTCGAGAAGGCGCTGCGCTATCGTTCGCGCGGCGTCATCGGCATAGACATCGCCGGGCCGCCGAATCCAGACTTCTCCTACCGTGAGCATCAGCACTTAGTGGAACGTGCGCGTGAGGGTGGCCTGGGCGTGACTATCCACACCGGCGAGGAGGGGCGCATCGAAGATATGTGGGAGGTCGTGGAGTATCTGCGTCCGGACCGCATCGGCCACGGCATCCTCAGCGCCTATGACGAGCGATTGATGGCGACGGTGCGCGCGCAGGGCATAGTGCTGGAGATTTGCCCCATCTCCAACCTGCGCACCCACGCCGTGCGCGACATCGAGGAGTTGCGCACCATCATCCATACGCTGCGCGCGCATGATGTGAAGTTTACCATCAACACCGATGGCCCGCAGATGCTGCAAACGTCCGTCGTCAAAGAGTATCAGTTGTTGCTGGAACACGGCATCTTCAGCGATGACGATGTACGCGCCGCCATCGCCACCGCCTACGAAGCGAGTTTCCTGACGCGCCTCTGCCATATTTAACTCAACATCTCGACATAACACAGGCGCAACTTCCTAGAAGGTTGGTTCGTACTACCCATACCTTGTACAATGGACTTGCCTATACGTCGGCGCGGCAAGATGCTACGATGGGCGCTGACACACCAGGCGCGACAGGTATTATTCGCAACGGCAAGCAGTAATGACGAGACGGAGAGAGGCGACACATGGCGCAACCAGGCAACGGCGAGAGTATGCAGAATCCACAATATGTGCCATCTACACCGGAGGCCACCCAGCCAACACAGACGCAGGTGGCGCAGGCGCCGACACAGCAGCAGATGGTGCAGGCGATAGAGCAGGTAGAGCGTAACAAGAATCGCCGCAAGCTGACACGCCGCGCGCTGCTGGGGGCGGCAGGCGTCGGCGTCTGCGCGGGCGCCGTGGTGGCGGCGCCGCTGGTCGTAGAGAAGGCTGGCTATTACACCAAGCAAGAGTTGGATCAGGCGTTGCAGAACGGCATCCAACAGGGACGCCAGGAATTGCTGGCCGAGTTGCGCAACCTGGAAGGTGTGGGGTTAGACGTTGCCATCAGCCTGGCGGGACTGGCGGATTTCGCTGTGGTGCATATCGTCAAACCGCTGGCTGACCTCAACGCCACCATCCAGGGCGATATTCTGGGCGCGCTGGCCGCTGGCGTTGCACAGGCGCAGAGCGCGCTGGCGCATGTCAACGTGCATATCGGCATTCTGGATAACCTGGAATCGCTGCTCAACCAGTGGCATACCAACGTCTCGCAAGACCAGTTGGGGCAGTATGCGGTGCAGGATGTGACGCAAGCGGAAATTTATCTCAAGGCGCTGAAAAAGAAGATAGACGGCGAATCTTCAAAGAGCAGCTAGACGGCCAGGTGGTTTGGCGCAAGCTGCCGGAGAACCAGCCGGTACCGTCTCGTCTGGTGATATACTATGGTGAATGCCTGCATGCTCACCGGCGTGCAGGCTGTTTTACATCTCGTGAGGTGTGACATCAGGAAAGGTCAATCTGCACGACACTCCATGTGCCACTGCTATAATGGAGGAGCAGCGGTAACTGCACGGTAATAGCCTGATGTTGCCCTTTGGGGATGATGGATTTGACTACCACGCCATAGACCCATACGTCGCCAGGGGGCAAAGTAGTTATGCTATACAGTATCCATCCATACGTTATCACTCCCGACAATGGCTCGTTCGGATTGTTGAGTTTCGATAAGAAATCGAACGGCGGTAAGGTAACAGGTGCCCAGTGACCGCCCTGGTCATGCAGGACAACGGAACCCGACGGCTCAGCATACGTTCGCAAGAGGAGCAAGCCTTCATTCGCGGAAAGCATCGAGAAGGATAATATATCCGCGAAATCCAGGTTTGCCTGTTGGAGTACGTTTGTCAGTTGGGTGCTGGGCGCACGTTGCCATTGTCCCTGGCTATAGTGCAGTAAGAAATTGCCGCTGGTGTCGGAGCCGATAATCCAGCCCTCTTGTGGAGAAATCATCGAGATGGCATACAGCGTTGGATTGGTGCCAGAGGAGGGAAATGGTTGCACACTCCATTGCTGCCCAGTATAATGCAGGATAATTCCTGTCTGGTTGTTGGCGGACGGAGAGCAGGTACCAACTGCCCATACTTCCCCATCGGCCAGAGGTTCAAAGCGAGGGTTAAAAGCAGGAATTGGTGAGAAATTAACAGGTTCGTTAAGAAAACAATTGGGAATATTGGGGTCTGGCAGCGCCTTCCAGGTCTGGCCGTTGTAGTGGTAGATTTGGCCGTAGGCAAAACCGGGCGTTAAACCTTCATGAGGACCGATGGCCCAGCCATTCGTTGGTGAGAACATTTTGAGGGATTCGAAGTTTATTGCAACCAATTGTCTCGTCCACTGCTTCCCATCATAATGTATGACATAGGTGCTGACAGCCCCATTGTTGCCAACGGCCCTTGCAGCTATCCAGACATCTGTAGGCGAATCGGCTGAAATGGCGAGCAGTTTCGTCTCTGGATTGGTTGGATTCCAGGTACCGTATGAGTCGTGTATTGTATGGACTGGGGCGATGCTCCACCAGGTGCCATTATGGTCATGCAGTATCAGATTTACGCGATTGCCATCGCTAGAAGACGTTGGATTGATCGTCACAGAGGCAATCGCCCAGCCTTCTTTAGCAGAGACCATGCCCACCCCAAGGAGCGTGATTAGGCTGCCGTTTTCCAGGTGGATAGCAGGGAGCGTCGTTATTGATTGCGTTGGTGTGCCTACGACGCTCGTTCCTACATGTCGGTTGGCAAAGATGAGCGCAGCCAGCACCGCGATGAGCAGCACTGCCGCCACTGGCGCCAACCAGGTGATCGTTGAATTGATGCGACGCTTCGGTGGTCGCGCTGTCTGTTGTGCAGGCATTGTCATATCTCCATTTCTCTCATCCGCTACTATGCGTGTGTGCAAGCGTGATGATGCTCCTTCTCTCGTGCTGGTTGCCGTCTCGTCTGAAAACTGCGCGAGTTGGGCAGCAATCTGTTGCGCCGCCGCTTCAGCATCCGGCAAGCCGCGTCGCCAGACCACGCCATCTGCCCGATAGCGTTCATCGAGCGCCTGCAAATCTGGCGTGAGCCTATCCAGCACATCTAACGACTGCTCAAATCGGTCATGTGCAAACGCCATTAGCGGCCTCCTTGTGACGATGATGACGATGATGACGATGATGACGATGATGACGATGATGACGATGATGACGATGATGACGATGATGACGATGATGACGATGATGACGATGATGACGATG
>JAJPKE010000028.1 GCA_021323855.1 Chloroflexota bacterium | reverse complement strand
AGCAAGATATCTTCCTCTTCTCACGCACGATAGCCGAGAATATCGCTTTCGGTCTGGGTCAGAAGGCGGATCAGGCTGCCATCGAACAGGCAGCACGCGATGCGCAGGCGCATGACTTCATCATGAGCTTCCCCGAAGGCTACAACACGATCATCGGTGAGCGCGGCGTGACACTCTCAGGCGGCCAGCGGCAGCGTCTGGCGATTGCCCGCGCGCTGCTCACCGACCCGCGCATCCTCATCCTCGACGATTCCACCAGCGCGATTGACAGCGCCACCGAGGATGAGATTCAGAAGGCTATCCGTCGCGTGCTGGAAGGCCGCACGACGCTGCTGATTACGCACCGGCTCTCGCAGATTCGCTGGGCAGATCACATTCTGGTGCTACGGCGCGGCGAACTGGTGGACCAGGGCACGCATGCCAAACTCATGCAGCGATGCGATCTCTACCGCCGCATCTTCGCCCGCTACGACTCAGCGCCAACCACCTCACCGGCGACACCGGCAGGTGCAGCGCATTAACATGACACTGATATTGGTTGCTATAGAGATGACATTGGGGAGGCCATGAATGGGCTTCATTATGGATGGGCTGGACGCCGAAGCGTATGATCGCGTCTATTCCGACCGCACGCTGATGGCGCGCATCCTGGGCTATTTCCGCCCGGAACTGCGCGCAATGCTGCTCGTCGCGGCGGCTATCGGTCTGGCGTCGGTCTCGGATACGGTGTTGCCAGTGCTGATTTCGCATGGCATAGATACGTTACGCAATCCCTCTAACACGCAGACAGCGATTTTCTGGATTGTCGTTGCCATCCTGATCTCCGGCGTCCTCTCCTGGACGTTGAACTTCATCCGCCGTTCATTCATGGCGCGCGCTGTCGGCAACGTCGTCCTCAACATCCGCAAAGATGCCTTCGACGCCGTAGTGGCGCGCGACATGTCCTTCTATGATGAAACGCCCTCCGGCAAAGTCGTCAGCCGTGTCACCTCGGATACCGAAGACTTCGCCACCGTCGTAACGCTGACACTGAACCTGCTCAGCCAGATCTTCCTGGTGTTGCTAATCGTCTGTGTCCTCTTCTATATCAACGTTGGGCTGACGCTGCTGACGCTGACCATCGTGCCGGTGATCGTCTTCGTTGCCCTGGCCTTCCGGCGCATCGCTCGCCTGACCACACAGCATGCGCGGCGGGCGCTGGCGCGGGTCAACAACACTGTGCAGGAGACGATCAGCGGTATCTCGATTGCCAAGAACTTCCGCCAGGAACAGACCATCTATACCGAGTTCAAGGCGGTCAACAAGCAATCGTATCAAGTGAATCTGCGGCAAGGATTGATCTTCACCGGCATCTTTCCGCTGCTCAACGCCATCGCTGGCATCGGCACGGCCATCGTCCTCTACTTTGGCGGCCTGAAGGTGTTGGATCACAGCGTGTCGCCCGGCTCCTGGTATCTTTTCGTCCAGGCAATTGCGATTCTCTGGTTTCCGCTGACGGGTATCGCCTCCTTCTGGAGCCAGTTCCAGCTTGGTCTCGGCGCCAGCGAGCGCATCTTCGCGCTGATGGACGCTGAGCCGCGCATCCATCAGCACGCGCAGCAGCCGTTACCACGCCTGGCTGGGGCCATCGAGTTCGGCCATCTGGACTTCGGCTATACCGACGTGACACCAGTGTTGCAAGACTTCAATCTGACGATTCCGGCGGCGCAGACCATCGCCATCGTCGGCCACACCGGCGCAGGTAAGTCTACGCTGGCGAAGCTGGTGGCGCGCTTCTATGAATTCCAGGGTGGCCAGCTTTTGATTGACGGCCAGGACATCCGCTCCTTCGATCTCAGCGACTATCACCGCCATCTCGGCATCGTGCCGCAGGTGCCGTTCCTCTTCTCCGGCACGGTGGCAGACAACATTCGCTATCCACGCCCGGATGCCAGCGACGCTGACGTAGAAACCGTGGCGTTGCGCATCGGCGGCGGCGATTGGCTGGAAGCGTTGCCGAACGGCCTGCAAACCGAGGTGGGCGAGATGGGGCGCAGCCTCTCAATGGGCCAGCGCCAGCTCGTCGCGCTGGCCCGTGTGCTGCTGCAAAATCCCTCTATCATCGTGCTCGATGAGGCGACCGCCAGCGTAGACCCGCTTACCGAGGCACAGATCCAGGAAGGACTTGATCTGATCCTGCGCGACCGCACCGCCATCCTTATTGCGCACCGTCTCTCAACGGTCAAGAGCGCCGACCGCATTCTGGTGATGCAGCAGGGCAAGATCGTCGAAGAAGGCACGCACGAGGGATTGCTGGAGCGCGGCGGCCACTATGCGCACCTCTACAATACCTACTTCAGATCGCAGACGGCTGACTACAAGCCCGGCACCGGCTTCGTTCCCGTCAAGCTCTCCGAAGAAGAAATCGCAGAATTAGACCGGCTGGCGGAGGCCGCGCGCGTAGCAGGTGAGTGAGGTATAACACTCGTCCCCAGGCGGCTGGACAAGGAAGTTGCTGGCCGCTACGATGTGCGTGATGGGCTGGGAAGTGCGCCCCTCTCTGCTTCCCACCCCTTGCGAAGAGAGGGAAGCCAAGACTGCGGGCGGCAAACGTTGTGGCGCATGTTGCAACGCGGGTGTATCCGCTGGCTTGTGTCCATGAATATCAACAAATCAGCGGCAGGCGATACGAAATGAGCCAAGATCGAGATGCTTCACAAGCGAGTTGAAGTTGAGCGCGTTGGCCTGGGGGCAGAAGGAAGATGGCTGCGCGTCGTATTCGACCTCCATCACGGCTTTGCCTGCGTGGATGAAGGGCAGGAGCATATCACATTCCTGATATTGAAAGCACTGCTCATCGAGCGCCCAGTCGAAATACGGGAGCAAGGCAGGAATCTGGCCGAGATCGTTCTTGAGCGCGACCGAGAGGCCACGACGATGCGCCGCATTGGCGAGGAAAACATCAAAGATGAGTTGGTCATGTGCAGTTAGTGGAAAGCCGGTGTCGTTGGCGTAGCCATCCACATTGTCAAACTCGACGCCATCGAAGCCCTTCGCCTTGCACTGGTCCAGGCGAGCATCGAGAAGCGGTTGGAGGGTGGATAGTTGGCGAATATCGAGCCAGCGTTCGCCGGGCCAGCCACTATCAAGTTTGCCCAGCACGGCAGCGGGAAACTGCGCCGCGTCTGGCCGCCAGTTCTCCCAGGTGCCAGCGTCCAGATAGCAGATCACTTTGCGCCCGGCGGCATGTAGCGAGGCGACCACTCCGGCGTCGTTCTCGAAGAGATCAATATCGTACATCGTCGCGTTGACTGATTGATCCACTGTGCCGGATAATTGCCATTGCCAGCTCGTATCCAGCGCCGGATGCCAGCAGGTTGGGCAGGCAAGCGGAGCGGCGAGTTGTGACTTTAACTGTGGTGTCAGTGAAGCGGAGGAATGTTCGTTGCTGGTATCACCGGACACAGTGCTGCGTGCATGAAGAATCAGGAAGAACGTGCCGGCGACGATGGCAAGCGCCAGAATAATGGATATGCCTGCTATGACGAAAGGTGGCCTATCATGGTGGCGTGGAACGTGGGGTTCATCCATCAGATGTGTTCCTCTGGGTAGAGTTCGATGTAGCGTTCGGGATTGAAATATGGACGGAAAGCCGCTAACAGCGGATGACTTGAGCGACAGATCAGCGTCACTTCTTCACCTGCTGCAAGGTCAATATCTAGGTGCTGGCTCGAACACCAGTTTATTTCCAAATAGATATCATGATGCCCTGGACTGACCTCAAACGACCGCAATTCTTTCTGATAGATGACACCCACCTGAACAAAATCAATAAAAATCTTATATGAGCGTAGGCTGTCTGCGAATCCTGGGTCTCTCGCTATGCGAATAACCGCGTTACGCATTCGGTTCGTCTCTCCTCCAGCCTGCGGAGGCAGGCTTCGCGGCTAAAGGCCATCCAGGCGCGGTTTTAACCGCTGGCTTTCGTCGTGCGCTACGATGTCTCCATGACGGCGTGCCAGACGCCGGTGCGCAGGCGATAGACGACGATCTTCTGCGGGCCACGCGCCGCCGGACTCAGCCCAACGAAGTGATAGAGCGACTCGTCCTTTTCGCCTTCGATCCAGGTCAGCAGCGCCTGAAGGTTGGGGTCGGGGAAGCGTTCGCGGAGCAGGCCAAGCGCGGCCTCGGTGGCGGCGGCGCGGTCGTCGCGGGTGAGTTGGCGCCAGATGGTGCCGTGCGGGTCATAGGGCGTCTGTGGCAGCAACTCACCGGCATCGTTGATCTCGACGGCCCACCACTGCGGCCTCGGCAGGCGAAAGAGCAGGCTGCGCACCAGTTCTTCGTCATCCAGCGTAATCCAACGGCCACCAGCAGTGGGATCGTACCAGCGCCGGTAGTCACGTTCCATCAGCGCGGCCACTTCCTCTTCGCCAGGACCGACCACCATCAGGCCGATGCCCTCGATCCAGCTTACGGCCGCCATTGCCTGCGCGCCGACCCGCTCACCCTTGCCCACGAGAATGCGCATGCGTCCAGTCTCTCCCCATTTACTGCTGTGCGCGTGCTCATCAACCATGCGAAGGAATATGATGCTCCCCGCTCGATTATATAACGAATAGGTCAACGGTTGGGTTTGCCGGTTGGGGGATGCCAGGAGAAGCATATCGCAATGGGAAGATTGGTTCGTGCGTATGGCAGCATGCGCCAGATATCGTTATACTGCTTTAGAGCAGACTGGCACGGGGGAGGCGCAGACAATGAGAATATGGACAGTGGAACGGCTGGAAAGGAAGCAACGCAAAGAGCGCAATCGCAAGCCATTCACGTTGCGCAAGCGCGCCAAGCTGGCCGGACTGCTCTTCATGCTGGCGCTGCCGCTGATCGGGGTGCTGCTGCTCTCCGCCGCGCGTGGAGGAGTCGCAGCGCAGTTCATTGCGCAGATCGGGCTGGCTCCCGGTGGGCTGGGCAATTCGCAGGCGATATCGCATGACGCCGGATTGCACTCCACTACGCATTCTCCGCACGCCTACGCCTCTGTCGTCGTCAGCGCCGCCAAGAGCCAGATCGGCGCACGCTATGCCACCATCGGTGATACCCCACAGACCGGCTTTAGCTGCGTGGGGCTGGTTCACTGGGCGTTTGCGCAGGCCGGCCTCGGCGTGCCGGAATCCGCGCCCGGCCTTGCTGGCGCCTACACGCACGTCTCCGGCGCGACACCTGCCGGTACGAATCTTCAGCCGGGCGATGTACTGCTCTTTGTCAACACCGCCTGGGCTGGTTATTCGCATGCTTCGATTTATGTCGGCAACGGCCTGATGGTCTCAGCGGATTCGCCGCAGACCGGTGTGCGTCTCGAATCGGTCAATACACCGTATTGGGTTGCGCACTGGGCAGGCGCAGTGCGAATACCCGGCCTCATTCAAGATATCTCAACGCCGAAAGCACCGGCCACACCACCGCCAGGAACGCATCCAGAACAACCGCAGGCTTTCCGTGATTCGCAGAGCGACAGGACGCTATTCCCCACGTTTGCCGCTTGAGATGGCGCTTCCCGTTCACCTCCAAAATCGCACTGAACATCAGCCGTCGCCACCAGATCAACACCACGAGCGTCGTCTGCGCCCCAACATTCCGGTGGTAAACAGGGTATCGAGAATGGAGTGTTGAGGTGTGTTGAGAGGCAAACCTAGACAGATGTTTAGGTATGCGCCCTGGCACGTTATACCTCGTAAGACGTACTATTCCTGAATATCACCAAGAGGTGACTGCGCACTTCATCGCCAGTTTGATGATGCTCCGGCATTGTTGAGCAAATTTCAGCAGTTCAGCGTTTCGGCGTGAAGATTGCGACAGGGGCAGCAGCGTTGCAACTGCGGGTTGGGGATGGCAAAGAGGCGAAAACGCCGGTGTAGCGGCGCATTTTCCCTCCGGCGCTAAAGCGTGCGAGGCCGCTTGTACAGCGGATTAGCATAGCTGAGCTTCCTTGACGCTGAACCGTAGATGACGTATCATATCTATCAAGGGGGAAAACGCGAGATTACGACATTCACCCAACACTGGACCAATTGTTCCTGGCGCAAGTGATGTGTATTGAGTGTAGTAACGTGTAGCACCATCGCGTAACTCGTTGGCCGTCGTTCCACGGTCCGGTTGATCGGCATATCAGCCGTGCGGGATGGGAGCCGGGGAGGTCATACCCCTGGTGTGTTTGGATTGTATTAAGTAGTAGGCGTTCCACAGCGTTTCCAGGACTGCTCCAGAATACAAGGGTGAACAGGCGCAGGAAACCGTTGCTCCGCTTGATTCCTCATTCGGAGTATTGCACTCGTCGCTAGTACAGCAGTAGGAAGGAGGAGCGGCGTCCCCTCTCTCGTTCAGGCGTGAGAGTTCTCCGCTGCGTCTTCTATGAACGACAAAGAACGATTCGATAAGTTTACGGAGCGAGCGCGCAAGGTATTGAGCCTCGCACAGGAAGAAGCCCAGCGCTTCAACCATAATTACATCGGCACGGAGCATTTGCTGCTGGGCCTGGTCCGCGAGGGCGACGGTGTAGCGGCCAAAGTGCTGAGCAACCTCGGTGTCGAACTCAATAAGGTGCGTAGCGCGGTCGAGTTTATCATTGGGCGCGGCGACCGCATCGTGCTTGGCGATATCGGCCTGACCCCCCGCGCCAAGAAGGTGATCGAGCTGGCGGTAGATGAAGCGCGCCGCCTCAATCATCACTATATCGGTACAGAACACCTGCTGCTCGGCCTCGTCCGTGAGGGCGAAGGCATTGCCGCTGGTGTGCTGGAGAGCCTGGGTGTGAATCTGGAAAAGGTACGCACGCAGACGATTCAGGTGCTAAACCAGGGCGGTGGCGGCAGTGCCAACGACCCCAGCCCGAAACATTCCAAGACGCCGACCATTGACCAGATGGGCATTGATCTGACGGCTCAGGCGCGCCAGAACAAGCTCGACCCGGTGATTGGCCGCGAGAAGGAAATCGAGCGGGTCATTCAGATTCTCTCGCGCCGCCAGAAGAACAACGCCGCGCTCATCGGCGAACCGGGCGTCGGCAAGACGGCCATCGTCGAAGGGCTTGCCCAGCGCATCATCACCGGCGAAGTGCCGGAGACGTTGCAGGGCAAGCGCCTGCTGACGCTGGATGTCGGGTCGCTGGTCGCCGGCACGAAGTATCGCGGCGAGTTCGAGGAGCGGCTCAAGAAGATCATCGAAGAGATTCGTTCCAGCCAGGACTGCATCATCTTCATTGACGAGGTGCATACCCTGGTGGGCGCGGGCGCAGCGGAGGGCGCGGTAGATGCCGCTAACATCCTCAAGCCAGCGCTCTCTCGCGGTGAGATTCAGTGTATCGGCGCGACGACCCTCGATGAATACCGCAAATACATCGAGAAAGACCAGGCGCTGCAACGCCGCTTCCAGGATGTGATCGTTCGTGAATCCACCGTCGAGGAGACGATCCTCATCCTGCGCGGCATCCGCGACCGCTATGAGCAACACCACCGGCTCACCATCACCGACGAGGCGCTCAAAGCCGCCGCCGAGATGGGCAGCCGCTATATCACTGACCGCTATCTGCCAGATAAGGCGATTGACCTGATTGACGAGGCCGCCAGCCGCGTGCGCATGCAACGGTCGCTGGCTCCGCTGAACCTCAAAGAGGCGATGCGTGGGCTGGACGCAGTGCAGCGCGAGAAGGATGAGGCCATTCAGAATCAGGATTACGCCCAGGCGGCTGCGCTGCGCGACCGCGAAGTGCAACTCAAAGAGCGTATCGCCAAGCTGGAATCTGGCTGGCACCGTGACCAGGGCAGTGAAAAGCCCCAGGTGACGGAAGAAGATATTGCGCAGATCGTCTCGATGTGGACGGGCATTCCAGTCATGCGTATCGCGCAGGAAGAGTCCGCCCGCCTACTGGAGATGGAGAGCGCGCTGCATAAGCGCATCATCGGCCAGGATGAGGCGATTGACACGATCAGCCGCGCCGTGCGCCGCGCCCGCGCTGGTCTGAAAGACCCGAAGCGCCCGATTGGCTCGTTCATCTTCATGGGGCCGACCGGCGTTGGTAAGACGGAACTGGCGAAGGCGCTGGCGGAGTTCATGTTCGGCAGCGAAGACGCGCTCATCAAGATTGACATGTCTGAGTTCATGGAGCGCCATGCGGCGGCTCGCCTCGTCGGCGCGCCTCCGGGATATGTCGGCTATGAGGAGGGCGGCCAACTGACCGAGGCCGTGCGCCGCAAGTCCTACAGCGT
>JAJPKE010000030.1 GCA_021323855.1 Chloroflexota bacterium | reverse complement strand
TTGGTAGGGCGAGAGGGACTCGAACCCTCACTCCGGGTTGGCCGGAAGCGGATTTTAAGTCCGCTGTGTCTACCATTCCACCATCGCCCCAAGACTATTTTATGGTCTCGTTATACGCCATCTATTGCCCACCTGGCAAGAATGAGCAAGGGATGAACATTCTTGTAACATGGCCAGAGGCGCTCTGTCAATGCGCCATCAGATGGCGTTGCGCATGCGAAGCATGACGACCAGGAACGCAAGCGCTACCGCGCCAGCGATGACCACAATGTGAACGAGAGCCGTGGCAACGAGAAAACTGCTCGTCGGCAGGGACAGCGCCAGAGCGGCCTGGAGCGTCGCGTCCACGAGCGCCACTGCACCAATGTACTGCGTCAATCGCGTCATGCTCTGCTGGACGCCAGGACTTTCAAGCCGCCTGTTGATAGTTGCCTGCTGGCGGCTATTGTTGGCAACGCGCCGTGCGATAATCAGCAGGATAGGCCTGTCAATAGCGACCGAGCCGAGGAAAACCAGACCAACCACTCCGCCAACCAGCGCATGGTGCAACTTCAATGGTAGGGCACCGGCGCCCGTGAAAATCGAGATGCCCAGCGTAATGCCATAGGCTGCCACGCCAAGCATTCCCAGCACATTGAGCCGCCGCCGCCAGAGCGACGAGATCAGCGTCCAGAGAACCGGGATGAACCAGGCGATAGCCAGCGCCGCTACGTCGTTCCCCACTTTTGGGCGAAGGAGAAAATAACAGAGAATCGGCGCCAATCCGCTGATGATTAGACTGGCGGCTTGCCATCCAGGATTTCCCAACGGTTGCCTCGCGGCTGGAGCCGTAACACCTGGCTGCGCCGGGCTGGCAGCGGCGCCAGGCGGAAGATTCAGTGGCTCTGGGGCTGGACCTGGCAGGGGTGGATTGGTTGGCGTGAGGCCGCGCGTCGCGGCGTCTACGACTTCGCGGGCATAGTAGATGATGTCGGAGTGTTTGGCGCCCGGAATAACAATCGGGTCCACATGCAGATACTCGCGCGCCGCCCATTGCTCCCAGGCCGGATTGATCGCATCGTCATCCGATCCGCAGATATAGACGTATTCGGTCTGCGGGAGTTCGCTCAACGGGCACACCTCACTCATGCCAGGAGCGATGCGCGCCAGCAGCCGCGTGACCCAGTTCGCCCAGACCTGCTGACCCTTCGTCGCCTGCCAGAAAGACTGGCCTGGAAACGGTATGACGGCGTTGAGCATGACGATACGGCGGATGGGACGCGCCGCTGCGACCAGTGGCATGAATAGCCCCTCGTTGGAGATGCCAATCAGCGCGATATCGTCTGTCTCGCCGCGCAACGCTTCGACGACGATCTCGGCACGATCTTTATTTGGCGTACTGGTCCGATGACGTGGCGAGCGAATGATGCGGCAAGGGAAGCCCCGCCGCTCAAATTCGGCTTGCAATGGAGCATAGATTGCGGCGGGATTGGCCGCTTCATTGCCGTGAAAGATGAACGTGGTCATGTCTCGTTATTCCCCTTACGGGTCGCGTACTCGAAGAGCGTCACGAGTTCGCGGGTGTAGTGACCCACATCAAGGTCGGGATGGCCGATGAGCAGCCGCGAGGTGCCATCAATCGCGCGCCTGATCGTAATCGCTACCACGCGCGCATCGAAGTCGCGGAATTCACCCGCCTCCTGGCCACGGCGCAGGAGGCGAATCAGAGGGTCGAGCGCAGCCTCGTCGGTTAGACCAACCAGCGCCGGCTTGCCATCGGCGTTGCGCATATTCAACCCGATCTCCGCCAGCGCCATTATCTGCGTCAGGTGTTGGCTTATGTATTCGATGTGCGCCTCGATATAGGCGCGCAACCGTTCGCTCGCGCCAGATTGCGCACCGACACGCGGGCCGATGTACGCTGCAGCGCCTTTGTAGACCTCGATCACTACCTGTTTGAGCAGCTCTTCTTTGGAGTTGAAGTAGTAGGTGATCGCGCTCTTGCTGACGTGAGCGCGCTGGGCGATATGTGCGAGCGACGCCTGCGCATAGCCCTCGGTCGCCAGCGTTTCGATGGCACAGGTGATGAGTTGCGCCTTTCGGGCGGCTTCAATGAAGGATGGTCGTTTCTGACCGTCCGACACATTTTCTGTACTCATGACCTAAATATAGTACGATCGTACAAGATTGTCAACCTGCTGCCTCCACCCCACTTGCCACCGCATCATAGTGCAAATAGGCATGTATTATGCGTAGGGCTGGTTTAGTCTGCTCTGGTCAATGGGGACCGGGGTGGGGATTGTCCAGACAGATTGATGGCTGGCTGGAGGGAGGAACCATCATGTTTGCATTACGTCATCTGATTCCCGCCGCATTTCGCGCGTTGGTGCGCATGATCTTCCTGGGAATCCTGTTTGCGCTTATCGCTGGCGGTATCGTCTTAGCCGTCGCCTATGCCACTACGCCACACTGGCCGCCGAGTACGCTGACGATTGTGACGGCGGTGGTCGTCGCGTTGCTGGCGGGCTATGCCGTCGGACTGACGACGCTGGTGCGCGAGGTGATTCGCGGCGTCAAGGCGGCGGAACACGATCTCGTGCGCGGCGTTGAGAATGAAGTGACGGCACACGAACATGCGCATGCGTAGTTTGGCATGGAGACAAGTAGGTCATCGTAAAACTTCCTGCAAAAGTGAAACCCCACCGGCTAGCCGGTGGGGTGCTTTTTGTGTATGATAGATAAATATAACGCCCGGTTAGTGAAAAATAACGCCTAAAAGCGTCTTGGTAGCAAAGGCAGCGATGGCGAACTATAGCCAGTTGATACAGCCCGTTGAAGGTCTGGGAATCCAGTGATTCTTGTGCTTCGCCTCCTGGTCGCCATGAGAGCTTGGAGCGTGGCACACAAAAGGTGGGAGATTGATAGTATGAGCGAGCGCCCGTCACCAATGTATTCGTTTGCGGATTTGCTTAAGAGTAGTTTCTGTAGGTGCGCTGCGCTGGTCCTCGTGCTGATTGTGCTACTAGCAGCAACCGCCTGTGGCGTTACGACGACCTCGCAAGACGCTGGCGGGCCAACACAGTTGTCGTCAGTAATTGGAACTACGGCTATGAAGTGTGTGTCGCCCGCGCACTCATCATCTCTGGGTGGCTGTATTGTACAGGACCCGGCCACCGGCATTTCGCTGCGCGTCAGCGATGCCTATGCTGATGTCACCAGTACGGTCATGCGGCTGGAAACCACGAACACAGATAACTATCCCCTGGGTATTGCAAACACCCAACTCACGCTCACGTCGGGAACGAGTTTGCCTGTACTTGGTGGTTACTCAGGCGGGCCAACGATCCTACAAGTAAATGCGCCGCTGCCGGTAGCGGATTTTGCGCCGCAGGTGCAGTTGACCGCTACTGCAAACTTTATGGTTCCAATCACCAATGGCCTCTATCCTCCGACCCTGCCGCCGTCGCCTCCCTGGCTCAAGAACCTCGATACTATCTCCATCAGCGTGCCCTTTATGATTAGTCCGGTCCGATCAGGCGGCTATAGTTACCACCAGCTATCTGCCACCAAGCAGGGCATTAAGGTGCAGGTTCAATCGCTCGATTTTTCGCCTTCGCGCAAGACTTTCTATGGCATGGCTGGTGGCGCTCGCATTGAACTGCTGTTTAGCGGCCTTCCCGCTGATATGGAACTGCTCTCGTTTGTCCGGTTGCAGTCGCGCCAAACGTTTGGCGGAGCGACGGAGGGAGACAATGGACCCGGACTCATCGAATTGGACATTCCCGGCATGACGGTGAGTACGCCCGCATTGACCTTCATGCAGAACCCCGTATGGCCACAGAATACAAACGAGCCATCTGTTGATCCTACCATTGGCTCCGCTGGAACCGAACAGATGGAGGTGACGTATCAGGGGAGTGGCGCGCCGACCGGGCAACCTGCTACCTTGTCAATCAGCGGCATTCAACTTCTGACGGGCGGCATAGATGGCAATTCAGGCGCTCCGGTGTTGCCCACCTTCCAGTTCACCCTGCCCATGCGGTGATGGCAAATAAAAGCACAGCGTCCGCCTGAGCGATGTTCCCAGGCGGACGCTGTTGTCTCTGCAATGCGCTTACTCGAAGTGCATGGCATCTTTGAGCTTCTCGAAGCCCTTCTCGAAGAGATTGTGGCCGCGCTCATTCTGCTGCCGTTCGATCTCAGCGAACTCGCGCAATAGCTCTTTCTGCCGCGCCGTCAGCGATTGCGGCGTGACGATCTTCACTGTCACCAGTTCGTCACCGCGCGCTGCGCTGTGAATCACCGGCACGCCTTTGCCCTTCAGCCGGAAGGTACGCCCGCTCTGCGTCCCGGCGGGAATCTTGACGTTCTCCTTGCCGTCCAGCGTCGGCACCTCCACCTCGGAGCCAAGCGCGGCGTCGGCATAGCTGATCGGCAGGTCATAGAGAATGTCGGTGCCCTGGCGCTTGAAGTATTCGTGCGGCCTCACCGAGAGCGCGACGAAGAGGTTGCCGGGCGTGCCGCCACGCAGCGGCGCCTCACCCTCGCCCGTCACGCGCACGTTGATGCCGTCATCCACGCCAGCGGGAATGTTCACGGCTACCTTGCGAATCGTGCGGATACGTCCCTCGCCCCGGCAGCGTTCGCATGGAGTGGTGATGACACGTCCCTCGCCCCGGCAACGATCACAGACCATCACATTGACGAACTGGCCGAAGATGGACTGCTGCACACGACGAATCTCGCCGGTGCCCTGGCAGGCGGTGCAGCGCGTGGTGTTGGTGCCGGGCTGCGCGCCGTTGCCATGACAGGTGGGGCAGGTGTCCCAGCGCGGAATCTCGATCTCTTTCTGGCAGCCGCGCACGGCTTCCTCGAAGGAAATGGTCAGTTCATAGCGCAGGTCTGCGCCGCGCTGCGGTGCGCCGCGCCGCGTCCCAGCGGTCGCGCCTGCCGCATTGGCGAAGATCTGCTCAAAAATATCGCCGAAACTGAAGCCGCCGAAGCCCTCAAAGGGATTGCCACCCGCAGCGCCAGCCCCCGAAACCCCAGCATGCCCGAAGCGATCATATGCCTGCCGCTTCTGCGCATCGCCCAGTACCTCGTAGGCTTCGTTGATTTCCTTGAAACGCTCTTCGGCGCCTTTTTCTTTGTTGACATCCGGGTGATACTGGCGCGCCAACCGCCGGAAGGATTTCTTGATTTCTTCCTCGCTGGCAGTGCGCGCAACCCCGAGTATTTCGTAATAATCCCGTTTGGCGGCCATGTGCTTCCTCTTCTCGCGGCTCTTCTACCTACTCTGGCGCATTGGCCAACCGATAGGGGAGACGCGGCTCCCCATAGGAGCCTCCCAACCCATTCGCATCTCTGGCAGCCAGAGCCACCGCAATCTCAACAATCGCAGCAGCCAAAAGGCCAGCCGGAAACGCGCCTATTGTAGCAGAAAATATGATGAGTGCGCAGCCGCTTCCCTCACAACTGGTCGTTCTTTTTGGGAAGACCGGCGCAGAAAGCGGCTGAAGGCGGCACTGGTATGATACCAGATACCGCCGTGCTGTTTAGGACTCTTGTCGAGCTTTGTCAGACTGTAGAACTGAAGCGAACATCATGGAGTGGATTACATCTCCTTGAATTCGCCCTCGACCGTGTTGTCGTCGCTGGGGCCGCTGCTCGCGCCACCGTCGCTGCTGGTGTCGCCGCCCGCAGTCGCGCCGGCTGCCGAGTAGACCTGCTCGCCAACCTTGAGCATCGTGGATTGCAGCGCCTCTTTGGCTGAGCGCATGCGCTCCAAATCGTCGGTGCCCAGCGCCGCGCGCACATCTGCAATCTTCGACTCCACCTCGCTCTTGAGGTCAGCCGAGACCTTATCGCCCAGGTCGCGGAGCGTCTTTTCCGCCTGGTAGGCAACATTGTCGGACTCGTTGCGAATCTCGATCTCTTCGCGGCGGCGGCGGTCCTCGTCGGCGTGCGCTTTGGCGTCGTCCACCATGCGCTCGATCTGGTCTTTGTTCAGGCCGCTGGACGGCTGGATGGTGATACGCTGCTCGCGGCCCGTGCCCCGGTCATGCGCCTTGACGTTGACGATACCGTTGGCGTCAATGTCGAAGGTGACTTCGATCTGTGGCATGCCACGCGGAGCGGGCGGAATGCCATCGAGGATGAAGTTGCCGAGCAGGCGGTTGTCACGCGCCATTTCGCGCTCGCCCTGGAAGACCTTGATCTCCACGCTCGTCTGGCCGTCGCTGGCCGTTGAGAAGACCTGGCTCTTCTGCGTCGGAATCGTCGTGTTGCGCTCAATCAGCTTGGTCATCACACCGCCGAGCGTCTCAATGCCCAGCGAGAGCGGCGTCACGTCGAGCAGCAGCACGTCGCGCACTTCGCCTGTCAGCACGCCAGCCTGAATGGCGGCGCCGATGGCGACCACCTCATCCGGGTTGACACCCTTGTTCGGGTCTTTATCGAAGATGCGCTTGACCAGCGCCTGCACCGCTGGCATGCGGGTCATACCGCCAACCAGCACGACCTCATCAATCTGTGCTGGCTTGACGCCAGCATCGTCCAGCGCCTTGATAACCGGCTTACTGGAGTTCTCGATGAGGTCATCCACCAACTGTTCCAGCTTGGCGCGCGTCAGCGTGATCGCCAGATGCTTCGGTCCGCTCTGGTCCGCCGTGATGAACGGCAGGTTGATCTCCGTCTGCATTGAAGACGAGAGTTCTTTCTTCGCCTTCTCTGCCGCTTCCTTCAGACGCTGCAACGCCATCTTGTCCTGGCGCAGGTCAATGCCCTGGTCGCGCTTGAATTCGTCGGCCAGCCAGTTGATGATGCGCTGGTCGAAGTCGTCGCCACCCAGGTGCGTGTCACCGTTGGTGGCCTTCACCTCGAAGACGCCATCGCCCAGTTCCAGGATCGAAATATCGAAGGTGCCGCCGCCCAGGTCATAGACGGCGATGCGCTCATCCTTCTTCTTATCCAGGCCATACGCCAGCGAGGCTGCCGTTGGTTCGTTGATGATACGCTTGACATCCAGTCCGGCGATCTTGCCTGCGTCGCGAGTGGCCTGGCGCTGCGCGTCGTTGAAATACGCCGGCACCGTAATGACGGCCTCGGTAACGCGCTCGCCCAGGTATGCCTCGGCGTCAGCCTTCAGCTTTTGCAGGATCATCGCGCTGATTTCCGGCGGCGAATACTGCTTGCCGCCAGCTTCCACCCAGGCGTCGCCGTTGGCCGCGCGCACCACCTTGAAGGGCACGAGCCGCCGGTCGCGGTCCACCTCGGGATCGTCGTATTTGCGCCCCATAAAGCGCTTGATCGAGAAAATAGTGTTCTCGGAGTTGGTAATCGCCTGGCGCTTCGCCACCTCTCCAACCAGCCGTTCGCCGTTCTTGGTGAAGGCGACGACCGATGGTGTGGTGCGTGCGCCCTCGGAATTGGCGATGACCACTGGCTCGCCACCTTCCATCACGGCGACGCAGCTATTGGTTGTGCCCAGGTCAATGCCGATCACTTTGCCCACGAAGGAAACCCTCCTCACAATTGTTCATGATTCACAGTACTTGCGTTGGGTACGTTGAGTACGTTGAGTACTTGTCGTACAAGATGTACGGGTAATATGGGACAAAACGTTGTGTCTATGGTCACGAGCGATGAGTCTATACCGTCCCTTCCGCCTCATTCGCCCGGTTGTTGTCTTGGCTGTCGTTGTCACTATCACTATCGCTGGCGTTGCCAGTAGCCGCCGCTGCCTGTCCGGTCTGCTCAGCCTGTTCGGTCTCTTGCGCAGCCGGAGCAGCAGCTTTCTTGCGCGCCAGTTGCACCAGCGCCGGACGCAGCACGCGCCCCTGCACCTCATAGCCGGATTGCACCACGACGGCGATATGCCCTTCGGGATGCTCCTCGCTCTCCACCTCACCGATGGATTCGTGGCGGAGTGGATCGAACGGCTGGCCTGGCGCGATCTCCATTTGTTGCACACCGTGAACCTGCAAGGCGCGGTGCATCTGCATCAGCACCAGCGAGATGCCGTCAATCCAGGAATAGCCGAGCAGGGTTGGCGGGAGCGTGGCAAAGGCGCGCTCGAAACTATCCAGCGCCGGCAGAAAGAGCGCCACCACCTGCGTCGTGGCCAGGGCATCGCGTTGCTCCTGCTCCTGCTGCACGCGTCGCTTGAAGTTGGTGAAGTCGGCCTGCGTGCGTTGCCAGTGATTCATGTACTCGGTGGCGTGTTGGCGTTCGCCGGCCAGCTTCTGCTCCATCTCCGCCAGTTGTTGCTCCAACTCGCTGATGCGGCTCCGCAGCGTCGCAACCTCGGAATCGGCAAGCGGCGCTGCTGTCTGCTCCGCGTTCGCTGCCCCATCTACTGTAATCGTGTCGGATGGAGCGGACGCATCGGCTGCTGAACTGGTCGTCTCTTCCTCGGTCATTCGCCTCTCACCCTTTCTCACCTCCGGCTCACTCTGGCTCACTTTGGCTCATCCCAGCCATTTCTTCTACGCCTATCACTGGTATCGTGTTGTCAGACAGCGGTTATTCCGCGTCAGGATTCCGGCCCATAGAGGTCGGAGAGCAGATCGTTGAGCATCTGTGTCAGATAGCGCACGACCGCGATGGCGCGGCCATATTGCATGCGTCGTGGCGCGACGACGCCCAGCAGCCCGCTGACCTGCCCCTCCACGCCATAGCGCGAGACGATCACACTCAGATCTTTGAGCGCGTCGCTGCCATTTTCTGCGCCTATGATGACCTGCACACCTTCAGATTCCATCACCTGCGGCGCAATCGCTGGCAGGAAACGACTGCGCTCCAGCACCTCCACCACCTCGCGGATGCGCTCCGGGTCGGCGTGGGTGAACTCATCGCGCCGCAACAGTTGCACAATGCCGTCGTGATAGAAAGTTTCGGGCGAGAGCAGATCGAGTTGCCCAAGCATGCGCACCAGCGACTCGACGACGATGCGCTCATTCGGGTCCAGGTACTCACTCTCGTGTTCGGCGCGCCTGGCGACGGCCTGTGCGGTGGCAGCCTGGAATCTGGCGTTGAAGCGGGTGGCGATGCGGCTCAGTTCCTCCTGCGTGGTTGGCGTATCCAGCAGGAGCCGCTCCTGGCGGACGGTGCCATCGTCCAGCACCAACACCAGCAGCGCCAGCGCATCGTTGAGCGCCAGCAGCTCGAAGTGTTTGAGCCGCGCCTGCTGCGTGCCGCGTGGCGAGGTGACGATAGCGGCGCTTTGTAGCGCCTGCGCCAGCACGGAGGCTGTCAGCCGCACCCACTCGTCCAGTTGATGCTGCACCTGATAGAACTGGTGGCGGATGAGCCGCTGCTCTTCGAGGGAGAGCTGTGATTCGCCCATCAGCCGTTCGACGAAATAGCGATAGCCCAGGTCGGTGGGCGTGCGTCCGGCGGAGATATGCGGCTGGTAGATCAGCCCCTCTTCTTCGAGGAATGCCATCTCATTGCGGACGGTGGCCGCGCCATAGCCAGGGCCATAGATCTGTGACAGTTGATCGGAAAGCTGTTTGGAGGCGACGGGTTCGGCGGTGCGGATATACTCCTCCACCAGCGCACGCAAGATGACCTCTTCGCGTAGGCTCAAGCGGCGATCTGCCGTCATGCTCCGCGCCTCCATAACAACAACTACAGGAACTACATGCTCTACAAGCGACAAAACCCTCGTTAGCACTCGCCAATCGAGACTGCTAACACCACCAACGATACCATCTCTTAGCAGTCATGTCAAGGGAGTGCTAAGAGATGGTAAGAGATGGCGAGGGTCGCTGGAAGTGCTGTCGCGTTGGACGACATGCCCGCGTTCAACGCGCTTTGCGGGTCATCAGCAGGCTGAGCGCCAGTGGGAAAAGCGCCACGACGCCAAGTCCAGCGGCGGTGCCCAGCGCGTCCGTCGCAATGCCGGAGAGCAGTGGTCCCAGCAGGATGCCGCCAGCCCAGGCCAGGTTATAGGCAGCGTAGAGCGTTCCATGTGGTACGCCGCCACCAGCAGCGGTAGCCTCATCCACACCAACCTGCTGATTTCTTTGTGCGGCGCTCTGGTCACCAGCGGTAGTGAGGAGTTCCAGCGAAGGCGCGAGAATCAGTGTCACGCCGAGGGTGATGATGGCGAGCGCGACCAGGGCGAACACCAGTGTTGGCGCGAATCCCAGCAATGCCACGCCCACGGCGCTGGCGATCAGGCCAATGATAATCGTTAGCTGTGCCCCGCGCTGGCGAATCATCCACACCGCCAGCGGTTGCACCGCCGTATAGATGAGCGTGACGCCGGCAAAGAGCAGGCCGGTCATCAGCGCATTCCAGCCATAGCGTGCGGCCATTAGCGGCGCCAGGATCGGTTCCAGCAGGGCAAAAACCGCCGCGCCCGCCAGCGTCGCCAGCATGCCCAGCACAAAGAGCGGATGGCGGAGCAGCGCGCGAGCCGCGCCGGGAGCCGGGCGCTCCACCTGCAACGTATCACGCCCTGGAATGAAGAAGAGACGCCCCAGGCCATCCAGCAGCACCAGTCCTCCGGCAACCAGGAACGGCAACCGAAAGCCACCCAGCGAATAGAGAACACCACCAAGCGGTGGCCCAATCAGCGTGCCGAGGCCAGTGGCCATGAAGACACGCGCAAAGACACGCTCGCGCTCGCCTGGGCCATAGAGTTGCGCGATCAACGCCAGACCGGCGGTCCAGGTGACGGCGGCGGAGGCGCCCTGCGCGGCGCGTGCCGCGAAGAGCAACGGCAGATCAGGCGCGAAGGCAAAGAGCAGCGTCGCCGCCAGCAACGCGCCCAGTCCCGCGAGCATCGTCCGCCGCGCGCCCACATGATCGGTGAGCCATCCAGCGGGCGGCGTGGCGATGAAGAGTCCGCCAGCGTAAGCGGCGAAGAGCGCGCCGGTGACGGTGGGCGAAGCGCCAAGCTGCGCCGCGCGCTCCGGCAGGAACGGCACCACCAGCCCATAGAGCAGCAGATCCAGCGCGAATGCGCCCAGCAGCACGAGTTGCGCGCCGGTGCGTCTCCCTCCGCGTATCGAAGGCGCAGGAGTGGGGAGATGCGTAGGAGCAGGAGTATCAGCCTCAGCAGTATCAGTCTCAGCAGTATCAGCCTCAGCAGTATCAGCCTCGGCAGCGGCTGGCGCAGGCGCTTCAGTCTCCGCAGCAGCTTCTAGCGCCGGCTGTGGAGTGGCGTCATCCTGTGGTTGATCTTCGGCAACTGGGCGCATACGAAACGATTCTACGTGCTTTCTATGACGATCTATGACGATGAAATCTGCTGAGAATGCGGCTCTTTTCAGTGTAGCATATGGTAAGTCTTTATCCCGCAAGTAGGGGTATAGTGGCGAGAAATGCGCTGTATCTACTCGCTCGCTTCTGGCATTTTGTCCCGTCGTCCTACAGCCGTTGGTTCATCGGTAGAGCGAACAAGAACGTCCGCTCTACCGAATAGGCCGAAGGATGCTGGCCATTCAATGCCACCAGGTATCACATCGCATCGTCGTCATCGCCGTCCAGGTCGAGCGCATACTCCATGCCACGCATACGACAATAGCGGCTATAGCGAAGCGCATCTATCACGCCGGACTGCGTAGCTACGCGCAGGCTCTACACGCAAAATGGCTTGCTGCGCAAGAGCCTACCGTCGGCAGGCAATAGATAGGAGTGGATTATAGAGGTCAATTGTGCCCTGTGAGGTTGGCTTCTGCCCATTCACATTCGTCACAATATAACCGGCTGCCCAGACATTCAGGGGGAAAACTGCCGTGACACCGTAAAGAATGCTGTAGAGGCCAGAGATACCAGGATTCGGAGCAGGACTAATATTCCAGGAATTACCCGTCCAGTACAGCACTACAGGTTCGCGGTAGATGGGGTTGGGAACATACGTTGTACCCACAGCCCAGACAGTCGTAGCCGAGAGGGCGATAACATCGTTGAGAAAGGTAGGATTACCGTTCACGTTGGGGCTAGGGACAACGCTCCAGGTCGTGCCATTCCAGTGTTCGGTTAGCGATTGAGTATTTGGATTACCTGTTAGTCCACCAGAACCCACCGCCCAAATATTCGTGCTGGAAGAAGCTGAGACACTCTGTAATTCACTGTCTCCCCATCCAGCATTTGTAATTGGGTCTACGGTCCAACTGGTGCCATTCCAATGCTCAAACAGCGGCTCTGTGACACCTGAGCCGCCACTGTTTCTATAGTAACCAATAATCCAGGCATCAGTTGAGGAGATTGCCACAACGCTTGTGGTAACGTCCTGAAGGTCGCCAGGCAAAGGAATAGTCACTGTAGACCACGCGGAACCATCCCAATGTTCCACAACGGACTGTGAGTTTGATATAGAACCAACTGCCCAAACATTGTTGGAAGCAGCGGCTGAAACGCCAGTGAGCTGACCACCAGTATTTGGTGTAGGAACAATGCTCCATTGCGTCCCATTCCAGTGTTCCGCCAACGTGCCACTTGAGCTAGAGCTTTGCCAACTGCCCACCGCCCAGATGTCATTAGCGTTAATCACTGCCAGCTTTTGCAAACTATCCGCGAAGGACGCAGCGTTTGGACTGGGAACCAGATTCCATTGTGATCCGTTGAAATGTTCTATGAGGGTCTCGGTATCACCACTTGGCACCACACTTGTAGAACCCACTGCCCACACATTCGTATTGGAAACTGCCGTGATGGCATATAGAACATTGTAGACTGCACCAGGGTTCTGCCCCGCTGTGGCAGACCAGTAGGAGCAAGAGCTGTTCACTGGGTCTGCGCCAACATGTGGGGACTTACCCTTATGGGCATGGGCAGTGCTATTATGCGCAGTAAAGGTGAGTACCGTTGTGGTCAACAGCGCCAGAACAACCAGCGCCACTGCTGGCATTCGCCAAAAGCGTATCTTGGTCTGTGATCGCATTATGTCCTCCTGATAAAAGTAGAGTCAATCTCTGTGAAAGCTCTATATATGCAACGAGCAATATGTAGAGCTTGCCTGTGGACTATTCCCACTTGGTTAAAGTGAAATCTGAAAAGACTACATTGACGTATGCCTCCGTTTCTAGAGCAATTTCTCCTGAACCCAGCGTGCTGTCGTTCGCACTGCCAACAAGGACGTCGTTGATGTAAAAGTCCATATGCGCGCCTTTCTGATTGATGGCAAGAGTATTGACGGTACCTATCCCTGAACGGATTGATGGACAAGTTGTTCTGAATAAGAAAATTCCTCTACTGGAATCGTGGGCTCCACAATCCCCCATGGGATCCATATAAAAGTTATAACCCGTCGCCCTGGCTTGGTAATTTTGTATGCGAAAGCCTATAACAGTAGGATCACGATCAGCATTTGTGTATTTCAGTTGCACTGAGATATTGACCGTATCGCTCTGTGCCCCAATTGGCGCGATGCAATAGGTCATATAATTAGGATTAGAGTCACTCACATGGTAGCCATCGGACCCAAACGAGCAGCCATTCTGAGTGGGCCAGCCGTTTTTGTTTGTGGTGAGCGGGTCATAGAAGAGCGTCACGAGGTGTGGCGCTCGCGTCGGGACAGCGGTCGGTTGTGGACTTGCCGTTGGCGTTGCTGTAACTGTTGGCTGCGCTGCTGCGGTAGCGGTCGGGCCAGTAACGCTTCCGTTTGGGTGCAGATGCGGCGCGAACCAGTAGAAGAGTCCCACCATGAGCAGCAGAAGCGCCGCCACTGAAGCCACCGCCAGCAGTGGCCTGGTACGCTCGTGTGAGTGTGGCCCTGTTGGAATAGATAATCTTGGCGTAATGGTATCGGCATCATCAACATTGACGAGAGGGGGCCACTGCGTGATCTCCTGCGCGCCAGTTGCAGAATGTCCGTTCGCCTGCGCCTTGCTGGTAGGGATCGTTGGCCGTGCAGGAGTAGCGGCGTTTGGCAACTGGCGCAACCGCGCGTGAATCGCCGCCAGCCCCTGGACGGCGGTTGTGTCAAAGGGAATGGTGGCCTCAGCTTCCGCCAGCGCATCACTCAGCGCCTGCCACTCGCGTAGCTCCGTGCGGCAGTCGTTGGGGCAACTGGCGAGATGTTGCTCCACCAGTGTGCGCTCGTTGTCATTGAGTTGATTGGCGGCGTAGCGAGGGAGCAGATCGCGCATTTCGGCGCAGGCATGTTTGCTCATAGGCTCATCTCTCCTCGCCGTTGTGCGCGTGTGTCTGGGTTCCCAGGAACTCATGAAGTTCTTCGCGCAGCGCTTTGCGGGCGTAGCTCATGCGGCTGCGCACTGTTCCAGCGGGGATGCCAAGAATCGCAGCGATTTCGTCTGGCGAGAAGCCCTGCCGAAAGAACAGTTCCAGCACCTCGCGATGCTTCTCTGGGAGTTTCGCCAGCGCCTCATTGACCGACAGGCGCGCAATCACGCCATCCGCGTAAGGATCGCGCTGCTGGTCATCCAGATGAGCTTCCTCGGCGGCGAGCAATGGCGCGCTGAGAGGACGGCGTGTGTGACGCTGACGGGCGTGCAGCGCAATGTTATGTGCGATCTGAAACATCCAGGTGGCAACTTTGGCCTCGCCACGAAATTGCGCAGCGGACTGCCAGACGGCCAGGAAGATATCTTGCAGCGCCTCCTCGACCACACCCGCATCGCCATCCAATTGCTGCCATAGATAGCGCCGCAACCGGGGCCGGTAGCGCGAATAGAGCGTATCCAGCGCCTGCTCATTGCCACCAGCGATGAGCGCGATCAGCCGCCAGTCATCGGATGCCTCTGTCGCCATCGCCCCTCCACATTCCTCGCCGCTCTCCAAACATGCGCATCTGGCCAGTGATGCGGATTGCATCAGCTCACCAGAACAAGTGCAGTCGTTGATAGGTGTATCTCAGCGCTGGTTTTGTTCAAAATACTGCTAACCTTGTGTTATAACGCGCTGATACGTGCGCTTCGGGACCTTATTTCAGTGCATTCTGTATCGCCCGGCTGAATAGTAAGGGAGGGCTGGTGGCGTGCCTGGATTTCCTGAAAATGAGCACTGGGGAAATCAAGCAAAATGGTATACTGAGGTCAACCATAGCGATGTAGTGCCAGACTGCCATTGCGTGAGCGTCAGGAGGCGGCCATGCCGGAGATGGACCAGGGAATCAAGCGCTTGATCGAAGGTCATCCCCAGGACTTGCTAACCTTTGCTGTGCCCGGCGCCACCTATCTGGAGACCCTCTCCGGCGAATTGGCAATGCTGCCGCAGTTGGAACCGGATGTGCTGCTGCGTGTGCGCTACCAGGAGCAAGAGTGCGCCGTCCATGTCGAAGCGGAGGCGCGTCCGCGCAAAGCGATGGCCCAGCGCTGCTTCGATTACGGCGCACGTATCTGGCAAACCACTGGCCTACCAGTACTCTCGGTGGT
>JAJPKE010000009.1 GCA_021323855.1 Chloroflexota bacterium | reverse complement strand
CTCCTGGCGCAAGAATGCCCGTATCTTGCTCCAATCTTCGTCGCTTAATCGGATATCGCTCATGCCTCCATTCTAGGGGGTCCTGGCCAAATGTCAACAGAACCTAATATTTGTATATGTGCTGGCGCGCTTCTTCATCGGCTGATAGATCAGCAAAATGCTGGCATTCGAGGCGTTTGACTGCCAGATATGCCGTCGCCAGCAGCGGGCCGAGCGCGTCGGTTAGCACGGTGTCCTGTTCCAGCGCATCCAGCGCCTGGCCAAGCGAGGTTGGCAATCGTTGGATACCGCGTTGCTGGCGCTCGGTGTCGCTCAGATTGCCGGGGTCAACGTCTATTGGCTCACCAGGGAGCGTTTGCCGCCGGATGCCGTCCAGCCCTGCTGCAATCAGTCCGCCAAACGCCAGATAAGGATTGCCGCTGTGGTCCGCTGGCTTCAATTCAAAATTAGTAGACTCGGCTTCACGTCCCCAGAAAGGGGAAGGGATGCGAATCGCGCCTTCGCGGTTGTCAAATCCGTAGGCGACGTAGGCAGAACTCCAGAAATGCGGTAGCAGTCGGCGGTAGGAGTTGGGGCTGGCGCAGGTCAGCGCGAGCAGCGCCGGAAGATGCGCCAGCACGCCGCCAATGAAATAGTAGCCGAGCTGGCTGATGCCGCCACGTCCCTGGGGGTCGTAGAGCAAATTATGCTCTGCATCAGCCGAGCCGGATGCGCCCCATAGGCTGAAGTGAATGTGTGCGCCGCTGCCGGCCTGATCGGGGAATGGCTTTGCTGCGAACGATGCGATGACACCGTGCTGGCGGGCGACCCCGCGCACAGCCTCGCGCACGAAGATGACATTATCCGCCGCACGGAGCGCATCGGCATGATGGATGGAAATTTCTTGCTGGCCAGGGCCGAGTTCCGGCATGAACTGCTCGACCTGAATCCCCTCCGATTCCAGCGTTGCCACGATATCGTCTATGATTGCTGCGGAGGAGTCGAAGCCGATGCTGCTGTAGCAGAGACTCTGATCGAACGGCACGTATTTGCCATCGTCGGTCTCGCGCGCCAGATAAAACTCATGCTCGACCGTCGCCTGCATTGCAAAGCCCATCTCTTCGGCGGCTGCGATCATGCGCTTGAGGAAGGTGCGTGGGCACGCGCCCCAGGGCTGGCGATCCTGCTGTGAATAGAGGTCACAGAGCATCATGCCGGTGTGGGGCACGTAGGGCAGCACTGTAAACGTCTCGGGGTCCGGCACGAGCCGAAACTCACCGACCGGCCCCATGCCGGGGACCGGGGCAAGCGCATCTACACCGGCGAACGCCTGCATTGCCAGCGATTGCCCGATACCTTCTTCCATGCGATTCTTCAGGCCATTTCTGTGCGTCGCTTTGCCGCGAATGATGCCGCCGTTGTCGCAATAGAGAAAGCGTATCAGACGCAGATTTACTACTTCTGCGCGCTGAAGAACAGCTTCACGGTCCATAAACACTCTCCGGCTATTCTCATGTGTTGTGTTGACGTATGATACAACTGATGCAGACAGCGCAGATTCGCGGTGTAGCACGGCATTGCTCCGAGCCTACAAAGCGTACAATAGGCAACGCCGTGGCCCGATGTCAAGCGCGCAGAGCGGAGGCAGGTGCGGATGTGATGACACCGTTCGATCTACGTGACATCCCGATAGTAGATGAACACTGCCATGGGTTCTACGGCGCGCAGCACCAGGAAACGACGCAGGCGTGGCGGCGACACTTTACAGAATCCGGCGATGAGCGCATGACGACACTCCATGTGCCAACCACGCTCTTCTATTCGCGGCTGCTGCGCGAACTGGCAACGTTTTTTAGCTGCGAGCCAACGGAGGAGGCGGTCTTTGCGGCGCGCAATCGCTATCAACGGGACGATCTGATTCGCGCGCTCTTGCGGGACGGCGCAATCGAGTGGCTGCTGATTGACCAGGGCTATCCTTCGCGTGACCTGCTTCTGCCGGATGCTGAAGTTGGAACACTTGCCGGCTGCCGTGTAGCGCCTTTTCTGCGGCTGGAATTGCTGATGCAAGATCTTATCACGCAACACACGACGCTTGATGCGGTCATCGAGGCGCTCAAGCACGCATTGGCGGACCTGCGTGCGCGGGGTTATGTCGGCTTGAAAAGCATCGTCGCCTACCGCACCGGACTGGATATTCGCTGGTGGGATAGCGCAGAGATAACGGCGGCGTTCGCACAGGCACGAATGGAGGCCAGCCGGGGTGCGTTGCGTCTTGCCCATAAGCCGCTGCTCGATACGCTATTGCATGTCGCCTTTGCAGAGGCCGCGCGGCAGGAGATTCCGGTACAATTTCACACGGGCTATGGCGATACCGACGCCGATATGTTGCTGGCCAACCCGCTACACCTGCGAGATGTTTTGGAGCATCGTCCGTATCGCAGCATGCCAGTCGTTCTGCTGCATGAATGTTATCCCTACACGCGCCAGGGTGGCTATCTCGCGGCAGTATATGGGAATGTCTATCTCGATCTCTCGTATGGCATTCCGTTTCTGAGCTATGGCGAAATGATGGCCTTCACGCGGGCAGCGCTAGGGGTGGCGCCTGTCTCGAAGTTGCTCTACAGTTCAGATGCCGTTGGTGTCCCAGAGCTGCACTGGATCAGCGCACGCGATGGGCGGCGCGTTCTGGGGCAGGCGTTGGGTGAGACAGTGGCAGATGGCGATTTGACATCCACCCAGGCGGTGGCCGTCGCGCACGCGATACTTCATGACAACGCGGTACGGCTTTATCAGCTTGTTTGAATTGCTTGAAGCGCCATTGGCAATTTGTTCTTTCGTGAGAGGTGATGTATGGATTCCACCCGCGCGCCTGCTGTTGGGCGGGCTGATGCAAGCGCCGCATCGGTAACACCTATGGCGCATTCGACGCATCAGGTATTCAATCAGCCGCCGCCTTTGGCTGGTTACAATGTCTTTACGCAGGATAAGGCGCTGATGGAAGGCGTGCAGCGTGAAGGCGCTGGCTGGTCGGTGGCATTGCTCGATGAGATTGGGCGCGTTGCCGGCAGCGAAATGGCTATCCAGTGGGGCGTCGAAGCGAATACGTATCCGCCGGTTCTCCATACACATGATCGCTACGGCAATCGCATTGATGAAGTAACGTTTCATCCCGCCTGGCATCAACTACTCGATAAGGCGGTTTCGTGGGGATTGCACGCCTCTCCCTGGCGTGATCCATGCCCTGGTGCACATGTCGCCAGGGCAGCCGCGTTCTATCTCTGGTCGCAGGTGGAGGCTGGGCATGGCTGCCCTATCTCAATGACCTATGCGGCTGTCCCTGCCCTGCGCATGCAGCCAGCGGTCGCTGCGGAGTGGGTCCCCAGGCTGACTACGCTGGATTATGATCCTGACCTGCGTCCCGCCACCGAGAAGCGCGGATTGCTCTGCGGCATGGCGATGACAGAGAAGCAGGGTGGCTCCGATGTGCGCGCGAATACGACGCGCGCCGAGCCGGTCGGCGCTGGCGGGCCGGGAGGCGAATATCTGTTGACTGGCCACAAGTGGTTTTGTTCCGCGCCAATGTGCGATATCTTTCTGGTGCTGGCGCAGGCACCAGGCGGCCTCTCGTGTTTCCTCCTGCCGAGGGTTCTGCCAGACGGTACGCGCAATCGCTTCTTTATTCAGCGGCTCAAAGACAAGCTGGGCAATCGCTCGAACGCTTCGAGTGAGATCGAACTCGACGGCGCCTGGGCGCTGATGATTGGCGAAGAGGAGCGTGGCGTGCGCACCATTGTTGAGATGGTGAACTGCACACGGCTGGATTGTATTGCTGGCACGGCGGCGTTAATGCGTCAGGCGGTCGCCCAGGCGAGCCACCACGCTGCCTATCGCTCGGCTTTTGGCAAGACGCTGATTGACCAGCCGCTCATGCAGAATGTGCTGGCGGACCTTGCCATTGAGTCGGAGGCCGCGACGTTGCTCTTTCTGCGGCTGGCGCGCGCCCGCGATGCCAGCGACCGCGCCATTGACCATGATGCTTACAATGCCCAGGAATCGCATCTCAAACGTATAGGCACAGCCATTGGCAAGTATTGGGTGTGCAAGCGCGGGCCGGTCTACTGCGCTGAGGCGCTGGAATGTCTTGGTGGCAACGGCTATGTCGAAGAGAGCCAGATGCCGCGCCTCTATCGCGAGGCGCCGCTGAACTCGATCTGGGAGGGGTCGGGTAATGTCAATTGTCTCGACGTGCTGCGGGCGCTGGCGAAAGAACCGGAGACGCTTGAGGCATACTTTGCAGAAGTGGGGCTGGCGCGCGGAGCGAATGTGCATCTCGATACCAGCGTGAGCGCGTTGCAGCGCGAGTTCGCCAACCGTAATGGAATGAACAAACTGGAAGGGCAGGCGCGTCGCCTGGTCGAGCGCCTGGCATTGGTATTGCAGGGGGCGTTGCTCGTTCGCCATAGTCCGGCAGTTGTAGCTGATGCGTTTTGCGCCACCCGTCTTGGCCGGGATTGGGGATGGTCGTTTGGCACGCTGCCCGCTGGCACAGATTGCGCCGCCATCATTGAGCGTGCGCGCCCTAAACTGAGCTAGTGGAGTTAGTTGGAGAACATCATGGCAGTTTCGTTGAGCCAACGTGGCCATATTACGACGATTACTTTGAGCCGGCCAGACGTGCGCAACGCCGTTGACCGCCGGACGGCGGAGGAACTCGTGGCGGCTTTTACTGCGTTTGAAGAGGACTCGCATGCGTCAGTAGGGGTGTTTTGGGGCGCGCATGGGCAGTTTTGCGCTGGAGCAGACCTGAAAGCCATCGCGCGCGGTGAGTCGAATCGTATGGAGCCTCACGGCGCTGGGCCGATGGGGCCGACTCGTATGCTGCTCAGCAAGCCGGTTATCGCGGCAATTGCCGGTCATGCCGTCGCTGGTGGCTTGGAACTGGCGCTCTGGTGCGATCTGCGCGTGATGGAAGAAGATGCAGTGTTGGGCGTGTTTTGCCGGCGTTGGGGGATTCCGTTGATAGATGGCGGGACGGTGCGGCTGCCCCGGCTCATCGGGCAGAGTCGCGCGCTCGATCTGATTCTCACCGGGCGCGCGGTGGGGGCAGAAGAAGCATTGGCGATTGGTCTGGTACATCGAGTTGTTCCCGCAGGGCAATCGCGCCAGGCCGCCGAGGCGCTGGCGGAAGAACTGGCGCGCTTTCCACAGGAGTGCCTGCGCGCAGATCGCCAATCTGCTTACGAGCAGTGGGAGCTTCCGCTGGAGGCTGCGCTTGCCAACGAGTTTCGCATCAGCTCTCAGGTGTTGCAGGCCGAGGGCATGGCCGGCGCACGGCAGTTTGCTGGTGGCAAGGGACGCCACGGCGCTTTCGGAGAATAATAGCTGCGGTGTTTGCGCTAATTGTCGCCGTTGGGATTCTTCACGCCGTCCGTTTCATCGCCGTTAGCCTGCGGCGTTTCTGGCGCAACAGTGTGTGGCTCAGGAGCCAGCGCGAAAGCGCGCCGGTGTCGCCTTCCATCGAGATGGGCAAGGTAGCCCTGTGTTGTGCGGATATCGAAGTGGCCCAGCCAGCCGCGCACGTGTTCAACCGACGCTGGGGGTCGTCCTGTCTCAGCATTCCCTTCGAGCAGCGCAACCGCTGTGCTGTGGCGTAAAGCGTGCGGCGAGATGGCGCGTGTCTCGCCACGAGCATCCTCTGCCACTTTCTCATTTCTGCCCTGCTGTCGCTGCGCCAACCATTGCGTCTCGATACGATCTACAATGCGCCTGATGTGGCTTGGAGTCAGCCGTTGCTGTGTCATGTTTGAAAGAAAGAGCGCCGTTGTGCGGTCCTGCGGGTTCGACCATGAGCGCCCGGTCGTGCGAATGTAGGCTAGCAGCGTTTCGACCAGCGCGGGCGCCAGCGGCAACGTGCGACCACCGCGCTGACCTTTGGTTTTGGCGTCGGGCAATATCAGCCACCACTCTTCCTTTCCCTTGAAATGTTCACGCGACAGATCACCGACGTCGAGCAGCGATAGCTCAACGGCGCGCAGCCCTGTGGCCAGCGCCAGCGCCACCAGCGCGTGATCGCGTTGGGCTGTGTGTTGCCCTGTTAGCCCAGCTCTGGAGTGCGCCAGTTCCTCGTTTTCCTCGCGTGTTGGGTTTCCTGGTTGTTCGATTACATGCCCCGCCTGTTCGTTCTGCGTTACTGCTGCCCCTTGTTCTGTTTGTTCTGTTTTTGGCGGCTGAGATACATGTCTTGTGTCTCGCCTCATTGCACGTGTCGTTCCCCACGGGCTGCGTGTTTTCTTTGGCGGCTTCTGAGGCGTCTGTAATGCTAGGGAGTCCGTCGTTGGTGTTGCTGATTGAGGAGCCTGTAATTGCGTTGGGATCAGTGCGGCGGCGAGAAACGCTTCCCATTCTGACTCGGCAAGCACCTGGTACGGACGACGGCGGGTAATGGTCAATCTGCGTAGTGCCAGGCGAATCTGGTCAGGTGTCAGTTGGGGAAGGCTTCCTCGCACGTGGCAGTAGATAAGAAACTGGCGGAGCGCGGTCAACCTGATGTTGACGGTGGCTGGTGCCAGTGGCGCCGGAGATGATGCCTGGGTATCGTCATGGGTATCGTCATGGTCGGCGGCAAAGATGTACCCGCCCTCGCCGGGCAGTGCTTTCCGTTGCGTGCTGCTCAATTGCCGTGTCGGCCTGGTGGGACGTCGAGTCCGGCGAGATTGTCGTTCGGGAGGTGTGGCGCGCAGGGCCAGTGCGCCGCGATAGGCGAGTAGCAAGTCAGATGTGAGCGCTGGAAGTTCCTGGGGAACACCGGGTATCTGAAAGAAGTAGCCGATGGCCTTCTCATACTCACGTGGCGTGCGGCCAGGATTGAGCGTTGCCAGCCAGCGCGCCAATTCTTGCCGCCAGGCGGGTGGGTTGTGCTGATTTCCCAGCCAGTCTGCCTGGTCTGATCGTTGTTGTCCTTGCGGGTCTTGGCTTAGCACAATCTCGCGTGAGAAATCCTGCTTATCCATCGCGCATCGCCCTTCTTATAGCCAAAGACCCTACGACTCCAAATGTCTCAGCAATGAAACAGCAGCCAGTGTGATTGTTGCCTGCACCATGCTCAATTATAACGTAGCAGCCGTTATGTTGTGCTGCCATAGGCTGTGAGACATTGAGATGTGAGACATCGAGATGTGAGACATTGAGAAAGGCTCAGATTATTGATCCTACATTCCTACATTCGGCATGGACTTTGCAGCACAACGACATGATTCATCTCCACCTAGTCTCTGCGCTGCGAGGGGAAACCGGCAGTACTGGCAGGATGGCAATGGGGTGTGAAGGTCGGAGCCGTGAAGAGTGATATAGCGAAGTCATGTCGGATCATGATGGATAGAGAGGAGCGGCAGAACGATGGCAACGGTCACACTAGCAGAACGACAGGCGACGGTGCAATGGAATGGTAGCTTGCGGGAAGGTAGCGGAACGCTCGATGCCGGCAGTGGCGCTCTCCATGATCTGGCGGTGACCTGGGCCTCGCGGACGGAGCAATCCGACGGGAAGACCAGTCCCGAAGAGTTGCTGGCCTCCGCGCACGCTGCGTGTTATGCGATGGCGCTCACTAATACACTGGCGCAGGCAGGTAAACCGGCAGAGCAGGTGCAGGTGACAGCGACCTGCACGTTAGCGCGCACCGACGCAGGACTCAAGGTTGCTACGATGATACTGGATGTGCGTGGTCATGTCGCTGGCATCACAGCCGAGCAATTTGCTGAACTCGCACAGAAGGCTGAACAGGGTTGCCCTGTCTCAAATGCGCTGCGGAACAATGTCGAGATCAGCGTCAACGCACAGCTTGTCTAGCGGTCTGGACTCCCGATCGTTACGAAGCCCGCACTGCTAGTTATATCACTGCGTGCTTTCAGGTTTTCATATAGTCACGGAATACATACCATCTCATGCTCATGTTGACTGACGAGTAGCAACCACCGCATCCAACAATTGTTGACGTGAGAATGGCTTAATGAGTTGACCGGATGTCCTCGGAATATCAGACGCAGAAAGCCTTACGGTTGAGGACATCAAAATGATTTTGTGCCCGGCATCGCGCAAAGTGGGATCCTGTTCTATCTCATGACAAAGCGCAATCCCGTCTAAAACCGGCATGACGATATCCAGGAGAACAACATATGGCTCAACCGCTGCGCGCAAGCGTTGAAGCGCCTCCTGCCCGTTCGATGCAGTTACTACATGGTGTCCATACGGCTTGAGGACTGAAACGATCATCTCACGGATCGGTGCGCTATCATCCACAGCAAGGATAGGCTCTGGAGCAGGCATGTACCACTCATCCTCTACTCACTCTGCGCTGGTCAGCACTCACCTCAAACAATCGGCTGCGCTCAGTACATTACCAAACACTACCAGACTTCGCCCCCCGCAACGCCTCAACCATAACCTTTGTCTCATAGAGTATCATACGCATCATCCTGAATGCTGATGTGTATCTGGCGTATGTCTGGAGGAGTCGTTCTGGCTTTGTCAAAATCTCGCGGGTCATAAGAGTCATTGACTATAAGAAGAATTGCGCGCCGCTCTTCCATATACTACGATTAAAATGAGGTTGGAGCGATGCTACGCAAAACATGAGAAGAGATGACCAAACAACGATGAGATTGGGAGAAAGATACACACCATGGCAAAAGTCACCACCGGCACCGGTGATACCGGGTACACCAGTTTACTGGGTGAACAACGTGTGCCCAAATATGATGCGCGCCCTGATACCTTCGGGACGATAGATGAAGCCACCTCAGCATTGGGTCTGGCACGCGCCAGCACACAGGATGCGAAGGCCCGCGACATTATCCTCCACATGCAGCGCGACCTCTACACGCTGATGGCAGAACTCGCAACGCCGCCAGAACACCTCAGCGCTGTCGGCATGCAGATCACATCCGATCATGTACACTGGCTCGAAGCCACCGAAGAGACGCTCAAGAACGAGGTCAACATCCCAAATAAGTTCATCATTCCTGGCGATTCACTCGATGGCGCTGCGCTCGACCTCGCGCGCACCATCATCCGGCGCGGCGAACGCATGGCCGTTCGCCTTTTGCATGACGGCGCCATCCAGAACGTGGACCTGATACGCTATCTCAACCGGCTCTCCGATGTCGTCTTCATCCTGGCGCGCTATTTGGAAGCCAAACAGGGTGGAAGCACGGAGGCGCACGCATGAGGGACATCCTGAGCATGCCGGACGAGGTGTTCAGCGATCAGTTGCGCGTGCGCAGTTATGAAGTAGCACGTAACGGCATGGTCGGCCTAAGCACGGCGCTTCGCTTCTGCGAGGCGCTTGCCACCGATGCGTCAACTGCCCTCGGCTTCGATCCTTCCTGGTATCAGCGTCATCATACCGCCTGGGTCGTGCGCGAGATGGATATCCTACTCGGCAGGTTGCCTCACATTGGTGAGGAGCTGCGACTGGCCACCTGGGTCGCAGAATATCGGCGGGTGCAGGCGCAACGTGACTATGCCATCTGGCACGCGACAACTGGCGCGATGGTCGCCAGGGCGAGCGCGCGCTGGGCATACTTCGACACCGCGCGCGGGCAACTCACGCGCATATCTGACGATTTGCTCGACGCCATGCAGAGTGCAGGCCATGCCCTCTCACTGCGCTGCGCAACGAGGCAGGGCAACTACCCAACTTCAGGCGTACCCGCAGTGTTTACACTTCAGGCGCGGGAATATGAAGTAGACACCCAGCAGCACATCAACAATTGCGTCTACGCCGACTGGCTGAGTGAGGCGTTCTATCACGCTATGCAGACGAGGCAACCGAAGGTTGGCGGCACCAATCTTCGCCCCCGCTTTTATCATATCGAATACATCCATGAAGTGATGGCCGGCGATAAATTGCGCATTGAAACACAGGTAGCGCCACGTGGCGAGCGTGGTGTCATTTCCCGCCAGGTCATTGAGCTGGCAGAGAGTGGCACCCCGGTGGTACGCGCCTATGGAGAACACCTGCGCATGGACCCATAATTACTTCATCCCGCTCCCGTTCTTCTTTCCGTTCATTGTCATCACTCATATGTCATCCATAGCTACAGCGCGGCTAGAGGCTCCACTTTGTGCCACAGTCAGCGCACTGCGGCCAGGGGGTATCGCTCTCAAATGCCGCGCGGAACGCTTGATACCGCTCGCCATTCCAGATACGCTCAAACGGCGTTTCAAAAGCGTTGCCCAGCCATTTCTTGCTCAGCGGGCCAGGAGTAAAAGGCGCAAAACAGCAGGAGTAGACATTCCCATGCGCGGTGATATAGGCAAGCGTGTAGGGTCGCCGGCAACCTTTCCAGGGTTGCGTTTTCTCGGTATCTGCGCCGCGCTCCAAGTACGTCACAGGTTCCGTTGCGCCAGTGGCGGTGAATGAGATGCCGAGTTCTCTGCACCGCGCTTCTGCTGCATGCAAGACGGCATGTTCTTGCTCGCGCATCTGGCGGTAGATCGCCTGATCTGCGGTCGCTAACCCTTTGCCGAAGAAGATGAACCGCTGCACGTATACCTCCGGCACGCCAGCGGCAGCGGCGATTTCGACCACCTGCGGCAACTCCGTAAAGTTTTCGTGCATCGCGGTGAACCAGAGCGACACCCTGGGCAGCGACACAACCAAGTCGCGCTTCAACGCCTGGAATTGCTTCAGATTGCTGGTAATCAGCGGCAGCGCCTTCTCGTTGACGCCACGCACACGCGCGTAGGTGGCAGGTGTAGCGCCATCGAGCGAAACCCGCAGTTCGTTCAATCCGGCGTCAATCAATGCGCGTCCGCGCTTTGCGTTGAGCAACAGCGCATTTGAATTGAAGAGGGTATAGACATCACGCGAGCGCAAATACGCGACGATTGCCGGTAATTCCTTATTAAGCAACGGCTCGCCTAATCCATGCAGCACCACCCGTTCGAGCGCCGGAAACTGCTCGATGATCTGCTGCACTTCGCCAAGTGTGATATCGCGGTCCGCCTCGCGCCCAAGATGGGTACGCGGACACTGATCGCAGGACTCGTTGCAGCGGGTCGTGCTTTCGATATACAGTTCGCGTGGCAGCGGTAGCGATTCGCCAGAATCACCACGAGGCACGCCTGCCCTGATGACCTCAGAGAGACCAGAAAGAGACGAGACCATATGCTTTCCCAGCCTTCCAACTCGTTGGAACTCGTTCGCACCTGTCTTCATTGCTGTCTACATTGACACTGCTAATGGCGGCGCGATCTACGAAACCTGCGAAATCAGCGATATCTCCGACAGTTCTTCGCTCTCCGTTGCCATCACCTCAGGTGATTCGAGTGGAAACACTCGCTCAATGGCTTCAATGAGTTGCTCCTGGCGAGCACAGAGATTCACACGGAATCCCAGCCAGCCGCGCTGCGCATGTAAGAAGTACGGGGAGTCCATCAGCAGAACGCCGGTGTCACGCGCAACAGCACAGCTATCCACCGGACGCTTTTCACCATCTCGGATTCCAGCCAGCAGATACGGGCCAGAATTCACCGGCGAGAGCGTGAATCCACGCTTTTCGAGTTGTGCAGCGACGGCCCGCCTGCTGCGCTTCAGATGAGCCACGACATTCCTGCGCCATGTACGAAACGGCCCAATTTCACCAGCACGCAGTTCATCCACCCACCGCTGCCAGCACGCGAAATAGGCCAACGCCACCTGTTCAGTCATGCCAGCCACAGAACCAAGCAACGCCTCGCTCAACTGCTCAATCGAGTGAATCAGGTCAGGTGCTCCGAAGATGATGCTGGTTTTGAGGCCATTGATGAAGAAGATTTTGCTTGGCGAGCGCACCACCAGCACGCGCGCAGCATAGTCTGCCTGATACCAGGGCGCCTCGTCATCCCAATGCAGCCCGAGGCGTGTCTCATCGAGGATAACATAGGATTCCGGCGGTAGAGCAGCAAGCAGCGAACGCAGACACGGCCAGCCATACTCCACACCTATCGAGTAGGCCGGATTGGTGACAATCAACACCGACGGTCGCCCGCTCATCGTCGCTACGATTGTCTTGCTGTCGAGCGCGCCGGTCATGAAATCCGCCGCCGGCACGATGGTGAGCGTCAAACCCAGATGCCGACAGGCTTCCACCGCTGCAAAGTAGCCGGGCGCAGCCACCACCACGTGCGCCACGCCCTGCGCTTTCAGCGCCGCCAGCGCCAGTAGCAACGCCTGCGTGCTGTTCGGCACAACGGCGATTTGCTCCTGCGTAAGTGGCTGCCCTTCCAAAAGGATGCCGTAAGACAAGGCATCGGCAGCACGCTGTTTGGCGGTGGACAACTCACGCATATAGGTGTAGCCATCCAGCCGCGCTGGAATCGCCGCCAGCCGTTCTACGAGCATCTCCGGTGGAGCAACGGCGGAGTCATCCAGTTCCCAGCCACCAAGCGGCAATGGTTTTCTGCCCGTCCGGCGGCTATACACATCGAGCGCCTGAATCACCGCAGTGAAATCAGGCACAGCTTCTCTTTCGCCCACAATTGCCTCACTTTACATAGACTTTCACGCTCGGCCAGCCCGTCGCCCCATCGGGGACGGTTCCGCGTTGTAGAGATGTCTGCACTGCGCCGGTGCCATCGGTCGCGCGAGCGAGAATGGTATAGTGGCCTGGACCAGCAAGCCGCCAGAGCCAGTGCCAGAGAACCCAGGTCTGATCTGAAAGCGGTGGGGTGAGCGTCGCAACATTCCAGGTGCCTCCGCCATCCACGCTCACTTCAACCCGGCGAATGCCACGAATACCGGCGAACGCCACACCACTGACCGGAATCGCGCCCGCCGCCACCTGACCGCGTGGCGCATCAATGCGGCTGAAGGTTTCGAGTTCTCCGGCGCTCCAACCCTGGCTCTGATAAAATCCCTTATACTCATGGTCGGTAATCTCGATGCGCGTTATCCATTTCGCGCTCTGCTCGCCGTATCTGCCAGGCACCACCGCTCGTAGCGGGAAGCCATGCCGGTCTGGCAGCGCGACGCCATTCATCTCCCACGCCAGCAGCGTCCGGGCATCCAGCAGCGCATCCAGCGGCAGGCTCGTGGTGAAGCCATCAACGCCATAGAAGATCACATGCTTGCCAGTGATTGAGCCGTCTACACCACCGCCGAGTCTCAGCAACGTCTGCAAGGTCACACCGCGCCATATGGCTGTACTCATGAGGTTGCCGCCGACGCCATTAGAGATACACTCCATCGTCACGGCGCGGGTCTCGTTGGGCAGCTTGAGCAGTTGCTCATAGCTCCAACGCTGTGGCTGATGCACCAGCCCGGCAAGCTCCAACTGCCAGCGATTGACGGCGACGGTCGGATCAAGGACGTTCTTGCTCACCACGTAAAAGTCAGCGTTCGGGGTAATCGGAGATGTGAGGAGACCAGGGGTGCCGCGACCTTCATAGGAAAGATTGGAGCGACTGAGATAATCCATAATGAGGCTATTCGTCGCCAGCGCGCCGACGACCACCACCACAGCCGTCGCGCCGGCCACCTGCAATGCCTCACGGCGGCTGATGGCGGCGGCTGCACGAGTATCATCAGCACGTTGCTCTACAGCATGTTCGGCTACCCAATTCACGCCAGCCCATACGCCCCATACCCTGCGAAACGCCTGATATGCCAGCGCCAGGACAGCAGCATATGCCGCAAACGTCAGCAGCAAGCTCAATATCGTCAACAGGCGCGCTGTTGCCAACGAATCGCCATAGAGTCCCTCCGGCAGCACCGGCCAGAACAGCGCGATAGCCAGCAGTTCCATCCCCAGCGCAAACGCTCCGGCGGCGATCCACGCACTGCGCCCCGGCCACCAGCGTAACTCTTCATCATGCGCGCTCCTGGATTTATCGGTCCATAGCTGGCGCTTCTCCCAGCTGCGCACGATCAGCGCATAGGCAGGGGCGAGCAGTATACCGATGACGCCCTGACCAAGCAGTGCCAGCCCAAGCGGTCCGGTTTTGGGATGTGGCTGAAATTGCAGCAGCAGCGCCACAAACTGGTCCGCCGACATCAACGGCAAGAGCCGCTCGCCAACCAGTTCCGGTGGCGTCGGCGTTCCCCACCAGAGCCGCAGCGCACCCATCACCACTACAGCCACCAGCGAGCCAAGTAATCCCGCCAGCAGCGCGATACTTTCCCTGCGTAGCATGCAGACCGCCGCATGTAAGATGTGGTTTATGCGTAGCAAGATACGGTGCCTGACTTTCATTGCGATCACTCCTTGATAGCCTCAATTATCTCAGCGGAAGCTGAGCTAGCCAGCATCGAGGCTGCTGAAGACGCTGCGGCTTGGCGCAGACGCCAACGCAGCCACCACCACAGCGCCAGCGATACGCCAGCCAGAGCAAGAGGCGCCGCAAAGAACAGCAAAAACAGATTGGCGTCATAGCCAGGCGCGAAGATGACATACGTGAACGGCATTTCCAACACGAAGAGCCAGAGCGCGAACGCTGGCAGAGGAAAACGCCCAGCGAGATCACTGGCGCGCTGTGACCAGGAGGTTCGTGTCGTAGGTGGCAGACGTAGATACAGCGCCAGAAATGGCAGCAATCCAGCGACATACCAGGGGAACAGATGCGGCGAGACAACGATCCATACCGCCGAAAGTGCGAGAATACCAGCAGGCGCACGCAAATCCCAGTGGAGCCGTAGCCAGAGAACCAGAGCGCACAACAAGAGCAACACCGCGCCCTGGAGCGCAAATTGTATCCGACTATCCACAACAATTTGCGTTATCAGGCGGAACACGATTCCCTCATCAACGAAACGCTGCGAGAAATAGGTGGAGAGAAAGCCGCCGGACCCCAGGCCAAGACGCACGAACGGCAGCGGCACTAGCACGAGCGTCACACATAAGCCACAAAGAAATCCCCAATCTTTGCGCCGCAGCAACGCCACGAGGAAGAGCAACGGAAAGAGCTTGGTCAGCGTAGCCATTCCCAGCGCAACGCCAGCCAGCGTCCGCGCGCCACGCCAGCGTTGCAGCGCCAGTAGCAGCGCCAGCGCCATCCAGAGTGTCGCGGCGGCATCCACATGCGCGCTATAGACGAACTCAATGATAGGGATAGGATTCCACCAATAGATAATGATGCGCCGCAGGTCCAGCCCATAATGACGGAGTAACAACAATGTCACGACGCAGACGCCAGCATCACAGAGTGTCATCGCTAGTTGCATGGCTGTGATGTTGAGCGGCGCGACGGCATTGACCAGCAGAAACAGCAGTTGCGCGCCCGGCGGATAAATGGTCGGCGAATTGGGCCAATCCAACTGCGGCCAGATGGTATGGTCGCGCAGCGAAACGAGCGACGGATCCGAGGCTGGATGCAGATACGGGCTGACACCATGCGACACTAGATGGGCGTCCCAGACATAGCGGTAGGCATCGTGGGAAATCGTCGGCGGCGCCAGCAGGAATACGACGCGAAACGCCAGCCCAACACAGAGGATTAAGCCAAGTTCGACCAGATATCTCCAGCGGTTCGGCATCTGATGCAGCGCTATGCCATCAGAATGCAGCACGGCCCATGCGCCCAGCACAGCGATGACAGCGACCCCAAGCCCTGGCAATAGATAGGCGCTTCCCTGAACCGGAATAGCGCCGCCAGCAAGGCGAATCTGTACATAGAACAGCAGCGCAACCGCCCCCAGAACAAGCAAGAGCAGCCAGCGCAACCGTGTTCTATCAAGAGCGCTGAGACGAGTGAGGATAACGAGACTGCTACACATGCGTGGCCTCTTTCTCTACAGTGATGAGACCCAGTTGCGCCAGCGCCGCAAGCGTATGAGGGCATTGCGGCGTCGTGGCGCGTCGCAGTTCTAACGCTAAACGTTCGAGGTTGCCAAACTCATCTACATCAAACGCTGGCGGCAACAGCGTCGCGCGGAACCCAAGCGCCGCGACGCGCGCCAGCGTCTCATCAAGCACACGCGACGTACTCATCTCGATGCCGCGAAAGAGATCAGGAACGCTGGCCGTAAGATCAAAACCAATCAGATAATAGCCGCCATCCTCGGCAGGACCGAGCGCCACGCGCCCTGGCTCAATCGCAGCGAAGGCATCGCTCACCATACGTACAGCTAAATGCGGTGAATCAGAACTCATGATGACGAGGCGACGACACCCGGAGGCGCGCATATCCACAGCGATATGATTGAGCCGTTCGGCGAAGTCTGCGCCGCGCTGCATAAACACATGTCCGTCGTGGCCCACAATTTCCTGCAATGGACCACCGCCTGGCGCGCAGGCCCAACCTAATGTGTATCCTTCCAGGTGCGCCGCTCGACCGAAGCGCTCCGCCAGATCAGCCAGAAACGCCCGATACAGCGCTGCCGCCGCAGGGTGGCCGATGCTCTGGCCCAGGCGCGTCTTTACCTGGCCAGGCTGAGGATATTTGGCAACAATGACGAGCGCATTGGCTATATCAGACCTATCAGACTCCCCACCAGATGCCGTCAGCGCCAATTCCTGCTCCATCTTCGGATTCCTTTCTCATGCTGATTGCGCCACAGCGGAAGTCGCGGGACGCCAGCGCGCGTAGCGCAAGACGGTCGAGAGGATGCACCAGCCAGCGCGCACCGTCCCACCTATGGTGCCCGATACCTTGGAGCGTCCGCCTGCGCGACGGTGATAATCAACCGGAACTTCCGCGATGCGATATCCTGCTCGCGCCGCCTTCACCAGCATTTCAGTGGACCAGCCGTAGGTCATCTCGCGCATGCCAAGCGCCAGAACATCCGCACGGCGCATGGCGCGCAGTGGACCAAGATCGGTCACGCGCGCTCCGCAGAGTAGCCAGAGCAACACCGTCGCCAGCGCATTGCCCGCGCGCTGCTGAAGCGTTAATGCGCCGCGCTCAGACCGCCCATGTGTGCGTGACCCCATTACCAGTTCAGCACAGCCTGCGAGCGCCAGTTCTGCAACTCTCGCTGCTCCGTCGAGATCATCGCTGCCATCTGCATCCATGAGCAACACGACATCCGCATCGCGCGCCGCCTGGATACCGGCCAGACACGCTGCGCCATAGCCACGCCTCGGCTGGCTCACCACCACCGCGCCCGCTGCCCGCGCCACCGCTGCGGTGGCATCCGTGCTGCCGTTATCCACGACGATCACCCGCACAAGCGGCAACGCCCGGAAGCGCGGATGCGCCAGTATCGCGCGCACCTGTCCGCCGACAGCCGCTTCCTCATTGAGCGCAGGCATAATGGCGACCAGCCGCTGGCCTGCATATAGATCGGGTGAACGACGTTGCGTGATAGGCTCACCTGTCGCCTCAATTGCCTCAGATGCCCCAGCCGTTCCAGTTGACATAGCTGCTCCTCACATCGGCGCAATTCGCATATGCAGCTATATTGGCATGGACACCTTGCGAAAAGATTACAGGGAGCCGCGCAGCACAAAATCGGGCTATAGAGCAACAGGGCGGCGCAAGCAATATGTAAGACACAGGACGTATCATGGTAGACGCAAGCAATTTGTAAGACACAGGGCGTATCATGATACATGAAAGACTGAAAACAACGAACAGGCAGCAGAGCGACGGAAATGATGACCACGCAAAACGACGAATTAGTGGATAGAGCGCCATCCATCCAGAGGCGCGTGCTAGTCGTAGACGACGAAGCCAACATCCGTGAAGTACTCTGCCAGTATCTTGCGGCGGAGGGTTTTCTCGTCACTCAGGCAGCAGACGGCCACGAGGCGCTGCGCATGGCGAGTAGCCAGCCGCCAGATTTGATTATTCTCGATCTCATGCTCCCCGGCCTGGATGGGATAGAGGTCTGCCAGCGCATCCGCGAGACGAGCGCCGTGCCCATCCTCATGCTGACTGCACGAGGCGAGGAGCCGGACAAGGTAACAGGATTCAGCAGTGGCGCCGACGACTATGTGACGAAGCCGTTCAGCCCGCGTGAGGTGGTCATGCGCGTGCAGGCCATCATGCGCCGGCTACAGGCGGCGAGCGTTCCCGCGATGGTGCTAGATGACACGCTACACCTCGGCAATCTCATCATCCGCCCGCAACTGCGCACCGTTGAACGCGACGGTGTCTCACTTGACCTGACAACCAAAGAGTTCGATTTGTTGGTTTTTCTGGCATCGCATCCGCGCCAGGTCTTCAGCCGTCAACAATTGCTCGATCATGTATGGGATATCGGCTATTATGGAGATATAAGCACGGTGACGGTACACATCCGGCGCCTGCGCGAAAAAGTGGAAGCCGACCCGTCTCAACCACAGCACATCAAAACGGTCTGGGGCACCGGCTATAAATTCGACCCATAATACCGTTTCTTCTGGGTACCGCCATGCAAACGTCACAACCAGTTCGAGCCGTCAGACCCATTGCGCAGCAACAAGCGTCGCGTGGGAGATCACCCGTACACACCACCTTTCTCCGCGAAGGCGCGCGCTGGGCCGTGGCCATCATCCTGGCATTCGGTATTACCCTGGCTGCTTTGATCGCCATTCTGCATCCTTCGCAGCAAAATGTCATCCTGCTCTTCATTAGCCTAGGGGTTGGCGGCGTCGTTTCGCTAGTGCTTGGCGAAGCGGCGCTCTGGTTAACCGACACCACCAACGTCATCAGCGCCATCTGGTTCAAGATCGCCATTCCGCCGCTGCTCACCGCCGTTGTCATCACCATCAACGTCCTGCTCATTGCCAGGCTCATGTTCATCTCGAATGAGGACAGCCTGCTCCTGCTGGCATTCCTCATCTTTGGTATTGCCGTCGCCATCTTGATTTCCACTTCAATTGCCGCGCGCATGACAGGAGCCATCAAACGCATTGGTACCGGCGCGATGCGCATTGCAGCGGGTGACTACAGCTTTCGGCTGGATGACACCACGATCAGCGGAGAAGATGAGCTTGCCCAACTGGCACGCTGGTTCAATCAGATGGCCAGCGACGTGCAGACCGCTTTTGCGCGCCAACAGGCGGCTGAACACGAACGGCGCGAGGTCATCGCCGCCGTCTCACATGATCTGCGCACACCGCTGGCCGCCGTCCGCGCCATGATCGAGGCAATAGACGACGGAATTGTGGGCGACCCCGACACCATTCAACGCTATCACCGCACCATCCGCACGGAACTGCACCATTTGACTGCGCTAATGGATGACCTCTTTGAGTTGTCGCGCATCGAATCGGGGGCGCTGGCGCTAAACTGTGAACGTATGAACATCGAAGACATCATCTCGGATGTCCTCGAATCAACCCATGAGCAGGCGGAGCAAGCGCATATCGCCATCATCGGGCAGGTGGAGAATCCGTTACCAGCAGCGCACATAGACGCGCGCCAGATACATCGTGTCCTCATGAATCTTTGCCAGAACGCCATTCGCTACACGCCAGCAAACGGCACCATTCTGATTCACGCGGCCTGCGTCTCACATCCTCACAGCACGCTCACGGATGAAACAGCAGAGAAGGCGCTCTTGGTGCAGGTGATTGACACCGGCGAAGGCATCATTGCTGGCGATCTGCCACACATTTTTGAGCGCACCTATCGTGGCGAATCATCGCGCCGCCGATTGCCCGAATTACCCATAGGCAGTTCGGCAGCGGCCACCGGTGCCGGGCTTGGCCTCGCCATCTCGCGTGGCATCATCGAAGCGCACGGCGGACATATTTGGGCGGAGTCGCCGTTATCCGAGGACGCATTGGCATTGCTGCGCGCAGCATGTGGCAACGCGCCAGTAACACCAGGAGCCGCGCTCAAGTTCACGCTTCCTCTGGCGAACTAGCAGCATCGTCGCGTATCTTTTTTGCGCGAGGCTTCCTGTGCGCGTTGTGTGCGTTAGGAGCTGTGCCCGCAGTGTTTGAAGCACGCTTTCGCGTTTTGTTAGCGGGTTGCTCCATTGGGCGCAACGCCACCACGGCCAGCGGCGGCAGCGTCAGCGCCAGTGAATAGGCATAGCCGTGCATCGGCACAGCTTCGCTCACCACTTGCCCCAAATTGCCAACATTGCTGCCGCCATATAGCGCAGCATCTGAGTTGAACACCTCCGCATACGGACCGGCAAACGGCACGCCGATGCGATAGCCATAATGCGGCTCAGGAGTAAAGTTGCAGACCCAGACCAGCGGATGGCTCTTGTCTTTGGCGTAACGCATAAACGCCAGTACGCTGTGGGCGGTGTCCGACCCGTCTATCCAGGCGAACCCTTCGGGCTCCATATCACACTGATAGAGCGCAGGCTCCGCCAGCAGCAGCACGTTGAGGTCGCGGACCAATGTATGCAGGCGTGCGTGCAAATCATCAGGCTGGTTCGCAGCATTCAGCACGTACCAATCGAGATAGCCCGCGTAGTTCCATTCCGACCACTGCCCAATTTCCCCGCCCATGAAGAGCAGCTTCTTGCCAGGATGAGCGTACATCAGGCTATAGAGCGCGCGCAGGTTAGCAAACTTCTGCCAGCGGTCACCTGGCATCTTGTTGAGCAGCGACCCTTTGACATGCACCACTTCATCATGCGACAGCGCCAGCACAAATTTCTCCGAGTGGACATAGGCGAACGAGAAAGTCAACTCGTTCTGATGATAACTGCGGTAAATGGGGTCGTAACGCATATATTCCAGGATATCGTGCATCCATCCCATATTCCACTTGAGCGAAAAACCCAGCCCGCCCTCCGAGGCCGGCGCCGTCACATACGGCCAGGCGGTAGACTCCTCAGCTACCATCAGCGCGCCGGGGAAGCGCGCCTGCACCGTCGAATTGCAGGCGCGAATGAACGAAATCGCCGCTAGATTTTCGCGCCCGCCATACTGGTTCGGCAGCCATTCGCCAGCTTTGCGCGAATAGTCGAGATAGAGCATCGAGGCGACTGCATCGACCCGTAGGCCATCCACATGGTAGACATCCAGCCAGAACAGCGCATTGGCGAGCAGAAAATTACGCACCTCATTGCGATCAAAATTGAAGACCAGCGTACCCCAATCCGGCTGTTCGCCCAGGCGCGGGTCTGCATGCTCATAGAGATGGGTGCCATCAAAGTAGCTCAGCCCATACTCATCCCTGGGGAAATGCGCTGGCACCCAATCCATCAACACGCCGATGCCATGCTGATGACAATAATCAACGAAGTACATGAAGTCTTGCGGCGTGCCGTAACGGCTGGTCGGCGCGAAGTAACCAGTGACCTGGTATCCCCAGGAGCCGTCGAAGGGATGCTCAGCTATCGGCATCAGCTCAATATGGGTGTACCCCATGTCTTTGACATAGGTGACGAGTTGGTGCGCCAGGTCCCGGTAATTGATTAAGCCGCCCTCCGCCTGGGTTGGCGGCTTCCACGAGGCAGCATGCACCTCATAGATGCTGATGGGCGCATCCATCGCGTCATGGCGCTCACGCGCGCTCACCCACTCCGCATCACCCCAGACATAGCCGCCGAGGTCCCAGACACGCGACGCCGTGCCTGGGCGCAACTCCGCCGCAAACGCCACAGGATCGGCTTTCAGCACATGATAGCCATGATTCCAGGAGAGAATCGCGTATTTATAGAGCGCGCCTGTGGGAACGCTCGGCAGAAATAGCTCCCAGATGCCATTCGAGCGCAGGCGCATTGGATGCGCGCGTTCGTTCCAACCATTGAAATCCCCTACGACGCTCACCCGGCGCGCGTTCGGCGCCCATACAGCGAATGTGACCCCTTGTACGCCCTCGAAGACACGCGGATGCGCGCCAAGCCGCTCATATAACTGCTGATGAGTTCCCTCACCGATAAGGTACAGATCATAATCTGAGAGCAGCGGCGGGAACGCATAGGGGTCTATCACGCGCTCCGGCTGCCCTGTTCCGCGCTGCACCTCCAACTGGTAGCGCGGCGCAACCTCACCTTTGCCGATCACACTGAAGAGGCCAGCGGGGTGCAGCATACGCATGGGGATAGTGGGGATAGTGGGATTGGTTGGCAGCGACTCCGCCCGCACGTCACTGCCTGTAGCGGCATCTGCTGCAAGAGTTGCCGCAGGCACGAGAGAAACAGCAGTTGCGCCGGGAATGAACGCACGCACAACCCAGCAAGATTCGCTTTGCACGATGATATGATGCGGCCCTAAGATGTCGAACGGCGCTCCATGCCGCCCGCCGACCAGCGCATCGCGGTTGCCGTCATCTAATGGATCGGACAGGTCAGCCAAAAAGGCTGCATCTGAAGCGCCGGAGACATGTGCAGTCATGGCTCGCCCTTCCAGTCAACACCTATGTCTATGTCAATTGTCAATGTCTACGACGCCAGTAATTCAGGGTGGACTTTGCGATAGTAGCGAACATAGCCCTGGGCGCTCATCAGATAGTTCGCCACCAGTTCATATCGCTCCACAGCCGTCTCATCGCCGGGGATGCTCTGCGCCACATCTGGGTCAAACGTGCGGGCGAGAATCGCCGCCAGTTCTGTGTCAGTTTTGCCCTGACGTATGTTTGCCAGCATCAACGCGCCCCAATCACCCAACCGTCTGCGCAGTTGCTCTAGATGAACCTCCACATCACCGACACGCCCGAAATGTGGCAGATAGAGCACAGAGGGATGCAGCGCCTCGATGCGGTCAATGCTGGCGTACCAATCTTCGAGGTTCAGGTCCGGCGGCGGGGTCGGCGGACGCACGTAGTCTGAACCTTCGAGTTGCACACCGGCCACGTCCCCCGCAAATAGCTCACCGCGCTGCTCATCGAAATAGGCCAGATGGTGAATCGCATGCCCCGGCGTATAGAGCGCCAGCAGCGTGCGGCTGCCGACGGTGATACGCTGCCCATCTTCCACTACATGCAGGTGATCTTCGGGAACTGGCTCCGTCGTCCCCCAGAGGCGGTCCATCTTATCGCCATAAATGCGCTGCGCGCTACTGAGCAGCTTCTCAGGATGCGCCAGATGCGGAGCGCCCAAGCGATGCACATACACCTGCGCCTCTGGTATACGCCGCACCAGCGCGCCGGAGGCGCCGGCATGATCCAGGTGAATATGCGTTAGCACGAGATGCCGGATATCCGTTGGGTCAAAACCAGCCGCCCGCACTCCGGCCAGCAATTGTTCGACGGTGGCGCCTGAGCCGACATCTATCAGCGCCAGACCGTTATCACCCGTCAGCAGATAGCTGGCGATGGTCCCCGGCTCTCCCTGAAAGAGCGTATCAATGACCCAGAGATCATCAGCGAGTTGCCGCGCAACACCCTCTTGCCTGTCCTGCATGTCTCTATCCACCATCCAACCAGTTACGTTATCAGAATCAGCAGTCCGATTGCTAGCGCCGCCTGCACCGGCCAGCATCAAGTACTACCCAGTACACCATATCACAGCGCCAGAAATGCGGGGAACGAGGCGACAACAACCGAACAGTCTTTTACTAGCCAATTTTCCTGTTTGATTTGCAAGAGAAGCATGCTTTGTGATATACTCACCCGGTGCGCCTGTTCGCCGGAGCGAATAGCAGCGCCACATGTTTTTCAACTGAGAACACAACTCAGGTACGTCACATAATCACGAATTGCCGGAATCAATACCGGCAATTTCCGGAGGGATGGGATTCGCCGTGATACAGGCATCCGACACGCCAACTTCGCAGTCCACCGCCGCGCGGTGGACGTTCTATCGCCGGCTCGGTCTACTGCTCCGCACACGTCTGACGGACGAGGGCACGACGCTCTCACTTCACGACGTGGCCGCCCGCACAAATGGGCGCGTGTCGGCTGAACAACTGGCCGCTCTGCTGGCGCATGGTTCGCAGGCAGACGCCGACCCCGTAACCTGCGTCTTGCTGGCGCAGGCATTCGATGTTGATCCAGACTTCTTCATCACAGATGAAGCCTTGAACGACTATATCCGGTCTATGCGCGAGGAAGCGCAGGCGCTCGGCTTCGAGACCGCTTCATCGCTTCAGCAACTCGCCTATAGCGTTACCACACAACGTGCTCCGGTCCTTGCCCGCTAATCAGGGGCGAGGCAGCAACAAGCGCGATGTGAAGCCTGGCAACGAGTGAGCAGATCGCTTGTTGCCAGGCTCTTTATTTCATCAACTGCCCAAGAGTGAGCCTCATACCCTATACCAAGTTGCAGCCTCATGCTATCCTGATACAAACTGGGTGCGAGGAAACGTGCGTATGAGCGCACCTTGAGCGCATCATAGTCAAGAGTCATTGTTAAGTGGGGGATGATGGCGTGGGAAGACGGCAGGAAGCAGCATCTACAACCATCCCATCCACCGCCACCCCCATCAGGCATTATCGTGGCAGCATCCTGGTCATCTCCACACTGGCGGCGCTCCCCGTTTTCTTCGCCGTGCTGGCGCTTCAGCGCAACGCACTTGATCCCGCCTTGCAGGATATAGCTACGCATGGCTTGCAAGTGAGCGCCACAACGCAAACCTTCCTGCTGCTCGTGCTGGGCATCCCAGTCGGAGTCGCCATCGGGCTGGGTATCATCCTTACGCTTGCCATCCACCTGTTCCGCTATGCCATCTATGCCAATGCGCTCCATGCCGATCTGAGCCGGCAGATCAAACGATACACGCCGCTCTATCGAAACGGACCATTGCCGCAATTCATCCACTTCGATGCGCATGGCAAACCAGTTCCCACTAAATCGCTTCCGCTGCTTGAGGCCCTCCAGACGTTGCCACATGTATTGTTGGTTGGCGAAAGCGGTACGGGAAAAACCACGGCGCTGATGGCTATCGCGCATCACCTGAGCAGCAAACGCCAGACATTCCGGCTCGCCTTCGGCAAGGCGCTTATTCCGGTGTATATACAACTCGACCAGATCTCTACCGGAGAGTCATTTACTGAGCAGCAGTTCATTCAAGTCGTAGAAGCGTGCTTTCTGCGCTACAACAGCGCCGGACTTTCCGCCAGACTATCGCGCCTGCTCAAACATGGGCGTCTCTTGTTGCTCTTTGACGATCTGGACGCAGTGCCGCCGGATGCGCGCCGGACCGTCTATAGCGTCCTGGCGCGGTGCTGCACGAATCGTTATCCATCCAGCCATTTCATCTTCAACTGCTCGCTCAGCCTCTACACAGAGGAGCCGGCGCTACTGCGTCCATTGACCAGTTGCGAACGCCTGATCTTCAGCGGCTTTCACGAAAACGAGTTACCGGCTTTACTCGAACGAGCAAAACCACCGCGCGGCAGAGCAGTCGAGAAACGCCTCTATGCCTCGACCAGCCTTCGCGCTGAATTGCAAGAACATCACCTGCAATCTGCCATGACACTACCGGCAGACACGATTGCGCTGGTCACGTTGTTACACCAGCAAAACGAACTGCCCTATGGGCACGGCGAATTGTGGGAACAGTATGTCACGCTGCTCTGTCGCCAGAGTTGCCCGCGCGATGTGCAGCCAGAACGCTATCAGCACTTCCTCGCCACACTCGCTAGCGCACTCCACGCCGCGCAGATAGACTACCTGCCTCATTCGTCGCCATATACGCTGGGACAATCCTATCTCTCGTTTCTGAAGCATCACCCATACATGGCGGCCTGTGAGCTGGGCGTTTCCCCGCTTGGCGATATCGAAGACCTCGATGAACAAGAAGCCACGCGCGTCTGCCAGGCGGCGCTCGACTCCGGCATTCTGCGCGCCGATGCCACTGGATCTGCGCTTTCGTTTGCCTACCGGTTACTGCGCGGCGCTTTTGCCACTTCCTTCTTGCGCAGCACCAACGATCAACTTGGGCGCTTGAATGCCGAACTTCTGCGGCCATACTGGCGGGCGCCGCTCTTGCTCTGGGCAGGGGATACCGGAAATTTCGCCGATTTGGCGGCGCGCCTGCTGCGGCTGGCAGATACGCCGGATAGCACTGCCATCCGCGCCTACATCACGACGCACGCGGATGTGTATCCCACGATTCTAGCGCATGCTATTGCTATCATGGCTGAGGGGCAAACATGCCGCTTTGCCAGCACGAAACACGACTCGCGGCTTACGCAGCAGATTGCGCCCCAGGCAGAACTGCACCTGCGCAACGTGCTGGACCAGATACAACTGCACAGCGATGCGCCCGATGACGCAAACCGGCTCGGCTCGGCGCTTCGCAGCATCGAGCAGAGCGGCGGCGAAGACATCGCTGCGAATTTCGCCTATCTGATAAATCAGCCGCAGCTTTCGCGGCTGGTGCGTGGGCAACTCATCTCGCTCCTGGGGTTGATGGCAACGCCGGCAGCGATTGATGCGCTCGTCGCTCTGCTCGATGAATCCGATCCCGTCATCTGGCAGGCGTTGCAGCAAGCGTTTGCGCTGGCCGGCGCAGGCAGTTTGCGCCCGCTTCAGACGGCGCTCCAACACGGCAGCGTCCGCGCGCAAGCCCATGCCGCCGAGGCGCTCACCTTCATCGGCGCGGCAGCCGTTGAGGCGGCGCAGGCCAGCCTGCGCGCGCCGGACCCGGCCCAGCGAGCGGCGGCAGCACGGGCCATTGGCACACTGGGCGCTCGTCAAGCTGAGGGCGCGCTCATCGCGCTCCTCGATGACCCAAATATCGCCGTGCAAATGGCAACCATCCATACACTTGAGCAATTCAAGACCCCCCAGGCAGTCCTCGCCCTTGAACAGCATACCACCGCCGCATCACCAGTGATTCGTGTTCGCATTGCCGAAGCGTTGGGCGCCTGCAGAGACACCCATGCGCTTCCAACCCTCATTCTGCTGCTGGATGACCCCGATCCAGAGGTCGTTGCGGCGGCGGCGACAGCACTTGGCAAGCTGGGTGATGATCGCGCACTCATCACGCTCCGTAAACGCCGTCATGACTACAATCCCTGGATTCAATCAGCCGTCGTCGAAGCATTGCGCCGCCTGGGAGACATCCAGCGATAAGGGACGTGGTACTCCCTCTCCTCGCGGGAGAGGGAGTTAGGGGATGAGGTCCACTCTCTTAGAGGTAGCGTCCAGCATGCTCTTCCGGCATTGCGCCAGCACCGCCCTCCAGATTATCCAGCCAGCCATGCTCATGATGCACCGGCAGATCGAGCGCCTTGCCATCGGCCTCAGTCAAATAGGGCAAGATGTGCCCTTCGAGCTGCTCGCGCTTGCGCACATGTTCACGATTAGCGGTGGCAATCTCCCGCAGCCGCGCAAACGCAGTGGCAGGTTGCTCGACATCTGCAATATCCTTGATATCACGACGCAAATGCTCAGCCCAGAGCCGGCGCCGCAGCAGACGCGCACCTGCCGGGTCCAGCACGATAACATTGATCTCAGCATCGGAGTGCATCCCCCTGCTGTTCAGGTTTGCCGAACCGACCGTCCACCACGTGTCATCTATAATCGCTGTTTTGCCATGCGTATACACTGGACGATAGAGGATGCCACCAGGCGCGGACTGGTTGGCCTCGTCATTGCCCAGCGTGAAGACACTGAACAGGTCCGGCCTACCGGCCTTTTCGGCATAGGTGCGGAGTATCTGAATGCCGCCATCAGTGAATCGCCGGCCACAGTTTGGGTGATCTGGCAACGTGATTGCCACCTGCACACCGCGACTAATGGCTGTACCCAGCGCCTCGATCACTTCCATGCTCTCGACGCTGCGTTCACCCCAGCGCAGCTCATCCAGCCCGATAAATACTTCCGGCCACAAATACTGATTTTCCAGATAGATGAACTGGCGCGCCTGTCCGATAGCGCGAACATAGGCATCTTTGATCGTCCCAATGCCACGCGGCGCGAACGCATAGGTGTCGGGGGGAATTGTACGCACGATCTGCGCCGGAACGCCGTTGGCAACAGCAGGCGGAGGGGTCATCGGCAACTGCTGCGGCCACTCCGGTGCATGGTGACGTGCGGCAACCTCAGACCAGCGCTCGACGATATTACGCAGCACATCAGCCACCGCAGGCCCCTGAATCCGCGTATGCACGTCATGCCAGGGATGCGCCGCAGCGGACCGGCTGGCAGCGCGCTCCGGCGAAGCGCAAAGATGCAGATGCGTATCCCAGCGGTCATAGTCGCCGCTATCCTGCACCGTCAGGTCAATGCCGCCGACAAACGCCTCCTGGCCGTCAACGACACTGCATTTCTGATGAAGGGACTGTGAGATGTGGGTGACACGACGGCTGCTATCATCGAGAAGGCAATCCACGCCCACCGCCTGTAACGCCTCCCGTTGCTTCACTGGATCGTTCGTCACATGGCTGCCCATATGGAACGCATCCCAGAGCAACACGCCAACCTTTACCCCACGTTTGACGGCGAACCCCAACACATCCACTACTCGCAACCTGTCCGCCATCCAGAACGCTATCGTCTCATCGTCGAACCCTTGCGCTCGCAACCAGCCGGATATTCCATGCTCCTGTGTGACGCCATCATCAAGAATGCGCACATCGCCACCGCGTACCATCGGCAAGTCCACCGACATATCCCAACCTGCCAGCAAAATATACTGTTTGGCAGTGAGGAATGCCTTGCACATGGCAAACATGGCCGCACGCCCATCAATCAACGGTTCGACGGAGCAGCCGGAACGCGGCGGGAAGTCACCTTGCGCCCACCACGCAGACGCCAGAACTTGCCCCCCCTGGTCAACATGTTGCTGCTGCCCTCTATCTGTCTCGCTCATGTCACCCTCTCCCCCAGATACGCGCACCAGACCCAGAAGCGGCATGGCGCGATAGTACACACGATCTCATCACAGTTCATCCTGAGTCAGCAAAAGAACCCTGGTCCCACGCTGCACCAGCCGAGTGCAGCATACCATGCCGGACGATATACAGCACCACCAGCCCATGAAATGCGATGGAACACGCTGGAACGAAGCTTAGAGTTTGATTGGAAGGCCATTGCTAAATAGATGGTTTCGCACTACCTCATACGCGATGATCTGCGCCAGAATAATCAGCACAAGCATCAATATGATGATCCGCCCGCGCCGGGAAATCAGGCGGCGGCGTTTGGGTTTCACCTTGCGAATCCGGCGTTGAACCGCCCGTTTCTCCGTTACGGTATGGTCCAGCCCTTGCATCTGGCAGAGTGGACAATGGGCAACATGCGACTCAATCGCGCGGTTGGTCGCCTGCGAGAGTCTGCCGAGGTGATAATCAACCAGCAGCTCGACCACCTGATCGTGCGTTATCCTGGGGGCACGCTTCTCATCCGCCTTGCGTCGTCTCACACTGCTCTCCACTCGTCTCACTGAACGACCATTGACACCTCTGCTTCTAAGGGTAGCGACTGCTCGCCTATGCGTCAAGTGGTGAGCGGCGTTTATGGTTGAAGGTGCTCAGTGTGGCACTTGTAGAAAGGTGACTGCGCCGTTTGGCCCGACCTGCAATAGATAGATTGAGCGGCTGGGATACTGTTTCTCCAACTCCTGCACCGTATTTCCGCTGGCGGCATACGCATACAGCGTCGCTCCATTGAGATCTGGAGCGTTCAGCGGAAAGAGCACATAATTGTAGATATACCAGTCGTTTGTCACAATAATCGCCTGCGCCGGATGAAAGCCATAAATCGTGTTTACCTGTAGCGGCTGGCTCACTGGCAGTCCGGTGTAATCGTGGTACAACACGATCTGTCGTGGCAAATAATAGCCCAGGTTACAGCCAATAAGGGCAGCCAACAACACGAGGACCAGCAGGCCGGCACTCAAATGCGCCAGGCGCCGCTGTAGCAACGGAAAACAGCGGCGCGCAAAAGCAGTGATTGCTCCGAACAGGCCATTGATACCGCGTGCGCTGAGCAGGAGCAGGAATGGCAACGCCTCGAAGAGATAGCGCGGCCCCAGGTAGATGCCATGATAAAAGTAGCCGACCTGAGCCAGAATCAGCAGGCCGCCAAGTGTAAGGCAGAAGACATCCCAACCTAACTGCTGCCATCTCCGCAGAAAGGCTAGCGGGATAAACGCCAGCGTCAGATAGAACGGCCAGCCGTAGAGGTCAATCAGCAGGATGGTGAGCAGTTGGCCTAGATTGACAAATCCGGCGGCCAGCGTATGTTCGCCATAGAACCCGATGCCCTGCCCGAAACCATAGCGGTCGGCGGGATAAAAGACGGTGCGCGGCAACAAGAGCGGGTCGCCCGTCTGTTGCGCATTGTAAGCAAGGTAGAGCAACGCAAAGACCAGCAAAACACCAAGCGGCGCGAGCGCCAGCCGCGCGATACGCTTCCACTCGCGCAGCCACGAACGACGATGCCAAACCAGAATGAACACTATCGCACTGCTACACAACAAAACCGCGCTGAACTCACGCGTAAGGAACATACCGCCCGCGCAGACCGCCGCCAGGATGAGATCGCGCTGCCGGTGGTTTTGATCAAACCGCAGGAAAAACAGCAAGAAATACACGCCGAAAAACAAGGCTATCGTATGGCTGAGATACGAGGCGGCGAGGTAGAGATAGAGCGGTGACAGCGCGCCCAGCAACACCGCCAGCAGCGCCGTCCCCCGGCTGAACATCAGGCGCCCCAACTGATACACGCCCCAGAGCGCCGCAGCGCCCAGCAACGGCTCAACCAGCCACGGCGCATGCACCAGCAGGCCAATCGCCAGCAGCGCGGAGGTTGCTGGTGGATACTGGGCAAACCAACGACCTTGATCGGCCACCATAAATGGTCCCTGAAACGCGGGCAAGTTTGCTGGCACTGGCACTGAGAGCCGTCCAGAGGCAAATATCTTCGCCTGGAAGAAATAGGCACTGGCATCCAGGATATGCGGCTGCGCCTGATATTCAGCCAGCGCAATCCAGATAGTGAAAGCAAAAGCTGCCAGAACGATGGCGCCGGCTGCCACATCCCACTGATCGCGCACTGGCAACGCCACACAGAGACGCCGCCAGAGTAAGCAGCTTGATCGCCATAAACGCCGGACCACCGTTGGCACTTCAATCCGCGTTCGCGCGGGCCATATATCCCATATTTCCCATACGCTCCAGAGCGCAACGAGCGCCGTCTGCAAAAGAACGCAGACCCCTAGCAACAACCACGCCCAGATGGCAACGTGTAGTAGCAGGTTCACGACATCGGCAATGAACGGTATAGGCTGCGTGGGAAAATACACCTTCTGTGTTACCGCAACCGCGCCATTGGGCAGAAATGTCTGCGCCTGGATAGACCGATTATTGCGGTCTATCGTGATAAGGCCACATTCCGAACCACCACCCGAACCACCGCAGAACACCACCACCTGTACGGGAACTTCCAGCCGTTGAATGGTAGCGGATAGTATCGCGCCGGCTGGTGGGAGCGCGACACTGGCGCTGCTCGCAAGGGCCGCCAGTTGGGTCGTTGTTCGCCCCGTCGCCGTATCACGCACCGTGACATCATGCCAGGAGCTATACGAATCAAAATCGCGCATCCACGCCTGAAAGCGATAGTACGGCGTAGTAGCGATTTGATGGAGATAAGTCGGGTCCTGCGAGAAATTATTGATACTATCAGTGCCATCGAGCTGAAATTCGCGCACCGTTGGATCGCCACGCACGAATGTTACCTGAGTCGGCGCAGAGGCGAGCGGCAGGTGCAGGGAAGCACCATCAACGGTCAGCGTCAGGCTGGTGGGAGTGGTGGTCAGCGTCAGCGGCATCTGCGCGGCGCGAAAACTCAGACGTTCCAATAACAGCAACAGCAAGAGTAGCAGCGCATATGATGCGGCAGCGCGTCGCCAGAATGGCTGGTCTCCCCAGATACGGCCCTGAGTGGCTTTCTGCGCCGTCGCTGCGCTCTGCATACGCTTGCCTGTTCGCCTTAGCTTATTCTAAACTCTGCCGTGCTTCAGCATACACCATCGGCATCTATCAATGTGACGCACATGTGGTTTGAGGCACTTGCACCAGTCGGATGTCCCATCAGCATTGCGCATTGCCAAACGCCCACATATAATTCCTGACACGTCACAACGTCAGGCAGGCAGGACAGGGAAATGACAGTGCAATCCAATGTACCACCGCTCAGTCGAGGTCACATGCGAAATCGCGCTACGCCATCGCAACCGTTGGTGGAGGTAGAATTCTACCGGCCAAGCCCGTTAGTTGCGCTCACTATCCTCTTGTTTCCCGTCGTTGTCACCTTGATTGGGGCTATCGTCTTCTTGAATATCACTGGCGCTATCCCGATCTGGCTTCCGTTCCTGATGATCGCCCTCTGGATACTTTGCTTGCCCGTGTTTTGGCTCGTGATGCAAAGCGCCCGCACAACGACACATGACTTCGCTACTGGTCGCCCATTGCGGCCCTGGACAACACTCTCCTGGGAAACTATTGAACGGGTGGAGCAGTCTGGCCTCTCGATACGCGCCACCGCCAGCGACGGGCGCCATATTACCTTTACGCCGTTTTTACTGCGCGATGGCGCGCGTCTGCGGCGCGAGTTCCTGTTTCGCCTGCCGCAGCATGTTTTGACCGGGTCGCTGGCACAGGAAGCCAATAAGATATTCACGATGGATATCCAGACGAAGCCGGACGGCGGCATTTCGGGAACGCTCCGGGCGCGTCCACGCTTATTCTGGCGTAACCTGTTTGCCGGTATTGGCAGCCTGTTGCTGATCGCTGGTGTTGGTATCATCGTCTTGGCAGGGAGCATCGCGGGCACGTTGATCGGCGCGGGCTGTATTGTCATGGGAGGTGTCGCGCTGGCGCTGTTTTTCTGGCTGCTACAAGAGGTGCAGGTCAGCGAGAAGGGCCTGGGCCGTAAGATGTTTCTCAGCCGCCAGGCGGACATACAGGCATGGGAAGATATGGATATGATCGAACATTCGTCGCGGGAGTACATGCTGCGCCCACGCGGAAAACAGCGATTCTTTTGCGCCGGACCTGCGCTGTTGCCTGCGGCGGAACGCGATCTCATGCGCGCCTATCTCCATCAATGTAGCGACGAACACGGCGTGCCCATCGTCAGACGCGCATGGATCATTGTCTGAGTGTAGTCTGAGCGTGTAATGATGCAAGATGAAAGGCAACCCTCCATGAGCGAAGGGTTGCCCTTGATATCTTCATAGCGTCATGGAGTCACAGCGCCATGCCTAGCGTCGTGCGGCAGAGAACGCATACGCTCGCTCCGGCGCTTTTACGTGATCGCGATTCGTGCCCCGGCTGCGGCGCAGACGCGAAGGGAGAATCCCTTCCTCTTCACGATATTTCGCCACCGTCCGGCGCGCAATGCTGAATCCTTTGTTGGTGAGCAGTTGCGCAAGTTGTTCATCGCTCAGCGGTCTGCGTGGATTCTCCGTCGCTATTAGTTCACGTAGCGCCTTTTTCACCGGCAAAGACGAATCGAAGAAGTCATCAAACGGCACCACCCGCCCATTTGGCAACAAGACGTACTTGCCGTCGGTGGCACGGCTGACCGTAGACTCGTGCAACTTCACCACTTTTGCCACATCGGCGCGCGTCAACGGTTTGATCGCGCTCTGCCCATGTTCCAGAAAGCCCCGCTGCAACTCGATGAGCGCATCCGAGACTCGTTGCATCGTATCCCAGCGCTGCTTGAGGGCGGCGATAAAGGACTGCGCGCGCTCGACATAGGTGCGGATGTGTTGCTGGTCGTGGTCGTTAGTACTGGCTTCGGCGATATGCTTACGCGCCCACTGATAGCCCTTGTGAACCTGAAGATCATAACGTTGCCGTTCGACCACCTCAGCCTCAAATCCTGCACCGCGACGGCGAATCACCACATCCGGGCGAATGGTAGTCGCCGCCTCCGCCATCTCGCTGCAATCAGGATCGAATCCATGCGTGGGATAGGGATGGAGATGCTCGCGGATAAACTGCCATTCCGTCTCCACTGCCTTCGGGGTTGAGCCAATCGCATGCGCCACCTCACGGAAGTGCCGGAACGCCAAATCCTGCAAGTAGTCTTTTACGAGAACTTCAGCCAGCTTACGCGGATTGCCCGCCTGCCGCATGCGCTGAAGTTGAATCAACAAACACTCCTGCGCCCCACGTGCGCCGATTCCTGGCGGGTCCAGGCGATGCAGTTTATGCAAGACGCCTTCCACCTGCGCTGGATCGCAGGAGAGCGCCACCGCCGTATCTTCGACAATGGATTCCGGCAAATATCCATGATGATCCAGATTTCCGACGAGGTATTCGGCAATCTCAAACTCATCCTCGTCAATCATGACATCCAACATCTGTAAGAGGCCATCGCCACGCTCCACCGAGGCAGCGACCCGCATCATGGGGTCGGAACCATCGTCTTCGTAGGCGCCGCCGCCCGCTGTAGCGCCCAGGCCGCTATCCAGCGTCGCCTCATGATGGTTCTCTCCGCCTACGAGTGGCGTTCCGCACGCAGGGCATGTGCGGCTAGGCACATCGAGACCCGCGCCACAGTAATGACAACTCTCGCGCTCCAATAGCTCAATCGCCGGATTGGTGTCACGCTCATGAGCAATGGCAGTCATCAATTCCTGGCTTGGCATCTGGAGAAGACGCACGGCGACGATCTGCCGGTGTGAGATCACGGATGATTGACGTATTTCCTGGGCCTGGTCAATGCGTATATCTATCACAGCAGATATCATCCCTTCTTCCGCTTCATTGCGGTACACTATATCTATGGCATCGCCCCGGGTATCGCGGTATCGCGGTATCGCGCGCCATTTCTCATCAGAACCGTAGGCGAGCAAGGGCTTCAACGGCCTTCGTAGCGACCAACGCAAATACCATGCCGAATCGCCTGCTACACCCAAAAGTAGTACATACTTGCTACTGACGGGTCCTATCAATCTCCTAAAAGTACCATACAACATCCAATATTACGTAAAGAAAGGGAGAAGGAGATGACAACCCTGATCCTGCTGGCGCTTGGCTCAATTGTCTTCTTTTCCACCATCATGATCGTGATGGCGCTCATGCTCCGCAGCCGCTGGGATAAACTCAGCCCTGACGATCCTTCCCGTCTTTCACATCCTTCACACCCGCCAGGTCCTTCCCATCCTTCCCGGCCTTCACAGTCCTCTCACCGCCGCGAGTAATGAGGTAATTGTCTGCCCATCGGGCGCGTCGGCCAGCAGCATACCTCGAATTCGTTCGCCCCGTTCACCCAGCTCCATCGCGGCGTCACAGAGCTGGTCCAGCGGCGGGAATTGAGTCACAGCCTCAACAGTGCTGGCCATGATGGTGAGGATTTTCACCCAGGCACTACGCCAGATGTAATAATCAGTTCGCATAATCGGTGCCACGCGGTACGCGCCCATCCCCAGCGCCAGCGCAGCCCCCTCTGGCGGAGTAAGCCGCGCCAGATCGTACACCGTGCAATCTGGTTGAGCCGCCAGTTGACGAACAGCCGTTGAAGAATCCTCACTGTATCCGGCGGGGAGCGACAAATACGCTACCCGGTCGGCATAACGCCGGTTTTCTGGTTGCGCGAGCAGGCGTTCTAATGCTGCCCGCGAATCACCCTGGCGCGGTGCCACGAGGATGCGTGTTTCTGCAAACAGAGCGTCGAGCGCGGCATCGCGGTCCATATAGTAGCGTGGATCGAAGATCTGCACAATTTTGTCGTAGCCAACCAACACCACCTCCTCGGTATCCTGGGCAAGATGCGCCCGCAGCGCCCGCGCCTGATATACATATAAGCCTCGATTGACCAGCGCCACCGCTGTCGCCGGCACACTTGACACATACGCCATGAGCTGCGCCAGACGGTCCGCCAGCGTGGCGCGCGCAACGGTTTCCTTATCAATACTGGCGACTGCGCAGACCCACAGCACGCTCTCTATCCCAGCTTCTCGCTGGGCCGCCTCCACCAGTGCAATGTGCGCGCGAGTCAGCGGATTGAACGTGCCGGCAAATAACCCGACTCGCCGGTTTTCACTCCGTCCCTGATGTGCTGCGCCTGCCAATCCTTCACCGCCCGCCAGCACTTCCATCGCAGCGTCAGGAGTTCCAGCGAGCGCCCGTATTTTGCGCGCGATTCCAACCATATGCGTGGTATCGTTCAATGAGCGGAGCGCGTTGTCATAGCGTTCGACCCATGTGTCTGGCAATAGGTGTGCTGATTGCTCTGGCAACTCGGTGGGCCTTTCACTGACGATGTAGCAAAGAACTCTGTATCCAAATCACGCGTACCCTTTCAATACATGGCGAAAATCGCTGCTGTGTGCAAGCAAGGCGAAAGTGAAGAGCGATGGAGAGCAGAGTACAATCGGTCGCCGCAATCGTGTTGGCGGCGGGCCGCTCGAGCCGCATGGAGTCAGAGACGCATAAATTGCTCTTGCCGCTCGGCGGCAGACCCCTCGTCTCATATGCTGTCGCGGCGGCCTGCGCCAGCTCCGCCGATCCCGTCGTCGTCGTCCTCGGCTACCGCGCGGCAGAGATTCAGGCGGCGCTGCCTGCCGGACGCTATGAAGTGTGCTTCAACCCGGAGTTTGCCAGCGGCATGGCCAGTTCGCTGCGTGCGGGCATCAGCATAGTCTCACGCCACACTCCGCCAGTGATTGGGGCGCTCATCATGCTCGCAGATCAGCCGCTCGTTTCAGCGGACCTCATCAACCATCTGCTGCAATCAGCCCGCTCAACGCCCGGCAGCATTATCGCCAGCGTGTATGCAGGTACGCGCAGCACTCCGGTGTACTTTCCGGCACACCTCTTCGACGAGGTGTCGCACATCAGTGGCGATGAAGGCGCCCGGTCGGTCATCGCCAATCACCCTGAACTGTTGCGGCTGGCGCAGGCCGAAGACGCCATGCTCGGACTCGACGTGGACCAATCCAGCGAGTATAAGCAATTGCTAGCCATCTGGGACCGCTATCCGCACGATCAGATGTGAAAACTGCTCAACCGGCGTGCGGCTGGCTGTTGCGCCAGAGCGAAAGATCCTGGTCATCGCGTGTCGGCACGTAGGAACAGAGCAACCGTGCCGTATCACGACTTTGCAGATGATACTCTCCCAGCGCCGCAGGAATGACCGCTGTATTCCCAAGCCCCAGCGCGAGTGTCGTCTCCCCAACGGTCAAGTTGCAGGCGCCATCAAGGATAGAAATGATATGGCAGCTTGCGCCGGTCGTCGCGGCGGCATATGCGCCATGAAAGCGCAGTTCCTCTTCGACGAAATACTCGCAGGCCACGAGCACACGCCGCTCGCCATCCAACCTGGCGTCCGGCGCGACGACGGGATTGACGCGCGTGGCCTCCGCTGGACCGCACCGCATGACATCGAGGCTGCGCTCGACATGTAGCTCACGCGGTGTGCCATCGGCTTGCAAACGCCCATAGTCATACATGCGATACGTGACATCCGAGTATTCTTGTAGCTCATAGAGGACGATGCCCGCGCCGATGGCATGCACGGTGCCTGCTGGCACGAAAATCACATCACCGGCGTGCGCCTCGAACGTATAGAGCAGTTCTTCCAGGCGATTGGCAGCGATGGCCTCGCGCACCTCCTGCTGGCTGGCCTCGCGCGCCAGTCCGAAAACCAGTTTGGCCCCCGGCTCTGCATGGAGGATATACCATGTCTCCGTCTTGCCGAGCTTGCCGCCTTCGTATTCGGCGGCGTAGCGATCATCGGGATGCACCTGCACAGAGAGCCATTGCTGCGCGTCAATGAACTTGGTGAGTAGCGGGAAACGATGCCCAAACACTTCTGCTGCTCGCCAGCCGATCAGCCGCTCATCCAGTGCCTCCACGAGCGCGCCAAGCGACTGCCCGGCATATGGCGGATTGAGGGCAACACTCTCGTTGGCGGTCTCCCAGGATTCGCCAACGGTCATCCCCTCGGCGATCATTTTCCCTGCGAACGCCGTCAGGCGTTGCCCTCCCCAGATGGTTTCATGGAGATCACCGCGCAAGAGTATCGGCGCAAGCTCCTCAGTAGATTGCCCAGCAGGTTGTTCAGAAGTTAGAAATTCCGGCGTATCCGCTTTATCTGACTCTGACATCGTGTTTGCAGTCCTCGTCTCTCATACATGTTCTACATGTTGGTACTGTTGCGCGGCCTCCCAATACAACACCATTCCCACAATTCAGGCGAGCATAAGAAAGCCGCTGCACGAGTAAAGTATCTCATGCAGCGGCAAGAAATGCGTACTGGCGCGTGAGAAATAGCTATTCACTCACGCGCCAGCAATTGGGCGCAATAGGTCTATCTGGCGCAATTACACTTTCGCCAGTAGCGTGATCGCCCGCAAAACGGCTTCGCGCGCTTCGTCCGGTGGACGGCTGGACATGGCATCAACGACATGGCAACGCAGCACCTCGGCGGCTACGCTCTCCATACCTGCGCGCGCCGCGAGAATCTGCGTCACCACATCCTCACAGGATTTCCCGTTTTCGAGCATGTTGATGATGCCGCGTATCTGCCCCTCGATACGGCGCAGCCGCATGTGCAGATCTGATTGCGCTTTATCTGTGGCATTCGCCATTTTCGCTCCTACCTGCCTTCGTCATACCCCCGCCTACACGGGTTCGCCGGCAGCAAGCGAAAGCATCACCTAGACAGCCGCATTCAGCGTAGCGTCAATGCGCTTGCGCAAAACATCCGGACGCTCCAGGCCAACGATGCGACCAACCTCCTGCCCATTGCGGAAGAAAATGAGTGTTGGAATACCCTGAATCCCGTAGCGGCTGGGAGTCATCTGATTTTCGTCGGTGTTCATCTTGCCGAAAACCATCTTATCAGAGTACTCACCTGCCAGCGCCTCGAATGTCGGCGCCATCTTCAGACAGGGATGGCACCACGGCGCCCAGAAATCCACCACAACCGGCTTATCCGACTTGAGAACAACATCGGAAAATGACTGATCTGTTACCTGAACGAGCTTGTCAGACATGGCATCCTCCCAAACTTGCGGGTATCATACACAAGTAATATGTACCCTACCGGGGTATCGTACAGCTACATCATAACACGTAGCGCCTTCCAGGTCAAACCGATGGAGCGACGTTTACTCTCTTGCATGTGCGCGCTGCTTCCCATTGGGCGGATGCAAACGGAAGCGCACGGACGTGCTATGATGCTACTGTAGAACACATGATACAGAGCACATCCGGTTCTTGTTCTCAGCCGGGCGCCATACGCCAGTAGCAGGCGCAGAGATGCGTTGGCATGACGCAGGAGGCTTCGATCTTATGCCACTTCCCGATGGAACTATCTATTTCGATCATGCAGCCACTACGCCGACCGACCCGCGTGTGGTCGAACGGATGCTGCCATATTTCTCAGACCTGTTCGGCAACGCCAGCAGTATTTATACGCTTGGGCGAAAGAGCCTTGCCGCCCTCGATGAAGCGCATGAGCAGATTGCCGCAATACTGCATTGCCGGCCAACGGAACTCATCTTCACCGGCGGCGGCTCGGAGGGGGATAACCTGGCAATCAAAGGGATTGCCTACGCACAGCGTCGTCGTGGCAACCATATCATCACCTCCGCCATCGAACATCACGCGGTCCTCCATACCTGCCAGCAGCTTGAGCTCGAAGGCTACACCGTTACCTATCTTCCGGTGGATAGCGCCGGACTGGTGGATCCAGCAGCGGTTGAGGCAGCCATCAACGACCAGACCGCGCTGGTGACGCTGATGTACGCCAACAACGAGATTGGCACCATTCAACCCATCGCGGAAATTGGGCGCATCTGCCGCGCGCGCAAGATTCCGTTTCATACGGACGCGGTGCAGGCGGCAGGGCTGCTTAACCTCGATGTCACCGAACTGAACGTTGACCTGCTCTCGCTGTCTGCTCATAAGTTCTATGGACCCAAGGGGGTCGGTGTCTTGTATGTGCGCCAGGGAACCCGTATCCAGCCGCAGATACTCGGCGGCTCACAGGAGCGCAACCGCCGCGCCGGCACAGAGAATGTTGGCGGGGCAGTGGGAACCGCCGAGGCGCTACGCCTAGCGCGCGCGGAACGCGAAGCCGAAGCAGCGCGCCTGACCGCACTCCGCGACCGGCTGATCGCTGGCGTGCTGGCGCTGCCAGGCGCTGCGCTCACTGGACATCCAGAGCGCCGCCTTCCCAACAGCGCCAGCTTCACACTCGCTGGCGTCGAGGGCGAATCGCTCTTGCTCAACCTCGATCTGCTCGGCATCGCCGCCTCCAGCGGCAGCGCCTGCTCGTCCGGCGATATCGAGCCATCACATGTGCTGACGGCGCTGGGCATCCCTGCCGCTGACGCGCGCGGACACCTACGCCTGACGCTCGGCCACAGCAACACCGATGAAGATGTAGACGTCCTGCTGGCGCAGCTTCCCGGTCTGCTCGAACGGCTGCGCGCGCTCTCGACCCGTCCGGTTTCCGCATCGGTCTAGTATCCCACTAGCGCGATGTTCGTCACAGCACGCTATCATCCGGCCTGTTGTATGCTACACATGGCAAAGCCAGTGGTCAGTTCTCTGTAATCAGCGAGCAGGAGGATACACGACAGATGGCATTGACAGGTAAGGTCGCAATCGTCACCGGCGGATCGCTGGGCATTGGCGCAGGCATCGTGCGGCGGCTGGCGCGTGAGGGAGCCGCCGTCGCGCTCGATTACCACACACATAGCGGCGACGCCGACGCTATAGCCGATGAACTCAAGGCACAGGGCGCGAAGGTGCTCGTGGTGCAGGCGGATGTGTCGCAGGTCGCCAGCGTGCAGAATCTCGTGGCGCAGACTGTTACGGCGTTCGGCAGGCTGGATATTCTCGTCAACAATGCTGGCATTGAGGAGCCGACGCCGTTCCTTGATGTCACCGAAGCCTCATTCGACCGCCAGATCGCCGTTGACCTGAAAGGAGCGTATTTCGCGGCCCAGGCAGCGGCGCGGCAGATGCACAATCAGGGCGGCGGTGGCTGCATCATCAACATTTCCTCGGTCCACGAGGAGTTGCCTATGGTCGGCAACGCCGTCTATTGCGCCGCAAAGGGCGGCCTGCGCATGCTCACGCGGACGCTGGCAACGGAGCTGGCGAAAGATGGGATACGCATCGTCAATATTGGGCCGGGCGCCGTCGCCACGCCAATCAACGCCGCCACGCTCAATGATCCACAGCGGAAGCAGGCGCTCCTTGCGGAGATACCATTGGGGCGCATCGGTGAGCCAACCGATATCGCCAATCTCGTCGCATGGCTGGCCTCGGATGAAGCGAGCTACATTACCGGCACCACCATCTTCGTTGATGGCGGTCTGATGGTCTACGCCGGTAGCCTCTAGCGCACCACCTGGCGCATGACAAGGCGGCGCTTGACATCGGTAGGGCAGAACATTCCTGTCTGCCCACGCAACTCTGGTAGGCTGGCAGACAAAAATGTCTGCCCTACCAGAACATCCTACATCCTACTTTCTCTCTTTCTCTGTCCCATTTGGCTACTCAACATAGTCTTTGACTATTGGAAATGCGCTCAATGAGATTCCGATACTCGCTCCGTTCGGCTCCGGCCAGCTACGGGCGCGGGCAGCCCGAAGGCACGCACGCGCTCACTATAGGTCCGCAATGCTCGCATCGTCCGCGAATTGATCGTGCCTTCGAGATAGCGTCCTTCGAGGTCCGGCTTGCCCGCTGGTATGCCCGTCAATATCTCGATGCCATCGTCAATCGTGCCGACGGCATAGATATGAAACATGCCGTCTCGCACCGCCGCGATTATCTCTTCACGCAGCATCAAATTGCGCACGTTGGCTTTGGGGATGAGCACGCCTTGCTCTCCCGTCAGGCCGCGAGCCTGACAAATATGGAAGAATGACTCGATCTTCAGCGTGACGCCTCCGACCGCCTGTATCTCTCCGCGCTGATTCACGGACCCCGTGACCGCCAGCGACTGTTTGATCTCTACGCCCGCCAGTGTGGAGAGCAGCGCATAGAGTTCAGCCGAAGAGGCGCTATCGCCGTCCACTTCATCATACATCTGCTCGAAACAGATACTTGCCGCCAGGCTCAGCGGATACTCCTGCGCAAATCTGCCCGCCAGATAGCCGCTCAAAATGAGGACACCTTTGCTATGGCTCGGCCCACTCTCGCCGATTTCGCGCTCCAGGTCTACAACGCCCGCCCAACCAGGGGATGTGCGCGCCGTAATTCGCACTGGCTTGCCAAACGCATAATCGCCCTGGTGAATGATCGTCAATCCATTGACTTGTCCAACGACTCCGCCGGTGGTATCAATCAGTGTCGTGCCCTGGGCGATCAACTGGTTGAGCTTATCTTCAAACAAACCCAGGCGGCGCTGGCGACCATCAATCGCTTGCTGTACATGTATGCGGTCCGTCACGGCGCTCTTTGCCTTCTGCGCCCAGTAACACGCCTCCACTATCAGATCGCTCAGGCTGCCCAACTGTGTCGAAAGCCGCTCCTGATCTTCCGCCCAGCGACTTCCCTCCTCGATCAAGAGCGCCACGGCGTTGCTCGTCAGCGCCGGACCGCCCGTAACGCGCGCCACGTCACCAGCAAAATGCCCATAGAAACGTTCCGTCTGTTGGTTGCGCGGCATCTCGCGGTCAAAGTCGGCCCGCACTTTGAAAAGATGATGAAACTCAGCGTCACGGTTCATCAGTATGGCATACGTCTCGGTGTCGCCAACCAGCACCACCTTCACATGCGCGGGAATCGGCTCTGGGCGTAGCGACGCGCTCGGTGGCATCCCCTGTGATTCGCTGACGCTCTCTGCCGCGATAATGCCGAACCGTAGCATACGCTTTACCGCATCCCATGAGCGCGGCTGCGCCAGCAGATCGCCCGCCTGCAAAATGATGAAGCCGCCGTTGGCGCGATGCAGCGCACCCGGACGAACCATCAGGTGATCGGTATACGGCAGGCCGTCGCGCATGCCATACTCAATGCGCCCCATCAGGTTCATATAGGTGGGGTTGATTTCCTGTACAACCGGCGCGTGTTCGTCCTCTGTATGGGCAACCAGCACGTTGACCTTATAGCGACGCAGCAATGCCGCCACATTCGGACGGACTCGCAGATCCTCATCCAGCGGCACGCCGCCGCCCTGGCTGGCATCATCCTCTCCGCTGGCAATGACTCCTAGCGGCTGCTGCTCAGCGCTCTCCTCCTCATCGTCGGCTGGCGCTGTCAGCGTATCGGGGTCTGGGGCCTCACCCTCCGCATCATCGGATGGCCTGCCCAATACATCAGCATGCGCAATGATGTCGGCGGTCATCGCATGAAGATACTCCACTACTGGCGGCTGCTCCGCATACGCACCCAGCATGGTCTCCGAGAGATGGCCTATAGCCGTCTGCGCCACTTCGCGGTCCAGCCGCCGCACGCGACTGCGCGCATCTTCTTCCAGTGCGCGTATCTGCGGCAGCATGTGATTGACCGCCCTCTGCACCAGGTCATGATTGGCGCGCAACCGTTGCTGTTCTTCCTGCGGCAAGGCATCGAACTCGTCGCGCGTCATCGGTTGCGGCACTGCTGTCGGTTGCGGCTTCTCTGCTTCCTTTGCCTCCTGCTGTTCAGGTCCAGTAGCAACAGCTACGTCCGCCACAACGTCCGCCACGGGAGTTGGCGCTGGCCTGATGGGAAGAATCTGTAAGCCGGACGGCGTGCCCTGCAAGAGAAATCCCAGTGCCAGCGCCTCCTGCTGAAGTTGGTCGAGCAGCGCCGCGTGCTGGGCGTCTACCGAGCGCAAGAGATCATCACGCCGTTTGGTATAGACATCATCGGTGAACGCCCGCCGCAGTTCACGTCGGCTTGCCAGCACAAACCCATCCACATCACGGGCAAACGCACGTCCCTTGCCGACCGGCAGCGCCAGCGCGCGTGGCTCTCCCGGCTGCTCGAAGTGATAGACATAGCACCAATCTTGATGTGGCGCTCGCTGCGCCGCCACCTTGCGCACCATTGTCAACGCCGCCGTCTGGCGTCCCGTTCCTGGGTCACCGGCAATATAGAGATTGTAACGAGGATCATCTATTTCCAGCGCAAACTCGATGGACTCCGCCGCGCGCTCCTGGCCAACCATCCGCTCGCCAGGTGGCAGCCCAGCAGTCGTCTCGAAGCCGAGGCTGGCCGGGTCCGCCATGCGCCGTAGCTGTTCCGGAACAAGTTCAAGCTCACGATGTCCATTGTCCATCTCAATCTCCTGACGAAATCCTGATAAAAATGCTCCTCCAATCATTGCTCGGAAAGGAGGAGCATACGCAACGGCATCAGCGTATCCAATGTATCACAGACGAACCCTTGCTAGCGCCCATGACATTGCTTGTATTTGCGCCCGCTGCCGCAGTAACAAGGGTCGTTGCGCCCCAGCTTCGCCGAGGAGCCGGAAGCGCCTGCGCCAGCCATCGCCGCTGCACGCTGTGACTGTGGCTGACTCTTCTGCATGGCGGCGACTGGTCGCGTCTGCGACTGCACCGGATGTCTCGACTGGCCTGGGCGCGCGCCATTCTGGCTGGGACGCCCTTGCTGGCCGCTGCTGTTCGCAGTGCCTTTGCCGTGGCGATTGGGCCGGCTGGATGCCGCGCTGTTCGCCCGGCCATTGGCCGAATTGGCGGGAGCAGGAGACTGCACAGGCTTCTGGCGCGCCTCTGACGCGCCCGCGCCCTTTGGCTGGCCGGAGGCGGCGGCAATTGCTTCGGTATTCGTCTTGAGGTTGCTTGGCAACGCTTCAGGCTCCGGCACCTGAAGGTGAATCTGTGCGCGGAAAAGATTCTCGGTGACGTAATGCTCGATATCTTCTTTGAGCTGCTCGAAGGCGTTATAGGCTTCGCTCTTGAACTCTACCAGTGGGTCGCGCTGGGCGATGCCGCGCAGTTGAATACCGACTCGCAGTACGTCCAGTTGGTCAATATGCTCCTGCCAGAGACCATCAACCACCTGAAGCACTACCTGGCGCTCGAAGCGACGCATGATGGATTCGCCGGTCTCGGTAATCCCCAGTTCCTTCACCGCATTGGAGAGTTCCTGCTCTTTGCGCGCATAGGCCGCTTTAGCCGCCTCAATGAGATCGCGCGTCAGCCCTTCCCGCCGTAGCTTGTTGATATACTCCGGGAAAACGTCATCGGGAATCGGTACTCCCCACGTATCGAACTGTTTGACGATGCCGTCAAGGTCCCAATCTTCTGGCATGTTCGCCGTCGTATGCGCCTGCACCACCCGCCGGATTTCATGCTCCATCATCTGCATGCAGCGTTCGTGCATATCCGCACGCTCCAGCACATCCTGGCGGTCTTTGTAGATCACTGCGCGCTGGGCAGCGATCACGTCGTCATAGTCAACGACGTTCTTGCGGATATCGAAGTTGAACCCTTCCACTTTGGCCTGCGCCGATTCGAGCATGCTGCTGACCGCCTTATTCTCGATGGGCGTCTCATCGTCCATCCCCAGGCGTTCCATCCACTTCGCCGCCACACCGGCATTGAAGCGGCGCATCAGCTCATCTTCGAGTGACAGGAAGAAGCGCGATTCACCGGGATCTCCCTGGCGTCCAGAACGGCCACGCAACTGATTGTCAATCCGGCGCGACTCGTGCCGCTCGGTACCAATGATATAGAGGCCGCCCGCCGCCACCACTTTCTCGTGGTCTTCTGCGCAGCGCTTCTTGGCCTCTTCCAGCGCCTCCTCACGGTCCTCCGGCGTCGCAAACTCCGGGTCAATATCCTGCTCGCGCAAGATTTGCTCGACATACTCTTCTGGATTGCCGCCAAGCAGAATGTCTGTGCCACGACCAGCCATATTCGTCGCAATTGTCACGGCGCCACTCCGCCCGGCTTGCGCAATCACATGCGCCTCTCGCGCGTGCTGCTTGGCGTTCAAGACGTTATGCTCGATACCCTGGCGATTGAGCAGGTCCGAGAGGTATTCGGAAATCTCCACCGAGGTCGTGCCAACGAGCACCGGCTGCCCTGCCTCCTGGCGCTCTTTGATTTCCTTCACCACGGCGTTGAATTTCCCCTGCTCCGTGCGATAGATGAAGTCGCCGTGATCTATGCGACGAATCGGGCGATTCGTCGGGATGGTGATAACGTCCAACTTATAGATTTTGTTGAACTCTTCGGCCTCGGTCAACGCCGTGCCTGTCATACCGGCAAGCTTCTCATACAGGCGGAAATAGTTCTGGAAGGTGATCGTCGCTAACGTCTTATTTTCACGCTGGATCTGCACGCCTTCCTTTGCCTCGATGGCCTGGTGTAGACCCTCGCTATAGCGGCGGCCATGCAGGATGCGTCCGGTGAACTCATCAACAATCAATACCTCGCCGTCTTTGACGATGTAATCCTTGTCCAGCTTGAAGAGCGCATGAGCCTTGAGCGCATTCTCCAGATGGCGCGTATGCTCCATGTCAGCAAAGAGATTGCTCAACCCCAGCATGCTCTCGACTTTATCAATACCTTCCTGGGTGATGGCAACCGTGCGCGACTTGGCATCAATCGTATAGTCTTCGTCCTGCTTCAGCCGTGGAACGATGCGCGCGTAGGCTTTATAGAGTTCGGCGGACTCCTCAGCCTGGCCGGAGATAATCAGCGGGGTTCGTGCCTCGTCAATCAGGATGTTATCTACCTCGTCTACGATGGCGTAATGCAGATCGCGCTGCACGCACATCGAGAGGTCCGGCACCATGTGATCGCGCAGATAATCGAATCCCAGTTCGTTGTTGGTGGCATAGGTGATGTCCGCTTTGTAAGCGGCATGGCGTTCAGGCCCCTGCGGATTCTGTGTCGTCAGCACCACGCCGGTCGTCAGCCCGAGAAACTGATGAATCTGTCCCATCCAATTGGCGTCGCGGTTGGCCAGATAATCGTTGACCGTCACCACATGAACGCCTTTGCCGGTGAGCGCGTTGAGATACGACGGCAGCGTCGCTACGAGCGTCTTACCTTCGCCGGTGCGCATTTCAGCAATCTTGCCCTCGTGCAGCACGACACCGCCGATCAACTGCACGTCGTAATGGCGCTGGCCAATGACCCGGCGGCTCGCCTCACGCACCACAGCGAACGCCTCTGGCAGCAGATCATCGAGGTCGGCGCCGTTCTCCAATTCCTGCTTGAACTCGCCAGTCATCGCGCGCAACTCATCATCGGATTGCGCACGCATTTCATCTTCCAGATTATTGATATGCTCGACAATCGGGCGGATCCGCTTCAATTCTTTTTCATTGGGATCGCCGAGTATCTTTGTAATGAGGCTCATATTCCCCCGATGTACCTCTTGACCTTCTTTGCTCTCGTTTTGTGTCGCGGAGCGATCCAGCGCCACATGCAACGTGCCTACTCCGATGGATAGCGGCGCGACTCTTCAGATCAGCATCCTCTATCTTGATATTACGTTTATCTTTCGCGTATCTTTCGCGCCAGCAATCCAGTAAAGCACCATTGCAGCGCCACCCATTCAGTATACTATACCCAAACTGTCTGGCGGCATAGAGTGGTCCATCTCCATGACTGTCTCCGGCGGCACACACTATTGCTACATATGGTACGACCCAGAAGGGGAAAGGTCGCGTTTTCCCCTTCTGGTACATACGGCGCAAGCACAAGGCGCTGATGTATAATAACAAATATAAGAACATATGTCCTAGATTCGTCGCGCAATTGGTACCAATACTCAGAAGGGGCAAGCGTCATGATTGCAGCGTCGCCTCAGACTTCTCGGGGCTTTCGTCGTGTCATGCGCTGCGATCTCGATTGCTTCTTCGCTGCTGTGGAAATTCTCGATCACCCCGCGCTCGCCGGAAAGCCGGTGGTCGTTGGTGGCGATCCGGACCGGCGTGGTGTGGTGAGTACCGCGAACTATACTGCGCGCCAGTACGGCGTGCATAGCGCGATGTCCGCCGCTGTCGCGCGCCGTCTCTGCCCGCATGCAGTCTTCTTACGGCCCCGCTTCGAGCGATACCGAGAGCTATCCGCCCGCGTCATGGCAATTCTCGACGACTACTTCATCACCCGCGAACGGGTCTCCATAGATGAAGCCTATGGTGAATTGCCGCCAGGGTTGCCAGGATGCCGCCGCGCGCTCGACATTGCGCGCGAAATCAAGGCGCGGGTCCAGCAGGAGACCGGGCTGGTCATCTCCATTGGCGTTGCCGGCAACAAATCGCTCTCCAAATTGGCCAGCGACTGCTCGAAACCCGACGGCTGCCTTATCATCAAGCCGGGTGAGGAGCTGGCATTTCTTCATCCCTTGCCCGTTGGACGTCTACTCGGCGTCGGCCCGCATACCCGCGAGCGACTGGAACGTCTGGGGCTGACCACCATCGGGCAACTGGCGCAGGCATCTCTTCCAGACTTGCAGGCGCACTTTGGCAAACAGGGGCACTGGCTCTGGCAACTTGCCAACGCAGAGGACAATCGCCCGGTCGTCAGTGAGCACGGCCCGCCAAAGAGCATCTCACGCGAACAGACCTATGAGCGCGACATTGCCGATATCGAGCGCGCCGCTGCACAGATTCAGCGCCTTGCCGAACGGGTCGCCGCCGACGCCAGCGATGAGCAGGTGTTGGGGCAGACCGTGCATATCAAGGTCAAGTGGTCAGACTTCCACCAGATCACCCGCCAGTGCGCGCTCCCCAGGGCGACCAACGCGCCGGAAGACATCGCGCAGGCGGCGTTGCGCCTGCTGCACACCACGATTGCGCCACTCCTCAATGCTAGCAATGATAGCAACGCTAGCGCCGCCATTCGCCTGCTCGGCGTCGGACTCAGCAACATCACCGACCCACGTCATGCACAGGATAAGGGCTATCTACGGAACTTGCGAACGCCTCATTCAATTGTCCAGTTACTGCTCTTTCCAGATTTGCCTGAGGCATATCCTTCTGCTTCAGATGACCCAAATCTACCATCCGCTTCCGCAAACAATTGACAGGCAGGTACAGACTCCTCATACTTGGATGCACATTTTATTCCCTTGCGTCCATCCAATACACTAGACCATTGCCATCCCAGGTCAAGCCATATCGCGCGGCAATCTACATAACGGTACACTGCTTGAGGGGGCCACCATGCGCAAACGCTTGCTGATGCTTGGAGTCAATGCGCTGCTGCTGCTGGCATTTCTGGCCCTGACGTACACAAATGTTCACTCACCTGTGCATACAGCGCAGTCCGGCCAGCCAGCATTCCCTTCCTTCAACAGCACCATCACACCCACGGCGCCCGCATCTGCGCCGGCCAGCGCCACTGCGACGCATACGCCGACCCTAAACACAGGCGGCCCTGCGCTCAAGACGCCAACGCCAATATCCACGAAACCGCCCACGTCCACAGCGACACCCACTCCCACGCCGCAGGGAGTGAAATAGCAATTAGCGGACGGAGGTGGCCTGGCGTCCCTCGGATCCGGCGCGTCGCATCTTGAGCGCCTCGGCACGGGCCACGGCATCGCTGCCGCCACCACTTGCGCCGCTCTGCTCCTGTTCGAGAATGCGCCGCAGGATGGCGATGGTCGCCGCATAGGTCGAATCCATGCCGTAGTACGAGAGACTGCCCGCGCCAAGATTCTTGCCACGAGTATACGGCGTATCAGAGGCATAGTGGATGACGCCGAGATCGAATGGCAACTTGGCAAAGTTGATGTTTTCGCCGGTGGGATAGCGCGTCATGTAGAGGCTTTCGTAGACCGAATCCAGGTACGGACCGGCCTCCATCTCCACGACGCTGTAATTGGCGCGATAGTAGAAGTCCAGGTAGGCGCGATTCTGCAAGAAGGTGCCCTTGCTGGAAACCGCCTTCTGGTTGTCGAGGACCGCGCCAAACACCAGATTCTTACTGACATCGGCGGCGCTGAAGCAGTTATCCAGCCAGTAGGTGTTCTCGCTATGCTCATCCAGCACAACGTTGGAAATCATCACGTCACCGATGCTGCCGTTGAGCGTCGCCGCCTTGCCCAGGATATAGATGCCTTTGACGAGAATGTTGTTTTCCAACACCTCGCGCAGCACGCGGTACGCCGCCATTCCCAGCGGATAATCAATATTGATGAGGACGCCGCGACTCTGTGAGATGCGCTCGAAGCCGGGCACGCGCACCCGTGGATCGAGGTCGCCCGGCTGCAACTTCGAGAGATCGAAGACCTGCACGTCGAGTTCCAGGCCGTAGCGCGCGCCGATGTGCCAGATGCCGCGCTCCTGCTCCTCCACCGGCTTGCTGCGCGCATAGCCCTGGCCGGCGGGGGTGCGCTGATATTCGCGCGCTGCGTAGTAGAGAAAGTTCTGCCAGTTGCCGGAGGCGCGTCCCTCTTTGAGCTTGCGATACTCGTCGGAGAGGAACGGGTCAGCGCCGGTGGTGACGAAGCGCGTCAGCTCATCCTCGCGCCGCAGCGCTGTACCAGAGAGCAGGTTCGCCAGGCTGTGGGTGTTGCTGGAGACGAAGTAGACGGGACGGCGACCGAGCCGTAAATCTTCGAGCAGCTTGCTCACCGGCGCCCACCATTTGCGCGTGGCGCGGACGAAGCCGACATGCGAGCCGCCGAGCATGCGCAGCGTGAAGTTCTTGCGCTCTTTGCCAATCGCCAGCAGATTCGTCCAGACGGCATCGCCCCAGATGACTTCCAGCCGCCGCCAATCTTCCTGCGAAACCTGCAAGCGTTCACGCACGACTTTGGTAATCTCGGCATAGACGGGCGAGGAGCGGTCCACCCGGCTCTCCAAGAGTTGCATGGTGGTAGGATCGGAGTTCAGCAGCCAGTGGAACTTGTTCCATTCGATTTGCAGCGCCACCAGCGTCGGCACGATGTCGTCGGTGTCGCTGACGCTGGCGATGAAGGCGGCGAGGGTGTTCTTGCCATCGAAGAACCACTTGCGGCGGCGCGCCGAGGCCGTCACCGCCTGCCACTGCTCCACCTGGAAGCCATGCAGCGCAAAGACATCCTCAGATTGGCCGAGTAGCACGCGCGAGGAATAGAGGATCGCCGTCGGCACGCGCAGGACGGCGTAGATGAACGCCGACATATCGGGAGTGCTGGAGCGCGCTTCGGGATGCAACACGGAGTTGATGTTATAGTGCGCCTGCACCAGCGCCTTCAATCCCACCTCGCCAGAGCTACGCAGCAACGTCTGGTAGGTGCGGATGTACATCTCGACTTCGCGTTTGCCAGCCTCGTGCAGACCATCGAGTGCATCAGGCGACTCCGCCTCCGCGCCCATCAGGCCGCCCATCCGCTCAGTGGCACGGTTGTTGGTGCTGTTACCTGCCAATTCACATTCCTCCCGTTTCCCGCCGTCTCCCCGACCGCCAGCGCAATTTCAGCTATTATACCCGATGCACAGCGGCTAGGCTAGATGGAACCAGAGAGAGACCTCACCCCGCCCTGCGGGCACCCCTCTCCCGCGAGGAGAGGGGACTGTACGGTGTGCATAACGATCAGTGGCTACCGGGGGGAAATGGTATTTGCCTTCTTTACGTCCGGCAAGAAATCGTTGCAACTCAGTATAACGCCTCCGCCAGCAGCCCCTCTCCTCATGGGAACAGCCGACGCGCGCTCGGAGAGCGCGGAGCAAGCCATAGGCTTGCGCAGGAGGCGGAGAAGCGCAGCGGAGGGGGTAGGGGGTGAGGACTCTCCTAGTCCGCGTCGGCGGACTTTGCGGCTGAAAGCCATCCAGGCGCGGTTTTAACCGCCGGCTGCCTCATCCTATGCTACGTATGAGTGACAATTTGGCAAGGAGACTTACAAGATGAGCGACACATTGCGCATCGTCTGGTCGTCAATATATCGCGCAGAGTGGGACGAGACGCCGGGGCAATACGTGGCGCAGGGCATCGTCGCCTGGGGACGCAGCCGTCGACTGGCGCGCTGCGAGGATGCAACGATTGGCTTCAAGGCATATCTCGGCGTGCAGCACTACGATCCGGCACGCTGGTATGGCAACGGCGAGCCGGTGGCGAAGTTCTTCCTCTCCATCTTCCTGCACAACCAAACGCTGACATTACAGACATTCCCCACGTTGCCTCAAGCCCTGGCGGCGCTCCACGAGTATCACCGGCGCCTTGCGGAAGCATAACGAACGACTTGCATCATCGTTAGACCTCACCTCCTACCCCCTCTCCCGCGAGGAGAGGGGCCGCTAGGCAAACGAGTGTGGCGAGGTGCAATAAGTACTACGCGCACATAGATGAGGAACCGTTGCCCAGCCATCACGAAGCCTCGCATACGACCCCTGCAATGAGGGACAAAGCGTGGCCAGCAGGCGATTCGGTTTGCCCCACACTCCCCCCTCCTATGGGAGAGGGGTGGCCACAGGCTGGGGTGAGGTCTCACTTCCCCCACCGCAGCGTGGGCAACACCTGGCGCGCGTAGCTTTCGATGAACGCCTCCTGATTACGTCCGACGTTGTGGACGTAGACCTCATCGAAGCCCAGATCAATGAAATGCTGGATGTGCGCCGCATGCTCGCCCAGGTCCGCCGACATAAAGACGCGATTCTCGAAGTGTTCAGGGCGCACCATCTTCGCCATCGCCTCGAAATCTTCAGGGTTGCGGATATCGGCCTTCGGGAAGGCCATACCGCCGTTTGGCCACTCGCGCACCGCCTGCTCCACAGCAGCCTCGCGGCTCTCCGCCCAGGAGACGTGCAACTGGATGATACGCGGCATGGTCGCCGGGTCTTTGCCAGCCTCGCGTGCGCCCTTCTCAAAGCGGCTCATCAGGTTGCGAATCTTCTCATCTGGTGCGCCGACTGTAATAATGCCGTCGGCCAGCCGTCCGGTGCGCTCGCTCATCAGCGGGCCGGAGGTTGCCACGTAGATCGGCGGCGGCGTCTGCGGCAGCGTATACAGGCGTGCGCTCTCAACGGTGAAATGCTCGCCCTTGTGTTTGATGACCTTGCCGGAGAAGAGCTTGCGAATGATCTCAATGGATTCGACCAGCCGGTCCAGTCGCGCTGGCGCCTCTGGCCAGTAGGAGCCGACGACATGCTCATTGAGCGCCTCGCCTGCGCCGATGCCGAGATAAAAGCGACCGGGGAACATCTCAGCGAGCGTCGCGGAGGCCTGCGCCAGCACCGCTGGATGATAGCGGAAGCCAGGAGCCGTCACGCCGGTGCCAAAGCGCACACGGCTGGTCTGTGCCCCCAACGCGCCCATCCATGACCAGACGAATCCTGCCTGCCCCTGCTGTGGCGTCCAGGGGTGAAAATGGTCAGACGCCATAATCGCGCCGAATCCACTATCTTCCGCCTTACGCGACCACCGCAACAGATCGGACGGCGCGAACTGCTCGAACATTGCCGCATAACCCAGCACACCCATAGAAACTCTCCTTCCTGCAAGCGCCAATTACCTGAATAGATTCATCTGATCCGGCATGATGAGATCGGCGCCTGTGCCTTCGCCACGCGGATAGTCATAGCCACGCACGACGATGAATGGACAACGATTGACCTTGCCGGAGACGAGTTCAGCGGCTGAAGCAATTTCATCGGCAACCGCCAGGATACTCGCGCTCATCACACGGCCAAAGTCGTCCGGCTGGCCACGATAATCCGCTATCGGCTGCATTCCGGCGACGCCAATGGCGACATTAGTGATGCCATTGCGCCAGGGCCGGCCAAACGAATCGGTGATGACAATTGCCAGATCGAGGCCCAGCCGCCGCCCAAGCTCCGCACGCAGCGCCGCCGCCGAAGCATCTGGGTCGCGCGGCAGCAACGAAACGATCTCGCCACCGCTGACATTCGAGGCGTCCACCGCCGCGTTGGCGCAGATGAAGCCGTGGCGTGTGCGCGAGATAATCAGCCCGCGCTCCATCCGCAAAATGCGGTCGCTTTCGCGCAGCACGACTTCGATATAGCGCGGGTCTTTGCCCCACGTCTCCGCGAAGCGTCGCGCCAACTCGGACGGCTCGACTTCCCGCAAATCCACCAGCGCGCCCTCGGCCTTCGAGATGACCTTATGCGTCACCACCAGCACATCACCGTCCGCCAGCGTCACACCGGTGGCCGCCGCCGCATCGAGAACGACCTGCGCGATATCGTCACCCGGATGCACTTCCGGCGTCTCGCGCAACCCAATGATGCGTACTTCGGCGCTCTGCGGCGTAGTGGATTCGCCCTTGGACTCGCTCACGGCCACATCTCCCTATTCCCCTCGCCAGCCCCAACGGGATATTCGTGGTAGTCTTGATAATCTTGATAACCTCGATAATCCGGATAGTCGTCGTGATCTCCGGGCATCCAGATGCCATACTCATAGAGCATCGCAAGGTCCGCCGGTGTATCAACATCGAACCGCAGCCCTGGCGCCGTAAACACATCAGGCTCGATGCCGCGTTCTCGCGCCAATGCCCGGTGGCGGCTCAGGCTGTCTACACCAAAGGCGAATGGAAACGATCTTACCCCCTCCACAATGCGCGGCTCTTTAGAGCCGCGAGAGGGAGCGTGCGCCAACAGTTCACTGCCGCAACTTTGCCCATCCAGATGCACCAGCAGGCCATTGGTGCCCTGTTCCCGGCGATCAGGCGCCAACACAATGGGCGATGCCTCGCCGCGCCGCACAAACATTGCCACTTCATCAGACGCAAGGCATGGCAAGTCGGCCAGCAGAATGAGCAGCGCATCAGCTCCCATCGCATACGCCCAGCGCCGCCCCTGCTCCAGCCCAGCGTTCAGCCCGCTATCGCGCTGGAGCAATGGCTGTGCGCCATGTTCACGCGCCCAGCGCAACACCTGCGCATCCGGGCTGACCACGGCGATGCGTTCGATTGCGCCGGACGCCCGCAGCGCCGCCAGCACACCACCCGCCATCCAGAGGACGAGCGCACGCCGGTCAGTCTCCGCCATATAAGCGGCAAGCCGCGACTTGGCGGAGATGAGCGCATTGATCGGAACTACCGCTACTGTCTTTGTCTTCACACTATTTGACTTCGCCTTCATTCTCCAACGACCACGCCGCCAGCAAATCGTAGCTTGGCTATGAAGTTGAGAACGTCAGCAGCTAACTGCTCACGGTCCGCGTCGTTCTCCATGATCGTCCTTGTGACGAGTGCGTGCATGCCAAGCGTTTCGATACGCGCCGCCTCCTCTTGGTCCTCATGGTCAATCACAATACCGCTCAGCAGATCACGATAGAGTTCAGCCACGGCGAACGACGAGGCTTCATGCCCCAAACCGGAGAGCATGCGATCAGCAGGACCACGTAGCGCACGCCCGCCGACAATCGGGCTGACGGCAACGACGGGAACGCCTGCCGTGCGTGCCGCATGAATCAGTTCGCGCATTCCCGGCACTGCCAAAATTGGTCCGATGCTGACGATAGGGTTGGATGGGCAGAAGACGATGGATTCAGCCGAGGTAATCGCCTTACGCACCTCGTCGGTGATCTGCGCTTCCTCAATACCGGCGAATTGCACGCCAAGCACCTCGTCGGCATGGTGGCGCCGCACAAAATAGTCCTGAAAGGCGAGTTCGCCAGCCGGCGTGCGCACCACCGTCGCCACCCGATCATCGCTCATCGGCAAGATGCGCGCTCGCACCTGCAACGCATTGGTGAACGCCTGCCAGACGCTGGTAAGCCGCCAGCCGGAACGCAACCATTGCGTGCGCAAAAGATGCGTCGCAAAGTCACGGTCGCCAAGCTGAAACCAGGTATCCTCGCCATAGCGACGCAGCGCCGCCAGCGTCTCAAAGGTATCGCCAGCAACGCCCCAGCCGGTCGCCGGGTTGGCGAGACCGGCAAGCGTATAGTAGACGGTATCGCCATCCGGGCAGATGCGCAGATCATAGAGCGTGAAGTCATCGGCAGTGTTGACGACAACTGTTAGCTCGTTCGGTTTCAGAATGCGATACAAGCCGTGGGCGAGCTTGGCCCCGCCCACGCCACCGGCCAGTGCAACGATCATGCTTCCTCGTCAAATCCATGTTCAATCACATGCGTAATGGGCAGGTGAATCGTCACGCGCTGCTGCTTGCTAAACATCTCGCGCGCCTGCCGTTCACCGGACTCCTGGCCGTCATAGCGAATGGCCAGCCGTCTGATGTCCTCCTGCGCTGTCGCCTGATCTTCGATCAACTCGACGGTCCCGCTAATGGTGACATAACGGTAGTCATCTTCGACGCAAATAGATGCGCGCGGATCACGGCGTAGATGTTGATCTTTCAGGCGCCCAACTCTGGTGTTCATGATGATAGTATCACCCCGCAGTTCGTACCACATCGTTGTCTGATGTGGCATGCCATCCTTGCTGATGGTCGCCAGAACTGCAAAGCGCCGTTCGCTCAAATAGGCGCGGGCTGCCTCACTCAATGCCATACGTAACAGGCTCCTTATTCACACGATTCACTCGTGATGTTCATACGATAGCAGGAATTACCTGCCAGCAGGTGTCAGCTTTTCCACCTGCGGGATGACTTCGGTAGCCAGCAGATCGAATGCTTCGGAATCGTAGACATTCGGCATGTTGAAAATCGCCTGGTCGAAGCCAAGCTCTGCAAGATGCGCAAAGAAGTCTACCGCTGCCTGTGGCGTCGTCGAACCGTTGCTGCCGTCGCGGCTAAGGTTCAAAGAAGAGAGCGATGTCTTCTCGATCTCGCTATATGGGCGGCCAAGCCGTTCGCAATGCTCACGTAGAACCGCTAGCTTATGTTTCAAAACGTCATCGCCTAGCCTGGCGAAGATATTGCAGGCGTCGGCGTATTGCGCCACCATCCGCAACGTCTTCTGCTCGCCAGTGCCGCCGATCAAGATGGGCGGATGTGGGCGCTGCACAGATTGCGGTGAGTTGAGCGGGCGTTCGAGCTGGTAATGCTTACCGTGGAAGGGCTTCTCATCGCCGGACCACATTTGAAGCGCGATTTGCAACGTCTCTTCCAGGCGCTCGAAGCGTTCGCTGGTGGGAGGGAACGGCACGCCAAGCCCGCGATGCTCTTCCTCATTCCAGGCGGCGCCGATGCCAAAGTACGCGCGGCCATGCGATAGCACATCGAGTGTCGTCGCAGTTTTCACCAACAAACCCGGATGGCGATAGGTCACGCCTGTTACCATCGTGCCCAAGCGAATGTGATTGGTCTGGCCTGCGGCGAAGGCCAACGCCGACCAGCCTTCCAGCATCTCATGCTCAGACGGTCCAACTGTCCCTATCTGGAAAAAGTGATCCATCACCCACAGACTATAGAGTCCAGCACGCTCGGCCCGGCGCGCGATCTGCGCGAAGTCGTCGCCAAGCTGGTTCTGCCCACTGGGATATGTAAAGTTTGGCACCTGTAAACCAAGCCGCATACACGCTTCATCCTCTCTCACGAAATCGGCAGACCCATAGCGGTAGCCTGTATAGGTCTGCGCTTGCCGTGGCATCCTGCGGACGCCGCATCTAACTATACTTTGTATAGTGGCGAAGTCGCAAGCCAGCTTTTCGGGTGTATACCAATTTGGGATAGCGTTATGGGCGCACCAGCGCCATCATGCTATGCTGGCATGCGAGGCACATAGATCAATCACGAGCAGGGAGCGACAACTGATGCAACGCCAAACGGGTGGTATTCCCGTCGAGGAGTTCGCACCTTCGCCGCATGGACCACCCATCGGCGGCACTACTATCCAGGCATATCCAGCGACGGCGTCCGCACAAGAGGCAACAATCACAACTGGGAAGCGCATCATCGGCTATCGCCCGGTGACGTTGCCGCCGCCACCACCGGCCAAACCGCGCCGCATTGGCATCTACATCCAGACGGCGCTGCTTGGCGTCGCGCTGCTGCTCGTAGTCGGTCTAGTGCTGGCGCTACTGCATCAGCCGGGATTGTTTGGGCGCGGCGGCCACTCGCCTGTGCAGACCGGACCCGGCGTGCAGGCTACCGCGACCCATATCGCCGCCTGCACGACGCCAGCAATCAACAGCGCCGCTGCCAGGACACTCGCCCATGTGCAAATGACCACTGGCCTGCGTGACAGCGCGCACCAGGATTATCGCCCGGTGGATAACGTTTCATCGTTCAGGGCAGGTACGCAAGGATACCTCACCTTTCAGATCGCCACCGCTCAGGCAGGCACGGTCGCCGTGCGTTTCTGCTTGCCATCGCAGACAATTCTGGGTACGCTACAGGTGCCACGCAATGCGCAGCAACGCTACGGCGAGTTTGCGGTGCGCTTTGCGGGCGGCGATGTGGGACGTGGCGTGGCGACGCTCACCTGGAACGGCGCGGTCGCGGCAACGGTGGCGTTCGCGGTAAGGCGCTGAAGCAGCCGATACAAAGAGAGAAAGCGGACGGTGATGGCATGGAAGAAGTGGTGAAAGAAGTGGTGAAAAAGGAGGCGCTGCGCCTCTTCACTTATGGATTGTATGCAGTGACGACCGGCGACGCGGACCACTGGAATGCGTTCACCGCCAACTGGCTCTCGCAGGTCTCCTTCGAGCCGCCGCTGATCGTCCTCTCGGTGGATAACACCGCCGTCTCGCTGCCGATTATTCGCGCGTCGCAGCATTTCGCCGTTCACGTCTACAGCGCGGAGCAACGCGACCTCTCCGGCCTGCTCGGCAAGTCCTTCGCCAAACATCCCGAAAAGCTGGATGGGCTACGCACGCAGATCGGCGAGACCGGTTGCCCGGTGCTGCTGGATACGCTGGCGTGGGTGGAGTGTAGCGTCGAGAACGAAATGGCGGCGGGCGACTCTACGCTGGTGCTGGGGCGCGTGGTCGCCGCGCACGTGCAGGTGCATGGGCAGGCGCAAGGCGAGCCACTGACGATGCGCGCGGCAGGCTTCCGTCACGCTGGCTAAGCCATAACACTCATTCATGCGCCTCATCGGCACCAGACGCCGCAGCAGGTATATATTCTTCATACCAGCATGAGGGGCGTCGTTTGAGCTGAGCGACCCTGCTAGCTGCTGCTATTTGGCTTGGCCTGTCTGTGGCCGCTTTTACACGTATCTCGGCTGCCCCCGATCCAGGTATCTCAGAAGCATCTCCTCCACACGCGAGTCATGTTCCCCACACCCAATGACCTGCCCAAGCGACCGGCTGAAGCAACTCTCCACCAGGCGCATGGCGCAACTATGATGTCGTTTGTTTCATATATGAAACTCGTCTATTTAACCCCGTTATGTAATCTTATTATGGTGATTGGAACATTGATAGCGCGCAAATGCCAGTTTGCGCGCTAAAGACATAATGACAATTATTGACATAATATGATGTTCAGCAGATGGCGGTGGCTGTGCGAAAAGAGGATGGAGAGAAGGAGAAAATCAATAGATTGAGACCGTGAAAAAGATAGAGAAAGAAGGAAAGACCTTGTGGTGAACATCAGAAGAATGAAGGGGAAAGAAAGCATGGATGTTCGTGAAAGGTCGTGAATGCTGGCCTCAGGCATGGTCCGGCGACGCGGTAAGAGCCAGCAATTTGCAGCGTAACTCTCTGAATCAAACCTGCTTAGCTGTCAGGACGTTCGCCCCGTGCCAGTGCGCGAGCCAGCGTGTTGTGGCGTTCGATCAGTGGTGGGAGTTCGGCGCTCACCAATGTGCCATCCCACACCTGCAAACGCCCGTTGATGACGCTGAAGTCTACGGTTGATGGCTGGCAGAATATCAGCGCTGCCAGCGGGTCATGCACTGCGCCGCCTGCCAGCGACAGTGTATCCAGCCGATAGCCAATAAAATCGGCTGCCATACCAGGGGCAAGGTACCCAATATCGTCGCGCCCCAGAACTGCTGCGCCACCACGGGTCGCCAGCCAGAGCGCCTCATGCGCCGTCAGCGCCGCCGGGTCCCCTTGCACACGCTGCAAGAGCAACGATTGACGTGCCTCCACCAGAAGATGCGACCCATCATTCGAGGCAGACCCATCTACTCCCAGGCCAACACGCACGCCGACATGTCGGAGCTTCCCAAGCGGCGCAATGCCTGAGGCCAGACGCATATTAGACGTAGGGCAATGCGCGACGCCAGTCTTTGTCGCTCCAAGCAGCATGATCTCCGGCTCGGATGGATGCACCATATGCGCATGCCAGACATCCTGCCCGACCCATCCTAAGTCTTCTGCCAGCTCAACCGGCGTGCGTCCGAAAGTCGCCAGACAATAGGTGGTCTCATCGCGCGTTTCAGCCAGATGTGTATGCGAATGGATGCCATAGGAACGGGCGAGCGCAACACTCTGCCGCATCAGTTCCGGAGACACCGAGAAGGGAGAGCAAGGCGCCAGCACAATGCGCACCATTGCGTAGCGCGCTGCATCATGGTACTGCTCGATCACGCGCTGGGAATCGCGCAGGATGGCTTCTTCATCCTCGACAACGCTATCTGGCGGCAATCCACCCTTGCTTTCGCCAACTGACATCGAGCCACGCGCCGCATGGAAGCGGCATCCCATCTCCTGCGCCGCCTGAATCTGGTCATCCAGCCGGGCGCCATTCGGCCAGATGTAGGTGTGGTCACTCGTTGTTGTGCAACCGGAGAGCATGAGTTCCGCCAGCGCGATTTTGGTGCTGACGGCGATGGCTTCCGGCGTCAGGTTCGCCCAAATGGGGTAGAGTGTACGCAGCCAGTTGAAGAGCGTGGCATCTTGCGCCGCCGGCAGATTGCGCGTGAGCGTCTGATAGAAGTGATGGTGGGTATTGATAAGGCCAGGAAGGATAATGCGCTCAGTGGCGTCAATTATTCGGTCAGCCTGTTGAGGAAGTTGGCCAGTCGGCCCCACCTGCCGGATGACGTTATCTTCGATATACAGACCGCCATCGGGCCAGCGTGTATCACTATCGTCCATCGTCGCCAGTAGCGTCGCATGCCTGACCAGCAGCGTTGACATAGGTACCAACCTCCACTTCGACCGAGCCGTCACAACTGGGCAACCATACTGTCAATCATATCTTCCACAGACAGCGGCCTATGGCGTTCTTGAACTCTACATGATTATATTCTCTGCAAGACCTGCAACGATGATACAGATGATAGACACGAGCATAAACAAGCGTTGGTGAAGAGCCGAACCGCCAAGAAGTCAACAAGTAGTCAGCTAGAAGTCAAAGGCAACCAACACACCAGATGACTATAACACTCGCGGAAATCAACACACTGAATCCTGAGCAGTTTGTGGCGGCGCTCGGCGGACTCTTTGAGGGGCCGCCCTGGATTGTCGCACAAACCTGGCAGCAGCGCCCATTTGCCAGTGTGCAGGCGCTTTACGACGCGCTCTGCGCTATCATGCGCGCCGCGCCGCGCGAACAGCAGATCGCTTTGCTTCAGGCGCATCCAGACCTGGCGGGCAAAGCGGCGCGCTCTGGCACGCTGGGAGCCGCCTCCACCGCAGAACAGGCAGCGGCAGGACTCAACCGTCTCACCCCTGCTGAGCTTGCTGACTTCACACGCCTGAACGCAGCCTATCGGGCGGAGTTTGGGTTTCCGTTCATTATCTGCGCACGTGATAATACAAAAAATGACATCCTGGCGGCTTTTGCGCTCCGCCTGAACAACACCACCGAGCAAGAAGTTCAGACGGCGCTGGATGAGGTGGAGAAGATATGCGCCCTCAGGCTGCGCGATCTTGTTCAGGAAGAGGGAAAGTGAGGCAACAATGGCAGAGACAAACCGGTATGACATCAGCTATGGTAAGGCGCGTGTTCCTGTCTATCGCATCTACGCCCGGCCACTTGTGGGCATCACGCCAATTCCCGAATCCAGCTTCACGGGCCGGGAAAACACGCTGTTTGCGCTGGAAGTAGATGTCGAGGTCTTCGGTGATAATTTTCTCTCATCATACACTGAGGGCGACAATACGAGCGTCGTTGCCACCGATAGCATGAAAAACTTTGTGCTTCGGCAGGCACTTGCCTACCAGGGCGCAACCATCGAAGGCTTTCTTGATTTGCTTGGCAACTCATTTCTGGATACATATGCACAGATGGAACGGCTACGGCTGACGGGGCGCGCATTGCCGTTTTCACCCGCTCCTGTTCCTCTAGATACAGATGTATCAAGGACACCAGGAACCTTCGCCAGCAGTACCGTACTCTTCAGCCGCTCTCACGATGACTACGCGACTGCTGTGTTGGAGTTTGCGCGCGCTGCGAACGGCCCCACCTTGACGGCGCATCGCTGTGGGTTAGTGGGCATGCAACTGCTGAAAGTCACCGGCAGCTCCTTTACCCACTTCGTGCGTGACAGCTATACGACCCTCCCTGAACGAGTGGATCGTCCGCTCTTCATTTATCTGGATGTCTTCTGGAACTATGGCGATGCCACCGCGATGCTGGCAGCGGACGCAAGCCAGTATGTTGCCGCCGAACAGGTGCGTGATCTCATTGGCGTCGTCTTTCACCAATTCGTCAGCGAATCCATACAACACCTCGTGCATGAAATGGGGCAGCGGATGCTGGCGCGTTTTCCGCAGATCAGCGAAGTCACGTTTCAGGCGCAGAATCACACGCCGGACCCCGCAGGGGTATCGCCAGAGGATGAGCGGGTAAAAGTCTACACCGATCCGTTCTCCGCCTACGGACTCATTCAACTGACCATCCGGCGCGGTGAATGACAACTAATGATAAAAGATAGATGATAGATGAAATGAGGTGTGGGCTTGGCTGGTTCTCTCACGACGCATGTTCTCGACACCGCTCGTGGCTGCCCTGCCGCCGATGTTGCCATCGAGTTGTGGCGCATTGATAGTGCTTCCGGTGAGCGAACGCTGGTGACAACGGCACGCACGAACTCCGATGGCCGCACCGATGCGCCTCTGCTCCAGGGCGCCGCCTTCACAGTTGGTATCTACGAGTTAATTTTCGCCATCGGTGGGTATTTCGCGAAGCGCGGTATCGCCACCGCTACACCGCCATTTCTTGATAATGTACCGGTGCGCTTTGGCGTCGCTGATCCCGCGACGCACTATCATGTCCCATTGCTCGCTTCACCCTGGGCGTACAGCACCTACCGGGGGAGTTGAGGGCAGACGAGAGAACAGGCAATGGACCAGGAATCTGCTGAATCTACTCAATCTGGTGAGTCAGTTGGACCCATCACATCTCTTGAGGCATCTGCTACGACCATTATGGAGCGATGCGATCTACTTGCGCGCTTCAGCGAGGAGCCAGATCGCCTAACACGCCGCTTCGCCACACCGGCCATGCGCGAGGTGAACGAGCGGGTCGCCACGTGGATGCGCGCCGCTGGTATGAGCGTGCGCCATGATGCCGTTGGCAATCTCATCGGTCGTTATGAGGCAAGCGCATCGCCGTGCAAGACGCTGCTACTCGGCTCGCATCTGGATACCGTGCGTGACGCAGGCAAATATGACGGGCCACTGGGGGTACTGGTGGCGCTGGAGTGTGTCGCGCGTCTTTACCGGCAGCGGATACGTCTTCCCTTCGCTATCGAGGTGTATGGTTTCGCCGACGAAGAGGGTTTGCGCTACCATAGCGCCTATCTGGGCAGCAAAGCGGTTACCGGAGCATTTGATGGGCGCCTGCTGGCGTTGACTGATAGCGATAATGTCACACTGGCCGAGGCTATCAGGCGCTTTGGCGGCGATCCGGATAACCTCGCTACTTGCAAACGAGATCAGGATGATCTCATCGGCTACTGCGAGGTGCATATCGAACAGGGGCCGGTGTTGGAATACGAAGGATTGCCAGTTGGAGTCGTTTCAGCGATTCAGGGGCAAAGCCGGATTGAAGTTATCTTCACTGGCGTCGCTGGCCACGCTGGTACGGTGCCATCAGCTCTGCGCAGAGACGCCCTGTGTGCCGCCAGCGAATTCGTGCTGGCAGTCGAGGCGCTCAGCCGGCAAACGGCTGGACTCGTGGCAACGGTCGGGCAGATGATAGTGCAGCCAGGAGCAAGCAATGTCATTCCTGGCGCTGTGGCGCTCAGCCTGGATGTACGCCATCCAGACGATGACATACGCGAGGCGATGTGCGCACAGTTAGCGCAAACGGCGCAGGAAATAGCCACTCGCCGCACTGTTACGGCGCAGTGGCAACTATTGCAAGCCACCGCATCGGTGCAATGCGATCAGCAGCTTGCCCAACTATTTGCACAGGCCATCGAAGCGCAGGGGATATCTGTGAAGTATTTGCCAAGTGGCGCAGGGCATGACGCGGCAGTCATGGCAGCGATAACCCCAATAGCGATGCTATTCGTGCGCTGCGCTGGTGGTATCAGCCACAGCCCTGCCGAAGCCGTAGCGGCTGCCGATGTAGCGACGGCAACTGCTGTACTCGAACGGTTTTTGCACTCTGTTGCCCAATTGCCTGTTTCGCCGAGGAGCAAAGCCCATGAGCCAGTATGATCTCATCATTCGTGGCGGGATGCTGGTTAGCGCGGAGGCGAAAACCCAGAGCGACCTCGCCATCAGCGACGGCTGTGTCGCTGCCTGCGCGCCGGAAATTGAGGGAAGCGCCACAGAAGAAATTGACGCCCACGGCTTGCACATCTTCCCAGGGGTGATAGACGCGCATGTCCACTTCAATGAGCCAGGGCGCACTGAGTGGGAAGGCTTTGCGACGGGAACGGCGGCGCTGGCGGCAGGCGGCGCGTCCGCCTACATTGAGATGCCCCTCAATGCCCATCCGCCAACCATAGACGCAGCAAGCTTTGACCTCAAATTGGCGGCAGCGCAGGCACGTTCACTGGTTGATTTCGCATTCTGGGGCGGCCTGATTCCCGGCAACATCGAGCAAATGGCAGAACTCGCAGAACGCGGCGTCATCGGCTTCAAGGCGTTTCTCTCTAATAGTGGCATAGATGACTTTCCGGCAGTAGACGACCTGACGCTCTATGAGGGCATGGAGCGCGCCAGCCAACTTGGCAGCATCATCGCGGTCCACGCCGAAAATGACCAGATCACCAAAGGTCTCGCACAACGTGCTATCGCTGAAGGGCGCACCGGCATTCGTGACTATTTGGCCTCGCGGCCCGCAATTGCGGAGTGGGAAGCGATTGCGCGAGCAATCCTCTTCGCCCAAGAGACTGGATGCAGGCTGCATATCGTCCATGTCAGCACCGGACGCGGCGTGGCGCTGGTGGCGGAGGCGCGAGCGCGCGGCATGGATGTCACCTGCGAAACCTGCCCGCATTATCTCGTCTTGACTGAAGAAGATGTCGAACGCCTGGGAGCAGTGGCAAAATGCGCGCCGCCGGTGCGTACCGCAGCGGAACGTGAAACACTCTGGCATCTGTTGATGGATGGAACGCTGCCTATCGTCGCTTCAGATCATTCACCGGCGCCTGCCGAGATGAAAACCAACGAAGATTTTTTCAATGTCTGGGGCGGCATCTCCGGCTGCCAGACGTTGCTTCGCCTCCTGCTCACGGAAGGTTGGGAACAACGTGATATCCCGCTGACCACTATCGCGGCGATTACTAGCCGCAATGTAGCGCAGCGGTTCGGCCTGGCGCCGGCCAAAGGGCAATTGACAGTTGGAGCCGAGGCTGACATGGCGCTCATTGACCTGCACCACAGCGACGTGCTACACTCCTCGGACCTGTTGTATCGCCATCAGCACAGTCCATTCGTCGGACGCAGGCTGCGTGGTCGCGTGGTGCGCACGCTGGTGCGAGGCAGAACGGTCTATCACGAAGGCAAGATTGTCTCTCCTCCGCTTGGGCGACTTCTGCGCCCTACGTATAATCCGGCAACTAGCCCACTGGCGACAGAGTAGTCGCCCAAACCAACGAAGGCGAGGTGACACGGAGTGACGCAGATGTGGCAGACCTACCTGCAACCGACAAACCTGGATGAAACGCTGGCATTGCTTGAGCGTCATGCGGGCGAAGCGCGTATCATTGCCGGTGGCACCGATGTCCTGGTCGAATTACAGCGCGGCGTCAAGCCAACAACAATGCTGATTGATATAACGGCGGTTTCCGGCCTGAAATATGTGCGAGAGGAAAATGGCATCATCTGCCTCGGCGCGCTTGCCACTCACAATGACGCACTGGCCTCCTCTGCTGTCCGCAGCCATGCGTTGCCGCTGGCGCAGGCGTGCGAGCAGGTGGGCGCACCGCAGATTCGCACCCGCGCGACCATCGCCGGCAACCTCATCACCGCGTCGCCGGCCAACGATACCATCGCACCATTGCTGGCGCTTGACGCCGAAGTTGTGCTGGTCAGCAGCCAGGGCGAACGCCGTTTGCCGCTCGCTCAATTCTATACAGGCGTGCGCCGCACGGTCATTCAGCCGGACGAAGTATTGCGCGAGATACGCTTCGCGGCGCTGCGAGAGAACCAGCGCGGCATCTTCCTGAAATTGGGACTGCGCCAGGCACAGGCCATCTCAGTCATCAATGTGGCGGCGGTGCTGACCTTCAGCGATGATGCGCAGAACCGGATCAGCGACGCGCGGGTGACGCTGGGCAGCGTCGCGCCGACAGTGATACGCGCAAGAACGGTCGAGCGCTACCTCATCGGTAAGCGCCTCGACACGGCCACTCATGAGCGAGCTGGCGAACTGGCCAGCGAGGACGCCAGCCCCATTGGCGATGTGCGTAGTTCGGCAGTGTACCGGCGCGAAACCGTAAAGGCGCTGGTCGAGCGTGCGCTCGCATACATCGCCACCAACGCCCAGGAGCATCAACGACACGACGCACAACGGCAGCCGATCTTGCTGGAAACGCCGCTGCCGGACAAAGCGCAAATGGCACACCCTGAGTTTGCCGGAGAGATTGATACGACCATCAACGGCAAAACTCATCACGTTGCTGCCGCCAGTCATAAGACCCTGCTGAATCTCTTGCGCGAGGATGCCCGGCTGACCGGCACCAAAGAAGGTTGCGCCGAGGGCGAATGTGGCGCCTGCACGGTCTGGCTCGACGGGCAGGCGGTCATGTCATGCCTGGTCCCTGCGGCGCAGGCGCACAACCACCAGGTGACAACTATTGAAGGGCTGGCAGCGACGGCATCTGACGCGCCGGACGAACTTCATCCGTTGCAACAGGCGTTCATCGAATGCGGGGCTGTACAGTGTGGTTTCTGCATTCCGGGTATGCTGATGGCTGGCGCGAAGCTGCTCGATGAACGCCCACATCCGAATTTCGATGAGGCACGCATCGCGCTCAGTGGCAATATTTGTCGCTGCACGGGCTACCGCAAGATTCTCGATGCAGTGCTGGCGGCGGGAGAGAGGGAGAACGCACATGGCTGACCTCATTGGCGCATCACTTCCTCGACCCGATGCGCTGGGCAAAGTGACCGGAGCAGCCCGCTATCCAGCCGACCTCATCCAGGCGGAGATGCTACACCTTCACGTGGTCTTCGCGCAGCGTGTGCATGCGCGCATCGTTTCACTCGACACCAGCGCCGCTCTGCGCTATCCAGGCGTCGTAGCCGTCCTCACGGCGGTAGATGTTCCATACAACGCCTATGGCCTGATAGAGGACGATCAGCCGGTGCTATGCCATGAGGAGGTGCGCTTCGAGGGCGACAAAGTGGCGCTGGTGGTGGCGGAAACGCCAGACGCCGCAGCAGAAGGCGCACGACTGGTAGCAGTAGAATACGAGGACTTAGCGGCAATTACCGACCCGAAAGCGGCGCTTGCTCCCGATGCGCCTTTGGCCCACTCGCGCCTGAAGAGCAATGTGTTGCTCCATGTGCCGATTCGCAAAGGCGACACTGCGGCGGCTTTCGCTGAGGCCGGCGTAGTGATCGAAGATGAGTTCAGCACCTCCTGGCAGGAGCATGCGTTCCTTCAGCCAGAGGCTGGCATCGCATATGTAGATGAGCAAGATCGAGTCGTCATCGAAACCGCCGGCCAGTGGTTGCACGAAGACCGCCGCCAGATTGCCTCCATCCTCCAACTTCCTGAAGAGCATGTAATCGTGCGTTACGCGGCCATCGGCGGCGCATTTGGTGGCCGCGAAGATCTCTCACTGCAACACCTGCTGGCGCTGGCGGCCTGGAAGTTACGCCGGCCCGTGGCGCTCGCCTGGAACCGCGAAGAATCCATGATTGCACACCACAAGCGCCATCCAGTGACGATTCGTTGCAAATGGGGCGCGACACGCGACGGTAAGATCACAGCAGTTGAGGCAACAGTCATCGCCGATGGTGGCGCCTATGCCTCAACCAGCGTGGAAGTAACCAAAGTTGCCACGCTCTTTGCCAGCGGCTGTTATGAAGTGCCAAATATTTCAGTAGACGGCTACGCGGTCTACACCAACAATATTCCCTGCGGCGCGTTCCGTGGCTTCGGCGCGCCGCAGGCGCAATTTGCCGCCGAAATCATGGTCACGCGGCTTGCCCAGGCGCTCGGCATGGACCCTATTGAGTTCCGCAAACGGAATATTTACCGTGAGGGCAGCCTGGAGCCAACGCAGCAGCCGCTCCCCGATGGTGTGAGCGCCCTGCCGGTGCTGGAACGCTGCATCGAAGAGGCGAGCAAACACATCAACGTCACCAGAGCAGAGACACAAACCATGCCTCATCTACGCCGGGGAATCGGCATCGCCTGCGGCATCAAGAACGTCGGCTATTCGTTTGGCTATCCCGAACAAGCCACGGCAACCGTGGAATTAAATGGCAAAGCTGAGCTAGAGCGCGCAGTCGTGCGGCTGGGCGCGGCAGATGTTGGGCAGGGAACGCACCTTGCCATGCGCCAGATCGCTGCCGAAGCGTTGGGGCTTGCGCTGGAGCAGGTGAGCCTGATCGCCGAGAGCAGCGCCGAAGCCCCCAATGCCGGCAGCGCCTCAGCTTCGCGCATGACGTTGATGGGCGGGCGCGCGGTCTACGACGCAGCAATCGAGGCGCGCGCCCGTTGGAGTGCAAATGAAGACTATTATGCTGAGGCGACGGTGCAATATCGCCCGCCTCAGACGACGGCTCTCGACGCGGCAACTGGTGCTGGACTCCCTAACTATTGCTATGGGTATGCAGCTCAAGCGATAGAGGTAGAGGTAGACACGCGCACCGGGCAGGTGCAAGTCCTCAAAGTTGTCAGTGCGCATGATGTCGGGCGCGCGATCAACCGGCAGCAGGTGGAAGGGCAGATCGAGGGATGCCTGGCGCAGGCGCTTGGCTACGCGCTGCTGGAGAACTTCCAGGTACGAGACGGCCATGTCCTCACTCCACACCTCAGCACCTATCTGTTGCCAACTGTGCTTGATATGCCGCCAGAAATCGTGCCAGTGATACTAGAACTGGCGGACCCCAACGGTCCCTATGGCGCACGCGGCGTCGCTGAAATGGCGCTGGTGCCATTCGCCGCCGCCGTCGCCTGCGCCATCCACGATGCAACCGGCGTCTGGCTGAAGCAATTACCGATGACGCCGGAACGAGTGCTGGTGGCGATCCACCAGGCCGCCACGCCTTCATCGGCAGCGCAGAGTAGCAAAGAGCAACAATAGAAACTTTAATATGAGAGGAGATGTGGCCATGAGCGTGCTTCGCATTACGGCTGGCCCATATAGCTTCACAGCGCGCTTAGAAGAAGCGGACGCGCCGCAAACCTGCGCTGCCTTCCAGAAACTCTTGCCCTACCACCAGAAGATCATCCATGCACGGTGGAGTGGTGAGGCATGCTGGATTCCTCTTGGTGACTTCCAGTTAGGCGTTTCCTACGAGAATCACACCAGTCATCCAGCCCCCGGCGAAGTCCTCTTCTACCCCGGCGGTTACAGCGAGACCGAGATTCTTTTTCCCTATGGCGCCGCCTGCTTTTCGAGCAAACTTGGGCAGTTAGCTGGCAACCATTTCTTGACCATCACCGAAGGAAAAGAACACCTGCGGGAGCTTGGGCGGCTGGTCCTTTGGGAAGGGGCACAAGATATCGTTTTCGAGGCGTTGTAGGGACGTTGGAGCGACGCCGGTCTTGATCTCAAACTGGCTCCAAGCTGGCCCCATATATGCACGCCGTAAATTGACACACAGTGCTGCGAGTGCTAGCATAACAGAGAATGGTCTGTTCACACTTCCTCTGTTATGACTTGCGCTGCCCTGATGACACAAACCTTGAATGGATGCGGGTTCCTTCCCTCTCAATCCTGCCTCGTGATGACGGTCATTGCTCATTTGACGGCAACCCTGACGGCAACCCGCGCAAAACAGGTCAACTTTCCTCAGTTTCCAGCAAGTAGCCGTTGCATTGTCATTGCCGCCTGCTGTTGCATGCTGACCGTCACATGTTGATAGCGGTCACTGGTGATTCCAACGTTGGCATGTCCCAGCATCTCCGCAACGACTTTCGTTGGCGTATTCGCCTCTAAGAGCATCGTCGCGGCGGTATGGCGTAGGTCATGCAGCCTGATGGCTGGCAGTCCAGCACGCTTCAAGAGCGGCCGGAATCTGTTCGCTAAGAGCGCCGTGCCTCTGATTGGCTCTCCGATCTCATTAGGGAAGACAAAGCCATGCTCTTCCCAGGCCGGCCCCATCATCAGGCGTTCTTCCAGTTGCCGCGTGCGATGGGTGCGCAGCGCCTCGACGGCCATCGGCGGCAAGTCAATACGCCGACGTGAGCCTTTCGTCTTAGGGGTATCGAGATACCAGCCGCTGCCTTTGGTAAACCCTATCTGATGCTGCACCTGAAGCCACGCATCATCTAGGTGCAGATCTTCCCACTGTAAGCCCAGGAGTTCGCTGGAGCGCATGCCGGTCGCAACGGCCAGCACATAGAGCGCCTCTAACCTGTCACCTTTGGCTGCCTGGAAGAGCGCCTGTACCTGCTCCGCGCTCAACACCTGCATCTCTGTCTTCGCCGGGCGCGGCGCCCTCACCAGCGTCGCCACGTTCCGCGCTACCAGCCCTTGCCGGAGCGCGTGATTCAGCGCCGTTCGTAGCACCGTGTGAATAAGAACCACACTGGTAGGGGAAAGATCACTATCGAGTTTCGCTGCTAGCAGTTGCTCCACCTGCTGAGCCGTCAGCCGCGAGAGTTTGATGCGTCCCAGCGCCGGTAGCAGATGCACGCGGATAGCGATCTCATAGCGTAGCCAAGTCTGTGGCTTCGTATTGTGGCGCCGGATATCGAGCCAATGCGCCAGGAACCGCTCTACGGTCTGTTTCTCTGCCACGATAGGCAAGCCCTGGTGTACGTCGTGAAGCGCCGCTGCGAGCTGGCGCGCGGCCTCCTGGCGCGTCTTGGCATAGAACGATTTGTGTGAGCCATCTGGCAACGTCAGACGTGCCTCGTAGCGCCCATCTTTGCGCGGGTAGATCGAACCTTCCCCATTGCCACGTTTCTTACCTGCCATGTGTGCTGTACCTGCCTTTCATCGCTTGCCCATCAACTACCAAGTAGACATAAAGCAATGACCGCAGTATACAGTATGGTTGCTATAGTGTCAAGTGTTGACCAGGAAGGGCTATCGCCGTCGGTGTCAAGATACAGCAACACCCAGGCTCATCATCTGGGCATCACGTTATCCCACTCGCTCGATGATCGTCGTCACATAATCATTGGGGGTGTTCGAGGGGTCCTGGTAGCTCACAATGATATTCGGCGAGTTCTTTGCGGAGACCTGCCAATAGGCTCTCATGATGTGCCGCGAGCAGTGCCAGTCGCTGGAAGTCGCCTAGAAGATCGGCACGCACCTGCACGACCTGCTCTTGTGGCGCTTCGGTCTTTTGTTCCATTTGTGTCTCTTGCCTCTCGTTTCTTGGCTGTGCTGCTGCTCTGCCGCGTACACTACGCTAGCCGCTCCATGATGATGTAGACCTGATCGCTGGTGGCGATCCCATTGCCGTTCTGCCACTTCGGCGTCAGGGTGGTGCCACCCAGAACATAGATGCCCCCCAGCGAAACCTGATAATCAATTGGGCCGGAAATGGTCAGCGCATTCAACTGCTGTGAGGTTCCATTTGCCACGACAAACCATTGCAGTTCGGTCCCATTGGTATAGGCCGACGTAAAACTCACGTAGAAGGTGATGGTATTGTTGCCCGTTGCTGCCGGATAAATCGCCCCAACGAAGCGGTAGATGCCAGTGGAAGGAACGGTAATTGCCGCTAGGCTATGCAAAGTCGTGCCGGTCAACCCACTGGATACCTGCCAGACATTGATGATAGGCGGAACTCCAAACGCGCCGCCGGTCGCCTGTCCATTCAATGAGGCGATGCTCTGGAATTGCGCTGCGCCGTCGGCAAACACAGCGGCCACCGTGGAGCCACCGCTGTTCTTCCAGACATCCGCGCCCATCGTCGGATGCGCCGGCGGATTCTGGTTGTTGAGGTTGCCATCTGCATTGGTATCCGTGTAGGTCGTCGTGGTGTTGTCGTGCAGCGTGCGCAGCAGTTTGAAGACGGACCCACCAACCGCCGTCCGGTAGATGTTGCGGCCAATCGTGCCCGTCGGGCCGGTTGGAATATTGGTCAGGTTGACGGTATTGTTGCCGCTCGTCGTCGTGATGCTGGCAATGGCTCCCGCCTGCGACTCGCCATTGACGCTCATCAGCGTCACGACGTACTGGTAGGCGCCGGTGCCCATCGAGCCGCCAGCAGCCAGGGCTAAAGTCGGTGCGGTGGGTTGCGCCTGCGCCGTGCCGACGGCGCTGCCTAACTGGTCAATCGAGAGCGAGCTGCCCCAGACGGTCGTCGCCCCAAAGCCGAGCTTGCCGCCGGTATCGCCTGCCGTCCCGATCAGATTCGGCCACAAGGTAGCGGTGCGGTTGCGCATATCGGTGACGGTGAGGATATTGCCGCTGGCGTCGGTCGTGACCTGGCAAATCGGCAGATAATTGGTCTGGCCGCTATGGGCAGTGCCCCAGCTTGTCGTGCCGTCGGGATTCGCATCGAAATAGTAGGTAGTTGAGGCGACACTGGTAGTGAAATGGCTGGCAGAGAGCGCGCGGCGGCGGGTAGTGCCATCCGCTTGCAGCGCATAGTAGACGCCAGTGCCGAAATCCAACTGGTTGCTGATCGAGCCGTCTTTTGAGCAGAACAAGCCCGTCAGCACGAAACCGCTGGTGAAGAGATCTGGATTATAGCTGTTCGTGGCCTCGGTATATTGGCTCTCCAGGTTGTTCATGGCCGTCTGGTTGAGTGCCGTGGTGCCATTGATCCAGTTGGTGGGAGTGTAGGGCATGGTAGTACGAGCCTCCTCTTCCTTCGCTAGAGCGTGTTATCGAGCTGGAAGCCTGCGCCGGCCTCATTCGCCACCTGCCAACCCTCCCAACTCCAACGCCGCTTCCAGTCGCGACATGGCCTCCTCGAAGGCGGGCCGCACGGCATCGGCGGCAGGCAGCAAATAGGGCTGCGCGCCCATTTTGCTGGTGCCCAGCTCCACGTAGATGCCATACTCGGCGCCGACGGCGACATAGGCGGTCGTATCGTCGCTGGGCGATTCCACTTCTGGCAGTGGATCGCCAAGCGACGTGTTTATGGCCGAATAGGTGCTTTCACCCTTCGAGACGGTGTAGATAGAACCTTCGAGGAAGCCACTGGCGACCGGCGCGTTATCCTGTGCCAGCGCCTGGATGTCAAAGGCGGCTTTGCGCACCAGTTGCGACGCCACCTTCTCGATTTCAGCGGCCAGCTCCGGCAGATGGTTGTAGACCACCTCGAATCCACCCTCACTCATCACTGCACCTCCGCCGCCAGCGCACGCTCAAGGAGGTGCAGGTGTGAGTCTTGATAGAAGTGTCCATCGCTGAGTTCGTAGTGATCCGGCTCGTAGGGCATCTGGCGCACAACCACAAGTACTGGCGCAGTGTCGAGTTGTGCAGCCAGCGCAGCGGCATTCGCTACATTGCCGGCGCCACCGGCCAGAACCTTCACATGGTCTCCTGGCTGATAGATGATGTTGGGCATCGCGGGTGCCTCACTTTCCGTCGCTATGTGTCGGCGACTGGTTCGCTACCGAAGTCACCGAAGTCACCGAAGTCACCGAAGTTGGCGCGTTCATATTGCCAACCACACCGGGCGCACTACTCGCACTGTCCTGAACCTGTTGCTCCAAGTGGGGTGAGCGCGGCGCCGGCTGCCCCGCCTGGGCATGCTGCGCGCGGTATCTATCAGTAAGCGCCTGGCTCACCGGATCGGGCTGTGATGGCGAGGCGATACGTTGCGGACGCGCCGCTGGTCGGAAACTCTTTGCCATGTGCTGATCTTCTTTCTTATGCCTATGTATGCCTACTTGTCGTGTGATGGTTTCACGTGAAATCGTGAGGCTTCGTTGTGCTACGCGACAGAGACATTGGTGCCTTATCAGCCGAATGTCTCTGTCGCTCGCTGCATACCCAACTGCTCTAACAGGTCCGGTTTGGCGGGTTGTGCCGGCTGAGCCAGCAGTGGGTATGCCTTCGGCGCTGCGATGGCCCAGGCTCTCGATTCAGCACTGAAAGCCGCAGTGACTGCTTCCGCCGGGAATCGCCCCCGTTGATCGCCGAAGCGGATCGCGGCGCCGTCTTGCCACTCGGCGAGCGCCGCTGCCTGCCCTTTGCCGTTGATCTCGGTGCGGAGCTGCTGACTATTGACCTGAAGGCGAGCGAGACCCCGGTCAATATCGGCCAAGATCGCCCGCGCCTCCACTTGCACCGGGGTGAGGGTAGGCGCCTCGGCGCGGTCGGCGACGGACGTGAGCACCGCCTGGATGCGCTCCTGCACCTGTTTCGTCTCCCCACCAAACCGCGAGGCAACATAGTCCTGTCCGAAGCGACGCAAGGCTTCGACTGCCACGCGATCGCCAGTGATGCGGTCGGCGACGCGCTCCAGTGCCGCCAGCGGATCACGGTCCGCCGCTGCCGACTCCAGATACTGGTGGAGGCTCATCCAGGCGTTGCCGATCTGCAATTCGAGCAACTGTTGCTCCTGAATGCTGCCGGGGTCGCGTGTTGCCGCTTGGCTCGCCTGGCTGCGCGCGTCTTCCAATGCCTCCATCGCCGACTCTTCGGCAGCATCCAACGCGGCTTGCGCTTGCTGGCGTATCACCAGGGCACGCTGTGACTTCCAGGCATCGTTGTGCCAGCCGTCTTTTGCCAGCTCGTCTAGCCGGGCGCGCATCATCAGCAGGATGTGCGCTTGCACTTCAGGCAGCCGCTGCGCCTGCGCCCGTCGGGATTCCAGGCGGCTGCGCAGCGCGCTGGCGTGGGCATCATCTTCGCGCCTGGGTGGCGCTGGCTTGCGGTAGAGTGGACTCGTCATACTATCCCGGTCCTTTCCGTCTCCGTTCATACAGTTCGCTCAGCAGCGCCCCTGTTGAAGTCAGGAACGCTGCTTAACTGCTTGTATGCTATCTGCTCATAGTGTAACACGTCTGTATATGAGTTGCAACTGCTTTGTACAGAGTGCCGCTATTGGACCTAAACCGCATCCCATATCAGCGTGGCGCAGATGATGACCCACGGCGCCCCGCCCTGTGCGCGGTGGTGCCACTCGATGTGATAGTGCGTGTCCTCGTGGTTGAAGTCGTAGACTGGCATCTCGCCAGAAAGCGCCTCAATGATGGTGCGCCGGTGGCCGTCGTACTGCTCGCTGGCGAAGAATGCCGCCAGGTATTCGCGGTAGGCTTCCCGCTGTGCGCCTGGGGTGTGCTGCTCCAGGCGCTTCAAGCGCGTATCCCAGTTGTTGCTCATCCCGCGTTCCTTTCTGTCGTGGTATTCACGATCTGCTCTAAATGTCTGATTCTTTCCTCGAACTCACTCACCTGATAGATCCGGCAGAGTGCCGAGGCGAGCGCCGCCATTGCTGACGCCTGCTTTGGCTCCAGCTTGCCATCGTAGACTTCTTGCAACGCCGTCGAGAGCAGCGCCGAGACGGGCTGCATACGCACCGGCAACAGCCGCGCGGCCCGTTCGCTCTTGCGCGTGGCCCGCCCGCCTTTCGCCCGGTTGGCGTTCGCATCCGGCGTATGGGCGAAGCAATAGGGGCTGTTTGCCGTTGCGTTGCCCTTACACTGGGTGCCGTCTTTCCTGACCGCTGCGCACGGCTGGCGCTTTTCGCCTGTTTCGCTCGTGGTACTCATGGCTGCGTTTCCTGTCTCCTAACTATCCTCATTCTGCCTGCCTCCAGCAAGCCCGACTACGGCTATGCTGATCGCTACGGCGCTGGTTATGAGGCCGGCGGCCAGGGGAAGAAGTCGTTGTTGTTGTTGTCGTTCTCTTCTTGCCAGCGCCGGGTACGCCACACTGGGAAGTACAGTATCTGCGCAGTCTGCCGGCGGCGTTCGTAGCGGACACAGCCGCGCGCACTCGCTGGCGAGGCATAGCCCAGCGCATCCGTAATCATGTCCCAGGAGACACCGCCGTCGGCAAAGCGGATCGCCTTCTGTGCGCGTTCGTGCGCCTGCTGGCGGCTACTCATATGACTCATGCCTCTATGCTCCTTCCTGCCGAAGTTGAGGGACAGCAGCGCGGGCGTTACTTTCCTTCATGGCAAAGGCGAGCGCCTCCCTTTCCGCATACCCCAACCGACGCAACTCTTCATAGCGCGATTTCCAGGCAGGGACATACCCATGTCCATTATGTGAAAGTGCGCGTGAATTTGCGTCCGATGCGTCCGATGCGTCCGAAACTGGCTTGTATTCTGGCGTGGCGCGCGTTTCATTTTGCGTCCGATGTGCGTCCGAAAGCGAATCGTTTGCGTCCGAAGATCGTTTTGCGTCCGAAGTTGCGTCCGAAACGAGCGTGTCATCAGCCCTGATATTTTCAGGCTTTGCATGTTCTTCGGACGCATCGGACGCATCGGACGCATTTTCCGGCGACATATTATTCAGAGTTACTCTGACCTTGCGCGTGTGATTCTTATCACCCTCTTGGTAATGCTCGATAGTGATACCAACACGGCGCAAGTTGGGTGCTAGACGCTTCAATGTGCCAGACAGCCCTCTGGCGTTCTTAGGCCAGCCGGTAGGGAAGCGTTGCGGCTTCCCATCTTCTGGCTTAGGCGTCAGCGCGTCGTATAACTCTGTGGCAGTGCCGTTCCATTCTGCTTGTTGCTCCATAAAGGTCATCAGGCGCTCTGCAACCGGCGAGCTTTCCAAGCTGATGCTATTGGCTCCTTCGCGGTTGGCTTGATAGGCTTTCATAAAGTCGCCCGCCTGCCAGCCTAGCGTTTTTTCCGCCGCTGTGATCCACAACGCGAAGTCTGCCATTCTGGGAAGGGCATCATGGGTCGTCTGTGGTAACGCCGCCAGCGCGCCGGCTACTGCATCAAGGAGTGCGCCTAAGATGCCAGCGTGCGCGTTGGTGAACTCGCTCCAGAAGTGCGACTCAGGGCGCCGCTTCTCATCAGGGATAGCAGCAAGGTGTACCAGAATGGCACGATCTACTAAGTCCCCTTTGGTCGCTAGTTCTTCAATGCCTGTGAGGATGATAGGCCGCTGGGCATCGAAGATCGTCTCTTCATCGTTCTCATAATGGGTGCGATAAGCGTTCCCGCCGCCGGTGGAAAGCCGGCAGAGCGCATCAGAGAGCCACTGAGGAAGATGAGAGAGATTATCGAATACCAGCGCCCACGAGTTGTGAGCAGAGACGGCCAGATCGCGCAACTCTTTTGGCTCTGCTCGTACTGGCGCGGTGTTGGGGTCAACCAGCGCCCGCAATACTCTGGCGAGCGTCGTCTTGGCGCTGCCCATCTCCCCGGAAAGCGCCAAGACAGGGAAAGGGAAGGGGATGGCGAGACCTGGCTGATATTGAACGGGATGCAGTGCCGCCAGTAGCCATGCGATGATAAGCCGCCAGTCCTCTTCACTCTGCACATTGACAAACGACCGTAGCGCATCAAGGCAGCCGCCGCGTGTTGGTGCTGGCAATGGTAGCATGCCTTTGGGACGCCGGAACTTGACAGGCACAGCATCGCTACTCACCACCTGCCAACCGTGTGCTGTGACCTTCACCGCCTGCCACTCATTATCAGCCAGATCAAGATAGATCGCGCCGTCACATTCGGCAAGCCGGGTATAGACGCGATGGGTAGGGCCATCATTGGCGGCGATGCCATCAAGTACCAGTAGTGCATCATTGACTGCCTGTGCGCCTGCCGTGACTCGCTTCTCTTGGTAGAGTCGTCTACCAAGCCACCGCTTGAAGTCTTTAGAAGCGAGGCGATGCGTTTCCCGATGGGTGCCTACAGGAATAGTAGCCCAGGTCACGCCGTCGGGATCATGGAAGAGCGTGGCTTCACTCGCATACGCCATGAGTAAGGTCGCTTGCGACGGCCCGCGCTCTGCTTTGCCCTCCTTCTTCTCTTGGGGTTCCTCCTGGCTGGTGTCCTCTTGCGCAGTCGGCGGCACGTCAGATATCAGCGCTGCCAACTGCTCGATGGTCCCCCCAGCGGCCAGATAATCAGCAGCATCGCCCTTTGCCGGCGCATCCGGCCAGATCACCCAGCGCGGAGGCTCCGCGCCTAACGCCACAAGACGATCTGCGAGTTTCTGCATATGCGCAACGCCTACCGCGTCATGATCGGGCCATAACACCACCTGATGCCCAATGAGCGGGCGCAGGCTGGCATTACAGGGCATATTGGCGGTGATCGTGCCATCTTGCCTGACCGTGCCGGCGCCGGTGACAGTCCCCACTGCCAATGCGCCGGCCTGTATCAAGGCATCGGTTGCCTTCTCACCCTCGCAGACATAGACCAAAGTGGTTGGCGACGCCTGTAACAGCCCTGGTAGCCCATAGAGCGGCATATCGAGCGAACTGCGGCCATTGTGTTGCTGCCAAGACATCTTCTTATGCCCGTCAGCAAACTCTTTCCGTACATGAACACCCATTAGCGCGCCGTCAGCAGCAAGCAGGCGATAGGACAGGGTATTGATCGGCTGCTCAACAGGTGTTGCAGGTGTTGCAGGTGTTGCAGGTGTTGCAGGTGTTGCAGGTGTTGACGGTGGGCACGCTGGACCAAGCACCGGATCATGCAGCTTGCCGCAGTTGCACGGCCCATGCAGCTTATGTCTATAGGCCGCTGGCATCACGCGCTCATCAAGCGGCAGAACACCGGCGTACTCTTCGCGCGTACACTGGGCATACTCCCCGTCAGCGGAGAGAAAGCCCGCGCAGCGCACGCCCTTGCCTTGGGGCAGATCGGCATGCCCCCCACAGATCGGGCAGGGTTGGCGGCGCGTGAATCGCTGTGAGGGGCTAACCGAGTTACTCATGGTTCCACCGCCGTTTCTAGCGAGTCGTGTAGCTCTTCCAACAGCGCGTGACTGGCTGAGGCTATCGCGTAGGCATCAGTGGCGAGCCGCGCGGTGTTGGCGCGTTGCTCGCGCGCTGCCCAGCAGGCAAGGTCATGGGCAAGGAGTACGTTCGCCTCGCAGGCGCGCTCAGCACATGCTATACTGTGAGTGAGGGTCATACTATAGGTTTTGTGTTGCTTCCGCCGCCCGGGGAGTTTTGGGACGCCGCTCGTGTCTTGCCCACATGTTGAGCGGCGTCCTCCTTTTGTCTGCGCTGCCATGTTACGCCGCTGTCCCTCCGCCATTGTCGTCCTCTGACAACTCGCTGATGTATCGCTCGATTTCCGCGAGCGTCACACGGCGCAAGTGCCCCACCAGCACGCTTTTGAGTACCTTGCGGTTCACCAGTCGGTAGCACTGCGTGCGTGAGATAGAGAGCGCGTGTGCGGCTTGCTCTATCGTCAAAAGCAATCGCGTCGGTGGTGTCGGCGGTAATGAAATGGGCGCGCTGCCTGTCGCTGCGGTTGTGGCGCTGCTGGCGCTGCGGTTGTGGTTCTTCATCGTGTCGCCTCCTGTTGCTCCTGTGTTGGTCTTCAAGCTCGAAATGGTCGTAGGTCTTGCCACGCGCTCACCTTCTTTGCGGGAGACTGCCCGCGCTGCTCATCATCCAATACCCATCCGCTGCTGTGTGGTGTACCATGCTGCGTCATTGTGTACCCTACACTCCTACTATAACCCATCGCTTTTGCCGCTAATCGCCCTTGTTTTCTAGCACAACGCTCATCGGTTCTGGCATAGCGTTCCTTGCGCTGTGCCTGTCTACCATTTCAATACTCACCAGTCCGCCACTTGACGATAATCGAGTATGGGACAGCAGGTGGAATAGGCGAGAACTCCTGTGATTAGGACTTTCGCGTAGATACATTGGCGACGTGCCCGAACCTCACTACAGCCGCCACAACGTTTGAGCGGTGCCTGACAAATGAAATGGCCGCAGATCATGTGGACTCATGAGGAGCGGCCAGAATGAGCGTCCGGTCAGAACAAGCCGGACTCGTCTATGGTGGTGTTGCAGGTCCGGCAGGCATAGAGGCAACATTCCTCACGGAGAACTTGCCGGCACTCGCTCCGCAATCGGAACCGTTGACAGCTACGACACCAGCCGATCAGGTCATGCGCTGCCGGCGGTAGCTGCTGTGTCTGTGTCAGTGGCTCATCTATCCGCTGTTGCTCCTCGTGCTGAGACTGCCAACGCGCGGCGCGATCTCTGCTCTTGCCCTCTCTCATTGCACAGCCTCCTCACGTGGTGATGTCGCCTGCTGGGCAACCTCGGCCTTCAGCATGCGGACCCATGAGGCGGCGGCGGTCCTGCCCATGCCGGTCGAGCGTTGCATTTTGCCTATCGTGGTTGCGCCAGCCGCGAACGCCGCGCGGGCCTGCGCCTCGTAGCTCTCCGTGCTGGTGGCCGTCCGCACCCGGCGTCCGTTCGCACTGGTGTTAGAACCTTTGTTCTGCCCGCGTGCGGCGGTCTTGCGTGGCTGGCGATCTGGCGTCAAGCGGATCACCGGCGCCGGCTTCTTGCGCGGTGTGCGCACAGGTGGCTCCGCTGGCTCTGTGGGCACTGGCACTGGTGTACCGCCGTTGGTTGGTGGAGTATCAGGCGCGGGCGGCTGTGGGTCATCCTGTGGCGCTGTGTGCTGGCCGTCAGCAGGCACCAGCGCGGCATCTGGTGTTGTGATAGGGGTAGCTGCGTCTGTAGGCTCCATCACGGCGGCGATCATACTATCGAGCCGCGTGCGATCTGCTGGCGTCATGACGGCTGAGGCTCCATACAGGCGCATCTTGCGCGCGAGTGGCGCGGCGCGATCATTGGCGGCGGCGGCAACATCACGCAGCACACCGGCGCCGCTCGCCATCTCTGCCTGTGCGAGTATGTCGCGGCTGGTGATCGGCAATGGCCGCGCCATGCTGAGGTAGACCGCCAGGAGAGGCGCGGCGACGGCGCGCGCGATGATGAGCGCGCTGGCTGCCACGGCAGCCGGACGCTCGAACCGCACAGACATGTACCAGTAGGTGCCACTCTCTAAGAGCGACACCACTACCATCACGCCGACGTGCAGCCAGCGTTCAGACCAGTTCGCGCGCCGCGTAGACAGCACGCGCAGCATGGACGCGGCATAGATCAGGCCGGTATCCATACAGAGGACCATGAGCGTACTCACGGCGACGCTGATGGTATCTGGCACGTCTACTCCATGTGCCTGCTGCCATTGCAGCAAGATCGCGTTGAGCGCATCCGTGCCCAGCGCCACAAGGCTACCGGCGCTGAAGAGGATAACGAGCAGGGTCGCGCACCAATGGGCGATACGCGCCATGCCTGCGCCCTGGTGCGCCAGATCGGCTAGCTGTTGCTCGATAGGGTCACGCTGGCCGCGTAGCCAGGAGCGCAGATGCGCCAGGAGTGATGGGCTGGCCGCGCCGTTGGTCTGATTCATCGGTTCCATTAGTAGCCTCGCCTTCCGCGTCCCCACAGTTCAACGCTGTTCTGATGGCGTTCGCGCCGGTGGATGCACGTGTAGCACTCCCAGAAGGGCATGCCTTCAGGGTCGCCTTGTCACACGTACGCATCGGCGGCTGTTCTCTCGTCTTGCGGGTCGTCTTCGTCGTCTGATTGGGTTGATGTTGCATCAACGGTACTCCTTAGCAGGGAGCAGCCCGCACGCGGCCTGACGGCTCTCTGAACGGCTCTCTGAGCGCGTCACAGACCCACATGCGGGCAGGTGGGTGGTTAAAGGGTGGTTAGAAAGGGGCGATGCTGAGCAGCGACACACCAAGACAGCGCGCGATACGCCCGGCGATGGGCAGCGGCGCCGGCTCGACACAGAACACGATCTGCATCAGTGCCTCCACGTCAAGGCGTGGCAGTGCGAGAAGCAACCGTTTGACTTCTGGGCAGAGATCGTTGCCGCTTTCGCGGTTCGTGCCATCCGTCGAGCAATAGCCCACCAGGTGGCCCCATAGGCGCGGGAGATACAGCGCCAGCTCAGGTAAGCCATCAGCGTCGGTGCGCTCGATGATCTGCAAGCGCGTCGTGGGCACAACCTTGCCTTTGGTCGCGTAGGGGTCCTCGTAATCTTCCAGTTCGTGCCGCTGCCGGGCAAAGCACGCTTCTGGCGGCTCATCGCTCATGAGTTGACTGTTCTCGATACCCAACACCTGGGCGATCCGGTCAACGGTATAGACACTCACCAGCACATCCTCACCACGCTCGATGCGCCGCAACAACCGTATCGGCAGGCTGGTGTCTTCAGCGAGTTCCGCGAGGGAAAGATGCCCAGCTTTGCGCCAGGCGCGCAGATAGGGGAGCTGATAGCGCCAGATAGTCTTGCCCTCAGCGGTAGTGCCTTCATAGACGTTGGGGAAGAAGGTACTGGTTGGCGCCAGCGGCCCATGATAGCGGCGCCGCTGTTTGGGTTGCTGCGCTGGGGGGACAAAGGTTGCCGTCGTGTCAGTGTCAGTGTCAGTGTTGGCGGTTTCTTGCTGTGTCTGTTCGTACGCGAATACTGTTGCCATAACCAAGCCGGTCCTTTCAGTGACCTTGTGTGGATAGGGGAGCGGTGAGCATGCGCCGCTCCCATTCGGTTCATGTGGCATCCTGCCGACAACGTTCAACTACTTCCAGATGGAGATCGGGGCATTCGAGCGATACAGCGGCGCGGTCTCCGCTGTAGCCGGTGTGGCACTGGCCGTGTGGCGCTCTACCTGCTCACGCTGCTCATTGCGCCACTTGGGGTCTTTGCGTGGCGCATCTTGGCGCCGTCGGAGTGCGGCGCGGTCCTCTTCTTGCTCCTGCTCGATTTGACGCCGGAGCGCCTCTTCCAGCCGGCGCTCTTCGCGGGCAATGCGGCGATCACTCTTCTTGAAGGACTCGCACACCAGGTATTCATGGACAAGCGCCCGGTGCATGCAATACTGCCCATGCTTCGCCGCCTGACAATCACAGGTAAGCGCCAGGTCGAGCGCCGCTACCAGATGCCAGCGATTGTGTTCTGAGGCGCTGGTGACGGCATAAACCTGTGCGCCGTCGCGTTTGCGTGTCCCCTTACCTACGACTTCGATGCCCTGCTGATGGGCGCGTTCCAATGCCGCGATAGCACGCTGCTCTAAGCGTGCTAGCTGCGCTGCCTGTGCTGATACCGCATCAGCGTCAGAAGCAACAGCGGCGCGGTGTGGTTCCCGCGCCTGAAGTTGGGCTATGGTCATAGCCGCTTACCTCCCTAATCGGTAACTCAAGGTCACTACATATTAACCTTGACTGATTCAATACTAACCTATATTAACCCGCGTGTCAATACCTATATTGACCATTTTTAACCAATTGGGATATACTGATGGGAGAGATGTTGGAAAGGGGGTGATGAGAGATGAGTGAGAACGATGAACGCGAATACATCAGCGTTGCGGAAGCAAGAGAGATGCTAGGGGTATCAAAGCCCAAGATGGCAGAAATGCTTGATAAGGGCGTGCTGCCCTGGGAGCCTAATCCGCTCGATAGTCGCAGCAAGTTGATACCGCGCGCCGCTGTTGAGGAGTTGGCACGTAAAGCGGGCAAAGTAAAAAGCGCGGCGTAGAACCACCTACGCCGCCTGACCAACAAGCGCGATTAGGGCGCGCTGGCAGTCCCCGTCAGTCTACCACAGCGCCGCCTGGCGGGGATAGTGAAACCCTCTAGACGAGAAGGGCGATCCATGAGAAAATAAGCAGGAGACCATTCCAGCGACTTGCTCGCAGCGATCACCAACTGGGTTGACGGTAATTCTGACGGCAACGCCCTGGTACGCTATGGGTCGCTATGGTACGCTTAGGCCAGCGAAACCCGCTTGAAACCGGCATTTTGGTACGCTATGACACGGTGTGGTACGATTCTCGGTGAATGGTCTGTTCAGAACCGCCATCACCACCATCATCAACCGCGCTACACCGCCGTACCGCTGGTTGTGGGCATGTGTTTCGCTGGCCGCCAGCGCCAGCACAATGTCGTGCAAATCTCAACTAATGAGGAGCGCAGGTATGCCAACCAAGATTACGATGCCACAGTTGGGCGAATCCGTCAGCGAAGGAACCGTTGGGCGTTGGCTCAAAAATGAGGGCGATACGGTGAAGAAGGACGAACCGCTGGTCGAGATCATCACCGACAAAATTACTGAAGAAATGCCGTCGCCATTCTCTGGCAAACTCGCGAAGATTCTCGTCAAGGAAAATGAGACGGTGAAAGTCGGCGCGGAAATCGCCGAAATGGAAACGACCAGCACTGCCACCGCAACGACGGCGGCTACCCCAGCGGCGACGACCGCCAGTTCTGCTACACCTACCAGCGCCAGTACGTCAGCGGTTGCAGCGCCTACAACCAGTGGAGTTGCACCGGGCAATGGCAATGGGAACGGCAATGGTCGCCGCATTGCACAAAGCGCCACGCTGCCAGAGAAAGTATCGCCGTTGGCACGCAGGCTCGCCCAGGAGCATGCGATTGACCTCTCGGAGATCAAAGGCTCCGGAGAAGGCGGGCGTGTGCGCAAAGAGGATATTCTAGCGTACATTGCCCAGCGAGGCCAGCCGGCAGCGACAGCGCCGTCCTTCACACCCGCTGCCCCATTGCCGCCGGCGCCGGTTCCCGTCTTCGCGGGCGATGAATTCATCATGCCGACACCAGCGCGCCGGTCCATCGCTGAGCATATGGTGCGCAGCAAGCATACGTCGCCACATGCCACCACGCTCGTCGAGGTGGATATGACCAATCTCGCGCGTTGGCTGGAACAACACAAAGACGAGTTCAAACAGCGTGAAGGCTACGGCATCTCCTACCAGACGTTTGTCATCAAAGCCACCGTTGAGGCGCTCAAAGAATATCCCTATATGAACTCCTCCTGGACTGAGGATGGCAGGATTCTGCTACGCAAGCAGATTCACATTGGTGTCTCTATTGCGCTGGGTGGCAGTGGCAATCAGGGTAATAACCTGATTGTTCCCGTCATCCACAATGCTGACACGCTCAACCTGGCGGGCATCGCGCGGACGATGAACGACCTGGTGAATCGCGCACGCACAAACAAACTCACGTCTGCTGATATGCAGGGTGCGACCTTCACCGTAAACAATCCTGGGGTGTTTGGTACGCTCATCTCAATGGCGATCATCAACCAGCCGAACGCCGGTATCCTGACGATGGATAGCGTGAACAAACGCCCAGTGGTCATTGACGATGCAATCGCCATCCGGCACATGATGTATCTCTCGCTCTCCTTCGATCACCGCATCCTGGATGGCATGACGGCGGCGCAATTCCTGGTCGCCATCAAACGCCGCCTCGAAAGCTGGGGACCTGATATAGACGTGTATTGATCCTTCACCGTGAGGTACACAAAAGGCCCACCGGTCAACGCGCCGGTGGGCCTTTCGGTTGTTCATGATGACGATGAGATAGGGTTCTGTATCTATGCGAACCGTGCCTTGTTTGTGATGCGGCACGGAAGGTGTACGCCGTTGTACGCCGGGAAACAGACATTTAGCGTGCGAGTGCCGATTCGCGCTGCGAACCCGCGCTTACCACTGCACGGAGCAACTCGTAGTCTCGCATCGCAATGTCCTGCTGGAACCACTCATAGGTCTTGCGCAGCGGAAGCGGAAAATCTGGATGCCGGGCCTCCACATAGAAGCCTGCTCCGGTGCGCCCAAGACGCGCCTCTGCTCCCGTCTGCTCATTCAGGTAGTAAAGAGACATGTTCCTCGCTTTACCTCGAACGATCTTACTTTCGTGCGAGGGGTAATGCTAGCAGCACATTGCCCATCACCAACTCTCATTTTACCCCATTTTGCCGAGGATTGCACCAGCCTATTTCGGCTATCTACAGGGGGATTCTTTGGTGAGAGAAGCTCCCCGGTAGCGACCTGCGCAATGATGCGCTGTGCTATAATGGCCCCACACTTTTCCCTGCTCAGTTCGATCAACCCGGATCAACTCGATCAACTCGATCAACTCATCGCTTGTTGTTGCCCGCCATTGAGGAGCTAAACCGCTCTATGACTCTATCCACCTCATCAGCTTCAATGGAGCATCTACTTGTCTGCGTTGCCTGGCCATATGCCAGGAGTGGCACCCATGTCGGCCAGATCGCAGGCTCGGTTCTGCCGGGCGACATCTTTGCGCGCTATCATCGTATGGCTGGGAATCAGGTCTTGATGATCTCCGGCAGTGATATGCACGGCACCCCCATTACCGTAGAAGCAGACCAGAAGGATATTCCTCCAAGCGAGCTTGCTCTGCGTTATCACCGGCAGATGCTTACGACCTGGGAGCGACTGGGGATCACCTTTGACCTCTACACCAATACAACGACCGAGAATCACGTCCGGCAAGCGCAAGCGATATTCCTCGATCTGCTGAAGAAGGGCTACATTTTCAAGGATTGGATGGATTCACCCTATTGCACCAACGACAGGCGCTTTCTGCCGGACCGCTATGTCGAGGGCACCTGCCCCTATTGCGGTTTCGTGCAGGCGCGCGGCGACCAATGCGACCAGTGCGGGCGCATGCTGGATGCTACGCAACTTCTGGACCCACGTTGCAAGCATTGTGGCAATCAGAGCGTAGAGATACGCGCGACCGAGCATTTCTTCTTCGATCTGCCACAATTCACCGAACAGTTGCGGCAATGGCTTCAAACGAACAAAGAATACTGGCGACCCAGCGCGCTCAACCCTGCGCTCAACTGGCTCAAGGAAGGGCTGATGCCACGTGCCATCACACGTGATCTGGATTGGGGCGTGCCGGTTCCGCTGCCCGGATACGAGGGCAAATGTCTCTACGTCTGGTTCGAGGCCGTCATTGGTTATTACTCGGCGAGCATCGAATGGGCGAAGCGTATAGGGAAACCGGACGCCTGGAAACAGTGGTGGGAACAACCTGCAATGGGAAATACATCTTCGGCGCGCTCCTACTATTTCATCGGCAAAGACAACATCGCGTTCCATACGATCTTCTGGCCAGCCATGCTGCTCGGCATCGGCGGATTGGCGTTGCCCTATGATGTGCCAGCCAGCGAATTCATGACGATGCGTAGCGCCAAATCTTCGGCCAGTCGCGGGAATGTCATCTGGACCGATGATGCGCTCGACCGCTACGGCGCGGACTCACTGCGCTATTATCTTGTCAGTATCCTGCCGGAGCATCACGATGCAGATTTTTCCTACGAGGCGCTGGTGCGGCACAACAATGATGAACTGGTGGCAACCTATGGCAATGCGGTTCATCGCGTGCTGACCTTTGTGCAACACAACTTTGATAGCATCGTTCCAGTGCCAGGGCCGCTCGGCGCAGCAGACAACGATCTGCTGGACGAACTGCGGCAGGCGTTCGACAGCGTTGGAGCGGCTATCGCTAGTGTGCGCCTGCGTGATGGCATGAACACGGCGTTGGCAGTTGCCAGGAGCGCCAACCGCTATCTCGATGAGCAGTCACCCTGGAAATCGCTGAAAACAGACCGCACCAGCGCCGCCACGACAATGTATGTCATGCTCCAGGTGCTTAACGGTCTGAAAGTGCTGTTCTCCCCTTACCTGCCGTTTTCTTCGCAGAAACTCCATGAACTCCTGGGGTATGCTGGAAGCGTCAGCGAGTGCCGCTGGGAGCCGGCCACCATAGCGAGCGGCCAGAAACTACCACCACCTACGCCACTCTTCGCCAAGTTCGATTCGCCTACGACATGACCCTGTTCATGTGACACCACGATCATCGAGAAGAGTCATAACCAAGCGGGCAAGCATTGTACATCTTTGCTCCAATTCACACTGGGAACACATAGCTTTTGGCTATAGGAAGATACGCGTGATACAATACTGCTACCTGCTCCTTGCGTCAGATTCCTTGCGCCGCATCTGGCATCTACCGGGTGTCAACCATGTGAAAGAAGTCGTTTGCTATGCGCCGTATCGCCGTCCTTGCTGAAGGATACTTCAACTGGCAGGACGCCAAAACCGCCGTCGGCATCCTGCGTTACCGTTCTGATACCGTCGTTGCCGTCATTGATAGTACGAATGTCGGGCGCGACGCCGCTCAGGTACTTGGCGATCCTGACGGGCCGGGCAAAGGCGTTCCTGTTGTTGCGAACGTGTCCGCCGCGCTCGCCTATGCGCCGGATACGCTGGTCATTGGCATTGCACCCATCGGTGGGCAGCTTCCGGCTGTATGGAAAGCCGAGATATTGCAGGCCATCGCTGCTGGCCTCGATATCGTCAGCGGGCTGCATCACTTCCTGAGCGACGACACAGAACTGGCAGCGGCGGCCAAACGACATAGGGTTACTATCTGGGATGTGCGCCGCCCACCCGATGAACTGGCTATGCGAATCGGCGAAGGGCGCGCTCATCGGCCAGGAAGCCATGTCGCCTATTTCTGCGGCACCGATTGCAATGTCGGCAAGATGACGGTGGCGCTCGAATGCGCACGCGAAGCCAAACAGCGCGGCCTTTCGGCAGCCTTCGCAGCCACCGGGCAGACGGGCATCATGATCGAGGGCAGCGGAATCCCGGCGGATCGCTTCATTAGCGATTTCCTGGCTGGCGGCGTGGAGGGCATGGTTCTCGACCTTGCCGAACGCTTCGATTGGGTATTCGTCGAAGGGCAGGGGTCACTGCTCCATCCAGCCTACTCAGCGGTGACGTTGGGACTGCTGCATGGCGCTGCGCCCGATCTGTTGGTGCTTTGCCACGAAGCTGGGCGCAGCCATATTCGCCGCTATCAGGTGCCCATTCCACCGATCCCGCGTGTGCGAGCAATCTATGAAGAAGCGGCAGGCTGGCTGAAACCCGCCTCGACCGTCGCACTCGCGCTGAACACCTTTGGCATGAGCGACGCGGCGGCGCGCGAAGCTATCGCACAGGCGCAACGCGAAACGCAGCTACCCACCACCGACCCGGTACGTTTCGGCGCTGGTCCCATCCTTGATGCGCTGCTGGCCGCTGTATAACCATCAGGAGGACATGGGCATGCAGCTACACATCACGCCGCTTGATCTCCAACTTCAACGCCCGTTCCGCATCTCGCGCGGCACACAGTATCAGGCGCGCAATCTGCTCATCGAAATTGAACACGATGGGCTAAAGGGGATTGGCGAGGCAGGACCTGATAGCAGCGGCTACTACGGCGAAACGCACGAGACAATGCAGGCTGCGCTTGAAGCATTTGCCGAGGTTCTGAGCGATGATCCGTTGCTCATCGAAGATATCATCGTTGCCCTCGATCACCGGCTTCATCATGGCAACACCGCCGCCAAATCTGCGATTGACATGGCGCTCTACGACCTCACCGGCAAGATACTGGATATGCCGGTCTATCGCCTGCTCGGCCTCAATCCAGCCCGCACGCCCGTTTCTTCCTTTACCATCGCCATTGACACACCAGAGGAGATGGCTCGCCTGGCTGCGGAGGCAACCAATTACCCGACACTCAAAATCAAAGTCGGTACATCACGCGATATTGAGATGGTGCGCGCGATACGCGAGGTGAGTAACGCCACGTTGCGGGTGGACGCCAACGCTGCCTGGACCCCCAAAGAAGCCATTCGCACTATCGAGGCGCTTGCGCCTTATGGCATCGAACTCATCGAGCAGCCGGTGGCGGCGCATGATCTGGATGGGCTGCGCCTGGTGCGTGAGCATAGCCCAATCCCAATCATTGCCGATGAAAGTTGTGTGACGCTGGAAGATGTGCCGCGTATGGCGGGCCGCGTTGATGGCATCAACATCAAACTGGCGAAGTGTGGCGGGCTGCGCAACGCGCTCAAGATGATTCACACGGCGCGGGCGCACCGCCTCAGCGTGATGTTCGGCTGCATGGTCAGCAGCTCGCTGGCGATAACAGCAGCGGCGCACCTCACACCATTAGTGGACTACGCCGACCTGGATGGCGCGCTGCTGCTGGCACACGACCCATTTCAGGGCGTGAGATTCGAGCAAGGGCGCATCAGGCTGCCCGATGCGCCAGGGTTGGGCGTCACAGAGCGAACGGCAGAAATGAAGTAATAATACGGTAGATTGACTACATCGTACAGGAGGATCTGCGTGGAAGTACGCTATGAAGATGCGCTGGCATTGCTGCGCGAACACACGAAGAACGAAAATCTGGTCAAGCATGGCATGGCAGTCGCCGCAGCCTTACGCGCTTATGCCCGCAAATTTGGCGAGGATGAAGAACTTTGGCGCATCACCGGACTCTTACATGACCTCGACTATGAAGAGTATCCCGCTCTCTCTGAACACACCCACTATACCGCACGCTGGCTCCGTGAAGCTGGATATCCCAATGCAATCGTTCACGCGATTCTTGCCCACAACGATGTGAATGGCGTTCCGCGCGACGATATGCTCTCGCACGCGCTCTTCGCTTGCGATGAATTGACCGGCCTCATCACAGCGACTGCGCTTGTGCGCCCAAATAAATCTATCATCGGACTCGAAGCCAGCTCCGTCCGCAAGAAGATGAAAGACAAAGCCTTCGCCCGTGGCGTCAACCGCGAGGACGTTATCAAAGGCGCGGAGGAGCTTGGCGTCACCCTGGATGAGCATATCGCCTTCGTCATTGCTGCCATGACAGAGGAGGCTGACGCGCTAGGTCTTCGTGGCATCGCCGCCTGACGCTCTACATGTTTCTCTGCTCCTCGCGAGAGTGGGGATCAAGAGGTGAAGTCTATAACCCTACACCTGATAGGTACGTCCACGCCAGGTGACGCCGCGTTTGCTCCATTTTCGCCAGAACGAACGCGCCAGAATACCAGTAAAGATCGCCGCCCCCAGCGGATGCGTCCAGACATAGCGCCAGGGAACACCAATCTCCCGGTTCAAGCGGGTACGATAGGCGAGCGTCGCGGCAACCGGCAACCCGCCGGCCGCCAACCAACGCGGACGCCGCGCCAGCAAGCCTAAAAGCAGCAGAGCGAACGGCAGCATGCAAGTCATCGGCAAGCCAATTATCATGAGCAGAAAGAAGAACAGGCCGCCACGGCTGCCAGCATACGCATTCTTGCTCCACCCATCCCATTGCTCACGCAGGCCATGATACATGCGTGTGCGCACCAGCCCACGGCCATCCACGAGCGCCAGTTTTCCGTGCGCCCGCTTGACTTCGCTGGCAAGATCACGGTCATCCAGTACGGTCGCGCGCATATGTGGCGCGGCATAGCCGCCGATGCGCTCATAGAGTGCCTTGCGCAACAAAATATACTGGCCATTCGCCAGGGCGATTCTACTCTTGGGGTCATTCACCTGCTTTGCGGGATATTGCATTGAAATACCCATGTAAGCCATCGGAATCAACACCCGGCTCCAAAAATCGGGCATGTCCTGCGTCGTGCCGAGTGAGAGCAAATCCAACTGGCGCTCGCTAGCGGTTCGCATGGCTGTTGATAACGCTTCGGGCTGATGGCGCGTATCGGCATCGGTGAAGAGCAGCCATTCGCCAGTCGCCTGCGAGACGCCGGTGTGCAGCGCATGCGGCTTACCCGCCCAGCCCTCAGGGAGATGATCTACGCGAATTACGCGCAAATGGTCGCGTAGCGGATGTGACTGGCAGAGCTGCTCCAATAGGGTAGAAGTGTGGTCAGTCGAGGCGTCATCCACGACGATCACTTCAAAATTTGGATACGTCTGCGCCAGCAATGACTCCACGCATCCCTGGATGTTGCGCTCCTCATCGCGCGCTGGAAGAATAATGCTGACACGTGGCGCCGGCGCTGAGGGGTCAACAGGCTGCGCTCGCAATCTATCTTCATCGGTCTTTTCTGGTAGCGAACGGCGGAAGACAACGGCATAAAATCCAACAATGCTCATGGCATACGCCCATAACAGAAAAGAGAGCGCCCGTTTGCCATTTCGTGCGCGCTGCCGTTTCGCCATCGAAAATCTCCGCTCATCAAATCTATGTCCCTAAGATAGCCTAACGCGAGGAAGAACGGCGCGCAAATAGGCGCTGCTTGTGATGCCGTGTGATACCTTTAAGGAAGGCTAAACTATTTCACGATACGGCCAGATACAGTACAGGAGATTTGGGATAATTATGAAGGCATCAGTCCAGCGCGTCGTCACGGCACTTCAGGAGGCGGGAATTGAGACGGAGGTGAAGGAGTTCGCGGCCAGCACACGCACCGCCGAAGATGCAGCGGCGGCAATCGGCGTCTCCGTTGGCCAGATCGTGAAATCGCTGGTCTTCCTTGCTGGCGATCAGGCGGTTCTGGCGCTGGTCTCTGGCCCCAACCGCGCTGACACGCAGAAGCTAGCGCAGCTTACCGGCAGCACCATCACGCGGGCAGATGCCGATACCGTGCGCAAGCTCACCGGCTTCGCCATCGGTGGCGTGCCGCCGCTTGGCCACGCAACTCCACTGAAAACCTTCTGCGACCGCGATCTGTTACAGTATGACGTGATCTGGGCAGCGGCTGGCACCCCCAATGCCGTGTTCGCCATCACGCCCGCCGATCTGGAGCGATTGCCTGGGGTGCAGGTGGCCGACATCTGCGTCGCGCAGGAACTTCAATAACTTTGTGGCTCGTCGAGTTGTGGGAACTGCTCGGATTGCACCAACACTGCCGTCTTTGTGCGGAAGATCAGCCGGTCGCGTTCGCGCAGGTCCACCGTCATGCAGTCGCCGGGCTTGATGAGGCCGCGCAACACCCCCTCGGCAAGCCGATCTTCCACCATCGTCTGCACCACCCGGCGGAGTGGGCGTGCGCCGTACTCTGGATCGTAGCCTGCATCTACCAGGAACTCTTTCGCCTGTGGCGTTATACGTAACTCCACCAACTGTTCACTCAGGCGGCTCTTTGTTTGCGCCAGCATCATATCGAGAATCGCCCGTACCTGCGCACGAGACAAGGCGTGGAAGAAGACAATGTCATCTATACGATTCAGGAACTCTGGGCGGAAGAGTTCATTCAGGCGCGGCATGATAATCTCGCGCATACGTTCGTAGTCGGCCAACTCATCCTGATGTTCCCCGCGCTTCTGCGTAAAGCCAAAGTCACTACGGCGTATCAGTTGCTCCGCGCCGATATTCGAGGTCATCACGACGATAGTATGCTTAAAGCTGACCTCACGCCCCTTTGCGTCTGCCAATCGCCCTTCTTCGAGAACCTGAAGCAGCAGGTCGAATACTTTGGGATGCGCCTTCTCCACCTCATCAAAGAGGATGACGCTATAGGGCCGTCGTTTCACCGCCTCGGTCAGTTGTCCCGCCTGCTCATAGCCGACATATCCCGGAGGAGCGCCGACCAGGCGTGCCGCGTTGTGTGCCTCCATAAACTCAGACATATCCAGCTTGATGAGCGCGTCTTCGCTGCCAAAGAGCGCAGCAGCCAGCGCTCGTGCCAGTTCTGTCTTGCCAACGCCAGTCGGCCCAACGAACACAAACGAGCCGATTGGGCGCTTGCGGTCGCGCAGGTGTGCGCGTGACCGCCGCACCGCACGCGCCACCAACGCCACGGCCTCATCCTGGCCAACAATGCGCTGGTGCAACTCATCTTCCAGGGCGAGCAGGCGCTGTGACTCCTCCAGTGACACCTGGAGCGCGGGGATACCCGTCCACATCACCACGACCTCAGCGATTTCCTGCTCAGTCAAGACTGGCATATCTTCGCTACGCAGTTGCGACCATACTTCCTCTTTCACGACGATTTCTTTATGCAGCACCAGTTCTCTATCGCGTAACAGCGACGCGCGCTCAAAACTGCGCACGCCAACCGCCGCGTCCTTCTGGTCCTGGATGTCCCGTAGCTGCCCTTGGAGTGTTCGCACATCCGACGGCAAGACCGACCTGCCCACACGAAGCCGCGCAGCAGCCTCATCCATCAGGTCAATCGCCTTGTCCGGCAAGAAGCGGCTCTGTATATACTGCTCGGCCAGCCGCGCGGCAGCGGAAATCGCCTCATCGGTGATGCGCACGTGGTGGAAACTTTCATAGCGCGGGCGCAGCGCGCGCAGAATTTGCACGGTTTCATCCACCGTCATCTCGCGCACCCGCACTGGCTGAAAGCGGCGTTCCAATGCAGGATCTTTCTCGATAGACTTGCGGTAATCATCGAGGGTCGTCGCACCAATACATTGAAACTCGCCGCGCGCCAGCATCGGCTTCAGCAAGTTGCCAGCGTCAATTGAACCTTCCGCGACGCCAGCGCCAACCAATGCCTGAAGTTCATCTACGAATACGATGACGTTCTTGGCCTCGACGATTTCATCTAATATCTTTTTGAGCCGCTCCTCGAAGTCACCACGATACTTCGTCCCGACCGTCAACAGCCCTACGTCGAGCGACACGATGCGTTTGCTCTTAAGTGTATCGGGAACCGATCCGGCGACGATGCGCTGCGCCAACCCTTCTGCGATGGCAGTTTTACCCACGCCGGCATCGCCAACCAGCACGGGATTGTTCTTGCCACGACGGCTTAAAATCTGCATCGCGCGTTCGATTTCCTCATCACGTCCCACGACCGGATCGAGCTGATCGGTTAAGGCAGCGGAAGTTAGATCGCGGCTGACCATATTGAGGGTCGGCGTCATGGCGTAGCGAGCCTGGTGCTCAGCATTAAAAGCGGCCTGACTCCTGCCCATGCGTTTGAGCGTCTGAATTTGCTCTTGCGCCTGTTCGAGTGTCACGCCAAAACTTTCCAGCACACCCGCCGCTATCCCTTCGCCATCGCAGAGCATGCCCAGCAGCAGGTGATCGCTACCAACTTCGAGTACGCCTTCGCGCTGCGCCTCCGCCTCAGCGACATCGAGCGCATGGCGCGCTGCCACGCTCAACGAAGGCTCAGAGATGAGTGGGCGATTGTTGCGGCCAATGACGAACTCTAATGCCTGGTGCAACCGTGCAACATTCACACCCAGGCCGGATATCACGGCGGTGACAGCAGGGTCGCCAGCCTCTAGTAAGCCACAAAGCAGGTGCTCGGTACAAATCGTTTTATGGTTGAGCCGCAGGGCAATCTCGCGGGCCTGCGATAATGCTCTGCGGGCGTCGTCGCTATAGCGATCAAAACGGCTCACAGTTGCCTCCCTTCCTCTTAGCCGGCGTCCCATATTCCCCAATGGCGCCAATGCCCCTGACAGCATCGGGTAATGCGATACAAGCTATGCGATAGAGGACGGAAAGCAAAGAATATGCCACCTCACGCAAACATGCGCCAACATTTCTGCATATTGGCAAGTTACGCTAGCATGAGATGGCATATGCTGTCAGCGTATTGCCGCTTCTCCGTTGACAACGCCGCTTGCTCAAGAGAAGCGGCTCAGGCTGAACCGGTCAAGCGGAAACTCAGGAGTTTCATCCAGCGCCAGCGCCGCCAATAGCTCTCCGATCAAGACGCCGAACTTGAAACCGTGGCCGGAGAAGCCTGATCCCAGAATCACGCCAGGTGCATCTGGCAGCTTATCGAGAATGAAGTCTTCATCGGGGCTGACATCATACATACAGCGGTCAACCAGTGCAAACGGTGCGGCAGCAGCACTAGGAATGAGTTGTCGCAGAAAGGTCCGTATCCGCTCAACCTCCTCCATGCTGGCGTCATACGGCTGGTTGGGGTCTACGTCACCACCATAGATATGTATGCCAACCTTGAACAGGTCAGGTCCATGTAGCGGAAAGCCATAATAATCCATACCGGCAAGAAATACCGGGAAACTGCCAACGCCAAAGGAGTCTTGCGGTAGCCCACGCAGATAACACACTTGCTGGCGGGTCGCCCGCACCGGCAGCGGCAACTCCGGCAGCACATCATGCACCCACGGTCCTGCCGTCACCACCACGCGATCAGCTTCCAGCACGCTCCCGTCTTCGAGCAAGACATGTCCGCCTTCACCTGCGCCCTCCACACGCACAACGCGCACGCCTTCTCGCAGTTCGCCGCCCTGCGCGCGCAATCGCTGCCCTAGCGCCTGCACACAATCCGTCGCCGCAAGGAAGCCACCACGCGGGTTATACGTGATGACATCATAGTCCTGTGGCGTAAATTGCGGGAAACGCCGGTGGCACTCTTCAGCGGAAAGCAACTCCACCGGCAGGCCAGCCGAGCGCATCACGTCGTATCCTTCGCGCGTCTCGCCATCGCCGGTATGCCCCAGTGTCAGCACGCCTGCCTCTGTATAGAGATGGCGCCCAGTCTCACGCGCCAGTTCATCCCAGAGAACCAGGCTGCGCGCCACCATCCTGGTATAGATCTCCAGCGGCCCATATTCATGGCGAATGGCGCGCGATAGGCCATGCGAAGATGCCCACTCATGAGCGATGCTATACCGCTCCAACACCGTCACACGCGCGCCATGTCCGGCGAGCGCGCATCCGGTCGCCAATCCCATCACTCCGCCGCCCACCACAATCACAGACCGCTGTGCCATACCTATCCACCTGCCATTCTCGACAATGCCACAAGTAACAAGGAGCCGGAGGGAAATGCCCACTCAATCCAACCGGAACCTGACATAATCTGGTTGCTGGTAATCGCTTGGGACGACCATCACCTGCACTGGCGACGCACCCGGGCAGTGCTGCCGGCTTGTGTCGCCCTTGCGCCCGACATGTGTATGCCCGCTGATGATCGCCCGCACTTTCTGATATTGAAGCACACGCCTGCCAAGCGTTAGATTGCCGAAGTACGCATTGCCAAGCCCCCACCGCAGATTGCCCACGCGGCGCACAATCTGTTCTTCGCAGAGCGGCACATGCGTCACCACGAGTATAGCGCGGAGAGAGGCATCATGTTCAGCGTGATCCAGCCGGGCGATCAACCGCTCTCCCAAGCGGTCGGCAAATTCACTATCCGCCCACGGCCAATCAATATGCCAGCCATCGGCGTTGTACTTGCCCTTATTGACGGCAAAAAACTCCGGCGGATAGGGAGGAACCGCAGTGTCGGCTGCTGAATAATCATACCAGGCCATGCTACCAACGACTGCCACCCCATCATGGCGCCAGGTCATATCTTCGAGCCAGAGCATGCCGGCGGCGCGCACCGCGCGCGGCAAATAGCACTCCCACAAATCTTTACTATGATAGCCATAACGCGCCCAGACATCGTGATTCCCCGCCAGGACACCAACGACACCAGGCAGACACGAGAAAATATCCAGACATGCGACGAAGTTGCGCATCCCCTCGCCAATATCGCCCGCCAGGATTGTCAGATCAGGTCGCTCTGCGGCGATATTCTCGGCCAGCGTGCGCAATTGATACTTGCCGGTGATACCCAGGTGCAGGTCGCTCGTGACAATGATGCGTGGCATGGGAACCCAGCCTTTCACGGCTTCTCAACCGGCGCAGCAATCCAATCGGCATACAAAGGACAAAAACAAACGACAAACAACAAACGACAAACGACAAACGACAAACAACAAACGACAAACGACAAACGACAAAACTCAAAAGAGGAATGATAATACGAGCAACAATTCGCCGCTATCATACTACGCCGCATCGTACCAGCGCCACCAGCATTTCCCACTACGCCGACCCAATTGATTCTGTGTAGACTTTATCCTGATATTTTCCAGATATTATCCAAATTTCAGCCCTACGGTTGACCGCGAAGGAGCGAATGCAGCATACTGAGAAATGGCATCCTCCGGGATGCCCGCCAGCGTGCGCCTGTGCAGCGCGAAGTGCGGCGGTTCAGATAAGGGTAAAACAGTGCAAAAATCAGCAAACGTGCGGTATTCTAGCTCGTTCGTGCTGCTGGCAGGTTTGTTCGTAACCTGCTTAGTCGTCGCCAACATCATTGCGGTGAAAGTCATCGCGCTTCCATTTGGCCTTTTCACCCCCGCAGGCATTGTCATATTTCCGCTCAGCTATCTCTTTGGCGATGTCCTCACCGAAGTCTATGGCTATTCAGCGGCTCGCCGGGTCATATGGTTGGGGTTTGCCTGCAATCTGGTCGCTGTAATCGCCATTTACATTGCCGGGGTCATACCGGCAGCACCCTTCTGGCCCAATCAAGGCGCCTACCAGACGATTTTGGGCTTTACGCCGATTCTGTTGCTCGCCTCGTTCTGCGCCTATCTCGTCGGCGAGTTCCTCAACGCCTTCGTGCTGGCGAAGCTGAAAATTGCGACGCAGGGGCGCTGGCTCTGGACCCGGACCATCGGCTCAACGCTGATCGGCGAAGGTGCCGACACAATTGTGTTCATCCTGCTGGCGTTCGGCGTCACCGGCATTTTCAAGCCCAATCAAATCCTGACGGCGATCCTGGTACAATGGGGGTTCAAGGTGCTGTATGAGATTGTCGCCACTCCCCTGACGTATACTATCGTTGGCTATCTGAAACGGCATGAGGGACTCGATCCCTTCGATTACAAGACAAATTTCAGCCCGTTTGCGCTGCGTGGCGGCGCTTCGCACTCATAAGTGCTGAACTAACAGCATGGCACAATAGCCTGCTCTGGCGTCAATGATGACGTTTTGAGCAACGCGGCACGCGGCACAGCAAGAGTCGTGGTCATAGCACGAGGAGGTGCCCATAACAATGAGCGAAACAGAAGATATGCGCGATAGCGAAGACTATCAGCATCTACGGCTGGAACGACGCGGTATCGCGGCCTATGTAACCCTCAACCGTCCCGAAGTCCACAACGCTTTCAACGCCAGATTGATTGCTGAACTACAGGCGGTTTTCGAGCGCCTGAGCAATGACGACGATGTGCGCGCTGTGGTGCTACAAGGCGAAGGACCAAGCTTCTGCGCGGGCGCTGACCTCAATTGGATGCGCGCCAGCCTGGATTTCGGCCACGATGAGAATGTTGCAGACGCCCTGCGCATGGCTGATATGTTCCGGGCAATAGATAGCTGCCGGCACCCGGTGATTGGCCGGCTGCATGGCGCTGCGCTTGGCGGTGGCTCCGGATTAACCGCCGTCTGCGATATCGCTATTGCAGCGGAGGGCACACGCTTTGGCTTCACCGAGGCGCGCCTGGGTATCTCGCCAGCCGTCATCTCGCCGTTTGTGCTGCGCAAGATCGGCGAAACGCACGCGCGGGCGCTCTTTGTGACGGCTGAACGCTTCGACACGACACGCGCGCTGGCTATCGGACTGATTCATCAGGTGGTGCCGCTGTCCGAACTGGATCAGACGGTCGAAGCGACCCTCCACCATATCGGACAGAATGGACCGGCAGGCGTGCGCGCAGCAAAACTGATGGCGCGCACCGTTCCGCATCTGAGCGATGAGGAAGCTCGCGAGACAACCGCTGCCACCATCGCAGGGCTACGGGTCAGTCCAGAAGGGCAAGAAGGTATCCGCGCTTTCCTGGAGAAGCGCCGCGCAACGTGGGTGAGTGACCATGTTTGAGTCTGTCTTGATCGCCAACCGGGGCGAAATCGCCGTGCGCGTGATGGCCGCCTGCCAGGAAATGGGCATCCGCACCATCGCCGTCTATTCGGATGCCGACCGCAACGCGCTGCATGTGCGCCGTGCAGACGCCGCCTATCCCATTGGTCCGGCGCCTGCCCGCGACAGCTATCTCAACATCGCAGCGATCATTCGCGCGGCGAAAGAAAGCGGCGCAGAAGCCATCCACCCCGGCTATGGCTTCCTCTCCGAGAATGCAGACTTTGCCGAAGCCTGCGCCAACGCCGGCATTGTCTTCATCGGTCCGCCAGCGGAGGCGATTCGTCTGATGGGATCGAAGACCGCAGCCAAACGCGCTGTTGAGGCTGCTGGCGTTCCCACGGTCCCTGGCTATGCGGGAGAGCAGCGCGACCTGCGCACGATGCAGCGCGAGGCGGGCCGTATCGGCTATCCAGTGATGATTAAAGCGGCGGCAGGTGGCGGTGGCAAGGGTATGCGTGTCGTTCGACAGCGCGAAGACTTCGCCGAGGCGCTCGCCGCTGCGCAACGCGAGGCGCTTGCTGCTTTTGGCGATGATAGCGTCTTTCTGGAAAAGCTGATAGTCGCGCCGCGCCATGTCGAGTTTCAGGTCCTCGCAGATCAGCATGGCAACGTCATTCATCTGGGTGAGCGCGATTGCTCAATTCAGCGCCGCCACCAGAAAGTCGTCGAGGAAAGCCCGTGCATTGCCCTTACCCCGGAACTGCGCGCACAGATGGGCGACGCGGCGGTGCGGGCGGCGCGGGCGGCTGGCTACGTCAACGCGGGTACCTGCGAATTCCTGCTGGACAGCGCAGGCAACTATTATTTCTTGGAGATGAATACGCGGCTCCAGGTGGAGCATCCAGTCACCGAACTCGTGACCGGCTTGGACCTCGTGCGGCTGCAATTGCTGGTTGCCGCTGGCGAGAGCCTGCCATTTACGCAGGAGCAGATCAGCCCACGCGGCCATGCTATCGAGGTGCGGCTCTATGCCGAAGACCCGGCCAACGGCTACCTGCCATCCACCGGCGCCGTCCAGTATTTCCAGCCGCCAGTTGCGCCAGGCGTGCGTGTAGACGCCGGTATTGCTACGGGTGATGAGGTATCGGTTCACTACGATCCAATGCTTGCCAAGCTGATTGTGTATGGCGCGGATCGCATGATGGCAGTGGAACGGCTGCGCTGGGCGCTCGACCACCTCGCGGTCCTCGGCGTCGCCACCAATGCGCCGCTGCTCCGCGCTATTGCCAACGAGCAAGACTTCACGGCAGGCACAACCTCGACAGCCTACCTGGAAACGCATGACCTGAGCGCCATCGCAGAGCAGCGCATCGTCGAGCCGCTGGCGCTCGTCGCCGCCGCCTGCTGGGAAACACTGGCCGCCAGCGCAACACCACAGACACACGGCTTAACGAATGGCCGCTATAATCCCTGGACCAGCCGCACCGCAGCCGGCAATAGCGCCAGCCGCACTTTCCGCTACCATCGTGGCAATGAAGACTATCACGTCACCTTGACGCCAGTTGCCGCAGGAACGGGATACACCGTCGCCATCAATAACAAACCATTTCCTACGAGCGACGGGACAGTCCCCATCAGCGCGACGGTAGAAGCCGATCACTGCCTGACACTGGCGATTGGCGACGCCCGCACGCAGGTAGCGGTAGCGCGTCACGGCTTTGACATACAGGTAAGTTATCGCGGCGAAAATTGCACGCTGCCTAAGCCGCGCCCGCTGGATGTGGATACTTCAGCCCACGCCAGCGAACATCAGGCGGGGCGACAGGCATTGACAGCGCCAATGGCCGGCACAATCATCAAAGTCAACGTCGCAGAGGGCGATCAGGTCACGGCGCATCAGCCATTGGTGGTGCTGGGTGCGATGAAGATGGAGCATGCTATCACCTCGCCGTATCCTGGCCGCATCCTGCGCGTACCACATGGCGCGGGAGATGTCGTACCCGGCGGTGAACTGCTCGTCGAACTCGATACTGGCGAAGAGGCAAAAGCTGCGACTGACGAGGCAGACGACTTACTGAAGTAGTTGCAATAGGATGGATGCTGTATGGACAACAATATGGTGATACACCAGCAGCCGGACCGCGTGACAGTGGTGGAAGTTGGCCCGCGCGACGGCTTGCAGAACGAAAAAGGTGTCGTCGCCACGGCAGATAAGATTCGCTTCATTGATCTGCTCAGCGCAGCAGGCTACCCGGTGATCGAAGCGACATCTTTCGTCAGCCCCAAAGCGATCCCGCAACTTGGCGACGCAGCCGAGGTGATGGCAGGCATCACACGCAGACCTGGCATCCGCTATACGGCGCTCGTGCCAAATCGCAAGGGAATGGAACGTGCGCTGGCCGCTCAGGTTGACGAAGTGGCAGTCTTCACCGGCGCCTCCGAATCGTTCGTGCAGCACAACATCAATACAAGCATCGCTGGCAGTATTGAGAACTTTCGCTCCGTGGTTGAGATGGCGCGCGCCGCAGGCATGCGAGTGCGCGGCTATGTCTCCACTGCTTTTGGCTGCCCCTACGAAGGCGCGGTCGCACCGGCGGCAGTGCTATCGGTCACAGAGCAGTTGCTCGCGCTTGGCGTAGACGAAATCTCGATTGGTGACACCATCGGCGTCGCCACGCCCAATCAGGTGTCCTCGCTCACCGCTTTGCTCAAAGATGCTGTACCCATCGAGCGGCTGGCGATGCACTTCCATGACACGCGCGGCACGGCGCTCGCCAATGTCCTCGCCGCGCTTCAGGCTGGTATCACCATCTTCGATAGCTCGGCAGGTGGACTCGGCGGCTGCCCTTATGCGCCGGGCGCCTCCGGTAACCTCGCTACCGAAGACCTGCTCTATATGCTACATGGCATGGGCATCGAGACAGGCATCAACCTCGAAGCTGTCATCGCGGCAAGCCGCTTCCTCGCCAGCGTGCGCGGGATGGCGCCGGCCAGCCGCTACTATGCGGCGGCGACCGCTGAGCGCTGATAAACGAGTGTGATGACCAGACCTCGATGTCAGCAATAGCCTGTTGGTCCCCTTTCCACCCTCATAATATTGCTAGTCAGCCGTTCCACGGACTATCCTGCCTCAGAAGGTTCTCTCGGCAGAAGGCAAGCCTACCTATGTAGTGGTCAGGCGCAACGGTGGAGGTTGGCATCAGATGGGCGAGGATAGGCCAGTGCGCAAGCGGCGCGATGATACGGGAAAACGCACGATTATTGCTGCGGCCCAGCGCCCCAATCCTAATCCACCAGCCAATCCCAAACCGCAGTCTGCGCAACGCCCCACCCCCAGGAGGGGACAGCAAGCATCAGCATATCAAGCACAGGCATATGAGGAAGACACCGGGCGTGAAACGGTCGTGCTGCCTTTGGTGACGCTTCCAACAATCCCCAGCGTGCGTGTGCCTGATAGCGGGGCTGGCGCAAGCAATGGCAATGCGCGCTACCCCTACAATGATGAATTTGGCTCATACGATGAAGCGTTGGGTGCCGGCGAAGACCAGGAAGAAGACACCTGGGAGATGGTCGGGTATGAGCAACTGCCACCTGCCAGCGGCGGATTACTCCAACGCTACCGCGCCAATACGGAAGCACGCGCGCTCAAACCCCACGAAAGAGGGTTGACCAAGCCCGGCACAGCCAAAGCAGCACGTCAATATAACAAACAACACCACCCGTTCTCCGTTCTCTTTGTGCCGGGGCGCAATCTTTCGCGTCGTTTGCCGCCACAGGTCCGCGCGCAAGTGAATCGCGCAGTAGACCAGATGGATATTATCCGCCGAAACAAGACGCTGCTCGTCGTTTTAGCGGTAATCGTCGTCCTGACCTCGACGCTCGTCGCCATCTCCAGCACGACGCAGACGCTGAGCTTCCTCAATTCGACGGCATGGCAGGCGCTCAGTGGAAAACACGACCCACCAACGCCCACCCCCATCCCAGCGCCAGATATTACCAATGCCGGGCATTATGTTGCCAAATACGGCTTTGACTGGCCAGCCAGCCCACAGCCGATACCCAGCGATGAGTACCAGCGCATGGTTTTTATGCTTCCCTTCGCCTATCGCGCGACGGCAGCTTATGACCGGCGTTATCACAACAGCATCGAACCGGAAATGATCGTCTGGTGGACACATGCTGAGGGCATTGGCGCGCGCATCAACTATAGCAACTGCGCCAACCGGGGAACACGAGCAGGCACCAACTATTTTACGGATATCGAGAACTGCCCCGTCTCAAATTTCTGGCAGTTGGGCTATGGCAACCAGTTCTCGGTGATCTATGTCCTCAAGAACGCCTTTACCGATCTCTACGGTGATCCTAACAATACGGCGCTGGTGCAGAAAGTGGGGCAATGGGTACTGAACTTTGACCGCCAGCAAGGCACTGTCCCCACCTGCGGTGGCTATTCTTGCACCTTCCCAGCAATGACGATTGACCAGATCATGTCTGGCATAGATGAAACCAGCGGCGTGTTGACAGCGGATAACTGGTGGGCGTCTGTCCTTTCGCGCGACCCAGCCATCAACTGCTATATGATTGCCCATGCACTGAGCTTCTTCAACCACGCCGCAACGCTCAACTGGGTCGGTTGTTACTACTACGAACCCTGCTGGGGCTATGAATCCAACCGGCTGGGCGATGTCCTGAGCGCGTGGCCCAGCTTACGCAAGGCAGCCAACATGTGAATCTGAGCCAGCCCCAAGCATTATCGCAGGCGATTCGGCAAGCTCCGCGCTGTACAGCAGGCGGAGCTTGCGCATATCTCGTCCCTGAATCTGATAGTAGCCATCACGCACCTTCGGGGTGATTTCGCCGCTGGCAATTGCCTCGCAGAGATCAGCTATCGTCAGCGTGCGCTCGGTGCGGCGGGTATCACGGCTATCAGTCGTCATCTTCTCTGCTCCACTCTATCGTAGCGCCCGGTTGGCGCGAAAAACATCGCTATGTACAGCAAATAGGGCTGGTATGCTACACATGCGAATGATAGCGTAGCAACTTCTGTACCAGATTCTTCCTGGCATCGCTGCATTTGGAGGTTGCTGGTTTGTGAGATTAGTTGGCGCCGTCCTGCGCATCAGATGCGGACGAATCGCCAGCATCAGCGTTGGCGAGAAACTCTTCCATCGCCTCGCGCATCGCGTGCATGCCCACGCCACGGCCCTCCGCCAGCGTCTCCATCAACGCTGTCCTGCTCTCCAGGGCGGCGCTGAAGTCTTCAGGCATCTGGCCGACGATGGTTGCCAATTCCGCCAGCGCTTCAGCGGTTGCCGGAATAAACGTGTCAGTCGTGGCATCCCAGGTCGCCAGCGGGATCAGCTCGACCTGGGCATGAGCGTTAGGAGCGTTCTGGGCAGCGGTCGTCGCTACCGGGCGCACGAAATTCACCGTCAGGAAGCGGCGGCGTGGCGGCCAGAGCCTACCTACCAACCCGATGTTGACGATGATGCCCAATCGCTGCACATCGCTCACTGGTAGCTTGAGCTCATGCGTCAACATCGCCAGCACATCGCTGACCGTATCGGCATGGCAGGAGGTAGCGATGGCAAAATTCTGCTCCGGTAGCTTCAAGAAACGCCGCGCCACACGTCCCCACATGTAGATTGATAGGTGATCGCTCACCTCGTTCGCCAGCACACAGGTCGTTTCCGGCTGCACCTCGTTGAGGAAGTCAAATTCTTCATACATACCGACCGTGTACACCATCGTCGAACCGGTGGGCAGGAATCCCAGCAGCGCATTGAGCGTCGTCGTCTTGCCCACCCCTGGCGTTGGATCAGTGGGACCGGAGACGATCAGCGATTGATGATGTTCGATCAACAGCCAGAGCAACGCAGCCGTGCGCGCATCCAGGCTGCCAAGCGAAATCAACTGCGCAACCGAGAGCGGTGTGCCGGACTCATAGTGCCACATGCGGCGGTGATACGAACTGCGCGGGTCAAACATCTGCTACCTCGCTCTCGAACGAGGCTCCTGTCATCTATCATCCAGGCAGGGCCAGAAATCAAAACGGGCTGAAAAGCTCACCAGAGACTCAATGCGGCAGATCAGCAGCAACCGCCACCTTACCACCAGCATCCGCCGGAGTCGTGTCGCCTGATGGTGACTGCGGCGACTGCTCAGTAGGTTCCGTTGATTGTTGTGGCTGTTGTGGCATTGCCGCTGGCGTTTTGGCAGGCGGCACCAGCCAATTGGGAAAGGCGCTCCAATTCAGCGCCAGCAAGTTGGGTTCGCCTTCCGGCGGAAACGCCAGCACGCTGATCGAGGCATTGCCAATCATAATAGACGGCGCGCGCTCCGCAGCCATGCCCGTATAATACGCTAGAATCAACTTGACGACATCGGCATGCGCCACCAGCACGACATAATTGCCCAACGCCGCATCAGCCCTGATCGCTTCGACTGCGGCAACGGTGCGCTCCTGCACGGCCAGGAACCCCTCAATGCCCTCCGGTGGTTCGTTGGGATGGGCGACAAATGCCTTCCAGCGCGGGTCGGTCTTGTTCAGATCGTCAATCTTCTGCCCCGCCCAGGGTCCCACATCGGTATCCATCAGGCGTGGATCGAGACGCACCGGCAATGCCCAGCCACGCGCGATGATCTCAGCGGTGTCGCGGGCGCGCTCCAATGGGCTGGCAACTATCGCACTTAGCGGTAAACCGGAGAGCGCAACCGCTGCCCGTTGCGCCTGGCGCCGGCCCTCATCCGTCAGCGGCACGCCAGGGAGTTGCCCCGGCAGACGCCCTTCTACGTTGTAGGTCGTCTGGCCATGACGAACGAGAATGAGCAGGCGCGTAGGTTTCGCTGTATGCTGTTCCGGCTGGCTTTGCTGCTGGCCGGGAGTATCGGAGGTATTGGGAGTTGTCGTTTCCATGAGCCATTTCGCAATGTCGCGCCTGAAACGCGGCGCGATCAGGCCACGGAATCCGACGCGGAGATACCAATAAACGATAGCGCGGGCATGACGCACCTGATAAGCATAATAGGCAAAGTTCGCAGAGCGAACGTAGCGTATCCAGCGGACACAGCGAGCGTACATCCAGCGCATACGGCAAGCCGCCCTTCCCAGAAACACGGCGGCGCAGAGATAACGATGCCCTCCCTGATGGAGCAGCAACGTCACCCCTGCGCCTATTGTAGCAGCCACATCCCTGCGATGGCTACTCTGCGGCGGCCTGTGGCTCAGCGGTTGCGCTCCCCGCCGCCGGACCAATCCAAACGGTTTGGATGTTCACAAACTCGCGGATGCCGAACTGCGAAAGCTCGCGGCCATAGCCGCTGTGCTTGACCCCACCGAATGGCAAACGCGGATCAGAGGCTGTCATGCCATTGATGAACACATTGCCAGACTCGATCTGCCCGGCCAGTTGGCGCGCACGGTCAATATTGCGTGTCCAGAGATTGCCGCCGAGGCCGAACGTTGAGTCATTCGCCAGCTCGATGGCATGCTGCGTGTCGCGGGCACGAATCACCGGCGCCACCGGCCCAAAGGTTTCCTCGCGGAAGACTGGCATATCGGTGGTTATGCCAGTCAGCACAGTCGGCGCATAGAACGCACCCTTACCCTCTATAGGAGCGCCGCCCAACGCTACCTGCGCCCCCATCTGCACGGACGCGCGCACCTGCCGGTCCAGTTCATCGCGCAGGTCGGCACGCGCCATCGCCCCAATCTGTACGTCATGATCGAGTGGGTCGCCAACACGCAATGCCTTCGCCGCCGCCACAAACTTCTCAGTAAAAGCGTCTGCTACTGACTCAACAACGATGAAACGCTTGGCAGCGATACAACTCTGGCCGCAATTCTGGAAACGCGAGCGCGCTGCCATCTGCGCGGCGGCATCCAGATCGGCATCGTCCAGCACGATGAACGCATCAGAGCCGCCCAGTTCCAGCACCGTCTTTTTCAGCGCGTGGCCGCTGGCAGAGGCTACCGAGACACCAGCCGGTTCGCTACCCGTCAGCGTGACAGCAGCAATGCGTGGATCGGCGATAATATCGGCAACGGCGCTCCCTGGCACCAGAATCGTGCGGAACAGGCCAGCAGGCGCACCACACTCCTTAAAGACGCGCTCGATTTCCAGCGCGCAGCGCGAGACGTTGGAGGCATGCTTCAGCACAGCGGCGTTGCCAGCCATGAGCGCAGGCGCAGCAAAACGGATCACCTGCCAGTAGGGGAAGTTCCAGGGCATCACTGCCAGCACCACACCCAATGGACGGTAGGCGATATAGCTGGAAGCGGCGTTGGTGGCAACCGGCTCATCAGCAAGGAACGCTTCAGCATGCTCGGCATAGAACTCGCAGTTCCAGGCGCACTTCTCCACCTCAGCCTCGGCCTCGGCAATTACCTTGCCCATTTCCAGCGTCGCCACGCGCGCCAGCTCCGCCTTGTTGGCGCGCAGATATGTTGCCACGCGCGTCATGAGCGCGCCCCGTTCAGCGAATGTCGTGCTGCGCCATTGCCGGAACGCCTGTTGCGCTTCATCCAGCGCCGCGTTCACCTGTTCCGTTGTGTAGGGCGTGAATGTCTCGATGATCTCGCCGGTGGCTGGATTGATGGATTCTATACTCATGGCAGTGTCTCCTCGTGCTGATTTCCCAGGGTTTTGCGCATCGTCTAATCTCGTTGTATCTTATGCTACCACGCGCGCTAGCATGCAAAACTGGCCACCCGGTAGCATCTTGTCGCGCGCTCTTGTGCCACACTGGAAGAACAGCCACACTCGACGTAAGATAGTGCAAGAAGCATAGACCGGCTGAACGGCGCGCAATTTGCTAAGGTGAGGAACGATTGGCACTTTGGCACGAACGCAATGGAAGGGGAGATAGAGTATGACACAACGCGCAACCCTTACGGCAGAACGGCGAACAGTCGTTGGCAAAGCGGTCAAGAGACTGCGCAGGCAGGGAGTTATCCCTGGCAACCTGTATGGCAAAGGCAAAGCATCGCAACCGCTTCAGTTCAACGGACACGACCTGGGCAAATTCGTGGCCGCGCACGGACCGGCAACACTCATTGACTTACATCTGGATGGCAACAAACGCGGCGAAACGGTGATGATCCAGCAGGTTCAGCGCGAACCTGTCTCACATGCCATTCAGCATATAGACTTCCACTATATCGTGATGTCGCAACCGATCCGCGTTCACATTCCCATCCGTATCGAAGGCGAAGCGCCAGCCATTAAACGCGACAAGGGCGTCTTATTGCATGTCCTGGAGTCGGTGGAACTCGAAGCATTGCCGGCGCGATTACCAGAGGTACTTACCCTCGATATCAGCGATATGGAGGAATTGAACTCCATACGTCACGTGAGTGACTTGAACGTTCCTCCTGGTGTTACACTACTGACACCGGCGGATGAGGTGATCGTCAAGATCGAGCCGCCACGCACGCTGGAGGTACCCGTCGAGGTTGTCGAAGAGGCCGCCACGCCAGAAGCGGAGGCTGCGCCTGCCGAGGCTCCCAGCGAAGAATCGCAAGAATAACATCATCTGGACGGAACACTATGTCTGCCGGCACATTGACCGCCGCACAAGCACTCCTCAGCTACGCGGCCAGCATCGGCGCGGGCTTTGGCGCGGGGACAGCGGTCAATCTGCTGGCAGGTCGTGTACAAGACGAAGAAACGTCCGTTCGCGGCAACCAGTGTCACACCTGTGGCGCGCCACTGCCAGCAGCGCGCCTCGTGCCGCTGGCAGGCTTTCGCCGGGCAAACCGCACCTGCACCACCTGTGGCAAAACGGCCTCGCTGCGTGCGCCCATTCTCAGCCTTGCACTGGCGCTCGTTTATCCGCTGCTGCTCAACCATATCCTCTCGTCAGCCAGCGCAAGCCATCTGCCCATACTGGTCATATTCGCTATAGAGGCGGTAGCATGCGCGCTCCTTGCCTTTATCTTCGCAGTGGACTTAGAGCATAAGCTCATCCTTGATATCGCCGTTTATCCCGCCCTTATGGCGCTCATACTCATCGCGGCGCTCTTCGACCACAAGGCGCTTGCCGCCATGCTCTTCGGTCTCATCATCTACGGTGGCCTCTTTCTGCTGCTCTATGGGTTGGGCTTTCTGCTCTATCGCACGGAGGCGCTGGGGCTTGGCGATGTCAAACTCGCGCTGCTCATCGGTCTGATGATCGGCTGGCCAGCCATCGTTCAGGCGCTGATCCTCGGTGGACTCTTCGGCGCGGCCATCAGCCTGTTGCTGCTGGGGATGGGCGTCGCCACTCGCCGCACCTACATCCCCTATGGCATTTTCATGGCGACCGGCGCGGTCCTGGCGCTGCTGCTCACACCGCCATTCTGGTGACGCACACAAAATAGCCCCGAAGGTTCGGGGCTATTGCAGCGAAATTTTATACTTGGCGCAAACTACACATTATGCCTGCTTGGGCGATGCCTGTGTCTGCGCGGCGGGAACTGAGGTGGAAGCGACCGCAGGCGCTGGTCGCCCAGGCTTGCGGGTCATGCGCCAGAAGACGGTGCCAGCAATTGCCAGGAACAGCACATAGCAGGTGACTTGCAGCGCCGTCGGTGATTCGGCATAACCCAGGAACGTATGCAGCATATCGCCAATCATGCTATCTTCGGAAAGAATATGAGCGGTATTCCAAAGTGGCGACGTGCCAAAGGTAATCCAGCCGAGTTCCTGCGCGTTCTGTACGGCGTCCCCCAACAATCCTGCCGCGAAGAAGAGCAGCAAGATGCCCATGACGCGGAAGAAGATGCGGAAATCCAGGCGATAGCCAAGCCGGTAAATCATGAAGCACAAGCCAATAGCCGCCAGAATCCCCAGCACCCCGCCCAGCAGGAAGAGTTGCCCATCTTTGAAAGCGAAGGCCAACGCAAATACGGCGGTTTCCAGCCCTTCGCGCCCAACCGTCGAAAAGGCGAGCAGGCCAAGCGCAAAACCTGAACCGGCGATGCTTGCCTTCTCCATGATCTCCTTCTTGAGCGTCCTGCTATGCGCCTGCATCCAGAACGTCATTCCCGTCAGCAGCACTACCGCCACCAGATAGGTGATCGTCTCAAATACCGTCTGGAAGGTGCTGCCATCGTAGTTGCTAATCGTGCGGTAGATAATCACCGCGCCAGCCATCGAACCAAGCACCGCAGCAACGACACCGATCCATACCGCATGGATATGCCGTGTCTGTCCCAGTTGCCTGAGCGCCGCCAGCAGCAGGCTGACGACCAAACTTGCCTCAAGTCCCTCGCGGAGAAAGAGAACAAATCCAGGTACAACAGTTGTTAACATGACACGCTCTTTCTTGCGTCGCGGCTATCGCTACTTCGGCCACATATCCAGTTGCGGTAGGCGCCACCTGCCATATCTTGGCATATCCGACTTTCCAACTCGGATATTAGCATGACCTAAGATGCTGCGTCAAGTGGTTTTGCTTAGAAGTTGCTTTGCGTTGCCTTACATCGCCTTGAATTGGCGGTTTTCGAACGATATGCGAACTGTGATGAAACAGCTATTGTCGTTCGTCCTCGGCAACCAATGCTTGCGCGCGCCGCCACTCTTCAGGAGTGTTGGCGTTAAAAGTGGAAAGTCCGCGTGGATCGAGTTGAGCGGCGACATCCCTGGGGAAAACAGAAACGTGAAGCCGCGCAAACAGATCATGCAGCGCATAGCGCCCTTCAGCGATGTGTTGCGAGACGGCTGCCAGGCATGCTGTCCGATAGGCCGCATGCAAATGTTCCACGCCAGCGGAGGTGCCACGCGCCAACGCCACCACATCGGCTACTGGGTGCGCCAGCGCATACCGTACCATCGCCTCAACCAGCGCAGGCGCGATAAACGGCATATCGCAGGCGACGATGAAGGCCAATTCTGTTGGAACAGCCTGGAGCGCCGTCTCCAGTCCCGCCAGCGGCCCGATTCCAATGTGGCGATCAGGCAACACCTTTCGTCCAGGAATTAAGCCGGACAGCGCAGGCGGACCAATGACGATCACATCTGGCAGCACTCGCTGTAGGCGACCCACGACGCGCCTGAGCAATGGTTCTCCGCCGATGAGCAGCGCAGCCTTCTGCTCGCCCATGCGCCTGCTCTGGCCACCTGCAAGCACCACGCCGGTCGCTGCCAATACCTGCTCCACCGCTGTCAATCCTTTATGATAGCTCACTCAGCCGATCACACGGTCACGAGGTCTTTGATACGATCATAGGTCGTCTTGGCCACGGGAACCAGCAAAAGTTCACTCACCGAGGAGAACGGGCCATGTGTCGTCCGATATTCGACGATGCGGCGCGCAATCGTAAGGGTAATCCCCAGGGCATAGTGCAACTGCTCGGTACCGGCTGCGTTGAGGTCAATCCGACCGTTGCGCTCCGGCGGGATCGTCTCACCAACACGCGGAACATACACCGATTGCCCATTCGCCAACGCAGCATCGAGCGACACCCGCGCCAGATCAGCGGTTGTATACGCGCCGCCAGCAATTTCCACGAGATCGCGCACATGGGAGCGGGGCGGCAACTTGTACAATCCAGGTACATGGACATCGCCCATGATAAGCGCCTCCACCGTTGCCGGTGGCGTTGGTGTCGGATTGCTCGTAATCGTCACCGGCGAACGCTGCCCGGCAAACGCAGGCGGCCAGTTTCCAGTGCGAATTAAGACGTTGACGACGATGCCCAGAATGAGCAGAAGCGACACGATAAACGAGAGCGGATAATACGCATGTGAGCGGAAAAGCTTGCTAAACGGTTCTGCAATGGCGCGCCGCATACCAGTTGCCTCTCTCTACTCGTCAGCATTCAAATTTCCCAAGAATCAGGCAAAATGGCTGAAACGAGTATAGAGGTATTGGGTAAACGAGGCAAGAGGTATCACCCACTCTGGCCTCTCTATACGAGTGAGAAGCCAGAGTGAGGAAGTTTCCTGGCTAGCGAATCTTCTCAGAGATAGCTTTTGCCTGGGTGAAGAGCAACAGATAATCTCTGCCGCCCGCCTTCGAGTCGGTGCCGGACATGTTGAACCCGCCGAAGGGATGCACTCCCACCAGTGCGCCGGTGCATTTGCGGTTGATATAGAGGTTGCCCGCGAAGAACTCACGTTCCGCACGCGCGATGCGCCCGCGGTCGGTGGAGAAGAGCGAGCCAGTCAGCCCATATTCGGTGTTGTTGGCGATGTTCAGCGCATCATCGAAGTTACGCGCACGGATCACGGCCAGCACCGGCCCAAAAATCTCTTCCTGCGCGATGCGAGCATCCGGCGCCACATCCGCGATCACCGTCGGCGGGATGAAATAGCCCTCGCCTTCGTGCTGCTCACCACCAACCAGCAATTTGCCTTCCTGCTTGCCGATTTCGATATAGTCACGAATCTTGCGATAAGCGTTCTCGTCAATGACGGCGCCCATATAATTCGCGGGGTCCACCGTATCTCCAACCGTCAGCGCGCGGGTGCGTTCGACGATCTTCTGCAAGACAGTATCGTAGATCGCATCCACCAGAATGGCGCGTGAGCAGGCCGAACACTTTTGCCCCTGGAAACCGAACGCCGAGGCGACGATGGCGGCGGCGGCGGCGTCCAGATCAGCAGTTTCGTCTACGACAATCGAATCTTTGCCGCCCATCTCCAGGATGGTGCGCTTGATCCATTTCTGTCCAGGGCGCGGCTTGGCCGCCAGTTCATTGATGCGCAGGCCGACATCGCGCGAGCCGGTGAAGGAGATGAAGCGCGTCAGCGGATGCTCGACAAGCGCATCACCAACCACTCCGCCTGGTCCTGGCAGGAAGCTGACAACGCCCGCTGGCACACCAGCCTCTTCCAGCAGGTCCACGAAACGCGCCGCAATCCAGGCAGCGGTGCTGGCGGGCTTGAGGATGACGGTATTGCCCGCGACCAGCGCGGAACTCGTCAGACCCACCATGATCGCGCAGGCGAAGTTCCACGGCGGAATCACCACTCCAACGCCGAGCGGAATATAGATGAGTTCGCTCTCCTCGTCGGCAATCTTCGTTACCGGCTGTGGCCCCGCGTAACGCAGCGCCTCACGTCCATAGAATTCCAGGAAATCTATCGCTTCCGCCGTGTCAGCGTCCGCTTCCACCCAGCTTTTGCCCACCTCATAGATCATGATGGCGTTGAAATAGAAGCGCCGCTCGCGAAGCAGTTCAGCGGCCTTGAATAGATAGCCAGCACGCTCAGTCGCCGGAGTATACTGCCAGGTCTCGAATCGCTTCGCGGCAGCCTCAACGGCTTCCTTTGCTTCCTCTGCGCCAGCCTTCGCAAAGACGGCCAGCACTTGATCGGGATGGGCAGGATTGATCGAGGTGAACGTATCCGCCGTCATGCGGCGCTCGCCGGCAATAATCAGCGGATAGCTCTTGCCAAATTCGGATGCCACCTGGCGGAGCGCCGCTTCTTGCGCCGCCTTATTCTCTGGGTTGCTGAAATCGGTCAACGGCGTATTGACAAAAGGCGTCGTGGGCGCCGTAGTCGCGCGGTCTGTAGTTAGCATAATGACAATACTCTCCTTTGAGCAGAGCCAGCGCACGTCACACTTGCTGACATGCGTACTTGGTGACTGGAAACGATGCGGGAAATCGCGGGCGAAATGACGGCTGCCACGATTTCCTCAAACCACCTCATTGTATCACTCTTGTACGGATTCACTGTTGCTGATCGTCTCTAACTGCGCCTATGGCATGTCCCCTATCTGTTTGGGAAGCAGTGGCAATAACATAACAGCTAGCCCAAACGGATGAGCGGTGATATAATAGTCTGGTGCGCTCGAATTGGAAATTTCGATGACGGGTGGAGGACTGGGAATGGCGAACGCGGAGGATGTCTTCACGCAAACACCGCTGGAAGTGGAAGGTAACACGGAGGAAGAAGCGGATGCGGGCCTGGGCGCGCTGATTCACCTCTACCTGCGCAGCACGTTCGATCACGACACCAGTTGTTGGCCAGGCCGTGATGAGCATGATACGCTGCGCCGCACCTGCCATGCCGTCGAAGTACTTTACCGGCTCAACTTCGAGGCGGACGCCGTTGCAATGGTGCGCGAGGCAGGCAACTGGCTCATCAACCTGCCCATACGCGACCGGCTGTTTCATACTGACCGCGACCGCGCACGCCTCTATCCCAGCCGTTTCAAGACGCTTGCCTATCTGCAACGGTTCGACGACGAACTGGTCAGGCGGGATTTCAGCGATCTGCTTGCCAAAGAGGTCGGCGGCGTCATTCGTGGTGTCACCGCATCCGATATGCTCACCACCTGTATCGTCCTTGACACGCTCATCACGCTGGAGCGCATAGGCACGCAGATGCGACGGGAGGTGTGTTCGGATGAACGCTACGCCACGATCATCGCTGCGCTACGCTATCACTTCAAGTACTGGCGTAGCGCCAGCACGCCCACGCGCAGCAGACGCCGCACTGGCCCGCTCAGCGCGGATGGCGGCGCAAGTCCGCGCCGCACCAATGCGGTCTCTGAGATCAACAATCCCCGCGACCTGAGCTACGTGCTGGGGCTGCTCCTTACTATAGACCGCGAGAATCTGGCGCCGCGCCAGGTCGCAACGGTGACGGCGGAATTGACCGAGGCGATAGAGACCCGTGACCGCCAGAGCACCAGTGACTTGGGGCCGGCGCTGTACGCTGCGTTGCAACTGGCTGAGCATTGCCGTGGCGATGAGAGTGTCCAGGACGCCATTCGCGAGTTGCTGCGCGAAATACGCGCCACCTATGCGATTCCTGATGCGCCGCGTCGTCTGGACCTCTCGCATCATACACTGGTGCTGCGGCTGCTGCTGACGCATTATGGCGAAGGCCCACTGACACGCACCATCGTCGCCCGGCTGCTGCGCGGCGAGGAACGCCGCCGCGCCATCGAACGCAATACGCTGGAAACGGAACTGGCAACGGTCATCCGCGAGCGGGTGAAGATCGAAATTGGGCAAATCAGTGAATTGACAGGCGGCTTCACAGGCGATCAGATCTTCCGCGTGCCATTTGTCTACTGGTATCCAATGCCGGGGTATGGGTACGACAGCGACCATCGCATGCCAATCAATAGCCCGCATGAGGCGTCGGTCATCATCAAACGCAGCACCAGCGATGCGTTTCATACGGCAACCGAGAACTACCGCCAGCTTCCGCCAGCCTTGCGGCGCTTCTTCGTGCGCCAGCCAGCGGAATCACAGGTCTACAAGTCAGGGGTATCACCAGCGTACTATCTCACAATGGAGGATTTGGCGAGCCTCTACACGCTAGAACACATCGTCAACGACTGCGACCAGCGCGCCATGTCTGACTATCACACGCGCTCATTGCAGGGCGCGAGCGAACTGGTCAGCGATGCAGTGTTCGCGCTCTTCAGCGAGACGTTTCGCGGCGGCGCTGGCTTCCCTGGCACCCAAATCGCGCGGCTGTATCTCTCGCCCATCGAAGGGAAACTGGCGCGCGCCACTGGCCGCATTCCCTGGCTGAAAAACCCACTTCAGGGCTACTACGTCAGCGACCAGCGGTTCAAGGGACTGGATTATTATCTGGCGGTTGTCGGCAAGCATGCGCATATTTTGCAGCCACGCCATCTCGGTCTGACGCACGGCGATTTGCACGCGCGCAATATCATGATGGACCGCTCCTGCACGCAACTCAAGCTGATTGACCTCGACAAGCTCTCCTGGAACGGCGATTACCTTGCCGATCTGGGCAATCTGCTGACCGATGTCTGTGTCTACCGGCGCGTGACGCAGCCACAGCGCGATTTTGGTCTGCCGCGTGAGGATATTCAGTTCATCACCAAAGCTGAGGTCGGCACCGCCGAAAACGCCGTGCGCTATCCGGCGCTGGGTCGCCCGGCAACGCTGGCATTCCAGGAATATGTGCTGGCGGATATTGCGCAGTTTGCCGAGGAGATTGGTGATACGTCGTGGCGCCCGCGCCTCTGGCTTGCCAGCGCCGCCGCGCTCTTCTCGCGCATCGCCTTTCATAGCGAGAAAGAAGTGGCAGCCGTCCTGTATGGCGAAGCGATTCGGCTGATGCACGATCTCAGCCGCTATCTGGAACATAACCAGGAATTGCCTCACCTGCTGGTGCCGTCGGCGTGGCCACAGAGCAGCAGCGCCTACGCCAGCGGAGGCGCTGACCTGCCGGATTGGATTACTGCCTCCGCTGTGCTACGCGCTATCCACGACGGCCTGATGCTCTTTGGGTTGCGCCACGATTTCGAGCATGGCGCTGTCAGCTACTTTGCGGCGGCGCGCAACAGCGACACCCCTGTCCTGCGTCTGGTGCCACCACGGCGTGAAGGCATCGCCCGCCTGCTGCTGCCGACGACAACCCAGGAGTTGCCAGCTTCTACGGTGAAAATTGTGCGGAGTGCGCAACCGGGAGACGCCTTCGGCACTATCGTCATTCTCAGTGAGACGACCAATGCCACTGAGACGCTTCATCTGGTGCGCGCCTGTCTGAATGGCACTCTGGGGTAGGGTGGCTCCTGGCCAACCGCTTATCCGATCACTTTGGCGCGATACGCCTCATAAGCGTTGACAACGGCCACCCGCTGTTTTTCTGCCACGGTCTCCGGCCAGGAACGCATAGACAGGAGGTGAACACGATCCAGCAGTCCCAGTGGCAGATCGTTGAGGCGCACACCATTCGATTGCTGTCGCTCATGTGCGACCCGCTGGCTCAAATGGGTTGCAATGTACCGGTAGAGGTCCGTTAGCATCTCGGCGGCTTCCATCGCGGCGGCATCCTGCTCCCATGAGGCTGCCAGTTCGCGCCAGCAGAGCCGATGAAACTCTGCGATGCCATCGCCAATTGCCGTCACCCGGCGGGCATCATCCACCGTCCAGCGGCGATGCTCCAACCAATAATGCAGCAAGTACGGCCCCTGATTTTGGTCGCCACGGCAGAGCGCATGACGCATCCCCGTCCACAGCGGATTGATGCGCTCCGGCGCGTTATGCACTTCACGTAGCAACCCAGAGAACACATTGTGATCGGGATCGTCGAGTGGGATGCCAACCGCCGCGCATTGAATAATGGTTCCAGCGACGATATACCCCAACTGATAGGCGACTGCATTGGGCGCTTCGGCGGCATTTTGCGCAGAACCAGAGAGCAGATTTTTGAGCGCGCGATAGCGGCCACGGTCAAACGTGTGTTCCGCTTCTGCACGGGTATCGCGAACGCCGGAGAGAAAATAGCCGACAGCAGTGGTAATGACCCTCACAGTACCGAGATCACCACGCGCGCTTGCAGAGGCAATCGCCGTCTGCAACGATGAATAGTTGTCGAGCGATTCCCAGGTCTGGATGGGCGCACGCCGCAGGCCACGCAACGCCCATCGGGCCACATAGTCGCCCGAAAGCCGCCAGGGTAAATCCCAGAGATAGGCAACCATCAAGACGACGACCGCCGCGAACCAACATAACATCTGCCAGAGCTGAACCAGATAGAGCGGCGGCAACAAGAAATACACCAGCGCCACGCCAGTCGTCAGGCTCCAGCAGAGCAGAAATGGGGTAAGCGAAAGCAGAATCGCGCGCACCAGCGAGAGCGAATGCGCCTGCCCAGCAATTTGGAGCGTCGTCGCGTTGAAGCCGATTACCACCGCGATGATGACCGCCAACGCCGTGATATCGGCGCCAAGATACCCGCTGATATCGAGGTGCGCGCTGGCGATAGTCACTTTCGCCCAGGATAATGGTTCGTTTGCGATACCTGCTCCATGCAACAACGGAGCGGCCCATCCCACCAACGCGCCGGCCAGTAACAACACACTACCGACGAACGACAGCAAATTCGCAATCCGCCGAAGCTGCCTTGAACGCGGCCCCACCATGTAGTCCTCACATCACTAGCAAAAAAATCAATCATACGTTGCTAGTCTAACATGGATGGCAACCCAACGCCAAGAGGCATGAAAGCCAAGTGCGCTGATTGGTGGCGCAATTTCAGCAAGCGGGTTATTTGGTTTTGCGTGCGCGTGTGCGCGTGGTGGAAACAGGAGACGGTGAATTGGATGTTCCGGCCTCTTCAGCCGCCTCTGCGCCAAGCATTGCCTGCCCTGTCGGACAATCTGAAACGAGGACGCATTGATTGCAGAGCGGCTTACGCGCCTGGCAGACCGCGCGGCCATGATAAATGAACAGGTGAGAAAGGTCGAGCCAATCTTCCTTCGGCACCACTGCTATCAGATCATGCTCGATCTTCGCGGGATCATCGTGCGCCGTCAAACCCAAACGACGCGCCAGCCGGATATTATGCGTATCAACGATATAACCCTCGATGATACCATAGGCGTTGCTCAATACAACATTGGCGGTCTTCCGCGCGACACCTGGCAACGAAACCAACTCCGGCATGGTACGCGGAACCTCGCAATGAAAGCGTTCCACCAACAGGCGCGCCATCTCACGAATATTCTTGGCCTTGTTGCGATAGAAGTTAATTTGCTTGAGGTCCTGCTCGAGCATCTCAGGGTCTGCCTGCGCAAACGATTCAGGCGTTGGGTATTTAGCAAACAGCTTGGGCGTTACCATGTTGACGCGCTCATCAGTGCATTGCGCCGCCAGGATCGTGGCTATCAATAACTGGAAAGGGGTCTGGAAATCCAGTGAACATTTTGCGCCGGGATAGGTGGCACGCAACTTCTCGACAATACGCACGACACGCGCCTGCTCAGTGGCATCAGCCATATCTTCCCCTATATCTTCGCTTTTACTCTTCATCGCTAGCAGGCGACGGAGAGATTGTATGACATGCAAGCGTTATGCTGGATACCCGATAGGTTCTCGCATCATAGGCTACGCTAGCAGCTAGTGCGAGCGCATCATTTGCGCCCTTTTGCCCGGCATCGGTAACGGCGGGACCCGTCCAACTGGCGTTATATTGGTCCTGGTGCGGCGGCAAGGTCGCCTCGAAGTACCAGAAGAACGTCCGGATGGTACTGGCGAGCAAGAACACCAGCAGCAGAATACGCCCGATTTGTTCTGGCGTCAAAAAGACGCGCACGCCGTTGATGCGATCCAGCACGATGGGCAGGTGTCCCAGCCGCGAAAACGCCATATAGATGCCGAACGCTGGCACGATGCACATCGCCGGCAGCACACTCGCAGCTTCGATCACTCCCGTCGGCGTGCCCACAGCAATACTGGCGATCAGCGGCAGCGCCGTCAGTAGTAACAAGACCAACGACTCGAAATGACGCCAGCGAATCAGCATCACGAGCAAGCCAAGAAAGAAGAACGGACCAAGCAAGACCGGAATGATCGCCGCGCCGCCAACCGACGGATAGCCGGCGCTATAGTCCTGTGAAATGAGCAAATTGAGCGCGCCACCAATATTACGCGAAGCCTGCATCCAGAACGGCTCCGACAGCACCGGATGCACCACTGTGACGGTGCTGGTGCGAGCGAGGAACGCACTGCCTTTCGGGAAACCGATATGGCTGCTCAAATAGTGCCAGATGACTGGACTACCTGTTACCACGGCGGAGACAATGAGCCAGATCAACCCATTGCGTGACATCCGCAGGCCTTTGGGCCGGCGCACATGCCAGACTATGAGCAGCCCTGCAACCACCAGAGGAACGAGCCATAATCCCGGCGCCAGATCACAGGCCAGCCCGGTACACACACCACAGCCAATGTAGTACATAAGATGCTTATAGGATGTGCGAGCGGCAGACGTTTCCGTCATAGCCACCGGTTGAGCGGCAACGCGCCTTTTCGCCCTTCTGCCGGTTCGCAGCCGCAGACCCGCCGGTATCGCAACATAGGTTGCCAGCAGGGGTGGACGCTCTGCGGGCGCGGGAGCGGGCGAATGGCGCAGGGCGAGCAGTAGCCAATAAATCGCCGTACACATCAGCAATGGCAGAACAACAACTTCCATGCCCGACCGGCTGAGCGACACATGCCAGCGCGACGTAGCAGCAAGGAGCGCCGCGAGAATGGCGATGGTGCGGCTACCAGGAAGGCCAGCCTGGCGCATGATCTCATGCGTCATGAGGTAGATCACCAGTACCGTCAATGAGCCGATGATTGCTGATGGCAGCAGCAGCGCGAATGCATTCTCTCCAAAGATATGAATGAGGATTCCCTGAACCGCTGCAAAAGGCCGTTGCAGCCCTTGCGGGTCTGAGACATACAGCCGCAGATCACCGCTCGCCTGGAGCAAGATATTCGCGCCATCGCTGCCAAGCGAAGCAGATGAGAACAGGTTGCCAAGCCGCACCAGCCGCAGCAACGCTGCCACGACGACCACCAACACTACCATCAGGCGTTCCCAGAAGATCGGGCGCTGGTCAAATCCACGGCCAATCAATCCCACATAACGCCGCACCACGCTCGACCATCCTTGATCGTAGGGCGCAGCACGCAGGAGCAGCAGCGGTCCAAAAGCGACCAGTATCTCGAAGAACTGAACGAAGAACCCCTGCACCAGATTGGAATCGCCCACCAGCAAGAAGTTGCCGACAGCGTAGGTCATGAGCGCGCCAGCCGCCAGAATGAGGCCCTGCCGGCGGACAAATGGCTCGTCCGCAAGCGCGGCCAGCGGCACGATCCAGACGACATACCAGGGTTGGAACCAAAAGGTAATCAGCAGCAAGGCAGCAAATGTTACTTTGGCGGCAGCCGTGATGAGATCGCGCATCGTCGCCTGCGCACCCAACATCCAGAGGCGTTGAGTTTGCAGGTAGGCATAGGCAAAGAACAGTGTATAAAAGACCAGTCGCAGCGTTTTATCAAGCGCCGCATCCTGGCTCATCGGCACAATGAGTTGGAGCGGAGCAGAGATAAAGCCAACAATCGAGCTATTATAATAGAGAGGCCGCAATTGCTGGCCCAGACCAGTAAAAGTATGGAGGCCATCCCAGAAGGGGGCATAGAAGACAGCGACGAGCGCCAGTCCGATGACCGACGCGCTGGCAATCAGCGACACAGCGGCGCGTGGGTCAATCTCGCGCACCGTGCTGGCGGCGCCACGCACCCACTCAACCACCAACTCGCGGCCACGTCCACCAAGCCCAGGTTCACCGGCTTCTTCTTCCACCTCGTCGGCATCCAGAACGACTGGAGTGGGTAGTGCATCTGCCGCGCCATCATGAACTGCTACCGCTCCTGTGCCTGCTATCCCAACTGCCAGTGTTTCCTCAGTGAGGATTTTCTGCTCGCGCACACGCTTGCGCAGTTCATAGACGAGCCACAGCGGAATGAAGACTGCTGAGACGTATTTTGTCAGCGCGCCCATCACCAGGAGAGCGAAGGCCGTGCGGGCGCGTCCGTGTAGCATGAGCGCAAACGCCGCCAGCACACAGACCATCATGATAATGTCGTTGTGCGCGTTACCAATCGAATCGAAAATGAGCAGCGGACACCAACCGAAGAGAACAGCGATGCGCAACCGGCGCTCTGGATATAGCTTGCGCGCCAGATAATCTACCAACCAAATCGCTACTATGACGCCAGCCAGCCCAATCAGCTTAAAGAGCAACAGGTCCATCAGCAGATTGTTGCCGGAGACCAGCGAGACGAGCGCCGTCACCACCAGCCAGGCTGGCCCATACGGCGATGGTGGCCGATTCACGCTGAGACCGCCAGGAAGCAAAGTCGCCTGGGTAATCATCGGATTCTGATGTAACTGGGTAAAGAGGTAGCCGCGCGCAACATAGCCATACAGGTCGGTGGTCGTCACCGGCTGCATCCAGACCATGATAGCGCCAAAGAGCAGCGGAAAAAGATACACCGAACGCCGTAGCCAGGGAGAGAGCGCAGTGGCGCCGGGAAATCGCGCGACGCCCTGCAATGCGGCAAATTGGCAGGCGAAGAGAATGAGCAGCGCAGTGACAAAAGCAAAGGCAGCAATCGGGCTATAACCAGTAATGCGCCCCATGTCGTTGATGGCATTGGCGCTATCCGCCGTATGGGGATGATTCCACCACAGGGTCAACGGAAACGCCAGCACAAACAGGACGTAGATAAGAGTTGAGATGGCTCCCGCCCCTAGAATCAACCAGTGAGCAGGAATACGGCGGAAAAGATGCGCAAACCGATCCTCGGCGCGTGGCGCAAAGCCAGGAATCGGTGGAACCTTCATTTTGACACCTTGTTGGGTATGGGAGGAGTTACGCCGTTCGCTCTTCGGCGCAGGGCGCGTCTCTGTCTTCATGACATCACTCCTGAACGCGATGTGACCCTTCTTCCCCACCCCCATAATGCCACCAAAAGAACGCCGAATGCCACCACCCAGGCACAATTCCTCAGCGTAAGGATGAGGACTGCCCACGGGCGAAGCAGCACCAAGTCCTGCCACACCATCGTCAATAACTGTCCAGCGACTACAATAACGAAGAGCGATACCAGCCAAAGCCGCTGCAAACGAAGCCCCGGCAGACGAAGCAGCACCGCAATCGGCAGAATCGCCAGCAGATAATGCGCAGGCAAGGCACGAAACGTCAGTTCGAAGGCAAGCAAGACAGCAACTATGCCAACGCCAGCGAGTTGCAGATCAGCATACCAGTGTTGGTGTTTCGCGGTACGCGCTTGCTGAACGGCACGCGCAAACGTGCCATATGCCAGCAACAAGCATAAAGCGAACACTACGACAGATACAACGCCTATAGCGCCATCGAGAGAAGATTTTACAATACGCGAAAGATCGAGCGGATTGAACTTCGTATACGCATGCAGGCCAGGTAGCCAACCAATAAGTAACGTCCCGTTCGCATAGAGACTCTCGATCTCCGTCCCACGCCCTGTATTATACAGAATGGTATGGACCGCCCCACTGAGTCCAGCGCCGATTACCACCACAAGCGTCCAGGCTGCAATTACACTGGCGAACGCAAGAAATCCCGTCAGCAGCGGTCGTGCTCTTTCACGCAACGCCAGCCAGAGATTTCCCTGGTTCGTCTGGAGCAATTGATAGCCGATCAGCACAGGAATCGCCAGCAGTGGAAAGCCCTTGATAAGTGTTGCAAGCGCCAGCGCACCCCAGGCCAGCGCATTGCGCTGAGAAGCCAGCGCCACCAGCGCAATCAGGCAACAGGTGCCGGTCGCCAGATCAAACTTTTGCAGGATTGAGCCGCTCAAAAAGACCAGCACGATATAGAGCAGCCCAGAGCGCAGGCCGGTTGAGTCGCTGATGATGAACCGGCGCGCGGCTCGCTGCACCAGCCAGAGCGTCAGCGCATCTATGAGCAACATCTCAACCGCGAAGCTGATGCCATATGCGCCATAGCGTAGCGGGTCAGGCATTGGAATGTGCGTGATATGGTTGAAAGCGGGGTCTGGGCGTGGCGCGATGCCCGGAAATAGCAACAAAGGCAGCGCCGGCAATAAAATCAACGCAATCGCCACCGGCGGATACTCCACCGGCACAGCAGGCGTGTAGGGCCAGCGCCCAACAGCCAGTTCACCAGCGTATTTGTAGAACTCCGGGTCACAGTAACTATGGCCAATCAGCAGTCCAGCAAACAGCAACGCACGAGTGACGATCCAACCAAGAACCAGCGTGCGCGTGGCGAGCGTTGGCTGGCCTTCGATGTGTTGCCAGAGCGATTGGCACCGCTGCCACTGTGCAAACGCCCAGGCCATGCGAGGAGGCCGCGTTTCGACACGTTGCATCTAACGCCTCCTCTGCGGTGTAATTGATCGTGATTTCCGCCTTTGCGCCTGCATCCGGGTAGATGCGCCTTCCGGCGCAATCGCCACTGTGCCAGTAGCAGGCGCACCCGTAGACGCAATAGCGGGCTTGCCTGCCATCGCGGTATCACGCTCCGGCGCTTGCGCATATTCGCGGGCAAGCAGCAGAACAATTGCTGGCAACGCGATGAAATAGAAGTAGGTGGTCAGGCTGCGCCAGGCGAAGAACAGCGGTAATACAGCCAACACAAACCCCAACTCAGGCTGGCCTTTGCCATATCGCCAGTACCACAGGACGCAAGCGACCATCGCCAGGAGATTCAGCGCCAGATAGACCTTAGACGGAAACAGCGGCAACAGCCCCGCAAGCGAGAGCCGCACCAGCCCCGTTCCGGAGGGGAACATTGCACCGTTCTCCGGCGCCAGCACACCAGCCAGCCAGGCGTGTGGATTATTCATGAAGAATGGCAGATTGATGAGAGCGAAGAGAGCGCCAGCACCCGCCAGCCGCATTAGCGCCTCGCGCCAGCCTCGCTCACGCCAGATGAAAATCGCATAAAACGGCAGAAAGAACCAGGCGAGTTGTTTCGCGGCTATCGCCAGACCGAGGAAGATGACCGAGAGCATGGGGCGCCGCCACCAGCGCCAGGCAATCACCAGCAGGAGGATATAAAACACGTCGAGGACGCCACCGACCGTGGCATCAAGCAGCGGTGCATCCGCCAGCGCCAGCAAGACCACCCAGAACCGCAACTCCACCGGCACAGAGAACACCAGCACCAGCACCAGCGCCAGGAAGCACAGCACGAAAAACGGCGTAACGGTCGGCAAACCTGCCCACACCAGCGGCACCAGCGGTAAGAACGAGAGCGCCGGATAGCTGAGGTGTGACTCGAACTCTACGACTTGATCGGGGTGCCCAACCGGCTGCTGCGCGAAGACCGCACGCACCAGGTGCTTATCGGGGTAGTGTAGCGGGAACAGCGAGGCGAAAGCGCCCTGACCCAGCGCCGTCGTGTGTTCGGCATCCTGATGATAGAGCCGGATCGCCGCAACGATATCGGTGGTAACGTAAGGGTTATGTCCTTCGAGCAATTGCTGCGCCGCGTAATGGTCGAGCGTCGTGCCATCATTGGGATAAAACGCGGGCCGGAACGGTGATGCCACCATGTTGCCCACCTGCATCAATCCCGTTGGAATGGCGGCCAGGATCAATAGCAGCACCAGCGCCTGCACATAGCGCGAGCGCAACCAGCGCCACGACGGCATCTGTGGCCGTAGCGCAATCAGCAGGAGCGCCAGTGACCCCCCAAGCGCCAGCACTACACCCAACCCAAGAAGCTGCATCCTCGGAGCGGTCTGATACGCCGGTCGTGGGAGTTCGAGGAGATTTTGCAGCACGATCACCAGACCAAGCAGGGTCAAGCGCGCTGCGGTATCACCTTTGGGGATAACCAACCAGCGGGAGACGAATACATGAAGGCTCCGTGCCATGCAAGAACTTCCTAAAAAGAGACCGGGAAAATCGAACGCATCCCAATGCGCCGCCCGATATCATGAACGGTGGGAGAGCAGTCACGGTACATGGGCATGCAAGCCCCCTATGTACCTAATTAGTTGGACTGGCGGAACGGCAACATAAGCAACGCCGCAAATGCCGCAATCGCTGGTATCATGTAGAGTAGCGCCTGAATGACGTCATCATGCTGCTGTGAGAGGGGTTGGGTATGAACATTTGCCAGTTGGACAAAGCTAAAAATGGCAAACCCGACCCCTATGAGAAAGAGCATGATGGTACTCTGAATCTTCTTTGACATGAATCGCTCTCACCTGACTTCGTTGCCGGTCACTGCGCAAAAAGTCGCAGCGATTTCCATACTCCCATTCTCGACTCCCATTCTCGCTGATTATACCATGCCCGCCCCATTACGAACTACGTAGCGGACTGCCTTCAATTTGATGAGATATTGTCCAGCATGTATAGTGGCTGCGTATTGGAATATGAAAGAGCAGGTGTCGCAACATATTCGGTAGGCATGTGCATGCGGGCTTCGCATGTGTTATGCTCCCTTTGCAAGAGCAAAAAGCGACACCCAACCATGAAATACGCCCACGATTCCATTTACTCGTGTCTGATGAGGAAAAGAGATGGATAACCAGCCCTACACATCGAATCCTTCTCATGAAGGAGCGCCAAGCAACATTCCAGATACATCCATGACGCGCGAAGAAATGGACTATATCCTGGATGGCATTGGTCCAAGTAGACGCGCCTTCAGCCAGCGGTTAGCCAATGGAGCGGAATTCGCAGGTGGGTGGTTGCGCAAGCATTGGTTGGCGGTGGTGAACGGCTTCCTCATTACTTACATCGGGCTGGCGCTTCTCACGCCGGTTGCCTTTGCCTTTGGTCTCAATGGGCCAGCCAGCGCGGTCTTCCATGTGTATCGCTTCTTCTGCGACGAACTGCCAACTCATTCCTTCTTCATCTTTGGCTATCAAATCTGCCTCTGCCAGCGTTGCCTGGCCATCTACACGAGCATGCTGCTGGCAGGAATAACGCTCGCCTTCCTGCGGAAACGACGGAGCGTGCCAAACCTCACCTGGTGGATGTGGGTGATCGCCATGATTCCTATGGCGCTGGATGGTGGCACGCAGCTATTCGGCTGGCGCGAGAGCAACGTCTGGTTGCGTCTGCTGACTGGCGCTATCTTTGGCATCGGCACCGCTATGTTCCTCTTGCCGCAGATCGAGAAGACTGCCAGCGATAGCGACGATATTGCTGTGGCGAGATGAAAGCTCGCACCCGCTGCACTTGATTCCCTCAATGATAACAACAACAAGCGGTTGCTGATCGCGCGGCTCAAGAGGCCAGAGGTGAGGGAGCGACATGCCAGAGCGTCACAGTATTGCTGAGTTGATCGCTGAGCAGCAAATGTGAGCCATCCGGCGCCCATTGCAGACTGAGGTTTGGGTTGGGATAATCGCCAATTGTCACGCTCGAATTGAATACAGAGCAGCCGGTATCTGCGCCACTAAACCCTAACGGCATGCTGCCAATAAGCATAGCCGCTTGCGTCTCGCGCAGTTCGAGGCGGGCATGCGCCGCATCATTGCAATCAATGCTTGCCAGGACGGTTCCCTTATCATTCCATGCTGTCATTGCCCAACCATTTACGCCAACCTGGCCCTGTACCGCAACCAACGCCGGATCGCGCGCCGGAACCTCCGCCATCGAGGCTGGAAGCGGCATCTGCGGCACCGCTGTCGAGGAGGTTGGCGTAGGCGCAATGGCCGTTTGCGTCGCGGGCGGCGCAAGTGTCACGCCGTCTACGATCATCGTTGCATACTGTCCGTTGGGGGTCCAGGAAGGGAATTGGGTTACAAACACATCATCATCACTGGGAGACGCTGTTCCACCGGCAAAGACTTCCGGCCCGGCAACAATCCCCGGCTGCCACAGGGTGTAGGTAGAGTCGCTTTGGGGATCGCCAACTGGATAGTTGGGACCGGAGCGTATTGGCAGTTGGCCCAGCGGCTGGCCGTCGAGTGGAATGACACTCTGGGGGATGCCATTTTGGGTCCACCCGTAGACCAGCGAGGGTGCTACAGATTGCGGTGTCATACTGCTCAAATGATACAGGTCCCATACAGGATAACCGGCATATATCCCTGTCGGCGCATCAAAGAAGCCAGCGTCGCCATTGATGAATGCCGCAGTTCCCGAACCTATTGAAAGCGATAGCAGCCCGGAACATTCCTGATCGTTCGTGAAGAGCGCATCAGAGGAATCGAACGCCGCAAACAGCACACCAAAATGGTCTCCATCCGGCGACCACCCCAGCCCGGTAAACTGCACAGCGCGCACGGAAATATCTGTGCAGGCGCCAGAGATATTCGGCTGAAAGAACTGGTCCAACTGAATGACATGCCGCACGTCGCCTGTTTGCACATTATAGACGACGAGCTTATGCCGGCCTTGAGAGGGCAATACAGCCGTTGGGTCATTGCATGCGATTCCTGTGCCCAACACGGCAAACTGCGAACCATCCGGAGAGAAGCTGGGGGCGGAGGGGCAATACAAATCCGCCGAGCGTACCGTGTCAATGCGCAGCACATGATCGAGGACGCCTGGTCGCGCTCCTGGGGTATGAGACAGCGCGAAGCGCCCGGTCGCGGCCAGCGTTCCAATAACGCTGGCGACAACGATCACCACGGCCAGAAAAGCCAAGAGTACTCCCGCGCGGTTTCGTGCTGGCTCCCGGTTCTTCATGAACGCCCGCTCCTCGTCACGGTTTAGACAAAATCCCCTATTAGTTCTATACGCAGCGAACCTCCCCATTGCTCACAGCAACGAGGTCAAGTACAACCATTTGGGAGAGTTGGGTGCGTAAATAGTTGGTAGGGTACGCGAATCAAGCTGGCGGAGCCGTCGGGGATATGGATAAAACGACGGATGGACAACGAGGATGAGGGCGCACCGCACGCAGACACACATTTGGCCGTATCAACGCCATCATAGTATACTGGAACAGGAGGGCAAAGGAGAACACACATATGCCTCGATCCACTGAGATAACCCTGACGTGTGTCTGTGGCAATCAGTTCACAGCCATTCGCTACCATACCGTCAACGTCACACTTGAGCCGCACCTGCTCTATCGGTTACTGGCGGGTACGCTCAACATCGCCGTCTGCCCAAACTGCGGCAGGCGCGCAGAAAGCGCACATCCCTTCATCTACCACGACATGAAGCGCGGTCTCTTTGCCTATGTCTATGCGGATGAAACACTCTCTGAAGATGAACGGGAGGTGTTGCTCCAACAACTACGCGCCGCCTATGTTCAGGCGGTGGAAGAGTCAGAGCGTATCACCCAGCGCAATCAGCGATTACATGAGACTCCACGGCCAACAGTGCGCCGCAGCCGCCCCTATGACGATATACGCGCCGCCATCGAGCCGGACTCGCCGCCGATGCAGGTTATCTTTGGCACAGGAAATCTCGTCACCCTGGTAGATTCCCTGCTGGAACCGGAAGAGAAACTCGGCAAGATTGCTTTGAACTATGCCCATCACGACCCAGCCGAGAGTGAACGGATTCTTGCCATTGCGCAGCAGCTCGCCAGCCAGGCAGGATGTGAAGCCATGCTAAACGATGGTGATGATCTGCAAGTGGTCTATATATACGGGCCGCGAGGTCGCATCAATGCGCTTGCCAAAGCGCTCCACACCCCTGCATAACCTATCTGACACGCTCCTAGCATGCACTTCGATATAATGCGGTAGAGGCATCCCAGCAGTTGACAACATCGCGTTGGCGCTGCTGCACATCAGAGGGGTGATGAAGTGAGTGCAATGAATGCGGCAAGCGGCCAAAAACCTATCTATACACAGGGATGTGCGCTCTTATATCCTGCCGTGCCGCACATCAATGTTCCGCAAGTGTTGAATACGCTTGCCGCCGGTGGACGCCACCAGTGCCAAATGCAATGGAACGGACACCATGATGAGCGCCACCCGATTTTACGCGGACGGGTACGCTTCGACCAGCATGAGATTCACCTGATTTCCGTGGCCGCGCCCGCCGACGACGAAGCAACACGGCTCGCCTTGACTGAGGCGCTGCTCACCGATGACGACCGCAAAGTGCTGGCTGGCCATCGCGCGTATATTCACTGCCTCTACGCTGGTGGCAGCCCGGACCCGCTGGACCAGTTACGGGCGCTGTATCATGTTGCAGGCGCACTCATCACCTCCTGCGCTCCCGCGCAGGCCATCGGGCTGCTTGACGTTCCGGCGCTCCAGGCATTTACCACGCCGGACGCGCTGGAACTGTTGCGCTGGCTCGATGCTGACCCGCCACCTATTGGCCTTTGGGTGCGCATCGTCGGGTTGAGTGGCCAGCGCGGCGATATGTGGCTGACCACGCGCGGCCTGGCGCACTTCTTCAAGCCGGAACTTGCCGTCAATGGGCAACATGTCAACGATGCTGAAAGCGCCGAGTCGCTGCTCATGAGCATTGCGCTCTGGCTGATTCAGGGGATCACCAAACTCCATCCCAACGATACGCTCGAAATGATGGCAGAGGAGGGATTGGAGAGCAAAATGAGCCGCTGGCGCTGCGCCGTGCCAACCAATGACCAGCGCTGGTTCGCCGCGCCCTATGGCACGCTCATTCTGGAACCCGCCTGATTCGCATGTCTGGCATGCCAGAGTACAAGCGCAAACCGGCATCCGGCAAATACGCGCATGATATACTGCAAAAGGCGTGGCCTACTGAGTCACGCCAGACTGTTCAATCTCTAGTCAACCCGATAGTCAACACCTGACCCAACACAACGAAGTGAGGCGGTATCATGAAGTTTGCCACGCGCGCCATTCATGCCGGACAAGAGGCCGATCCGGCCACTGGCGCTACGATTACGCCCATCTATCAGACATCCACTTATACCCAGGAAGGACTGGGAGAGCATAAAGGCTTTGAGTACTCGCGCACCAGCAATCCTACCCGCGCTGCGTTGGAAGCCTGCCTCGCAGCGCTGGAAAACGCACGCTATGGGCTGGCCTTCGGCAGCGGCATGGCGGCCACCAGCGCCGTGCTAAGCATTCTACGCCCAGGCGACCATATCATAGCCGGTGACGACCTCTATGGCGGCACCTATCGCATCTTCGAGCGTGTCATACGACCAATGGGCATCACCATTGATTATGTGCCCGCGCGTGAAACCGGCGCATATCAGGCGGCGCTACGCCCAGAAACGAAACTGATCTGGGTGGAGACGCCTACCAATCCGCTGCTGGCACTGGTGGATATTGCAGCGGTGGCAAACATTGCTCGCGAACATGGCGCCCGGCTCGTGGTGGACAACACCTTTGCGACGCCGTATCTCCAGCGCCCACTCGATCTTGGCGCGCATATCGTCGTTCATAGCACCACGAAATACATCAATGGACACAGCGATGTCGTTGGCGGCGCCGTCCTGACCTCAGATGAACAGGCGTATACCGATATCAAGTTCTATCAAAACGCCGCCGGTGGTGTACCATCCCCCTTCGATTCATGGCTCGTGCTGCGAGGCGTGAAGACGCTGGCCGTTCGTATGCGCCAGCATTGCGAGAACGCCATGCGCATCGCCGAGTTCCTGGCTGAGCATACGCTGGTGCGCGATATCTATTACCCCGGTCTGCCTGCGCACCCGGACCATGAACTTGCGCAGCGCCAGATGGCAGGATTCGGCGGCATGGTGTCGTTTGCTTTTGATGGCACCCGCGCGGATGTTGATACGTTCGTGCGGCACCTCAAAGTGTTCGCGCTGGCGGAGAGCCTGGGGGGCGTGGAGTCGCTCTGCTGCCATCCCGCCAGCATGACGCATGGCTCGATTCCGGCGGAAGAGCGTGAGCGGCGCGGCGTCACCGATACGCTGCTACGGCTCTCGGTCGGCATCGAGGATGCCGATGACCTGATTGCCGATCTCGACCAGGCGCTGCAAGCCGTCGCCGCCACTCGTTCGACCGCCATCAGTGGCGCAGCACGCTAGCTGGTAATGACTGTCACTATCCCGCACAACAGGTTTGACCGTGCGGGATAGCTCTGATACAATGGGAAAAGATTGTATCGCACAGCACCATGCGACGAAAACGTCGGGCGGCGGGAGGAACAGAACGCGCAATGGACCATCTTCGACAGTGGTTGTTTACGAATCCCCAGGACGCAACCGGGGACCCAACACACCCAGAGGTTTTCCACTACACCTGGCAGTGGCTCACTTTCTGCGGCATCATCCTGCTCATCTATCTGTATTATCATCTGGAAGGGCGTCGCCGCTTCTTTGGCAATAATGCGCTGCACAGAGGCATCTTCGATAAGATGCTGAATCAGTTTGCGCTGGTCGCGTTTGTCGGTCCGTTCATCTGGTTTGCCCGCATCGCGATGGATAGCTCGTTCTTCTCGGACCGCATTTGGCGCTATCTCTGGCTGGTCTGGCTGGCGATCATCGTCGTCTATTGGGCGTATTATTTCATGTTCAAGTACAAGGAACAGCGTGACCAATATCGCGCGTACCATGTCAAGCAACGCTACATCCCGCAGCCCAAGAATAAACGTTCCGCCCGCGCAGGCACCCGCTAGCGCCACCACCTGATTAGACGCCGAAAGCCACGTCTTCGTAGCGAATGACGTGGCTTTTCTTTGTACAGTGATGCACTGAACGTTTAGCGTTTGATGATGCGCAGCAGGATGATCGAAAACTCGAACAGGAGCGTTAGCGCAACGCCAACGATCACCGGGCTATAGGGGTCCGCGCCAGGAGTGATAAAACAGGAGAGAATCCAGAGGCCAAAGAGGATATACATGCGCTTCGCGCGCAACATCCTGCTGTTGATGATGCCTACCACTCCCAGAAACGTCAGCACCAGCGGCAACTCAAAGGTAATGCCGAACGCCAGCAGGAAGTAGGCGACGAACGTTAGATAGCTGTCGGCTTTGATAAGCATATCGAACTGCGAATTGCCGAAGTTAATCAGCCAATCTACCGGATACCGCAACACGAAGTAGCCGACGACTATGCCGATAACGAAGAGGCCAATGCCCAGCAGCGCGAACGGAATCGCATACTTACGCTCCTTCCGGGTCAAAGCAGGCGTGAAGAACGCGCCAATCTGATAGAGGATATAAGGAGAAGCGATGACGATACCGATGGCCAGCGCCAGTTTCAGCGCAATCAAAAATGGCTCACCGATGTCGGTAGTAATGAGCTTTTGGCCACCATGAGTATGCGGAAGCTTAGCAGCAATGTCCGGCAATGGATTGGTCAGCAGATTGAGCACACGATCCCAGAGGAAGAACCCCGCAATCGAGGCGACCACGACAGCGATGAAAGAGCGGATAATGCGCCGGCGCAACTCTTCGAGATGCTCCACCAGCGTCATGACGGCGCCCTCTTCCTCCTCTTCTGGCTCCTCGGTAGCTGACTGGAGACCGGTGGAAAGAGTCGCCTGTTCCTGTTCTGTCTCTACGTGCTGTGCCGCCATACGCGCCCCCTTCACACTGCTAACCAGGCGAAAAAACCGGTACCCATCATGCCATCTCATACCTGAGACGCAGGAGACAGCATCAAGGGTACCAAACGCCACGCTATCGCAACGAATAGCCTAGTTGCAGCAGCGGAATGTCGTCACTGAATATCCTGAATATCCTGATATCCGCGACTTATTCGGCCTTTACATCTGTGGTACTTGTGCTGGCTGCAATCTGCTTCGGCTCAGCCTGCTCTGTCTTCTCAGGCGCCTTAACTTCACTCATGGACTTCTGGAATTCTCTGATCGTCTTGCCGATTGCCGAACCCATCTCCGGCAGTTTCTTCGGCCCAATAATCAAGAAACCCAGACCCAGAACAAGAATGGGGATCAAGATTTCATAGTGCATGGCTTCACTCCGCTTCTCGGTTCCTAGCTCATCCGGGGCACATTCCGGCGCTAGGAACCATCTCCAACATTATACGTCACTACCTGTGAGTTGACTACCTACGCAACTGCCAGGCCAATCTCGGAGGACCATCCTGTATGTGTACCATGCCTGTGGCTCCGCTTCTGGCCTCTGGCTCACTATACACCCCACGCCTAAGAATGAGATGAAAATGTGAGATAGTATTATGCCGCCACACTGCGAGCGAGTCAACCGGAGATAGAATGCACAGGCGGTGATTATCTCTCGTTCCTTCGCAGCCGGGTCAGGCACCGTATGACATACTCGTTGAGCGTGCGAATATGCCATACGATGTTAAACATCAGACGAACTCAAGTAGTCTCAGGCGCCGCGCACGGCGGCATCCGCCTGTTGTGCCAGGTCGTTGAGCAACGCCAGGAACTCCGGTGATTGACCGATGAAGAGGCCGTCATCGGTTAGCGCTTTGACGGCCCCCATCGCCGCACCCTCAGTCTGCGTTGGGCGAATAATCGAAACCGGCGGGAACTTGCGATTGAGGAATACCGTCGGTTCCGGCATAATCAGGTTCGTCTGGAAGTCCTGACCACCAAACGGCGCGGCGTTGAGATTCGGAAACACCAACCCACTCTTGGGATCAGTCAACGACGGCGCATTGCCAGCCTTGTCATGCCATGTTTGAAAGTGCGACGTTTCCGTCGGGCCGATGCTGAGCAAGATACGCAACACTTCTGGATTGGTGACTCGCTGCGCCAGCGAGGGATAGAGACTACTCCCTCCCTGCTCGATAAACCCGAAATGGAAGCCCGCCGTGTTGGCGATGGCTTGAATATGATCTCTGGGTTCCAGGTCATCATCGCTCCTGGGTATCGCCGGAAACTGCCCCTTACTCAACCCAGGAACCGCCTGCGCGAACGTATCACCAAGATCAGGATTCTCGGTGCGGCTGCGATAGCGTGTCCACCAGCTCGTATCCACGGTGAGTTGCATCAGGTTCGTGAGCCGCCCAATTTGCTGGGCGCCCGTTGCCTTGCTGCTCGGCAGGTGGCGGAAATGGTCGAGGTTGACAGGATCGGCGCCCTGGGACTTCAGGTACGCATCAATGAAGGTGAAATGGCTAATCTCATCCTCAGTATTGTCGTGGATATACTGCGACATGTCTGTGTCCAGCTTCAGCAGGTGCCTGGTGTAGATGGCGCTGCCACTGCCGCCTGGCACCTCCTTATCCTGGATGCCTCCGAGTTCATTGTACTGTTGCCACAAATCACTTTCAATGATTTCGGCGGCAGCCAGGAACCGGAGAATTGCCACATCCCCTTTGGTGAGGCCGCTGCTACTCGTACCGCTTGCCCTGGCGAAAGCCGGTACTGCTGTGGTCAACAGTCCCGAACTGATGGTGGTTGCTGCTCCTACCGCGACGCTGGTGCGTAGAAAAGAACGGCGGCTGGTAGTGCGTTTTGCGCGCTGTGCTTCGTGTTCCATAGAACGTTGGTCTTTTCTTTCTGCCTGCGCTCGTTGCGCTTGCTGTAATTTGTTCGATTTCGATGATCGTTCCCTGATCGTGGCTGAGCTCATCTCATGGTCTACTGTCCACGGCTTTGGGGCCGGTCTACTCCATGAACAGCGAATGCGTAAAGTGCTTATAAGCGTTGGTTACGTGTCTGTGGAAGCTTCCCGATAGCACCGCGATGTGCTGTTGCTGAATACGCCTGGGAGTTACAAGGATTGCAAGAAATGCCAGCAATTGCCGCAGTATTCTGCGAAACATGGCGATACAACGCCGCCTGTGCTACCATCGAAAGGGTGATTTTGTGTTCTTTTCAGACACTCTCATGCGGACCACGCAAAGGAGTTCACTAATGCCGCAAAAGTTCGATACACGGCTGAGGCATGAGTTGCTCAGCGAAGAACGGCAAGCATCGCTGCAACCGGAGAAGCTGCTGCGTCGGCTCGGACTGGATAGCGGTGATACCATCGCAGATATCGGCTGTGGGCCGGGCTTCTTTACGATACCGGCAGCGCAGATCGTCGGGGAGAGCGGAGTGGTGCTGGCAGCCGATATCCAGGGGGAGATGCTCACCGCCGTCAAGGGCCGCGCGGCAGAGTATGGGTTGACGAATGTTCACGTCGTCAAAACCAGCGATAAAGAAATCCCGATACCAGAAGCAAGCTGCGACCTCGTACTGCTGGCGTTCGTCCTCGATGAGATAGAGCAGCGATCTTCGTTTCTGCATCGCGCGGCGCGGCTGCTCAAGCCGAACAGCCGTCTTGCGGTGCTGGAATGGGAGAAAGAGCAACAGCCCAATGGCCCGCCATTCGCCGACCGTATCTCGCAAGAAGAATTACTGGCCGATGCCCATGCCGCCGGACTCTATCTGGATGAACAGCGTGAATTGAACGATCAGCAATACCTCTGCGTGTTCACGCGTACCAAGCGTTAGCCGCCTTCGTCCACCCACCTGACGTGACAGCGATGCAACATTCGCCGTATAATATGCAGTTGGGTATTCGATAGTAGCTGGGAGCATAACGCGACATGATGAGAGCGAGAGCGCACGCCAGGCGCTCTACGCTACATGTGGGGCGCTTTGAAGGGAGCCAGGGGTGAACGCATACGAGCAATTGACGGCGATTCGAGACCAGCTCGAACTCAACGGGGCACACGAAGATTCGATTGCGCTGGTCGAGAAATTTGTGGCGCGTGCCGAGTCTGAACGCTTGAGCCAGACCTCCGTACCGCAAATTATGATGATTCGCCATCTCTTGAAGCAGCGTGAGGCCATTGACAACTACGCCATTTACAACGATCTGCAAGAATTGATGTCCGAACATGACGCACGCCGCCAGAGTGATGACGATGTGCGACCGGCATACGAAGACAACGAACACCATCCACGTCCACATAGTTATTACCGGGAGCAGAAAGCCAAAGAAAAGAAGAAATAAGCAACTTTCTCTCGTTCTGACACATCACATTCATGTAGGTTTATGCAGCAGGCTGCTGAGGGCCGATACAGGCTACTTCAGTGGTCTGCTTCGTGCATCACTTTCATCTGCATTCTCGTCATTCTCATCGCTTTCCAATCTCCCTATGACACGATCTGATTACCACTTTACGTCCACTCGGACGTATACTCTAGTGGACTGGGCAACAGCGAACACACCTACACTGGCGAACCGTTTCTCGTAGTCGCGTTGCACAGTAGCTAACTCAGGAGTACATCACATGATGACCCATACACGCCCCGCCTGGTATAAACCGGATGTCGGATTAGGGTTCCGCATGGTGCTGACCATGTTCCTGCTTGGAGCCGTTTATCTGATCTTCGGCATCTTCATGTTCAGGATCGGCTATGGACTCTTCTTTATCCCGATTGCCGTCATCCTGGCGTGCGTACAACTCTTTTTCGCTGATAAGATTGCGCTTGCCTCGATGGGCGCGCGTGAGGTGAGCGAGGCCGAGGCCCCAGAATTGCATGATATGGTTGGGCGACTGGCGGCGCAGGCCAATCTACCGAAGCCCAAGATTGCCATCGTCAACTCCAGCGTGCCCAATGCGTTTGCGACGGGCCGCGACAAAAATCATGCGGTCGTCGCTGTGACATCTGGCATTCTCAATCAGTTGAGCGAGCCAGAGCTTGAAGCGGTGCTGGCGCACGAACTCACACACGTCATCAACCGCGACATGCTGGTGATGACCATTGCGATGTTCTTCTCGATGGTCCTCTCGCTGATGCTGAACAATCTGATGTGGATGGGTATGTTCGGCGGCATGGGTGGCGGCTATGGCAGACGACGCAACGATGAAGGTGAGGCCATCTTACTCATCATGGTCGCTACCGGCATCGCCTATTTCATCAGCTTCCTGCTCGTGCGTATGCTCTCGCGCTACCGCGAACTGGCCGCTGATCGTGGCTCTGCGCTCATCACCGGGGCGCCGCAAAATCTGGCGTCGGCATTGCAGCGCATCAGTGGCGCCATGACACGCATCCCGCAGCAGGACTTCCGCCGCGCGCAGGCCGTCAATGCGCTCTTCATCGTGCCGGCGCTACGTGGCGATTCGCTGGCCTCGCTCTTCTCGACGCACCCCTCCACTGAGGAGCGCATCGAGCGCCTGATGGCGATGCAGCGGCAGATGGAGAGCCAGGGCCATAGCCATTAAGCTGGACGAATTATCGTTCCCGCGCTTCCGGGCCGGTTGTCACCGACAGTGCAAGGAGTACACACGTTATGGGGATTCTCGACAGCCTCTTTGGCCGCCAGAAACCAGTGCCAGTCGGCCCGGAGCGGCTCTTTGCTATGAGTACCGCGCAGATCACATTGGAAGCCGATCAAGGATTGACACCAGCAGGAACCGCCGCCATGTGTTTTAAGGGTGTTGCATCTGGGCCATTCACGCAGATACAAAACGATCTGGAGCAGATGTTGCAAGTGGCGGCAAAGAACGATGACACGCTGCACTATCGCCCGTTCAAGGATGACCTGGGTTATTCCTGGCTCATCTTTGAGAGCAGCGACTTCCAGGGGCTGGTGACGACGATCCATGTCGCCAGCCGCACGCTGCTCGACCAGGGCTACGGCAGCCAACTTCTGTTTGCGATCTTCCCGTTTACTACCACCAACAATACGACGATGTATTGGATCTACAACTACAAGCGCGGCTTCTTCTTTCCCTTTGTGCCACAAGTCAATTCGCATGATAAACTGCGGCGCCGCAACAATCCAGAGGAATTGCGACTGGCGGCGGCGATGGACAAGGAACTGCCCATCGAGCAAGAGATCGAACGCTGGTATCCCGTCTGGGATTTGCCATTCTGAGCGATTGTAAGCTCTCGATTAAGGCAAAAATAGCGGGTGGAATGAAAGAATCCGCATTCCACCCGCTTATCGCGCTACGTATCTTCTCTGCGCAACTTATTCGTCGCTCTCTGGCGATGCTGTTCCGCTCGTACCGTTGGCATGATGCAGACGCGAACGAGCCTCCGCCAGCGTCATGTCGTGCGCGGGAACGATCAGATCGGAGACGACAATCTCATCTACAGGCACAACCTGGCCGTTTTCTTTGATCGAGGCGATGAGGTCGCGAAGCGCCTGCTGAAACTTCTCCTCATCGCCATCATTCAGCGCCTGCTCCATTACATTATCAAGCTGCTCGATCTGCGCCAGATGGCTATCATCCAACCGATACTGGTCCTCTGCCATGATGCGTACGATCACGAGGCCACCCTTTCCCTTCGCAACGGCTACTCGTTAGTTGCTTGCGCTGCTTGCAGAGCCATTGGCCGGTGGTAGCTGCGGCTGGCTAGAGCCTGCCCCTGGAAGTTGCATCTGGGCCTTCATGGCTGCCAACTCGTTATCAACATCAGATTTGCTGGTGAGTTGAGCCAACTGGCGATCCAACGTGTCGCCACCACCAATCTCCGGTAGTGTACCAGACGCTGTCAACTCGTCCATCGCATTGGCGCGCGCCTGCATTTGCAGCACCTTGTCCTGTGCGCGTTCGACGGCCAGATTGACGTCTGACATCTCCTCGGAGATGCCGGTGGCAGCCTCCTGGATGCGCACCTGCGCCTGGGCAGCGCCATACTGGGCCTTCACCATCTCCTTCTGCGTGCGGAACGCCTCAACACGAGTGGAGAGCCGCTGCTCCATCGCCACAAACTTCTGCTGCTGATCCTTGAGTTGGGCGATCTGCTGGTCAAAGGTGGCGAGTTGCGTCTGGAGACCCTGCTTGCGCTCCAACGCCAGACGTGCCAGGTCTTCGCGGTTGTTTGCCAGCGCGGTGCGCGCCTGGCCATCAAGCTTTTCGATCTGCGCGTTGATCTGCGCCTCTTCAGTTCGAGCCGCTTCTCACTGGTGACGACATCGGCAATGCTACGGCGGAGATTCTGCAACTGTTCGAGTTGCTTCTCATATGAGTAATCGAGCGTTTGCCCTGGGTCTTCCGCACGATCCAGGAATGAACTCATCACCGTCTTGATGTAGTTGGTGAAACGGGAAAGGACGCCCACTGATAGCCTCCTGCGAGGGTTCGCGTATACCGCCACGTTGGCAGGTACAATACTTACTAGCTTACTGGCGGATCAACTGGAGAAGCTCATCGCGCCGCGCTTCTAGCTCTGCGCGCGAATCTGCCTCCACGTTCAATCGCAGCAATGGCTCGGTGTTGGATGGCCGCACATTGCACCACCAGGTCGGGAATGCAATTGTAATGCCATCCAGATGGTCAATCTGCGCGCCGAGCGCCGCGTAATGCTGCTCGATGGCAGCCATCCGCCCTTGTTGATCGGTCACTTCAGAGTTGATCTCACCGCTCCGGAAACGGGTATCAATCGGCGCTAACAATTCAGAGACCGATTTGCCGCTGACACTGATCATTTCCAGCACGATCAAAAAAGCGATCAGACCGGAATCTGCGTACCAGTTGTCGCGGAAATAAAAATGCCCCGAATGTTCGCCGCCGAAGATTGCATTGTTCTCGCGCATCTGCGCCTTGATGAACGAGTGGCCCACCCGCGTGCGAATCGCATGCCCGCCGTTGCGTTCGATCACTTCAGGTACGCTCCGCGAGCAGATTAGGTTGTAAAGAATGGTTGATCCGGGCGCATGCTGTAGCAAACTCTGCGATACCAGCGCCGTCACCATATCGCCGCCCAGCAATTGCCCTCTTTCGCTGATGAGGAACATGCGATCCGCGTCGCCATCGAAGGCTACGCCCATGTCGCAGTGTTGCTCAACCACCACACGGCGCAATTCCTCGGTGTTCTCCGGCTCAATCGGGCTGGCGGGGTGATTGGGGAACGTTCCATCGAGGTCGAAGTAGAGCGGCACCAACTCGCAGGGCAGGCGCTTGAATACCTTCGGGATCATCATGCCGGCCATACCATTGCCAGCGTCTACTGCAATCTTATACGGCTTGATCTTCGCCACGTCTATAAACGACAGCACATGTTCGACATAAGCGTCTGCGACATCGCGCTGAATCACCTGTCCCTTGCGCGCAGGCTCCGCAAACTGGCCGCTGAGCGCGATATCGCGTATCTGATTGACGCCGGTCTCTGAACTCAGCGCCACCGCCTCAGCGCGGCATATCTTCATACCGTTATACTTTGCCGGGTTATGTGACGCGGTAATCATAACACCGGCAGGATAGCCGAACTTGCCAACCGCGAAGTAGAGTTCATCGGTGGTCGTCAGGCCGAGATCAATCGCATCGGCGCCCTGGTCAGTGATGCCGCGCATGATCGCCTGGGCCAGCGCAGGCGACGAAACCCGCATATCGCGGCCAACCGCAACCTGCGGTGCAGCGAGGAACTGCACCATCGCGCGGCCAACCGCATAGGCGGTTGTGTCATTCAGTTCTTCGGGATAGACGCCACGTATATCATATGACTTGAAAATGCTGGGATCTATCTGGGAAGACTCCGCCATACACTGGTCCTTTCGCCTACTCGCCTACTCGCCTACTCTACGCTCAGCAGATGTATCGCACTAGCCCAACACAGGCAGCAACAGCATCCCGCGCCCAAGCACTTCGCCGATGAAGATAAATGAGACGCACAGGTATAACATGCCAGTCGCGGACTGGAACGAGCGCCCGCGCGTCAGATAGAGCGCAACGCCGCCCAGAATCAGCGGCGCAATGAAGCCCATGAGAAACTGAAGCCAGATCATCGCCCCCTGCCCCAGCGGCGCCTGGCGCGGCTCAGCAGTCTGCACACTCTGGCCGCTCTTCTGGCCCGCCGTTGCCGTCGGAGTGCTGACTTTGACGCCGTTGCCCGTTGTCTGAATCGTCGTGCCGGGGGTGATGGGGGTCGCGCCCGGCGCCAGATGCGCCGTACTCGGTCCCATCACCAGGGTAAACGCTAACTCCGCCGCCAGCGCAATCAGCAAGAACGTAGTGACGAATTCCAGCGGCTTGCCAGAGGCCGTGGGCGTGTTGAGATACCAATGACCTAGCAGCATCGCTGTCATCACGCCTCCAAGCGCCATCGCGCCGGCAAGGAACGTTAGCACGACGAACGCGCCGTCGAGCCGGCTATCGGCAAGGGTACGATACGCCATTGCCACGACGAACAGCGCCACGACGCCAACGGCGCAGACAACAGCGCCAGTGATGGCGCGTGGCATCCGGCTGGATTGCCGGGCAGGTGGCGTAGCGACAGCCTCGCCATCATCAATAGCTTCTGCCGTTTTTGCCGCAGTTTCATTTTTCTTCTTTGCCGGTGGCGCTGATCTCCAGAGCAAGACGTTCCACGGAATCATCAGCAGAACGAAGGCCAGGACCAGCGGCCCCTGCGCATTGAGCCATGCCTCATCGAGTCCGGTGCCATGCACGATTTGCGGCGTGGCAAAGTTGTTCATCGCCAGTAGCGTCAACACGCCGAATACGATATAGAGGACACCCTGAAAGGTCAGAAAGCCCTTTGTCGTGCCTCCGCGCAGATCCAACAGGTACAGGCTGACGAACGAACCGACCGTCAGCTCGAGCATCACGAGGAAAAGTGCCTGGGGAAGAACTTGCATGCTGCCTCTAATATCCTTGTGTCGTCGCCTACGCGACTGCTATATATTGCTGATTGCGCCCATATGCGTGCGCCAAACTAAATTATACGCTGTGCGGGCACGGACGCACAGCTACCAGTATCACTCTTACAACTTCCTGATTTTTCTCTCCTTGCCGTCTGGCGCATTGCACGCCACATGCTGTACGATGCGAGACAAGAGACTTCCTGAACTCCGCCGAATGGATGGGAGCAGGAATGATTCACCCAGGAGACAAGCACATTGAGCGAGAAACGGAAAGATCAGCAAATCCACCGAAATCACCATACAACGAAAGCAATAGAGCCAGTGAGCGACGAGCAGCCAATCACCGATTTGATCTGGGAGAAGCATGTGTTCGTTTGCACCAGTGGCGATTGGTGTCCCTGCCAGGACGGCGATGGACTCGGCGTGCATAAAGCGTTGAAGAAGCTCGTCGCTGAGGCTGGGTTGAAGGGCAAGGTGCGTATCAACCAGAGCGGCTGTCTCGATCAATGCGGCCACGGCCCGATGGTGGTCGTCTATCCAGAGGGCGTCTGGTATTGCGGCGTGCAGCCAGAGGACGCCGAAGAGATTGTCCGCGAGCATCTGATTGGCGGCAAGCCGGTCAAGCGGCTGCGCTATCGCAACACCCCCGGCAAAAATAAACTTCCGCGCGACGAACAGCAACGACCAATTGGCCGTCAATCTCCACATTCGCAACAATCGCAACCAGTGCAGCATGAATCAGCAGGAAAGGCGATAGAGCGATGAAAGTCTTCATCTCGACCGATTTTGAGGGCGTGGCCGGCATCGTGGACTGGGATCAGATTATGGTCGGCAGCCATGACTATGCGCTGGGCAGGCGGCTGCTGCTGGGCGAGTTGAACGCGGCGATAGACGGGGCAACCGACGCGGGAGCCGATGCGTTCGTCGTCAACGATTCGCATAGCAGCATGCGCAACCTCGAACCAGACCTGCTGCATGGCCGCGCCTCGCTGCTCAGCGGCAAGCACAAGCCGATGTATATGATGGAAGGGCTGGATAGCTCGTTCGACGCGATCTTTTTCCTGGGTTATCACGGTTCCATCGGCGCCAGCCAGGCGATTCTCAGCCATAGCTACAATCCGCGCGCCATCTGGGAGGCGCGGCTGAACGGCGAAATTGTCGGCGAGACGGCGCTCAATGCGCTGGTGGCGGCACACTACGGCGTGCCGATTGCGTTGGTGACGGGCGACCAAGTGACGGCGGCAGAGGCGCGCCAGCTCTCGCCTGCGCCACATTGTGTCGAGGTCAAACGCTCGGTTTCTCGCTACGCCGCCGAGAGCCTGCATCCAGAGGTGGCCTGCGAGCGTATTCGTGAGGGTGCGCGTCTCGCTCTCACCAGCCAGCGCCCGGCGACACCGCCTATCTTCCAGGGCACCATTGAACTCGGCGTCACGTTCCTCACCGCCGATATGGCAGAGATGGCGGCATGGCTGCACGGCGTTGAGCTATCCAGCGGCGATGCGCGCACCGTGCGCTTTGTCAGCAATGACCCACTTGAAGTCTTCCGCACCTTCGTGACGATGGTGATGCTGACGCGGGCATTGGTCGAATAAGCGAGAAATCGCTTATGCCGCCGTGTCATCATGCCGGAAATCGGCATTGAAGCTAGCAAAAGCTGTCGTTGCGGTGGCGGCTGGTGCTGTGGGGCTGCCGGGATAGGTGACATTTGGCAACGGCTTGAGCGGCAGGAGACCGAAGCGCGCCTTCAACCGCAGGATGCGGTTGACGGACTGGTCAATGCGGTCAGTGGTGATGCTGCCGCTGTCAATTGCTGTATGCAGCGCGGCCAGCATCCCGCTCATTGAATAGCTGTCGAATGCGCCTTCCAGCAGATCGTCACCGGCAATCACCGAGAGAACCGCCGCCTGCGGCAGCGTGTACTTCTGGCTGATGGCATCCATATAGAGGCTGTCGGTCATTACGACGCCCTGATAGCCAAGCTGGCCGCGCAACACGCCGTTCACCAGAATCGGCGAGAGCGTGGCCGGCATGGTGGGGTCCAGCGCCTGCACGATTACGTGCGTCACCATAATCATGCCTGGCTGCAAGGCCAACAACGAGCGGAAGGTGGCAAAATCGGTTGATTGGAGTTGATCCAGGCTGCGCGTGATGGTTGGCAGTGTCTTGTGCGGATCGAGCGTGATGCTGCCGATGCCGGGCCAGTGTTTGAGGCAGGCAATCTCGCCATTCTCTTGCAGGCCGGTCAAAAATGCGCCGGCATACTTTGTCACGGTCGTTGGGTCATTGCCAAAGAGACGGGTGTATTCGACAGCGTTGGGCACCGAGCGCACATCCACCACCGGCGCGAGGTCGGTATTGATGCCCAACGCCTGCATTTCCTTCGCCGCTTGTGCGCCGGTTTCTTCCGTCTGCTGGAGGCTGCCCGCTGCGAGTTGCTGCGCCGACGGCAATGGCGGATCGAAGTGAAAGTATCCCAGACGATCTACGACGCCGCCCTCCTCATCCATCGTCACCATCAGGGGGATTTGCGCATGCGACTGAATGGCGGCGATGTAATCATGCAACTGCTGCGGCGTCTGCATATTTTTGCCATAGATAATCATCGCGCCTGCATAGAGATTACGCACCATGTTGTCTACGTCAGCATTGTAGCTCTGCCCATACGTCTCAATGAGAAACATCTGGCCCAGCTTCTGATCGAGTGTCATATGGTTCAGATACCAGTTGACGGTATAATTTACGCGCGCCTGAAAGCTATCACCCTTTGGTGGCACATGCAGATAGGAAGAATCACTGGACGCCGTGGCTGTGGGAACTACATCACCGGCCCCTGTGCCCACTGGCGCTGAAGTGGTATCGCTGAGAGAGCAAGCCGTCACAAGCAGTCCAAGCACCAGAATACATCCCAGAGACAACACGAGCGCGCGAGATCTCCGCCGCCATGTCGCTCCTTGCGCGATGTTCACCGCTCGACCTCCTCTACCCCATTTCCCTTCCCTCATCCTCATCACACGTTAACCTCCTACGCACATCAGCAACTGCTATCAAAGGCTATCTGTAAACAAGTAGCATGCCAGCATCCAATAGAGAGAAATATCCCCTTCACCAACACGAGTGCGGCCCCGCAAATGTCACGGAGCCGCACTGAAAAGGCATACTATGTGAGCTATCACCAGCCCGACGCGCTAGCGCGGAGCGTTGATAACCGGAATCTTGGAGACATTCCAGCGGTCGTTCGCGCTCTTCACCTCAAACTGGACCATCGAGATGGCATCGGTCGGGCAGCGCACGATGCAGAGGCCGCAGCGGATGCACTTCTCCTCATCAATAATCATATCGGCGCCACGTTCCCAGGTTTCTTCGGCAATCTGGTGCAGCGGGTCGCCCTTCACCACGCGGGTCAGCCCTTCCATACTGATGCAGTCGTAGGGGCAGATGTCCACGCACCCACTGCACAGGATGCAGATGGAGGGGTCAATGGTGATGTTGAGCTGGCATTGCAGGCAGCGCCGCGCCTGGGTGATCGCTTCCTCCGGGCTGTAGCCAGTCTCCGACTCCACGCTGATGCTGAAACGCTTTTGCAGCGGCAGCGATGGGATAACCTGATACGGGATGGATTCATAATTGTCCACCATGCCGCGCCGGAAGTCTGGCAGTTCGATCTCCGCCGCCTCCTCAGCCGGGATATCCTCGCCGCCCAGGTAGCGGTTGATCGCGCTCGCAGCGGATTTGCCGTCGGCAATCGCCGAAATCAGATTGCGCGAGCCTTCAGTGAAGTCGCCACCGGCAAAGAGACCGGGATGGTTCGTCATCCAGGTATCGCGGTCCACCAGCGGAATACCCCACTTGTTGACTTCAAGTCCTAATTCCTGCGCCGGAATCCAGGAGGTATCGGCATACTGCCCATAGGCCGCGATCACGGTATCGACATCGAGTGTGAATTCGCTGCCAGGAACGGCAATCGCCTTGCGCCGACCGCTAGCGTCTGGGTCACCCAGCCGGTTGCGAATCATCTTGATGCGGCTGACATGTACGCCGTCATCGCTCTCCATGCCCACGTTCTGGGCGAGATAGATGAATTCAACATGCTCAAGCGTCGCCTCATCCACCTCATACTCATCCGAGGGCATTTCTTCCTTCGAGCGGCGATACAGGACGTATACTTTCTCCGCGCCAAATCGCACCGATGAGCGGCAGCAGTCCATCGCCGTGAAGCCGCCGCCAAGCACTGCAACACGCTTGCCGACGAAGACCGGCTCACCAAAATTGACTTTTTCGAGGAACGGCAAGCCAGGCACTACACCTTCCAGGTGCGCGCCGGGGACTTCTTTGCCATCCGGGCCGGTCAAGGGATTGGAGAGCATACAACCAGGGCCAAGATAGACCGCATCGTAGTCACGCAACAGATCGGTGAGTTGAACATCCTTGCCGACGGTGGTATTGAGCTTGACCTCGATGCCAAGCGCATCCAGATATTCGTCGCACTCTTCCTGCGTAACTTCGCGCGGCAGACGCCAGACCGGAATCCCGCCGACCATCATACCGCCGGGAGCGGGATACATGTCGTAGATCGTCACTGGATAGCCGCGCTCGGCCAGTTCGCGTGCGCAGGCGATGCCCGCAGAGCCAGCGCCGACAATCGCCACCTTCTTATCTTTGGTGATCTTCGGGCGCTCTGGCAGATGGCGATACTGGCGGTGATCGTGGGCAGCGCGCTTGAGCCAGCAGATAGCCACCTGGTTGCCGTCAATCTTATTGCGGCGGCAGACCGGCTCGCAAGGGCGAGCGCAGGTGCGGCCCAATACTCCCGGCACCACATTGCATTGGCGGTTCAGGACGTATGCCTCATCGAAGCGCCCCTGCGAGATCAAGCCGATATAGTTGGCGACATCGGTATGTGCCGGGCAGCCAACCTGGCAGGGAATATTGGTCTTGTACCAATCAGGCTCGGCTTCTTCCGAGTAATACATCTCATCAAGACCGGCATCTGGGTCCAGATTCAAGGAGGTATCCGGAGTACTCATGCGTCACTATCCCTTTCGTGACAGCCGCGTCTGCCGCGCTCCGCGCACTACATCGTGCGCGACGGGCCATGCACGCAACGTCTCGACTTTCTAGCATTGCGAGTTGCCACCCCAGCGCCAGCCCAGGCATGGAGCGCGTATGACATAGATAGATGACATACGGATGAGGAATGAAGCTGTTGGAAGGTTCATCCCTGTTGGCGCTGATGCTTCAGATTACAGTATAGCATGCGTCGCCCACCTCTGCGCCAGTCTCCACTGTTCACATGGCGCTATAGACCTTGATATCAATGCGCCATGAACCCCTGCCAGAAGAGGAAGACACGCTCACGCAGCGGCGCATGCTCCAGCGCACGCAAATACGGGTCGCGCTGCCAGAGCCATTCAGCCCGCGCACGCGCCTCGACCAGCAGCTTCGTATCGGCAAGACTCGCCACTTTCAGGTCCGGCATGCCACTCTGGCGTGTGCCAAAGAAATCGCCGGAGCCGCGTAGCCGCAAATCTTCTTCCGCCAGCACAAAGCCATCGTTCGTGCGCTCCAGCACACTGAGGCGTTCGCGCGCCTGTGCGCCGGCCTCCTTACTCAACAGATAGCAGTACGACTGATATTGACCACGGCCAACCCGCCCACGGAACTGATGCACCTGCGAAAGACCGAAACGGTCGGCATCTTCGATGAGCATGACCGTTGCGTTGGGTACATCCACGCCCACCTCCACCACCGCCGTCGCCACCAGCACATCAATTGCGCCGTCGCGGAAAGCGCGCATGACGGCATCTTTCTCCGCTGGCCGCAATTGACCATGTACCAATCCCAATCGCAGGTCAGGAAACACCTCTTTTTTGAGGCGCTCATATTCCTGAATGGCGGATTTGGCTTCCAGCGCCTCGGATTCCTCGACCAGCGGGCAGATGACATACGCCTGGCGTCCAGCGGCCACTTCCTCTGCTACGAGACGATAGGCTTCCTGGCGCTGCCCACCGGAGCGCCAGCGTGTAATAATTGGCAGCCTGCCGACCGGCATCTCATCAAGCACCGAGACATCGAGATCGCCATAGAGGGTCAGCGCGAGCGTGCGTGGAATCGGCGTCGCTGTCATCACCAACATATGCGGATTGAGGCCCTTCTTGCGCAGCACATCGCGCTGCTCCACACCGAAGCGATGCTGCTCGTCCACAATCGCCAGCGCCAGCCGCTTGAACGCAATATCATCCTGAATCAGCGCATGTGTGCCAATTGCTACGGCGGCCTGTCCATTCGCCAGCGCATCGCGAGCGGCGGCGCGTTCTTTGGCGCGCTGGCTGCCCGTCAGCAGGACGGCATGCAGGCCGAACGGCGCAAGCAGCGCACTCAGGCCGCGATAATGCTGCTCCGCCAGGATCTCCGTCGGCGCCAGCAGCGCGCCCTGGTAGCCATTCGCGGCGCACGCCAGCAATGCAGCGGCGGCCACCACCGTTTTGCCAGAACCAACATCACCCTGAAGCAGCCGTGTCATCGGCTGTGTCTTGCGCAGGTCTGCCAGTATCTCGCGGATGGCGCGGCGCTGCGCGCCGGTCAGTTGGAACGGTAGCGTTTGCTCGAAGCATTGCGCCGTCAGCGGCCAGAGACCGCCGCCTGCTACTGCGGACGCTGGTGCTGGTTGGTCCGTTGTCTCTTCGCCATCAACCTGCACACTGCTAAAGATCAGCGATTCTGGAACAGGCAGTGATGGCGCTGGCGGTCCCTCGCGCACATTTGCCCGGCGAGTGAGCATGCCAAGTTGAATCAGGAACAACTCATCGAAGGCCAGCCGTCGCCGCGCCTCTTCCAGTTCAGCGGCGCTATCGGGATAGTGCATCTGGGCGATAGCTTCCGGTAGCGCCATCAGGCGCATCTGCGCGCGTAGCGACGGTGGCAGATGATCAGGCACCAGCGCGGCGCAATGATCCACCGCCCATTTGGTGAAACGCCGCATCACCTTCGGACTCAGCCCCTCGGTCAGTCCATACACCGGCACCAGTCGCCCGGTGTTGATGAGGTCGCCCTGCTCCGGCAGTTCGTGACTGCGCACGCTGAACTCGACGCGATTGCCAAAGCGTTGCTTGATGCCCGTCACGACGACATAGGCGCCGCGCGGCAACTGCTTGAGCAGATAAGGCTGATTGAACCAGGTGACGCGGATGGAGCCGGTCTCATCATTGATGCGTGCAATCGTGCGGACACGCCCGCCGCTGGTGCGCTGATTCTCCACCTCCCAGATCAACCCCAGCACCGTGCGCACCTCACCGAACGGCAATGTGCCGATCTTATCGAGCTTGCTGTAATCGAGATGCTCGCGCGGGAAGGTGAAGAGCAGATCGCGCACCGTCTCGATGCCCAGGCGATTCAGCCGTTGTTCCTGGGTCTTGCCCACGCCCGGCACAGACGAGACCGGCGCGCGCAAGAGATATTCGTCTTCTGGTCGCGGCGCTGGCGCGGCCCGCAGTCTATCGCGGGTCTCATGCGTCTGCTGCGCGGGCAATTTCGGCGGTTCGGGCAAAGGCGACGCCAGCGGCCAGCGTTCGCTGTCGTCGGCGTGCTGCGGCTTTGCCGGGCGGCGCGAGCCGAATTGTGGCGGCTCTGGGCGTTTCGCTGGCGTGCGTGGTGGCGTATGGGAGGCTGGCGCGGATGGTCGGGCTGCTGGAGCAGTCGAAGAAACGGAAGCAAGCGTATCGAGCAACGCCAGCGCAGCGCGCACTTTGGCGGCGCGCTGCATCGGGTCGAGTGCGCGATAGCCAGTGAAGAGGACCGCCATCGCCTCTTCCGGCGGCACGGTGGAAGAGCCAGGCGCAGGCAATGCGTTGTGAATGCGCGCATCCTGCATATCAGCGGTCCAGCGGGCGATGAACGACGCCATGCCGCCCGGCTTGACGGCGGCATCTTCGTGGCCGGTGCGCTGCTCGTAGAGCAAGATGCGGCGCGCGCGTTCAACGAGCGGTGTCAACGCTGTGCCGCCTTGCCCTGTTGTTGTCGTCTGCCGTTCCTGCGCCATCTGGGTTAATCTCCGCTCTGCCGGGCCGTTAGTATCTATCCAGCATGTCATTATATGGCTGCCGCCATGAGCCATTTTTCCCACACCATTCCAGCAGTATAAACCAATAGTTCCTCTGAGGACAAATGTACGTTGACAGATTAGGCGGATATCGCTATACTCGCCTCAGCCAGGGTGCGTTGTGCCTCTGGTAGACAATCTGGAATCCCGGCACGTTGTCTTCGAGCTACTTAATTTGTGTGTTCAGCACACAGGAGGAGACTATGAAGTCTGTCGGCTATGTTGTAGCCATCATTGGCATTCTCGTCATCGCGGCTGCCGCTATTGATCATTTCGTGAAGCACTTCCTCGGCAGCACGGCCCACATTAGCCTCATCGTCGGTGTGGTCGGCGCCGTAGTACTCGTCATCGGTGTGGTTATGTCTATGATGGGTGGACGCGCGAAGGCGGCATAACTGCCAGATAGCACATTACGCGGCTGGATGAGCGCGATGACGCTGCTCTATCATCGCGCTCATCCTATACATGCGCCCATCAAGGATCGGCGCGTTGGCAAAAACGACGCCCGCGATACCAAGAGTGCTTATTTGCCGAGCATGACTTCGGTGGACTTTTTGACACTCTGCATAGGCTCAAGCCATAGCAGATTCTTGGTTCATCCAGCAGGCTTACCGATAGCCATTGCTGCCTATCGCCAGCGGCCCCTCTGTCCCCAAGCGTTCGCTAGCTGGACACGCCAGACTAGCCCGTTTTCCTGTGCCCCAGGATACGGAGTGCTGCTTCTAAGATATTGAGTGCTGCGTTCTGGTCCCGGTCCAAGATCAGGCCACAGTGCGGGCAACTATGCGTGCGCACGCTCAGGCTTTTCTTGACATAGGTTCCACAGCCTGAGCAGTTCTGTGAGGTGTAGGCGGGTGGGACGGCGACGCACTCAATGCCATGCAGCGCCGCATAATAGCGCACCCAGCCCAAGAACTGTGACCAGCCGGCATCGCTGATGCTCTTGGCGAGGTAGTGATTCTTCACCATGTTGCGCACTTGCAAATCTTCATAGGCAATCAGGTCGTGAGACGTGACGAGCGCGCATGCGAGTTTTCTCGCATGATCTTCACGCTGCCGTTGGACGTGCAAGTGCTTTCTGGCGAGCTTCTTTCGCGCTTTGGCGCGATTCTTCGAGCCTTTCTTTTTCCGTGACACCTGCCGTTGCAGCCGCTTCACCTGCTTTTCCGCTTTGCGATAGTGGCGCGGGTTTTCTGCCGTCTCCCCCTCGCTATCGGTATAGAAGGCATTGAGACCCATATCAATGCCCACTTGTTTGCCGGTAGGCACATGCACGACGTTGCGCTGGGCATCAACACAGAACTGGCAATAGTAGCCATCGGCACGACGCACAATCCGCACCCGCTTAATTTGGGCCAGTGGGAAGGTTTCAATGCTGCGCGTCCCTATGAGCCGTAGGGTGCCGATACCCAACCCATCGGTGAAGGTGATGTGCTTGCCATCCAAGGAGAGTTTCCAGCCAGCGACCTTGTATTCAATCGAGCGGTTGTTGTGCTGGAACTGCGGATAGCCCTTCTTGCCCGGTTTCTTGGCCGTGCAGTTGTCATAGAACCGTTGTACCGCTTTCCAGGCACGTTCTGCGCTGGCCTGCCGTGCCTGTGAGCCGAGCCGAGCCGCAAAGGGGTACTGTTTCGCCAGGACTGCCGTATACGAGTTCATGGCAAAGCAATTTTTGCCTTCCTCTATACGGTCTACCCAGGCGCGTAGACACTTGTTGCGGAGGAACTGCACCACACGGATACCTTCCTCAATGGCCGCGTATTGCGTTGGTTTGCCATCGAGTTTGTATTCAAGGATCAGCATGATGACGCACCTTCTTTAACTGGTAGATTGGGCAGCGATATACCGCTGAATCGTCTCACTGCTCACGTTGCCTGCTGTTGAGGCAAAATAGGAGCGCGTCCAGAGCGACGGCAGTTTCAAGAGTTCAGGGAACTCTTGCCGGAGCCGGTAGGCGGATAGCCCTTTGCACTCTTTCACCACGTCAGCGGCGCTTACGGACGGCCACACCCGCACGAACAGATGCACATGATCGGGCTGGACGGCCAGTTCCAAGATTGTCCAGCCCTTCTCCTCGCACTTCTGGCGAATCAACGCCTCACAACGCGCCCCGATCTGGTTTACCAACACCTTGCGCCGCCGCTTGGGGCACCAGATGAGATGATAGACAATCAGATGGACGTGGTGTTCGTCGTGTTGATAGTCGAGATTCTTGTTATTGCCCATGTAGATATTCTACAGCAATATCAACAAGTCGTCGAGGGCACGTACTATTGGCTAAAGCCAGGACAGAGCACCTTTCATCCGCATGGCCTTCGTCAGCCTAAAGGCACAGCGGTTTTACGGGCTTTCCTATAATCACAGTCACCTGGTCGCCCACCTGCAGATTGAGTCGCTCCACCGAGCCACGTGTGATAGCTGATACCACTTCCTGCCCGCCACTGAGTTCCACTACTACCTCTGCCATCACTGATCCCAACGTCACCTGTTTGATTGTTCCAGGTAACTAGTTGCGTGCGCTCAATTCCATCTTTTGCCCCCTTCACCGCATTGTCTCAACGCTGCCATCCACTTTATCCGCGCTACAGCACCTCAAAACCACATAACGGCACCTGCCGTCAGCGCCGTTTCATTGTCGCACATCCGCTCTTGACCGACTCTTGACAGGCGCCAGCCAGCATGCGTACACTGCCAGCACTTACTCACGTTCTGAGTACTCAACTGGTGGGTATTATTATGCCTGCTGAACCATTGCCGACAGGCATCAATCACGCGCTGCTGGGGCTGCTGGTGGAGCATCCCATGCACCCCTATGAGATGCACCAGCAGTTGCTCCGCGCTGAGGCGCTGGGGCTGGTGTGGCATCTCAAACAGGCCCACCTCTATGCGCTGCTGACCAGGTTGCAGGAGGCCGGCTATATCACCAGCGTCACCGAGGCGCAGGGCAGCCGCCCACCGCGTAAGGTGTTTCACCTCACGGCTGAGGGCAAGGCGGCTTATGCCGCATGGGTCGCCGCGCCGGTGGAGCATGGGCGCGACTTCCGCCTCGAATTCCTCGCCAAGCTCTTCTTTGCGGCACGCGAGGGAACGGCAACAGTAACGGCATTGATCGAGCGCCAGAAAGCCATCTGCCGGCAGTGGATCGCAGATATTGAGACAGATATTCAGGCGCTCGGCCATGAACGGCGCTACGACCGCCTGGTGTTGGAGTTTCGCCGGGGGCAACTCGAAGCCATTTTGCCCTGGCTGGATCAGTGCCAGGAGGAACTCGCAGCATCAACGGCAGAACGCTGAATCTATCCAAAACCATGATCGAGCGACACGGCAACAACGATTTCAACGGCATCAACAGAGAGGGATTGCACACATGGTCACTGCTCAGCCTGCATCGCGCCGGTTCCACGCTGTCCGCTCACCGCACCTTTTCGTCGCATCGCTGCTCATCACGCTACTGCTCGCGGTAAGCGCCTGTACCGGTACCAATAGTGGCGGCTCGCAGCCCATCACACTGAATGTCTTCGCTGCCGCATCGCTACAAGGGGCATTCACCAAGATTGGCAGCCAGTTTCACACCGCCCACTCCAACGTCACTGTGAGCTTCAATTTTGGTGGCTCTGATACGCTCGCTGGACAAATTACGCAGGGCGCGCCTGCTGATGTCTTCGCCTCCGCCAATGTCGCGCAGATGAATGTCGTCGTTAAAGGCGGCCAGATCAGCAGTTCGGCGGTTCAGGTGTTTGCGCATAATCGTCTCGTGGTTATCGTGCCAAAGAACAATCCGGCAAATATTCAGACGTTGCAAGACCTGGCGAAACCAGGCATCAAGATCGTACTGGCGGCGAAAACGGTGCCAGTCGGCGGCTATGCGCTGACGTTTCTCTCCAAAGCCAGCGCCGATCCATCGTTTAGCGCTTCCTATCAGGCGAATGTGCTGAAGAATGTGGTGTCATACGAAACTGATGTCAAGTCGGTTTTGTCGAAGATTGCGCTTGGCGAGGGCGACGCTGGCATTGTCTATACTACCGACGCGGCTACTGAGCCGAATAGCGTTACGACGATTGCCATTCCCGACGCCTTCAATGTGATTGCAACCTATCCCATTGCGCCGCTTAAAAACTCCAAACAGAGCAGTACAGCGCAGCAATTCATCGCCTATGTGATGTCGAGCGATGGGCAGAACGTGCTGGCAAGCTATGGATTCATTGCGGCCAGCCAGGGGCCACAGTACACACCACCAGCCAGCTAGCCGATGAGATACCAGATATGAGGAGCGACAGGCAATTTGAGCAATTGGCGTGAGGAAGAAGCAATGGCAGAGACGGCAGCGACCCAGTTGCTAAAAACGAGGCATGAGCGCCGCCAGGAGGCGACCTGGCATCGAGTGGACTGGCGCAAGGTGGCGCTGCTCCTCGCCAGCCTGCCGTTTCTGCTGTTTCTGCTGTTGCCGCTGCTGGCGCTGGTGCTGCGTGCGACCCCGGCGGATATACTGGCGCATCTGGTTGATCCATCCGTCGCGCAGGCTATTCAGTTGAGCCTCGTGACGACGCTCTGCACGCTGGGCCTGACGGTGATTGGTGGCACACCGCTGGCCTATCTGCTGGCGCGCGGCACGTTCCCTGGACGCACCATCCTTGATGCGCTGCTCGACCTGCCGATTGTCATGCCGCCTGCGGTCGCCGGCATTGCGCTGCTCGTCGCCTTCGGGCGCTTCGGGCTGCTAGGCCACTGGCTCAATGCGCTTGGCATTGACATCGCCTTCACGCCGGTCGCAGTTGTGATGGCGCAAACCTTTGTCGCGGCGCCGTTCTATATCAAAGCGGCGTCTACCGCATTTGCCAACGTCAATCATGACATAGAAGACGCCGCCGCAGTTGATGGCGCGGGACCGTTCGGCGTCTTCGGGCGCATCACGCTGCCTCTCAGCATCGCGGCGCTGATGGGCGGCGCATTGATGACATGGGCCAGAGCGTTGGGTGAGTTTGGCGCAACCATTATCTTCGCCGGTAACTTCCCTGGCCGCACCCAGACGATGCCACTGGCAATCTATCTGGGATTTGAACTCGATCTGAGCGCCGCAATCACCCTGGCTATCGTCTTACTGGTGATGTCGTTCGCCATCCTGCTGCTGGTGCGCTGGGCATTGCGCCAGCGCATCCAGACAGATCAGTGAACGCTTACCCTTGATTTATTTTGCGGGGGCGCGGTTGTAAATCGTTCGCGCCAGAATGAATCCAACCAGCGCAATACCGACGCTCCAGGCGATGGCAAACACCGCGCTATTGCCGATGGGTGTTCCGAGCAACAACCCACGCAGCGTATCTATGACAGCGGTGAAGGGCTGGTTTTGAGCGAACCAGCGTATCCAGCCCGCCATTGAGTCCGGGCTGACAAACGCGCTGCTGGTAAACGGCAACAGAATCTGGAAGATGAGCGAGAGACTGTTGGCGCCAGCAGGTGTTTTGCCGATCAGGCCGAAGACGACACCCATCCAGGTGATAGCGAAGGAAAACAGCGCGATGAGGCCGAACGCCTCAATCCAGGCCAGGAGGTCTGCGGTAGGACGGAAGCCCATCAACAGCGCCGCGCCCAGTACGAGAACGACGCTCGCCAGTGTGCGAATCACGCTGCCGATCACCTGTCCATTCAGCACCGAGGAGCGCGCAATCGCCATCGTACGGAAGCGGTTGATGACGCCTTCGTTCAGGTCCATCACCAGGTTGATCGCCGTTGTTGCGCAGCCGCTGCCCACCGCCATAATCAGAATCGCGGGCGCGACATAGTTGATGTAAGAGCCGTGTATCCCCCCGCCGAGGCCCGCGCCTATCGCGCCGCCGAAGACATAGTTGAATAGTACCAGCAGGATCGTCGGCGTCAATATGCCGCTCACCGTCATCATGAGGTTGCGCAGGGAATGTTTGGTATCACGGCGCAGCATCGTCAGCGAATCACGAAATGTTAAAGCCAGGGTACTCATCGTACAGCGCCTTTCTGCTTAGCAGGTTGTGAGCCATTCTGCGTGTCGTTCTGCATATTGATATGGCCAGTGAGGGCAAAGAACACATCGTCGAGGTCGGGGATATGCACCGTCACGCCCGCATCCTCAACCGCCGTATCCGCGCTGGCTCCGTAGTCGAGCCGGTCGAGAATGGCCTTCACCGACTGAACGCTGCCATCGGTGGGCACCCGCAGCGTGAGCGCCTCGTCATCGCGCGCGCCCGTTCCTGCGCCAACACCCAGCGTACTGGCCGCCAGACCGAGACTGCGCTCGTCGGCGAATTGCAGGCGCACATGTCCGCCAGGAATGCGGCGTTTCAGGTCGTCTGGCGTGCCCTCGGCTACCAGTTTGCCCTGGTCGAGGACGGCGATGCGGTGGGCAAGCTGGTCGGCTTCGTCCAGATATTGCGTCGTCAGGAAAATCGTCACGCCGCGCGCCACCAGGTCGCGGATGATCTGCCACATGGTCTGGCGGCTGCGGGGGTCCAGCCCGGTGGTCGGCTCATCGAGGAAGATGAGGCGCGGATTGCCTACCAGCGTCATTGCCAGATCCAGCCGGCGCCGCATGCCACCAGAATATTGAACCGGCGTCTTCTTAGCTGCATCGGTCAACTCGAAACGATCAAGCAGATCAGCGGCGAGCTTTCTGCCTTCACGACGGCTCAAATGATGCAAATCCGCCATCAGCAGCAGGTTTTCTTCGCCAGTGAGCATATTGTCCACCGCCGAGAACTGGCCAGTCACGCCGATCACCTTGCGGACGGCATCAGGTTGGCGGGCAACGTCATACCCGGCTACCCGTGCAGTGCCGCCATCGGCGCGGATCAGTGTCGAGAGAATCTGTACCGTTGTCGTCTTACCCGCGCCGTTGGGGCCGAGCAGCGCGAAGATCATGCCTTCCGCTACTGTCAGGTCAAGCCCGTCGAGGACCACCTGCTTGCCGAACGCTTTGCGCAACCCCTGGGTTTCGATCATCACCGGAACGCCTCCATATGCTATACTGGAATTCACTGAGCCGCTAAACGAAGCGCCAATAAATGCAAATGCGACTAAGTGAACTATCTGATAATTACCTTATTGACTAAGGTAATTGAACTATACCAGGAGGAAATGAGGATGTCAAGAGGTGATAGAGGCAATGAGGAACATCGTGCGCAGATGCTGGAGCAGCTCGCGCGCGAGCTGCGGCAGTTCAATGCGCTCGGCTCATCCTACTTTCGGACGGCGGCGGGGCGTGTTGGTATGACGGTTACTGATATGGAGGTGATTGATATCCTGGATACCGCCGGGCCAGCAACCGCTGGCCAGCTTGCCGATCTTACCGGCCTGACGACCGGAGCGATCACCGGGATGCTCAATCGGTTGGAGGAAGCCGGAGTCGTGCGCCGGGAGCGCGACCCGAATGATGGCCGCCGGGTTATTATCTCGCTAGAAAAAGAGAAGGACGAACTGCGTAAGATCAATGCAACCTTCGCTACGCTGGGGAAAGCCTGGGAAGACATGGCAGCGGACTACACCGATGACCAGCTTGCCTTTCTGCTGCAAGTCCTCGCACGCAGCAACGCGCTCTCCAGGACGGAAATCGTCAGGTTGCGGGAAACACCATCGAGCGAGGAGGAGCTATTCTCCGCTCCACTTGGCGATCTGAAGAGCGCCCGGCTCGTCGTCTATGCTGGGGTCTCCGGGTTGACCGTGCGTGCAGGCGATACCATGTCCGAACTTTATCAGGCCAGTTTTCAGGGAGCGCCGCCGGAGGTCAAAGTGAAAGATGGTGTGGTCAGCATGCGCTATTCAAAGCGTTTGTGGCCCCTGGATAGAGAGAAACGCGCGGCGGAGGTAACGCTCAACACTGCTATTCCGTGGCACATCGTGGTCCAGGGCGGAGCATCAGAAATTTCGGCGCTGCTAGATGGTCTCGATCTCGCAGGATTGGCGGTCAGGGGGGGGATGAGTACAATCCACCTGGAACTTCCCAAACCCTCCGGCGTGGTTCCTATCGAAATCAGCGGTGGCGCATCAGCAATTATTGTTCAACGGCCCGCTGGGGTCGCGGTCCGCGCCCACCTCAAGGGCTGGGTCTCTACCTTCGTCTTCGACAACCAGACGCTCAGCAATATGGGGGGTGACTTGCGGCTACAAAGCGCCGACTATACGGTGGATACCCCCTACTACGACATCGAAGTCTCTAGCTCCGCCAGCATGGTGACGATCACCACTGGCTGATGATGAATCTGCACAAAAATACCCCTCTCCTTGCGAGGAGAGGGGCCAGGGGTGAGGACCGCCTAATTGCGCAGCGGCTTGCCCGTTTTGAGCAGCGCCTCCATACGGTCCTGCGTCTTGGGATTGCCGCAGAGGCTCACGAATGCCTCACGCTCCAAATCGAGGATGTCTTGCTCAGTCAGCGTATCGAGCGGCGAACAGTTGCCGCCCGTCAGCACATAGGCCAGCTTTCCAGCGACCACTGCGTCGTATTCGCTGGCTTTGCCCTGCAAGCGCAAGCCATCCACCACCTGCTCCAGCACCAGGCGACCGCTCGCGCCCGGCAGACGGAAGGTTGGTGGCTCTGGCGGCTGCCACTCCCCGCGATCTTTGGCGTCCGCCAGCGCCAGTGCATCGGCTTTGGCATCCGCCAGCAGGCGTTCGCGGTCCAACGTGATACTGTCGGTCTTCTTGAGGAAGCCGTACTGCATGGCATCGGCGGCGCTGGTGGCAACGGTCGCCACGGCGACAATCTCAAAGACATGGCGTGGCGCGGGGAAGGGTCCATGCTCCGGCGTCATCGTGGCCCAGCGCGCCAGCAACTCTTTGCAGCCGCCGCCCGCCGGAATTACCCCGACGCCGACCTCCACCAGACCCATGTACGTCTCCGCCGCCGCCCGCGCCTTATGGCCGTGCATCACGATTTCGCAACCGCCACCCAGCACACGCCCGGCAGGAGCCACAACCACCGGCACCTGACTGTACTTCAGCGCCAGATGTGTCTGTTGCAGGGCGTTGACACCCTTCTCGATCAGCGGCCACATGCGCATCTTCGCGCCCATCAACACCTGCGCCAGATTTGCGCCGACCGAGAAGTCCGGCGCCTCGTTGCCGATGACCACCGCGCGCCAGTTCTTCTGCGCCTCCTCGATGCCAGCCTTCATCATCGCCGTAAGGTCGTCGTCTATCGCGTTCATCTTGGCATGGAACTCGATGCCAAGCACACCGTCGCCCAGGTCAATCAACGCCGCACTACGGTTGTCCTTGACGACTTTGCCAGCCTTTTTGAGTAGCGTCAGGTTGAGCGATAGGCCAGTCTGCGGCACCGGCTTGTAGCTGCCACTGTTGAAGTCGAAGTAGCTGCGCTCCGGCGTCTCCGTGTAGAAGCGGCCAGTACCGTTGCCCAACACCTGTTCCACCAGCGGCGGCAATGTGCGCCCGTCGGCGGCCATACGCTTCGCCAGTGACTCTACGCCCAGCGCGTCCCATGTCTGGAAAGGGCCGGCATCCCAGTTGAAGCCCCAGCGCATCGCGTTGTCTATGTTCACGATATCATTAGAAATTTCCTGCGCCACAGTTGCGGTGTAGAGCAGTGTGTCGGCGGTCAGTTCCCAGGCAAGCGTACCGGCGCGGTCGGTTGCGTTGATGACCGTCTTGATGCGCTCGAAGACATCGGGATTGTCCTTGACGGAATCGAGCGAGGAGAAGTGAACGGAATCCTGCGCGCGATACTCCAGTGTCGCCGAGTCTATCACCAGGATAGTGCGCTTGTCGCCGCCCTTTTCTCTCTTGTAGAATCCCTGACCGGTCTTATCGCCAAGTTTGCCCTGCGCCACCATATCGCGCACGAATTGTGGCATGCGAAAGAGTTCTCGCTGTGGGTCGTTCGGCAGGTTCTCATAGAGATTGTCGGCGACATGCAGCAGCGTATCAATGCCCGCCAGATCAGCCGTGCGGAAGGCCGCCGAACGCGGACGTCCCATCGCCGGCCCCAGGATTGCGTCAGCTTCTTCGATCTTATAGCCTTCGTTCAGCACACGATGCACCGTTGCCAGGAAGCCATAGGTGCCGATGCGGTTGCCGATGAAGTTGGGACGATCTTTGCAATAGACCACGCCCTTGCCAAGCCGGTTGGTGCAGAAGTCGCCCATGTAGGCCATCAGCGCCGGATCGGTTTCGGGTCCGGCCACCAGTTCCAACAGCTTCATGAAGCGCACCGGATTGAAGAAGTGCGTAATCAGGAAGTGACGGCGGAAATCTTCGCTGCGCCCTTCCAGCAACATCGTCGCGGGCAAGCCCGATGTATTCGAGCTGATGATCGTGCCAGGGCGGCGCACCTGCTCGATGCGCGCGTAGAGGTCGGTCTTGATATCAAGCTGCTCAAAGACCGCCTCGACAATCCAATCTACCTCACCCAGCCGCGCCAGATCGTCCTCGGTATTGCCAACGGTAACCAGCTTCGCCGAGCGCGTGGTATAGAACGCTGAGGCTGGTTTCGCCTTGATGGCTTTATCGAGGCCAGCCTGCGCAATGCGGTTGCGCGCTGCGCGATTCGTCGTGCCTTTGGCGTCATCCGGCACGATGTCGAGCAGCAGCACCGGAATACCAACATTGGCCAGGTGCGCGGCGATGCCCGCACCCATGATGCCCGCGCCGACAACAGCGGCGCGTTTGATGTCATAACTCATCGAATCTCGCCGCCTTCCCTAGAGCCGCTCGATAATCGTCGCCACGCCCTGGCCGCCGCCGACACAGAGCGTCGCCATGCCCAGCCGCTTGTCCAGCGTTTCGAGGTCGTTGACGAGTGTGGCGATCAGGCGCGCGCCGGTGCAGCCGAGTGGATGGCCGAGCGCGATGGCGCCGCCATGTGGGTTGAGCTTGTCTTCATCTATGCCCAGCGAGCGAATGACCGCCAGCGATTGCGCGGCGAAGGCTTCGTTCAGTTCGATGATGTCAATGTCGCCAAGTTGTAGATGCGCGCGTTCGAGCGCCTTACGCACGGCGGGGACCGGGCCGATGCCCATAATATCCGGGCGCACGCCAGCAACCGCCATCGAGATGATGCGCGCACGCGGCTGGATGCCCAGTTCGCGCGCCTTCTCCGCCGACATCAGCACCGCACCGGATGCGCCATCGTTGAGCGGGCTGCTATTGCCGGCAGTAACCGTGCCACCGGCAATGAAGGCAGGTTCGAGCGAAACCAGCTTTTCGAGCGAGGTATCACGGCGCGGTCCCTCATCCGTAGTGAACTGGCTACCGTCGGGCAGTGTCACCGGCACGATCTCTTTGGCGAAGATGCCGCTATCAATCGCGGCGATGGCGCGCTGGTGGCTGCGCAGCGCGAACTTGTCTTGATCTTCGCGGCTGACTGAATATTCGCGCGCCAGATTCTCAGCGGTGATGCCCATTGGAATGTATGATTGCGTAAACTCCATACGCCGCTCAGTGGGAACGCCGCACGCCTCGATGCCCTCTGGATTGTTGATGAGCTTGGGGTTAAAGCTGGGGTTGAAGCCGCCCATCGGCACGCGCGACATGGATTCTACGCCGCCAGCGACAATGACATCACCCTGGCCCAGCATGATGCTCTGCGCCGCCATGTTCACCGCCTGAAGGCTGCTGGCGCAGAAGCGGTTGACAGTGACACCACCAGAGTTGACCGGCAAACCGGCAAGCCCTGTGACAATGCGGGCGAGGTTCATACCTTGCTCGCCTTCCGGGAAGGCGCAACCGAGAATTAGGTCTTCGATCAGGTTGGGGTCGAGGTTCGGCACGCGCTCCACAGCGGCGCGAATGGCGACCGCCGCCAGGTCATCGGCGCGCACAGTGCGCAGCGTTCCTTTGCCCGCGCGCCCAATCGGTGTGCGAACGGCGCTGACGATAACAGCTTCTGGCATAACATGGCTCCTTTTAGGTGTCTACAACGTTGTAGCGTCAGAGGCAACCTGCTCCGGCTCTTACTACTCCACTTTTCGCTGGCGTCTTGCGCCGATAGTATGACAACTCACGCGCGTGGCTTGAGCAGCACCCAATCAATCTCGAACTCGGTCGTAACCGTTCCTTCGTCATCGCGTAACGTGACGGGAATCGTGACGCGGGCGCGTCCGGTCTCGCGCACCTCCGCGCGGATACGCGCCTGCTCGTCACGTGGTAGGATGGCGGCGCCGTGCAGGTCGCCGCGCGCCGGTTTGCGATAGTGAATCGCTACATCGGCAGCCACTGGCACAATCCCCTGCGCCTGTAAGTCATTGAACAGCGCAACCAGCAGGATGCCGGAGGTTGTTTCGCCCTGGCCGAACTGCGCCACGGCATGAACTGTGCCGACATGATTGAGCCGTTCTGGCGAGGCAGGCAGAAGCGTCTCGGCCTGCTCATCGCTCACCGAGACTACCTGCACACCCAGTACGCGGCTGAACGGCACTGAGTCCGCCAGCATGCGATTCATTGCCTCTATGTCCATATTTCCCCACCCCCAGCCCCTCTCCCGCGCACGGGAGAGGGGTGCCAGAGTGCGATCTATTTCAGCGGATAGCCGCCACGCTCAGCAATGATACCGGCCAGTTCGCGCTGAAGCGGCACGATGTCCGCCTCCGGGTCGCCCAGATAAGCGCGCACGCGGGCAATCTCCTGGCGGCGCTCATCGCCCTCGAATGCCATTGTCAGCACACCTTCCATTGCGGCGCGTGTCTCGTTGAAATGCTTGAGCAGCGCCACCTGCGCCATCAGTTCATGCGCGCGGGCATCCACGCCACCCTCACGCGCAGCAGACAGCGCACGGGCAACGGCGCTATCCAGCGCAAAAATGTTGATAAGCTGGTTGGCGGTATATTCAAGGAACTCTTGCTCATCGCGGATGGTAGTCATGAACTTCATCGCGCCCTTCATGACGCTGTAGATTGCGGCGCGCTTGATGCGCTCGACCAGATTGACACTCTCGCGCAGCGCAGCGGGCGTCTCCGCAGTGGCGAAATCCGGCGCGGTGCCACTGCTCACCTGGCTATCAATCTCTGGGAAAACTGAGAAGATGTCCACTTTGTTGGCCATTGCACGCTGGAATAGCGTGCCTGCGGCGACGAGGCGATTGACCTCATTGGTGCCCTCGAAAATGCGATTGATACGCGCATCGCGGTAGGCCCAGGAGATCGGATACTCGTCCATGAAGCCATAGCCGCCGAAAATCTGCACGCCCTCGTCCACGCAGCGCGCCAGCGCCTCCGAACCGTAGACTTTGGCAATTGAGCACTCGATGGCATACTCTTCGATGGCGGCAAGCTGCGCCTGGCGATCCTCGCCCGCCGCCACCCGCGCATCCTCCACCATACCAACAGTGCGGAAAGCCAGCGATTCGGCGGCGTAGACATCAGCCGCCATGTACGCCAGCTTCTTCTTAATCATGCCGAAGCCATGCAGCGGATGTCCGAAGGCTTTGCGCTCATCCGAGTACTTCGCCGCCATATCCAGCGCCGCCCGCGCGCCACCAGAAGCGCCTGCGCCCAGCTTCAGGCGACCGATGTTGAGGATGTTGAAGGCGATCTTGTAGCCTTTGCCAATCTCGCCCAGCACATTGCCGACCCGCACTTTCACATTGTCGAGATAGAGCGTGCGCGTGGATGAGCCTTTGATGCCCATCTTCTTCTCTTCCGCGCCGGTGGAGATGCCATCCCATGCGCCCTCGACAATGAAGGCCGTATGTTTTGTGTCATCTATTTTGGCGAAGACAACAAAGAGGTCAGCAAAACCGGCATTGGAGATCCACTGCTTCGCACCGTTGAGGATATAGTATTGGACGTCCTCGGAGAGCGTGGCGCGGGTGCGAATGCCCATCGCGTCTGAGCCGACGCCCGGCTCCGTCAGCGCATAGGCGCCGATCAGTTCGCCGGTGGCGAGGCGCGGCAGATAGGTGCGCTTCTGCTCATCGGTGCCATAGAAGACGATGGGCAACGTGCCGATAGTGGTATGTGCGCCATGCGCGACGGCGAACGAGGCCTCGCGCATCTCATGCGCCACCAGCGCGCTCACCACCAGACCGTAATCCGCGCCGCCATACTCTTCTGGCACGTCAATCATCAGCAAGCCCTGCTCGCCAGCTTTCTTGACGAGCGACGGCATCAGCCCTGGCTCCTGATGGCGAATTTCCTCAGCCTTCGGCAGCACTTCGCGCTGAATAAAGGTCGCGGCGGATTCCTGGATAAGTTTTTGTTCATCGGTGAATTGCTCCGGCGTCAGAAAGTGTGCCTCAGTCACCGGAGTTGTGAGGAACGCCGCGCCAGTTTCGAGCTTCGCTTCGGTCGCCATGAACTTGTGTCCTCCCCTACGTTGGGTACTTTCAGAACAGAATACCAATCACATACCTATCAACTTGCTGGCACATTGGATGGCTGATGCTGCGCGATATATTCGTCACGCAGCGCACGTCGCAGTATCTTGCCGATTGGCTGAGACTTCGGCAAACTATCTCGAAACTCCACTTGCTTCGGAACCTTATAGGGAGCCAATCGCTCTTTGCAGAAGGCCATCAACTCGTCAGCCGTCAGGTGTTCGCCTGGCTTGAGGACGACATACGCGCGCACCGTCTCGCCGCGATACTCGTCCGGCACGCCAACCGCCGCCGCCTCCAGCACTTTCGGGTGCTGATACAGCACTTCCTCCACATCGCGCGGGAAAATCTTCAATCCACCGGCGATGATGATGTCTTTGGCGCGGTCCACAATGGTGAAATAGCCATCCTCATTCATGAAGCCGATGTCGCCGGTACGTAGCCAGCCATCACGTAACACGTTGGCGGTTTCATCAGGGCGCTGCCAGTAGCCAGCCATCACCTGCGGACCACGCACCACAATCTCCCCCTGTTCACCGGCAGGCAGGAACTCCCAGGTATCGGGGTTGATAATGGCAGAGTCGGTTTCCGGCAGCGGTAACCCGATGGTGCCGATGCGCCGGTCGCCAAAGACAGGGTTGCAGTGCGTCACCGGCGACGCCTCGGACAATCCGTAACCCTCGACTACCTTCGCGCTGGAAACCTTCTCGAAGCGCCGCTGGACTTCCAGTGGCAGCGGCGCCGAGCCACTGATGCACACTGCGACAGAACTGAGGTCGTGCTTGTGCTTCTCAGCCTCGCGCGCCAGCGCAAGGTAGAGCGTCGGCACACCAGGGAACATGTCAGGCTTATATTTCTCGATGGCGCGGAAGGTATCGCGCAGAGTAAAACGCGGCAAGAGGACAAGCCGCCAGCCATTGTAAATGGAGAGATTCATGCCGACGGTGAGGCCATAGACATGGAAGAACGGCGCGATGCAGAGCGTCGTATGTTTGGTGCCTGGCTCTTGCTCGTTCCAGGCTGAGGTTTGCAGCGCGTTCGCCAGCAGATTGCGATGTGTCAGCATCGCGCCCTTTGACACGCCAGTGGTGCCGCCGGTGTATTGCAGCACCGCCAGATCGTTCGTATCCGCTGGCTCCGGTAGCGCAAACACCTCGAATCCCCGGCGATTGTGCGTCTGGCCGATTAGCTCGCGGAATGTATGGAGAGTGGGATCGTTCTCGATGGTCTTCGCATCTAGATGTGGATTGCCCCGGCGTTCTCTCGACTCTTTCAGGCGATACAGTGTTGCCAGCAGCGGGGGCAGATAATCGGCTGGGCTGGCAACGATGACCTGTTTCACCGGCGTGTTGGCGCGAATCGAGGCCAGTAGCGGATAAAATTGATCCAGCGTAATTGCCATGACTGCGCCAGAGTCACGCAACTGGTGTTCGAGTTCTGGCGCAGTGTAGAGTGGGTTGGTGGGCACAGCGACACCGCCAGCCCGCAGCACGCCAAAAAACGCCACAGGAAACTGCGGAATATTGGGCAGACAAATGGAAACACGGTCGCCGCGCTGCAACCTCAACTGCACCAGCGCGCGGGCAAAACGATCTACCAGCGAATTAAGCTGGAGATAGCTCAGCTTCGTGCCAAAATACTCGATGGCAACGTTCGCGCCGTATTGGCGGGCAGCTTCATCGAGCAGCCAGGTCAGCGGCTTTTGCGGGATATCCAGTGTTGCGGGCACGCCGGGCGAATAGTGCGCCACCCATATGCGCTCAGGCGTGTAATCAAACGCATACGCAATGGCGCGGGCTATATCGTGCGCAGCAGCCACCGAACCAGGGTCTTGAGGGTGTTCGTCCACGTGCCTTCTTCTCCTCTGTGAGCGGAAACACGCTACCTCTTTTGGCTGCATTATACGTGGCCCGTAGACAAGTTGCGGCGTTGCTGGCTAACAACTTTTGTGGCATATTATTGAAACCAGCTAACACGATTTGTTATGTTTTACATGATCCCGCTCAGTGCAAGCCGTGTACAGGGAGAGACAGTTCATGATACAGATCGAGACTGGAAAAACGCAGCATTCCAGCGCAGATTTTGGCCACCTGCTGGCAACCTTCCGGCAGGCGCGCGGGCTTTCACAGGGGCAGCTTGCGCATGCCGCGCGGCTCTCACGCACCTATGTCTATCACCTGGAAACCGGGCAGCGGCAAGCGCCGTCGCCACGTGTCGCGCGGGCGCTGGTGCGGGCGCTGGAACTCCACGGCGCCGACCGCAGGCTCTTCGCCCAGGAGTTTATGCGGCTGACCGGGCAGCAACTCGAAGACGAGGCCGATGAGCGCGATTTGCTGGACCTGCGTGAGCTAGCGACGCTTCTGGTGCAGAACACCGCCTTTCCAGCGCATAGCTTGGACCGTCTCTGGCATGTGGTCGCCCGCAATGAACCGGCAAAGCGACTCTTCGAGGTAGATGAGGAAATGCTGGCGACGCATAGCCAGAACCTGCTGGCCATTGTCTTCGATCCCGTGTTCCGCGCCAAATACCGTCCCTGGGAGTCGCTGGCGCGGCGTCTGCTGGCTGACTTCAAACACAGCACCCGTAGCCTCACCTATCTTCCGGAGTATCGTGAATTATGGCGTTCGCTGCGCACGATGCCGGATTTCCGGCGTATCGCCAGTTCTTCCGATGCTGGCACAAACATGTCACCGAGTTTTGTCTTTCAGATGCGCCATTCGCAACTGGGGGCATTGACCTTGCGAACAACTATCACTGTCTTCAGTGGCACACCTGAATATTCCATCGTCACCTACGTGCCAGGAGACCAGCAAACGCTGGCAATCTTTGCCAGCAACGGCTGGCAGGTGAGCGATGCCACCAAGAACCTCGACACGTAACTCGACACGTACTATGAGCGCCATGCGATGACAACGACGAGGAAGCGCCCGTAAATCTATGTCGTATCCTACGTCATATCGTCAGAGTGTGGTGGAGTAGTAGGGTAGTAGGCGATATTCTAGCGCAAGCAACCGGGAATGAGGATGCCATGCTGACCAGGGAAATCAGGACGATACCATTCATCACATCATGGCGTCCGCTGGCGCTGGCATTATCACTCTTGCTTGTGATAACGCTCGCCTCGTGCGGCTCGTCGCCTGCAAGCGCCTCCACCACTACCGCGCGCACAAGCGGCACCGCAACACCAGCGACGCTCACCTATGTCGCGCTTGGCGCCTCTGATGCCTACGGCGTCGGCACCGATGATCCCGATAGGGAAAGCTGGCCTACGGTGCTTTCTCAGATGCTGGGGCAGCATGTCCACCTCATCAATCTTGGCATCCCCGGTGAGGTTGTCTCACAGGCGCTCTCGACTGAGCTGCCTATTGCGCTGGACGCCAAACCGAATATCATTACCGTCTGGCTAGCAGTCAATGATCTGGCGGACGGCGTGACGCTCACGAATTATGCGCAGCAACTCCACTCGCTGCTCTCTGCGCTGCGCCAGGACACTCACGCACGTATCTTCGTCGGTAATGTGCCGGACCTGACGCTCATCCCGCACTTTTATGGCTACGATCCCACCGCGTTGCGAACCGAGGTGCAGCAGTGGAATGCCGCCATCGCGACGATCTGCTCGCAAACAGGAGCGACGCTAGTGGATATTTATTCGGCGTGGAACCAGATCGCAACCCACCCCGAATACATCAGTAATGATGGCTTTCATCCGTCGGCGGCGGGCGCACGCCAGTTGGCGGAACTTTTCGATCAGGTCATTGCAGCGACTCCGGCAGCGTAGCACAGCGGTAGCATTGAGATAATACACGGTAGACAAGGCGAGGCAGCGTGAACTCAATTTTTTCTTTTTCGCCATCGGGTCTCTTAAAACCACTCATCATTGCGGCGCTGATCGCCTGCGCCCTCTTACTCGCGCTCAGCCTGCGCGCGCCACATCTGGCGCGCATCGGCCTGCGCAGCATTTCGCGGCGCCGCGTCCGCACGTTGCTGATCGTCGCCGGGCTGATGCTCTCCACCACGTTCGTCGCGGCGTCGCTGGCGGTAGATGACACCATCACGCAGGCAGTGAAGACCGTTGCCGTCTTCAATCTTGGTCGCATTGATGAAGATGTGCATGGTGGCTCCGGTCAGCTTGGTCTCTTTTCCACCGACTACAGCGTCACAATTGAGCAGCAACTCCACAATGATCCAGAAATCGCTGGAATGGCGCCTGCGCTTGTCGTGCCGAACATGCTGGTGGCGGATGAGACGGCGCGCCAGGTGCGCGGCGGCGTCAGTGCGCTGGCCTGGCAACCCGACCACGCTGGACCGCTTGGCGATTTACGCGACGCGAGCAATGCGCCAGTTTCCGTTAATGCGCTCGCCGCCAATGAGGTCTATCTCAATCGCAGCCTGGCAACGTTGCTTGGGAGCAGTCCCGGCAATACGCTGTACCTCTATTCGGCGCTCTGGCCGGGGCAACGCTATACCTTCCATGTGCGCGCCATCGTCACCGGCGGGCCATTGGGCGACGCGCCGGCCATCGTGCTGTCACTCAGCGCGCTCCAGCAGCTTGTCCAGGCGCAGGGGCAGATCAACCACATCTATATCGCCAACGCTGGCAATGGACTGACAGGCGTGGGATATAGCGATACGATTGCCTATGATATAGAAAATACCGTTAATTACGAGTTGCGCGTCTCCGAGGTGAAACAGCAGGGTGTGCAGTTGTCGCTTCAGGCGCAAGACATTTTTGGTCGCATTCTGACACTCTTCACGCTGTTTTCGCTCTCGATTGGGCTGCTGCTGATCTTCTTGATTTTCGTCTTGCTGGCAGCCGAACGTCGCGCCGAACTGGGGATGGCGCGCGCGCTGGGCATGCGCCGTAGCCATATCGTGCGCATGCTGCTCTTCGAGGGCGGCGCCTACGATGCAATGGCAGCCACCGCTGGCATTCTGACGGGACTGGGGCTGGGCATTCTCGTTGTGCAGCTCGTCAGCCCGACGATTGCGCGTATCGGCTTTCCGCTCACCATCTCGATACAGCCGGGCAGCATGATTGTGGCTTTCTGCCTGGGGTTGCTCTTCACGTTGATGACGATCTGGCTGGCCGCCTGGACCGTCAGCCGCATGACCATTGCCGCCGCGCTGCGCGATCTGCCGGAGCCACCAACGCCTGACCTCTCGTTCGTAGCACTCATCCGCAACACACTCGCCTCCTGGCGGCAGCTTTTCTCACAACCGGGCGCAGCGCTGGCGGCGCTTGGTACGCTGCTCTGGGGACTGGTCACACGCGGCATCATTCCGCTGGTTGCCGGATTCTTGCTGCTACGGCAGGCGGCAGAACAGTATGATTTATTGCTGTTGTCGTTGGGTGTCTCCTGCATCGTCGCTGGCATCGTGCTGCTGTTGCGCGCCTCCGCGTTGGCCGCCATCACAGCCATCGCGCGCGCCCGCAAACCGGACGCCGCGCTCTGGATTGCGCTGCGCGCGACGCTGGTAGCGGACCGCCTGGCGGCGCTGCTGATCGGCGGTGGACTGGCGCTCTACTGGTCGCTGCCCTTCGATGCGCTGCAATCGGTGGGACTGCCACGCTTCAACGGCGGCATTCAGACGTTCTTTGCCGCCGGTATCATGATGGTCTTCGGCGCCGTCTTCGCCCTTGCGCCAAATCTCGATATCCTGCTGGCCCCCGCGCGCGGGCTGACGGTGCGGGTGGGGCGACGCCGCCACGTCGCCCGCATCGCGCTCTCGTATCCGTCGCAGCATCGCTTTCGCACCGGCATTGGCCTGGCGCTCTTCTCGCTGGTCTGCTTTACGATGGTGGTGATGGCCTGTATCGCCGCCTCCACCACCAAGAACTTCGACAATCTGCCAACACAGGCGGCGGGCTATGATGTCGCCGGTCAGCCACTCTTTGCGCCCGTCGGCGGCATCACACAATTACAGCACAAGGTTGCGGGAACCAGCGCAGGCGGCGATATCGCGGCGATCAGCAGCGGCACGCCGTTGCCGCTCGGCGTCATCCAGCCAGGAGCGCCGAATGCGCGCTGGTCGCTCTATCCAGCCTCGGAGATTCAGGGGGCGTTTCTCGATGGCGTCGGCTTGCCGCTGGTCGCCCGCGCGCAGGGGTACGCCAGCGACAGCGCCGTCTGGCAGGCCGTGCGGACGCATCCCGGCGATGTCGTGATTGACGCAGGCGCGCTGAGTTCCCCCGATGCCGATGCGCTTGGTGTGCAGCAGCCGCCAGCAATCACGGCGGCAGACTTTATCGGTCCGCCGGTCGCCGCTGGATTACCTGGTCTCTCCAGCCTCGAATCTATCCAGCAGAATAGCTCAACTGACTCCAATCAGCAACTTGCAAGCCTGCCTGGACCAGCGCCGTTGGAGCTTGATGCTTATACCTTGCGCGAGGTGACACTGCGGCTGCGCGGCATCGTGCTTGGTCCAGGAACCATCGCGCCGACGCCGATCTGGGTGACTGACGCGCGTGGCGGCAAAGCCATCAAACTGACGATCATCGGTATCATTGATAATCCGCATGGACAGCTCTATGGGCTGATGGGGTCGCCCGCCACGTTTGCCCCAGCGGAGCAAGGGCTGACGCCATTTGGCAATGAGTATTACTACTTCAAGGTCAAGCCGGGCGTTGACCCGCATCAGGTGGCGTTTTCTCTTGGTTCCACGCTGCTGAATTATGGCTTCGAGACGACTGTATTGCAGGATGTGCTGCTGGATGTCAACGGCACGCGCGTCTTCATCAGTCGCGTACTGATCGGCCTGGTAGGGCTGACGCTGCTGGTAGGCATGGCGGCGCTGGCCGTCACTGGCTCGCGCTCGGTCGTTGAGCGACGCCAGCAAATCGGCATGCTGCGAGCGCTGGGCTTCCGGCGGGCGCATGTGCAGATCATCTTTTTGATCGAATCGCTCTTGATCGGGATCATCGGTATCGTGATTGGCTTATTCTTGGGGCTGGTCTTGTGCCGTAATGTTTTCGCGGTAGACTTCTTTGAGTCGTTCCAGTCGGGCCTATCGCTGGTGATTCCCTGGCCCGAACTGATCGCCATTTGCGCTGCCGCGCTGGCCGCTTCACTCATTGCGGCGATTCTGCCAGCACTCCAGGCGGGCTTGGTAGCGCCTGCGGATGCGCTACGCTATGAGTAATGATGTTTAGGAATAGTAGCGTCAAAACAACAAGCGAGAAATGGAAGCAACGGTGAGCATCGTCAGCAAGTCACGCCAGGAAGAGCAGCATGAGCAATTCGAGCCGAAGCGCGTCATCGTTGGCGCAAATTCTCTCTTCAAGACCTACCGGACGCATGGCATCGAGGTTCCGGCACTGGCGGATGTCACGCTGACGGTGATGCGTGGCGAGATGGTGGCCATTATGGGGCCGAGCGGCTGCGGCAAGACGACGCTGCTCAACTGCCTGGCGGGACTGGATACGGTGGATAGCGGCAGCGTCCTGATTGATGGCGTTGATCTTGCGCGCATGAGCGATGCGCGCCGCACCGACTTCCGCGCGCGGACGATGGGCTTCGTTTTCCAGAACTTCAACCTGATTCCGGTCCTCAGTGCCGTGGAGAATGTGGAGCTACCGCTATTGGTGCTGCACAAACGCGCCAGCGTCGCGCGCCAGGCTGCGCGCGATATGCTGAACGCAGTCGGTCTCTCGCACCGCGAGCGCCATCGCCCCGCAGAACTCTCTGGCGGTCAGCGCCAGCGCGTCGCCATTGCCCGCGCGCTCATCAATGAGCCGGCAATTGTCTGGGCCGATGAGCCAACCGGCAACCTCGATTCGGACGCCGCCGCCGAGGTAATGGACCTGCTTGCGGACCTGAACGCCACCCGCAGCCAAACGCTAGTGCTGGTGACGCACGCCGCCGACATCGGTGCGCGCGCCAACCGCATTGTTCACATGCGCGACGGGCACATCGTGTAATACCTTCATTACCTTTTATCCGGGCAATAGAGAGACCAAGAATTGTAGGTTTTCAGGGGGCTAGACTCTCACTGCCCCAACGCATTTCATCTTCTCTAGCTTCTTCAGAGAGGCGGCCTCTTGAGAGTAAGGGAAAATAACGATGGCGAATGAACTGCGGGTGGCGCTCGAAATTGGGCCGAGGGGCAAGAAGGTGGTGGCTGTGGCGCCGGATTGGCCCGGCCTCGAACGCGGCGCAAAGACCGAAGAGGCCGCAATCGAACGACTGCGCTCCTATCTTTCACGCTATGCGCCAGTGGCGAAGCTGGCGGGGATGGAGGAAGCGTTTGCGGCCATCACCAGGGTAGACACGGTTGAGGTGATCGAGCGATATCCGGGCACCGGCTCAACCGACTTCTGGGGCATCTCGTTTGCGTTCTCGGAGATTGATCGGCTAGACATGTCGAGCGAAGAATTGGAACGTGAATTGGCTTTGATGCAGGCGTGCTGGGTATTTTTCGACGAGGTCCGTTCGCGCGTATCGGAGCAGATGCAGAAGGGTCCGCGCGGGGGTGGGCGTGATCGAAATCAAATCGTCGGGCATGTGATTCGCGTGGAGCAGGACTGGGCAACGAAAGTCGGAGTCTCGACTCCTCAGACTTCGCAGGATGCGCTGCCAAGCGAAGATGACCTGCAAGCGTACCGCGACGCCTATTGCAACGCCATTCGGGCGTTCCATGCAGCAGGCAAGCCAGCCCGCACCTGGCCGCTCCGCTATCTGATCCGGCACACCGCATTTCACACGTTGGATCACGCCTGGGAAATGGAAGACAAAGACCTGACCGTCGGCGTCAGGTAGGGCGCATGGGAGGTTGTGTAGCCATCAAGAGTGAACCTACAATAATGGGAGATAATGTCTGCAAGAAGAATAGTCTGTGTAAGAGTCATAAAGGCTGGACTTGGAGAATGCCGGATGAGCGATCAACTGAATCAGGGGCATGAACATAAACATACAAATCGGCTCATCCATGAGACTAGCCCTTATCTATTGCAACATGCGCACAATCCGGTGGACTGGTACGCTTGGGGACCAGAGGCTTTGGAAAAAGCGAAGGCTGAGGATAAGCCCATTTTTCTGAGTGTGGGTTATGCTGCATGCCATTGGTGCCACGTCCAGATGCACGAATCTTTCGAGGATGAGGCGGTCGCCGCTTTCATGAATGAGCATTTCGTCTGCATCAAGGTAGACCGCGAGGAGCGACCGGATATTGACGCGCTCTATATGGACGCGGTGCAAGCGTTGACCGGCAGCGGCGGCTGGCCGATGACCGTCTTCCTGATGCCAGATGGCGCGCCGTTCTTTGGCGGCACCTATTTCCCGCCACAGGACCGCTACGGCATGCCTAGCTTCATGAAAGTGCTGCGCAGCATGGCGCAACTTTACGCCACACGCCGTGATGACGTGGAGAAACAGGCGGAGGAGTTTCGCCAGTTTTATGCGCGCCGTAGCGCAGTAAGCCTGCGCCTGCCGGACAATGTGACGTTGGCGCAGATCGAACTCGACCCGGATGTGCTATCGCAGGCGGCAGATCGGCTCGTCGCCACGATTGACCCGGTTAACGGCGGATTTGGACGCGCCCCCAAATTTCCGCATCCAATGGGACTGGAATATCTGCTCCGAATGGAGGCGCGCGCCCCCGCCACCGGCGAACGCGACGCCGAAGACGAGCGCCGCATGCTGTTGCTCCGCCTGACACTTGATAAGATGGCGGAAGGTGGCATCTACGATCAGGTTGGCGGCGGCTTTCATCGCTACTCGACGGATACACACTGGCTGGTGCCGCATTTCGAGAAGATGCTCTATGATAATGCGCTGCTAGCTCCGGTGTATCTGCATGCCTGGCAATTGACCGGCGAGCCGCGCTATCGCCGCATCTGCGAAGAGACGCTCGACTATGTGCTGCGCGAGATGACCGACCCGGCGGGCGGTTTCTATTCCACGCAGGACGCCGATAGCGGTGGTGTGGAGGGCGCGTTCTACGTCTGGACTCCCGCCGAGCTACGTGAGGCACTGGGCGAGGCAGACGCCACATTGATCGAACAGGTCTGGGGTGTGACGGCATCCGGCAATTTCGAGGGGCACAATATCCTCCATCTTGCACAGCCGGAGGGCGAGACAGCCGCTACACTCGGCATCAGCATGGAAGAACTGCGCAGCCTCATCGAGCGGACGCGCAAGACGCTTTACGATGCGCGTGTAAAACGTGTCTGTCCCGCGCGTGACGACAAGGTGCTGGCCTCCTGGAATGGCTTTATGCTGCGCGCAATGGCTGAAGCCGGACGCATTCTCGACCGCGCCGACTACCGGCAAGCCGCCAGCGCCAACGCGACATTTCTGCTGGAGCGGATGATCGTCAATGGGCGTCTCTGTCGCTCCTGGCGGCAGGGCACAGCCAAACTCGATGCTTACCTGGAAGATTACGCGGCGCTGGTGAACGGTCTGCTCAGCATCTATGAGACGACCGGCGAGACGCACTTCTTCCTTCAGGCGCGCACATTTGCCGATGAGATGCTGCAACGCTTCTGGGACGAGCCAAGCAGTTCATTCTTTGATACTGCCAGCGATCATGAAACGCTGATCGGGCGCCCGCGCGAATTGAGCGACAACGCCACTCCCTGCGGCACAAGCCTGGCTGCCGAGGCGCTGCTCCGGTTGGCGGCGTTTACCGGCGAGGGGCGCTATCATGACTTTGCGGCGCGCGTGCTGGTACCACTGGCATCTTCAATGGCTGATCAACCCTCCGCCTTCAGTCACTTTCTCTGTGCGCTCGATGATTTGATCGGCCCATTCCAGGAAATCGCGCTGATAGCCGCTACTCCAGACGATGCCAGCGCCGCCTCGCTTGAACGAGCAATCGCCAGCCGCTATCTGCCGCGCGCTGTGCTGGCAGTTGCGCGCGCAGACGATGCTGCGGCGGCTACCGCCGTCCCGCTGCTGGCGTATCGTGGGCTGCTGGATGACAAGAGCACCGCGTATGTCTGCCAGGGTTTCGTCTGTCGCCAGCCAGTGACGACTCCAGACGAATTGTTGGACCTTCTGCCAGACCAATAACGCCAATAATTCAGAATAATTCAGGCGCCTTCTATCACCATTTCCAGTTCCAGCCTGGCCACAGAGAACATTCGTTTTGAGCGGAACAATCCAACCACAATGGAAACTGGCGGTGATGCCTGGAAATCCGCATTTATTGCGGCTCCAAGAGTCCTGTTTCTGCGGCAAAATCAGCCGAAATGTGGTACAATTCTAAGGTGAAGCGAGACAAATTGCGCACCATTTTTGGCCGCAATGTACGTATAGCAGGAGCAATCGTTTGGTTCTCTCGGAAACGCCCCGATTTCCCTCGTCGGCATGGCTCGACCAACGTTCTCGCTACGGCATCACTTCACCTCTTCCACCCTCGGCGCTGCCCACCGCTTCGGGTATTGCGGGTATTGCCTCTGCGTTCACTCGATTCGCAGAGCGCAATCGCGCCTGGCGCGATACCACATTTTGACGATGAGGTAGTGCGAGGCAGTGCATGAACGAGCGAGGGAAGGCGCTGATTCGACGACGATATGCCCATTCGGGCTGTGATATGTGGCTAGTGTGTATGAAATTGGGAGGCTAGGGCTGCTTATATGTCAGTAGCACAGAGTGAGAAAGTGGAACAGAGCGTCTACGGCGCCAACCAGATTGAGATTCTCGAAGGGCTGGAACCCGTCCGTAAGCGACCTGGCATGTATATCGGCAGCACAGATATTCGCGGACTGCATCATCTGGTCTATGAAGTGGTGGACAATAGCATTGATGAAGCAATGGCCGGCGTCTGTGATCGCATTGTCATTGTAATCGGCGCCGATGGTTCGGTATCCGTGGATGATAATGGGCGCGGTATTCCGGTTGAGCCCCATCCTAAGAGTCCCAAGCAATCTACGCTGGAAATTGTCATGACCACGCTGCACGCCGGCGGGAAATTCGGCGGCGATGGCTACAAGCAGGGGTCGAGCGGTCTGCATGGAGTTGGCGTCTCGGCGGTCAATGCGCTCTCTGCTTTTTGCCGCGTTGAGGTTAAGCGCGATGGCAAGCTGCACGCGCAAGAATATCGCTACGGCAACCCAACGGGGCCGGTGCAGGTGGTCGGCAAGGCGGTCGGTACGGGCACCAAGACGAAGTTTCTGCCTGATCTGACCATCATGGAGACCGGCGACTTCCAGTTCGAGACGCTGGCGCAACGTTTCCGCGAGATGGCCTATCTCAATCGCGGGTTGACGATCAAACTGGTTGACGAGCGCGACGGACGCGAGCAGGAACGCACCTTCTATTTCGATGGTGGCCTGAAATCCTTCGTTCGCCATCTGAACCAGAATCGTGCCGTCATCATGGCAAAGCCGGTACACGTCGAGAAGAAAGTGGACAAGACGCTCGTTGAGGTCGCCCTTCAATACAACGACGGCTATAGCGAAACGCTCTTCTCGTTCGCCAACGGCATCAACACGGTGGACGGCGGATCGCATGTGACGGGCTTCCGCGCTGCGTTGACCCGCACGCTGAACGAGTATGGCCGCAAAGCCAATCTGCTGAAAGAAGCTGACGCCAACCTGACCGGCGACGATGTGCGTGAAGGTCTTACTGCTGCCATCAGCGTCAAGCTGCCGGAGGCGCAGTTCGAGGGACAGACAAAGGGCAAGCTCAACAACGCCGATGTCCGCACCCAGGTGGAGAACGTGGTGGCGGATGCGCTGGCGAAATACCTGGAAGAGACACCATCCGAGGGCAAGCGCATTATCGAGAAATGCCTGAATTCCGCCCGCGCACGCGACGCCGCCCGCAAGGCGCGTGACCTCGTGCGCCGCAAAGATGCGCTCGATTCGACGCTTCCCGGCAAGCTTGCAGACTGCTCCGAGCGCCGCCCGGACCGCTGTGAACTCTACCTGGTTGAGGGCGATTCGGCGGGCGGATGTTTCTCCGGTGATACAAAGGTTGCGCTGGCAGATGGTCGGCAAATCAGCTTCATGGAGCTGGCTGCCGAAGAAGCGCAAGGCATCGAGCATTTCTGCTATACCATTCGTAACGATGGCAAGGTTGGCTTAGAGCGTATTACAAATGTACGCCGAACAAAAACCAACGCCGAAGTCGTTCGCGTCACGCTGGATACGGGCGAAACGATTGTCTGTACGCCAGACCATCAGTTCATGCTGCGCGATGGTAGTTACAAAGCCGCCGCAGATTTGACGCCAGAAATGTCGCTCATGCCACTCTACCGCAAGATGTCAGACAAGCATGAGCCAGGCATCACTATCCAAAACTACGAAATGGTTTGGAATCCGCGTTCTGATTCGTGGCTCTTTACTCACCTGCTCGCTGATTGGTACAACCGCTGGCAGGGGGTATATGCCGAAGAAGATGGTGACCATTGCCATCACGTTGATTTCAACAAACACAACAACAATCCGACAAATATTAGGCGCTTGCCTTCGGATGTTCATTTGGCACTGCATCGTGAGCATGTCAGCCGCACATTGCATCAACCGGAGGTTATCGAGAAATGCCGCACCATTCGGCAAAGTGATGAGTTCCGTGCTGCAATGAGCGCGAGAATGCTTCAGCCGGAGACACGCCGAATTCTTTCCGAGCAGGCCAAAGCTCAGTGGGAGGATGAAGCCTACAAAGCCTTCATGGCAGAAAAGTGGCTGGAGTTCTATCAGGCAAACGAAGAGTATCGTAACGAAGTGCTGGCACGTCTGGATGAAGGCCAACGAGTCTACTGGGGTAATGTAACGAACCGCACAGCCCAAGCTGAACGTGTACGCGCCTATTTTGAGGCCCATCCCGAAGTTCGTGAAGCCTTCTCGCAGACGGCAAAGGAGCAGTGGCAAGATGAACAACTGCTTGCATGGCGTCGTGAAAAGACACGCCAGCAATGGACGGAGGATTTCCGCAAGCAGCGAAAAGCTGCTCTAGAGCAAACATACTATCGTAAGACGATGGCTGCACTCAAGCAGTTTGTGACTGCGGGTGGCACAGTTGATGTTGCTGCCTACAGCACCCATCGCCTTGCAAGTGGTGACAAGTCATTGCTGCGCTTTGACAAGTTCTGCACACGTTACTTTGAGGGTAGCGAGGAGCGTGTACACGAGGCAGTAGTCAACTACAATCACCGCATCATCTCGATTGAGCAAATAGATGAGCGTGTTGATGTGTATGACCTTGAAGTTCCCGGCACCCACAACTTCGCGCTGGCTAGCGGTATTTTCGTTCACAATAGTGCCAAGCAAGGGCGCGACCGTCACTTCCAGGCGATTCTGCCGTTGCGTGGCAAAATCCTGAACGTCGAGCGCGCCCGGCTGGATCGCATGCTAGCGAGCGAATCCATCAAGGACATCATTACGGCGCTGGGCACCGGCATCGGCGAGACGATGACCTATGACAAGCTGCGCTACGGGCGCATCATCCTCATGAGCGATGCCGACGTAGATGGCAGCCACATTCGCACGTTGTTGCTGACGTTCTTCTTCCGCCATATGGAGCAGCTCATCCTGGATGGCAGGCTCTATATCGCGCAGCCGCCGCTCTATCGCATCCAGGTGGGCAAACAACGCCATTACGTCTTCAGCGATCAGGAGAAAGACGAATTCCTGGCGCGGCTGGGCGAGGGCAAGAATCCCCCGGTCAACCGCTACAAGGGTCTTGGTGAGATGGACCCGGAGGAATTGTGGGAGACGACGATGAATCCCGCAACGCGCACCATCCTGCAAGTCACCATCGAAGATGCGATCAAAGCTGACGAAACGTTCACCATGCTAATGGGCGATGAGGTTATGCCGCGCAAACGCTTCATCGAGTCCCAGGCAAAGAACGTCAAGAACCTGGACATCTAGCAACCATCCGTTGCAGTTTATTCAATAGCCGCTATCTCTTTAGATAGCGGCTATTTGCTGTGCGCCGGAGAAAGCTTCTCGGCATTGGCACCACCGTGTTATCATGGGCAAGTATAAGTGTGGACAAGACACACGCAACCGGTCCTGGCATGGGCCTTGCGCAACAATCGTGCGTATCATATCGTTGAGATGATCGAGGGAGGGGTATTGATGTCGTATTCACTCGCCGCCGGTACGCAGGCCGAAGTGCGCCAACGAAGCATCATCAGCCAGGTTTATCTCTGGATGACGCTGGGACTGGCCGTCACCGGCTCCGTCGCCGCATTTACCGCAACATCTCCATTCATGCGCTCACTCGTCTTTGGCAATGTCTTCATCTTCTTTGGCATCTTCGTCGTGCAGATCATCCTCGTCATTGCGCTCGGCGCCGCCATCATGCGCATGTCGGTCGGCACGGCCACCGCGCTCTTCTTGCTCTACGCCGTCCTCATGGGATTGAGCCTGTCGGGGATTTTCCTGGAATACACCAAAGCGTCGCTCGCTTCGACGTTCTTCATCACTGGCGGCACTTTCGGCATCATGGGGTTATACGGCTATACCACCAAGCGTGACCTGACGAAAATCCGCAATCTGGCGCTGATGGCGCTCATCGGACTAATCCTCGCCTCACTCGTCAATATCTTCCTGCACAGCGAGATCATTTACTGGATCACCACCTATCTGGGCATCCTGATTTTCGTTGGCTTGATTGCCGCCGATACCCAGAAAATCAAACGTATGAGCGCACAGGCCAGCGGCGAGAACGGTGGTCGCCTGGCAATACTTGGCGCGTTGATGCTCTATCTCGATTTCATCAACCTCTTCCTGTTTCTGCTACGCATCTTTGGCAACAGCAACAACTCATAGCAGATTCAGAATCCTACAGGTTGTGCATCCTGAAATCCGTCGTAATCAATCGTGTGAGATGCTACAATCACTGGTGTGGCGCTAACCAATCCAGGATAAAGGACGATCTCACATGCCCGTACACGTCCGCCGCACACCTTCAGCGCGAAAGAACGCCAGACGTGCCAGTCGTTCGGGCAGGTTCCGCGAGATTGACATTCCACGTTCCGATTGGCTGCGTCTGGCACTTCTACCCTGGCATCTGCCATTTGATGAGTGGTCATCGCCACAGGTGAATCTGCTCTCCATCCGCAAAGGCGAATCACGGCATTCGGTACTCTTCGTGGAAATCGAGCGCCGCCGCTATGCCATCAAAGAGACCAGTCCACTGGCGGCTAGCCATGAAATTGCCTCATTCCGCACGATTCAGCAACGCCATTGCCGCACGCTGGACCCGGTTGGCTTTCTCGTACTCCGTGGCAAACCGATTCCCGCAGGCACAGTAGCGAACCAGATTGTCTACGAATCCGGCGACATAGGCTACTGCATTACCCGGCTGGCGGAACGTGTGTTGCCGCAATCGCTCCTCTACCGCTACCCATTTACTGAAACCAACAAGCGCCTGCTATGGAACGCTATCGCTGAATTGCTTCTCGAACTCCACGAGCATGGGGTCTACTGGGGCGACCCGTCGCTGGCAAATGTTCTAATGGACTTGAGCGGCCACCGATTGACAGCTATCATGGCAGACGCCGAAACGGCGGAGGTCAGAGCCGGTCCGCTGAACGAAGGGTTGCGCCAGCAAGACCTGGAAATGTTTATCGAATCGTTGATCTGGCAGGCGGAAGATATTCGCCTGGCGCGCGGGTTGCCCGAAGATCAGCAATTGGTCACTGAGAGTGATAGCGACTATTTTCTTTCGCGCTATGAGGGATTACGCGCTGAGCGCACGAATGCCACCAACGCAGGCCAGTTCGCCAGCAGTTTCGGCAATCTCCTGGGATCGCTGAGCGAGATCACCGAGCGAATGCAACGTCTCAACGACCTGGGATATGGCGTGGTGCAGCTTGGCACGCAATATGTCCGCTCTGGCCTGGATAACATCGAGCATGGCATTGAATCGCTGGCGATACCGCACCGAGCCAATGAAGAGCAGGATACTCCCAGCACAGCGAATCCACCGGTAGCCAACATACAAATTGCGACGCTACGGCCAGGCTGGTACGTGCGGCGCCTGCGCGATCTGTTGGGTGTTCACGTGCCGCCAGAGCCAGCACAGCGCATCTATCAGGCGATCAACGTTCATAAGTGGCTATTGAGCGAACGAGCAGGGCATGATGTTGGCATGGAAGCGACGATACGTGATTGGCGCCAGCACTATCATCAGCCATTGTTGAACTTACTGACAAACCTCTATCCGCATGCCACAACAGCAGTCATTTATGAAGCCTACGCGGCGATTCTGGAGCATACCTGGCAGATGAGCGAGCAGCAGCAACGGGCGCTTTCCCTGGAAGAGGGGGCGCTGGATTACCTGCTCGCCCAGGCGCTAGTAGAGTAAGACGGTGAACTCACATACTTTTTGCCAATCAGGAACGGCCATAGAGCGCACAGAGGTTCGCCAGGCGTTTGCTGATAGTATGAGTGAGCTGGCGCTCGGTATAGCGCCACTCCCAATTGCCGGCGGCGCGCGAGGGATAGTTCATGCGGGCCTCGCTGCCCAGGCTGAGCGCATCTTGCAGTGGCAGCACGGCGATAGCAGCGACCGATGCGAGCGCCGCACGGATCATTACCCAGACGATCTCATCGCCGGTGATATGAAGATAGCGCAACGCATGGCGGCGCTCCCGCTCGCTGCATGCCTCGAACCAGGCGGCACTCGTGTCATTGTCGTGTGTGCCAGTGTACACCACGGCATCCCGCGTATAGTTGTGCGGTAAATGGTGATTATTTGCATCGCCGCCGAAAGCGAATTGCAGCACGCGCATTCCTGGAAACCCCAACTGCTCGCGTAGCGCGTCTACTTCCGGCGTTATCACGCCCAGGTCTTCAGCGATAAAAGGGATGTCGCCCAGCGCGTGACGGATCGCGGTGAAAAGAAGATCTCCTGGTCCCTGCACCCATCTTCCATTGACGGCGGTTTTGTCATTGCCGGGTATTTCCCAATATGCCTCGAAGCCGCGAAAATGGTCGAGCCTGATGATATCTTCTAATTCAAGCGCGCGGCGCACACGCGCTATCCACCAGGCATAGTCATTCGCTTGCAGCACGTCCCAGCGGTACAAAGGATTGCCCCAGCGTTGCCCGGTGGCGCTGAAATAATCCGGCGGAACGCCTGCGACAACGCTCGGCTGACCATGCGCATCAAGCTGAAAGAGGTCTCGATGCGCCCACACATCTGCGCTATCATGCGCAACGAAGATTGCCAGGTCGCCAATAATGGATATCTGGCGCTCATGCGCAGCCTGGCGAATCGCTGACCACTGGCGGAAAAACAGGAATTGAAGATATTGCTGAAATGCTATCTCATCGCGGAGCTTCTGTTGTGCTTCGGCGACGGCCACCGGTTCATGGGCAGCAAGCGCCGGGTCCCACTCAACCCAGGCAGCGCCATGATGCACGTTTTTGAGCGCAGCGAATAGCGCATAATCATCCAGCCAATCGTGATGCTCTTTGCAGAATGCCTCAAATGGCGCTCGCAGCGCCAGAAAACGCTTCTGGTCCTTGAAATGGTCAAATGATGCGCGCAGCAGGGCCATCTTCCAGGGAACAACTGTGCCAAAATCCACATGGTTTGCCGGGAAGTGTGGGTGATCTTCGATCTCACTCTGCGCCAGCAAACCATCTTCCACCAGTCGCTCAAGCGAAATCAAGATAGGATTGCCGGCAAAGGCTGAGAGCGTCGCGTAGGGCGAATTGCCATAGCCAGTTGGGCCGAGCGGCAACACCTGCCAGTATTTCTGCCCGCTGGCCGCCAGATACTCCAGCCATGTAACAGCAGACGGCCCCAGATCACCGATGCCGAACGAACCCGGAAACGAGGTCGGATGGACAAGAATGCCGCTGCCGCGAGGCCATTTGTTAGCGTCTTTCATCACGGAGTTTTGTCTAGTTGCTGATGGAGCAGGGCGATGCGCTCGCGCACCTCTTCGAGCGTCGTCACTTTCATCTCCATCATCTCTTCTTCCACGCTTTCGAGCCGCTCCAGCTCCAGCATGAGATCATACTCCTGGGGATCGAACTCGTCATCGTCCAGTTCTTCGTCGTCGTCGAAGTCATGCGTGTGATGGTGCTGTGACATTGCGTGCGCTCCTCACCAGCCAAATCAGCCAAAGAACGAAATGCGCATCAAGCGCCAATCAGAAATGCCGTGGATGGGTCAGGATAGCTCCAGGCAGGCAAAATGTCGTTACCGCTATCAATCAGCGTTGGCGTGCCAGGATGATCGCCAGTGATCGAGACGACGTATAGCCCCCGGCTGCTCCCATGCGACGACGGTAACGCACTGCCGCGCCAGCTATCGCCGCTTGCGCCAGCAAACACCAACTGGCTGCCGCTGGCATTCCACGGGTCCGCTGTGGCGGGATGCCACTGCGCAGGCGCACCACCAGCGAAACCAGCAGGAAGAGCCGCAGCCTGCGCCATCAACAGTTGTTGTACCACATGCTGTCGCACGTCTACGAAGGTCCAGCCGGTTTGATCGTAGACGACGAGCCGCTGGCTATCCGGCGCCCACCACGGCACCGCATAAACGTCGGATTCCTGCCAGCTATAGAGCGCACTGGAACTTGCGGAGTCGCCAACAGTGAACACCTGGAATTGCGAAGGTGTGCGCACCAACAGCAACGAGCCATCCGGCGAAAATGCGGCATCGAGCAACGCAGGCACGGAAAGCGACCAACGGGCTTTGCCGTCCAACCCCACCAAGACCAATTTGACGCCGCCTGAGCCGTTGGACGCGGGGTAGAGCAGCGCATCATGTTGCGGTTGCCAGAGTAGATGCGCCGGGCGGTTTGCGCCAGGAAGCGCTAGCAGCGCGCCGCTCGCCAGAATGTTGCCAGTATCGCCGGGCGCACCCAGCCGCAGATTGCCTGCCCCGTCTAGTACTGCAACCTGATGACCATCGCTTGAAAGCACCGGAAGGCTGGCGGCATCGAGCAATCCCTTCCGCGCAATGCCTGCCGGCTGGTCACTCTGCGACACGATATAGCTCGGGGCATAGGCGGTGTTGGCGGTCGGCGTCAGTTCTTCACGGTAGAGGAGACGGTTGCCGCCGGGATTCCACCACGGGTCGCCATGCAGCAGATCATCGCTGCCACGGGTGAGAACGAGCGGATAGCCGCCATTGACGCCAATGACCACGATGCTGCCGAGCGCATCGGGTACTGCGCGCGCCTCAGAGGGTGGCGGGAGCGTTCCTGGGTGTAAGAGAACACGATAGAGAACCTGGTGATGATCGGGAGACCACCCCAGGCTGACGATTGCGCTGGAAGTCAGCGCGCGCGCATTCGTGCCATCCGGCTGAATTACCCAGAGGTCGCTACCACGCAAGAAGGCGATTTCATCACCGCCCTGGTGGATGGTAATTCCACAGCCAGCCAGCATGAGGAGCGCCAGGCAGCCGACCATCAACAATGGCATCGCCCAGCGCATCAGCGGCCTGGGGAGGGAACCGCGCGGAGTGGATTGTGGCGCGTGCAGCATCTTCTTCATGCGAGTCATTGTAAGCGGCTGGCAGCCAATTGACAAGGACGCATGGGAAGTACTCAGGAAATGTTCAGCGCGGCGGATCATTCAGACCGCAGATGAAGCAGTCACAGCAGCAAGTGTCGCTTCAACTGTCGCTTCCGCTGGTGGCGCAGCGGTCCGCCGTCGTTTGGCCACAGGTTGCGTCAGCGGCACCTCGAACCAGAAGGTGCTGCCTTTGCCACGGCGAGCGCGCACACCGATACGCCCATGCTGGCGACGAATAGCCTCGCGAGCAACGAACAGCCCCAGACCGGACCCGGCATTTTCCACCGCGCTTCCCGTCACATACTGGCGGAAAATAGCGGTACGCTCATGCGCCGGTATCCCTGGCCCCTCGTCGCTCACCTCAACATGCGCTGTGTCCCCTTTGCGCGATATGGAGAGCGTCACCTCGCCACCACGGCTATATTTGATGGCATTGGTCAGCAGCACAGAGAGCGCCTCATCGAGACGACGACGGTCCCACTCGCCAATCAGTTCATCCTCTGCGGACTCGAAGCGAATGGTATGGCCGCTGACCCCGGCGCTATAGACGGCAACGAGACGCCGCGCCACCGCGACGATATCGCATGGCGCTGTCACCACTGTATAGCGTTTCTGCGTGATATGCGTGGCGCTGAGAAAGACATCGAGTTGATGATTGAGGCGTTCGATATGGTAGAGCATCTTATCGAGATCGGTGAGATCACGCTCTCGGTCGTCGGATTCCTTGCGCAGACGCCGCTGCATGAGTTGAATCTGCCCCTTGAGCGCCGTAATTGGCGTCCGTAGCTCGTGACCAGCCTCATCGAGAAACCGCGCGCGGGCGTCTTCATCTGCATTTGCAGCGCTGGGACTCTGTAGCGTTCCTCTCGCTCCCATTCTATTCCTCCCTGTCTACATTCATTCTGACAATTGGCGCTTTTTCTGGCAATTGTAGGAGCAGCGCACCCTTCTGTCAAATAACCAGTAATGAGGAGCAATCCAACACAACCAAATCATTGCATAGATATCCACTGATGCCGTATGCTATGGGCCAAATTGCCCACAGCGCGCGTCCTAGCAGACAGGAGACAGAGATGGAAACCGCAAGCGATGTGCTCATCATCGGCGCGGGCGCTGCCGGTCTGGCAACCGCCGCCTGCCTGAAACACTATGGCATTGATGCGCTCGTCCTCGAAGCTGGGGATGCGCCTGCCCAGAGCTGGGCCGCAGGCTACGATGCGTTGAAACTGCATACGATACGCCGCTATTCGGGCTTGCCGCGCTATCCCATGCCGCGCACCTATCCCCTCTACGCATCACGGGATCAGGTGGTCTCCTACCTTCAGGACTACGCCCGGCACTTTGACATTGTTCCGCGAACGGGCCAGCGCGTCCAGACTGCGCAACAGACCGACGACGGATGGCTGGTGACGACGGCCAGCGATACCTTCCGCAGCAAGATACTCGTCGCGGCCTCCGGCATCTTCGCCGCGCCCGTGGAACCACACTGGCCTGGTATGGAAACGTTTCGCGGCAGCATCCAGCATACGTCCAGCTATAAGAATGCCGCACCGTTCGCCGGCAAGCGCGTGCTCATCATCGGCGCTGGCAATTCCGGGGCCGAAATCGCCGTGGATGTAATGAAGCGGGCGGCAAGCACAACCGTCGCCATTCGCAACGGCGTGAACGTCGTGCCGCTGAGCCTGCTTGGCGTTCCCATTCAGCTCTGGGGCTTGCTGGTCTTGCGCCTGCCACCGGCGGTTACGCGAGTTGTCGCAAAAGTGCTGCTCAAACGCGCAGAGGCACGATTACAAAGCGCAGGTATTCCCAAATCGCCAGAGCCGCTGCTTCAGGCGCATGGCATCCCCATCATCGGTCTGAGCTTCATTAACGCCGTGCGCGAGGAACGCATCCAGGTGAAACCAGCGGTCACGTCGTTCGGCGAGCAAGAGGTCACATTCGCTGACGGTACGCGCCAGCCCTTTGATGCTGTGCTACTGGCAACTGGGTTCCAGCCAGCGTTGGGCTACCTCGATGGCCTCATCAGCTTCGACGAGCGGGGCTTCCCCAAGCGTGACCGCGTGCGCAGTCTCGACCATCCCAACCTCTACTTCGTGGGCTACAACTACGGCATCGCCGGCACGCTGAACAATATTCGCCAGGAAGCGCCGATTGCCGCCGCGCAGATTGCCGCTCAATTGGGGAAAATCTCAGGCGCGGGGAAACCTGTGCTTGCGCAAACTCATTGAAAATGGCTCAACGACCAGCTCTCGACAACCAGCTAGGACAACCAGCTAGGACAGCGCCGGAATCGCCTGCTGGAGCGGACCCGCCTGTTCGAGCGCAAAAGCGTTATACTCGGCTAGCTGCCGTTGCTGCTCCGCCTCTGGCCAGCCAAGTTCCTGCGCCATCAACGTAGCGACATGGGGCGCTATCGTTGTACCACGCGAACGTTCTTCGATGGCGATATGCGTCCGCCGCGCTAACACATCTTCGAGCGTCAGAGCCAGTTCTGCGCGACAGGCATACACCACCTCAGCCGCGATATAGGGGAGATCGTCCACCAGGCGGCTTCCTAGTTCCGCCTGCGCATCAACAAGATCGAGAATCGCGCTGGCTGCTGTGCCATACGCCGCGCTCAGGTGTTCAGCAATGGCCGGTGTCAGCGCAAGAGAACGCGCACGCCGCAGGAACGCTGCGCGCGTGTCAAACCAATTGACGCTGCCCGCCAGCGCCATTCTGGTTGTTGGATGGCCGGAGTGCCGGCCTTCGCGTTCGTCAATGCGGTCAAGTACATCCTGCGCCATGCGGCGATAGGTCGTCAGCTTGCCGCCGGAGATCGAAATCAGGCCATCATCCCCCTCGACGACCGTATGCGTGCGCGAGAGGCGCGCTGGCGTGCGGCTTCTGCGCAGCTTCAGCAGCGGACGATAGCCAGCGTAAGTGGCGAGAATATCGTCGCGTGTGACAGGTTTGCGAATGAAGCGATTGAGATGCTCCAACAGGTAATCAATCTCCTGCTCCGTCGCTACTGGATTTTCGATACGCTCAGCGGCTTCATCCGTCGTGCCAACCAGCGCGCGTGAGAGCCAGGGTACGATGAAAATGATGCGCTGATCTTCGGTCTCCGGCAGGACGATAGCTTCATCGCCAAGATCAAAGGCTTCTTTGGCAAAGACGAGATGTGTGCCTTTGCTTGGCGCAATATCCAGGTTGGGCATGTCGCCAGCCAGTCGTTCTGTCTCCTCCGCCCAGACGCCGGTTGCGTTGACGATATACTTCGCGCGAATGGTGATTGGCTGGGTCGTAGCTTCCTCAGCGCCAGCGTCATTGCACAGCGTGCTACGCGCCTCGACACCCACAATGGCGCCCTCAGGATCCTTGATGAAGGCCAACGCCTCGCAGTAATTAGCCAGCAATGCGCCACGTTCGGCGGCGGAGAGCAAGACAGCCAGCGTCAGGCGCGTGTCATCAGTCTGCGCATCGAAATAGGCAAATCCAGTCTTCAGGCCATCGGGCCGCAGACAGGGTGCGCGCTGGATCACCTCTTCGCTGGTGAGCCGGTGATGCGGCGCAATGTTCTCCTGCCCGGCGAGGCCGTCATACATCGTCAGCCCAGTGCCGAGGATCAGCCCTAGCCCAATACCGAGCGGCGGCGCAATCGGCAAGCCAACCGGATGCCTCGAACTCGCGTAGAGCGGCAGGATAAAGGAGAGCGGCTGCACCAGATGCGGCGCGTTGCGCAGCAAGCGCCCGCGCTCGATCAACGCTTCGCGCACCAGTGGCACATCGAACTGCGGCAGATAGCGTATCCCGCCATGCACCAGTTTGGTAGAGCGGCTGCTGGTGCCGCTGGCAAAGTCGTGTCGCTCAATCAGGCCGGCGCGATAGCCGCGCGCCACCGCATCCAACGCGACGCCAGCGCCAGTTATGCCACCGCCAATCACTAGCACATCCAGCGGAGTTGTTGCCATCTGCGCCAAAGCCGCCGCCCGGCTAGTCTGCGAGAGTTGTATCATCGTGCTTTTGCCTTCTCTTGCTCTCGATGCGCCCATCCACCCGTCTGATGCGCTAACTTCTTCATTACCGTAGCATCTTCTCAGCAAGCGCCGCCAGTAAATATGCTATACTCTCGTTGTTTTCGAGACCAAGAACACCCATACAGCATCAGGATCAACTGAGACAGTGGAGCAACAAGAACAGCGGGACGGTACTATCATTTCAGGCGCATCCGAAGCAACGGAAAAATTAGAAGCAACAGAAGCAGCCCTAATCACTACATCAGTTCCGGCCCGGCGTTATGTCGTCGGGCGCTATCGCGTCGCCGTTGAAGGATTCCTTGCCAATGGCGAGGCGCACGGCAGAGTCATCGAGATACTGCACACGCCTGCGCCTGCCGAATTCGAGGAGGTCTACGGGCGCGGCGAGATGATGACACCCGATGAACTGATCTTCGTCGGCGGGCTGCCCGGCGAAATCGTCGAAGTAGAAGCCTCCTGGAGCTTGCCGCGTCCAGGACGCAAACGAGCCAAGCATGTGCCGCCGCCGGTAGTGCGCGTGCTCTCCATCATCGAAGCGTCGCCTGAGCGGGTGCAAACCGTCTGCCCGGTCTTTGGCGCATGTGGCGGCTGCCAGTTCCAGCATCTCGCCTATCAGGCGCAACTCGATTGGAAGACGGGGCGGGTGCGCGCGGCGCTGGCTGGGGCAGGGTTCGCAGAGCAGCAAGTGTTGCCAGCCATCGGTTGCGCCTCGCCCTGGCACTATCGCAATCATATGCGCTTCTCTGTCAACCGTGATGGACAGGCAGGGTTGACGGCGCGCGGCACACATCGCGTGCTACCGCTCACCAACTGCCCGATAGCGCATGAGCGCATCAACGACGCGCTGGCGGTGCTCTCGCGCCAACCGCTGCCTCAGCCGCAGGTCCTCATGCGCTATAGCGAGGCTAGCAATCACCTTTTGCTCCAGCCAGAGCCTGATGCGAGCGCGCGTGCAGAATTGGAGGCCGCTGGATTGACCGTGCGCGAGAGCGATATGGAAGAATCGCTTTGCGGCATCTCCTTTCGGATTCGCCCAAGCTCCTTCTTCCAGACAAATACCACCCAGGCAAACAAAATGGCCGAGCTGGTGCTGGGTAGTATTCCCTCCGGCGAGGGCACTACGTGGGTGGATGCGTATTGTGGTGTCGGCACGTTCGCGCGTCTGATGGCGGAGCGCGTCAGTTCGGTCATCGCCATCGAAGAGTCGGCGAGCGCGGTGCGAGACGCGCGCTGGAATCTGCGCGACGTGAACAACGTTGAGATACTTCAGGGAAAAGTGGAGGCTCTATTGCCTGCGATGACGTGCCGGTTGGACGGCCTGGTGATTGACCCACCACGCGCCGGCTGCCAGCGTCCTGTGCTGGACGCGCTAGTTGAGCGCCCGTTGCCGCGCGTCATCTACGTCTCCTGCAATCCAGATACGCTGGCGCGCGACCTCGCATATCTCTGCCTGAAACAGAGCGCCTATCGCATCAGGTCTGTGCAGCCGCTGGATATGTTCCCGCAGACCGCCCATATCGAAACCATCGTCGTGCTGGAGGCTTCGTAATGCCACACATACCCATGACCACGAGAGCGAAACCCTCGCGTCCGCTGTATCTCGCCTCATCGTCGCCACGCCGGCGGCAACTGCTGACGCAGGCGGGAATCGCCTTCGAGCTATTTGTCGTGCCTGTGGATGAGGACGCGCTGACCGCTGGTTATACCGGCGACCTGGCGACGCTGGGGCAATATCTGGCGCTGGCGAAGGCGCTGGCGGCGCGCGAAGAACTCGTGAAGCAGAACAAGTGGGGGCGCATTCTCAGCGCCGACACCACTGTGCTGCTCGATGGCCGTTCACTGCCGAAGCCGCGCGATCTTGCCGAGGCTGAGACGATGCTACGCGACCTCCGCGGGCGTGAGCATATCGTGGCGACCGGCGTGGCGCTGGCCGAAGAGAATGGCTGCGTCGTTGCGGCAACTGCGACGACGCGCGTGCTGATGCGCGACTACAGCGACGAAGAGATTGCCGCCTATGTCGCCACCGGCGATCCACTGGATAAAGCTGGCGCCTACTCAATACAACATCCTGGCTTCCATCCCGTGGCGGCAATGCACGGATGCCACCTGGGCGTCATTGGGCTGCCTATTTGCCTCGTCTCCACGCTGCTTAACCATACGACGCTGCCAGGAGCGGCAGCGCCGGACCTGCGCCATCGTCCTGGCACCTGCCCCTGGTCGGGAGCCTGTACACCGCCATATCCCGCCGATGAAATGGGCACGCCAGCAGACGAAGCGCCTGAGCCTGCTGAGCCGACGGAGCCGGTAGGATGATTGGCGGCGTGCGCGGACGCTATGCGCCTTCGCCAACCGGGGCACTGCACCTGGGCAATCTACGCACGGCGCTGCTGGCGTGGCTAGTGGCGCGACACGTTGGTGGCGCATTCATCCTGCGCATCGAAGATCTTGACCTGCCACGTGTGCGCCCAGGCGCTGCCGCAGGCATTCTCGCCGATTTGCGCTGGCTGGGGCTGGATTGGGATGAAGGACCAGATATCGGTGGTTTGTATGGTCCTTATACCCAGTCTGCGCGCCAGGACCTCTACCGCGCGGCGCTGGCACGGTTACGAGCCGAGGGACAATTGTACCCCTGCTACTGCACTCGCGCAGAATTGGCGCGGATCGCCAGTGCGCCACAGGCCGGCGAGGATGGCCCGCGCTATCCCGGCACCTGTCGCACGCTTACGAAGCGCCAACGCCACCAATATGAGGCGCAGGGACGGAGACCGGCGCTACGATTCCGCGCGCCATCGCCGCCGCTGTCCTTCACCGATGCGTTGGCCGGACCGCAAAGGGAGTCAGTGGCTGAACGCTGCGGCGATTTCGTGGTGTTGCGCAGCGACGGCATCGTGTCCTATCAGCTTGCCGTCGTCGTGGACGATGCGCTGATGGGCGTAACGCAGGTAGTGCGTGGCGCTGATCTGCTCTCCTCAACGGCGCGGCAACTGGCACTCTTTGATGCGCTTGGCTATCAGCGCCCCACAGAATACGCCCATGTGCCGCTGCTGTTGGATGACAGCGGCGTGCGAATGGCGAAACGTGATGCTTCGGCAGGGCTGGCGACGTTGCGCGCGCAGGGCATGACGCCAGCGCAGGTGTTGGGTATACTTGCGTCGAGTTGTGGCCTCTGGCCGCCTGGCGAACCTGTCAGCCTCACCGACCTGCTGGCGGACTTCGATATCAAGCGGGTGAGATCACAGTGAGCCTGGTTCTTTTATGAAGGCGATTACCACTCGAAGAGACGGGTGAGATAGTTGCGGCCATAGCGCAGCACGATTGGGCTGCCATGCGGGCAGACGGCAGGCGTCGTCACCTGCTGAAAGTCCGCTAGCAACGACCGTTGCTCTGATGCCGCTAATGGTTGGCCACGGCGGATGGCGCTGCGGCACGCGAGCGCGGTGCTAACCCGCGCCATCCAATCCTCGCCTTCCCAGGCGGCGGTTTCGGTGAGTGTGCGCGCTAGATCGGCGGGCGCCTGCGCTGCGCCGGGCAAGTAGGGCACCGAGCGCACGAGAAAGACGCTGCCACCGAACGGCTGGCAGGCCAACCCCAGCGCGCTGAGTTCCGTCAATCGTGGTACCAACAACGCCGCCTGCGCTGCCGTCAATTCCACCAGCAGCGGTTCCAGCAACAATTGTCCTGCGCTGTGTACTTCATCGGCGTCCAGCGGCAACATACCATCTTCTTCCAGCAGGGCTGCACGCTGTTTGAGCAGGCGTTCATAGAGGACACGCTCATGGGCACGATGCTGATCCACCAGAAACAGGTCGCCAACCGTCGAACGCGCCAGAATGAGCGCATCGTCAAACTGCGCCAATGGCTCCAACGCTGGCAATGGTCCAACGATGGGCGCATCTTCCGGTTCGATAGCATGGCCTCCATAACGAGCGGGTTTCTCGTTGAGGCGCAGTCCCCGCCGTTTACGCGGTACACTCAGAGGAATTTGGACCGGGCGCAGCGCAGGCTGAAGCGCGGGCGTCACGATGCTGGCCGCTGATGTGCCCAGCGCATCGTGGACGGCAGTGCGCAGCGCGGCGGCGACACCAGCCTCATCCCGCAGCAAGACATCAGTCTTAGCAGGATGAATATTCACATCCAGCCGCTCCGGTGGAAGCGTCACGCTGGCAACTAATAAGGGATGGCGACCCTTCGGCAGCAATGAGCGGTAGCTTGATTCGACGGCGGCTGTCAATGTGCGGTTTGCCACCGCGCGCCCGTTCACCAACACCCACACATCCTCGCGCCCAGCCTGGTGAAAGCCGCGCGCCGAAACGACACCACTGATCTTCGTGCCATCGGCAAGTGTCGTCTCGAAGGGCAGCAGCGCCCGCGCGACATCTGCGCCATAGAGCGAGGAGACGGCATCGGTGATATTGGTCCCTGGCGTGTGCAGTGTGAGTTGTCCATCGTGTATCAGCGTGAAGGCGACGCCAGGATAGGCCAGCGCATAGCCCCGTAGCAACGCCTGGCAGCGGGCCAGCTCGTTACGCGGCGCGCCCAGCAACGCCAGACGCGCCGGCATGGATTGAAACAGCGCGCGCACCGTCACTGTCGTGCCACGCGAACGCGCCTGCGTTGCCGTCTGCGTCGTGCCATCTGCGCGGCGCATATGGACCTGCGCGACGCCGCTGCTATCATGGGCGCTGGCAATTTCCAGGTTAGCGACGGCGGCGATGCTTGCCAGCGCCTCGCCACGAAACCCCAATGTCCTGATGCGTTCGAGGTCGGCAAGCTCATGCACTTTGCTAGTGGTATGGGGCAGGCAGGCGAGCGGTAGATCGTCAGGGGCGATACCGTCGCCGTTGTCGTGAACACGGATGAGCCGCAGACCGCCTGCGCGCAGTTCCACGCGAATGGTGCTGGCGTGGGCATCGAGCGCGTTCTCGATCAGTTCGCGCACCACCGAAGCCGGGCGCTCGATTACCTCTCCGGCGGCGATGCGCTCGACCACAGCGCGGGGCAACGTCGTGATGCGATTGTATTCATTCATCCTGGTTCCTTCGGTCCTTTCCCGCTCATGGGCGCTGCATATGCAGGGCGGCAAGCGCCTGTTGCTGTAGCGAAAAGATCACATTGATGGCTTCCAGCGGCGTCATCGCAGCAATATTCAGGCTTGCCAGCGCCAGCGCAACCTCGCGTGTCGCATGTAACTGTTCTTCATCCTGCGGCTGAGCTGTGGCGACTACTGCGTTGTCCGGTTCATTGGCGTCTCGGTCCTCATCAGCTCTATATGCCTGTGGACGCTCAGCCACGCGCCTGCCATCTCTATCATCAGCGATGATATTGCTATTGCCGGGCATCGGTATGGATTCGGAGAGCATGGCGGCGGCGCGCTCAGTCACAGATGGCGGCAGCCCGGCCATACGCGCCACCTGCACGCCATAGCTCTGTGTACTGGCGCCAGGGACGACGCGATGCAGGAATATCGCTTCGCCATCACGCTCAACCACTTCCATCTGAAAGGCGCGCAGATGATCGAGGCTGCGCTCCAATATCGCCAGTTCATGGTAATGCGTGGCAAAGAGGGTACGCGCGCCGATAGCATCATGCAGGTGTTCGATGACAGCGCGCGCTATCGCCAGCCCGTCATGCGTGCTGGTGCCACGCCCAACCTCATCCAGAATCACCAGACTGCGCGCGGTGGACTGGCGCAGAATGTACGCCGTCTCCACCATCTCCAGCATGAACGTACTCAGGCCGCGTGCCAGGTCGTCCTCCGCTCCCACCCGGCAAGAGATGCGGTCCACTAGCCCGATGCGCGCTGCGCGTGCAGGCACAAACGAGCCAACCTGCGCCATCAGCACAATCGTGGCCACCTGCCGCAGATAGGTGGATTTGCCCGCCATATTCGGGCCGGTCAGCAGCATGATACGGGTGCCTCCCGCGCCGCTTTCCAGCGAATCGAGGGTGGTATCGTTGGCGATGAACTCGACGCCATCGAGCGCGGACTCGATGATAGGATGGCGACCAGCCACGATGTGCAAATCAGTTGCATCGGAGAGTTCGGGGCGCACGTAGCCGCGCGCCCGCGCCACCAACGCCAGCGCCAGCCAGACATCCGCCTGCGCGACTGCCTGCGCCGTCGCCCGTAGCCGCGCCTGATGCGCCGCAATCTCGCGCAAAACCTCGCGGTATAGGCGTGTTTCGAGATCGGCAATTTGCTCCTCGGCGTGCGTCACCAGCGACTCGCGCTCTTTGAGTTCCACCGTCACATAGCGTTCGCCGTTCACCAGCGTCTGCCGGCGCTCATATTCCGGCGGCACGCGCGCCCGGTTAGCATTGGAGACTTCCAGGTAGTAGCCAAAAACTTTGTTATAGCCAACTTTGAGCGATTTGATGCCGGTGCGCTCGCGCTCTATCGCCTCCAATCCGGCAATCCAGGCACGCGCTTCTGCAATTGAGCTGACGATGCCATCCAGTTCGGCGGAATAGCCAGGGCGAATAGTCTGCCCCGGATGCTCGGTATGATCGGCAATCGCCTGCTCGACCAGCGTGCATACCTGCGGGCAGGGGTCTATCGTCTGCTGAACGCTTTTGAGCGCGGGCGCATGTACATTGCGCAGCACATGCGCCAGTTCGGCTGACTGCTTCAGCCCGATACGCAGCGCCTGTAGCTCACGCGGCACTGCCGTTCCCTGCACGACGCGCGCCGTCAGCCGTTCCAGATCACAGAGGCCGTCCAGCGCAGCGCTGAGGCGTTGCTGCAAGCCAATATCAGCATGAATTTCGCTGATGGCGTCGAGCCGTTCTTCAAGTGTGAGCCGGTCACGCAGCGGAGCGAGCAGGGTGCGCCGCAGCAGACGCGATCCCATCAGCGTGCGCGTGCCATCGAGTGTGCCAAGCAAGGTCGCCGCGCGTTCGCTCCTAGTGTTTTTCGTGGCGCCAGCCGCCACAATACTATGCGCAGGCTCAACGACTTCTAGCGCGCGCCAGGTCCGCCCGTCTATCTCCACCAGATCGTGCGTCTCATACTGGCGCAGACCCGTCACCAGCGGCAGCAGCGCCGGATTCATACGCTCGATATAGGCGAGGATTGCGCCGCTGGCGGCGATGGCGAGGGTCTGCGTCTCAGGGACGAACGCGGCCAGCGTCGGCGTCTGGAAATGCTGGCAGAGCCGCGCCCGGCTCTCCGCTGCGTCAAAGAAATGTGCCGGGCATGCCGTGACGAGGAACTGGCTGTTGTGCCAGGGAAGTTCAGAGGATGTATCGCTCTCGCCATCGGTCGGGTACGCCTCTGAAATAATGATTTCGGCTGGCGAAAGACGTTCCAACTCTGCGCGCACTGCATCGTTCAGGCGGTCAGCCGGCCATTGGGTGCAGGAGAACGCGCCGGTGCTGGCGTCAATATAGGCGAGGCCAGCGCCCTCGAAGCCGCTCGCATGGCTCGCGTGACCACCATGAGTAGAACGCTGAGTAGAACGCTTTGCCAGCGCGATGGCGACGAGATAATTGTCGCGGCTGGGCGGGACCATCGCTGGCGAAACGACTGTTCCGGGCGTGAGGATGCGTGTCACTTCGCGCCGGACCAGTCCCCTTCCCGGCGGACTCACCTGATCGCAGATTGCCACTTTATAGCCACGCGCAACCAGCTTCGCCGCGTAATTATCGAGCGCATGAGTTGGCACACCGGCCAGCGGCACGCGCTCATCCGTGCCATACGAGCGCCCCGTGAGCACGATCTGAAGTTCGCGCGCGGCGATACGGGCATCGTCATCGAATGTCTCGTAAAAATCTCCCACTTGATAGAGGAGAATCGCATCCTGATAGTGCGCTTTGATGTCGAGATATTGGCGTCGTGCTGGTGCAATCATGGTGTTGTCAGCATTGTTTGTGTGATGATGAGAAACGACCTCGCGTTCCTAAACCTTCGCGAACTGCCGGTTGCCCTTCGCAGGCGGGGCGTCGCCATTGTAGCACGTCACCACGCCTGGTGGCAGCCGCAACAGTGCCGTACATAGTAACATGCTCAGTATGAGATAGGTTGCGATGACATCAACCCTCCATATGCTATTCTGTTTGCATCCTACGGAGGAGGTAATACCGTATGCCACTTGTAACTACTGACGAGGGATTGCGCAATATTCTGATGACTTACCGGCGTATTGTTGTGGTTGGCATATCAGCGAATCCTGACCGGCCCAGCCAGCGGGTCGCGCGCTTCCTACAACAACATGGCTATCAGTTATCGCTAGTGAATCCGTTGCTCGCCGGCAAAACCGTGCTGGGGCTACAGGTCTACCCAACGCTTGCTGATCTGCCAGAGCCACCGGAGATGGTGGATGTGTTTCGCCGCTCAGAGTATGTCGCAGAAGTGGCGGAAGCCGCTATCGCCGTTGGGGCAAACGTGCTGTGGACGCAGTTGGGCGTGCGTGACGACGTAGCAGCGCAGCGCGCCAGCGATGCTGGACTACTGGTGGTGCAAGATCGCTGCCCAGCCATCGAATACCCGCGCTTAGGCATCGGGCAACGCTAACCCGTCAGGAGCCGGCAATCACTTCAACGCGCCGCGTGCGTGGCCGCGCCACCTGGCCAATGGGCGGCGTATCCGAGAGAGGCAGCGCCGCTCGCGCCGGTTGCAGCGCAGGGAACGCAGCATGCGACGTATGCGCCTCGCTGGCGGCGCGCGGCGTGGCTGGCGCCAGCACGAGGTCGAGAATCTCATCCATGCGCTCGGTGGGCACGAATTGCAGTTGCTCACGAATGTCCGGTGCGATATCGTCGAGGTCTTTGAGGTTGCGGCGCGGCAAAATCACCATCCGCATACCAGCACGGTAGGCGGCCAGCACCTTCTCTTTGATGCCGCCGACCGGCAAGATGCGGCCCCGCAGCGTAATTTCGCCGGTCATGGCGATATCGCGGCGCACTGGCTTGCCCGTCAACGCCGAAATCATCGCAACAGCCATCGTAATGCCAGCCGACGGGCCATCTTTGGGAATGCTGCCAGCGGGTAGATGCACATGGATGTCGTTGCATTCATGGAATGACTCCGCGAGGCCGAGCGCCATAGCGCGCGAACGAGTGAACGTCAGCGCCGCCTGCGCCGATTCGCGCATCACCTCGCCAAGCTGCCCCGTCATAATGATCGTCCCACGACCAGGAACTGCCATCACCTCCACCGTCGTCAGGTCGCCGCCGCCAGCCGTCCAGGCAAGCCCGGTCGCCACGCCAACCTCGTCCTGCTCCTCCGCCTCAGTCGGGAAGAACTTCTGCGGACCAAGATAATACGGAACACGCTGTGCGGAGATGGTCGCTTTATGGCGGCGGCCTTCGGCCACGCGCCGCGCGATGCGCCGGGCGATGGAGCTGACCTCACGCTCGAAGCCGCGCACGCCGGACTCGAAGGTATACTCGCACACAATGCGGCGCAGGGCAGCATCATCGAACTCGATGCGCGCCGGAGTAAGCCCGCAATCGCGCATCACCTTCGGCACGATAAACTGCCGCCCGATGGCTACCTTTTCTTCTTCGGTGTAGCCAGGAATCTCAATGACTTCCATGCGGTCGCGGAGCGGCGCGGGAATCGTGTGCAAGACGTTCGCCGTCAGGATAAACAACACATTGGAAAGGTCATACGGCACTTCGAGGTAGTGATCGGAGAATGCTGCGTTCTGCTCTGGGTCCAGCACTTCCAAGAGCGCCGCCGCCGGGTCGCCGCGATAATCCGAGGCAAGCTTATCAATTTCATCGAGGACAAAGACTGGATTGACCGTGCCAGCCGTCTTCATCGCCTGCACAATGCGACCGGGCATCGCACCGACATACGTGCGCCGGTGGCCGCGACTCTCCGCCTCATCGCGCACTCCACCCAGTGAGATGCGTGCAAACTTACGTCCCAGCGCATCCGCAACTGAACGACCAAGCGAGGTCTTGCCAACTCCCGGCGGGCCGACGAGACAGAGAATCGGCGCGCGTCCCTCTGGCGCCAGCTTGCGCACTGCGATGAACTCGATGATGCGATCTTTGACCTTTTCCAAACCAAAATGCTGCTCATCGAGCACCTGCGCGACATGGCGCAGGTCGAGCCGGTCGCGGGTGCGCTGCTCCCACGGCACAGAGATCAGCCAATCGAGATACGTAGAGACGACACTATATTCCGGCGCCAGCGAGGGCATCGCCTGCAACCGTTCGAGTTCTTTGAGCGCGCGCGCTCTCACCTCCACCGGCATGCCGCACGCCTCGATCTTTGCGCGCAGGTCGTCTTGTTCGCGCACCGCCGGGTCATGCTCGCCAAGTTCGCGCTGCACTGCTTTAAGCTGTTCACGCAAAAAGAACTCACGCTGGTTGCGGTCAGCCTCTTGCTGCACCTCAGCATGTATTTTCTGTTCGAGTTCCAGCACACTCAGTTCGCGTTGAAGCATACGGCAAACTTTGCGCAGGCGGGCCAAGACATCGAAGGTTTCGAGGATATCCTGGCGAGCAGCGACCGGCGGCTCAAGCTGCGCCACCACGAAATCCGCCAGCGCGCCGGGGAAATCTATATTGGCAGCCTGTACATAGGCGTCTTCTGTGAGCCGCTGGCTAAGCTTGGTGCAACGCTCGAAATAGGTCAATACAGTGCGAGTCAGCGCCTCTATCTGCTCGTTGTCGCTCTCCGGCTCCTCATAGACCGTCCCGCGCACGCGCCCGAACGGCGATTGCTGGAGCCAGTTCTCGATGCGCACTCGCCGCATCCCCTGTACCATCACGCTGACGGTGCCATCGGGCATGCGCAACACACGGTTGATACTGCACTCCGTGCCAACGCAATAAATATCGAGGTAAGTGGGGTCAGCCGTCTGGTCCGAACGCTGGGCGACAAGCAGAATCGCCTGGTCGGCGGCGACGGCGGCTTCCACTGCGCGCAAGGCAGGGTCACGGTCCACAAAAAGTGGCACCATCATATGCGGAAGCACCACCGTTCCGCGCACCGGCAACACAGGAAGGTCACGCCAGGGCGAGCCACCATCCGCCGCAGCGTATTCCGCGCTGGACACATCCTGGTTCAGCGTTGGCTCATGCTGTTGTATGACCGCAGAACGAGTTCTGCGGGGGCGGCGTACTGTACGATGGTGGTTGTCCACGCGGGAACCTCCTCAGAAGTATGGCGGCTCGATGGACAGGCTGCTCTTCGCTCTAGCCACATGATGCGTTCGTGTTAGCCGCTAGCTTGCTCTTGCAAGCCTTGTGAAAAACTTGCCAGTGCGTAGTATAGCCCAGCGAACGGCGAATAGCAATCATTTGCCAGCAAAATAGGAAACCTGTGAGCGAATCGCCCTGTTCTTGATAACGGTTGAGCAGCCTGCCAGGACACGTATCGAGACCAATGCCAGGAAATTTCATAAAAACCACCAAACATGGTGTTCCCTCACGAGTTGGAATATGATATAGTGGTACTTGGCAACAGCCGCGCTTTCCAAGAAGCAGCGGATAACATGGTGGAAGCTCCCCTGGCCGGCAATTCTACGCTGTCGTGATACGCTATCGAATGACACGCGATACGCCGTACCCTGCACAGCATGGATAGGCTACGAACGCTTGGAGCTGAAGGAAGGGAAGATGGGCGTGGAATTCATGTTTCCGCGATGTCGGAAGTGTGGCGCAGGCGATCTCGTGCCGCTTTCGGATTTTGGCAGCCAGGGCGCTTCGATTCAGTTCAAGGCGTGGGTCTGCACCAATCCAAACTGCCTCTATAACGTCAAGATTCGCAATGGTGATATTATCATCAATGAGCCGGTGAGTGACGGCTCGATGCACTCGTATCGCAGTTCACGCTGAGAGACCTTGAGACGCTGACGGCGAACCAGAATCTCCCAACTTTGAAGCTGCCAGCACATTGCCGCAGGGCGTTCTATTCTACCAGGCAACAGACTGCAACAGGCTGTGAAGAGACCTGGCGAGTAGGCACGCCCTGTCGTTGCGTAGGAGGAATCATATTATGTTCAAGAGACTGCGCGAAGGACTCTTCGGGCGAACTGAGGAAACACCACCTGAAGAGATGACGCCGCCACAGCCCGATCAAGCGGCAGAGCCAGCGCAGGCCAGCCAGCAAGAGGAAGCCAGCGCACGCAATGGAGCGCAGGCCACCGATACCATTGCACCCACGACGCAGGAGCAATCAGCCACCACGCCAGCACAAGAGCTAGCGCAGGAACCGTCGCAGGAAGGGGCTATGGCGCAGGCGAGCGCCACGACCGACGAGGCGGCAGCAATAACAGAGGAAACCTACGAGGATGCGTATGCTGAGGATGAGGCGGACGAGTACGAGTACGAAGAGCAAGAAGCAACAGCCAAACGCGGCTTTCTGCGCAATCCGTTTCACTTCAGCCTGGGGCGTACCCGCCAGCTTTTTGGCCGTGTCAATGAGGCGCTGGAACATGACGACATTACCGACGATCTCTGGGATGAACTGGAAGAGACGCTCATCACAGGCGATGTCGGCGTGCAGACCACCGATAAACTCATGCAAGTGCTACACGACCGCGTGGAAGCTGAGCATCTGACACGCGGACGTGAGCTACGCGATGCGCTCAAAGAAGAGCTGGAGATATTGCTGGGCGACCCGGAGCCGCTTGTCTTCTCTGACACCTCGCCAATCTCCGTCTTTCTGGTTGTCGGCGTGAATGGCGTCGGCAAGACGACCAGTATTGCCAAGCTGGCGAATTTGCTCAAGCGGCAGAAACACCGCGTCATGCTGGCGGCAGGTGATACATTCCGCGCTGCCGCCACGGAGCAGATCAAAACGTGGGGCGAGCGCATCGGCGTCCCCGTCATCAGCCATCAGCACGGCGCCGATCCTGGTGCCGTCGTCTACGATGCGATGCAAGCGGCGCAGGCGCGCGGCACCGATGTCCTGATTGTGGATACGGCGGGCCGGCTGCATACGAAGTTCAACCTGATGGAAGAACTCAAGAAAATCATGAAAGTGCTGCAAAAATATGATCCAGAGGCGCCACATGAGGTGCTGCTGGTGATTGACGCGACCACCGGACAGAACGGCTTTGCGCAGGCCAAACAATTCGTACAGGACTCCGGCGTGAGCGGCATCATTCTCACGAAGTTAGACGGCACTGCGCGGGGAGGCATCGTTTTTGCTGTAGCATCCGAACTGGGTTTGCCGATCAAATACATTGGGACCGGCGAAAAGTTGGGCGATATTGCGCCATTTGACCCAGTGCAATTTGTTGACGCGCTCTTCGAGGACGAGTAAAATAGAGCGAACGTCTGTTGACTGGCTACACGTTTTATCAGATGATAGCGTGAGCATCACGAGAGCCGGGAGATACCTGTAGTTCAGCTACAGATGTTTTGCAGATGTTTGCCATGAGGCGCTTTGCCATCTTAGCAGTGGCTGCTATGTCGGCCAGAATCCAGTACGGCCAGTATGATACGAGGGGGTAGAGGTGAAGGATGAGTCACAACCGGCGCTGCCGGTAAATAGCCAGAACGGCAATCACCCGGAGACAATCCCTTCCGTCGCGGTCAGTGCGCGGGCGCTGCCAGATAATTTGGCGGTGAAATGCCCAAACTGCCGCGAGTTGCTGGTTGGCAAAGATTGGGAAAAGAACAATCACGTCTGCCCGCGTTGCGGCCATCACTTTCGCTTGAGCGCGGAGCAACGCATCGAACTGCTGCTGGATGAGGGCACCTTCGAGGAACTGGCTGCCGACCTCATCCCTACCGACCCCCTGGAATTCGTCAGCCGCTCACAATCCTACCGCGCCAAGCTGGAAGACGAACAGGCGAAATCTGGACTGAAAGAATCAGTCGTTGCGGGAACAGGAAAAATCGAAGGGTTACCGCTGGCGCTGGCAATTATGGATTTCCGCTTCATTGGTGGCAGCATGGGTTCGGTGGCTGGCGAGAAGATTACACGCGCCATCGAAAAGGGGTTGGAAGACCATATCCCTGTTCTCATCGTCTCCGCCTCGGGTGGCGCGCGCATGCAAGAAGGTCTGCTATCGTTGATGCAAATGGCGAAGATTTCGGCGGCGCTGGCGCGGCTCTCTGAGGCTGGCGTCCCCTATATCTCCCTGCTGACGGATCCGACGACCGGCGGCGTCATGGCAAGTTTCGCCTCGCTTGGCGATGTCATTCTGGCGGAGCCAGGCGCGCTCATTGGCTTCTCTGGGCCGCGAGTTGTGGAGCAGTTTATGCACCAGCGATTGCCCAAAGACACCAACACATCAGAATTCGTGCTGGCTCACGGCATGATTGATGCTATCGTCCATCGTCGTATGCTGCGGGCGACACTTGCCAAGCTGCTGCGGCTCTACCACAATGCGGGTCGCTCCGCCGTCATTGGTTGAGCGTTTATTTTCTGCAAGCGTGTAGGGTTATGAAGGTCATGAAGAGAAATAGAGAAGGGGTGCTGGCCAATGGCATATGATCTCGAATTCGAGCGCCCACTTGCCGAACTCGACAAACGCATCCAGGGGCTTCAACGCAAGGGCGACCGCCTGAAAGCTGATGAACGCGCGCAGTTGAGAAGTCTGGAACAGCAACTCGAAGAGCGAACACGCCAGATCTATGGCAATCTCACCCGCTGGCAGCGCGTACAGGTCGCCCGCCACCGTGACCGCCCCTACACCAACGACTATATCAAGCTCATCTGCGACGACTATTTTGAGATGCGCGGCGACCGGCGCTATGGCGACGACCGCGCCATTCAGGGCGGTATGGCCAGCATTGATGGCAAGACGGTCTTCATCCTGGGCCACCAAAAGGGCCGCGACCTCAAAGAAAAGACCGAATGTAGCTTCGGCCTGACGCATCCCGAAGGCTGCCGCAAGGCGCTGCGCATGATGCGCGAGGCTGAGCGCTTCCATATGCCTGTCATCACCTTTATTGACACGCAGGGCGCCTCGCCGGGGCTGGAAGATGAGCAACGCGGCATTTCGCAGGCTATCGCTGAGAACCTGGAAGTCATGCCACGCCTGCATACACCGATTCTTTCAATTGTCATCGGCGAGGGTGGCAGTGGCGGCGCGCTTGCTTTTGGCGTTGCAGATCGCATCCTGATGCTCGAAAACGCCATCTACATGGTCGCCTCGCCAGAGGCCGCCGCATCTATTCTCTGGCGCGATTCGGCTTTCGCCTCGCACGCAGCAGAAGCCATGCGCATCACCGCGCCTGATCTCTTGGAATTGGGGCTGATCGAGCAAATCATCCCTGAGCCAGTCGGTGGCGCGCATCGCAATCATCTGGAAATGGCAGAGACGCTAAAGGCTGCGATCCTTGAGAACCTCGCCGAATTGGAGCGGCTGCCAATGGATGTGCTGCTGGAGAAACGCTATCAACGCTACCGCAACATTGGCGCGTTTGCGACGGAGCCGGTTAAAGCGGGATCGGGAAGTAACAGATAGCGCCCGGCAAAGCCTAACGTCAACTGCAACGCAGCAGCGACCAGAGCAAAGGGACCGCCCAATAGAGCGGTCCCTTCAGTTTTGCCCCAGTTGTGACTGGATAGCCGGTCCTACTGCTGCTTGTTCAGGTTGCTGAGGCGGGCACGATTGCTCGCGCCACCCTTCTTGCCGATGCGGGCATAGAACTCAGCGCCCTGGCGTGCTTTGGTGGATTCGCCACCCTTCTTGCCGATCTGAGCATAAAACTCAGACCCAAGCTCACGGCGAACCGTATCGCCGCCCTTCTTGCCAATCTTGGAGAAGAAGTCGTGGCCATACTTGGCTCGTACTGCTTCACCACCACGCCGGGCCTCGGGTGTTCCCGCGACCGGACCACGCTTACCAGTTTTCCGTGTTGACTCTGCCATTAGAAGTTGCTCCTCTATAGCTTGTTTGACGTACCTGCTTGTGTCTGCCTGGACCCATTGATGCGTGCAAGCAGCACAATGGGGAAAGAACCACGCATCTTTCAACGTGAGATGCCACCGTATGCAAGCATTTTATCGCATCCAGCGTATGCTAGTATATCCCAAAAAAGGGCCAGACAATGCGCCAGGGTCCAGGGGAGGTCTCTTGATACAGTTACTCACGGGCAAATCGCCCGCTTCACATGGTACTACGAACAACCCCTGTTTCGGGTTGCCATAAGAAATATGGATGCTCCGTTCAGCAAAAATAACCAGACCACCTATAGAACAAAAGTTCTATAGGTGGTCCTAAGAAGATGCGTTTGCACAACCAAACATGGTATACTCGACACGGTATACATCAAGCGAATAGCGGAGACGACCTGGACATCTAGACACCAAATAGATGTCCGAGTCAGGATGTCTAGCGCCTGAGTGGTCAGGTTGGAGAGAGAACGATAGATACCGATGCAGAGAGGGCAATCGTCGTTACCAGTCAGCATTACCTTTTCCGATCCGTATGATGTGCGCGACGCACTGCTTCAGGTGGCGCGCCAGACGGCTCTGGCACACCCCACACATCCTAATGCGCATCGGTGGTATGCTCTCAATCTCCGCGCGCAGGCGTTCCGCACGCCGCCGTCGTTCGATACATTGCTGGCGCCCCGTGTCCTCTATGATCGCGTCCGCCCGCATCCATACCAGTTGCGTGTTGTCGAGCAGGTTCTGCGCGAGAAAGCGCCGGCAGCGATTCTCGCCGACGAGGTGGGACTGGGGAAAACCATCGAGGCTGGCCTGATCTACAAAGAATTGGCACTGCGTGGCATCGTCCGCACGGCGCTTGTGCTGGCGCCGAAAGCGTTGCTCAGCCAGTGGCAGGAAGAGCTGCGCGAACACTTCGATGAAGATTTCGTCTTGACCGACGAAAAACGCTTCAAGGGATTTGACGCAGAGGAACGCATTATCTGCTCGTTGCCACAATTTGTTCGCTCATTCGAGAAGCTCGCCACTCGTCCCTGGGATTTGGTCATTGTGGATGAAGCGCACCTGCTCGCTAATCCCGCCTCCAAGCGGCGGCGCAGCGTCGGCTCGCTGCGTGCGCGCTGGCGTCTGCTACTAACGGCCACGCCTATCTCCAACCGGCTCACCGACCTCTATAGCCTGATTGATCTGGTGCGGCCAGGGATGCTGGGCACGCAGCGCGAATTCGAGGATGAGTATGTCTCCGACCCCGGCACCGCGCGCATATTGAAGCCGCAGAAAGCCGACCAGTTGCGCTCCACCGTGCGCCAGGTGATGTGCCGCACGCGCCGCGATGAGACGGATATCGCGTTTTCTGGCCGCGTCGTCCATACGCGCGCCGTCGAGGCCACCCCCGCCGAAGATGCGCTCATCAGCGATGTGACTGATTACCTGCGGCGTCTATACCGGCGCATTCCGCCACCAGCGTGGCGAACAGGTGAGGCCAAGAAGCGCACGCGCTCCGCCAGGGGCGATAAAGACGATACCGGCGCAACGACGACGGCACGGCTGAATCGTGGCGCGGTGATCCGTGAAATCATGGCGTTACAGCAATCACTGAGCAGCAGTCCACGCGCCATCGAACAATCGCTGCGCCGCCGCGCCGAGCGTCATCCTGATGAGCAGGCGATGCTGCTGGCGCTTGCGGACCGCTGCCGGCAGGTTGAAAGCGCCAAAGAACGGCTGCTGCTTGATGTGCTGGATGAAATCACGACAGAACCAGCATTGATTTTTACGCTGCGCCTGGAGACGGCTGCGCATCTTCGCGATATCATTGCAGCGCGCGGGCGCACGGCTGAATGTTACATCGGCGCGTTGAATCGCGAGGAGCGCGAATCGCTGGTCGAGCGATTCACCGGCGGCGCGGTTGACACGCTGATCGCCACGGATGCTGGCGCTGAAGGGCTGAACCTGCAACAACGCTGTCATGTCGTCTTCAACTATGATCTCCACTGGAATCCGATGCGCATCGAACAGCGCATCGGACGCATCCACCGCCTGGGGCAAGAGCAGGAGGTCGTCGTCTATAACTTCGCGCTCCGCGACACCATAGACGACTACGTGCTGCGTCTGCTCTACCAGAAGATCAATCTGTTTACTATGACCATCGGCGCATTGGAGACAGTGCTAACGGAGGTGCAAGAGGGCGAACTCGACCTCGAAGAACGCATCCTCGATGCGTTGCTTCACAGCGACACGCCGGACCAGCTTGCGCAGGAAATCGAGACGCTTGGCGAAACGCTTGGCGACGGCTTGCAGCGCCAGCGATACGCGGAATCATTGACGACAGGGGTGCTGGGATGAAGTTGTTCAAGTGGCTACGACGGCCCAAACAGGACCAGGAAGCGCGCGCAAAGGCGATTGACCCCATCGCGCTGGCAACCGCAGCGCCAGCCGCAAGTGTGATGGCGCGCAGCGAGGTAGCAACGCATCCGCTTACGTCGTTGATCGAACCGCGTGATGCGCTCTTGCGTTTTGCGCGCGACTATCTGCTCGCCAGCGGCGCAAAAGTGCGGGTGGAGGAGAGCGACCTCATTACGGCGACGCTGACGGATGGCCGACAGATGCGCTATACGACCTCACTGGCGCGGGCACGCAGTGAAATCGAAACGGAACTGCTGGTTCACGGCGGAGAGGCGCTGGCGACGCTGCTGGACGACTGCGCCAGCCGCTCACGTGCCGTGGCGCTTCGCCTCTGGGAAACTGGCGATCCGCTGACGCTGGCGCAATCCGCCTTTGCCACGCCGCTCTCCACTTGCCCACATCAATGCGCCGCCGATGAGATCGGAAATCGTATCCGTTGCGAAGAATGCCCACAGCGCGAAGGGCGCACCGTTCTCGCCGGATTCGGCCCTGTTGTTCGCAGTAAAGAGATGCGCCGCAGCGAACACCTGAGTGTCGAACTGACCTTTCATCTCGTCAGCACCGACCGCCGGGGCCGCCACGATGAATGGCAGCGCATCGCCTTTGACCTGGAAAGCAAACGCACTGTTCCGCTGCTGCCGCTCGATGCGCTGCTGCGCATGGAACCCGCAACGCAAGTGGCGTTCGATGAACCAGCGGTTCAAGACGCGCTGGCGCATGGGCAGGAGCGCCTTGCGCCCGCAGCGAAGGCGCTGGCAGCTTTTCTGCGCCTGCGCAGCGAAGAAGATTACCAACGACGCTGCGATGACGTGCAGACGACGTATGAGCGCCTGCTGCGCGAGAGCGGCGACGAAGCCGATACCATCCATGATGCGCTCCAGCGCGAACTGACGCGGCTGGCGGATACTTACGCCATTGCAGTGGAAGCGCAACTCGATAGCATCGCCCTCATCTCCAGCACAACGGCGGAGGTTGCCCTCTACGACAAGGCCGGCAGAAGCGTCACCATCACTACCGATCTTGGCCGCGCCTGCGTCCTGCCGCTCTCCTGCACACGCTGCGGCGATGATCTGCAAGCTGGCGCGCGCTGTGCAGAGGGACACATCCTCTGCGCTGCCTGTGTTCAGCGCGAGAGGGGCCGGGATGTTGAGTGCCCAATCTGTGCCGGTATAGCCCCAGCAGTGAAACAGACTGCGCTCGTCGAACGGGTACCCAGGAGTGGCAAACTGACTGGCTCTGAGCAGCTTCGTGTCGCGCAGTTGGAGGCAATGACCCCCGAAACCTGGCAACTCTGCGCAACCTGGCTGCTCGAACGGATGGGCTATACCACTGAACAGATCGAAACCAGCGAACACCTGTCCCGCTACTCTGGCGCCTCCAGCGACCAGCAATTTTCCGCTGTGGTCATGCGCCCGCCCAAAGGCGTGGCCATCGGCGCCGCAGAAGTGCAATACACGGCGGCGATGCGCGCAGGCGCACCGGAAAAGCAAGCCATCCTTTTGACGACGGCGCCTGGGAGCCAGGAGGCAATCGCCAGCGCGGAACGCCTGGGCGTTGCGCTCATTGAGCGCGATTCACTCGATGAGTTGCTGGCGCAGTTGGAGGCGGCGCATACGCTGGCGGTGGCAGCCGAAGAACAGGCGGCGACCGACCGGGCAACGCATGCTGAGGCGACACGCGCGGGCTTGCTGGCGGAACTGGACGCGCTGGAAGATGGCCTCGCGCGAGCGGTGAATACACGCAAGGCTGGCAACAGAGCCGCAATGGTGGCGGCTGTCGAAGAAATCTCCGTCGCTCAGACGGTCTCTGCGCAGGTGTTCGTCGCCTGGGAGACATTGACTGCGGACTGGGGCGCCAGCTTTGGCGAGCATGAGGCGCGCGACGGCAGCTTGCCTATCGAAGCGAATCCGGAGGCACTGGATGAAATGCGGGAACGCGCCATACATTTGGGAGAAGTATGCCGGCAAGCGTTCGAGCGCATTCGGAACACGCCGGGCGCCGGTGAGCTGGGCTACACCGCCTGGCGCAAAGCCGTACTGGAAGAACTGATGGCGCGCTGCGAGGCGCTGCGCTGGCGTGTCACGGCCATCAATCCGGCTGCGTGGCGTGACTTTGCGCAGGCACGAGATACGCAGGCGCTCCAACAGGCGGAAGAAGCGGCGCAGGCGGCATCATACGCGCATGGGCGCGCGGAGAAGGCGCTGGCGCAGCTCCAGACTCGCGCCCGTATTGCCGTTCCCCAGTAGCGCGCATATGGCATCAATGACGCAGTGAATCAGTGATGTGTTGTGAGTTATCCAGAGATTGACACTGCGCCAGACTCCGCCTATGATATGCACGGTCCATACTATCTATGCCCGGTGTTGCCAGAGGTCCGGAACCGATAGATTTGTAACCTGGACACGTATTCCTCCCTAAAGTCCGTGTTTTTGTCCGCAGAGGATAATTCACAACGTCTGTTCATCTGCATGGCGAACAGTGTGGGAGGCCGGCGGTGATACAACGGAGGTCGCGGGTGCGAGAGGAAGTCCCGGCAGCCTCATCCCCACCAACGGATTCGGAAAGCATTCAGAAGCTCTACGCCGAGAACGTAACAGCGATCTATCGCTTCATCTATTCAAAGGTGGGCAATCGTGAGGAAGCTGAAGACTTGACTTCACAGGTCTTCATAAAAGCTGTGCGCAATGTTGATGGGACACGCGATGCACAAAGCGTGCAGAGCTGGCTCTTTCAGGTAGCTCGTACCACTATCGCCGATTATTGGCGAGATTTTTATCGCCTGCGCACCGACTCATTGGATGACTTGCTCACTGCCGGATGGGAGGCAGCGATTCATGACGAAGTGGCGCAGCCCGAGGAGCATATCGAGCAGGTTCAGCATATTCTGAGCCGGCTGCCGGCGCGTTACCGTGAAGTGCTGACCTACCGCTTTCTCCTAAACTATTCGATCCGGGAGACGGCGGATAGAATGGGATTGACCGAGGCCAATGTCAAAGTATTGCAGTTTCGTGCGTTGAAGAAAGCTGCCGGTACTGGCGAGGAGACGCCATGAGCCGCATCAGTCAACACCAGTCAGCGCAGGTCGAACGAAGCGCAGCAGACATGCCAAATAGGCAGCATTGTGTGGAATTCTCATGAGTACTCACGATCAAACACCAAATGAACCGGGCGACGAACTCACGCCTGAACCGAACCAGCTTGACGGTACAGGCAGCGTTGAGCGGTATGTACGCCTGCATGACTATATTGAACAACTCCGCGCGGAGAAACGACCCGCCCAGGCCGGACCACTTCCAGCCGAAGATGCAGATGCGTATCGCATGGCGGCGTTCCTACATGCGGCTGCGCCAGGCGCTAGCGAACCCGACCCCGCATTTGTCGCCAACTTGCAGGCGCGCATTCTCGGGCAGATGCACGGCAATGCGACGCCGGAGGCTCTGCAACCAACGCCGCAACCAACTCCGGAACCGCTGCGAGAAATCCAATCGGCGCAGGTCGCCTCATCTTCGTCGCCACCAGTTGCTCTGCGCCCTCGCACCGCAAAAAAATCAGTGGTTTCACGCCGGTCGCTGCTCGGCACAGGGCTGGGCGCGGCAGCAGCCATTGTTGGCGTCGCCGCCGGTATGCAGATCGAACAGCATATCAGTCCACCACCTGCGCCGGAAGGGACATTGGTGCCGGAGGGAAGCGGTATTTGGGTTGCGGTCGCCAGCGCCGACACGATTCCTGTTGGGGGCGTCAAACGGTTTGCTACTGATTATGTAGTAGGCTTCATACGGCACACATCTGAAGGGTTCACGGCGCTATCGGGCATCTGCACGCATCAAGGCTGTATGCTGCTGTGGAACTCAGGCGACCGCACGTTTGACTGCCCCTGTCATGGCGGGCGCTTCACAGAGCAGGGGAACTCTGCGCCTGGCTCGCAGTTCTCGTATCGGCCCCTGCCAGCCATCCAGACTAAAGTGGAGAATGGCAAGGTCATGGTCTATGTCGTGCCGCCGCAACAAACGCCGAACGTCGAGCCGACAGCCACCGACCCAACCAGCGACCATTCATACAACAGGTAAGCGTGGATAGGCGGCCTGCTCAAACTCAAATGCGAAAGCGCGAAGGCATGATGCCAAGCGCCTCACGGTATTTAGCAACGGTACGGCGGGCCAGGGGGATGCCGCGCTCAGAGAGCAGGGAGGCCAGTTCTTCATCGCTATACGGCTTGCGCGTATTTTCTGTGGCAATAATTTCGCGTAACGCATCCTTCGCCGCCAGTGAGCCATCAAAAAAATCATCGAAGGGCACGGTACGTCCGGTTGGCAGCAACACGTATTTGTTCGCGGTTGCGCGGCTAACGGTGGATTCGTGCAAGCCGACGCGCAACGCCAGCTCGCCACGAGTCAGCGGCTTGAGGTAACGCACGCCCTTATCCAGAAACTCATATTGATAGTCAATGAGCGCGTTGGCAATCGTCATCAGCGTGTCCCAACGCTGCGCCACACAATCCATGAAGAAGCGCGCGCGCGAGGCGTACTGGCGGACATGCTGACGCTCTTCGTCGCTCAAACCGGCGCGCGAGCCGGAATGTGCTTTGCATTGTTGATAGAGCGAACGATAGACAGCGTTGACATTGAAGCGGAAACGTCGCTGTTCAACGACCTCCGCCTCGAATCCGTGATCCGTCCGGCGAATGACCACATCCGGGCGGATGACGACGTTACGATCCGAGCCAATGGTCAATCCCACATCTGGCAGCTCGTCGAACTCGAACGCATGGGCAGGATACGGGTTGAGATTAGCGCGGATAAAGCGCCAAGCCGCTTTGACCTGCGCATTGCTGACGCCAAGCTCACGCGCGATATCGGCAAAATGATGTTCACCCAGTTGCCGCAGATGGCCGTCGAGTAACCGGCGCGCAATTGGCGGAGCCGCCCCGCGTTCCTCAAAGTTGCGCAACTGAATGAGCAAACATTCGCGCAAATCACGCGCGCCAATGCCCGGTGGGTCCAGCAGTTGCAGCATATCCAGCGCATGCTGCACACGCTCTTCGCAGACATGCAGGGCGTTTGCTGTCTCGGCAACCGAAACCGTGAGATAGCCATGTGAATTGAGGTTGCCCACGAGGTATTCGGCAATCGGCTGATCTTCGGGCGGGAGCAACGCGCCAAGCTGACGCAGCAGATACTCTTCGAGAGTGCCGCCAGCACGCACGAAATCTAGAGGGTCGTATTCGCGTTCTTCGGCAGCGGCCAAGTCATGCCCACGATACGGGACTTCATCCCAGCCGGCAAAGTCAGATGAGGCGCCATCCGACAGCGTATTCATCAAGTCCGTCTGCCGGTCACAGGTAGGGCAGACGCCCACATGCAGTGGTGTGCCACAACGCAAACACTGCGCCTGCTCATCCACTTCGAGGGCGGGATTCTCATTCATCTCATGCGCAATGGACTGCTCCAGTTCTTCGGCAGAACACTGCAAAATCTTGATCGAAGCGATCAGTTTTGCTGAGATATTGAGACCTTGCTGGGGAGCGACCCCCTGCATCTGCTCCAGGTACATCATACGCCTTCTCGCCTGTGAGTGGTTGGCCTGCCATACTGCATCGTAGCAGCCGATAGCCTTGTCATTTGTCGCCGTCCGTTGCCGGGTGCCGCACCATCGCGCTGGTCACGCTGGTTATGCTGGTTATGCTGGTACATCGCTACGACACACCTAGACACAACCATATATAGTTTCATTGTACACCCGGCACAAAGCTCATCAGCCGATTCCTAGCTCCCATTTCGCATCTTCCGTCATACGTTCCGGCGTCCAGGGTGGCTCAAAAGTGAGCGTGACATCGCACGATTCGACATTGGCAACGTCTTTGACACGACCTTCCACCTCCGCCATTACCTCCGGCCCGACTGGGCAGCCAATCGCCGTCAGCGTCATCGTAATCGCAACAGCGGAGCCTTCGATCTTGAGGTTATACACCAGGCCCAGATCAACGATATTGACGGGTATCTCAGGATCGTAACATTCACGGAGCGCCGCAAATACATCATCTACGGAAATCGGCGTCTCACCGACGATCTCAATTTCGGTCTGTGTCTCTCCATCAGCCATACAATCAATCCCCTAACAAATGACTACCCTCATGACCAACAGCTTTGACCATCAGCCAGAAGGTACGCTGCTTGACCATACTTCATTTCATTATACGACCGGATGAGCCAGTGACGTATTGAAGTGTCGTCAAAGCTCTGCGAGCAGTGGGTCGAGGACTCCTTCCCGCCGTAGTTGCGCAATCATCCCCAGCGCCGCCAGCAGCGCCGGTGTCATCGGCAGGCTGCCATCGCTGACCGCGCGCTCCAACACGGCTGGCGTGAAAAAGTCGCCGCCCGCCGTCTCGGTTGGGTGAAAGGTGAACGGACCATCGGAACGTCCGAGAAACAGCGCCGTCATCTCCGTCTCGGCGTGCGAGCGCACCAGTTCTTTGCCGGCATAAGCGAGCAGCAACGTCACGCCTAGCTCTTCTTCAACCTCGCGTATCGCAGTTTCGGGGTAGTCTTCACCGCTGGCAACATGGCCCGATGCGGAGGCGCAATAATAGCCCGGAAAGAGATCCTTCGCCTGCGAACGCCGCTGCAATAACACACGCCCGGCGCTGTCGAAGATCATCACCTGTACACTGCGATGAATGAGCGCCGGATTGCGGTGGGCATCGCCGCGCCGCACCTGCCCAATGACCAGATCATCTCGATCTACCAGGTCGAACAGTTCATTGGGATTATCGAGAGTATCGGGAATATCAGGAGTATAGAACGTATGGGGAGACTTGTCGCCCTGTCCCGTAGGCAAAGAGTGGTGATCCATCGGCGCCTCGCATTCGATGTGTAACAGAGTCATCAGCATGCGCTCTGATACAGTGAGATACTCTTATTCCCCTCAGTGTAACACACTGGCAGAGGATGCAAGTGCCAGATGCGCAAGAACGCCGGCAGGAATCACCTGCCGGCGTTCACTATCAACTTCGTTGGCGCTATATCAGCGGTTCCATAGCTGCGCCATTGGTTGCGCCAGCCGGAGGGACGCTGGCGAGGACGGTGAAATTGTTGAAAAGCGGAGCGTCAGCCATTGCAGACGACCCCATGCTGATGATGCCCCAACTCGTGAATGCCAGCGGGGCCAGCGGCGCGACGCCCGGCTTGGCGGTACCATTTGAGGCAGTCGGCGCGACGCCAGCATGACGCACCGGCGTCGGCGATGCTTGCGGCGTGCCATTCCAACCGGCGATGGGCGCATCCGTATGGGGCGGCGCCCAACCACCGACCGCGCGCCAGGTGATGTGATCCAGGCTGACGGCGCCGGTGAAGACATTGCCCTGGCGCGCCAGTTGGAGCCAGAGGCCGTGCGTTACAGCAGTGGCTTTCACAGAGATCGTGGCGCACGGGCTGGCGCTTTGCCATGCCATCCCACACAGCGAGACATGCCCCGTATGATCTACCAGCAACATCAGCCAATCATTGTCGTCCAGATAGACGATCAAGCCAGCTTTGCCGCTGAAATGTGCAGGAATCGAGACATAGGTGGCAAGCGTAAAGTCGCCAGCGTCCGCACTTTGCAGCAGCGCCGCTACCCCACTGGACGCAGGCTGCAAGCGCACGCCGCTGCTACCAGCCGCGTTACGCGCATTCACGCCAATCTGCACCCAGCGTGGATCAATCACCGCGCCTTCTAACATATCGGAGAAGGCCGGAGCCGTCGCAAGCGAACCAACACGCAGCCAGACGCCAGAGGAAGAAGTGGGCGAGGAGGAAGCATCGCCGGTCGCTGTGCTGCTTTGGTCCGTGGGGAGCAAAGTGGATGCGCTTGCGGCGCTCCCTCCAACCAGTATCTCATTCCCCACAGCAATAACCAGGGCGCTGGAATCCTGCGCCAGCGGCAGCGCCACGCCGACAACAGCGGCAGAAGCGCCACCCGGCAGCAGTGGTAAGCCGGCCCAGGAGCCGGTCGTCGCCAGCGCGCCACCTGATCCGCTCGTCGCTGGCAGCGAGAGTGAGAGCGTATACGACTGTTTGGCGCTTGCAGCGTAGAGTTGCAACGCCTGCGCTGGCTGCGGCACCGTCCCTTTTGTGGTCGCTGCTGTCGCCGTTGGTGTCGCCGTAGCCGTGGCAGTTGTCGTATTGGTGGCAGTGGTAGCACTCGCTGGGCCGTCCACAACTGTTGCCCCCAGCAGCGCAGAGAGCGGCGCAGGAGCCGTCACCTGCGTGATGTGCCAGCCAGTCTGGATGGTGACAACGCGCAACAGCCAGAGTTGCCCCTGCGTATCGAGCGCGGCTATGTCCAGCGGCGCATCCGCCCAGGTGCCAATATAATCATGCGCCTGAGCCGTTTCAGAAACCGCCATCAACGCGCCGGTAAACTGCACATGTGCCGGTTGCGCCTCCAATGCGCGCCAATCGCTCCATCCAGCAGGCACTTCAACTGAGCCATCAGCCGCATACTGCGTATCCATCCACAACCGCTCATACAGGCGCCCATCTTTGCCCAGCGCCAGCACCAACGGCGTTCCCGTGCCCGGCGCGCCCGTCAACACAAAGCTACCAGCGATTTGCGTACCGCCAGGCTGGCCAATCTGTTGCCACGAGCCTGCGTTGTTCTCCGGTCCGGCGCGCCACCAGAGGTTGCCGTCGCTCCCCAGAGCAAGCACCGCAAGACCGCCAGCATAAGATGATGCTGACACAGAGCCGCGCAGCATCACGCCACCCGGTTGCCCCAAATCGCTCCAGAAGACGCCAAAGCTGGCCGGCACGACACGTGCTGCGTAGAGATGGCCGTCGGTGCCCAGGGCATAGCTCACCCGCGAACCATCGGCAAGCGCGATAGTCGCCGGGCGCTGCCCCTCCATGAGTCGCGTCCCTGGTGGGGCGCCGAGGTTGCGCACAGCAGCGTGGGGACCGTCAGCATTCGTGTTGGGGTTGAAAACATCGGAGTTCGACCAGACAAGATCCGTCAACTGGCCATCGCTCGTGACAACGGTGGCCGCTTCAAGCGATGGGAAACCACCCGATGGCTGCTGCGGCACCGATGTGCCGTTGCCGTGCGCTGGAACGCTGACGGCACGGGATGAACTGGGGAAATGTCCTGTATTACGAATCGAGTGCAGCCAGCCATACGTCGCGCGGGAGTAGCCCATCGTGCGCGGCCAGCGATACGTCGGGAGCGTGGTTTCGTGGGCCTGCGAGCCGCTCAAAATCCAGCGATTACCCACTTTTGTCAGCGCAAGTTGGTCGCTTGGATGATCCTGCGTGCCCCATTGTACGTTCTGCTCAGCCGTGATGACGTAGCCATTGGTGACGGCGGCTACGACAGCGATATGGCCACCATGCTCGCCATCGGGACCCGCAGGCCACGGCTGCCCTTTATTGTTTACCCAGCCCCAGACGAGGATATCGCCAGGAACTGGCGCCTGCGTCGAGCCATTGGGGTACATCACGAAATCGCTGGGATGATTGGCGGGCACCCAGAGATCAGGCGCATTGCCCCAGCCGGTACGCCCCCAGTCGCCGGGGTTGTCGCCAAAGGCCCAGGCGGAGAAGCGAACCACCAACTCTGGGCATTGGAACGTCCAGCCATAGCCGTCGCTGGTGGGTTGCCCTGGAGCACAGCCGCTGCGGTTCCAATTGCTTGGCCATCGATCACAACTCACGCTGGAACTATCACCGGCAACGTTGGGAAATCCGTTGGCGCAGACATCCACGCCGAACCAGCCGCCGGGCGCGCCGTGGCCGGGGAGGATAGTGCGCCCCCAGTCGGCGCCGTTGGTCGCAGATCGGTCAGCGGCGGCTAGCGTGGCACAGGAGGCGCTGGCGCTCACCAGTGGCGCGGAGGGTTGCGCCTGCACATTGCGCGCCGCCGCTAGCACGGTGATGACAACGGCAGCCAGCGCCAGGCATGCGCCTAGCGAATACCAGCGCCGCATACGCCCCTGCAACCATCCCGGCACCCCATGAGCAGCAAGAGAACTATGAGAAACCGGAGCACTATGAGGGCTGCCCGGCAACCCCAACCGTCGCAACCACCGCATCGTCAGCCGCCGCATATGCACTCCCTCGCAGCACCTATCGCTACCTATCGCCCAAGCACTACGCAAGCACCACATCGGCACTTAAAATGACGCCGATGCTCCTCCCAGTGTTCCCAACAAAGATATCTCTTTTACTGAAACGATGGAGCAGGCGATTCCATTACAAACGACGCACATTTCTTTACGTTGCTACGAGACAATGTTAGAGGGCATTGCGCAAAACATAGCGTTCGATAGCTGCGGCGGCGCCATCCTCTTGGTTTGTAGGTGCAACTGCGCGGGCAGCCGCTTTGATCTCGTCAGCGGCGTTGCCCATCGCCACCCCAAAGCCGGCCATCTGAAGCAGCGCCATGTCGTTGACGCCATCGCCGATGGCGAACACCTCTTCACGACGAATGCCAAGTTGGCGGCAAAGTTTCTGCATCGCCATTCCTTTGGAGGCGTGCGAGGAGAAAACCGTCAGCTCGGCAGCCCCATAGCTGCCAGAAGGAAGCACCTGCACTCCACACTGCAACGGCACCATCTTGCGCGCAGCGATCAGCAGATGTTCATAGGCGCCAAACGCCACCAGGCGCAGCGGATGCTCCTCTAGCTGCGAAAACTCCTCGATAGCCATCTCCGTGACCTGATGCGCATAGTCGGCGAGATAGCGTGTAGCAAAGGAGGTGTGAGTTTTGCTGTTTGCTGGCAACTTGCCGACAATCAGCCGTTCTGCCTGAGCATTGCTAAGCTGGAGGATTGGCTGCAACCGATGGCTGGCTATGATCTCAGCCGCTTGCTGGGCGACACCAGCATCGAGCCACCACTCGGCCATCACGTTGCCATTGGGGAAACAGCGCGTCTGGGTGCCGTCATAAATGATGAGCGGCACATCATGCAGCCCTAGCGACTGTGCCACCGGCTGCGTGCCGGTCCAGCGCCGCGAAGTCGCCAGCACAAAGGGAATGCCCGCCTCACGCACAGCATACACGACCTGTTGCGTGCGCTCGGTCAACATGCCGTCATCATCGAGCAATGTGCCGTCAATATCCGATACCACGAGACGAAACTTCACGAGTATCCTGCGCTCTCTATCGCCACCGCCACTTTCAGTTATCAATACGTATCAATGGTGCTGTTGCGTATGTCTGCCGCGCCTGCTCCGCACGAGTGGATAGAAGAGCAAACCAATGAGCAACAGAACGGAGACCCAGACGAGAACTGTATCGGCTCGTGCCCGCCACAGAGCAAACGCGCTAAGCGAGAGCGAACCACCAAGAAGGCGCACTGATTCCATGCCGGAAACGAACAATTCGAGGCATCCACTACTGAAGAACCAGAGGCTGACCAGAAAGAGCAGAAACAGGCGCGCCTGTTTCCATATTCCTCGCCGCAGGCAATACCAGGCAACTATCATGCCAGCCACCACCTGGCCGGCGCCAAATATCAATGACAAAATCAAACTGACGGGAGAAGACGTACCGCACCATCGCTTCCAGTGGATCGCGTTCGCTCTGCTGTATCTTTCGTATCTTCAGGCAGCGCCACGGGATTGTCAAGCCCTTCATGGGCTGTGGCAGCATGGCAGGCGCGTAACGAGAGTGATACCATGAGAAGAAAAGAGATGAGCCATCAGTAAATCTACTGAACCAGGCTCATCAGTTGCAAAAAGTGAAGATTGCCCAGGAGGCGGAACATGGACCTACGCGGCGTGCGGGTTACCTGGCTCGGACATGGCACATTCGCGTTCAGCACACCAGCAGGCAAAAAGATTCTGCTCGATGCGTGGCTGCAAGACAATCCGGCCTGCCCCGATGACCAGAAGCATCAGGGGAAACTGGATGCGATGCTCATTACACATGGACATTTCGATCACATCGGCAACGCGGTGGCGGCAGCGCAAGAGGGCAAACCAGATCACGTCGTCGGCACGTTCGAGATTGGCGTCTGGCTGGAGAAACAAGGCGTCGAGAACGCCACCGGCATCAACAAAGGCGGCACGATTGATCTGGGTGGCGTCAAGGCGACGATGGTGTACGCCGACCATACCTGCGGCATCATCGAGGGCGATCAGATACTCTATGGTGGCGAAGCGGCGGGCTATGTCTTGCGCTTCGATAACGGCCTGACGCTCTACGCGGCAGGCGATACCAACGTCTTTGGCGATATGCGCCTCATCGGTGAAATCTATCAGCCGCAGGTCGCCATTCTGCCGATTGGTGACTTCTATACGATGGGACCGCGCGAAGCCGCATTTGCCACGCGCCTGCTCAATGTGAAGAATGTCATCCCGGCGCACTATGGCACTTTCCCGGCGCTCAGCGGCACACCGGCGGCCCTGCGGCAAGAACTGGCGGCGCTTGGTCTAAACGATGTAGAAGTTGCTGAGATCCGCCCCGGCCAGAGTGTCGGCTGATTCGCCGCTTGTCGGTAACGACGGCAAAGAAGCATCGGCGCTCCACGTGCTATACTCTGTATAGTATGGAACGTATGAACGACATACGCGAATTGAGCGCGCTTGGCACGGTGTGCGTCCCTGGCCGCTGACAACGGTGCGCTGGGGACACAACACAGCCAGTGATACTTGTGATGAATGACCAGCGAGGAGGCAGTATCTATTATGCGAATCGAGCAGGCCGAAACCGAAACGCCGCCTCGCACTGGTCTATTGGTTGATAGCTATGGGCGCCGCATCAAGAATCTGCGCATTTCTATCACCGATAAGTGCAATTTCCGCTGCGTCTACTGCATGCCAGCAGAGGGGTTGCCCTGGCTGCCGCGCGCAGAGATATTGACGTATGAGGAAATCACGCGGATTGCGCGCGTGGCGACTGAGATCGGTATTGAGCAGATTCGCCTCACTGGCGGCGAGCCGACGGTGCGGCGCGACCTGCCCGAATTGATTCGCATGCTGCATAGCATCCCAGCGCTGCGCAGCCTCAGCCTGACGACCAACGGCGTGCTGCTGACGAAGCTGGCGGGTCCGCTGGCGGAGGCCGGTCTGACGCGCATCAATGTCAGCCTCGATTCGCTGGCGCGCGACCGCTTCGCCCAATTGACGCGCCGCGACGCGCTGGCCCAGGTGCTTGCAGGGCTGGAAGAACTAGAAAAGTACCCCAGTATCCATCCGATCAAGATCAATGCGGTTGCCATGCGCGGATTCACCGAGCCGGAGGTGCTAGACTTCGCGCGGCTGGCTCGCCGCAAACCATATGTCATTCGCTGGATCGAGTTCATGCCGCTGGACGCCGACCAGATCTGGCGTAAAGAAGATATCCTCACCGGCGCTGAGATCAAGGCGATCATTGAATCTGAATTCGGTCCGCTCCAGCGCATTACCACCGGCGACCCCTCGGAGACGGCGCGGCGCTATACGTTTGCCGATGGCATCGGTGAGGTTGGCTTCATCAATCCTGTCAGCGAGCCATTCTGTGCGCAGTGCGACCGCATCCGCCTGACGGCTGACGGCCAGCTACGCACCTGCCTCTTCGCGCAGAACGAAACCGACCTGCGCGCAGTTCTGCGCTCCGGCCAAGACGACGAGGCACTGGCGCAGGCCATCCGCAACGCCGTCTGGCACAAAGAACTCAAGCATTATATCGGTGACACGCGTTTCCGCCGCACCGCACGCTCGATGTCCATGATCGGCGGCTAGAGCCTTCCTGTCCTGCCTTCCGCACGACTATTTAAGGCACTTTCTATGTCTGGAATCGTGTATTCTCTGGCTATAGGAAAGCTTGACTGCCGCTAAGCGCGCTCACTGCCTCTGCGTTCGTGGCGACCCAGCGCGCGCCTGCCGCCAGCAGTTGCCGGTATAACTCCATGCCCTGCCCGGAAAAATCGCGTGCGCGAATGGCTGCAAACGCGCTCTCATCATCTCCTGCGCTGGCATCTGCCTGTCCATCAGAAGCGGCCAGATTTCTAGTAGGTTCGAGCAGCAAAACTGGCACACCCGCTTGTCTTGCTGCGAGCGCCGCTTGTAACAAGGCAATATTGCCATGCCCCAGCGGTATCGGGCATACTATCACTGCGCGAGCGTTCAACATATGCTCGCGCGCCGAGGCTATCCCCTGCTCAGAGACGGGCGCATACGGCGGCTCTACGATACAGAGATCTGCCAGCCGCTCCGCCAGCGTCGCATCGCTATCGCCAGCGTTAAGTGGTCCCGCTGAGAATGCGATATGCGCATCCGCCAGCGAACGCATCAACAATTCGCCGGAGCCACCGCCTGCGACCACATGCACATAGGTCCCTGGAGCAAGCGATGGCTCACGCTCACGTTCACCACGCTCGGCCATCGAATAGCCGGGCGGCAGAACGCTTAGATGCTCCTCTCCGCGCAAAATGCCAACCTGCACCGGCGTCTGATAGACCCGCGAAAGCACTGCCTCATCGAGGACACTCGCAGGCGGCCCATCAGTCACAATCTCCCGATTGAAGAGGATCAGACGTGGGAAATAGCGCGCAGCGAGATTCAAGTCATGCAGCGCGGCAATCACCGTCAGGCCATGCTCATGATTCAATCGCCGCAACAGATCGAGGACTTCTATCTGATGGCGAATATCCAGATGTGCGGTCGGCTCATCCAGCAGGATGATGGGCGCGTCCTGCGCCAGCGCCAGCGCAATCAGCACGCGCTGGCGCTCTCCACCGCTCAAGTCGTTGAACACGCGGTCGGCCAGCGGCGACACGTTGGTGGCTTCGAGCGCCGCCTGTACAGCCAACCGGTCATCTACGCGCGACACGCCCCAGACGCCCATATGCGGCAAGCGTCCCATCTCGACAATCTGCCGCACGGTGTAGGCAAACTGCACAGAAAAATCTTGCGGCACAACCGCCACCCGCCGCGCAACTTCCGCACGGCTGAGCGAACGCAAGCTATCGCCTTGAAGCCGGATCTCGCCCTGCTGCGGTTTGAGGACACCAGTAGCCAGCTTGAGCGCAGTAGATTTGCCAGCGCCATTTGGGCCAAGCAAACCAACCATCTCACCAGCCACCACCCGCAGCGAGACATCATAAATAACCGGCGAGTGGGCATAGGCAAAGCTGACAGCATCGAAGACAACGGCATCCGTGTGTTTCGCTGCCCGCCCAGGTTGCATGGTTTCGGCGTTGACTACCATGTGTAGCGCCTCCCAGCGTAGCGCAGCAGCCAGAGGAAGAACGGTCCGCCGACCAGCGCCGTTACCACGCCAAGCGGTATCTCACTTGGCGAGGCGAGCGTCCGCGCCAGCAGATCAGCGACGACGACAAAGATCGCGCCGGTCAGCCCCGCCGCCGGAATCAAGAAGCGATGGCGTGGCCCCAGCGTGATACGGCAGACATGCGGCGCAACCAGACCGACAAATCCCACCAGGCCACTGATAGAAACGGCGGCGGCCACCAGCAGCGCGGCAACGGCGACAATCGCCAGCTTGGAACGCTCGACCCGCAACCCCAGGTGCGATGCCATCTCTTCGCCGAGCGCAAACGCATCCAGCGTCGGCGCCAACAGCAGTGCGCCAAACACACCGAGCAGCGTCAGCGTGCCGATCACACCGACCTGCACCCAGGTCTGCACATCCACGCCGCCAGCCAGCCAGAGATAGAGGGCAGAGATTTGCAGCCCCAGCCGGTCATTGAGCGTGATGATAAGCGTCTGGATGGCGGTCAACACAGCGCTGACCGCGACCCCTGCCAGCAGCAACGTCACCACCGGCGTATGCCCACCACGTGAAGCGAGCCAGTAGACCAGCGCCACCGCCAGCAGCGCGCCGATGAACGCCAACACTGGAATCAACCCAAAGCCAAACCAATCAGCGGTGAAGAGCGCCGGCACGACAAACGCAATGGAAGCCCCCAGCGCCGCGCCGGATGACGTTCCGAGCAACAGCGGATCAGCAAGTGGGTTACGCAGCAATCCCTGGAACAGCACGCCGGCCACCGCCAGCGCCATGCCCACCAGCGCCGCACCCGCCACACGCGGCAGGCGCAACTGCAACAGAATCACCTCGTCTGTGACGGGCCACGTGCGCGGGAAATGGAAGAGATGCGTCTGATTGAGCAGAATCGCCGCCGTGTGCGCTGGCGAAATGGGCACTTCGCCAAACGCGCCGGCAACTATCATAGCGACCACCAGCAAGAGCGCCAGCAACGGCAATAGTCCCACCCGCCAGTGCCTATGGGCAAGCTGGCCTGTACTGCTGCTAGTCTTAGCGCCAGGCGCAGTTACTGGCTGATGCGGCGCCTGCAAGTCCGCCGCACCACTTGCCCCTTTAGGTTTCTCGGATGGCTGAATCGTCGTTGTCACACGCTCTTACCTCAGCGAACCGGCGGAGATTACAGGGATATATCACCAATCTCCTCCCCGCTACAGCTATCTATGCTATGAGAACAGATCAGGATGCAACAGCTTCGCCAGTTGTTCAAGCGCATCCACCAGACGCGGACCAGCGCGCTGGCTCTCGTCAGAGTTCAGCACGTACACGCGATGCGCCTTCACAGCGGAGATCACCGACCAGCCGTGCCGCTGATAAACCAGATTGGGATCACCACCGAATGATGGGTCCTCGGTCAGCACAATCACCTGTGGGTTCGCAGCGACTATGCTCTCATCATCCACCGATGGATAGCCGCCATTGGCCGTATCGCTGCCAAAGACATTCGTGCCGCCAGCATCGCGGATGAGATCATCACCAAACGAGCCACCGCCGAAGACATAGGCGGTCGGCGCGACATAGCCAACTTCCATGTAGACCGAGACGGCAGGCGCACCAGAAACCTTTGCCTTGACAACATTGATGCGCTGCTGCAAGCTCTGCACGACACGGTTCGCTGCGCTTTCGGCATGGACCAACTGGCCAATCAGCCGCATCTCCATCAGCGTACCAGCAAGATCGAGCTGCGGAAGATCAAAGACAGTGATGTGCGCCGCCAGCAACTTCGTATCAGCGGTCCGGGTTTCGCCGCCGAAGCTCAATACAAGGTCCGGCTGAAGCGCGACGATAGCCTCGACATTGTAGGTGCCGTTCACATCGGAAATCTTGGTCTTGGCTGCGAAGTCGGCGGGATAATCCGTGTAATAGTCAACGGCGATGACGCGCGAGCCAACCCCCAACGCCGCCAGAATCTCACTATCGCTCGCCCCGAGCGAGATGATGCGTTGCGGCGCTTTGGCGGGAATGACGATGGGCGTGCCATTGGCGTCTTTCGAGAGCAAGGGCTTTTCCGGCGTGGTAGATTGCGCGGTTGCCGCGCCGCCACAACCGGCAAGCGCCGCCAACACTGCCAGCAGCAGCGCGAGAACAGAGAACGACGCCGCATGAGAACGGATGTGCAAACGAGTGTGCATAGGATAACTCACCTCAAGTCACCTCAAAAACAATCTCATTGGCAGCACACGGCGCCACGAACTACTGCCCGCTCGCTTATGAACGCTTCCTCACTATGAACGTGTCACACGTGAGGAAATCAACCGAATGCACCTCTACACCTGACGTGCAGCCATCCCCAAAACAAAAGCGCCTTCTTCCCACTGGTGAAAGAAGGCGCAGCCTGATAGCTACTCTTCTCCTCTTGGCGCGAAGGACCTGAGTGCGGTCCATGAGGCCGGTCTCCTGGCTCCCGGTTTCACACCTGCTCTCGAAAAGTACTCGAAGAGTATTCGATGAGCAATAGCGTCGGACTTCTGCGCGGCCTTCCCACCATGCGCTTCATGGCAGTGACCCCACGCGCAACACGTGGCGGCAGCAGTCGTTTTCCCGGATACAGTGGCGCGTCCGCATCGGCTTTTCACCGATTTCCCACGCTACGCCGCACATGCCCCATTGGCACGCTCCTGGCGCAGCCACCTCACGGATTTCGTGATTCAGTTGTACAGGAGAGTATAACGCTCAGCGAAGCAGTTGTGCAACAGCATTCAAGCCAAAGACCAACAACGGCGCGACAATCAGAGCCGGCAACATGCAGGCGACGCGAAAATCACGCAGTTTGAGCAGCTTCATCCCAATCGCCACCAGAATCAGGCCGCCGGTCGCGGTCAACTCGGTAATCATCTGTGGATTGGTAGCCAGCAATGGGGCAAGCGCATGCGCCCCCAGGCTCAGCGCGCCCTGGTAGAGCAGAATGGTGCAGATCGAGAGCAAGACGCCCCAGCCGAGCGTTGCGCTGAAGGCAAGAGCCGCAAAGCCATCGAGCATCGCCTTGATCGCCAGTTTCGTGATATCGCCGTGCAAACCATTCTCAAACGCGCCAAGAATCGAAAGTGGTCCAACGCAAAAAACGAGGCTCGACGTCACAAATGCTTCGCTGAGCCGCGATCCATCGCGCGCCAGGCGTTGCTGAAGGCGATCACCAAACCGGGTCAACAATCCATCCAGGTCGGCCAGCTCGCCAAGCAGCGTGCCGATCAATAACGCGCCGAGCATCACCAGGGGATTCTTGGTACCTAGGGCATCGAGCAGACCAATGAGAATCGTAAACAATCCCAAAACGCTGAAAAGGCTCTCATTGATGCGTTTTGGCAGCCGGTCGCCGATCTTCCATCCAATCACGCCTCCTACCAGCACCGCCAACGCATTGAGCAATGTCCCATCAATAGCGGTCAATACTCCCACAAACGTGATTCCCCTAACGTTTATCGTTTATCGTTGTTGCCGGAGAGGAGCGAGCGCCAGTTGCCCAACTCGCACGTCAAAGCCAACCTCATGCGCCAGCGTATCCAGCAGCATAAGGCTCATGCCGCGTGGACGGTGTTTCCCACATTCCCACTCACTGATGCGCTGCTGCCTGGTTCCCAAGCGCTCGGCAAATTCCTCCTGCGAGGCAAGTAGGAAGTGGCGTAACGCGATAATATCGTCCGGCATCCAGCGAGAGTGAAGCGCAGGCCGAGAAGAGCGCCTCATCGCTTGCATTTCAATAGCCATGTCTGACACCTTCACCCACCACGCACAAGGGGTACGATAACACGGTACAAATTCAGGGGGCGCTATGCTCACGCCAGTACAGACAGTATAATAAGCAACACATATCATCCCACAGCAATAGGACCAGCGCATCTCATCGGGAGGAAGTATGCTGCATTCCGGCGCAACATTCGCACAGGCATTCGCCAAGATCAATCTGACGCTCGATGTGCTGGGCAAACGGCCAGACGGCTATCACAATCTGGCTTCAGTCATGCAGACCATTGCGCTCCACGATACGTTGTCGTTGCAAACCACCGCCGATGGCGACCTGGAATGCGTCTGTGATGCGGAAACGCTGAATACGCCGGATAATCTGGTGCTGCGCGCTGCCGTGTTGCTGCGCCAGGAAGCGCACCGGCCAAACCTCAGCGCGATCATTGATCTGCACAAAGAAACGCCTGCCCAGGGCGGGTTGGGTGGCGGCAGCAGCGACGCCGCCACCACGCTCATTCAGTTAAACGCGAAGTGGAGCCTGGGAATATCACCGGCGCGCCTGGCGGAACTGGCAGCGCAACTTGGCTCAGATGTGCCGTTCTTCCTGCATGGTGGCACGGCGCTCATCGAAGGGCGTGGCGAAGTTGTGACACCGCTGCCAGATGCCGAACCGCTCTGGCTCGTGCTGGCCAAACCGGCAATCGGCATCCCGACGCCTGCTGTGTTCCGTGCCCTGCTGCCGGATGATTATAGCGACGGCGCTGACACCGCAGCAGTGGTTGCCACCATCCGCGCCGGTGAACCGCTTCCCTTCGAGCATCTGACCAACGCGCTGGAGCCAGGAGTCTTCCGCTCGTTTCCGGAAGTCGGAGCCGTCCGTGATGCCATGCTTGAAGCAGGAACGCCGCTCGTGCGCTTGAGTGGCAGCGGCCCAACACTCTTTGCCCCATTCAGGCGACTTCAGGATGCGTATGCAGTCTTCCAGCGCATCCACTCGTTACATATAGCAGCATGGCTTACGCATACAGTGGATCGGCAACATTGGCTGGAAGCATCAGCGAGTGGCGAGCAGACATCAGTAGATAAACCGGCCAATACCATTCAGAGCGCAGAGACGTAATGCAACCAGTGATAGATGAGAATGAACCAACGCTCATCATACGGGCGATACAGCGCGATAGCGAAGCGTTCGGCCAGCTTTACAACCTGTATTTCGACCGTGTATATCGCTATGTGCGGCTCAAAGTGGGGAATCCATCCGACGCCGAGGATCTCACGGCGCTTGTCTTTCTCAGCGCCTGGCGCAGCATTCACCGCTTCTCGCCAAAACACGAAGCCTCATTCGCCGGATGGATTTTCCGGCTGGCACATAACGCACTGGTTGACCGCTATCGCAGATCGCATGAGACGATTTCACTCGACGCGGACGAAGCTGCGGTTTGGGATGGTCCTACGCTCGCCGGTCCAGAAGAAGCGATTGAGTGGCAATTGACGCTCGAAGAGCTGCATGCGGCATTGCAGGCGCTGACGGAAGAGCAGCGGGAAGTTGTACTGCTGCGGTTCGTCGAAGGTCTCTCAGCACGCGAAGTCGGCGACATCATGGGCAAGCAAGAAGGAACAGTGCGTGGTATGCAATTCCGCGCCATCGAGGGATTGCGCCGGGCGCTGTCGGTAGCGAAAGGAGCGCGTGCCCATGAACGATGAAGAACAGTTGCTCGCACAAGAGCCAGAGCATGAGCATCCGGCAAGCGATGTCCGGTATAGAAGGCGCCAACGAGAGATCCCGGACGATCTCGACCATCTCGACCATCTCGACCATCTCGACCATCTCGACCATCTCGACCATCTCGACCATCTCGACCATCTCGACTATAAAGCACGTATCGAGACGGCGCAGACGATACGCCATATTCACCTCATCGCCGCGCTGCGCGCGATACAGGTGGAAGGGGCGGAACTTGAAGCAGCGCGAACACAGGTGCACGCAAAACTGACCGCTGCGTTTGCAGCAAACCGCAGCCAAAGGGCGGCAGCGCGACAACGAACCCACCGGCAGAATGCGAGATGGCGCTCGCTCGCCGCCGCCGCTGCGCTGCTGCTGTTGTTCTTCACCATCGGTGGAGTTCTCTCGCAGTCCACAACCTCCGCATTGCCTGGGTCGCCACTTTACGCCCTCAAACTGGCGGAAGAATCGCTCTCGCTACAACTGGCGTTCTCTGATGAGCAAAGAGGCGCCACGCTGCTCACCATCGCCAATCACCGCCTGCAAGAAATTGCCAGCGAAAATGCCTTGCAGCAAAGTGGCGAAGTGCGGGCACTTGCCGGGGAATTCGATGGAACCATCAGCCAGATCATCACACTGACACGCCGGATGGAGCAGCGCCATGAAAGCGTGCAAGCCATTGCTACCGGGCTGGCCTCTACGCTGACAAAAGAAGCGATTCTGCTCACCAGGGCACGCCAGCAAGGACAAACGCTGCTGGTGCAGACGCTCACCATGACGACACAGCATGAGCAGCAGGTCATCCAGGCAAGCGACATCAATCTACCGGCGGTTTCATCGTCTCTGACCACGCCGCTAGCCACACAGACCAGCCAATCCCCAACACCAGGTACTACAACACCGACGACAACAGGCGTAGCCAATACGGGGCCGTCTGGCGGTAAACCACAATCGCCGGGGAAAAGTGGTAAGAACGGCAATGGCGGAGGAAATGGCAACGGGAATGGGAATGGGAATGGGAATGGCGGAGGGAACGGTAATGGCGGAGGAAACGGCAACGGTGGCGGCAATGGTCACAGGGGAGGCCATGTGTCCGGGCCACCAGGACATGGCGGGCAATAGGACTATCGAACAATCGGCAGTCAACCGGATGCAGAGCCAACTACTCGTCATTCAGTAGCGCCTCAATAGGAAGGTGTTTGTCGGTATGCGTCTCGTCGTCGCTCATTCCCGGCTCAATACATTCGGCGGCGGCGAGCGGGCGCTCCTGAAACTCTTGCAATATCTCAGCGCGCGCCATAGCGTCGCCCTCTGGACGAGCGGATATCAGCCGGAGGCGACCTATCCTGAGCTAGCTACGTTTCCACACCGCATTTTGCACACATTTGAGTGGTTCACCGCCACACCGAACGCCGATGCTGTCATTGCGCTAACCTTCGGCGCGCGGCTGCTCGCGCTGCGGCATCCACGCACGCTCTGTTATATCCACACTATGCGTTCCCGCTATCTGATTGGCGGCGCACGTCCTGATCTGGCGACGCGCCGTCTCCTGGACCGCACGGCCATTCAGTGCGCGGCGCGGCTCTTCACCAACAGCGCCTACACAGCAGGCAGCATCATGCGCGCATATCAACGCGAGGCGGTGGTCCTTGCCCCCGGCGTGGACGACATGTTCTTCTCTCTGCCGCCTTCTCTGGGACGCTATGCTCTCTCTGTCGGACGCCTCGCGCCGGAAAAGGGCATCGAACGGCTTCTGCGGTGGAGTTCCACGCTGCCCATTGAACTGATCGTCGCTGGCGCAGGAGACAGCGCCTATACCGCGCATCTCCGCAAGATCGCCGGACCACGCACGCGCTTCGCCGGACCGCTCACCGGCGCGGCGCTCTATGATCTCTATGCAGGGTGCCGCTACCTGGCTTTTCTTCCCTACGCGGAAGAATTTGGATTGGTGGCGCTGGAAGCGATGGCCGCCGGCAAGCCCGTCATCGCCATCCGTGACGGCGCCTTACCGGAACTCGTCGTTGATAATGAGACGGGCTTGCTCGTTGCCAATGAAGCAGAGTTCATCGCGGCGTCAACACGTTTGATTGCAGACGATGCGCTCTGCCTGCGCCTGGGCCAGCACGCGCGCGAAACAGCCAGAACATTCACCTGGGAACGCTTCACCAGCGGCATCGAGCTGGCCTTCCAGGAACTTATGAATGGCCAACAATCCATGAGGTGATATAGTTTCTCAGTGAGGGATTTCTACGCGCCTTCCACTCATGAGCGGCAGCGCGTCCACGACAAAGGCGATGTAATGGAGAGAACAGAGATAGCGGAGACCGACGAGAGTGCTGCCAGCCAGCTTGATGCCGCCTATGATAGCCGTCCGCCATTCGACGCACGGCTAGGCGCACGAACCAAGCTGACGACCAAACGTATCGCGCAGCGTTTGCTCTGGCTGGTCATGGCGATCATCGGCTATCTCACGCACACAAAAGCGCCTAGTGAGGACGCTGCACCCATAAGGCGTATCCTCGTCGTGCGGGTGGACCTGCTGGGCGATGTCGTTCTCTCGCTCCCCGCCGTGCGGGCGCTGAAACGTGCCTATCCCGACGCCGAAATTGATATGCTGGTTCTCAAATCAACCGCCGGTATCCTGCAAGGCGAACGCGATATCAGCCGTGTCCTTGCCTATGATCCACATATCTGGCGTCAGCCGAAAACCTATCTCAATCCGGCCAACTGGCGCGCAGCCGGTGATGTACTGCGCACGATGCGAGCCGCACGATATGACCTGGCAATCAGCATCTCAGGAGACATGGGGAGCATCCTCACGCGCCTCAGCAATGCGCGGCGACGCATTGGCTATGCGAAGGAAGCCTACCCGTTTTTTATGACGCATACACTCCCTGGCGGGCGCTATCGCACCCATCAACACGAAACATGCTATGTGCTGGCGCTTGCCGAAGCCGCCGGTGGCATCGTTGAACCTGACGATGCTCTGCTGCGCCTCAGCATTGTTCCAGCCGCCGCACAAAAAATGGCGGCGACGTTGCAACAGGCACGATCAATGCTGCAACATGGCGGGCCGGTCATCACCATGCACGGCGGCGCGCGCAACGGGCAGGCCAAACGCTGGCCCACCGGACACTTCGCCAGGCTGGCGGAGCGGCTGATCGAAGAACTCGATGCGCTGGTTGTCCTTACAGGGGCGCCAAGCGAGGCGCCGCTGGCGCAGTCCATCGAGCAGCAGTGTCGCTATCCACTGCTCAATCTGCTTGGCAAGACCTCGCTGCCGGAGCTAACGGCGCTGCTCGCCGCCAGTGATCTGGTGATCTCCGGCGACAGCGGGCCGATGCACATCGCCTGCGCCGTGCGCACGCCGGTGGTTGCCCTACACGGACCGACTGATCCGGCGCTCAGCGGGCCAACCGCGCCGGACGCCATCATTCTGCGCCGTGATATCTGGTGTTCGCCCTGCTACGACGCCAGCGCCACCGCAGAGTGTCCATTTGGCAATCCCGTCTGTATGAAAGGGTTGAGTCCAGAACTCGTGTTTGCGGCGGCGCGCAGGCAATTGAAGCGCGCCAGCGAGAACGGACGGGCATCTTTATCTTTGCCAGTCATCGGGGCGATACACCATGCCACTACTCCCACATCACCACATTCCTGAGCCACCAGCGCCGATCAACCTGGGTGAGCAGCCGCGCATCTGCCTCATCAAGCTGGCAACGCTCGGCGATCTGCTGCTGACGACGCCAGCGATTCATGCGCTCCGCGAACGCTATCCAGGAGCGCGAATAGACGTTCTTACCACGCCGGGGTCTGCCGAACTGCTGCGCGACTCACAACTGATTCGCCACATCTATACGCTTGATAAATATAATTTCGACCGTCCAACCCAGGTGATACGGAACGTGCGTCCGGCGCTGGCAGCAGGCGCGTTCCTCGCGCGTTTGCGCCGGGAACGCTACCATGCCGCGCTGCTGCTGCATCATCTGACGCTACCATTTGGGCGAGTCAAATATCAGGCGTTGCTGGCGGCCATCGCGCCGCGCTACAGCGTCGGATTGGACAACGGTTGGGGAACGTTCCTCGATATCCGGGTGCCGGATAAAGGCTTCGGCTTTCGCCACGAGGCTGACTACTGCCTCGCAGTGGTAAAGGCGCTGGGAGCCGAAGTCGGGCCTGCGGCGCATCCATTGCGGCCAACCGATCTTGGATGGGAAGATATCCATTGGTCGCCGGACTACAGCGCGCCTGGGCCGTTGATTGCGATGCACGCGGGCAGCGGCAGCTATAGCGTCGCCCGGCGCTGGCCGGTAGAGCGTTACGCACAATTGGCGGCGCGGCTTCATCAGGAATATGACGCCCGCATTGTACTCTTGAGTGGGCCGGAGGAGCGATTGACCGAACGCTCGCTGCTCGCCAGGCTTGGCCGCCCGGAGTGGATCGAAGCCTATCATACCGATTCGCCACATGAACTGGCGCGGATGCTGGCGCACTGCGCGCTCTTCATCGGCAACGATTCCTTTCCGATGCACCTCGCCACGCTGGCCGGTGTGCCGACAGTTGCTGTTTTTGGGCCATCTAATCATCATGCCTGGGGACCCTACCGGCCAGACGCGCCGCGCGAAGTCTATGTTGTGCGACGCAACGATCTGGCGTGCAGTCCGTGCTTCTATCGCGGGCATTTCCTGGGCATGCCGCAGGGTTGCCCGCCACGTCCCTGTCTCACCGAGCTGCCGGTAGAGCGCGTGCTGTGGCCGGCGCGTCGTCTGCTACATCAGCATGGCTGGCGGCCAACCGGCGCGGCACTGCTCGGCTGAAATTGCCAATCTCCACCTCTGGTGTCTCGCAGCGCAACGTCTCGACCAGCGTTGCCATGCCCAACGGCGCGCCTTGCGGCTTCGGCATGCGTGGCAGCAAGACTTCAGGATCAATGTTGAGGTTACGCAACTGCACCAGCCGCACGCCAGTCTCGCGCAGGAAGTCCACCAGCGCCGCAATTTCATCCTCGGCGTCAATCAATCCTGGGAAGGAGAGCAAATTAATTGAGCTATAAACGCCAGCATCGCGCGCCAGCTTGAGCGATTGCTTGACATCCTCGAAGGTATAGCCGATTGGGCGATAATAGGCGTCGTAGGTTTCGCGGCGCGCAGAGATGGTGCTGGCGCGCAGCATATCGAGTCCAGCATCGTAGAGGCGCTGAAGTGCGCGAGGATTGCTGGCGTTGGTGTTGATATTGATGATGCCGGAGGACGTGCGCTCACGAATGGCACGGATAGCTTTTTCGATGAGCCGGGCCTGCAAAAGCGGTTCGCCCTCACAGCCCTGACCAAAGCTGATGATGGCATCGGGCGAACGCTCCAGATGCGGCACCGCCACTTCCACCACCTCATCCACGCTGGGGACAAACATCAGGCGGTCCTGCGGCGACACGAGATTGTCTTCGTCCTGCTTGGAGATGCAGCCGATGCAACGCGCGTTACAGCCGGGTGAGACGGCGATAGCGCCCTCCCAGCGACCAAAGAAGAGATTGCTGGCCGTCGGGCAATGATAATCGAGCGCGCAGTGGGCGTGCTGCTGCAAGATGCGGTTCTCCGGCACGCCGCTCAGACGTTCATCCACCAATCGCTGCAAGCGGCGCGGATCAAAGTGGCGCGAGAGCCAGCGTTCAGGGTCGTCGGTGCGTAGCGCCGCCACATAGATGCGGCCACGATAGCCAGCCACGGCAGTATAGCCAAAGAACGGCAGCGACTCCGTTTCCTGCGTCTTCTCATAGGAAGGCAGAGACGTGCGCGTATAGCCAATTGGCAGCAGCACCGCCAGCGCCCAGCCATAGCGCGCATCAATCACGCTGCGCTCGCCGCTGGCGTTGAGACCGACGGCGAGGCGCTGCGGCAACATCGAGAGCGTCGCCCCCTCCGGCAGTGGGATCATTTCTCGCAGAGAGAGTGGCTTGCCGGTGAAGTCTATCGCGCGCAGCCCACGCCGTTCACCCACGCCGCCATCGGGCGTGCTATAGATCACATAGGGATAGGATTCGTTGCTCATCAGTAGGGTAGCTCCACCAGCGGCAGGGTCACGATGATTTCACTGCTGGCATTGGGATTCGTGGTTTCCAGGCTGCGCTCGAAATGTTCGGCTACGGCAGCGGCTTCTTCAGCGGTCGCCGTCATCTGCAAACTCTCGGCGTAGATGAAGCTGATAATCAGATGTTCGCCAAATGACGATTGCGCCATCATATGGATATGGGGATGATCGGATTCAAGCCAGGCATTGATGGCGTTCTCCATCTGCCCAATGTCGTCACCCCAGGCCGCGCTGTTGAACGCACGAAATCGTTGCATATGTGCCGCTCCTACATCGAGGGAATACCGCGTGCCATCAACTCACCGACTCACCAATCAGCCACTCATCAAGAACACAAGGACGGATATCCAAAAGCCGCTACAGGCAACTGCCCATAGCGGCTACCATATCACACTACAATCCTTACAATGTCGTCTACGCCACATCGGGCGCAGAGAGTATATCACATTCATGACATACGGCATTTAGCAGGTTTACTATTTTCGCCCAACCAGACCGGCAATGAGCGCGAAAACGCTGCGCCAGACGCCCAAAAAGACGGCATTGACAATCAGGATGACCAGGGCGAAGAAGAGCGGAATATTGTGGTCAGCGGAGAGCGCCCAGCGCAGGACCAGCGTCAGCGGCCAGGAACAGAGCCAGGCCAGTTCCGTTCGCATCAACATGCGCACCATGCCAGTCGTCTGCGCATGCCTGAATACTCCTAGCCAGGGAGAGACCAGAAACCAGCCGGCAGCAAAGGGAACGGCGGTCCAAAGAACCTCCAATACCACATTGGAGCCGGAAGCCACGCCATGTGAGCGCATCCCCACAGCGGCAAACGTCACAAATGAAAGCGCGTCGCCCGCCACCAAAATGCCAGGACGAATAAAGCGGCCAGCAGATGATGTCGCATCAACTGAACTGGCCGCAGTATCGCTGGTATCCGGCTCTGAAAGCAAACCAGCCATGACGCCTCATATCCGGTAATCGTCAGTCATCTAAAAAACGCGATGACGACGATGATTGCCAGGTGAATCAACATCGTGATAGGTAAGAGCCAAAGGAACACCTTCACCCAGGACGCATCGCTGAGTTGCCCCAGGCGCGAACGCCGCGCCGCCGGTGTGCGGACCGCTGCAACTAAGCCCACTGCGACACGCAGGCGCACCGGCGAACGCACCGGCGACATCTCCATCTGCGCATGGACGGCATCGTTACATGCCTGGCAAAGCACCCACGACCGCCGTGGTGGAGGAACGTCGCCCGTTTCCTCCACGAAGAAGAGGGATTTTCCGAGCCGCCGCGCGCAAATTTCACAGCGTAGCGGCCCCTTTGCTTCAGTCTGTGCATCGCGAACGGTCATCTGACCGGCAGGCGAAGGCATAGCAGAAACATTCTCATCCATGTTCGGCCAGACCTTCCCAGCAAGGAAATCGTGCTACCTCCTCGTGCCGATGATGAGCCAGCGACATGGCGTAGCACAGTGTTTAGCGTACCACAAAGTACAGCAGAAGCACCAGGAAAATCCAGACGACATCTACGAAGTGCCAGTACATTTCAGCGGCGGTGAGCGCAAAGTGATTATCTTTGCTAAAATCGCCCCGCAGCGAACGGAACCAGCAGACCGTCAGGAAGAGAATGCCAACGGTCACGTGCGCGCCGTGGAAGCCGGTGAGCGTGTAGAAGCTTGACGCGAAGATGTTCTTGTCCGGGCCGAAACCATTGTTGACGTATTCATAGAGCTGGATGGAGATAAACGTCGCGCCCATCAGAATCGTCAGCAGCAGCAACCCAGAAAACGCCCGCCGGTTTCCCCGATTGAGCGCGCGTGCGGCAAACGTCAGCACGAAGCTACTGGACACCAGGATGACGGTATTGACCGCTGCCAGCACCTTATCTAGATCGAGCGTCGGCCAGTGTGGGCCGGCATGCACGTGCAGGTAGAGATACGCCGCGATCAGGTTGGCGAAGAACACGGCCTCAGAGGCGATGAAGAAGACCATGCCATACCAGCCAAGACCACGAACCGGGGTATGGCTCTCTTCTCGCGCTGCGGTCTGATGCGTAACAGTGCTCATGAATGATACAACCTCTTCCAGCCGGGGTTAGATAACTTCTAGCCCCCAGGAGACCATGCAGATAAAGACCAGCACCAACCCCAGGACCACCAGGGGCAGCGTAATCGGAAAGAACATCCAGCCACCGAGCGCAATCGTAACGGAGGCGGCCAGGAACAGTGGCCAGTAGCTCGGCCCAGGCAGATGCGGCCCTGCGTGAGCCTCGGCAGCCACAGCCACCGCCGGTTCGCGCGCCACGGCGACCGCCGCTGGCCTGGTGATGACACGCACATTGGGGGTAAAACCAATTTCGCGCATCAAGCGATTAGACTCTTCAAGGTCGCCGTCTTCGTTGCGCACCAGCAGCGCTTTGACATTCTTGAACACCCAGAACTGCTCAGCGTCCAGCGACTTCGCCAGCGCGTCCAGTTCGCCATCGTGGCGGGTAAACGTGGCAGTCGCCCCTGATGGATGGGTGTAGACTACCTCATAATTCTCAGGCATCTGCCGGCTCCTCAATCTACTAAGATAAATGCTCACCAAACGGTGGGCACAAGAGGTGCAGTGAAGCACCCACTATTGTACCATTGCTCGCGCGTCTGGGCTAGCAGCAATTTTCTCCTGCCGCGCTGGCAAGTTTACTCGTTGCCGCCGTTTGTTCCCCGGCGCTCACGCTCCTCGACTAGCTCGCGCACCGTTTCGAGTTCAGTGCGCACGCCGCGCATGCGCAGCGCAATCCAGCCAAGATACACAAAAAATCCGATCCAGATGATCGCGTAGGCAAAGACAAGGAAAATCAAACCAGGGCCTTGCATCGTGTGCCCCCTTTCTCTGACTGCCGTATTTTCGGCTTTATTCACTCTCAACACGCGCTCGCAACTCTTCAGCAGCGGCTTTGAGCGTGTAGAGCTTGTATAACTGAATTAGTAAAAAGGCAAATAGCAAGGTGAATGTCACCACAGCTATCAGTAGGGCAACAAGCATCTGCGCTGGCAACTGGTCTTCTACGACGAGTTGCTGCGGGTGCAGCGTGTTCCACCAGTTGACGGACTCATAGACGATGGGAACATCAATGAAGCCGATGATGCCAAGCACAGCGGCGGCACGCGCACCACTAGGCGAGCGCCCAGTGTAGGAGCGCAAGAGCAGATATGCCACGTAGATGAACCAGAGAATCAAGGTGGTCGTCAGGCGTGCGTCCCATACCCACCATGCTCCCCAGAATGCTTTACCCCAGAGCGAGCCGGTAATCAGCGTCAGCGTTGTAAAGATCACGCCTACTTCTGCGCTGGCCCAGGCCAGCCGGTCCCAGCGTTCATCTTTGCGCCAGAGGAAGAGAATGCTGGCACAAAAGACAACGAAAAAGGCAAGAAATGCCACCCAGGCTACCGGCACATGCACATAGACAATGCGCTGGAAATCACCATTGACTTCTCTAGGGGAATAAATCAGCGCCGCCCAGATAGTCACGAGCATGCCGATGACGGTGGCCCCGCCAAGCACATACTCGCCGTACTGGCGCACAGGCCGGAACCAGCCGGACGACAGGATGCCGCCAGGGGACGAACCGGCGCTCGTTACCGGAGGTGAACTTGCAACACGCATAGCTAAGCTACTCCTCGACGACATATTGGAACATGACCGCCGAAACACTGAGAAAGATGACATCGAATGCAATGATAAGGCCGAGCCAGGGAACGCCATCGCCCACCGGACTCACCAACTCCTGTGTCGCACGGACCGCGCCGATGACGACAGGAATAATCAACGGAAACACCAGCAACGGCAACAGCACCTCACGGGCGCGCGTATTGCTGGCTATCGCCGAAAACAACGTGCCAATCGCCGCAATGCCTAGCGTGCCAAGCAGGACAATCGGGATGATGCCCAGCGTCAGCACCGGCAGATCATAGGCGGCGGCGAAGAGCGGCACCGCGATAATCTCCACCACGCCGATAAACGCCATATTGCCCAACAACTTCGCGCAGTAGATCGCTTTGCGGTCCACCGGGCAGATCAGCAGCCGGTCCATCGAACCGTGCTCCAGTTCGGCGGCGAAGGTCCGGCCCAGGCCGAGGATGCTGGCGAAAACAAACGCAATCCAAAGCGCACCGGGCGCCACGGCGACTTTATCGTTCACGCGCAGATCAAACGCGAAATTAAAGACGACCAGCACCAGCAGCGCAAAGAGCGCCATGCCACCCCAGACCTGCCGTGTGCGCAACTCGCAGCGGATGTCTTTCCAGAGCATCGCCAGCGTCTGCTGCCAGAACAATTGCAGAGAGGCCATCATAGCGTGCCTCCCGCCTGCCCGCCATAGAGCCGCCGCAGGTCTGCCAGCGTCAACGCCGACGACGCGCCAGCAAAGACCACGCGGCCACCGAGTAATACCAGTGTTTCGTCGCTCTGCTGGATGCCGCGTTCGAGCTGATGCGTCGTAAAGATGGTCGTCAGCCCAGCCATCTGACGTTCCTGCAGTAACTCATGCAGCAACTCGATGGCGTCGTCATCCAGCCCGGTATCCGGCTCATCGAGCAGCAGCAGCGCCGGATGATGCAGCAGTCCCCGCGCCAGCGCCAGTCGTTGCGCCTGCCCGCGTGAATAGGTGCGCACGCGGTCATTGGCCTTCGCGCGCAATCCCACCCGTTCGAGCAATAGCTGCGCCCGCGCCGGTCCGTCCGGCAAACCGTACATGCGGGCGAAGAATAGCAGATTCTCCCGCCCCGTCAGGTCGTCGTAGACCGGCGGCTGATGGCCGACATAGCCGATCAGCCGCCGCACCACATTGGCATCGGCAACGACATCAAAGCCACAGATGGTTGCTTCGCCCGCCGATGGTTTTGCCAGCGTCGCCAGCAGACGCAGCAGCGTCGTTTTGCCCGCGCCGTTCGGGCCGAGCAGCGCCAGCGTCTTGCCACTCGCCAGCGAAAAGCTCACATTGCGCAACACCGGGCGCAGACCATAGCGTTTCGTCAGCGACGCAGCCGTCACCACCGCCTGACTGGCAGGCGCGGGCGTTACGGCGATATCTGGCGAAGAAAAGGTCTGCGCGCTCATGACCGCTCCCCCGATGGTATCTGCTGCTCCACGGCTTCAGGAGACTCGTGAGCCACTTCGACAGGCTCAGGCGTAGGCTCAACCACTGCCTGCGGAGCAGCGCCGTTCTGTCTGGCAACCGCAGGCTTTGTTTTCCGCGATTTGACTGTACCCGCCTGTTCCAGCGCCAGCAGGGAGCGCAGCCGCGCTCGCAATTGATCGCGCTGGCGCAGATACGATTCTTCGCCCAGCGTTCCGGCGGCGTGCCGTTCGTCCAGCGCCAACAACGCGCGCAGCAACCGCTTCCGTTCGGTCTCGCGGGCGGTGCGGCTGCGCTGATTGAGCCGCGACGACGAGAACATCGAGGCGGGCACCCAACCAAAGACAACCGCCAGATTGCCACGCCGCACAAACAGTCCTAAGAGGACGAGCAGCAGCAATAGCAGTCCAGCACCGACAATTACCAGCTGGCGGAAGTCCAGGTCTGGATTCTCGCCGGGTAGCGGCAGGTTGATGAAGCTGAAGCTGAAGGTTGCGTTGGCCGCCACCTTCTCGCGCGTCAGCACCTGATATTGCTGGCCGTTGGCGGTAATTTCCGGCTGCGGCGTAAAGTCCAGCGCAATCGTCTTTATGGCTGGCGGGATCAGCACAACGACGTGATCGCTCGGATACTCCGCCTTGAACTGGAATGTGTAGTGCGTGCCGGTATAGGGCACATCGTAGGCGAAGGCGAAAGCCGTCTGCCCCGGTGGCACGGTCGTCGTCACGCCAAAGCCCGTATCCACCTGGATCGCCTGTGCATCGCTGAATCCCGCGCCGAGCGTCAGATTTTGGGCGTTCGGCGGCAGCGAGAAACGCAGCAGATTCATCGGCAGGCCGTTGGCAGGCGCAGTGCTGGCCACATACGCGGTGTTGCCATTGTTGACTATCGTCATCAAGACGCCCACCGGCAGCAGACCTTTCGGCTGGTTGGGAGGGCTGAAGAGCAGGGTGGTGCTGGCAACGCGAATCCCCGCGTTGCTCGTCGTCGTCTCATAGATTTTGAGCGTCACCTGCTGCGCGGCGCCGGAATCGAACGAGATAGGATCGGTCGTGAAGAGTCCACCTTCATAGCGCGCATAGACGGAGTAGACGATGAGGCCGGTGGTATCGAGGCCCTTGAAGTTGAAATGCCCCGTCACATCGGTCTTTGTCGTCGCCGCATCCGTCGCTTTGCTATCAGTCACCGCCTGAAGCGTCACTAAGTAGTTCGCCACCGGCGCGTTGCCATGCGAACCATTGGTCAGGACGCCAGAGACGCTCCCAGCGCTATCGCGCGCCGTCTGCGCTGTTCGGGCTGTTCGCGCATGCGCCGAAGCCGTGGCCGCTATGTTGAACGGCGAGAATGCCAGCAACACAGCCAGCACTGCGCCGCCAGCCAGCAAAAGAAGGGTTGCTCTTCGCATACGCATGCTTCAGACTCCCTTCCTGCGGCGCTGAGACGGCCCATGTTGCGCGCGGGTCGCAGTAGTGGCGCGTGCAGCGGACGGCGCGGCATGGCGAGCGCCTGCGCCGGATTTCTTCTCCTGCGATTTCAGCGCCGCCAACTGCTGTTCGATGAGCGCATCGAGTTCCTGCTCGCGCTCATAACGCGCCTTTAGCGCGACCAACGCGCGCTCCTCATAACGGTCGCGCAAACCTGCGTAATCTTCTTCATCGAGATTGCCCAGGCGATAATCGAAATCAATATCCAGCAATGCCTGTTTTGCGGCGCGCTCGCGCTCGGACATATCGCCGGTTACGCCAGAGATAACTGAAGTATCGCCAGAGCGATTCAAGCCAAGCAGCGGATACAAGACAAGCATCGCGGCAATCAAGCCCAGCAGAACGGCGATGAGGAGCAGGATCATGCTTCTACCTCCTCACCATCGCTGTAGCCTTCCTCGGCGGCCAGTTCACGGCGCAACAGCAGGCGGTACCGCTGGCGTTCTTCCGCGCTAAGGCTTTCCTGCGCACCGGCAACATCACCTGCGCTCGTCTCAAAGGCGACACGCGATTTCTTTATGTCGTGTGCGCTGGTACGCAACTCTCGAACCAGCGAGACCAGCAGGAACAAGCCGATCAGCAGCATCAACGCAGGGCCAAGCCAGATCAGCGAGGTAAAGCCTGTGGTTGGCGGACGTTCGAGAATCGTATCGCCGTAGCGGTCGTGAAAATACTGGATGACCTGCTGCTCAGACATCCCCTGTGAAAGCTGCTCACGGATGAGCGACCGCATCTCCTGCGCCAGCGGCGAGGGCGCATCCGCCACTGATTCGCCGTGGCAGACTGGACATTGCAACTGGCTGGCAACTTCATAGGTGCGCTGATCCAGTGTCTTCGGCTGCGAGGCGCGCACCGCCGTCACCCCCCAGACAACGCCAATCACAATCAACAGCGCCAACGCAACCAGCGATGAGCGGCGGCGCAAGACGGCGCTGAGGTTATGGAGGTTGCTCATGATGTCACCTCCGCTCTCGGCGCTTTAGCCGCCACCTTCACGTTCCCCGGCGCGCGGGTAGCCGCTGGTATACGGCGGTTCGTAGCTGCGCCAGTCTCCGAGAGACGCGCCACCGGGCGCGCGACCGGCCACCAGCATAAGATGCCACCAAGCAACATCAAGATGCCGCCGAGCCAGACGAACGACACTAGCGGATTGATAAAGACCTTCAGCGTCGCGCTGTTCGTCCCCTCATAGCCAGCGAGGAACACGTAGAGATCGGTCGCGCCATACGTCGTAATTGAAACGATGCTCGCCGGCTGATCCTCGAAGCCAGGGAAGATGCGCTCGCCAGGATAAATGTCGTTGAGATGCTGGCCATTCTGCGAAATGGTGAAATGCGTCTTGATGGTCTGCACCGAATCCTGCACGCTGCTGCTGATGCCGCGATAGGTAATCGTATAGCCTGCCACCGTCGCGCTCTGACCGGCACGCAGCGAAAGGTCCTGCTCTGCCTGGAAGAAGTGTGATCCAATCACACCGACTGCCAGAATGACCAGACCAAGATGCACCAGGTAGCCGCCATAACGTTGGCGATGGCGACGCACCAGCATCAACAGCGCAGTGGGATACGATTCACCGTGACCGTGGCGCACGCGCATGCCGCGCCACAACTCATAGAAGATGGTCGCGGCGGCAAAAGCGCAGACGGCGAACCCGATATTCGCCACGATATTGGCCTCGCCAAAAATGGGCAGGATGATGGCGCAGAGCGCCGCCAGCAGCGCTGGCCAGCGGAAATTGCGCCAGATGCTTTGCCAGGAGGCGCGACGCCACGCCAGTAGCGGCCCAATACCCATGACGGCAATCAACACCAGGAAGAGCGCGCCGTCCGTCAAATTATAAAATGACGTACCGACCGTCATGGTCTGCCCACGGAACGTTGCAGAGAGGATGGGAAAAATCGTTCCCCAGAAGGTCGCAAACGCAATGCCGGTGAGCAGCCAGTTATTGACGAGGAAGCCGCCCTCGCGCGAGACAAACGAATCCCATTCGTGTTCGGGGCGCAGCCGTGGCAGCCGGTAGAAGAACAGCCCGATAGAGCCGAGGACAATCACGCCCAGGAAGCCCAGGAAATAGGGGCCAATGGATGAGTAGGCGAACGAGTGAACCGAGTTAATGATGCCGCTGCGCACCTCGAAAGTGCCAAAGATCGAAAGCGCGAAGGTGGCGATAATCAGCGCCAGATTCCAGACCTTCAGCGTGCCACGTCGCTCCTGCACCATCGTCGAGTGCAGGAATGCCGTCGCGGTGATCCAGGGCAAGAGCGCCGCGTTTTCCACCGGGTCCCAGCCCCAGTAGCCGCCCCAGCCCAGCACATGATACGACCACCATGCGCCCAATAGCAGCCCGGTCGTCTGGATGCTCCATGCCGCCAGCGTCCAGCGGCGAATCGCGCGCAGCCAGCCATTATCCAGCTTGCCGGTTATCATCGCCGCCACCGCGAAGGCGAACGGCACCGAGAAACTCATATAGCCCATCAGCAACATCGGCGGATGGACCAGCATGCCAGGGTCCTGCAAAATCGGGTTCAAGCCCGCGCCATCCATGGGCGCAACGCGCACGCGCACAAACGGTGTGGAGACGAAATTGAGGACGATGAGAAAGAAGCCATCTATCGTCATCAGCACGGCGACGACATACGGCATCAGGCCCTCCGGCGCGCGCCGGTAACTCAGCACGGCAATCGCTGAGAAGATCGCCAGCATCATGGTCCAGTAGAGCAGCGAGCCTTCCTGCCCGCCATAGAACGCCGCCACCGTGTAGTACCAGGGCATCGCCAGATTGGAGTGCTGCGCCACATATTGCAGGCCGAAATCGTGCGTGACGAAGGAGGCGAAGAGCGAAGCAGACGTGAGAATCAGGAAGGCGGCGACGGCCAGCACCGAGAGCCTTCCGCTGGCCTGCAACGCCGGTCGGCGGAGCCGCGCACCAAACACCGAAGCGATGATGGCATAGACCGCGAAGACAAGCGCGAGCAATTGGGCGATCATGCCGAGGTCGGAATAATGCACGGCGGACTCCTACTGACCGGAAGGTGGCGGTGTGGCGGCCTGGAACTTCGAGGGGCACTTCGTCAGCAGATTCTGCGCCTGGAAGACGCCATTGCTGCCCAGCGTGCCCTCTACGACCACCTGCACACCGGCCTTGAAAATATCTGGCACCACTCCGCTATACACAACCGTCATCTTGGTGGAATTCGTATCGCTGATCTGGAAATGAATCGTCTGCGTGGCGTTGTCGTGCACAATCGAATTGGCAACGACGATGCCAGAGACGCGCACCGTCCGCGCGGCGCAGGATGAACAGGCGCGCAACTGGTTGACGGTCATGTAATATTCGGCGGAAGAGCCGGTGTTCGCCAGCACCAGATAGACGATGGCGCCAGCAATCACCACGCCGGCAATGATAAAGCTCCAGGGCACCTTGCGGCGTTTGCTACGCGCGGGTGTCTCCACAGGCGTCACTTGCTCAATTGCCACTCGATTGCCTCCATCGTATCGCTTGCCTCGCGTTGTCTCGCTGTTTTTGGCTTGTATCGTCGTCCTACGGAATGATTGCTACCGTAAGATGTTTGCTTCAAAGAGTCCTGTAAGTGTCGCGCCGAGGATGAATGTCACAATCCCCAGGCCGAGAATCCAGCGTGGCGCCAGCCGCCACAGCTTGCCGCGCCGCTTCGCCAGCCGCCGCGCTTCTTGTGCCTGCAAGAGCGCCAGCGCGATCATCGCCAGCGCCGCCGCGATCTTGACCACCAGCACAATCACGTAGGCGGCGCCGATGCTGGTAGAGTTCAGCCGGTCTACGATCAGGTACACCCCGCTCACCAGCAACGCGGCGATGCAGACATTCACCAACCGGCGAAAGAGATCACCCATCAGTGCGGCGGTGCGTGGCGCCGCTTCTCCGAGGCGCAGCGCAGGCACGATAACGAGTAAGTATACCACGCTACCCCCGACCCAAACCGCCCCCGCGACGATATGCACGCTGCGCATCAGGTCGGTTAAGAGGAACTGTAGCATCGTATTTTTGGCTCGCTCCTATGCCCCAGCCGCGCCCGCTCTCAGACGCGAATCGAAGGCGCCCACTGCGAGAAAACCGTCACCCAGCCGGTCAGATAGAGAATGCCGAATGCCATCAGCGCCACGCCTGTCACAATCGAGACGGCCCGCCCATGCCTGCGCAGCCAGCCCATCACGCGCAGGCTCACCGACCAACCGAGGCCGACCGCCAGGAACGGCAGCGCGAAACCAATCGAGTACATCAACAGCAGCAGGAAACCAGCGCCTACCTGACCCGACGTACCAGCAACCAGTAAGATCGAAGCCAGCACCGGCCCAATGCAGGGCGTCCACCCCGCCGCAAAGACCACACCGAGCGCCACCGGCGCCAGCGCGCCAAATTTGCCCGCGCGGCCAGCCGAAAGATGCAACCGGCGCTCACGCTCGAATAGCTCCATGACAGGACGCGGCAGCAGGTTCAGTAGAAACGCGCCCATGACCAGCAGGACAATGCCAACTATCGTCTCCAACACTGGCTGATAGGCTGCGATCAGACGCCCGGCGCTGGCGGAAGCGATGCCTAGCGCAATGAAGGCTAGCGAGAACCCAGCGACAAAGAGCAGGCACGGCGCCAATGCCGGATTGACCCGCCTGCCCATCACCAGCGCCTCCTCCATCTTCTCATCAGGCGCCCGCAAGGACGAACCGGAGAGATAGCCGATATAGCCGGGCATCAGCGGCGCCACACAGGGAGAGAAAAACGAGAGCAGTCCAGCAGCAAAGGCCGCCAACACGGTGCCTATGCCTATCGTGGCTCCTGTTCCCATTCGTCTCCCCTCCAAACTATGCCAACTATGTCAATCTATGTCCCACTACCATCAGGGTTACTGTTTCAGCAATGCCTGAATTTCACGCGCCAGCGTCCCGTCATCAATCGGTCCGATGATCTTATTAAGGACGATGCCGCTGGGCGTGATGAACGCGGTCTCCGGTGCGCCGGTGACGGCGTAGTCAACGACGGCGGTATCGCTCGGATTCGGCCCACAGGGATAGGCGACATTCTGCTGTTGCAGATAGGCCGTCGCGGCTGCCTGCTGATCGCGGAAGGCCACACCGATGAACACCACGCCCTGCGACTGATACTTCTGCCAGGCCGCGTTGAGAACCGGCTGTTCCTCGACACATTCGGCGCACCACGAGCCAAAGAAATTGACCACCACCGGCTTGCCGGCGAAGTCCGAGAGTTTGAGCGTCTGCCCAACATGTCCATTCCACGTCGTGATCGTGAAATTGGGGGCATGATGGCCGACAATCGGTGAGACCGGCGCGCCGCTTACCGCCTGTCCAGCGGAGATGAGCCGCACCAGAAGAATGATCATCAACGTGCCGGAGATGAGCGACGCTAGCGCTAACCCCGCAATCGTGCGCCGTCCGTATCTAATCGCCCCAGAGCGCTCACCGCCAGTATTCGCCATAGCTTCCATACGCAGTTATCTGCCTGCCTGAATCTTCGTACCACATTGTCACTGGCGCGCCAGTGGAGTGTGGAACATCGCGTTCTTGACTGATGCGATGCTTCACATACCACTGCGGCCAGCGGAGTTGGCGCATCTAATGCCCTTCAGTGAGCCAGTCCGCTTTATCTGGATGCTTCATATCCCAGAGCGGGCGGCGACTGCGCACCGTTGGAATCGTCTTGAAGTTTTCCGGTGGCGGCGGCGAAGCGGTCGCCCATTCAAGCGTGAAGGCATCCCAGGGATCATCGGCCATGCCCACGCCAGACTTCATAAACGTCCTGACGAGATTCCAGAGGAAGATCAGCACGCCAGCGATCAGAATAAGGACGCCGATGCTTGCCGCCAGATTCAGCCCATCCCAGCCAAGATTCGGCGGATAGGTGTACTGGCGACGCGGCATCCCCAGAATGCCCAGAATGTGCATCGGAAAGAACGTCAGGTTCAAGCCAATCAGGAACAGCCAGAACTGAATCTTGCCAAGCGTCTCGTTCAACTGGCGCCCGAACATCTTCGGGAACCAGTAGAAGATGCCGCCGAAGATTGCCATCACGCTGCCGCCGAAGAGGACGTAGTGAATATGCGCCACCACGAAGTAGGTGTCAGTCACCTGATAGTCGAAGGGCACCACGGCCAGCGCCGCGCCATTCAGACCGCCGATCAGGAACATGGCGATGAAGCCGGTGGCAAAGAGCATCGGCGTATGGAAACGTAACTTCCCTCCATACAACGTCGCTACCCAGTTGAAGATCTTCACCGCCGTCGGAATGGCAATCAGCGTAGTCGTGGAGGCAAAGAACGCCTGCGCCACCGTCGGCAGGCCCACCGCGAACATATGGTGCGCCCAGACGGTGAAGCTTAAGAAACCGATGGCGACACCGGACCACGCCACAAAGGTATAGCCAAAGATTGGCTTACCTGAGAAGACAGGTAATATCTCTGAGATCATGCCGAATGCAGGCAAGATCAGGATGTACACCTCCGGGTGGCCGAACGACCAGAAGAGATGCTGCCAGAGTAATGGGTCGCCTCCAGCGCCAGCCTGATAGAAGTGCGTGCCAAGATGGCGGTCGAAGAGCAGCAGGAAGCTGGCGACCGTCAGGCTGGGAAGCGCGAAGACCAGCAGGAAGGAGGTAATCATCGTCATCCAGACGAAGAGCGGCATGCGGTTGATCGTCATGCCGGGCGCGCGCAGGCGCAGGATGGTGACGATGAAGTTCAGCGCGCCCACCAACGAGGAGATGCCCAGCAGGTTCAAGCCGATGATCCAAAAGTCTGGATTCTGCCCCGGCGAGAAGCACGAAAGCTGAAGATTTTGCGTGGCGAACTGCGCCTGCGCCTGCGCCGACATCGCGGCAACGCCCTGTGTGAAACATCCTGGCGACGCTTCAGTCAACGGCGCATAGCTAAACCAGCCGGCATTCGGTGCAGAGCCGAAGATGAAGCTGGCATACATGAAGATGCCGCCGAAGAACAGCAACCAGTACCCCAGCGCGTTCAGGCGCGGGAATGCCATATCGCGCGCGCCGATCATCAACGGCACAAGATAGTTGCCAAAGCCCGCCATCGTCGGCATCACGAAGAGGAAGATCATCGTCAGGCCGTGCATCGTGAAGATCTGATCGTAGGCTTCCGGCGACAGGTGCCCGGCGTTGGGCGTCGAAAGCTGCCAGCGAATCAGCGACGCTTCGATGCCACCGGCCAGGAAAAAGATGAACCCTGTCGAGACGTAGAGAATGCCGAGCTTCTTGTGGTCAGTTGTCGTGACCCAGGAGCCGAACTTCGATTGTTTCCAGGTCTGCCTCGCAGTTCGTCCGCGAGTTGCGATACTACCGACTGCCATGATAACTCCTCCGCGACGGGACCAGAGACGCGCATCCGGCACATGCCGGGGAAAGCAGCGGCGGGATCGCGCGGGATGCCCGCCACCGGCTGTTCGTATGTGATCGTAATCGTGTTGACGTGAACATTATTGCAGGCTCTCCAGATACGCCACCAGCGCATTCACCTGGTCCTGCGACAGATTGCCAGCGGAGCCAGCCGAACCGTTGAAGTCCGGCATATCAACGCCTGGCTTGACTGTCTGCGCCTGGTACACCCACTGGAACAGGTTATCCGCCGTGTTGGAAAGCACTCCACCAGCAATCAACTGGCGACTGCCGAAATGGGTGAGATTCGGTCCGATCAGCCCCTTCACAGGTGGCGTCACACCGTTGATCGCATGGCAACCTTCGCATCCAGCCGTCTGGAAGACCTTCAGCCCAGCGGCGGCCTGGCTGCCAGCGGCTGGCGTCGCCGCAGGCTGCATCTGCTGCGTCACCCAGGAGTTGTAATCGCTCTGCGTCTGGATAACGACGATGAAATCCATGTGCGCGTGCTGCGTGCCGCAGAACTCCGCACAGGCCCCACGATAGACGTTGTTATCGGGATTGTTGGGATCAAAGCTCGTCGCCTGGAACCACATGGTATTGTTATGGCCGGGGATTACGTCAGTCTTGCCGGTCAACTGCGGAATCCAGAAGCTATGGATCACGTTATCGGAAATCAGGTTCAGGTGGACAATGGCATTGACCGGCGCATGAAGCTCATCGGCGGTCACGAACTGCGTCTTGCCGTTCTGCTGATAATCAAACTCCCACCACCACTGATGACCAATCACGTTGACGGTGATGTTTGCCGGCGATGGTGGAGTCGCCACCAGGAACATCGTCCTGATAGTAAAGAACAAAATACCAAAGAGCAGCAACGTTGGCACAACGGTCCAAATGATCTCAAGCCGTTGGTTGCCCTGGAGTTGCCGCGCTTCAGCAGCGCCCGGACGGTCGCGGAAACGGATAATGCAGTAGATCAGGGCAGCGGTCACGAGAACGAAGACCACAGCAGCCACGCCAAAGACCATGTATGCCATGTACGCTTCATTTTGCGCAATTGGCCCCGCCGGTTGCAGAATACTGGGCGACTTGTCGCACGCGCTGAGGACAGCCGAGGCCACCAACCCCAACAGCGCCAACCCTGCTATCCGTCTGACCTTAGAACGAAATCGCATCGTGAGAATCCTCGACCTCCAGCTACACTACACTTTTCTACACCGCTGGCGACATAAGAGTCGCCAATAAAGCCGGAACTCATGCGCATCAGATGATGCCCAGGAGTCTACAACGATCATTCAGGCGTCTGAAAACGCCGGAACCGCATCGCTTGGCGCCACCCGCATAGCCTATGCCGTATATATCGTCAACACAGGCGCCGCCTGCTCAAACAGGCCAAAATGACTATCGCGCAGAAGCGCCGTGGCATGAAATCCGCTGATGGATGAATGCGGCGAAGCAGTTGGCGTCGTCTGCGCGGGGTGAGACCCATTATTCGTGACAAGCTGATGGATGACAATAATCAGACCCACTATCACGACCAGCGTCACCACGATCAGACGCGATATCAAACGCAGCTTCATAGCTCCGCCACGGCTCCTCAGCTAAACAGGCATTTCTGCCAGCGCGATACTAACAGATACTAGCAGATGCTAACGCAGCACGCGATCTACCACCATCACTGCAAAGAGCAGCGCCAGATAGTAGTTAGAGAACCAGAATGTCACTCGCGCATACTTGAGCGTCTTCTTATACGCCAGGATGCTCGCCGGAATCAACAATCCCGCGCCGAGCAGCAGCGCCGCGACGAGATAGAGATATCCCATCGCGTGAATCGCAAAGAGCATCAACGACGCCGCAATCAACAGCAGCGTATAGAGGATGATCTGGCGATAGGTTTCACGTTCCCCCGCGACAACGGGCAGCATCGGCACATTCGCCCGCGCGTAGTCTTTCTTCAGCAGCAGCGAGAGCGCCCAGAAGTGCGGTGGCGTCCAGAGGAAGATAATCATGAACATCCACAACGCCGCCACGCCGATGTTGTTCGTGACCGCCGCCCAGCCAACCAGCACCGGCACCGCGCCTGCCGCACCACCAATGACGATGTTCTGCGGCGTCGTGCGCTTGAGCCACATCGTATAGATGAGGACGTAGAAGAGAATGGCGGAGACGGCAAGCACGGCGCTGAGCAGATTGACGAAGCGGAACAGTATGACGAACGAAGCCGCGCCAAGCCCCAGGCCGAAGATTAGCGCCTGTGTCTCGGTGGCGCGCCGCGCTGGCAGCGTCCGGTTGCGCGTCCGCGTCATGATCTGGTCAATATCGCGGTCCCAGTAGCAATTGATGGCGTTGGCACTGCCGGCTGCCATCGCGCCGCCAATCAGCGTTGCCAATACGATGCCGAACGACGGCAATCCATCATTGGCGACGACCATTGCGGCCAACGTCGTGCCAAGCAGGAGAACCGTGACGTGCGGCTTCATCAGGTTGATATAGGCGCCCAGGGTGGCGCGCCAACCAGGGGCAGCCACCGATGTCACACGTTGCACACGTTGCATATGTCGTCGTTGTTCCTTTCGCGTCAGAGCGCATTCAGGATGATTGTACCAGAGCGCCCTGACACGGACCTATCAGTGGTACTGCAAGACCTTACAATTTCCTAAACACATCAACGGATGATGAGTCAGGTGTACACCTGATTGCAGTGCAGGCTGAACCGTACTATACTAACACGAAAGACGAAATTGGTCACGACGTTCAGGAATTCGTAAGGGCATGCCTCGATGATCGAGCCTCCCGCAAACTCTCGGCCCATCCTGGCCCAGACCGATACACCCTCCAGAACAGCTAAAGCGCAGAACGAACGGCGTCACACATCCAGCATGCCGCTCAATACTGACCAAGCCCTACAGACCACAGAAACAACACGTAGGAGCGAACCGCTGCCACAGTTCGATCTGGCGGAGCTGCTGGCGCAGGGGAGCAACACTTCTGTCGCGCGGCTCAAACCGCTCATCGAGAACTTGCATGCTATCGCCCGCAAGCTGGACCCCCATGCGCAGCAAACTGTTATGGGGCTGCGCGGCGAAGCGCAGCGGCTCGTGGAACTGGCGCAGGCGCTGCAAGAACTCGATCAGCTTCAACGCGGCGCAACCTCGCTGCGGTTCGAGTCGCTCGAACTGGGCGACCTGCTCATGGGCATTTTGCCGAAATGGAAACAACGCGCGCCACAGCATGCGCTGGAACTGGCCCTTCCTGGCGAAATCCCTGGCATCCTCGCCGCAACGCGCTACGCCGAGCGCGCCATTGATTTGCTCATCGAGGCAGCGGTGGCGCTCGCGCCGCGCAACAGTACCATTCGCGTGAGCATCCGCCCGCAGGTGGACGATGTGCTGGTGACAGTTCAATTTTCCGGACCGTCGCTCTCAGAACACGATATCCAGCATCTCTTCGATCCCTTCTATCAGCCGGAGCATGCGCTCGCGCTGTCGGTTTGTGGCGGCGTGGGGTTGGCACTGGCGCGCGCACTATTGCTGGCGCACGGTGGTCGTATCTGGGCGCAGTGCAGCAGTGGTCAACAGGAACATGAGCATGACATTGCGCTCGCCGCCGCGTGGCCGCTGGTGCCCGCGCCGCCCGCGCACACGGAGAGCAGCGCGCAGCCATCTGCGGCATCATCGCCGCCCACTCGCGAACGCTTGGCGATTGCCACTCAGCGCGCGGTAATTCTGGTGCTGGATAGTGATAGCCGCATGCTGCGTTATCTGCGCGCCAACCTGGACATGCAAGGGTATAAGCCGGTGCTGGCGAAAGACGCCGACGAGGTAAGGCGGCTGATAGACCTGGAAGAGCCGGACCTGCTCTTGCTCGATCTGCATACGCTTGGCGCGGAGCAGCCCGAAGCAGTAGATGAATTCATTCAGGAGCTACAGGCGCTCGTCGTTGCGCCGGTCATTTGTCTCGCCCGTCACAATGACCCCTTGGAATGTGCTCGCCTCCTTGACCTCGGCGCGAGCGATTATCTCGCTAAGCCGTTCAGCCTGGAAGAACTGCTGGCGCGCATTCGTGTGGCGCTACGCACGCGCGAGGCCACAGCCTCCGCCAGTGCCCGTGAAATGATCTTCCGCAGCGGCGACCTTACCATAGACTTCAGCCAGCGGCATGTGATGGTTGGCGACCGGCCCATCGCGCTCAGCAAGACGGAGTTCAAGCTGCTACGTGTGCTGGCCGAACACGCGGGCATGGTGCTGGCGCATGATGTGCTGCTCAACCGCGTCTGGGGACTTGGCTACAGCGAGGAAATCGAGTTCGTCTGGGTCTATATCCGGCGCCTGCGCAAGAAGATCGAACCTGACCCCAGCGCGCCCACCTATATCCAGACGGTGCCAGGTGTAGGCTATCGCCTCGTCCGCCTCTGACATGAACTGGCCAGTGTGTAGATGCTATGGGGAAAACACCCTAGTGTGGGATAGTGCGTCCTCCTGATTGTCAGAAGGGGGCGCATTTGCTATATTTTCCGATGGATTACCAACGAATTGACACCTATCGGATGCAGCGGTACAACTGCTGCGATGAATTCCGTATATCCGCCTTCGGGTCTGTTCTCATCAGTCGGTGTCGCGCCGACGTTACGATAGGTGGATTGGCAACGAAGAGGTTGAAAGGAACCATCCAGTTTTATGAGAAAAGTGTTCTTGGCGATTCCCGCGCTGCTCCTGCTGATGGCGCTCGTGCTGTTCGGCTGTGGCAAGCAGCCGGGTGGCAACACGAGCAACACATCAACGCCTGCTGGCACTGTCCAGATGACAGGCAACAACTTTGTCCAGCATAGCGTCACGATCAAGGCCGGTCAGGCGGTGCATTTCGACGACAGCAATGGCGGCCTGCATATCATCTGCCTCGGCAAAGATCAGGTTTGTGATAAGACCGCCCAGGGTCCCCAGGAAGTGATGGGCGATGGGTTTACTATCCAGCCAGGCCAAACGAAAGATGTCGTCTTCCCTACTGCTGGCACCTATCAAATCACCTGCTCGGTACACCCTGACATGAACCTGACAGTCACGGTGCAGTAACCCATTTCGCATGATCGGGTAAAAGAGGCTCCCCAGGCGGGGAGCCTCTTTTCGTGTGGGGGCACGCACACTCGAATGATGGCAAATGACGGCAGCGCGATTTGACGCCATACCACCAGCAAGACGATAATCACAGATGGCGCAAAGCTGAATGAACATCGCGTCGCGGCAAGATCATCAAAGAGAGCTACCCAGCAAGCAGGCCTATGAATCCATCCAAACAGGCAAATCCGCCAGACCAAGCACAATCGCCTGAAATAACACCAGAACCACGAGTCAGCGACCGCTACGACGTGATCGTCGTCGGCGCGGGGCACGCCGGCTGCGAAGCGGCGCTCGCCAGCGCGCGCATGGGGCGCCGCACGCTGCTGCTGACAATGAATCTTGATAGCATCGCCCTTATGCCCTGCAATCCCTCAATAGGCGGTCCGGCAAAGGGACATCTCGTGCGCGAGATAGACGCGCTCGGCGGCGAGATGGGGCGCAACACCGACCGCACCTTCATCCAGATACGCTTGCTCAACACCAGCAAAGGTCCGGCAGTGCAGGCGTTGCGTGCGCAGTGCGATAAGCAAGCCTATCGTCTCAGCATGAAGTTCGCGCTGGAACAGCAAGAGCGACTTGAACTAAAACAAGCGACAATTACCCAACTGCTTTCAAGGCAGGATGCCAGCGGCAAGCCACACGTTACCGGCGTCGTCACCACCAATGGCGCAGTCTACTATGCGCCAAGCATCGTGCTGACCACTGGCACGTTCATCAACGGGCGGCTCGTCGTTGGCGAGAAAACGTCCGCCGGTGGGCGCGCTGGTGAGGGTCCGGCACTGGGCATTTCGGAGGCGCTGCGCCAATTGGGGCTGACCATACGCCGTTTCAAGACGGGCACACCACCACGTATTGATGGGCGAACGATTAACTTCTCCCAGGCAACGGTCCAGCCGGGCAGCCCCACGCCACTGTATTTCTCTTCGGATACGACGGCGCGCGAGGATGTCATGCTTCCCTCTGGCAGACCCAATCCCATCTATCCGATACCTGCCGAGGCAGAAACCGGCTGGCGACGCCAGTTGCCCTGCTATCTCGTGCATACGACCACACGCACACATGAGATCATCAAGGCAAACCTGGACCGTTCGCCGCTCTACAACGGCATCATCGAGGGCATCGGGCCGCGCTATTGCCCCTCCATCGAGGACAAAGTGGTGCGCTTCGCCAGCAAAGAGACTCATCAGGTATTTCTGGAACCAGAAGGCTGGCGCACCAGCGAAGTGTACGTTCAGGGCATGAACACCAGCCTGCCAGAAGATGTGCAGATTGCCATGCTGCGCAGCATTCCAGGCTTGGAACACGTGGAATTGATGCGCGTCGGTTACGCTGTGGAATATGACTATGTGCCATCTGACCAGCTTCAGTTGACGTTGGAGACAAAAGCGGTCGGCGGGCTGTTCCTGGGCGGACAAATCAACGGCACATCGGGCTATGAGGAGGCCGGTGCGCAGGGCATCATCGCCGGCATCAATGCTGCGCTCCACGCCAGCGGCGACGAACCGTTTATCCTGCGCCGCGAGGAAGCCTATATCGGCGTGCTGATTGATGATCTGGTGACACAACCGCCGCTCGAACCTTACCGGCTGCATACGTCGCGCGCAGAGCATCGCCTGTTGCTGCGCCACGACAACGCCGACCTGCGCCTCTCCGATCATGCGTACCGCCTGGGACTCATCAGCGACGAACGCCATGCCCAGGTACATGAGCGCCAGCGGCTTGCCCGGTCAACGGTGGCGTCACTCGAAGCGACGACGATTACGCCGACAAAATCGGTCGCCACGCTCGCCGCGTCATTAAACTGGCAGCCGATCTCCCAAAAGACGACGGCAGCGGAACTCTTGCGCCGGCCAGAGGTGCGTTACACGGACATACAGCAGCTCGTCGCCGCTCTGCCTGTCACGTTGCCCGTACTCGACGAAGATACGGCGACCGAAGTGGAGATGCAGGTCAAATACGCTGGCTACATTCGCAAGGAGCAACAGAGCATCCAGCGGACGCGCCGCCAGGAAGAGCGTCTCCTGCCGCCAGATCTCGATTACCATACGCTCAAAGGGCTGCGCACTGAAGCGCGGCAACACTTGGAGCGTGTGCGTCCGCGTACACTGGGGCAGGCGTCGCGACTGCCGGGCGTGACTCCTGCGGATATCGCGATCCTGCTGATTCAGGTGGAGCGTCTGCGCCGCACCGCAACGAGCGCATAGCGCCAGCGCATCAACGCACTAGTTCATCAGCCAGATGTTACTCGCGCGCGTATTCTCTGTTGTTCTATGTACTGCCCAGTTGACACTTCCCTTGTGTGCGCATACTATAACAGATGCAGGCTGACAGGCGGGCATGGGCAAACTGAGGCAAGTGTCATGCCCGGCTGGTCCCTTTTCAAGACAACAACATAATCAAGTCAGCCAGGCAGAACCAGGAGACCTATCCGTGCGCATCCTGATCGTTGATGACGATCCCAGTGGGAGCCGGTTGATGCAGTTCTTGCTCACCGAGCAGGGGCATCAGGCCGAGTCCGTGGATAATGCGCGCGGCGCGCTGATGCTCATCGAGCGGGACCCGCCGGATCTCATCCTTCTGGATGTCTACTTACCGCAGCAACCAAGCGGATTTGAGATATATCAGCAGTTGCACGAGCAGGGCTATGACATCCCTGTCATTTTCGTCACCGCCAAAGGGGAATTGGAAGACCGCGTGCAGGGCTTGCGCATGGGAGCCGATGATTACATCTGCAAACCCTTCCAGCCTGCGGAGTTACAGGCGCGCGTTGATGCCGTTCTCCGTCGCTACTATCAGGGGCGACCAGGGGCCGACAAGCAGAGGTTTCAGATAGGCAAGCTCAATATAGACATTGCTGAGCTTCAGGTCACCGGCCCGGATGGCAACAAAAAGGCGCTAACGAAAACCGAGATGAAGCTCCTGCTGCAATTAGCACAGCATCCGGGTCAGGCGCTCAGCCGTGAGGAGTTACTGGTCAATGTCTGGGACGATACGGGCGAAAGCAATCTCGTTGATGTCTACATTCGCCGCCTCAGACGCAAGCTAGAACCCGATCCAGCGAACCCAACGATTATCCAATCGGTTCGTGGAGTCGGCTACCGTCTCGCCGCTGGCTAGCGCCCGGAGCCTGGGCTACAGCGCATGAAGGTCTGAATCGGCAATAAGCAGATATCGCAGATATCATGGTGGGGCAGGTGCAGCATGAAGAGGATCACTGAATCGGCAGGCACGACACCAGACGCAGGAGCCATTGCGCTACACATTGCCGAGATTGCCAGCCGCACGCAACAAAAATGCACACTGGCTTGTAAGCTGGCCTATTTGCTGCTCGCTGAGCTTCGCGCGGATGCCGTTGCGTTTTTTTGGCAGGAGGATATGCCCAAACACCCCGAAACGCATCCGCAATTACAGACGATAGCCGCCATTGCCCAGGAAGGCGCGCTGCCACAATCGCTGGAACGCACGATGAAGGCGCTGGCCTATCGCGCATACCGTGGCAGACAAGCCAAGCAGCACACCATCACTGGCACGTATGCGGGATATCTGCTCGCAAGGCCCATTGGCGCCGCTGCGCCCTGGGCATGCTGCACCGTGTGGTGGAGCGAAGAACACCAGCAACACCAGGCGCAAGGAACCATCTTGCTTGCGCAACTCAGCGCCTGCCTCGCCACGGCAACCATGCCCGCCAATCTGCTCGATCTCTCACGGCGCGCTGAATACGAACTTTCGCAGCGCAAAGCGCTGCTCTCCGCCACCTCTGAAGCCATCCTCAGCATTGGCGACGATTTCATCATCAAAGAGGTCAATCCGGCGTTTGGGGACATCACAGGTTGGGGAGAGCCTGAATCAGCAGGGCGCTCCTGCACAGAAGTGCTGCGCTGCCGCGACAGCCGCCATATCCCGCTCTGCGGCACCAGCCATTGCCCACTGCGGCAGGCGCTCGATGCTGGTTCATCACCGCCAGTGCAAGAACTATATTGGGAGACCAGCGCCGGTAGATTGCGCGATATTTCCGCCAGCTTCACCCCGCACACTGCCAGCGATGCGTCAAACGTTGTGGTGGTTGCGCGCGATGATACGCTGCTCAACGCGGTCAATCGCATGCGCTCCAACTTCATTTCGATGGTTTCGCACGAATTACGCACACCCTTGAACTCGATCAACGGCTTCATCGAGATCGTGGCCGAAGAGCAGGTCGGCCCACTCAACGAGCGCCAGCAGGAATTCCTGGGGTATGTTCGCACCAGCACGCAGCAATTGACCACCCTGGTAGAGGACATTGTTTTTATCAGCAAGGCGGATTCCGGTCAGTTCACGCTCCGGCTCGGCGAAATTGCGATCCAAAACCTGCTGCGCCAGGCGCTTCAGAGCGTTCAACCAGCGGCGGAGAAAGCGGGCGTGCGCATTATCAGCTCTCTCCACGAGGGGATTCCGCTGTTTCGCGGCGATGAACTGCGGCTGCAACAGGTGCTGACGAACTTGCTCAACAACGCCATCAAGTTCTCGCCGCAGGACACAGAAATACGGGTTACAGCAGAGCGCATTGGCTCTACCGTGCAATTTTCCGTGCAGGATCAGGGCAAAGGCATTCCGCTTGAAGAACATGCCCACGTCTTCGAGCGGTTTTATCAGTCTGAGAGCAGCCAGCGCGCCAGAAGCGGCGGTTATGGCCTGGGCTTGGCTATCGCCAAGCTCATCGTAGAACAGCACGAGGGCCGCATCTGGCTCGAAAGCGCACCAGGAAGCGGCTCAACCTTCTATGTCGCGCTCCCAGTGGCAGATTCATAGTGCTAG
>JAJPKE010000022.1 GCA_021323855.1 Chloroflexota bacterium | reverse complement strand
TCCTGGCGCAAGAATGCCCGTATCTTGCTCCAATCTTCGTCGCTTAATCGGATATCGCTCATGCCTCCATTCTAGGGGGTCCTGGCCAAATGTCAACAGAACCTAACTTTTGCTGTCCTGTTCTTTGCCATCTGCATTATCCTCCTATTTGCGTTGATCTCTAAACTCCGGCATATAGACGATCCAATGCTTGTCGTTATGCCAGATGGAGTGATCGAACACCGATGGAAGCAGAACGCGAATGTAATCTCGTTTGCCGAGCCATTGCGTGTACTGAAGGAAAGTAACGTTTTAGTCAAGCCACCAACTACCCTGATTGTGCAGGGAGCGAATGATCTGCCTGTCGAGTGGTCTCCAGACAAAATATTTGGTGATCCTGTTGATACTCTACGTGCCATCCTTGCGGCGTATGACCGCTATGTGGCGTCATATCAAACGAGCGACACAGAGATGTAATGATCGTTTGATTCGCCAGGGATAGGAGCTATCGCCATGCTAGATGCGCAAACTATCATCGAGCAGGTGCGCGCTGGGGTAGCGCCGCAATCATGGCAAGTGTTTCGCGTCCCAAAGGAACGTTATTGGGGCATGCTACTTTACGATGCTCCCGAAATCTTATGCCTGATAGGAGTCAACGCTTACTTGGTAACGCATTTCTCTCAATTTGACCCTAACTTGCAGAGATGGGTTATTATCTCGATTTTGAGCATAGTTTCTATAGGTGTTTTTATGATTTATTGGAACATCGTAGCCATTCGCCGTAAGCGCTCATGGCTGTTAGTGATAACCGATGACGGTGTTGTCCAGTATAAGAAAAATCTCTCTCTTGTTGGGCAGTTTTTTAATATACCGCTAACAAGTGTTGCGTTTAGCGATGCCCATATGAGTACAGTCGGTGGAGTGACAACCCTGTGGACACACCCCAATGGCATGCTATTGGACTGGCAACCCGATAGCGCATTTGGTCCACGAGAAGTGATTATGTCCCAAGTATTGACCGCCTTTGAATCTTACACAGCGCGGCAGCATGAGACTCAGGGTGAGGCGCAACATGCCTGAGCCAGCCGCGCCGCTGCCAACGCTTGCGCTCGATTCTGCGACACTACATGACCTCGACGCCGATCTGGAGCGCGAGTGGCTTGTCACCAACGGTCTCGGCGGTTATGCACTCGGTAGCGTCTGCGGCGCAACGACACGCTCGTATTCCGGCTTGCTGGTGGCGGCAGTGCGCCCGCCGGTAGACCGCGCGGTGCTGGTGACGAAGTTCGATGAGGTAGTGACGCTGCATGATGGGACGGCGCTGGCGCTGGGCACTAACGAGTATGCCGACGGCACGATCTACCCGCGTGGCTATGAGTTTCTGGCAGCGTTTGCCCTCGAAGGTAGCTTGCCGCGCTGGACGTTTGATCTTGGGCAGGGCGCGACGCTCGAAAAGCGCATCTGGATGGAGCATGGCAGCAATATCACCTTCGTGCAATATTGCTATGTAGCCGACTCCGCTGCTAGCCCGGTCATGCTGGCGCTGACGCCGTTCTGTCTGGACCGCGACCATCATAGCGTGACGCAGGGCGCGGAGGACTGGCATTTCCTGGTGGATGCTGCGCCCGCCGCCTGCACGGTGCGCGCCTTCGCCGGAGCCATGCCGTACCATCTGATTGCCGGTCCAACTGCGCGCTTCACGGCCAGCGGCGAATGGAACTGGCACATCTTCCATCGCCAGGAACATGCGCGCGGTCTACCGGATAGCGAAGACGCCTATATGCCGGGGTGTTTCGAGGTGACGCTTGCTCCCGGCGAGACGGCGACGCTGGCGCTCTCCGCCGAGGCGACGCTGCCCGCTATGCTGGCTGCGCTCGGTGGTCCGCAGCATGAGGCGATCTGCATCGCCGCGCTGGACCGCGAGCAGGCGCGTGAAGCCGCGTTACTGGCGCAGGCGGATACTGCTGCGCATGGCGACGAACTCTTCACACGGCTGGCGCTGGCCGCCGATCAGTTCATCGTCGCACGGTCTGATGCAGAACGAGCCGAACAGCCAGAGACGCAAGTGACAGTGATCGCCGGCTATCCCTGGTTCACTGACTGGGGCCGAGATACGATGATTGCGCTCCCCGGTGTCACGCTCACCACACGCCGTTACGCGGAGGCGCGCGGTCTGCTGCGTACCTTCGCGCGCTATGTCAACCAGGGGATGTTGCCCAATCGTTTCCCGGATGGCTCGACCGCGCCAGAGTATAACACGGTTGACGCGACGCTCTGGTATTTCCACGCTATCAGCGCCTATGTGGATGCGACACAGGATTGGTCGCTGCTGGACGATCTCTTTCCCCTGCTGGCGGACATCATCGAGTGGCATGTGCGTGGCACACGCTATGGCATCGGCGTGGACCCGGCGGATGGCCTGCTGCGGGCTGGCGCGTCCGGCATGCAATTGACGTGGATGGATGCGAAAGTTGGCGATTGGGTGGTGACGCCGCGCCGGGGCAAGCCGGTCGAGGTCAACGCGCTCTGGTACCATGCGCTGCGACTGATGGGCTTCTGGTCGCGCTGGCTGCACCGCGACGCCAGCCGCTACGATACCCTCTGCGCCGCTGTGGAGCAGCACTTCCTGCCACGCTTCTGGTACGCGGCGGGCGGCTATCTCTATGATGTGGTGGACGTTGAGGGCGAGGCTGGCGCGGTAGATTGGTCGCTGCGCCCAAATCAACTCGTTGCGCTGGCGCTGGCGAAACCTTTGATTCCCGAAGCGCAGGCGCTCTCCATCATGGAGATTGCCGAACGCGAACTGCTCACGCCGTTGGGGCTGCGCACACTGGCGCCGAATGATCCGCGTTATCAAGGCGCATATGGTGGCGACCAACAGGCGCGCGACGCCGCCTATCACCAGGGAACGGTCTGGCCGTGGCTGCTTGGCGTGTATACCGACGCCTGCATCAGCGTGTATGGCGACAGCGGACGCATGGACGACCGGCTCAAACCGTTCATGGCGCATCTCTCCGTCGCTGGTCTGGGCAGCATCAGCGAGATTGTCCAGGGGAATCCACCGTTTGCACCTTGTGGCTGCCCGGCACAGGCCTGGAGCGTCGCTGAACTGCTGCGTGTCTCTTCGCTGCTCCACGAACGCCGCTAAACCCTTTCTTTCTGAGAGGCGGAATCGTCGCAGGCACTAATGTGACGCTGCGCGTGGTTCACCCTCGCCTCGCGGGAGAGGGGGTCAGGGGGTGAGGTCTACCCCAGCAACTCGAATCTGATGATGTCGTCGCCCAGCCGCAACTCGTCGCCGTTCTGGAGCGGAATGGGGCGCTGTACGCGGTTGCCGTTGACGAAGGTGCCGTTGGCGCTGCCGGCGTCTTCGATGAACCACTGGCCGTTATGGAAGAACAGCCGCGCATGGTGGCGCGAAACAGTGGCATCCTGAATGACGACATCATTGCCCGCCGTGCGCCCGATGGTGGTGATGTCCTGGTGCAGCACGAAGCTGTGGTTGGTCATCGGCCCGTTGCGGATGATGATGCGGCAGCGCAGCGGATGGCCGGATGGCGCCTTATAGCGGTCCACCTGTGCGCGCACATTGGAGAGGTCGTAGGCGCAGGAGGTGCAGAAGCGGTTGTGTGGATTGTTGGCGGCGCCGCAGCGCAGGCAGGTGCCTGGTTGCCCAGGGATACCGCGTGGCGCGAGCGGAATGATGGGCGCTGCGTGGCCATTAGCCTGGTTGATTGGCTGCGCCTGGCTCTGATGCTTGACGGTCTGCTGCGGACGCCGTATGCCGCGCCGCACCTCATAGGCGGCTTCTTTTAGCTGATCCGCCATCTCGCGCGCATGCTGGAAACGGTTCTTGGGGTTCTTCTCCATCGCGCGCAGGATGATCTGCTCCACGCGCACCGGCAGGCCAGGGACGAGCGCGGAGGGACGCGGCACCGGGTCTTTGATGTGGCGCATGACAATTGCCATCGGGGTGTCTGCTGGGAAGGGCAGTTGTCCCGTCACGCATTGGAATGTCACAACTCCGAGCGCATAGATGTCGGTGCGCGCGTCAATCACGGCGTTGGCGGTGCCCTGTTCCGGCGCCATGTATTGCGGCGTGCCGATGTTGGCGCCGGTGCGGGTGAAGGCGCGGTTGGCTTCGAGCAAGGCGGCGATGCCAAAGTCTGAGAGCAGCAGGTGGTCTTCGGTGCGCAGCAGCATATTCGCCGGCTTGACATCGCGGTGAATGATGCCGTTGTCATGGGCGCATTCGAGCGCCAGCGCCGCCTGCGCCAGCAGTTCCAGCGTGGCGGCGAGATCGAGTCGTGTGTGTTGCGCCTCAGCGCGGGCCAGCCGGTCGCGCAGCGTTCCCCCGCTGATATATTCCATGACGATGAAGGCCCAGCCTTTATCCTCGCCATAATCGTGAACCGGCACGATGTTGGGATGTGTGAGGCGCGCAATGACCCGCGCCTCGGTGGTAAACCGTTGCGCGAATTCGTTGTCGCGGGTATTGTCAACCTGCACGGGAATCGCCTTGATGGCGACATAGCGCGCCAGCGATGACTGGTAGCCCTTATATACCCGCGCCATACCGCCCTGCCCGATGAGTTGAATCACCCGGTACTGGCCCAGCGATTGCCCCACTACATCCGTCATGACTGCTTCCTCAACGTATGGACCTCGCTATCCAGGTCCATCTTATTATACGTGCGGAATTGACAGTCTGACCTGTGGGCTAGTTCACAAATCCGATAAACGTTCGCTGAGACTTTAGCACTGCGCTGGCTAGCGCAAGGCATTGTATTGCTAGGCCGTGAGGATGCGCACTTCGCCAAAATTGGCCACTGCTTCGATGCGCAGATAGCTGCCGCCATCGCCGTTGGCGTTGCCGATGGTGAACTCATCGCCAGCAGCAATGCCGCCGACCGAATGCCCTGGCACCGACACCTCGCCAAAGCGCGCCGAACTTTCGATGAAGATGCGAAGTCCCTGCGGCACGATCACCGAGATTTCGCCGAAGAGCGCCTTCAGTCGCAGAATGTTCTCGCCCTCGGAGAGCTTTGCCATGCGCACGTCAATCCTCGCCTCGCCAAAGGTGGCGGAGACATGCGTCTCCGGGCCAAGCTCCCACAGGACGCCACTGCGGTCCACCTCGCCAAAGAACGCTGAGAAGCGATGAATCTTTTTGTTGGCAGTGCTAGAGGTTGGCTGGCTGCGCCGTATCGCTGGCAATGCCGGGTCACGCCCCGGTTCCGGCGGCAGTTGGTCTATGATCGCCTGGCATTCAGCGGGGTCAGCCGTGACCATCAGCGTGCCCATCATGCGGCGGAACTCTTCCAGTGGCAGGCCGCCACGCGCATAGCGTTCGCGCAACACTTCAATCGCAGTCTCTTGATCCATGCCGGTCCCCCTGCTATCAAACCCATCAATGTCGTGTGATCGTACTGAGGCGGCCATTGTGTTCTGCCCCTTTCGTATCTGTCTCATTCGCCGGACGCAGACATTCTTGTCTGCGCTACCAATGGCTATCTAAGGCTACCTATGGCGACGCGATATCTCCGGCTTGAGCCGGTCTCTGCGTGCGCCGGCTCTTTCAGCGCCGCGAATCTGATCTGCATCTATAGCACGGCGAACAGCCGATTATTCAGGGTGCCTATGTTTACGGAGTTGCGCATTGCCAGCCAGCGACCAGCAGCGACCAGATACGTGGCGCAATGGCCTGCGGCAGAAAGGTATCGGGCACGAGCAGCCACGCGCGCACCAGCCCGTTGCCCGCGCCGACGAAGGTGAGCGCGGCGGCCTCGATATCGAGATGCGCTGGCAATTCGCCTTTCGCCACCGCAGCCAACAGCCGCTCGGTGATGATGGCCTGTGAGCGGCGTTCTTCGGCGCGGCGCGCATCCATGCCTTCGGCTGGCTCATCCGCCACCTCAACGCGCAGATGCGCCAGCCGGACATACGCCTGATAGCTGCGGTCCGTCTCCAGCGCCTCCATCCAGCGCAGCCACATCAGTTCGAGCGACTGCAATGGTGTCGTGCCCTGCTGTCCCGCGTCTTCCAGAATCTCGGTGAAGATGCTGGCGCGTTCGCCAAGCAGCGTAGCGAAGAGATCGGCTTTGCTGGTGAAATACCAGTAGATCGCGCCTTTGCTCAATTCCGCCGCGTTGGTGATGTCGTCCAGGGTGGTGCCGGCGTATCCCTGGCGACTGAAAACTTCGAGTGCCGCAGCCAGAATCTGCCGTCGCGCCAGCGGATCCGTCTGCTTTGGCCTGGGCATGCGCACCCCCATCAATTTCTATACTATCCAGTCGGTATACAAATAATACACGGTTTGCGCTGCCACGTCAAGGGGGAGATTTGAGACAATTCGGTTGTGATTACACGATGCCGTTTCAACCGCTGACTGGCCTTATTCCCTTATCTTGCGCTCGCTCTGCAATACCTCGTGTATGATTGCCGTGACAGTGGTTGGCTGCGCATCGTCGTCGAAGATCATCATTGCCACGTTTTCCGGCGCAATCAATGCCTGATATGCGCGCCGTTCCAGGCGGCGGCTGGCTTCCAGGTAACGCGCAATTGTCTCGTCTGGCAGCGACTCGTCCATCCAGACGGCGTAATAGAGTTCGGCGGAGGCCAGGTGATGGAGCATCTGGCGCAGAGTCCAGCCACCATCGGGAGGAGTCCAGTCGAGTTGTTCATCGCTAAGTTGTGCAGCGTGCTGCGCCACCATTGCGATGGTCAGGTTTATGCGCCAGAGCCAGGCGGCGAGGTCGGCGGCGGTCAGCGGCAGCCGGTCTTCACCCAGCGTTTGCGCGGAACCTGCCCAACCATCGGTTGGAACCGGCGTCGTACCATTGGTTTGCCAGAGCAGCCATTGGTCAATCTGATTCAGGTGATCGAGGGCATGGTCCAGCACCCGCCGTAGTATCTTGCGTGGGGTGTAGCTATGGCTGGCGTCGGCCACCACTTCGCGCGCGGGGTCATGCTCTGCGAGCCGTTCGAGATACGGGCGCGCATGCCAGTGGGCGACCTTCACATGCTCCGCCGGATCAATCGGCATTGGGACGAGCGTAATTGCCAGGTCCGCTTCACGGTCGGCAAGCTCTCGTAGTGTAGTGAGGTCGAGCGCGCCCGCCTGTGCGCGTTCGATGAGGCGCACGCGCGAAGCTGCCAGTTGCGCCAGCAATTCCTGCTGGCGAGCGGCGAGGGGACGTGTATCGTTGACTGGCGAATTCGTAGGGTCCATAGCATACGCCTCTTCTTTATTCTCTTCGACATTCTCACAACTCTGGTTCTTTGCAAGTAAGCGTAACCAGTGTTTGCCTGTATCCTCGCACACTGATAGTTCGATCTAGACCGAAGTATGAGAAGTATGAGCGGACGACATCTCATAGACAGTTGACGACTTGAGCGGATATATTTTTCTGAAAGAGAGGTTTTCGATGTACATTCCAAAACATTTCAGTGAAGATGATCTGGCGACGCTGCATACGCTCATGCGCGACTACAGCTTTGCGACGCTGATAAGCTCGCAAGATGACGGTGTGCCGGTGGCGACACCGCTGCCCTTCGTGGTGGATACGCACACAGCACCGTATGGCAGGCTCTATGCCCACATGGCGCTGGGCAATTCGCAGTGGCGCACATTCAAGCCGGGGCGTGAGGTGCTGGTGATTTTTCAAGGGCCGCATGCCTATATCACGCCCTCCTGGTATGAGGAACCGTTGAGCGTGCCGACGTGGGATTACGCGACCGTTCATGCCTACGGTCTGCCACGGGTGATCGAGGACCACAAGGAGTTGTATCGCCACCTGAAGTCGCTGGTGGAGCAGCACGAACGCCAGTTTGAGGAACAATGGCGACTGGACAGTTTGCCAGACGAGTACATCGAGAAGATGATGCGCGGCGTTGTGGGTTTCGAGATCGAGATTACGCGGCTGCAAGGCAAGTTCAAGATGAGCCAGAATCGCAGTGAGAGCGAACGCGCCCGCGTGTCCCAGGAGTTGCGCGCCAGCCAGAACCCCATACTCTGCGAGGTTGGTGAACTGGTTGCTGGCGTTCGTAAACGCGCTGAATAGCTGAAGTAAAGTGGGAATCAGGAATGGCTAAACCGCCCGATTCCCTTGTATTGCTCGCAGCTACCCAATGGTCGTCTCGTCGTAGAGGGTGAAGACGCCAGGGACGTGCCAGATATCCTGTTCTGCCGAGGCGCGATGGCGTGGCGAAGGCAGCCTGCCCCAGAGCCGGACCGTGCCGTCATGCACTTCCAGGTTGATATGGCCGGTGTAGGGCGCCAGTGCCGGATTTGCGTTGAGCATATCCCAGATGTCGCCAGCGACCGCCTCGTCGCTACGCAGTGTCGTGCCCGACGCAATCTGCTCTGTGCTGGCGTCGAGATGCAGCGTCAGCGATTCGCCACGGAAGGGCACTGAGCTTGGTTCACTTTTGACGCTACTGGCCCAGGAGGGAGAAATCAGCAGCCGCTGCCCGGCGACAGGTATCAGTTTCGCCATTGGGCTGGCCATCGTCTCCACGTCCACCAGCACATCGCTGCGCACGCGAATCAGCAGTTCGAGGGCGGCTCCAGTGCCGGCGTCGAAGGTGACGCCTTCCATGCGGCCCACGTAGCCATCGTGGCAATAGACCCGCATGCCACTGCGCAACTCAATCGCTTCCGGCGCAGGCGCAGGCGATTGCCTGTCATTGAGGGGAATCGTGCGAACGGTGCGCTCGAAGGGGGGGCGCTGGCTGCGGCGCACGAGGCGCAGCCAGAGGTCGCCCGTCGCCGGTGTCAGCCGGACGCCCATCAGCTTGCCGCTGGGACCGTCGAGGCCGCGATAGCGTTCGGGCACGCTGGGTACATCCTCGCCCTTGATTTTCGCGCCGAAGCGCAACACATGCCGTCCGGGCCGATCCAGGCCGCTGTTGCCTGCATCAAAGAATGACCCGATTCCTCCACTGATCGCCACAAACAGCCTCCGCTGCACCAGGAGTATTCCCAGAAGATGTTGCGCGCCACTGTACAGTTGCGCATAGCGAATACATCGCTCTTGCACTATGCGCCCATCAACACGCGCCAGACAGCATTATCTATGCCGCCGAGAGAATCATATACTGGTTGCGTTTGCAAGCGCAACCCCAGTTCCTCACCCAGTTCTAAACGGTTTGTGCGGTCTCCTCGCCACAGTTGAGGCAAATTACGTGGAATTGAGCTGAATCCAGGCTGATTCAGGCTGGTACAGGCGGATTTTCCTGCGGGACTAGCGCGTTTGCGAGGAAAGCAGTACAATAGTGCAGTTAGAACTCGCCGCTGTTGGCGCTGTCAACAGCAAGGCACGAGCAAGGCGCTACGGTTGGTTCATCCTGTGGCATTGTAACGTGGCTATTGCGCGTATTCCGTGAAGTCAACTCCTCGGAGGTTTGAGTGGATTCCAACACCATCCTGTTAATCATTGCCCTGGTGCTTTCCCTGCCAGGTGGCCTGTTCATCGGCTATCGCATCAGCGAGCGCCGTGCGCGCATCGCCTCGCTATTCGGCGGATTGATCGGCGCGGTCGTGATCGCCGCTGCTATTTATCTCTACATCCACAACTCGAACATCAGCTTGGATGGGCTGTCGTTCTTCATCGGCTCATTCTTCGGATGCTCGGTTGGCGCGTTCCTCGGCGCCCTGCTGGCGAACGTCGCTGTCGGCGCAGGCAGCCAGACGGCAGATACCTCGTCGGAATACTAGGCCACAGGCTTCTCCGATTTTCCTGACTCCTGGAAGGCAATGAATGTTGCTCTCCAGGAGCATCTATTTTATGTAGAATACAAGTTCGTTGGTGAGCGTGAAGCCCAGGGATTCATAGAGCGGGCGACCCATATGCGAGGCGTGCAGCGCCACACGCTCGATGCCCTGCTCGCGACACCAGTCCAGAACGGCGGCCATCAGGCGCCGCGCGAGGCCGTGGCGGCGATAGTCCGGCTGTACGTAGACGTTCACCACCAGAGCCTCGCGTGCTACGGAGGTCTCTGGCCGTGGTAGGAGTTTGCGCACCTGCACGCCTGCGCCCGCCACCACAGCGTTTTCCTCAGAGACGACAAGCCAGCCGATGTATTCCCCGCTGGCGAGCATCGTTTGCAGCAGCGGAACGAGCTGCGTGATCATTGCAGTGGCCTGCTCCTCATCCAGTCTGCCGGTATCCTGGAACATGCGGGCACGATGCTCTGCGATGATGCCAGCGTCATGAGCAGTAGCGAAGCGAATTATCGTATTGTCGTCTACAGGCATGAGGTCTCCTCGCCAGATGCGATCAGCAGAGTGATGTCACCATTCCAATTATACTGATGAGCAGCAATCCTACGCATGTGGGTTGCTGGAGACCGGACGCACCTTATGTTCACACCACAAGAGAGTGCGTTAGGAAGCGCCAGTGACGGCGAATTGGAGCATGTTCTGGAAGGCTTCGGCTGGCGTGCGATAGCGGAACGAATACTGGCTGGCCAGCGTATAGACCAACCACATTTCATCAAATGCCTGTGGGCCAGCTATCCAGACGACCTTGCCTTTTGCAATGGCCCAACCCACCTCCGTCAGCGTCGCCGCGCAGAGTGGCGTGTCAATCCAGGCGAAGTACAGATCCGCCTCGCGGAGCGCGGTGATGACGAGCCGCTGCACATGCCGTGCAGAACGCACCAGTGGCCACCACACTTCTTGTGGCGCAGTGGTCTTCTGAACGGATGGTTGTGTTTCTGCGCTGCCACCAGCCTGGTGAGGGTCAAGTGGGGCGCGTGGACCTCGTTGTTGCGCGTACAGCGGCCCACTGAAGACCCACTCACTGCCCTCACCCTCATCCTCGTTCTCGCTGCTCCACTCGGCGTCATCCGTGGGATCACCAGAAATGGAATACGGACCGACATAATCAAAACGACCGATCACCGCCGCAGGTAAGTGTGGCCACAGCACATCAGGAGAAGAAAATGGCGGTGCAGGAACCACTCCAACTGGACCCAGGCCATGCACGAGCGTGCGTCGCCAGTCATTACGAGTGATATTGCCACCGAGGTAAACTGCATGTATATCACGCATCCCCATGTTGAGCCGCATACCGCCGGCCCGCATCAGTGGGCGCGGAGATGGCGGAGACGGTGGATTATATGACGACTGCTGCGCAGCGTGGCTGGGTGGCACATAGGGCCTGCCCTCAGCATTTCGCTCGCTTCCGCTCATCAAGGCCTGCACAGGTAAAGCTCACTTTCCGCCTTCTCGCTCCACTTTTCATTTTCCACTTCTCTACCATGTGTCAAGAGTAGCACAGTCCTTTGCTACTTGCAACTTTCATTGTAATTGCTGAGATAGATTTGTGGTGTGAATAGAAGCAATGATGTAAGAAAAGTAAAGATGCACTATGGATGGTTCCTTCCTCCGCTATGCTGTTTTCGTTGTCCCTCGTGCCGGGTCTCACTCCGAAGAAGTCCCGCATGTGGCTCATGAAGATGAGGAGAACAGGTCGGCTATTTGCCGACCTGCACAACCAGCAAGATACCGCCCAAAAAAGGTATATAACAACATTAAGGTATGCGACAACATTCAGGAACGTCAGTCCAGTCGCAGACCCACTGTGCCCGCCAGTTCGCGCAGCATTGTAATCTGCGCTGCCGAGTGTGAGGCGCAGATATGCTTTGCCAGCCGGTTCAACGCTGCGAGCGCCTGTGGCGACTGGAAGTCGTTTTCCAGCGCAGCAATGAACTCCAGCCGCGCCTGTTGCGCAGCCTCCACGCCGGTGTCTTCGCCCTCGTGTGGTGTGGCGCTTACCGCCTGTTTGAGATGCGCTGCCAGTTCAGCCGCCGCGCGCATATCGTCCTCGGTGTAGCTCCATGCGGCGCGATAGTGGTGGCCGAGCAGCAGCACGCGGATGGCGTCCGGGCTGTAATCGGGCAGCAGGTCGCGCACGAGGACGAGGTTGCCGAGCGACTTGCTCATCTTCACGCCGTCCAGTTCGACCATTGCGCAGTGCATCCAGATACGCACGAACGGCGAAACGCCCGTTGCGTGCTCACTCTGGGCAATCTCGCAGGTATGGTGTGGGAAAACGAGGTCTGCGCCGCCGCCGTGAATATCCACCTGTTTGCCGAGATATTTGACGGACATCGCGCTACACTCGATGTGCCAGCCCGGCCTGCCGGGACCCCACGGACTCGGCCATGCCGGTTCCCCTGGCTGTTGTGCCTGCCAGAGAACGAAGTCCAGCGGATCGTCTTTGCGTGGGTCGTCAGGAAAGTTGCCGCGCTCATTGGCCGTCGCCAGCCAGTTGTCATAGCCGACATAGCCACCGGCATCCGCCAGCCTGCCAAAGCCGGGGTCTTTGCGCACGGCGTAGTAGACCCAGCCGTCGCGCACGTAGGCCAAACCCTGCGTCAGCAGCGCCTCGATCATCTCGATCATCATCGCCGTTTCGTCGCTGGCGCGCACATAATGGTCCGGCATGACGACGTTCAGCGCGCGCAGATCGCTCAGATAGCGTTCGGTTTCGCGCGCGCCCAGTTCATCCCAGGGAATGCCCGTCTCGCGTGACTTGCGCAGGATATCGTCGTCAATGTCAGTGACGTTCTGCACATAGCGCACGGTGGCGCCGCGCCAGCGCAGATAACGCACCAGCGAGTCATAGATCACATTGATGAAGGCATGCCCCAGGTGGGTCGTGTCATACGGTGTGATGCCACAGACATAGAGACTGACCTGCTGGTCGCGCATATCCAGTGGCTCGATTTGCTGGCGCAGGGTATCAAAGAGACGCATCGGACGGATTCCCCTTCTCTGAAGGCGACGGTGTTGTTATGTCGGATGTATCGGAAGTATCGGATGTGCCAGTGCCGGACGCAGGGGGCAGGCGAAAGAGTGCTTCGGCGTTGCGCGTGGTGATGGCGGCGAAGTCTTCGAGCGCAAGTCCGCGCAACTCAGCGATGCGCTGCGCAACCAACCGCACGTGGCGCGGCTCGTTGCGCTTGCCACGAAACGGCGGCGGCGCAAGATACGGGCTGTCTGTCTCCACGAGGATGCGATCAGCCGGCGCCCAGGCCGCAACTTCCGCCAGTTCGGTGTTACGTGGGAATGTCACCGGCCCGGCGAATGAGAGATAAAAGCCCAGGTCGAGCGCGTCACGCGCCATCTCTTTTGTACCGATGAAGCAATGAAAAACGCCAAGCAAACCCTGGCCATATGCGCGCAGATGAGCAATCATATCGTCGTGCGAGTCGCGGTTGTGCAGAATTACCGGCAGATCAAGTTCACGGGCAAGCGCGAACTGCTGGATCAATGCCCGTTGCTGCACCTCACGCGGCGAAAGATTGCGATAATAGTCGAGGCCGATCTCACCGATGGCGACGACCCCAGGCTCACGGGCAAGCTCCCGCTCTGCAGCCAGCGCCTCATCCGTCAGTGTGGTCGCATCATGGGGATGCGTGCCAACACCGGCAAAGATGCGCCCCGGATAGGCGGTTGCCAGCGCCAGCGCATCGCGGCTGCTTTCTACGTCTACCCCTGGCACGATCAGGCGGTCTATGCCATCCGCGAAAGCGGCGGCGATGACCTGCTGGCGGTCGCCCGCGAACTGATGCACCTGGACATGCGTATGGGTATCAATGAGCATGCGAAATGTCTCCATCGCCGCATGCTCGGTAGGGGAATTGAGAAGCCTGCGGCACTTCAGAAAGTATAGGAGTTGTCATTATGCCCTGTCAAATCTGAAGCGTTATGAATCATTGGGCGTTCTTTCGTTCAGTCGCCCAGCAATATCCAGCGCCATGCGGTAGGCGTCGCGTTTGGGAATGCCGGTCGCTTTGGCTGCCGCTGCCGCCGCCTCGCGGGTACTCGCGCCGCTGGCTAACAGTTCCTTCAAGAATGCCTGTACAGCTTCTTCCGGAGCTAATTCATCCGCTATGTCTTCGCTGGTTGTTGTAGCTGTGGAAGCGCCCGCAACGACAATCACATATTCGCCGCGTGGTTCGCTCTCGCCTGTGTAGCGCGCGCGCATCTCCGCCAGTGTGCCGCGCAACATCTCCTCATGCAGCTTGGTGAGTTCGCGGGCGAGCGCCACCTGACGGTCTCCCAGCACGGCCAGCAGATCGTCCAGGCAGGAGCGCAGCCGGTGTGGCGCTTCATAGAGAATGAGTGTGTGGGGCAACGCACGCGACGCTTCGAGCAGGGCACGGCGCTCACTGACTTTGCGCGGCAGGAAGCCGAGAAACGTGAAGTGATCGGTCGGCAGACCGGAAGCGATGAGCGCGCTGATGACCGCCGTTGCGCCGGGGATGGGCACAACTGGATAGCCTGCCGCAATCGCCGCCTGCACCAAATCCTGGCCGGGGTCTGAGATGGCCGGCGTGCCTGCGTCCGAGACGAGCGCGACATCGCCAGCCGCCAGCGCCTCGATGATGAGATCGCGCCGCGCTGGCGGGCTATGCTCGTGGTAGCTGAGAGTTGGCGTGGCGATGCCAAAGTGCGTGAGCAGCTTGCGCGTGTGGCGTGTGTCCTCGGCGGCGATCAGGCGCACCTCCCGCAAGATGCGCAGCGCACGCAGGGTGATGTCTTCGAGGTTGCCGATGGGCGTTGCTACCAGATAGAGCGTCCCCATGAGCAATTCTCCGAGATATTTCTGCGCTTTGGTTGCACACCTAGCTGCGCCAGAGGTCGGTGTCGAGCAGAATCGTCATCGGGCCGTCGTTGACTAGCTCCACCTGCATATCCGCGCCGAAACGCCCTCCCTGCACTGGCACGCCGAGCGCGCGTAGCTCATCCATCACGCGCTCCACCAGCGGCGCGGCGATATCAGGCGCGGCGGCGCCGGTGAAGCCGGGACGTCTGCCACGCCGTAGATCAGCATACAGCGTGAACTGCGAGATGACGAGCGCGCCGCCGCCTACGTCGAGGAGCGAGCGATTGATCTTCCCTTCGTCGTCCGCAAAGATGCGCAGTCCGGCGATTTTATCCGCCATGACCTGAACCTGGGCCGCGCTATCGTCTGGTCCCACGCCAAGCAAGACGACCAATCCGGGCGCTGGGTCGAGTGTGCCGGCGACCGCGCCATCAATCAACACGCGCGCCCGGGTGGACCGCTGGATAACCGCGCGCACGAGCTATTCGCCCGTCTTGGTGGCTGTCGTACTGCCAGCTTTCGTGTCGCTCGCCGCGCTTGCCGTGTTTGCTGCGCCCTCGCTGGATTTCGCCTCGCCACTGCCAGCAGATTCGCCGTTAGAAGCGGCTGGCACGGCGCTGGCGCTCGAAGAACGATTGTCGTTGATATAGAACCCAGACCCCTTGAAGACGAGTCCTACCGGGAAGATGACACGACGCACATGCGCGCCACAGGTGGGGCAGGTATCAATCGGATCGTCGGTAATTTTCTGCCAGGCTTCAAAGCGCGCACCGCAAGACTGGCAAAGGTATTCGTAGGTTGGCATGGCCGCGCTATTATCCTCCATCGCAAGGCTGGAGCGCCGCGATTGCTGCGTGGCCGGATATGTCGAAGATGTGAGACATCTCTGTACGACGCAAAACCGCGCGCCCGAATGCCCTAATACTAAAGTGCCTTGCTGATAGTATACCACTTTTTGTCACAATTGTTCCCTTTTGATAGGAACACTTGTCATAACGGAAACACCTGCGCTCCCCTCTCCTTATGGGAGAGGGGCCGGGGGTGAGGTCTCACAAATACCCCAGGTTGCGCAGCCGCTCTTTGATGCTCTCTTCTTCCTCTTCGGTGACGGTATGCTCCTCGTCCTCCGCGCCGCTTGGCAGCACAGGAACGTCGCTCACTTCCACGAGCGTTTCTTTGGTGTCCTCCGCGAAGATGCCGTCTTGCACTTTGCCCGCCATCCACTCTGGCGCGGCGAGGCCGAGCGCGCGCAGCACCGTCGGCGCGATGTTGACAAGCTGGCCGTCCTCGATGGTTTGCCCCGCTGGGATGCTAGGGCCGGCGGCGTAGAGAATGCCGTAATCGTCGTGCCAGCCGCTCCATGCGCCGCGCAGGTCCGCCGGTTCCAGCCGCTTGAAGAGCGGACCATCAAAGTTGCCGCCCACCTGGTACATGGGATGCAGCCGCAGAATGATATCCGGCAGGCTATCCAGATAGGGGCCGGGGAAAATCTCCTCGCGCTTGTACATCTGATAGATCAGCGGCTCGTTCGTATCCGGCGTGCGTAGCGCCCGCAGGTCCGCCATCAGCGTATCGCGCAGTTGCTCATATTCCTCGCCTGGCTGCACGATGCCTTCCGGCTGGCGACCGGCAACGTTCAGCACGATGCCCTCGATCTGCGTGCAGACGGTGAAGCGGTAGGCTTTGGTCTGCGCGGGGTCAATCAATCCCGCGCCCTCGTGGACCTCATAGATGCTGTCGAGCGCCTTGTTGAAGCCTGCGCGCTTTGCCAGTTTGGTCAGCGGCGCGCGCACGGTATCCGGCATCTTCTTGGCGACACCATACGCCGCTTTGGTCAGCGAGAGCCGTTCTGGGCGTTTCGTGAGCAGCCCCTTCTCGGCAAGCCAGGCGTTGAGATGGAAGGCCGTCGGGCCGGAGAGCGTGCCGCCATGATCTGAGAGGACAAAGACCGTCGTTTCGGGTCCAGCGTAGGCCAGCAGGCGGGCAAGGGCAGCATCCAGCGCAGCGTAGTTGCGGTGAATGTAGTCACCATAGCGGCGATGCTCTTCCTCGGTATACGCAGGGCTGCGCGAGTCATAGTAGCGATAGAGGTAGTGGTGCGCCAGGTCTGATTCCTGGTAGACCGTCATGAACAGGTCCGGCGACTCTTCGCGCAGAATGGTCTCGCAGACATCTGTTTGCTCGGTGATATGGTCCAGCGCGAACTTGAGCCGCTTCTCCGGCGCGTCGGTATACGAAATGGCGTTGAGTGTGGGGAAACGCTCCGCCAGCGAACGCGGATAGGCGCAGGCTGGCGATCCCAATGGCGATGGATAGCCGGAGAACATAACGCCGTTGACCTGCCAGGCGGGCCACGTCATTGGTACATGAATCGAGGCAACCTTCATCCCCTGCGCGCCCGCCAGATCAAAGAACGTCTTGCCTTTGGTGTGTTCGCTCGTCACCGGCCCGGTACGCCTGCTATAGCGGCTGGGGTCCAGCCCATAGAAGTTGAAGATGCCGTGCGCGCCGGGCAGTTCGCCCGTCATGACGGTGGTCCAGGCGGCGGCGGTATGCGGCGGAAAGATCGAGTTGAGGACGCCGCTGGCGCCGCGTTCTTTGAGCGCGGCAAGCGTCGGCAATTTCCCTTGCTCGATCATCGGGCTGATGAAGTGGAAGGTCGCTCCGTCCAATCCTAAAATCATGACTCGTGGCGGCATAGCGTATTTTCCTCTCGATTGCTCGATTACTCGATTGCCCGGTTATTGGTGAGCCGGTTCAGTTGCTACAGGTGTTGATTGATCGTTTGGCGTATCTGTTGATCCCAGTGGTTGCCCATCCTGATAGGCGGCCCAGAGCGATGCGCGCCAGAGAACCATCGTATCGTCGGCGGTAATGTCATCGTCGAGCGGCTGATACATACGGATGGCTCCCGACCGTTTGGTGGACGGTACGCGCGGGCGTCCGTTGGCAAGCGCCAGCGCCGGTTGTGGCTGCGCAGTTGGCTGTGATTGTGTCTGCGCGGCGGTAGCGGCGGCGGGTTGTGGCGCCGCGCCCTTCTTCTTGCCGCGCTGTTTGGTGAGCGACACTGCCTCACGAAAGATCATTGGGTCAACAATGTAACAGGCGGCGAGATAGACAACGGCGAACACCGCGCCTTCCGCAGCGATCATGTACCAATGCACGTGTTTGCCGGAGAACAGGTCTGAACGCTGAAGCAGGAAGACGGGAACGCCAGCCCAAATCGCCGCCAGCGTGGGCACGATCAGCGGGCGAATGAAGCGTGTCGGCTTGATGCGCGTGAAGATGGCAACGTAGACGATGCCAACGCCAGTCGCCAGCACCTTGCCGGTGGTGAAGATCAGGCTGGTGCCGACGATGCCACCCCAATGCAGCGGCGCATAGCTGAGCAGCGGCAGCACCACCAGCAATTGCAGGCCAGAGATCAGCCAGAAGTTGCGTGCGCGCCCGACGCCGTTACAGAGGTTGCGCACCACCAGGAAATACGAATGGGCGAGACCGTAGAAACTGAGAATTTGGATTGGCAGATAGACTGCTCCCCACCCCTTTGCTTCCCATTTCGGGCCATAGATAGACGCAAGCGCCGCAGGCACAAGCAGTATCGTCGCAATACAGATCGGCGCAGCATAAAACGTCACATAACGCATGCCCGCTATGAAGGCACTCGCCTGCTCATCACGTTTCCCCTGGAGCTTGGCAAAGACCGGCAGCAGGATCATGGCAACAATGCCGTCGGTGAAGACTTTCGCCGGAAAGTAGCCGACCAGGAAAGCAAAGGCATAGAAACCGAGCGCTTTGGGGCCGAGAATACGCCCAACCGAAGCGTTGTCCAGGTTGGTAAAAAGAAACACCATGAAGGTGCCGGCCAGCACATGTTGCCCGTAGCGCAACAACTCGCCCAGCAGCTTTGGATCCCAGGAGGGACGAGGCCGGTAGTCGGAGAGCCAGTACAGGCCGACGGTCCAGACGGTGTTGCCAGCGATCATACCCCAGCCAACGCTATCAGCCCCGAAGCCGAGTACAACCAGCAGGATGGAGAGACCCGCCAGGATGACCGGCTTTGCCAGGTCGAGCCACATCTTCTTGCGGAAGCGCAGTTCTTTGGCGAAGAGCGTATCGGGCACGGTGCCGACACATTCAATGAAAAAGGCGATGCCCATCAGGTGGAGCAGCGTAACGGCGCCGTAGGCATGGAAAAAGCGCGTAACAGGGTCCGCAAACACAAACAGGAGACCGCAGACGAACAGGCCCCAGGCAATCGCCATCACGATCATCTGGTTGGCGGATTCGCGCACCCGGTCTGCGCGATGGATTAGCGTCTGGAGAATGAAGGCATTGCGCGCGACGATAAAGGTCGTGATGATTGTGGTCGAAATGCCGATATAGCCAAATTTTTGCGGAAGCAGCAACGCAGCAAGCACAAACTGCGAGATGGTATTCGCAGCCTGGCCGACACCTGTAGAGGCGACAAGCGAGAAGAGTGATTGAATGATACGGTTGCGCATCGGCACCGGATGTTTGCCCGAGCGCCCAATTTTCGGCCACTTGCCGGAAGATTTCCCCGGAACAGCGTCCATAGGAGCGGAATCTGTTTGAGGAGGCTTTTCCCTCACTGTACGCGCCATAGTTTCCCCGCCCCGCCACCACAATCTGGCGACGATCTCTCAAAGATTATTCTTCTATTGTCTCAAACGAACAGATAGCCGTACATAGTCTGGCACATCATGGCCTACTCTGTTGCGCACAGGGTCTGTGGGCGCAACACGCATATGGGGCCACCGAGCTATCAGATCAATTGGCAACCTCGCCCATTATGGGTAACGAGCCAGTGAGCGGTATCGCACAGGCTATCACCCAGGACGGTACGAAATGGTTGATAAGACCGCCTCTCATGCTTCGTAGCCCATCAAGACGGTGGCTTTGCTGGCGCGCCGCTCGGTGGCTCTGGTGTAGACCTGCTGGATGCTGCTGATATGAGCGTGCAGTTTGTCCTGGTCATCCTCCGCCTCTGGAATGGGAATATGGCTGAGGCGGTCGGCGGGAAAGCCGCGCTGCACCAGCAAATCGTATTCGGCGGCTTCGGTGACAACGGCGGCGTCGCTCAGCATGCGCAACTGAAATACATCCCGTTCGAGCAGTGTTGGCGCTTTGCCCGGATAGAGCGTCGTGACGACCGCCGGCTCGGCGGCGCGCGGGCGGCAGATAGCCTGCGCCATAATCGCCAGCGCCGCCGCGTAGGTCGTGCGGACGGAGGTACTCTGGATGATCTGCGCCGGTTCGGCCAGCAGTTCGGCCAGGATGGCGCGCGCATAAGCGATTAACTCGATGGGCGGCAGAACCGTACCCATGCTCAACTGGACGAAGCGGTAGAGCAGGCCATCATCTTCGATCTGGCTGTTGGCCGTTCTGGCTCCTGCAACCAGGCGATAGTGATGGCCGTCGGCACGCAGACCACGCCCCAACAGGCGCAGATGCCGTGCGCGCTCGATAAGCTCCAGGTTGGGTGTGACTGCCAGCACCGAGATGGGCGTCTCCTCGGCGAGACCTGCCTCGCCAGGAGGCTCTGCTGGTTGCGTGGCATCCGCTCGTTGTCCCATCACTTCCTCCCCTCACAACCACAACCAGGACGATGACCTCAACATCTACATTTCCACAGTGCGCCGCTATGCTCTACTCTCAAACAGAGACGCTGTTGGTACGCCCAGAAGCCTGCCAGCAAGCCGGATGCCATAGCGCACGCCTGTGGACGCTGGCAGCCGGGTACGTCAATTCAATGCAATTCACTTGTCTATTGTGCCACGACTATCGCTGTGTTGTCTGTGAACGTTTCCACTGGCGCGCGGTGCGCCACACGCCCAAACTATCGCTCAAACGACCGAACTGAGAACCGCGACGAATCGCTGGACATCCGCCCCGGTATTGTAGACGTGTGGCGACACGCGGATAGACTGCCCGCGCAGGCTCACATACACCTGCTCGTTTGCCAGCCGTGTGGTGAGGTCCTGCGGCAATGGGCGCGGCGAACGGATGCCAATGAGATGGTCGGCACGCCGCTCCGCTGGCACCGGCTCCAATCCCAGCCGCGATGCTTCGCGCTCGATCTGCCCGGTCAACTCGCGGATCGTCTCCTGAATGGCGTCCACATGCCAATCGAGAAGCTGTTGTAAGGCAGTGATGGCTATTGGCATCAGGGCGAAGTTGCTGCGCTCGCCAACATCGAAGCGCCGCGCGCCCGGCTGGAAGCCACCAGTATAGGAGACCAGCCCGCTGAAGTCTTCACTGCCCGCGCGACCAATCCAGTTATATTCGAGCGGGCGCCCCTGGCGATGTTGTGGAGCAACGTAGAGAAATCCCAGGCTGTAGGGGCCGAGCAGCCATTTGTACGTGGCGCAGACGAGAAAGTCTGGCTGCACGCGCGCGACATCGAATGGATATGCGCCGACCGACTGCGTGGCGTCTACGACGAGCGCCGCACCCACCGCTCGCGCCCGCTCGCCAACCCGCACGAGGTCTATGAGGCTGCCGTCGGTCCAGTGGCAGTGTGGCACAGCGACGATGGTAGTCCGCTCGTCAATAGTTGACAGCAGAGCGTTGGTCCAATCGTAGTCCAGCGGACGCTGGACGGTGACCACAGTGGCGCCGCTCTGCTCCGCCAGCGCCTGCCAGGGATAGACGTTTGAGGGAAACTGATCTTCCAGCAGCACGATATGCTGGTCGGGGCGCAGCGGCAGATTCGCCGCCGCGACGCCGATGCCGTAGCTGGCGGAGGGCACAATCGCAATGCCCTCCGCGTCTGCGCCGATCAACGCGCCAAAGAGCGCCCGCGCCTGCTCCGATTCATCGAAGAAGTCGGCGGCATGGATGCGCCAGGGCTGTGACTTGCGCGCGACCGCCGCTTCTCCCGCTACGCGTGCGGCGCGCAGCAGCGGCGACATGTATGAGCAGTTCAGATAGGCGACCTCATCGGGAATCTCGAAGTGGTCGCGCTGATTGCTCAAGCGCATAGGGTCCTATCCTCTCATCTCATCGGGCCGTCGGGCCGTCCGCCTGCGCTCAGAGAACCTTCGCCGTTTCTTCCACTGGCTCTGCCTGCATCGCGCGGATGAGCACCTGCGCCACTTCGGGCCGGCTGAACTGCGGCGGCGGCGTCTCGCCAGCGCGTAGCATCGCGCGGACTTTAGTGCCGCTCAGAATCACATGGTCTTCGTCGCCATGCGGGCAGGTCTTGCTCGATGCCATGCTGTTGCACTTGTTGCAATAGAATGAGTTCTCGAAGAAGAGCGGCGTAATGCCAAGCTCATCTTTGCCGAACTCGCCGAAGATTTCTTGCGCTGCGTAGGTGCCGTAGAAATTGCCCACGCCCGCGTGGTCGCGCCCGACAACGAAATGCGTACAGCCGTAGTTCTTGCGCACGAGTGCGTGGAAGATGGCTTCGCGCGGTCCAGCGTAGCGCATGCGTGCCGGGAAGGTGCCCAGCAGCACGCGGTTGGTGGGATAGTAGTTACGCAGCAGCACTTCGTAGCATTGCATGCGCACATCGGCGGGAACATCATCGCTTTTGGTTTCACCAACCAGCGGATGCAGGAACAACCCGTCAACGATTTCCATCGCGCACTTCTGGATATATTCGTGCGCGCGATGAACCGGATTGCGCGTTTGGAAGCCAACGACGGTCTTCCAGCCACGAGCGGCGAAGGCCTCGCGCGATTCGGATGGCGTCATGCCATACGCCGGAAACTGGCCACGGCTCGGCTGGGTCAGCAGCCAGATGGGGCCACCCAGTAGCACGTCGCCTTGCTCGTAGAGCGCCTTCACGCCGGGATGTGAGAGGTCTTCCGTGCGGTAGACGTTGCGCGCCTCGCGTGCGCGATCATAGGTAAACTTCTCGCGCAGTTCGAGGATGGCTTGCGGCTGGCCGTTCTCGCCACGCAGGACCACCGGCGCCCCCTCTTTCAGTGTGTCTGCCACGTCTTGTGAAACCGCGAGCGTGATCGGCAGCGACCACGGCACGCCGTCCACCAGGTGCATCGTATCCACGACGGCGAGATAGTCGCCGCTGGTCATATAGCCGGTCAGCGGGCTGAAAGCGCCCATTGCGATGAGGTCGAGGTCGAGCATCTGCCGGCGCTCGATGGTCAGCGATTGAAGGGCCGGCGCTTCCATCAACCAGCGCTGAGCCTCATTGGGAGGAAGAATACGGTTGACCAATGTACCACCGTGCGGCTGCAATGCCATGATACCTCTTGCTCCTTTGTGTATATTCATGATGTTGTAACGTTGGTCGGAGCCAGCAGTCTGCTGGCTCCGGTTTGGATGCGCTCTCAGATAGTGTACCGCCAGTAACCTGATAATTTCAGGCGTGGGTACTGTTTGCCGTTATGCGCTATGCCGTAATCGGTACGATGCCATCCAGGTCTTCCGGCGGCGTCACTTTCATCAGTTCGTAGATGGCGGGTATGACATCCTCCATCGTCAACGACTGCTTCACCAGATCATGCCCGGAGACGTAGAGCAGCGCGTCGTCGTAGGTATGCTCACCAATCAACACATCGCCTTTGTAGGTCAGCGTCTCTTTATCCATCGCGCCCTTGAACGCGTAGCCGGTATACGGGTCAACCACCAGGTCTGGCGCGTTTTCATAGCTGTCGCCGTGATAGATGTCTTCGCGCCGCAGCACACGCTTGACCATCGGTTTCCCTGTGTCCGGGTCGCGCATCTGCAAGAGTTCCTCGGCAAGCTGCGTGCGCACGCGCTCATACTCTGCGCCTGGCTCGACACTGCCGCGCGGCTCGCGGCCACGCAGATTGATGAAGATGCGGCCAGGGTCCATGCTATAGGCGCGCGACGAGGCGGTGATGTTGGCGATGCTCGGCGGGCGACCGTTCTCCGGCTGGCTCAGGTGCAGCCAGCCGTTCTCGCGCAGCCAGTGATTGAGATAGACCTCTTTCTGCACGGTGCAGAAGCCGTGGTCAGAGAGCATGATGAGCGTCGTATTTTCATCCACCCGCTCCCAGACACGCCCCAATATCTGGTCCACCTTCTCATAGAATTCATAGAACTGCGGCGCCCAGTGCGGGTCGTTGTTCTCCATGTACTCCCAGAAGAAGTGATGCAGGCGGTCCGTCTCCATGATATGTGACATGAAGAAGTCCCACGGCTCGCTATCCATCAACTCAAACATCACGGCGGCGCGGCGTTCCAATACATGATGCAACTCTGCCATGAAGTCTTGCTTGGAACGGCGAGCTATGGCGGCGTCGGCGTCTATTTTGTATCCCATCTGCTGCAAACGCGCGGCCAGCTCTTTTGGATAGGTGGCTTTTTCCAGGCTGGGCGAGAGGAAGCACGACACCATCAGGCCGTTGACCTCGCGTGGCGGATAGGTCACTGGCACGTTCATCACCACGACCTCGCGCCCTGCCTTGCTGAGTTCGCACCAGATTGGCTCGCGCTTCATCGTCTTGCTGTTCGGCAGGAAGACATCATAGCTATTGAGCTTGCGGTCTACGAAGCCATAGATATTGTGCTTGCCCGGATTGCAGCCTGTCATGAACGAGGACCACGCCACCGACGAGACAAACGGCCACGACGAATTCAGCGGGCTGACGGTGCCCGCCTGAAAGATGCGGGCGAGGTTGGGCATACGCCCTTCGCTGATCTGGCGCATCGCAAAGCTATAGGGAACGCCATCTATGCCGATGGCGATGATTCTCCGTGCGCCGCCGGTCGGCGCGGCCCGCCGCGAAAACCACTGCATGAAATCGCTCCTCGTAATTCTGCTGTGTTCTGAACGACGCGCTTAGAGATAGCCCAACGCTTCCAGTCGCGCGCTGACAAGCTCCTCTTCTTCGGCGGAGTAGACGGCAGGCGCAGCAGGCGCGGCTGGCGTGACCTCGGCATTTGCCGGCTCCGCTGGCTTCGTCTCGGCTTTCGCTGCCGGCGCGAGATAGCCATGCGTTTCCAGCCAGGTGATGATCTGCGCAGCGCTCTCCTGCGGTGTTTGCTCAGTCGTGTTGATGGTGATTTCCGGCGCAAGCGGCGGCTCATAGGGGTCCGAGATGCCGGTGAATTCTTTGATTTCGCCGGCAATAGCCTGCTTGTAGAGACCCTTCACATCGCGGCGGATGCACTCTTCCACCGGCGTCGCCACGTACACTTCGACGAAGTTGCCGATCTGCGCGCGCACATTGTCGCGCACCTCGCGGTAGGGTGAGATGGCGGTGGCGATGGCGATGGCGCCGTTGCGCGTCAGCAGATTGCAGACGAAGCCGATGCGATAGATGTTGGTGTCGCGGTCCTCGCGGCTGAAGCCCAACCCTTTGCTGAGATTTGTGCGCACGATATCGCCATCAAGCATTTCGACGTTGCGCCCGCGTGCCTTCAGTTCAGCGTTGACCAGCTCACCGATGGTCGTCTTGCCGGCGCCGGAGAGGCCGGTGAACCAGAGCGTGAAGCCAGGGCCACTCGCCGCAGCGGCGACCGTTTGCGCTGGCGCGGTTTCCGGCGTTGCCAGCGGCACGGCGTTCTGAATGGGATCGCCGAGCATATCGCCGGGCACCGGCACATCCAGCGCCGAGAGGATGGTTGGCGCGACATCCATCAGGTGGCGCGCCTCAACCTCGCCATGAATCGGCAGGCGGTTGTCGCGCATGATGAACATGCCGAATTGCGCGTGGTTGGCATCGTCCGGTCCGGTATCGTTCTCGAAGGTGTGGACGCTGGGATGGCCGAGCGAGCCGACCGCGCGCCAGTAGAGATCGCCGAAGAGGACCGTCAGATCAGGGGCGATGCCCTTCACGGACTTGTAGGTTTCAGCGGGAATAGAGACGACAGTGCCGATGGGGTTGCCATTTTCGTCGCCGAGGGCTTCGAGCCGCGCCGCCAGTTCATCGCGCAGCCGCTCGTAGTCTTCGGGTTCGACGCATCCCTGTTGCTCGCGGCCTTTGAGGTTGATGAAGATGCGCCCGTAGTAGCCACCGGCGGCCCAGGCGCGCGTCTTCTCCCAATCCACAACGCATTTTTCCAGCGGCACGATGCCTTCGGGCTTGCTCTTGAGGACCAGGTATCCCTCGCGCATCAGCCATTCGTTGATGCAGATGCCGCCGTCCATGCGTTTTGCGCCGTGGTCGGAGACGACCAGCACTGTTGTTTCGTCGCCAACTTGCGAGAGCAGCGCCGCGATCTGCCCATCGAGGAACTTGTAATAGTCGCGGATGGCATGCAGGAAGGGTGTCTCGCCGGGGAACTTGCGATGCTGCTCATCCATATATTTCCACAGGCCGTGGTGGATGCGGTCAGTGCCCATCTCCACGAACATGAGGAAGTCCCACGGCTTCGTCGCCATCAGATGATGCACCAGCGCGAAACGGCGATACGTCATGTTGTAGATTTGCTGGAGCAGGTACGCCTTATCCTCAGTGCGGAAGTCGCGCACGTCGAACATGTAATCAGGTGCGACCCGCAACACTTCGTCTTTGAGTTCCGGCGGATAGGTGAACTGGCTGTCCAGCCCTGGCGTGAGGAAGCACGTTACCATTTCGCCGTTGACAGGGCGTGGCGGATAGGTGCAGGGGATGCCGACCACGGAGACGTGCTTGCCCGCCTGGCCGAGAACGTCATAAACTACCGGCTCTTTCACATCGGTGCTGTTGGCGACGGCGGATTCACGATAAGTGTATTCGCGGCGTGTGCGGAAGCCGTAAATGCCGAGCTGGCCGGGGTCTTTGCTGGTGAGCATAGACATCCACGCCGGAACGGTAATCGGCGGCATGCAGCTTTCCAGTCGCCCCCAGAATCCTTCGTCCATGAGCCGTGAAAAAGTCGGTAGCTCATCGCGCCACCGCTCAAAGACAAGCTCCGGCGCAGCGCAGTCGAGGCCGATCACCAATACCCGGCGTTTGGGTGTCGTCGTTTCCATGTTACGGTCTTCCCTCTCAAATTGGCGCTCGCGGGAGCGTCTGATGACCTGTGAGATGTCCCCCCTCACCCGCGAGCATGAGTGAACAGCAAGAGCAATAAAAGGCTAACAAACACTTACAATACCAGCAGCCGCCAGGCGGAGAACGCAATGACGCTCGCCACAGCGGGCCGCAGTATAGACTCTGGGATAATTTTTGTCAGACGGCTGCCGATGAGAACGCCTGGAATCGAGCCGATCAAAAGCTGCCCGACAATAGGAAAATTGACATCGCCGATCTGCCAATGCGCGGCGGCGGCGGCGGTTGAAAGAAAGAACCCCTGTAAGACATCGGTGCCGACGCGGCGATTCATCTGCCATCTAGGATAAACGAGTAACAGGGCGATCATAACAATGCTGCCACCGCCAACGGAGGTCATGCCGACCAGAAAGCCGACAACCACGCCGATGCCAATCAAGATGAACGTGCGAAATTTCCGCAACGCTTCCAGCCGCTTGAAGAATACCACCGGACGATCTTCTGGCCAGAGGCGTGTGCGAATAATGGGCTGTACGATCAGGGCGACGGCAACCAATATGAGAACGCCGCCGAGCATGTGGCTGATGATCTGGTCAACATCCACGCCCTGCGTGTGCTTTAACCTGGCGATCAAGCCGACTCCCAGCAGCGACGCCGGCACACTGCCGATGGAGAGGCGCACGCTCGTCCAGACTTTGATGTGTGTCTGCCGCAAATGCTGAATAGCGCCAACGCCTTTCGTCAAGCTGGCGTAGGCGAGGTCGGTGCCAACGGCTATCGTCGGCTTGACGCCGAGCAATAATACGAGAATAGGCGTCATGAGCGAGCCGCCGCCCATTCCTGTCAGACCGATGAGGAGACCGACGAGCAATCCAGTCAAGATAAATTGCGCTTGCATCAACTACCTTCCAACCTCACCACAACCGCATTGCAATCCCACCACAAGTGCATGAGTGCCTTGTCCCAAACGCTCGATGCCAACAGAAATCACCGCTTGTACTGGTATATGACCGCCTAACTACGTAGACGAACATTTGACATATATTGCTCATGCTAGTACTATGGGTCTCTGCGTGACGGTGCGAACAGCCGGCACGTTTGGGCTTTTGATATGCTGGGCACATCGGGGTCGCGTATGGCTCTCTATTTCAGCACCCTGGCACATTGAATCCGCCTCTCCCAATTAGCTCACCATGCGATAGAAGCAGCATCTGGGCTACAGACGGGTTTCCCGTTGCTTCCATTCCGCTGCCCTGTTCGTTATACCATGTGAGATGATGCCTGTGCAGCCCGGTCGGCGCATGCGTGTGTCTGCGGAAGACAGGTGCACCTACACCTGACAGGCGGGGTAGCCAATAGGTGCCAATCCGGTGAATATGGGGTAGTTCACCTACGGTTTGGCAGGTGGGATGCTGTGAATTATCGGGCGGGCCTGTGTTGCACGCCATAACAATGTAGTGAAATCAACGTTTATTTGGTAGTGACCTCGTTCACTTCAGTTACGCCGGCAGCGCGTTATACTGCGACATATTGGTATTGGTTGAGTAGAGGCGGGGGGCACAATGCAGGAGCCACGAATGCTGGCGGGGCATCTTTCAGACTACGACCCAACCCAGCGCGAAGCGGTCCACAATGGCGAACACGGCGAGCATTTGGAGCATGGCGAGCATGGCGAACACATTCAGCTTTCTGTTATCCTGCCGGTGTATAACGAGCGGGAAAACGTTCCTCTGGTGCATGAGCAGGTGACAGCCGCTCTGGAGGAACTCCGGCGTCCCTATGAAATCATCTATGTTGATGATGGCAGCACCGATGGCAGCTACGCAGCATTGGAGCAATTGGCGAAGCAAGATAAGCGGGTAGTTGTCATCCGCTTCCGGCGCAATTTTGGCCAGACGGCGGCGATGTCTGCCGGCATTGACCACAGCCAGGGCGATGTCATCGTGCTGATGGATGCCGATCTGCAAAACGACCCTGCGGATATCGGGCGCTTGATGCAAAAGATAGACGAGGGGTACGATGTCGTCAGTGGTTGGCGCAAACATCGCAAAGACAAGTTTCTCAAGCGCAAACTCCCTTCCAAGATTGCCAATGGGTTAATCTCGCGTGTCACCAAAGTGCGTTTACATGATTATGGTTGCTCACTGAAGGCGTATCGGCGCGAAGTGTTGGATGGTGTACGACTCTATGGCGAGATGCACCGCTTCATTCCTGCGTATGCCAGTTGGGCCGGCGCAGCCATTACGGAGATTCCGGTAAACCACCGGGCGCGCAAATATGGCAAATCCAAATATGGGTTGTCGCGCACCATTCGCGTGGTGTTGGATTTGATTACCGTCAAGTTCCTGGGATCATATTCGACCAAGCCACTGTATTGGTTCGGCTTCATCAGCTTCTTCACGGGCATCCTCGGTTTCCTGGCGACGGGGCTTTTGCTCTGGCAGCGTTTCACGCCGCCCTATGTGAAAATCCATGACAATCCGTTGCTGGAATTGTCTGCATTCATGTTCATGGCTGCGGTGCAATTGGTCCTCTTCGGTCTGTTGGCGGAGCTTCAGATGCGCACCTACTTTGAATCTCAGGGCAAGGCAACCTACACCCTGCGCACGATTGTGGCCGATGGTGTGGTGCATCAGATCGTGCGGCATCCCATTCCAATGGTGAGCAGTCCAATCACCAAGCGGTCTGCGCGAGCTGCGTATGCAGATGCCTCTCCAAGTCCCAGTGAGGCGCCGGTTCCCGCCAGCGGGCGTGAGACGATTATCACGCAGCCGGTTGGGTCGTAGTTCAGAAGCCAGTATGTGCCTGAGCATTAGAGATACAACCACGAATCAGGCGTTGAAATCAGTACTATCATCGAATGTTCGCCTATCCGGCTGATATTCGCGCTCATCTGTGTTGTGGGGGAGACATGGGCATGCGGTGTCTGGTGACAGGAGCGGCGGGGTTCATCGGTTCACACCTCGCCGAGCGGTTGATAGCCGATGGACACGACGTACTTGGTGTTGATGCGTTCATTGATTATTATCCGCGCGCATTGAAAGAGGCGAACCTGGAAGGACTGCGGCGTGAGCCACACTTCCAGTTCCTCGAAGGCGACCTCAATGAGATGGACCTTCCATCGTTGCTCGAAGGCTGCGAGTGGGTGTTTCATCAGGCTGCCCAGGCGGGGGTCCGCGCAAGCTGGGGGCAGAGCTTTGCCGTGTATACGGCCTGCAACATCTCGGCAACGCAACGCTTGCTCGAGGCCGCAAAAGTCACCCCTGGTTTGCGCCGCTTTGTCTATGCGTCGTCTTCATCCGTCTATGGAAATGTAGCGACACTTCCGGTAACGGAAGAGACGCTGACGCGACCAGTCTCGCCCTATGGCGTCACAAAACTTGCCGCCGAACATCTCTGCATGCTCTACCATGCAAACTATGGGGTGCCTGCGGTGGCGCTGCGGTACTTTACGGTGTATGGTCCGCGCCATCGTCCAGATATGTCGTTTCATCGTTTTGGCAAAGCCATGCTGACGGGCGAGCCGATCACCATCTATGGTGATGGGAGCCAGACGCGCGATTTTACCTATGTTGCTGATGTGGTCGAGGCCAACGTCCGCGCGGCTGGCGCGCCTGATATAGAGGGGTTCGCCTTTAATATTGCGGGTGGCTCGCGGGTGTTGCTGCGAGACGTGCTGGCGATGCTCGAAGAGCTATGTGAATGTCGCGCCGATATCCGGTATACTGATACCGCACCTGGCGATGTGCGTGATACGAATGGTGATACCACACGCGCCCGCGCATTGCTGGGGTATACGCCGCAGGTGACGTTGCGTGAGGGATTGGCCGCCGAAGTTGCGTATTTACGACAACTCTACGCGCCAGCGACCGCAACGGTTGTATCTGGCGCCGATTCGTCGAGTATTCCTGTTGGTGCTTCACAACATGGGGCATGAGGAGCGGATTGTAAGATCGCTTCCCTTGCGCCCCTCTTGTACTCATCGTTCTCGACGCAGAGAGATATGTTCGCGCGGTAGGTAGCGCAGAAGGAATCAGTAAGATTATGAACGGCGATGAAAACCACGGGCAAGTTGACGTGCAGCGCCCGTCCTCGGTAGACGTGGGCGGTGATATGGATACTCTGGTGTTGCCCGCCAGACCAACGCCCGCCAGCACACGGCCACCAACGGCGCCATCAGCACCCTCAACCAGCACATCATTTGTTCATTCGCCGCTGAATGTTGTCTCGACGCCGAAGCAGCAGCGCTCTTTTCAGCGCTGGGTGGCGACTCATAGGGCGATTTCTGCGGTGCTGGCGGTTCTTATTGTGTTGGCAGTCGGCGCGGGAGCAGCGGCGTATCACTTCCGCGACCGCACACCGACCGTCACGCTCTATACGGCGCATACGCAGACACTCAACGCGAATATCGGCGCTGGCGGGCTGACCACGCCGATCCAAACGCTCAACATTGTCTACCCTGTTACGGCGACCGTACTGAATGTGCCAGTACAGGTCGGGTCCAGCGTGAAGAAGGGCGATACGCTGCTCAAGCTGGACAGCGCCGATCTCCAACGGCAGTTGACAGCAGCGCAGGGCGCTTATAATGCGGCGCAACTGAATGCTGGGACGCCAGCGGGCAATGCAGCGGTGGCTGCTGCGCTGGCGCAACTCCAGGCTATTCAGTCGTTGCTCAACTCGCCCACCTATCACAATGGCAATATCGTCGCGCCGTTCGCTGGCGAGGTAACGGTGGTCAACGTGGCGAACGGAACGACGACCGTGCCTAATACCACGCTCCTGACGATGGTAGATGCTTCATCAATCGTCGTGAAGGCGCAGTTCCCGCTGGAACAGCGCCCGCTGATTCAGGTGGGCCAGGCTGCAAACGTCTATCCTGCCTCGGCTCCTGGTCAGCTCTTCCCTGGCAAGGTGACGGCCATCAATGTGCTGTTGACGAACACTGGTAGCGACACGTTCGAGGTGGACGTGACGGTGCCCAATCCCAATCTGGCGCTGTTCGTCGGCGAGTCGGTCTATGCGCGCATTGCGCTGCAACAGTCGGCGGTAGCCATACCGGAGCTTGCCGTGGTCAACCCGGATGCCGACTCAGTCGTCTTCGTCTACAGCGATGGCCGCGCACATATTCGCCATGTGACGGTCGGCCTGCGCGACGGCGACTTGATCGGCATTCTGAGCGGCATACAGGACGGCGATCAGGTCATTCTCGTCGGGCAATATCAACTGACCGATAATGAGAAGGTAAACGTTCGCAATGGGTAGTGCGTCTGCTGGCTGGCCGATTGGGGTACGCTGGATTTCTGGCTAAGGATGAGGAGAGAGTGGGAATGGCAAGAACCGTAGAAGCGACCAGGGAGAACGCAACGATTCTCCCTGAACCGCTCATCGCGCTGGTGCTGGACGCACGCGATTATCTGGTGCGGGGAGTCCGTTCCGGTCTCATCTGGTCGCTATTGGCAATCATTGCACTGATTGTCGCCAGCCTTTCTCCCTGGCTCAGTGTCACGCTGTTCCAGAGTTATGGCGCGGCGGATTTCCCGGTTGATCTTGGCTGGGGCGTGCGCAACCATTTCTTCTCCTATGGCGCATACTGCGATATCATCGCCGTGCTGTTGATTGTGATAACGGCGCTCGCGTTCCGCGCCAGCGCCAGGCGCGGCGATTATGACAAAGAGCGCACGGTGCTGATTCGTCCAGGGGCGATGATTGGCATGGCGTTCCTGGCGCTGTTGCCGACGCTGCAGTTTGTCTTTCAGTTCCTCATGGTGGATTTCCGCAAGGTACAGGAACTGGCAGATCAGCAATATACGAGCCTGCAAATACAATCCTATCTCGGCTACCAGTTGGCATCGCCGATGTTTCCACAATCAGTCAACCTGACCAATCCCGTGACGGCTGTTGATACATCCACGATGCTTGGCCCGGTCTGGCTCAATGGGCAGTTCACGCCCGGCGGGCGGTTCGTACTCCTGCTTGATCTGTTGCGCCCCGGTTTGCTGCTTCCGCTGCTCGCTGGGCTGTTTTGTTTCTTCGGAGCATTTGCCGCCTGGTCGCAGTTTCGTGCGCTGCCGGAACGTATACGCAAGAAGCGCCGCCATCGCTGGCGTCCCTGGCAGATTGCGGCGGTCGTGGCTGGCGCGCTCGTCGCGCTGGTGGTGTTTGGCCGTGCGCCGTTGGCGCTGTATTTCCAATCGCAGGGTGATAGCGCCTTCCTTGCCGGCGATTACCGGGCGGCGCTGAAGGATTATTACCGGGCGGAAACGCTCAACCCGACGCTGGACTACCTGCCGAGCTTCCACCAGAGTAGGGGGCATGCGCTTGCCCTGCTCGGTGTGCAGAATGATCCTGATGTGGGACTATATCTGGCGAATCGTCTCCGATTGTTCGGCCAGATGAAAAATGCCTGGGCGGTAGATCAGCAATTGCTCCAGCAATATCCGAACAATCAGATGGTGCAGTCAGACGCCGCGTTGACGCTCGAACTGCTCGTAGACCAATCTACCAGCCTGGCAACGACACCTCCCGATAATGAACAGGTGGCCGAGCAGCCGCAACTCGTCGTCAACACGGCATCGGCTGATACCGCACTGCCGTGGTTGAATACGCTGCTTGCGGAACAGCCCAATAGTGTCTATGCGCACTATCTGCGTGGGCGCATTTTGTTCTCGCAGAACTCGTATGGGAGCGCGGCGGCAGATTTCCAGGCAGTCATCTCGCTCTCGACAGATTCTGATATGCTCTCGACGGCATATACCTATCTGTCTTTTTGTGAAACCAACCTGGGCAACTACGCCGAGGGTCGGGCGCTGTTGATAAAGGCGGTAAATCTGGATTATGGCTACTATAACGCAATCGCCCGCGAGGCGGCTTCTGGACTCCACTAGCGCGCCGGTGACTGATAGTAGCCAGCGGTTATTTTCCTGGCTACAGCGTCTTGGTGCGCTGGCAATTCTGGTGGCCGTTCTCGTTGGATTCAACATCTTCATCACCCAGGTATTTCTCTATCCCCAGGTGCGTGACTACCACGCCAACTGGCACGGCGCGGCATGGATTCAGGTGCCGAATAGCACCGGCAGCGTTGGCTATTTCCGCAAAGACTTCACGCTGGAAACTACGCCGGACTCTGCGTTCATGACGGTAGAGGGGCAGCAAACCTATAATCTCTATGTCAATGGACAGCCGCTTGACAATACCGCCATTGATTTCCGCAATGGCGTCATATTCGACACCAATATTTACGATATCGCTCCTTTCCTGACTACAGGATTAAACACGGTAGCCATTCGTGTGGTCAATGCCGATGCGGGAGCCGCTGCCATCCGGGCAGTGCTGGGTATTACCATCGCCGGGCAGACGCAGTATTTCCCAACAGATACTTCCTGGCGTGCCACGTCAGATGTGACGTTGACAAACCTCTTTCTTTCCACACAAACCGGCAGTTATGTCTATCCTACGTTCGATGATACTGCCTGGTCAAATGCTGCCCTGTACTCAGGCGTTCCGCCAAGAGACGGCATCATTCCGTTCAATCCGGCCACCTTTGAGCTACCAATGCCAACGCAGTGGTATGCCGCTGGTCCGTATCAGGATGGCTACTATTTCCGCACGGTCAACCTTCCGGCGACCAACGAGGTGTGGATGCGGGTCTCTGCCACCGGCGACGCTACGATCTATCTCAATGGACAGCGGATCATCGAGCAACCTGTGCGTATCCCGCTTGACCAGACCAATACGTCACCGCCGTCGCATGTCCAGATAACAACGGGTATTTTTGATGTCTCACCCTATCTGCATAGTGGCTTGAATACGGTTGCTGTGCATGTGGCATCGAATAGCTTCTCGCCGGGCACTAATACGCTTTCTACGCAAGAATCCGCCATGACGCTGGACTTGCTAGCCGTCCGACAGGACGGCAGCATCGAGCAATTGGGGAACGACGCCGCCTGGACGGCCTCAGCGCAGTCTACCCCTGGATGGACCACCGGCACAGGCTCCGCACAATGGGGCGCCGCCAATATTGTGGCTGGTGATACCGTCTCAACTCAGCCGCCATACAAGATTCCGGCGCTGGTCATCGAGTCGCCGGATACCGTCACGCTGGTGATCTGGTACGTGCTGATAAGCCTCGTTGGATTGCTGTGCATCGTAGCAGGCATCACGCTGTTGCTGCGTTTCCGAGTCGCGGACGGCTCGTTTGCACGCAGGCTCGATGCCTCGCTTGAGTTAATGGCGGTGGCAATGGCGCCGGTGCTGGCGCTGATGATACTGCTCTGGATCATCAGCTTTGAGCCGATCCTGCCCAGGCCCTTCCCAGCCACGCCGTTCTGGCTTGGCGTGACGATTGCGCTGGCGGTTATCGCGTATCTGTTTGTGTTCGCGTTTGCTGGCGCGAAACCTGTGAGAACGTTCACGGAGTCTGCAAAGGCGCGGCTGGCGAATCATCCGCGTCTGCGTCTCGCGCTGGTGCTGTCGCCGGTGGTTCTCATGTTGCTGGTGGGTGCCTATTGCGTCTTCTACCAGCTTGGCTATGAAAACTTCTGGCAGGATGAGCTTGCCAGTATCTACGCCGCGAAGGGCGTCATGACCACTGGATTACCGGCGTGGCCGACGGGAATCCTGTATACGAAAGCTGAGTTGTTCACCTATCTGCTGGCGATTCCAATGGCGCTCTTCGGCTTTGGGCCATACGCGCTGCGCTCGCTCAGCGCGCTCGAATATCTTGCCAGTCTGGCGATGATCTACTGGCTTGGGCGCTATTTCTTCAACCGCTGGGTCGGCTTGCTGGCGATGGGGATTGCGCTGTTCTCCAATATCGAATTGTATTGGGGGCGGCAGGCGCGCATGTATCAACAGGCGCAGCTCATGTTCCTGGTTGTGCTGTTCCTCTTTTACCGTGCGCTGCGGCGGGAAGCCAAACCGCGTGACATCTACCTCGCAATGGCGGCGGTGGTCGTCATGTATCTCAGCCACGAAGAGACATTCATCGTGCTGCCCGCCATACTTGGCTATTTCTTGATCGTGCTGATCCGCGAAAAACGCGACTTCTTGCAGAATAAACACTGGTGGATCGCGGGCAGCGGCGCAGCCATCATAATCGTTGGCCAGCTCGTCATCTGGCGCCTGACGCGCCATCCGATCATCGGCACCGATAGAACAGAGCGCCCGCTCATCGGCTGGCACCCAGAGAACATTTTCTATTACGCCAGGCTGCTCTTCTTCTCGCGTTCGGAGCGTAATGAAACGCTGGCCGATCTTGGCGATGTCAGCCTGATCGCCATGATCGCTCTTTTGCTCTCGATGTTCTCACGGAAACGCGAACTGCGCTATCTGAGCTTCTTCCTGGGTGTTTCGCTCATCACGCTCTCCACGATGCTGAGCATCACTGATGTGCGCTATGTCTACTCGATTCAACCGATCATCTATCTGCTTGCCGCCTGGTTGCTCGTTTCGATTATTCAGTTCATCGGCACCCTGGCGAACCGGCGGCTACCTACCGTCGCCGGGCGTGCGCTGGTGATTCTGACTGCTGCGCTGGTCGTCATTACGATTCTTGGCGACCCGACACCATCATGGTCCACCTTCAGTCTGGCGACCAGCCGTACCTTCGGCCTGCCATACCAGCACCGCATCCCCGACTATGTGGATGCAGGCAACTACATCAAGGCGCACTGGCAGCCAGGGGATATTATCATCAGTATGGCGCCAGCCAACGACGTGATGTTCTACATTGGCAAACCAACGTATAGCGTGTATACCAGCCAGGTGCTCTATGTCTTCGAGCAGAATGGGCATATCACCAACAGCTACGTCGGCTCGCAGATGATTATCAACCAAAATGACTTCAATGCGGTGCTGGCGAAATATCACCGCATCTGGATTGTCATTGTGAGCGGTGGTAATAACACGATTGGTATCGCCGGGTCCACTCCCATTTTGACCAACTTCCAGGAGGTCTATGAAGATGCCGGCGCGTTTGTCTATCTCCGCACGGGTTAACGACCACCCTGACCAGATTGATTGCGTTGATTACGCTGACCAAACGGATATTGTAGGAGAACTTGCGTGCGCATATTGATGGTAGCTCCGCTGCCGTTCTTTCAGTCGCGAGGAGCGCCGTTTCAGGTGTATCACCGGGCGAAAGCATTGGGGAAGCTTGGCCACCAGATTGATCTTGTCACCTATGCGGTGGGCGAGGATGTTGATCTGCCAAATGTCCAGATTCACCGCGCCTTGCCCGTGCCGTTTGTGCGCCAGGTGAAGGTTGGGCCGTCACTGGCGAAGTTTCCGCTGGATACATTGCTGTTTCTCAAAACCGTAGAGATGTTGCTGCGGCGGCGCTATGACTGTATTCACACGCACCTGGAAGCTGGATTTTTTGGTGCGGTGCTTAGCCGCCCTTTTCGTCTGCCACACGTCTATGACATGCACGATGATCTGGCGGAGACGCTGGCCAGCTCGAAGTTCACCAAGAACAAGGCGCTGATCGGCATGATGCGTTGGGTCGTCAAAACGACGCTGCGAAGCGCGCGGGTTATCATTATCGTCTATCCAGAGTTGCAGAACACCGTTGATGCGCTGGCCCCAGGAAAACCGACGGTGATGATTCACAACACGGCGGTCACTGCGGATGATGCCGTTGATGCCAGTGAGCAGGCATACAATACTGCCGAACTGCTGGCGTTGCGCCGGAGCCTGGGCGTGCCGGAGCGCGCGCCATTGCTGCTCTATACCGGCACCTTCGAGCCATATCAAGGGCTAGGGGAACTGGTGCGCAGCATGCCCGCTGTGCTGGCAGATTATCCCGATGCGCATTACTTGCTGGTCGGTGGCCTGCCGCATCAGATTGCCGAGATTGCGGACCTGGCGCGCAGCCTGGGAGTGGAGCAGTCGCTGCATCTGCCGGGGCGGCGTTCGCACGAGGAGATGCCGAAGTTCATGGCGATGGCTGATATCCTGCTGAGTCCGCGCAGCGAGGGCACGAATACGCCGCTCAAACTCTTTTCCTATCTCGATGCAGGCAAAGCTATCCTGGCGTCTAACATTCATTCCAATACGCAGATCCTCACGCCAGACGTTGCGTTGCTGGTGGACCCCACTAGCGCAGCACTGGCCGAGGGCGCAAAGACGCTGCTCGGCGATCCGGCGCTCTGCGAACGGCTCGCCCGTAACGCGCAAGCGCTCGCAGAGCAGCAATTTAGCTATGACACCTTCATCACTCGGACCTCCGAGGCCTATCACCTGCTCGCTCCCCAGGTAAGCGCGGTCTAAGCCGGCAGACCTGCGCTTCCAGGGAACGCTCGCATGGTGTCAGGTATACATGAGCATGCCAACAGATTAGCGTGCTGGCGATGTCTCCTGGTCTCTTTGTGTGTTCGTTCATCAGTGCAGTTGTGTGTTTCAAGGGGCCATTCTCCGCGTGGTGCGGTGGCTGGCGAGGTAAAGAGTAAGGAGAAAGACCCGACGTGAAGAAGTATCTGGTTGATCTGTACGAGGCGCAGGCAGCGGATCAACATCTGAAAGCGCCCAAGTGGATGTTCCGCACCTATCTGGCGGTGTTTCCGGTACCACTCGGCAAAACGTTGCGCATTGATATGGTCAAAGAGTTCCTCTCTGGCCACGATATCAAGGGTAAGCGCATTCTGGATGTCGGCTGTGGCATCGGCGACCTCTCGTTCATGCTCTCCGATCAGGGCGCAGGCGAGGTGATCGGTGTTGAACTGGACCAGCACAAGGTGGATGAGGCCAACAAGATCGCCAAGCGTTGGAACATGCAGCATCTGACGTTCTATCAGGGCGATGTCACCAAGCTGGATCAGATGGGGCTTGGCGAGTTCGACTATATCTTCTGCCTGGCCGTCATGGAGCATATCAAAGACGACATCGGCCTGCTGCGCCAGATGCAGAGCATGCTGCGTCCCGGTGGCTATTTCGTGATGCAGGTGCCTAGCGCGGACCGCCGCACCGTCGCGGAGAAGGAAGAGGCCGATGGGCATGAGCGCCCCGGCTATCATTACGCTGAGGTGCCGAAGATTCTCAGCAGCGCCGGTCTGCGCCCCACGAAGCAGCGCACGATGGACCCCTACGGTCTGATGTATTATTGGAGTTCCTGGTCGCGGCCCGGCTCGAAACGCTACAACTGGCGCTTCGCCACCTTCGCGCCGTTCTTCATCACCGCCATCCGCGTGACCTCCGCGCTCAACAAGCGCCCCGGCGCTGAGCTTGGCTTCATGGCGGTTAAAGAAGCATAACCACTCAACAATTGGACTCTATGCGCTATCGCATGAATTGCGCATAGAGTCCGATTACTATAAGCGCCAGTGTCACCAGCGAAGGAAGCGCATAGACAACGAACCGCAGAATCTGAAGCCAGCGATTGCCCCGATTTATGCGCTCGGCGATGGTTTGGCGCGGGCGTGGTGCCGCAGCCGTGGCGATGATCTCCTGCACTTCGCTGGTGAGGTTATAGAGCGGCAAATCCGTTTGCTCCAGAATATATGTCAGTGCCTGCTCTGATGCCTCTCTCCTTGCAGCTTTTGTGCGTGCGCTGACTCCCCAACTCAGGATGCCAGCCGGAGTGTCCACGAGGTAGAGGCTATACCAGACGGTTGATCGCGGCGTGGATACATCCGGCAAATCTACCAGACAAACCGAGCGCACATCCTGCCACGGAATCGGCCCATATGTGCGCCAGCGCCTCCAGACGAGTCCTCTCGCATCTCGTGTCATCACAGTTGGTCGCCATTGGTAGCATGTCTTTATGGTATTGAAGAGTGTAAAATAAAAAAATAGTACTCCTAGAATGATGATAGATTCCCGCTTGGTATCAAAAAGAACCAATCCCAACCAGAAGGGAAGACTAACAATCATCATAAAGACTTGAAATACAGCATCACCGGGAGGTTGTACGGCAAAATATCTGCTGGATAGTGTGAACGATACTGTCACATTGGGCATATCAGTGACATATTCTCGTGTTTGTCCTGCTTTCGATGCCCGTTCGTTGTCGTTGTTGGCTGCTGTATTACGCAAGGCAATGAGTCTAGCTTTTGCTTGCCGTAATCTGACGTGTGCGTGTTGGTTGAAATAAAAAACGAAATTGTCAGCAGCTAATAGACTGAGAAAAATAAGAGTAACGGCCCAAAAGATAAACCAGTTCCATCCGTCTCTGGTTTGTTGGGCAATCGTGAGCAAAGCGATGTCTATTCCGGCAATAATAAAAGACCACAACCACGTCGAGTGCCAGACGCGCCGATACCAGGGCTGAGGCGCCAGGAGTTGCTGCTCCGTCATACCCCACCACGCGGTTATATGGTCCCACCATACTTTTTCGCTTCCGCTCATGCGCTATCCTCCCGCTGCTGGCCTGCATCACCACTATACCTCAGATCAGCGGGCCACTCGTCAGGAAGTAGACGACGAGTACCGCTTGCAAGGCAATGCCACCGCCGATGATGAGTTGATCGAGCCAGGGGTGTTTCCGGACCCAGTGGCCCAGGAGCAAGAAGATGGGAATGGAAGGCAACAGATAGCGCCCGGCGGCGGCGAAGTGGAATGTATAGTCTACGATAGGCGATGAGACGGCGGTGAACAGCACACCGAGCATGAAGATTGTGTACATGACTGGCAAACGGCGCGCGACAAAGTAGGTCAGGATGATGAAGATGACCACCGGCGCCTCATCCACCAGCATGTAGGCATGGGCGAATCCCCACGTCGGCACGCTTTGCCAGGAAGTGACCGCCAGCGCCAGCAGGTGCCAGGGAGATAGGAGATGCCGGTGCCATGCCGATGCCTGGAGATGGACAAAGAGCAGTGGATCGCCAAACGTGCGCCAGAGATAGAGCGCGTAGAGGCCAATGGCGGCGGGCACGCAGATGACGACCAGCAGCCAGTTGCCCAGCGTGGCCGGGCGCAAGCGCACAAAGAGCGCCTGCCACTGTTTGTGCCAGAGCAATTGCCAGATGCCCTGCTGTCGCCCATATTCCCAGAGCAGCGGCAACACCAGGATGACTGAGGTTGGTCGCGTCAGGCCCGCGAGGAAGCCGCAGACCGCCGCCCAACGCCAGGAGCCGCGCCGCGCGAAGTAGAGTGCGAAGACGCAGAACGCCACCAGCAAACTATCGGCATAGCCAGCGAACAGGAACAGCGCCAGCGGATAGGCCAGCATCACGCGGACAGCAGTGGGGGCAGTCGAATTGCCAAATTCATGCGCGGCAAGCAGCGCAAGGCCAATGCAGGCGGCGAGCGTCCCCAGGTTGCTGACGATCATCGCGGCGGCCAGACGGTGCGGGTTGCCACCGATCAGCACCGTGACCACTTCGGTTAGCCCAGGATACAGTGGAAAGAATGCCGCGCGATACGAGTCGGTCGCGTAGCCGCCAGCGGAGAGCCGCAGATACCAGGTGACATCGGACTTTTCCCAGAGCGCCACCAACCGGTCCGGCGCAAACGATGCCCCAGTTCTCCGGCCCAACGTAAGCAAGACGGCGAAATAGGTGAGGATACAGTACATAATGCGGCTCGCCAGCCAGATCAGCGCCGCCTGCCCGATGATGGCGCGCGACGATGCTGGTTTGCTGACTTGCGGGTCGGCAGCCGCCACTTGTATGGATGTTTGTTCTTGTACTGACTCCTCCTCCGGCATCTCAGGCATCTCAGGCGCCTTCGGAATCGGTGTACCCAGCATGCTATGTCCTGTTGTCCTACCCTCGGCTCGAATCTCCACATGAGAAACAGCACTTGTATCGTTCATCTAAGTATAAAAGTGTACCAGCATTCATCCATGTCGTCATCTATGTCACCCTAAACTACCTTGCTTGACTCACGCCGCTTCGCATTTCATATCATGTGAGGACGACTTGCATGTGGCATGCCTACCGGCAGGAATGAATATGTAACCCGGCATGTAGAACGATATGCGGGACGGATACGGCATGAGAAATGGGCGGTGAAATGTGATGCAAGATACAACGAGTCAGGAGACAGCGACGGAAAAATTGACTGCGCTGCAACATCCGCGCTTCGCGCGTTCCTATGAGCGGCAGTCGCGGCGCAGGCCGATGCGCGAACTGATGGAGCCGCTGCGCCGTGAGATGGTGGGCCGCGCGCAGGGCGTCGTGTTGGAGCTTGGCGCTGGCAACGGGCTGAACTTTGCGTTTTATCAGCCCGACAAGGTGGAGCGCGTGGTCGCTGTCGAGCCGGACACAACGATGCGCTCGCTTGCGCAGAGCCGCCTGGAAGCAGCGCCTGTGCCGATTACGCTGGTCGAGGGCGCCGTCGAATCGTTGCCGTTCTCAGACGCTTCGTTCGATTGCGTTGTTGCCACGCTGGTCTGGTGTTCGGTGCTTGACCCCATGCAGGGTTTGCGCGAGGTGCAGCGTATCCTCAAGCCGGGCGGCTCGCTGCTGATGATCGAGCATGTGCGCGCGCCGGGGAAGTTGGCGGCGCTGATACAGGATATGGCGGTGCCATTTACCACGCGCTTTGCCGGCAACTGTCACTGGAACCGCGATACTGCCCAATTTGTCCGCGACGCCGGTTTCCAGAACACGGCGGTTCACTCCTATGGCAGCAGATTCTTCCCTTTCATCACCATCGCGGCGACACGACCATAATTTCCGTATGCGTGCGGTCGTGCTATATACTGCGATGGCGGGCGCACCGCGATGGTGCGTGCGTGCCCGGACGATGAGCTTGTTCACCACACCACATAGGAGTGCTACGTATGAAGCTGCTGACGTATGTTCCCTCCGGCGCCGCTGCCGGGTCTGAGGGGCGGGCCGGTGTTCTGCATAATGAGACGACCATTCTCGATATCGAGGCGTTGCTTGGCTGGGCGGCGCGCAATGGAGCGTCGTTGCCGTTACGGCCAGCGCCGGTGACGCTGCTGCAATTGCTGCGGCAGGAACGCGAGGGGATGGATGCCGTGCGCGCCGCGCTGGCGACGACGGAGCGCGCACGCCCGGAAGACCTGCGCGAAGAAAGCGGGTTGGCGCATGATCTCGCCGCCGTTTCGCTGCGCGCGCCGCTGCCAGATGCGCCCTCATTCCGCGACTTTTACACCTTTGAGCAGCATGTCAAGTCAGCACGGGCACGGCGCGGCGTGGGCATGATTCCAGAGTGGTATCAGATCGCCGTCTTCTATTTCTCCAACACTTCGGAACTCTATGGCGCTGAGGAGCCAGTTCCCTATCCGCAGCACAGCAAGGAGGTAGACTTCGAGCTGGAGATGGCTGCCGTGGTGGGGCGCGAGGGACGCGACCTTGCCGCCGACGAAGCGCCTGACTACATCGCCGGTTATATGGTGCTGAACGATTGGAGCGCGCGTGATCTCTGGCGGCAGGAGCAGCCGCTCAATATGGGGCCAGCCAAAGGTAAAGACTTCGCCACCTCCATTGGCCCCTGGCTGGTGACGCCGGATGAACTGGCGGACAAGCGCATCGGCTCTGGCAAAGATGAACGCTACGACCTGCAAATGACGGGACGCATCAACGGCGACCAGCTCACCAACGACAACGCCAGGAATATGTATTACACCTTCCCGCAGATGATGGAGCGCGCATCGCAGCATGTGCGCCTGCGCCCTGGCGACATCATCGGCTCCGGCACCTGTGGCACCGGCTGCATCCTGGAGCTTGGCACCGAGCGGCACCGCTGGCTGCTGCCCGGCGATGTGGTGGAGATGGAGATCGAGCGGCTGGGTATGTTGCGCAACACACTGATTGAGAAAAAGGAGAGCTAGCCATGCCAATGCCGACACCACCGGGACCGGGCGAAGAGCCGACCAACGAGTCGGAAGTGTATCGCTATCACCTGCGCCGCCTCATCACCTGGTATATCGAGGCGCTGGATCCACTGCCACCGGCGGCGTTCTCCTGGCGTCCGCCGGTGGCAGAGGCGAACACATTGGCGGCGATCTGCGTGCATGCCATCAGTTCGTCTGAGTGGTGGGTGCTGAGTTGCGTTGGCGACGGCCCCATCGAGCGGGACCGCGACGCCGAATTCGCCGCCGATGTATCCTGGGCGGAGCTGCGCCCACGCTTCAGCGCGTTTCTGGAGAAGGCGGAGGCGCTGCTGACGGGCATGAGCAGCGAGCAGTTGGCGGAGATCAGCCGTCATCCGGCGGGCGACCGCATGAAGCGGCGTTGCCTGACGCATACGATTGAGCATCTGGGGCTGCACCTGGGGCATGTCGAAATCACGATTGACTGGTGGAAAGCGACACATGCGAAGCCGGCGGCTAACGTAGAACCCGTATAGCCTCGCGGTGGGAGTTTGATGTAGGGTGTGTCATGTAAGACGGGCTTCATACGTTTCATACATCGTGGGCGCACGGCAAACCCCCTCCTCCAAGAGCATCGTCGCCGCTCACCACCGGCTGGCGCGCAGATATGAGGTCTAGGCGCCAGTTGTCTTTTTTCAGTGGTCTTTTTGTGGAGGGAATGCACGGAAACTGAAAGTGGCATAGGGGTTGCAGGAAGTATCACATTACGAGCTAATAAAGGACGATGAGAGGAATCCCCTATATGACGCAGACCGCTGGGCGCACGGCTGACTTTCCTACGCTACGTTCATCATCAGACAATGGTAAGGTAGATCAGGTGGACTTGGTTGCGCTGGCGAAATCGCTCCGGCGCGCAGTGAGTGGAGAGGTCGCTTTCGATGAGGGAAGTCGCGCGCTCTACGCCGCCGATGCCTCAAACTATCGCCAGCCACCCATAGGCATCGTCATCCCCAGAACGACTGATGATGTGATCGCTACCATCGCAACCTGCCGTAGCTACGGCGTGCCTGTCCTCAACCGGGGCGGTGGCACCAGCCTCGCAGGGCAGTGTTGCAATGCCGCTGTCGTGATAGACATGTCAAAATACCTGAACCACATCGTAGAGATTGACCCAGCGCGGCGGCTTGCCGTCGTCGAGCCGGGCGTTATCCTTGATGACCTGCGCGCAGAGGCGGAGAAGCATGGCCTCACCTTTGGCCCCGACCCCGCGACCCATAACCGCTGCACCCTCGGCGGTATGCTTGGCAACGATTCCTGCGGCGTCCATTCGCTGATGGCAGGCAAGACGGTGGACAATACCGACTCGCTCGACGTGTTGACCTACAGCGGTCTGCGCCTGACGGTGGGCAAGACCGACGACAGCGAACTCAACGAGCTGCTGCGCCAGCAAGACGCCCGCGCCACCATCTACCGGCGGCTGCGCGCTCTGCGCGACCGCTATGGAGACCTCGTGCGCGAGCGGTACCCGAAGATTCCCCGGCGTGTCTCCGGCTACAACCTGGATGAATTGCTGCCAGAGAAGGGATTCAATGTTGCCCGCGCACTCGTCGGCACGGAGGGCACCTGTGTCACGATACTGCGGGCGACGCTCAATCTGGTACATAGCCCAGCGAAGCGGCTACTGCTGGTCCTCGGCTACCCCGATATCTATCGCGCCTGCGATCAAATCATGGAGGTGCTGGCCTGCCATCCCATCGGGCTTGAGGGCTTTGACGAGCATCTGGTGGACGATCTGCGCCGTAAACATATGGACGCAGCCAATCGCCAGCTCCTACCCGCTGGCAACGGTTGGCTGCTCGTGGAGTTCGGCGCTGACACGCTGGATGAAGCGCAGAGCATGGCGCAGCAGGCGATGAGCCGGCTGAAACGGAGCCAGCTTGCGCCGGAGATGCAGTTAATTGAGGATGCACAGCAGGCGGCGATGATCTGGAAAGTGCGCGAATCCGGCCTCGGCGCCACCACCCGCATCCCCGGCGCGGCGCAGACCTGGCCCGGCTGGGAGGATTCAGCCGTTGCGCCTGAGCAATTTGCGGATTACCTGCGCGATCTGCGCAAGCTGATAGACCGCTATCACTACACGAGCGCCTTTTATGGGCACTTCGGCCAGGGGTGTTTGCATACCCGCATTGACTTTGATCTGGAAACGAGCGAGGGGATCCGGCGTTTCCGCTCATTCATCGAAGAGGCCGCTGATCTGGTGGTCAGCTATGGTGGCTGTCCCTCCGGGGAACATGGCGACGGCCAATCACGCGCGGAACTGCTACCCAAAGTTTTTGGCAGCGAACTGGTGCAGGCGTTTGGCGAGTTCAAGGCCATCTGGGACTCCGAAAATAAGATGAATCCTGGCAAAATGGTACATCCGGCGCGTCTGGATGAACATTTGCGGCTTGGCACGCGCTATCGCCCGGCCCGGCCCACCACCCATTTCCGCTTTCCAGAAGACAACGGCAGCCTTGCCACGGCCACGCTGCGCTGTGTTGGTGTAGGCCTCTGCCGCCGCCATGCGGGTGGCACGATGTGCCCAAGCTATATGGTGACACGCGAGGAGCAGCACTCCACTCGTGGCCGCGCGCATCTGCTTTTCGAGATGTTGCGTGGCGATCTGCTGCACGATGGCTGGCGCAATGAAGCGGTGCGCGAGGCGCTGGACCTTTGCCTTGCCTGCAAGGGCTGCAAGGGCGATTGCCCCGTCAATGTGGATATGGCAACCTACAAGGCCGAATTTCTCTCACATTATTATAGCGGTCGCCTGCGACCACGCAGCGCCTATGCGATGGGATTGATCTATTGGTGGGCGCGTCTCGCATCGCTTGCGCCGCGAGTGGTCAACGCTACGCTGCGGGCGCCGCTGCTTGGCGTGCTGGCAAAATGGGCGGCTGGCGTTTCGCCAAAGCGCGCGCTGCCAGCCTTTGCCCCGCAGACGTTCAGGCAGTGGTTTCATGCCCGCCCGCCGTCGCATGAGAGAGCACGAAACTCGAATACCATGCGCGTGCTGCTCTGGCCCGACACTTTCAACAACCACTTTCATCCGGAGACGGCGGTGGCTGCCGTGGAGGTATTGGAGAACGCAGGATTCGCTGTAACGATTCCGCGCGTTTCTCTCTGTTGCGGTCGCCCGCTCTATGATTTTGGCATGCTCACCAGCGCCAAGCGGCTGCTGCGTCAGACGCTCGCCACGCTGCGCGATGAACTGGCGGCTGGGACGCCGATTGTCGTCCTCGAACCGAGTTGCGCCGCCGTCTTCCGCGACGAACTGCTCAACCTCTATCCCAACGATGAAGACGCCAAACGGCTAGCTTCGCAAACATTCCTGCTTGGCGAATTCCTCGCGCGCTATGCGCCGGATTGGCAGCCGCCAACTCTGCCGCACAAAGCGCTCGTTCACACCCATTGCCACCAGAAGGCGCTCATGGGAGCCAACGCCGATCTGCGGCTCTTGCGCAACACCATGCGCGAAGTCGAGGCGCCGGAGATGGGCTGCTGTGGCATGGCGGGCGCTTTCGGCTTCGAGGCAGACCACTATGATGTCTCCGTCGCTTGTGGGGAGCGCGTGCTGCTGCCTGCTGTACGCGCGGCTGCCAACAATACGCTGATCGTTGCCGACGGCTTCAGTTGCCGTGAGCAGATCGCACAGTGCACCGACCGGCAAGCGGTTCATCTGGCGCAGGCGCTCCGCCAGGCAATCCATGCGGGCGATCATCCCGCGACTGGCGACTATCCCGAACGCGCAATGCAGCGCCTGCCGTCATATCCCGCACACTCACCCGCTCACAGGGCGCGCCGGTTGGTGTTGATTTCACTGCTTGTCGCTGGCTCGCTTGTCGCTGGCATTGCTCTCCAACGTAGAGCGCGACGACCGGACGGAGTGAACTGACTACGATATATCTGGAATGAAAGGAAGCATGTGACTCCCATGAAAACGCAGCACGATACTCAACAGCACCAGAAACACGAGTCGAAGCAGCATCAAAACGAGCATCAGCGCCAGAAGCAGAGCAGCCAGCACAGCGGAGCGGCGCGCGTCAATGATCTGCAAAATGCGATCACGACCAAGCACAATCAAGTGTTTCTGCTGACGACCTCCAACGGCGATATCCTGCCCAACAATCACGGCTACGGCGTCTATTTCCGCGATACCTGCTATCTCGATCAACTGGAATTGTGTATCTGTGGCCATCCGACCACCTCCTTGCTGGCAGATGCAGCGAAGGGCGCGGAATCAGTCTTCGAGTTGACCAATCCACATATGCAACTGCCGGATGGGCGCACACTCGCCAAAGAGCGGCTGAGCATCAGGCGCTCGTACACGCTGCATCAGCAGGTGACGCAGCGCATTGAGATTCGCAACCTCGACCAGTTACCGGCGCCGATCGAGGTCAGCCTGACGTTCAATAGCCACTTTACCGACATGCTGGTGCTGCGCGGCTTCGTCAAAGGGCCAATCGAGCGGGGAACACTGCATCATCCACAGGATGAGGGCAACAAAATTGTGCTGGCGTATGACGGCGCGGACAAGCATCACCGCGAGACCGTCATTACCTTCGATCCCAAACCCGATAGCCTGCACGCCGGAGAAGCCAGCTACCAGTTCAATTTGCAGCCGGGAAAGACGCAGCAAATCGAGATCACTCTGCACCTGGAAGACAAAGCGCCGGAGCAGAACAACCACCACACGCACCAGCAGCAGCAGCAGCAACACCAGAAACAGACGACGCAGACCGGCGCGGAGAAACACAAAGCGTTCGATGACATCATGGCGCAGCACCCGACCGTCGAGACGAGCAATGCGCTCTTCGACCGGGCGTTGCAGCGTTCGCTGGATGATCTGCGCCTGCTCTGCACCGCCGACCACGATCATGTCTACGTTGCGGCTGGCGTTCCCTGGTATGTCGCGCTCTTTGGGCGTGATAGCTGCATCACCGCGTTTGAGTCGCTTGCCTTTCAGCCGGAACTTGCCAAAAGTACGCTGCGCATCCTCGCGCAGTATCAAGGCACCAAGCATGATAGCTACCGCGATGAGGAGCCGGGCAAGATACTGCACGAGTTGCGCGTGGGTGAAACTGCCAACCTGCATGAAATCCCGATGACGCCGTATTATGGCACGGTAGACGCGACGCCCTGGTTTCTGATGCTGCTCTGTGATTACATCCGCTGGACCGGCGATCTGGCGCTCTACCGCGATGAGTTGCACGACAATGCGGAGCGGGCGCTGCAATGGATCGAGGCGAATCTTGGCGAGCATCTGACCGGCTATCTCTCCTATGGCACGCGCTCTGAGAAGGGTCTCGTCAACCAGGGCTGGAAAGATTCGGATAACGGCATCGTCAACAGCGATGGCTCGCTGGCGCAGCCGCCGATTGCGCTGGTGGAGGTGCAGGGCTATGCCTACTGTGCGCTCGCGGCGATGGCTGAACTCCTGCGGCAGACTGGCGAAGCCGACCGCGCGGGGCAGCTTGAACACGAGGCGCAGGACCTCAAAGAACGCTTCAACTCTGACTACTGGATGGATGACGCTGGTTACTATGCCTTCGCCCTGCAACGTGACCGCAGGCCGGCGACCGCCATCGCCTCCAACCCCGGCCATACGCTTTTCACGCGCATCGCGGATGAGGAGAAGGTGGAGGCGGTGGCGGACCGTCTGCTGGCGGATGACCTCTTCTGCGGCTGGGGAATTCGCACGCTCGCCAGCACGGAGAAAGCCTACAATCCGCTCGATTATCAGGTGGGGTCCGTCTGGCCGCATGACAATGCGCTGATCGCGCTGGGGCTGCGCCGTTGGGGGTACACGGGCTACATGGATAAGGTGTTCACCGGCATCTTCCAGGCGGCGACCGAATTTACGCATTTTCGCTTGCCGGAGGTCTTTGATGGCTTTGGGCGCGACCAGTACAGCCGCCCGGTGAACTATCCCATTGCGTGCAGCCCGCAGGCGTGGGCCGCAGGCGCATTGCCGCTGCTCCTACAGACGGCGCTGGGCCTGGAACCCGATGCGCTGCATAAGACATTGCATATACATCGCCCGCATCTCCCTGAATGGCTTGGTGATGTGACCTTCAAGGGGCTGCATGTCAGCGCTGCCACGGTGGACCTGCATTACGAGCGCGACGGCCAGACGACGCTGGTTGCCGTGCAGGATCGCCACGGCGACCTCGAAATCGCCATCGAATACTGAAGAATAGTGACCCACCAGCGGTGCGGCAAAACCGCTCCCATCCGCTGCGTGTGACGTTGTTCACGCCTCGCCTGTTTCGCAAATGGTGGTACTCTGGTATACTCCTGAGCGTAACCTGAACGTAGCATACGCTAAGATGCACATACGCGAAACACGACAACGCTGAGAAAGCGACGATAGACGGCGACAGACAGGCGATAGACGGTTGGAGGGGTGCGCAATGCCACATTTAGAAGGGCGCGAAGTTGGCGGCTGCAAGCTGATTCGCAAGATCGGCGCGGGCGGCATGGGCGAGGTGTATCTGGGCGAACAGATTCGCGTGGGCAATCGCTCGGTGGCGGTGAAGGTGGTCAGCCCGGACGATATGACCTATCACCCGGAGCAGGCCAACGATATTGCGCGGCGCTTCGAGCGCGAGGCGGCGATTCTGGGCAACCTCTCGCATCCCAATATCCTGCCAGTGCATGATAGCGGCGTCCAGGATGGCATGCTCTACCTGGTGATGGAGTATGCGCCGGATGGCTCGCTGGCGGATGCGCTACGCGGCAGCGGCAAGCATCATCTCACGTTGCCGCTCTCGCTGCCCTTCGCCGTGGATCTCGTTTCGCAGGTGGCGGCGGCGCTGCAATATACCCACGATCACGGTGTGGTTCACCGCGATGTCAAGCCGGGCAATGTGCTCTTGCGCGTGGAGCCGAACGGCCACTGGCATGTGCTGCTGGCGGATTTCGGCGTCGCGCGGACGGCGGAGGTGGATTCGCAGCGCACCCAGGTCAGCGGCACGTTCATCTACATGGCGCCGGAACAGTTCAGCGCCAAATTTTCGCCTGCCAGCGACCAGTATGCGCTGGCAATCATGACCTATCAGTTGCTCGCCGGGCATCCACCCTTCGATGGCGATCTGGCCACGCTGACCCGCGCGCATATGTATGAGATGCCGCCCTCGCTGCACGCCGCCAATCCCGCTGTGCCGGTGGCGGTGGACGCGGTGATTACCCGCGCGCTGGCGAAAGACCCGGCGCAGCGCTATCCCTCGGTTGCGGATTTCGCCACCGCATTGCGTGCCGCCGCCGGCATGGAAGATGAGACGACCGAGCCGGGCACGCGCCGCACTGCACCCGCAACCGTGCCTGTGGCCGCTGGCGCGGGTATCGCTGCTGGCGCTGCCGATGTGCCGGCGCAGTGGCCAGCCGAGACGCCGACGAGCATCGCCCGCGCCAAACGCCGCTCCTCGCCGTGGCGTCTGCTTGCGGTGGCGCTTGCGGCGGTGCTGCTGCTGGCGCTGCTGATTGGCGGCACGCAGTATCTCCAGCGCAATCAGGCGAATGTCAGCGCGACCCAGACGGCGCAGGCGCAGGTCACACAGACGGCGCAACCGACCGTGACGGCTACCGCAGGCGCGACGGCGACGGCGACGGCAACCGGCGCTCCCAATCCCTTAGCGGTGCCCACCTGCACGTCTCCCCTGACTATTAGCTCAGATGCGAACTGTATGCCGCCGTCGCCGGTGCAGGGAACACAGATTCTGAATGATGCCTCGCCCGGTTGCGTGTCGAGTGGCGTCAATTGGACGATCTATGCCAATACGGAAAAGACCTGTTCGCAGATCAACGGCACGGTGCTGACGGATACGGCAAGCCAGAGTTTGGCCTGCCTGGAGGCGCAATCGGTGACGGCGGCGAACGGATATGCCAGTGTGTTCGTCACGAAGGGCAGCGGCGACCCGGTGCTGGTGTTCCGCCAGGGTGAAACGCCCGGCGGGGGTACAGTGGCGAATAGTACCGGCTATTTCTTCAAAGTGGCGCCGGGTAGCGAGCAGTTCGTGTTTTACCGCATTGACTCCAGCGGCAGCACGATCCTGCAAAGCGGGACCATCCCTGGGGCGCTTGCGCAGCATTTTGTGCCGGGTGTGGCCTACACTGGCACGACCTTCACCCTCTACATCAATGGCGTGCAGGTGGGCAGCACGGTCACTGACAGCCATTCACCTGCGATCAGTTCTGGGTGGTATGGCCTCTGTGTGGACCATAATGGTGGTTCCGCAAGTTATCGCTCTGCGCAGGAAACGTCTTCGGGGAGCTAGGCCGGAGGGCCTCACCCCCGGCCTGCGGCCACCCCTCCGCTACGCTCCGTCGCCTCCTCCGCAACTCGATGAGTTGCTTCCCTGCTCCGCAGGGCGTCGGCTCTCTCCCGCGAGGAGAGGGGACCCGTGGGGCTGGCTGTACCGCTGGGGGGAGACGACTCGTGCCCCGCAAGGAGAGGGGAGACAGAGGGGCTAGCCCTCGACAAATCGAGAACGTTTGTTCTATAGTTAAGATACACCTCATGGCGGGGTGAGCCGGAAGATGGCGCCCGTCCGTCCTGTTGCCGTATTGCAGCGCGCAGCGGGATGGGCGGGCGTTTTTGTGTCTTCTGGCGATTGGGGAAAAGCCGCAAGGCTGAACGATTTATTGCATGGAGGAAGGCTGAGATGAGGATTCAGGAACACGCTGGACAGATGGCGCATCAGGAACAGCGGGTACAGCGGGAACGCGACGAGGAGCAGCGGCGGGAACGCTGCCTGCGGGTGTCGCTGGTCTGCCGCGATGTCGCCCACCATGCGCATGGGGTGGCGCTGAGCGCCTATCTGGTCGGGCGCTCCGGGGCGCAGTGGTTGCCGCTGGCGTATGGCGAGGATACGCCGTTCGTGCCGACGGATGCCTGCGTGAAGCGGCTGAACCGCGCGGTGAAGCAGTTGACCAGCGCGCTCGACGTGTTGCGCGGCGAGTTGGAGGAGGTGTTTGCGTCAGGGGAGGAGCCGGAGGAGGTGGATGCCCCCACCCCCAACCCCTCCCCCGCAGGCGGGAGCGGGGGGCCAGAGGCGGCGCGGCAATAAATTGCCGGCGCACGGGCAGTGGACTGAAGTCCAGGCGAGCCACGTCGTATTGCCGGACTTCAGTCCGTTCGCTACGTGCGGCGGCTCTTCAGAGCCGCGAGGGCACTTCAGTAGCCGTGTGCGCGGTTTCAACCGCTGGCTGTGGCGGGGCGCAGTATGAAGGTTGGTGGTGAAGGAGCGACTCTGATGGATGGGAACACTGAAGATAATGGGAATGATAGCAATGCGCCGAAGCACAAGGAAGCGGCGCTGCTGGTGGCGGCGCGGGCGTATACGCGGCGCGGCTGGCGCGTGGTGCCGCTCTTGGCGGGGGAGAAGACGCCAGCGGTGGCAGGATGGACGCATCTCTGGCTGCCGGAGCATGAGTTGCCGCGCTGGTTCGGCGGCGGACTGCGAGCGCGCAACCTGGGCCTCTTGACGGGCGCGCCGAGCGGCGGGCTGGTGGATGTGGATTGCGATGCGCCGGAGGCGGCGGCAGCGGCGGCGTTGCTGCTGCCCCCAACGGGGCGCATCTCCGGGCGCGGGGGCAGTCCCGCCAGCCATTATTGGTATGTCATCAGCGACGAGGCGCTGCCCGCGACGGCGAGATATGCTTACAGTGGGCTGGCTGCTCGCGGCACTGAAGTGCCGGCGCAGGGGGATGAGGGGCCGAAGCCCGCGACGGTTGCCCCGCGCGAGGGACTTCAGTCCGGCGTGCGTGCGGCGGCAGTTGACTGCCGCGAGCCAGTTCATCAGACGATGCTCATCGAATTGCGCGCGACGGGCTGCCAGACGCTTGCGCCGCCCTCACGCCATCCCAGCGGGGAGATCGTGCGCTGGGAGCGGGCGGAGGAGCCGGGGCGTGTGACGGCTGACGATCTGCTGCGGGCGGTGGCGCAGGTGGCGGCGGCGGCGCTGCTGGCGCGGCACTGGCCGGGGGTGGGCAGCCGCGATGAGGCGGCCTGTGCGCTGGCGGGGGTCCTCTTGCGTGGCGGCTGGCAGCCAGAGCAGGCCGATCACTTCGCGCAGGTGGTGGCGCGCATCGCTGGTGATGAGGAATGGGCCAAGCGTGGCAAGGCGGAGCAGACGGCACGCAAGCTGGCGGCTGGCGCGGCGGTGACGGGCGCGCACCGGCTGGCGACGTTGCTCTCCGGCGACGAGGGCGGCGCAGGGGCTGGCACGCGCATCGTGGAGCAGGTGCGCACGTGGCTGGGGCTGGCGCAGTATCCGCCGCCGCTCGGCTCGGCGTCGCTTGGCTCGTTGGCGGGCGTACATGCCCCCACCCCCGGCCCCTCCCCCGTGCGCGGGAGAGGGGAGCCAGAGGGGCGCGAAGGTGCTTCCTACTCCGAGTCCGCGCAGGCGGACTTCGCGGCGGCCAGCGACCACCCAGGCGCGAATTCATTCGCCGGCCCCCCACCCGTAGGTGCCCTCGACACCGGATTGTCCGGTAGCAATGAAGACGAGATACCGCGCGGTGGAACGTTGGTGTCGCAGGTGCGCGAGGAGGCTATCCGCTGGCTCTGGCCGGGGCGCATCCCGCTGGGCAAGCTGACCCTGCTCGATGGCGACCCTGGGCTGGGCAAGTCGCTCGTCACCCTCGACCTGGTGGCGCGGCTGACGACAGGAAGGGCAATGCCAGACGTAGAAGCCCCCACCCCCAACCCCTCCCCCGTGCGCGGGAGAGGGGGGACCGCGAGCGCACCGGTTGCGCCGGTGGCAAACGGTGCTGCCGTCCATGGCCTGCGCCCCTCTGGCTCCCCTCTCCCGCCTGCGGGGGAGGGGTTGGGGGTGGGGGCCAGCGACCCTATCGAGGGTGGCGTGGTGCTGCTCTCGGCGGAGGATGATCTGGCGGCGACGATTCGCCCGCGTTTGGTGGCCGCCTGTGCCGACCTCACGCGCATCTTTGTCTTGCAAACGGTGAGCGGATGGGACTTCGATAGCGGCCAGGCGTATGAGCGCGGCATCCTCTTACCGGCGGACAGTGCGGAGGTGGCGCGGGCGATTGCCTATGTGGGGGCCAAGCTGGTGGTGATAGACCCGCTGATGGCGTATCTGGATGGGCGCGTCAACTCCTGGCGCGACCAGGATGTGCGGGCGGCGCTGGCACCCCTCGCGCGGCTAGCCGAACAGACGGGGGCGGCGATTCTGGTGCTGCGGCATCTGACCAAAGGCGGCGGCTCCAACGCGCTCTATCGCGGCGGCGGCTCGATTGGTATCATTGGTGCGGCGCGCTCCGGCCTCTTGGTGGCGAAGCACCCCGAACGACCGGAGGAGGAGCGGGTGCTGGCGAGCAGCAAGAGCAACCTGGGGCCACCGATGCCCGCGCTGGGCTATCGCATCCTCGCCACGCAGGACGCACGCGGCACCAGCATCCCGCGCATCGAATGGCTCGGCGCGACGAGCTATACAGCGGCCTCGCTGCTGGCCGCCGCCGACCGCATCGGCACCGAAGGGGTGGGCGAACCATCCCGGCTGGAAGAAGCGTGCGCCTTCCTGCGCGAGACGCTGGCGGAGGGTCCACGTCCGGCGGCAGAGGTGGAGCGTCTGGCGCGGGGCTATGGCATCAGCGACCATACGTTGCGCAGGGCGCGGAGGGAGTTGAGCGTGACGGCTCAGCACGACGGGCGCTCCGGCCAGTGGGCGATCACCCTGCCCCCTACGGCGCTATTCTAACCAAGCGAGCTACCACGAGATACGGGCAAGGCGACCATTGCACGGCAAGGCACCCATGCGCCAGGGATGGGCATCTTGCCGGTGATGGCCGCCTTGCTCATTCCCAGCGAGCGCCTTGAACTCAACTACGCTTCCGTGCTACACTGCCGAGCAGCCGTTCTCACGCTGGAACTCACCCACAGGCCGGGGTGAGGTCACATGAAGGAGGATGTATGCCTGCGCCGCAACAGACCACCGCCGCCGCAACCGCTGCCCTGATCGCCTATCTGGATCGCGCCCATGAGGTGCATACCAGCGCCATCGCCGCGCCGGAAATCAGCTATTACCCCGCGCTCGATCTGCTCTTCAGCCCTGTCGGCGCGCTGCTCTCCCCGAAGGTGCTTCCCATCAGCCAGGCCGCCAGTCGTGGCGCTGGCACGCCAGATTACACGTTGCAGGTGGAGACCACCCGCGATCTGCGCGCCGTGGTGGAGGTGAAGCCAGCCAGCGTGGCGCTCGCGGACCTCATCGCTTCGGAGCAGGTGCGCACCTATCTCGCCACTCATCATCTCTGCATCGCCACCAATCTGCGCCAGTTCGCGCTGGTGCGCCTGCGTGATGGTCATGAAGGTAGTGATGCGGTGGAAACGATCATGGAGTATACGCTGGCGGAGAGTGAGCGCGCCTTCTGGCTGACGCCCAGCCGGACGCTGGCGGCGCAACATGGCGCGGGCTTTGGCGATTTCCTGCTCAATGCTTTTGCCTGGGATGCGCCGCTCACCCGCCCGAAAGACCTGGCGGAGAGCCTGGCGCGCTATGCTCGTGAGGCGCTGCGACGCCTGGAACAGGCGCCTGCGGAGAGCCTGACTCCGCTGCGCACGGCGCTGGCCGAGGCGTTGGGCCTGCACTTCACCGACGAGCAGGGCGAGCATTTCTTCCGCTCCTCGCTGGTGCAGACGCTCTTCTATGGCCTCTTTAGCGCCTGGGCCGTCTGGCGGCGCACGCACCCCAACGCCCAGCCGGAGCGCTTCATCTGGCAGGCCGCCGGAGACCATCTGAGCCTGCCGGTGTTGCGCGAACTCTTCGAGCATATCGCCATCGCCAGCCAGCTTGAAAGCCTGACCCTGCGCCAGCCGCTGGAATGGGCCGAGGCGACGCTCCGCCGCACCGCCTGGGAGCCATTCGCCGCCGCCTTTGAGCAGGGCGATGCCGTCAATTATTTCTATGAGCCATTTCTGGAAGCCTATGACCCTGATCTGCGTGAAGAGCTTGGCGTCTGGTATACACCGCGCGAAATCATCACCTATCAGGTGGCGCGGGTAGATCGCCTCTTGCGCGAGGAACTGGGCATCGCCGATGGGCTGGCGGATGACCGCGTGGTGGTGCTGGACCCGGCCACCGGCACCGGCGGCTATCTGCTGGAGGTGCTGCGGGTCATTGGGGAGCGGCTGACGGCGCGCGGCGCGGGCGCGCTGCGGGGCATGCAGATGCGCCACGCCGCCACTACACGCATCTTCGGCTTTGAGATTCTGCCTGCGCCTTTCGTGGTCGCGCACCTGCAAATCGCCGCGCTGCTGGCCGCCTCTGGCGCCACACTGACGCAGCAGGACCGCGCCGGTGTCTATCTCACCAACGCGCTGACCGGCTGGAAACAGCAAGACGCGCCCAACCAGCCACGACAACTGACACTAGAGCAGTGGCCCGCGCTGAAAAAAGAGATGCAATCGGCCACCAGCGTCAAGCATGGTCAGCGTATCCTCGTCATCCTCGGCAATCCGCCCTATAACGCGAAAGCGAATAGCATCCGCGAGAAGTCCATAGAGATAGATGAGGAAGCGGGCTTGCTGGACCCCTACTATACCGGAATAAAAGAGCGTTTCAGCCTTCAGCCGCGCTCATTGAATGAAATGTACGTGCGGTTCTTCCGGCTGGCGGAGCGGCAGATCGCTGAGAGAACTGGTCAAGGCGTAGTGTCTTTTATCTCTGGTAATTCCTGGCTGGATGGCCTTTCACATCCTATTATGCGTGAACATATCATGAACGCATTCGACAATATCTGGATAGATAATCTCAATGGCGGCGGCATGTATCATGGCAGCCGTGGGCCGGATAACAAACCTGACCGTAGCATCTTCGAGTATGTTGGTGGCCAGGGGTCCGTCGGCATTACCGTGGCGACCGCTATCACCACAATGGTGAGAACCGGCCAGACTCAGGCAGATTTTACCATCGCATATAGGGATGTATGGGGGCAAGGACAGGAGAAGCGCCAAGCACTGGCAGACGATGCGAAACGTTCAGAAGCCGACCTGAAAACAGCGTATCGTCTCATCACTCCAACTGAAAGCACCCGATTCACGCTCAAGCCCGGCGGCACGGAGAGCGCGTATCTCGGCTGGCCCGCGCTGGATGATCTGTTCGTGCAGCAGTTCCCTGGCGTGAAAACGTCACGTGATACTGATCTAGTCTCCATAGAGAAGGAATCGCTGCGCCAGCGCATGCAAGCCTATTACGACGCCAGCCGCAGCGATGAAGAAATCGCCGCTCTTGCGCCAGTGCTGATGCAAGACGCCAGCCGCTATGAGGCAAAGCCCACCCGGCAGGAACTCCTAAAGAAGAGTAGCTTTCGTGAGGATCGGCTGATCCGCGTCGCCTATCGCCCGCTCGATGATCGCTGGCTCTATTGGGAGGGAATGACAAAGCTCCTCGATGAGAAGCGTACCGAGTACTTTGAGCAAGTCTTTCCAGGGAATGTCTATCTTGCCGCTTCGACCAAGAGCCGTCGTGGTGTGAATCTGCCGACAATCACTGATAAGTTTAGCTCCCTTCACCTACAAGACCCGTATTCACTGTATTTTCCGCTCTATATAAAGCAGATCGGCCAGCCAGCAACGCATCTCTTCGAGGCAGAGATGCCTACGCCGCAGGGGCCGCAGCCGAACTTTGCGCCCAAGCTCTTCGCGCAGGTGATGCAGGCCTATGGCGCAGACGAAACAGAACGCAACGCTATTGCCGAACGTCTCTTCTACCATATTCTGGCAGTCTCGCGCTCTCCACTCTACGAGGAGGAAAATGAGGGCTATCTGATGAACGATTGGCCGCGTATCCCCATACCAGCGCGGCGCGACCTGTTGGAGGCGAGCGCTGCGCTGGGCAGGCGCGTGGGCGATCTGCTGCGGCCCGATGTGCCGTTTACGCCGTCGCCGGACCTGCCGGAGGTAGCGTCGCTTGCGCAGCCAGCGCGCATCGGTGGCGGGCAACTCAGCGAGGCCGACCTCAGCGTCACCATTCGCTACAACGGCGCCGGGCGCTATGAGCCGGTGGTTGCCGATGGACCAACAGCGCGGCCCTCGCGGCTCTGGTGGAACGAGGTCGGCTATTGGGAGAACGTGCCGGAGGAGGTCTGGTCCTTCACCATCGGCGGCTACCCCGTCATCAAGAAATGGCTCGACTATCGCCACCGCGACCGCCTGAAGCGTCCGCTCACCCACAAAGAGGTCTTGTACGTCTCGGAGATGGTGCGGCGCATCGCCACGCTGCTGGCGCTCGGTCCGGCGTTGGATGCCTCGTATCTGGCGGTGAAAGCGGAGACGCTGACATTGAACGTTTAACGCCGGGTAGCCAGTGAAGCATTGCGCGCTGGGTAGCCAGCGGTTGAAACCGCGCCTGGATGGCCGTTGGCCGCAAAACCTGCCTACGCAGGTTCGGAGCAGGACAGAAACGTTCACATGCGTTTGCCTGTTCCCAGTCCGCGCCGGCGGACTTTGCGGCGGGACGCCATCCAGCCGCGAAATTCATTCGCTGGGTGATGATAATGAGGCAAGATGCCCATCGTAGCGCAAGATGCCCATCCCTGGCGCATGAGCGCCTTGCCCTGGTGTGGGTATCTTGCCCCTCTCGCTGTTGCCAGACACGAAGAAATGTTCTATACTTCTCAGCACATAGGTGAGCCATAAGCTGGCGCCGCGTTCTCCCTCTGAGGCAAGAGGAGTGCGCGGCGCTTCTTTCTTGTGCCAGGCAGCGCCCTGGTGGAAGGACAGAGGAAGTAGCATGCCAACCAGAAGGAAGAACGCCCCCACTGCCGCCGCCTGTTCCCAGTCCGCGCAGGCGGACATCGCGGCTGAAAGCCAGCCAGGCGCAGATTCATCCGCCGGTTCCGTTTCGTCCCAGTGGGCGCTCAACCCGGTGCAGGCGCGGTTCCTGGCCTGCGCAGAGCGGTTCAGCTTCTATGTCGGCGGCGTCGGCGCGGGCAAAACCTTCGCCGGCGCGTTGCGGGCGCTCGTCCGCGCGTTGGAGCAGCCTGGCTCGCTCGGCCTGATCGGCGCACCCACCTATCCGATGCTGCGCGACGCCACCCAGCGCACCTTCTTCGAGCTGCTGGAACAATACGCGCTCTCCAGGGGTGAGGACGCCGCGCTCATCAAGAGTTTCCAGAAGGTCGAGGGGCATCTGACGCTGGCCAATGGCTCCGAAATCCTCTTCCGCTCGCTGGATGCGCCGGACCGCATCCGTGGCCTCAACCTCGCCTGGTTCTGGCTGGATGAAGCGCCGCTCTGTGGCTACTATGCCTGGCAAATCCTCAAAGGACGCCTGCGCCAGCCGGGCTACGACCTGGCGGGCTGGGCCACCGGCACCCCACATGGCCGCGACGGCTTCTGGCGCGACTTCGAGCACGCCCCGCGCCCGCATCACGCCCTCTTCCGCGCCGCCACGCAGGAGAACGCCGCGCACCTGCCCGCCGACTATATCAGCGACCTCGGCCTCACCGGCGCCTTCTATGACCAGGAAGTGCTGGGCCTCTTCACCGCCTTCGAGGGTCTCGTCTACGCCTTCACCGCCGATGCGGACGGCAATGTGGGGGAGGCCCCCACCCCTAGCCCCTCCCCCGCCAGCGGGAGAGGGGAACCGGAGACCGCAGGCCACGCAGACCGGCATCCTGCCACTACTTCGCTCTCTCGCTCATCCGATGGCGCAGCGCCGTTATCCCAGGGCGACACGTCTCGCCTGCGCTCCCCTCTCCCGCGCACGGGGGAGGGGCTGGGGGTGGGGGCTAGCGCCTTCCCCCGTGTCATCGGCGGCGTAGACTGGGGCTACACCAATCCCACCGCCGCGCTCGTCTTTGGCATAGATGGCGACGACCGCGCCTGGCAACTCGACGAGTTCTACCAGCGCCGCGCCCCGCTCGATGCCGTCGTCCTGCCCGCGCTCTGCGACCTCACCGCGCGCTACGGCGTCGAGACGTGGTACTGCGGCCCCGATGAGCCGGAGCATATCGCCGCCCTGCAAGCCGCGCTCATCCAGGCTGGACTTCCTGCCCGCGCCCTGCCCGCCGAAGACGCCGTGCGCCCCGGCATCCAGACTGTCACCCGCCTGCTCGCCCGCCGCGACGACGGCACACGCGGCCTCTACGTCGCCCCGCGCTGCGTCCACACCATCGCCGAATTCGGCACCTACCAGTATCCCTCGACCGACTCCCTGCACGCCACCGGCAACGGCTCTGCCTCTGGCACCCCTCTCCCGCAGACGGGGGAGGGGCTGGGGGTGGGGGTCTCCGAACTGCCGCTCAAACAGAACGACCACGCGATGGACGCGCTACGCTACGCCTTACACACCGCGCTGGGTCGCCAGAGCAGCCGCGCCACCGACACCTACCTCGCGTTGTATCTGTCGAGAGGCGGGAAGTCCTCACCCCAGCGATGAGAGCGAGAAAGCTGGCGGCGGCTGTGGCGGCTGGCCGAAGGTGAAGTAGAGGTCGCCGTCCGAGGTTGCCGTATAGCTGACCGTCTTCGTCCCCTCGACAGCCACATGCGGCGCCGGATGCAGCGTGATCTGCACACCGTAGAGCGTCCCGCCCTGGCGCTGCACTTCCAGCGCGTAGGGGCCATATGCGCCAGCCGGGAAATGCGCGTTGGCCGTGTCTGATGAGGTCGCTGCGATATGCGGCACGTACCAACTGAGCGTGATCGTCGCCGTGCAGCCCATCGGCACCATCACATCGCCGCCCCACATCGTGCGGTTCGGCACGTCGCTCGTGGTCTGCGTCGGCCCGCCATCCACATACAGCGGCGGATTGCCATCGTTGCCACGCAGCGTATAGGTGCGCGGACCGGGATTATAGTTGCCGTTCGGGCAGACCAGCTCGCCGCCCGGATACGGATCGGCGGCGCAATGCGGGAAGGTGCAGAGCGGCGTGTTCGTGTTGAAGCCGTCGGCGCTCAGCAGCTTCGCCGTTGGCGGCACGTAGACACGCACATGGTCATAGTAGGCGACGAAATCGTTGTAGGTGTTCGCCACGTAATAATCGTTGATCGCAATCGTCAGGTGATGCGTCGCGCCGCCCTGATCGTCCAGCGTCACGTTGTCCACCTGATTGACTTTGACATGCGCGTTGATCTTGCCCGCGCTCCAATTGGTGTGAACGACGAAGAAGCCGTCAATCCCTGGCGTCGTGTCAATTGCGCCGGAGGCGTGGTGGCGATTCAGCAGGTCTTCCAGCGTCGGGTTGGTCACATAGAGGCCGATGTCACGCGACTGCATATCCAGGAAGGCTTGCTTTGCCACGCTCGACAATTCGCTCAGCGGCAGGTGGCGCACGCGATCTTCCAGCATCTTCGCGATCAGTTGCGCGAAGCGTTTGCGCGCGTTGGCCGTCGTGCCGTCCTGCGGGTAGAGTTGCAGGTTCTTCGCCTGCCCCGCCGGGTCCAGTTGATAATAGTGAATCAGGTCTTCCAGGTTGTCAGATGTGACCGTCACGTCGTAGCCAGGGACGTACATCGGGCCAGTGACCTTCAGCACATGCGCAATCGCCAGCGGCGTGATGTTGATGAGGCCGTCGAGATGCTGGCTGCCCTGGCTTACCAGCGCCGGGTCCGTCGCCTCATTCTTGAAGACGCCCATCACCAGCTTCGCGTTGATCGGGAAGTCCGCCGAGAGGTTGGCGTCGCGCAGCCCCCAGTTGGCAATCGGCCACCAGGAATACGTCGCGGGCGGACGGTTGTTGATGGCCCAGCCGTTGCTATATCCGCCGGCCTGCTGCGAACGATAGTCCAGCAGGTCCACGTTGTTGAGCGAGAACGGCAACACTTTGCTGTCCTGAATCGTCAGGATGCCCCACTCACCGGCGAAGCCACCGGAAGGCCGTAGCTCCGTGCGGTCCAGCGTCTGCACCAGGAAGTGGCGCGGACCGTCCACTATGCCGAGCAGCCAGCCGAGCGGCTGAATCATCGTGCTAGCGTCGGTCAACGCCGTTTGCGCCTTTGGCAGTTCGCCGGTCAGTTTGGTGAACTCGGCTTTCTGCGCCGCGCAGACCGGCAAATCGTTGAGGTTGATCTGCGCCAGTTGCGCCTTGACATCGCTGAGCAGCGTCAGCGAGTGGTCCACCGCGTTCTGCACGCTCGTCAGGTCCGCCTGCGTCAGCAGTGGATCGGTGCCGATGGCGTGGCCGTGCAGGCGCGACAGGATCGGCGTGACGGCGCTGAGCAGCGTAATGCCCATCGTCGAGACATCGTAGCCAGCGTTGGCCATTGCCCGCGCCGTGCCCAGTTTGCTGTTGAGGCTGGGAACGTCGCCCGCAATGCTCAGCACCCAATCGGGATGCTTCATGCGCCCCTGGAGCGTCTGGAAATCTTGCTGCGCCGCTTGCAGGTCTTTCTGCGCCGCCTGAAGCTGCTCTGTGGTCGGTATGGATAACGAACTGGACGAACTGGACGAACCATTTGAGCCGTTGGCGCCGGGTGTTGCGCTGGCGGTGCTGGTGGCCGTCGCGGTGGCGGCTGGCGCGCAGGAATCGCTCTTGCTGCCGCTGCCCGTCGCGCCGGTGAGATCATATTTTGCCGCAAGCAGATGATGCACGCCATCCAGGCCGTATGCCTTCAGCGACGAATAATCCTGCATGGCGCTGTTGATCGCCAGGATGGTCGGCAGCACGATGGCAAGCACCACGGCGGCCAGCACCGCCGCGATGATGATGCGGCGCTTGCGGCGCTGCTGCGGGCTGAGTGGCCTGCTGCGCTGCCTCCGCCGCAAGAAGCGAACACGCCCCTTTGTTGGCGACACTGGCGACGTAGGTGTCTCCGGCGTCAGTGGTGATAGTGGCGACACCTGCGACATTGGTGCTACTGGCGTCGTTGGCGCAGCGCCCTGGTCACGCCGCACGGCTCCGGCCAGCCACGGCGGCAATGTTCCCATCTCGTCGTCGTCCATGTTCATAAATGCTTCTCCCCCAAGCACAGCAGCCCATCCACCTCATGTACGAGTACAGCACCTATCCATGCCGCTGATGAGGTAGTCTACCGTCAATGTTATGGCAGATTTGGCAACGATAATGACGTTGTATACTTTTGGCCAATCATGCGATCAAGCGACCATACAATCAAGCCAAGCGTGGGGCAGCTAGTATCTCTGTCCCACGATACTAGACGCATGAGGCAAGCCAAAGTGTTACTCACTCACCCTCATCAGTTTGCGCGCGGCGGAAAGTTTACAACCGGCGCTGGCTGGGTTTTGCTGGCTATGAACCGGGTGCGAGTACACGCACCCAGCGATACTATGCAAAGACCGCGCCAACCTGGTATGCGCGTGTCCCCTATGCGAAATGCCCGGGTCAATGCAGGCAGCGGTTCTGCCCGCTCTCATCCCCGAAGCAGCCGCCATCGCCGGTGAGGATGACCACCTTGCTGATCGTCGAGAACTGCTTCAGGCTGGCGGTGACTTCCGACGTGATCTGGGCATCGCTGACGACGCCATTCGAGTTTACCGCCCGGCAAAACGTGAGGGTGGCCGTTCCCTGTTCCGGCGTCGTTCCCTTCTTGTTCAGTGTGATCTGAAAGTCCGCGCCGCCGCAATTCGATGCGCCGCTCAGGTTGCCCATCAGCGGCGTATAGTAGCCACTCGCCTGCTCACCAGCCGTCGGACCGGCGATCAACTGTTGGATGGCATAGGTCGCCACCTGTAAATTCGGCGCAGTGCGGTGAACCGGAAACACGGCAGCGGGATTGCTATCCGAGTCGGGATGTTTGGAGAAGAACACCTCGATCTGATAGGTGGATGCGGCGGTGGTAGCGGTGGCAGTCGCAGCTGGCGCGCCGCCGCTTGTTGCCGTTGCCGTCGCAGCACCGCCAGCGCCGGAGCCGTTGGTCGCAGACGTTCCACTGGCATCGCTACAGGCGGCGACTCCTATCACTAACGCAGCAAGCGCCAGCAATGCGGCGCATCGTGTCATCGTTCTCATGGCGACCAACCTTCCAGGTTTGCAAAGCATTGTTCATCCTTGCAGTATATGGGGGCCACGCGCCACCAACTGTTACGCGCCTCACAGGAATTGTCGGCAGAAGTACCGGATTCTGTGGCCTCTTAGCGCCTGCCAGAAGACGCAGTAGGGGCGGGAAGGTCAAACATGAGGACATCGAAGGCCAGGCGTGCGTTGACGTTCTGGTCAAGCAATTCGCGGGCCGCTAGCAAGGCATGCAGGAATGCTTCGGCGCGGGGACGGCCAATCGCGCGGCCCAGTCGCTCAGCCTCGCGCCGCGCCTCACCATCGCTGATGAGATGATCGGCGCCAGCGGCGGCCAGCAGCACGTCGCGCCACCAGAGGGTCCACTCGTCGAGGGCGCGGCGCGCCATGTCGCCATCCTTCGCCAGCACGCCCGCCATGCGCAGGCGTTCGTCGCGGCTGGCGCGTGGCAAGCCGATGATCTGCCCCAGCAGTTGTTTACGCTCCTCACGCAGTTCCGGATGCTCGTGGGCGCGGACGGCCCAACCAGGGCGACCCTGCGCCAGCGCCGCCAGTGCCTGCGCCTCAGCCGGCGCCACCTGATGCCGCTCGATGAGTAGCCGCTCGATCTCGCTCTGTGCCAGCGGATGCAGCGAGAGCAACTGGCAGCGCGAGATGAGGGTTGGCAGCAGGCTCTCCGGGTCGGTGCTGGTGAGCAGCAGGACGACGCCTGCCGGTGGCTCTTCCAGCGTCTTGAGCAGCGCATTGAGGGTGTTGGGCGTCATCCGCTCGACATCCGGCAGGATAAAGACCCGCCAGCGACCCTGCGACGGCGCGAGGTTGGCATGCCTGACGACCGATTCGCGCACCACGTCCACGCCGAGCAGCCGTTTTCCATCCTCCGGTTCCACCAGCATGACATCCGGGTGGTTGCCATGCAGCACTTTGCGGCAGGCGTCGCAACTATCGCAGGGGTCGCCGGTCTCCAGATTGGGGCGCTCGCAGAGCAGGAGCCGCGCGAAGGCCAGCGCCAGCGTCGTCTTGCCGATGCTCTCCGGTCCGGTCAGCAGATAGGCGTGGCTCACCTGGCCGCTGGCAACTGCCCGCGCCAGCCGCGCCTGTGCCTGCGCATGGCCGGCTACGTCACGCATATATCACAATCCCCTCACCCATAACGAAAGTGGCCTTATGGCAATGGCCGGAGTTGGCATTGCCAGGAACAGCCATGCTACACTCTCCACTGTATCATGTTTTGGTGTCTCGTGCAGGCAGCATGGCCGGTGATGAGTGCGCTCCAGGAATACAGGAATGGCTGCGACAACACAGAACATCGAGCATTCACAAGACCTGGAGATCAAACGATAGAGAGACGGGAGAGGAGCAGTGTGCGATGGCGGACGAGCTATTTGAAGTGCCATTGTTCCCGCTCAACGTGGTCCTCTTTCCTGGGATGGCGCTGCCATTGCATATCTTCGAGCAGCGCTATCGTGAGATGACTGCTGATTGCCTGGCGGACCGCGCGCCCTTTGGCGTAGTGCTGGCCCTGACGGATGAGGATGAAAGGCAGGTGACTCCGGCGCGCGTGGGCACGCTGGCGCGCATCGCCGACTATGAGCAGCTTCCCGGCGGACGCTATAACATGCTGGCGCTTGGCACGAGCCGCTTTGAGATTGTGGATTACAAGACGCACAAATCCTATCTCATCGGAATTGTCCGCCCGCTACGCGACCGCATCGTGGCAGCCGACGACCTCGATATGCTGGCCGCCCGCGCCCGCGCCGCCCTCGACGACTACCTGCATGTGATGCTGGCGCTGGTGGGCAGCGAGGATCAGCATCTCGACATCCCCGGCGAGGCTGCTGAACTCTCGTATCTGATTGGCATGTGCCTGACCTGTGGCGACGCCGAGAAACAAGAACTCCTCGAAACTACCTCATTGCCGCAGCGCCTGCGTACCGGCATTGCGTTGCTGCGCGCCGAAGTGAAGCAACTCAGCCGGCAACTCGAACACGTCGAACACGTCGAACACGTCGAAGACAATGCGCAAGGCGTCCTCTTAGCGCATGACGCAGACCGTTCGCTCCTGAACTGATTTCTTAGATCAGGCTAGATCAGGCTAGATCAGGCTAGATCAGGCTGGTATCGTAGCTAGCGATACGCCAGGAGCCATCGAGGAAATTGAAGGTGATCTGCCCGGTCTGCGCGGGCGCGCTGCCACGAGCGATGGTATACGTTACGGTTGCCTGGGCGCTGTCGGCGTGCTGCACCTGATACGCGCAACTCACCACTTTGCCGCTGGCGATATCCAGTTGTCGCTGGCTGGCAACAAATTCTGCCTGGGCGTTTGCTCCTTGCTGCTGTAGCGCGGGCGCCAGCGCATCGTAGAGCGCCGTGTAGTTCGCCGTGCGCAGATCGTCGCAAACGCCGTTTGCCGTAGCGTCTGGCGCGGGAACGGATGGCGTGTGCCCGTTCAGCGCCAGCAGAACGAACATTCCCACCAGACAGATGACCAGCCCCGTCACCGCGCCAAGCAACAGTGGCAAGCGCCGCCTGAACAGCGATGGTTTTTCCACACGTTCCAGACGGGAACTGGCGACTTCTACGCGACCCTGCGCCCGCTGCGATGGACTTCCCAGACGTTCCATAGCGTGTTTTCCCCGTTCCTCTCTTGTCGTATCGTGTCTTGCTATAACTGGCGCTCAGCAGTCAAAGGCGCTGCCGCGCACGAGACCAAAACGCCATCCCGAACGGCTTGCAGTATAGTCTTTGGCGCGCAGGGGCAACAACGTGTCCAGGCCAAACGCCTCATACCGGCATAGCAGCTGCTGTCAGAGCATCAGAGCAATGGTGACAGGATGAAGTTGGTGCTATTCGTATCAAACTGAATCGTCTCGAAGAGTTGCCAGAGAACGGGTATGCCATAGACGCAGATGATGACCACTAGCACAAGAAGGATGATCGTCAGTATCAACTCGTCACGGGTGAAGCGCCGCCGCAGACGCCGTTTCGTCGCAAGTTCCGGCTCTGGGTCGGAAGCTGGGTCGCTGGTATGCTCTGGCGTATCTGACGTGTCTGGGGTGTGTGGCGGCTCGTCGAAGTCGTACACTCCGGTGTCCTTTCACCTGGCAGCCCGCAATGCTGAGAGACACAGCATACAAGAAAGCCGCTCGACAGTCAAGCATCCATGCCTGTGACATCCAACCGGCGATTTAGCGCGACACTACAATAAGGGATACCAACGGCGAGTTCAGGCTCTAGCGGCCTGCGCTGGACGGGCCGCCGTCTCTTGCAAGAGCGTCTGCGCCAAATCACCTACCAGGTCATAACGGCCATACGAGGGCATCAGGTAACACCCCTGAATCAATCCGCGCGCATAGGCGGCAGCGATGACCTCATGCGCCAGCTCGATACCCACCTCGCGCCCGCGATCTCCTGCCGCGCGCAGGCGCTCGCGCACCGCATCGGGGATGCTGATGCCGGGGACCTCATTGTGAAGATATTCGGCGTGTTTGGAGCTATGCAATGGCACCATACCGAGGATGATCGGCACGTCTACCGGACCGTAGGTGTCGAAGAAGCGTTCCAGGGGGGCCAGATCATAGATCGGCTGTGTCATGATATATTGCGCGCCTGCCTCCAGCTTGTGGCGCAGGCGATGCAGTTCCAGTTCGGTCTCGGTCAACTGCGCCTCGCCATTGGTATCAGCCGGAGATGTGGCGATGTCGCCTACCAGTTTGCGGCGCGCCTGTTCGCGGGCGAAATCAATCACCTGATCTTCCATATTGAGGTTGTGCGCCGCGCCGATATAGAAGTGCGCAGACGTGCCCAGCGCCGCGCCAGCCGCATCATGCCCGATATTCATATCGCGCAGAATGCGAATCAGGCCAACGGAATCCACATCCCAGACGCCAGTGAGGTTGGGATAGTTGCCGGCGCGCACCGGATCGCCGGTCAATGCCAGCACGTTGTGGATGCCTAGCGCATGCGCGCCCAGCAGATCGGATTGCAGTGCCATCACATTGCGGTCGCGTGTGGTCATGTGAACGATGGCTTCGAGGTCAAGCTGATCTTGTAGCAGTCGCGCCATCGCAAGGCAACTCATACGCACGCGCGCCATTGGGCTATCGGCGATATTGATGAAGCGCACGCCGCGCTGTTGCAGGGTGGCCGCGCCTTCGATGATCTTGGTGGGGTTGAGTCCTTTTGGCGGGTCGAGTTCGATGCTGACGACAAACTTCCCGGCTTCGAGGTCCTGTTGCAAGCGTGTCTGCTGCGTAATATCCGGCGCGCTTTCTCGTTCGCCGCCGGGCATGCGCTCACTGACTGCCTCCACCGGTGGCGCGGCGACGGCGAAAGTCGTTGCGGCGGCGGGGAGATAGCTGCTGAGCGCCTCGTGCATGGCGGCGATATGCGCCGGTGTAGTGCCGCAGCAGCCGCCGATGAGGCGTACACCGGCCTCCGCGAAGTGACGGGCATAGTCTGCAAAATAGCGCGGCGTGGAGACATAGAGAAAGCGATTCTCTACGCGCGCTGGCAATCCGGCGTTCGGTTGCGCCGAGATGAGCGTCCTGGCGTACCTGCCGTTCTCTTCGGAGCGCAGCCCCGCAACCATCTCTTCAATGGCGTCCAGCGTGCCGGCTGGCCCGACGCTACAATTGGTGCCGACGACATCCACCCCCAGCGCCGCCAGGGTAAGCGCGGCGTCGAGTGGCGTTGAGCCAGAGACCGAGAGGCCATCTTCGCTGAAGGTCATCTGCGCGACCAGCGGGAACTGGCCAACCTCACGCGCCGCCAGCACCGCCTGGCGTAGCTCAATCAGACTGGCGAACGTTTCCAGGATGATCAGATCAACGCCGCCCTCTATCAACGCGGTAATCTGTTCGCGGAAGAGCGCACGCAGGGAAACGAGCGCCGGGTCGGCGTCGTCTGCGCCGTTGATATTGATGAGGCCAGACGGCCCGACTGCGCCTGCGATGAATACTGGCTCACCGGCAATCTCGCGGGCATCGCGTGCCAGTTGCGCCGCGCGCCGGTTGATCGTCGTCACCTGAGCGCCAAGCCCATATGCTCCAAGTTTCGCCGCATTTGCGCCGAAGGTATTGGTTTCGATGACCTGCGCGCCTGCCTTGATGTAGTCGCAGTGAATGTCCTGCACCAGCGCGCTATCCGTCAGCACCAATTCATCGAAGCAGCGGCCATGCAGAATACTTTCGGGAGCGCGCGCATAGAGCATGGTGCCCATCGCTCCATCGCAGAGCAATGGCCCCTGATGCAGACGTTCGAGAAAAGGTTCGCCCATGAGAATATCCCCCGAAAGCAGGCTAGAAGAGACTTGTGAGACTGAGACTCATGCGTTCTCGTTGAATTGCCAGAGATTCCTTGCCAGCACCGTTTGTTTGAGCAGCATGAGATTGGTAAGCTGCCCTACGCCGCCAGGAACCGGACTGATGGCGCCGGCAACCTCGGCGGCGCTCTCGTAGGCGACATCGCCGGTGATGGAGCCATCTGCCTGCACATTGATGCCAACATCAATCACCGCCGCGCCTGGCTGAATCATCTCGCCGTGAATCAGTCCGGGTTTGCCTGCGGCGACAACCAGCACATCCGCCTGGCGGGTCCAGTGCGCCAGATCACGCGTGTAGATATGGCAGACGGTGACGGTTGCGTCGCGGTGCAGCAGCATGTATGCCAGCGGCTTGCCGACGACATTGCTCGCGCCGACCACCACGGCTCGCCGCCCGCTGAGCGCAATACCGCCGCGATCCAGCAGCTCCATGACGGCAGCGCTGGTCGAAGGGACGAAGCTCGGCAGGCGTAGAAAGAGATTACCCGCGCTACGCACGCTGATGCCGTCTACATCCTTCTGCGGGTCCACTGTTTCGGCCACCGTGCGCTGCGAAAGATGCGGTGGCAGCGGCAACTGCGTCAGGATGCCCTGCACCGAAGGGTCGTCATTCAGCGCCTCGATCTGCTGGCGCAGGCCGTCATCGTCAACCGTCTCCGGCAATTCGACCACCCGCGCAACCACACCAACCTGCGCGGAGGTGCGCATCAGCGCCTCGGTATAGACGTTGGAGGCCGGGTCGTTGCCGATGCGCAGAATTGCCAGGCCAGCCGGAGCGCCGTAAACCTCGGCGTCTTCAGCGGCCAGCTTCGCAATATCGGCGCGCACCGCCCGCGCAATAACCCGTCCGTTCAGTACTGTCGCCACCACCCGTTATCTATCCCCATCGTATCGCAACGTCACTGCATTTTTATCAATTCAGCGTCCCAGGTGTCCGTTTACGTGTCGCATCGTCTGCTCGCGCAAACCTGCCGCCTGCTGCTCATAGCTGGCCACCTGCCTACGCAAACGTTCAGCCGCCGCTGTATCGCGCATGAGGACAACGTTTGCCAGCACATTGAGGCCCGCCGCCCGCACCGCCGCCTCCGCAAAGAGCGCCGCGCAACCCGCATCGCTCGCCAGCGACGTATTGCCGGCTTCTGCTGCTGCGAGCGCCAGCACAGCGACCTCACAGCCATACTTCATCACCTGCAATGGTGGTTGCATCGCCACCTGCAACGCCGCTTGAATCGCCTCAGTGCGGGCAGTCCGTTCTGCTTCGGTTGCTTTGGGCAGGCGATAGGCGGCTGAGACTGCCGCAAAGCCGCGCTCGTCTTCCGTCACCAACTGCAATAGCACCTGACGCAAGTGTTGCGCACGCTCGATCATCGCGCGCATGCTGGCATCGTCTGCGGCGTAGGCTGGCTTGCCAACGGTGAATTGCGCCACCATCTCGGCCAGCGCCGCCGCCATTGCGCCAGCGACTGCGCAGGCTGCGCCACCACCCGGCGTGGGCGCGTTGGAGCCGAGCGCGTCGAGGAATTGCGCCACGCTGCGCTCATCCGCTATATCGGATATGTTAGGCTCATCAGGCACGCTTCTCTGGTCTCCTCATCTCTAACAGCTTTCAACTCATCAGAGGACCTTGCGCTGATGATTGTTTCACGAATGCACGCAAACTGCGCTCTACGCCGGGCAGATCAGCAGGAATGGGCAATTCTGGCAGGTCGCTGGGTCTGGCTTCGGCGGATAGAAGCCGCTCTCGATGCCATCCAGCAAGGTATCGAGTTCTTCGCGCAACTTCGCCAGTTTGCGCTCATCCAGCGTCACCCGCTCTAATTCGCCTGTTGTGAGATTGTGCGAATAGAACTCGGCGGTCGCGGCTCCGCTCTGTTGCGCAGCCAACGCATAAAAGAGCGCGTGTAAATCCGGCTTGCCTGCGCTGCTCCGTCCCAGCCGGTGCCGCACGATACGTACCGGCGCCGGTTGGGATGCTGGTGTTGATGGGACCGCTGTCGCCTGTCGCTTGCCGTTCGGTTTGATGGCGCTGTTCGCTGTGCTTGTTGTGCTTGTTGCGCCGGTTGGGCCTGCGTGTCCGTTGGCGGGCGGCGGCGTTGCTGCTGCCTCGCCGCGCTCCACGCGGTCGAGCAGCACGCTCAGTTCGCGCTCACCCACGCGCAGGGTCACTTGCTCATCGAAGCTGGTTTCCTCGGCATCGAAGATCAATCCTTCAGCATCTATCCCAGGAAGTTGCTGCTGCACCATGCCCGCCCAGGCGCGCTCGATCACATGCCTGCCATGCCGCCGGTAGACCTCCAGGAACGCATCTCCCGGCACGGCGCTTGGCGCTTCCAGCTCAGCGACAGCCGTGGCGTCTGTGGCGTCTGCCGTGTTGCCCTCATCTTCGTTGCCCTGTAGCCGCCGCTCCTGGTCTAATTTTTCCGTCCATTCATTCTCGAAGAGGCTCAGCGCGTCTTGCAGGCTTACCTTCTCAGGTCCTCCGCCGGCCACATAGCGCCCCGGTCTGGCGAACCGTTGCTGGAGCGTATGCAGGGTGTCATGCAGCGTGCGGCGGAGCGTTGCCAGGCCAATCTCGCGTGGCCGCAGACCGTAGACATAGCGATACGCATACTGGCGTGGGCAACGTTGATAGGTTTCAATTGCTGCATGCCGCACCGGCCCATCCGCAGGCGCAACCGGAAGCAGCGGCTCATGCGCTTCCTGTGCAGGGACAACATCAGATGCGTCGCCTTCCTCCTGCTCATGCGCGCTCTGGCTTTGGCTCTGGCTTTGTATGCCATCAGCCGGCTCGACTCTAACCGGCAACCAGCGCGCGTGGGTCAGCCGCCTGCCAAGCGCTGTCTCGATAGGTTCGAGAAACGGCGAGGGTTTATAGCGCATGCGGCCATAGCGTTCGGCACGGCTGAGTACTAATTCATCGCGGGCACGAGTCAATGCCACATAGAAGAGGCAGGCTTCCTCGGCAAGATGCGCATCCGGGTCATGAGCTTCGAGCGTTTCTTCTTCGTCCAGCCCCGGCAGTAGTGGCGCAATGTTGCCGCGTCGCTGCATGGGAAAGCGCCGGTCGGCCAGCCCTGGCAGGTAGACCACCGGAAACTCCAATCCTTTGCTGGCATGGACGGTTAACACACGCACGCTCTCCGTCGTCTCGCCCGGTCCCTCCTCTGCGCTGCCGGTTTCCTGGCGCAGCACTAACATCACACGCACATATTCCAGGAAAGCCGCCCAATCGGCATGCGTGCGGGCATCAGATGAAGATGATGATGCGGCTGATTGCGACCGGCGCTGATCCTCAAAGGCGCGCGCCAGCCCCAGGACCTGCATGAGTCTTTCGGCCTGCACATCCGCCGATGATTCCGGCCCGTGCTGCGTGATCTGGCGCATGAGCCGGTGTCCGATGCGTGTGTAGCTGAAGATATAGCGCGAGACGCCGGTAAGCACATCCGGCGCCTGTCGCAATTCGCGTATGATCTGCGCCAGCGTGGTCAATCCGCGCCGTCCTGCTGGCGTCAACTCTTCAACGCTATCGAGCCGTTGCAGCAGCGTCACCAGCGGCGCCTGATGCGCGACACGTGCGGCGGCCAGCACCGCCCGCGCCTCTTGCTGGCTGAAAGCATGATCGGGGATGTTTCCCGCGCGCAATAATCCGCTGCCGCTCAGGTCGCCGAGCAGGCTCAAGACGCCGAGCAGGTCTTTGGTGTCGTCCTGCTCTAACAGTGGCGCGGCGAGGCGAGTCGGAATGTCGGCGGCGGCCAGCGCAGCAGCCACACGCTGGCATTGCCGGCGTGTGCGGCAAAGGACCACCTGCTCACCAAAAGGACGGCCCAGTTCGGCGCGGCGTCTGATCTCTCTGGCCAGCCCGGCCAGTTCTGCCTGCTCGTCCGGCGCGATTGCCAGCGTGATCGCTGCACCCGCGCCCCGGCGGTTCGCCGTCAGCGGCGTGCGTTCGCCAAGCGCGGCGTTGGCAACACCAGCCGCCGCCGTCAAGATATCCGGCACTGAGCGATAATTGCGCCGCAGCGTATGCACCTGCGCCTGCGGATAGTCGCTGGTGAAACGTGCCAGATTGGCGGGCGACGCGCCGCGAAAACGATAAATCGCCTGATCGGCGTCGCCAACCGCCCAGAGCGCCGTTGTTTCGCTGGCGAGCAGGCGGAGCAGCACACCCATCGCGCGATTGATGTCCTGGAACTCATCTACCAGCACATGCCGGTAGCGCGCGCGAACCTCTGCCAGCACCTCCGGCTGCTCACGCAGCAATTGCACCGCGAGACGAATCAAATCGCCGAAGTCGGCGTCACCACGCGCCGCCAGCAAGTTCTGATAGGCGAGATAGACGGCGGCGACCTCGCAGGCGCGTTCCGCTGCGTACCGTTCGTCTGAGGTAGTAGCGCGTGCCATCATCTCTTGCGCCACGGTGGCATAGCGCTCCGGTCCCGCCAGCTCGTCTTTGGCGCGCGAAATTGCCGCCAGCAGCGCAGGGAAATGCAGCCCAGGAGTCGCCAGCGGCTGATAATGGTGGAGCGTGAGGTCGGCGGCTACCTGCCGCAGCAAGAAGTAGCCCTCTGCCTCGCTGATGAGCCGGAAATCTGGTCGCAGCCCGACGAGCGGCGCATAGCGGCGCACCAGATCGCCACAGAACGCATGTATCGTGCTGACGGTTGGCATGGCGGGTGGCATCAGAGGGCCGCTGTCAGTGGCGGTGGGATAGAGCAGCGTTTCGAGTCGCTCGCGCATCTCACGCGCCGCCTTGTTGGAAAAGGTCAGCGCCAGGATAGCGTCAGCGGGGATGCCCTGCTCCTCGACGAGATAGGTGACACGCCCCACCAGCGTACTCGTTTTGCCGGTGCCCGGCCCGGCCACCACCAGCGCCGGTGATTGCGCAGAAGATGCTTGCCGCTGGCTCGCGTCGAGCGTGGCGCGGCGTGGCGCGGTGTCTTGCTGTTCGTCCTGCTCGCTGGCAAGCAGTTCGTCTGGCAATTTGGGAGATTGGAGCAGCGCCCCCAGGCTGCGCAGCACGACATCTTCAGAGACACCAAACTCGCGCGCCAGGCTGCGGGTAATCGCGCCGCGCCGTCTTCCGGCAAATGCCGTTTGCTGCTGGGCGCGTTCCAGGTAGCGTGCCAGCAGGCGGTCCGGCGGCAGCAGGAGCGCCGCCGCAAAGGCATTGGCTTCGCTCTCGCGGCGCGCGCGGGCGCTATATGCTTCGCCTGGACGCAAAATCTCTTCGCCAGCAGCCAGCGCCGTCAACGGAGTATCGAGGTCGCTATCTTCACAGCCGCTGGTCGTATCCGGCATCAACAGGTCGCGCGAGGGCGGCATCAGTGCGGCTATCAGCGCCGCGCCACTGGTGCGATGCAGCACTGCATGGCCGATTTCATGGGCAAGCGTAAAGCGCCGCACCGGCTCGCTGAGATTCTGGCGCAGGAAGATGAGATCTTCGCCCGGTTCCAGCCAGCCGAGCGTTCCCTCACGCCGGCTCTCTGGATGAAACTGGGCAATCTGAAGCCCAAGCGCCTGCGCCAGCCGATCAATCGGGGTCGCCTCGCCGGAGGTCGTGTCACCTTGCGTTGCCAGCCAGCGGAGGAGCCGCGCAGCAGCCACACGCGGGCGTAGTGTTTCGTCCACCAGGGAACCTCTCCTCACATGCCGCCTCTTTTGCTGCTTCTTTGTGTGTGGCATCGTTGCGATGTCTTGGATAGTTGTGGTGTCTGCGCAATCTCTGTACGCTGTTACTTCAGAACTCACCCGCGTATTTTATCACAATTTGGCAGCCACACGGCATAATTTAATAGCACTTTTGTTCTCGTTTCCTTCAGAGAAAATCAGGAGGTGAAAGGAGGATATGCCAGGACCTTGAGAAGGACCAGGGGTAGCATTCCCGGCGCTTCATCACGTATGCTGCACTGCATAGAGGTAATCCAGAGGTGGAATCGAAGATGCTCACACCAGATGAGCAGCACAGATCGCCGGAAGATCATGTGGTCTTTCTCAGCTTAGGCAGCAATCTAGGCGACCGCCGTAGACAGCTACAGCGCGCCCTCGACTTACTGAGCCAGCAGATGACCATAGAGCAGATATCTTCCGTGTATGATACCGCGCCGATGCTCGTCACCGAGCAGCCGCGTTTCCTGAATCTGGTGTGTCGCGCCCGCACGGCGCTCTCCCCGCACGACGTGCTGGCGCTGCTCAAGTCCACCGAACAGCAGATGGGGCGAACGGCGGGCATCCGCTATGGGCCGCGTGTGATTGATATTGACCTGCTCTTCTATGATGCGCTCGTCCTCGATACACCCTCGCTCACCCTTCCCCATCCACGTATCGCCGAGCGGGCGTTTGTGTTGTTGCCGCTGGCTGAGATTGCGCCAGCGTTCGTACATCCGGCGCTCAATCGCACGGTCGCTGACCTGGCGCAACAGGTGGCTGAAGCAGACGTACAGCCAATGGGACCCTTGTTTAGCTCTACGGGCTAGAGTATAATTTCCGCGAATTCGCTTGTGGTGAGTGGTATGTAGTTCGTAAAGGAAACGGAACACGCTCGTGACGAACGCCAGTGTCTTTAGTGGCCGGCTCGAAGAGTTTCGCCTGGTGGAGCTGCTCCAAATGATGGGGCTTGGCTCGAATACCGGCGCGCTGCATCTTCATCAGGACACTGAGCATGGCGTTGGGCGGACGGGGCTGATCTATTTCGACAATGGCGCCCTCGTGAGCTGCACCGAGCTGGATACCGAAGCGCTGACGCTGGGGCATGTGCTACAGCAACTCAACCTCGCCAACGCTACACAGATCGAACATGCCTTCCGGCTCCAGACGCAGGACCCACTGGGCAAACGCATTGGCGAGCGACTGGTGGACCTGGGCATCCTGAGCGAAGACCAACTCGCCAATGCGCTCAAGACACAGACACTCTGGACGGCGCGCGAACTGGCGCTCTGGCGGAGCGGCTCCTATGAGTTCCACCCTGATGAGCGTTTGCCGGAGAGGACCCCGCTGCACCGCATAGATTCCACCCGCGTCGTCATGGAAGTGTTGCGCTACGAACACGAGTGGGAAAGCCTCCAGCCGTTTCTGCCGCAGGGCATGCGCACGCGCGTGTGGATGGCGTTTGAGCCACCTATAGGGCACCCGCTGCTGTTCCATGCCGCAGCCTGGCGCGTGATTTCCCGTGTCAACGCGCACCATACGGTGCGCCGTATTGCCACTTCACTGCATCAACCGGAGATCGAAGTGGCGCGCATGATCGGCCCATTGGTGGAAGAAGGCTTGTTGGTGCCGGGGGACGCGGAAAGCACACCAGGGCTACCTGAAGAAGCCGCTCGCCTGAGCATGAATAATTTCGATCTGTTCAGCCTGCTGATTGAGATGGAACAGTATTGGCTCAAACGTAAAACGCCGCTGGATCAATTGGTGGCGCTCGCCGATTTCATCAACAGGACGATGAAGGCGCTCGAAGACGAGTGTGATGCCATGCACCTGAGCCTGGCTGCGGATACCTTACATTCGATTCTTGCGCGTGAAGGATTGCTTGGGCTGGAGACCTATCAATTCCGCATCGAACTCAACCGCATTGATGTAGAGGATTTCGCCGCGTATTGCCGGCGCGTGTTGGATAGTTCTTCGCGCGAAGCGATTGGCACCGCTAAAGTGTTATATGAACAGTTCTCCGATCTGCTTCAGCGGGCGCTCGTCGCTGCATTCCAGGCAATCAACTCGCGGGTGGCATCGCCCATCGAGCGCGTGCAAAATCAGGAGGCGTGGGAGGCATTGTTCCAAACGCTGCGCGGCGAGCCATCGAATACCGCCTAGCCGGCGGCAATGTACGCCTTCACATGCTTCGCGGGAGCGCTGCGCAGCGCTTGTTCGTTATACTGGTTATGCTCAGGTCGTTCCCTGGCGTGTAGATGTGTTCAGTGTTTTTGTGTGGCTGTATGCTGTATGCTGTATGCTGTATGCTGAGATGATATTTGTGGGGAGTACCGTGTTGAGAATCGTACGACGTTCAGTTGCAAGAAAGGACTATGCCCATGTCGCCTATGGCGCCATCGCCGTTTGCTTCAGTGGAGCAACAGATCATGGATAACGACGCGCCGTTTCAGCCCGCTACTCGCCAGCGCACTATCATGCTGATAGATGATTCGCTGGCCGTGCGCCGAATCATCGAAGCCAGCTTCTCGCGGATCGGCATCCCTGCCACCACCTTTCCTGATGGCATTTCGGCAATTCAGGCGCTGGCCAAGCGTGAGGTCGCCGTTCCTGATCTGCTGCTGCTCGATATTGGTCTGCCGAAGATGACAGGCTATGAAGTGGCGCACATTCTGCGCGGCAATCCCGCGTTCAGTGACATGATTATCGTCATGCTCTCCGGTCACGATGGCATGATAGATCGCGCGCACAGTTGGATCGTCGGCGCGAAGGTCTTCATTCGTAAGCCGTTCCGCGTTTCAGAGGTCATCAAGACGGTCTGCACCCTGTTGCAGATACCCCTCCCGCAGTAACTGCGCAATCCTGACGAGGAGCGAGAGAGGGATTGAGATGGGCGACGAAGACACGGGAACCACAAGCGAGTTGGGCGAATTGAGCGAATCTGTAGAAGCATCAAAGCCGGGAGTGTCGGGCTACCTGGTGCAATTGCTGGCGGCGGCGCGTGCCAATTCGGTTGACGCTATGGATCGCCTGCTCCAAAAGGCAGAGAGTGACGCGCTTGCCGTCGCACCGCCGGACGGCGCCGAATATTTGCTCTTCGCCTGTGCGGATGTGCCATGCGCGGTGCCACTGACGGCGCTACGCGAGGTGCGCCCGTCGTTGCCCCAGGTGGTTCCACTGCCTTTCAGCCCAGACTGGCTCATCGGCATTTTCCCCCTGCGCACCGAATTGCTAGCCCTGGTAGACCCCGCGCCGCTGCTGCTTGGCCGTTCAGCCGATCACGCTGCCTCCTGGCTGATGCCGCAGAACGCGCGGCATTCGCTCTATGAGCGGCGTGTCACCGCGCCGCTGGTCAATCCACTCCTCCCAACCACCGCCTTGCTGATTGGCGAGGGAGAGCGCGTATTGGCCTGGGCCGTTACGGCTGTCGGTGATATTGTCGCAGTACAGGACGAGCAGATTACGCCCGCCGATGAGGCCAATCTTGGCAGCATAGCCGGCACGCCGATGCTGGAACGCTACGTCACTGGTGTCTTTACGCCTCCACAAAGCGACCAATCCTATATGATTCTCGATGCCAGGCTGGTACTCGATGATTTGCTTGCTGCGCTGGAGGAGAGGGGGCAAGATGATGGATGAGCAGGATGTCGCGGGCATGTATATCGCCGAGATGCACGCGCTCATACCAGTTACCCAGCGTCACCTTGATACCCTGGGAGGCGCCGCGTCGGAAGAGCAATACCGCATCGCCGTCGAGGAATTGGCGCGCCTGGGGACCGCCATCGCGGACCTGAGCGCCGGTTTTCACGCGGATGATTGCGCGCAGGTTGCTCTGGTACTTGCCGGCTGCTTCAGCGGATACTATACGCCGCTGTTGCGCTCGGCGGCGCTGCTCGCCAATTGTGCAGATTTGCTGACGTATCTTCAAGAGCGCCTGCGGAGCATGGCGGAGCATCGGCGTGTTCTCCTGCCAACCGATGCGGAACGCCTGACCGCCTCGCGCCTGATATTCACCTTGCGGCAGACGTATGAGGAGTTGTTCTCCGCTGGTTTGGCGAGCGTTCCAGCCTTACCTATCGAAGCTGCGGTCACTTATGCGCCTGAATCACTCGCCTCATCCGGCATATCTGACGTATCCGATGTATTTGATGTGTCCGACTCATCTGGCCCGGCCAATTTCTCTGCTCTGGCAGAAACGGAAGTGTATCAGGATGCTGTCTCACCGTGGGTGAATATGGCCTCTGATCTCGCCAACAGCGGGGACCCGGCAAACAGCACGGATATCGCGAGTATGCTGGACACGCTGGATGTGTCTGGCTTAACTCGTGATGACCAGTTTGCGATTTCCTCCCCTCCGCTCGATAGCGACGAGATTGCTGCGCGCCTGACGAAAGAGGAGCGCGAATTACTGCGCACGTTCCAGACGAGCGATCTGCGCCCCTCCGCGCAGATGGCCGATAGTGCGGACCGCATTCCCGCTTTCCCGGACGGGAGCGAGGAAACCGATAGTTTTGCTGCATCCGCGCCACCAGATGGGACTAAAGTGGAAGGCACACAGGAGGCGCCGACGGAGGCAGCGGCGTCATCCATGCCACCCATGCCACCCATGCCACCTCTGTCTCCCCTGCCAGCTACGCCATATCATGTCACTGCCGAAGAGTTAGACTACATTCCGCCGGAGATGAAGCGGCTCTTTGTCGTTGAAACGAGCGAGGATGTGCAGGGCTTGCGGCGCATGGTGCTGGGATTCGAGCAACAACCCGACGAACGCGCAACGCTCTCCGAAATGGGACGGCTGGCGCATAAGATCAAAGGGGCAGCCGCCACGCTGGGGTTTGGCGCGCTCGCATCGCTGACACTGATATTCGAGGATGTTATTCGCGCGCTTCAGTCACAGACGGTTCCCGCCGATGCCACGGCTATCGGCACGTTGACCAGTCTGCTGGCGTTGGTCGAAGCAACGTTGGAAGCGGCGGCATCTGAGCAGGCGACCGATGAAAGTGTGATTGCCCGCGCGGAGGCGCTGCGTGACGGCCTGCTTATTACTGCCAGCAGCAATGGCAACGGCAATGGCATTCGCCAGGAGACGCCGATGCCACCAGCGCAGAGGCAGGTCGCCAGCTCTGGCGTTATCTCTGGCCAATTGAAGCCGGTGGTTGCAAGCGGGGAAACCGAATCGTCTGCCGCTCGCTCCAGGGCCAGTGAGATGGAGTCGTTGCTGCGGGTGGAAGTTCACCGGCTCGATGAATTAATGACCCATGTGAATGCACTCGCCCTCAATCGCGCCAGTTTCATGCAACTGCGCGACGATATTGCCCAGCTTCAGAATGAACTCGATCAGGCGCTCAGTCGTTTGAGCGCGATCAGCCTTCAGGTGACGGACCTGAATCCGCACCAGCTCTCTTCGCAGATGCCAACCCAGCTTTCGACCTCGCGTGCAGGACCGCTGGCACGTCTGCGCGGGCGCGGCGGTCAAAATAGCCAGGCGGGTGAGGCGCAATCACATTGGGATGCGTTGGAGATGGAACGCTTTAGTGAGTTCGATCAGGCGGTCCGCCAATTAACCGAAGTGGTGGCTGATACGACCTCTACCAGCAAATACCTGCGTTCCGCGCTCACGCGCCTGGGGCAGATTGGCGAGGAACAGGCGGCTATTGCCCATGATATTCAGCGCGACGTGATGCAGATTCGTCTGGTGCGGCTGGAAGACCTGATGCCACGCATCCACCTGGAGGCGCGCAGACTTGCCGCCTCGCTCGGCAAAGCAATTTCGTTCACGGTGCGTGGTCAGATGACGGAGATTGACCGCAATATCAGCGAGGCGCTGGCCGAACCACTGATTCAGTTAGTGCGCAATGCGGTGGTGCATGGCATTGAGCCGCGCGAAGAACGCCTGGAACACGGCAAGCTAGAAACCGGCAGTGTCTGGATTCATGCCTACTATGTAGGCAGCGAAGTGGTTATCGAGGTTGGCGACGATGGCCGAGGCATCAACCCCTATCGCCTGGCCGCCTCCGCCGTGGCAATGGGCTTTCTCGATGCTGACGCCGCGCGCAAGATGGCCTTCAGCGAAGCGCTGGATATGATGTTTATTCCTGGCATCACGACGTTTCATGAGGCACAGATGGTCGCTGGGCGCGGCATCGGACTTGATGAGGTGCGCACGGCGATTCACCGTCTCAAAGGCACCATTACTGTGCGAAGCGAGCCGGATAAGGGCAGCGTCTTCCGTATCCGTGTGCCCATCTCGCTTAGCATCGTGCGGGCGCTCAGCGTACACGTTGCGGGGCAGACTTACGCCGTGCCGTTCTCCTCGGTGGTACAGATGGTAGCTGTCGCGCCAGAGGATATGTTGCCCTCCACGCCTGCGGCATCCGCCAGTTCGTCGAATGCGAAGAGTATGATGGGCAGTGGCGTGAAGCGGCTGCGAGTGCGCCTCGATACGCTGACGCCAGCCAGCAACCAGGAGAGCGAGCAACAGAGCGCCGCGACTGCTGCATCACCTACATCGCTCGAAACGGTCAGTGAACCGATTGAACCCGTTTATGAAGAGATTCCTGTGCTGTCACTTGCAGACCTGCTGGGGTTCGAGACATCGCCGCCGTCATCACAGCTTGCGCTGGTCATCGAAGTGGGACGTCAACGCGCCGCTCTGCTGGTAGATCAGGTTTCGGACGACCAGGAAGTCGTCATCCAAACGCTGCCAGCACATCTGAGACGGCGCGCGATTCGCGGCGCAACCGTCACACCTGATGGAGTGGTCCAGTTGTTGCTGGACCTGCCGGAGTTGGTGCAGAACAGTCTGAATAGTCTGGATCAGGTGCAGCAGTTGCCGGCGCCGCGCAAGAAGCTGCCGCCACAACGGAAACCATCGGCTGCGCCGCGTGTCCTCGTCGTGGATGATTCGGTCTCCATTCGTGGGGCGCTGGAACTGACACTGACCCGCGCCGGATTCGAGGTGCAGCTTGCGCGCGATGGCATCGAGGCGCTGGAACTGATGCTTGTCTCCGTGCCGCAGGTAATGGTGCTGGATATCGAGATGCCGCGTCTGGATGGGTTTGAGTTGCTGTCGGTGATGCGCGATATGCCGCAGTTTGCCGGCGTGCGCGTCATCATGCTTACCTCGCGCGCAGCGGATAAACACCGTGAGCAGGCGCTCAAGCTGGGCGCGGCGGATTATCTTATCAAGCCATGCCCGCAAGAGACATTGATCGAAGCGGTGCGGGCACAACTTCCAGAATACGCCAGCATTGTCCGGCAACCGTGAAGTTGTGCTGCTTCGTCGTCAAAGTCATCGTCAAAGTCGTCATAGTCATCGCATAGTCATGCGCCTTACGTTCGCGGTTGGGCGCATACCAATAGAAATCGTGGTTATGCCAATACATCAGGTTCCTCATAGTAGGCGGCAGAATCGGCCACCCATCGGACGGCGTGCGCGTTCGGCGGCGGCGGTCGTCGCAGGGCGCGCATCCGGGGCGCTGGCGCGGCGGCTGCGGCTTGGCGGCGGCACCAGCCTGCCGGGGCTGGTCGCCAACCGGCTTGATCCAGAGATTACCGCCTATCTTGGCGCGCAATTGCGGCACGGCTGTGTGGTGGTGACGGGCACCAACGGCAAAACCACCTCCAGTGGGTTGATCGCTTCTGTCTTACGGGCAGCGCGTCTGCGTGTCTGGCGCAACCGCGAGGGCGCCAATCTGGCGCGCGGCATCACGGCGTCGCTGGTGATCCGCGCGCTGCCGACCGGCAATCTGCGCCGTGGTGGCAACGCCGTCGCCGTCTTCGAGGTGGATGAAGCATCGTTCCCACAGGTGATGCGCGAGTTGCGACCGCGCGCTGTCGTCGTCACCAATCTCTTCCGCGATCAACTGGACCGCTATGGCGAGGTGGATACGGTGGCTGAACGCTGGCGCAACGCCCTGGCAGACCTTTCCACGACGGCAACCCTCATTCTGAACGCCGACGACCCCGCCGTCGCTGCGCTGGCAGACGCTGATCCCCTTGTCAATACCATTTACTATGGCGTGGACGAAGCGCCTGCGGCTCTGCTGGAAGGGACAGCCGCCGGTGAAATCGAGGTGGTGGATACGCGCACCTGTCCGCGCTGCCACGGTCCTCTGACCTACTCAGTGCGGTTCTATAGTCATGTGGGTCATTGGGCCTGCCCATCTTGCGGTTTTGCGCGGCCCACGCCGGCAGTGCGGGCGCGTGAACTCGTGGCCGACGGGTTGGACGGCATGAGCTTCTTGCTGGAAACGCCAAGCGGCGCGCAGGAAGCGCATATTGGGCTTCCCGGCTTCTATAACGTCTATAATGCGCTGGCCGCCGCTGCCGTTGGCCTTGCGCTGAACGCCCCATTGGCGACGACGATCACCGCGCTTGGCTCCTTCAAGCCAGCGTTCGGGCGTGCGGAACGCATTGCGGTTGGCGAACGTGCGGTGCGCCTGTTGCTGGCGAAGAATCCGACCGGTATGAATGAGACGTTGCGGGCGCTGGCCACTGGTGGGCGCATTGGGCATATCATGCTGGCGCTCAACGACTATCCGGCTGACGGCGAAGATGTCTCCTGGATTTGGGATGCCGATATCGAGCGGCTGCGCGCGATTGTCGGGCCGGATACGCAGCTCACAGTCAGCGGCGTCCGCGCCTATGATCTGGCGCTCCGCCTGAAATACGCAGAGATTGCGCCGCAGCATGTGGAACCGGAGATACCCAAAGCACTGGCGCATGCGCTGGCACAGACGCCAGCCGGCGACACACTGGTGATTATTCCAACCTATACAGCACTCTTGGCGGTGCGCGGAGAACTGGAACGGCAGGGCTACGCGCCGCATTATTGGGAGCAACGCGATGTTGGCGCATAATCAGACTGCTGACGGCAACGCGGGTCCAGCGCTACGGCTTGGCCATCTCTATCCCGATCAACTCAATGTCTATGGGGATCGCGGCAATATCATCACGCTTCGGCAACGCTGTCGCTGGCGTGGCATCATGTTGGATGTGTTACCGCTCCAACTTGGCGATGAACTCGTGCCGGAACGCTACGATATGCTCTTCATTGGCGGCGGACAGGACCGCGAGCAGGACGAGGTAGCGCGTGACCTGCGCGAGAAAAAGAGCGCGGGTCTGCGCGCGGCGGTGGAAGCCGATATGCCGGTGCTGGCGGTCTGTGGCGGCTACCAACTGCTGGCGCGCTATTATCGCCCGGCGGTGGGACCGGAACTGCCAGGGGCGGCAATTTTCGACGCCTGGACGGTGCATAGCGGCAAAGAGGTGGCGCGTTGCGTCGGCAATGTGGCGCTCTCCTGGCGGGAATCTACGCTGGTCGGCTTCGAGAATCATGGCGGGCGCACCTTCCTGGCCCCTGGCGCAGAGCCGTTGGGGCGTGTGCTGGCCGGCCACGGCAACAACAGTGAAGACCATCTCGAAGGTTGTGTCTATCGCAACACCTTTGGCACCTATCTGCATGGCTCACTCCTGCCCAAAAATCCCCACTTCGCCGATTATCTGATTCAGCTTGCGCTCCAGCGTCGGTATGGGATAGACAGTGTAGAGGCAACGCTGGCGCCGCTCGATGATAGCGCCGAATGGCAGGCGCACCGGGCGATGCTCCAGCGGCTTGGCGTGTCGTGAAGGAAACGAGGAGTGCATGAGAAAAATCATTACAACCACTTGGGTTACTCTAGATGGTTTCATTGCCGGTCCAGGCAACGCAATGGACTGGGTTGGCGAGAGCTACGACGAGGCGATGGGTGCCTATGAAGGTGACATCGTGAGCAAGGCTGATACGCTCTTGCTTGGGCGTGTGACCTATCAAAGTTTTGCCGGCTCCTGGCCTCATGTTCCAGATAGCCCGACCGCCTCAGAGGGCGAGAAAGCCTATGCGCGCATGCTGAATGCGATGCGTAAGGTTGTGTTCTCCAAGAGCCTTGAGGCGGTGGAGTGGAACAACTCCACGCTGCTGCGAGAGATTGTGCCAGAAGAGATCGAGCGCATGAAGCAGGAGCCAGGGAGCGATATGCTTATCTATGGCAGCGCCAGCCTCGTGCGTGCGCTGACCAATCTCGGCCTGATTGACGAGTATCAGCTTCTGGTCCATCCGGTTATTGTAGGCAATGGCAAGCCGCTCTTTCAGGATATCAAGGATCAGGTGAAGCTGAAACTGGTAAATAGCAAAACGCATCCATCGGGTGTGGTGCTGCTGACATATCAGCCCAGAGATGCTTAGGACCGCTCGTTGAACCGGAAAATAGCAAGAACGAGAGGCTACCACACGGTATGTGCCTCTCGTTCGTTTATCATCTTGTAATATACCGATAGAGATTTTGGTACTCGTGTAGTTATTTTTGTATTGGCATATGAGTCATGAACACTAGAGCATCTCGAAGTAAAATCAAGTGGCCCTCAACGTGGTGGGCATACACGCAAAAGGATTTGTGCTTGAGATGGAGGCAACCAGCTCTGCACCTGCTGCCCTCTACCAACTATGACGCAAGAGGAGAGGCAGTTGTAGCATCGTTGCCCAATGTATTTGCAATGTTGGCATATCCTCTGCTATGCGGAAATTGAGTAGAGGATGGTGCGCGCTACAGGACGAGAGAACTCGAGATGCCAATAACCGGGCGCCCTGGGATAGGGGGCGGCCAGTCGAGCAATCTGCCAGCCGGCGATTGCATCTCTTGAGATGCGGCAGAAGCGCCGGTTGCCATCGTCGCACGTACTGGTCGTTACCCTGCTTTTCCCAGGCATATTCAATGCAACGGGAGGTGTGGCGATGAATCAGTACGAAGATCTACTGGTAGATGCGTTACTGGATCGTGGGTTCACCGTAGATGAAGCGATCCGCTTGATCGAGTTGCAGAATCGCTATGAGCGCGAACGGCGCGAAGAGGAAGCACGCTGGCGTTTTGCGCAGTGGATGGCGCACCTGATCGGCGATACAGATCAACATGGGCAGGCATGATGTGCCATGACCTATCTCTTTGTCTATGAAGCCACTGGAGCCAGCACGGTCATGTAGGGACCGTTTGATCTAGCGTTTGGCTCGAAACTTCTGAGTGCAGAGCGGTGAATCAACTGAACTGTCAAAACATCCAGTCAAGATTCACCGTTCTTTTTTGTGCTATTCTCTCCCCTATCTCCTGTACTCCTGCAATGCCCGATTCGCTTCCAAAAACTGGTACAAAAATGGGGAAAGTACGCAGAAACAGCGTTCACCAGTTGCCGTATCAGGCGGGCAGGTGATAGGATGAAGATAGACGAGTGTATCTCTCCGTGGAGGCTTGCCCGCAAGCGAACGCACGATCACCACCGCCCTCCGCTCCTGCCGCTGGACAAACGTCGTTGCCAGCGGGGATTTACCGGCGTTTTGAGTGGTTTGGCACGAAAGTAGCGTACACCCCCAATGGTGGCCCAGTCGCACAGGTCCAGAGAGACAGATGTGTTTAGGCGCTGGATAGCGGCGGATAGTGGCGGATAGTTGCTGGATCGAGCGACATACATCCGGGAGCCATGAGATACCTCGCAAGATGCCCCCTGCTTTCTGCCGGATGAGAAAAACAACAACGGTGGAGAGCAAGGAATACTCTGTCTATTCGCGGCGCATTGTGATCTGAGGAGGGTGCGCGATGAAGGCTGTTGTGATGGCGGGTGGTGAAGGCTCGCGGTTGCGTCCTCTCACGGTGACGCGCCCCAAGCCGATGGTGCCGATTGTTGGGCGTCCGGTCATGGAGCATATCCTGAACTTGCTCAAAGCGCACGGCATTACCGATGTGGTCGTGACCGTTCAGTACATGGCGAGCGCCATAGAAGATTATTTTGGTGATGGCAGCCAGTTTGGTATGCACATCAGCTACTCACGCGAAGAAGTCCCGCTGGGCACCGCTGGCAGTGTAAAAAATGCTGAAGCATTACTCGATGAGCCGTTTCTCGTCATCAGCGGCGATGCGCTGACCGATTTCAATCTCAGCGATATCATCAAGTTCCATCAGAATCGCAAATCGCTCGCCACCCTGACGCTCGCTCATGTCGCCAATCCGCTGGAATATGGCGTCATCATTACCAATGAGCAGGGTCACATCACGCAGTTCCTCGAAAAACCAAGCTGGGGCGAGGTCTTCAGCGATACCATCAACACAGGCATCTACGTTCTCGATCCGGTCATCTTCAGCTATTTTGAGGCAGACAAGCCCTTTGATTTCAGCCAGGAACTCTTTCCGATGATGCTGAAGAAGGGCGATCCGATCTATGGCTATGTCGCCGATGGGTACTGGTGCGATGTCGGCAATCTGGCCGAATACATGCGCGCCAATGCCGACGTGCTTCAGGGCAATGTCAACGTCGAACTCAGCGGCACTGATCTGGGCGGCGGTGTCTGGGCGGAGGACGGCGTAGAAATCGCGCCGGATGCCCAGATCTACGGTCCCGTCTGGCTGGGGCATGACTGCAAAATCAAGAGCGGTGTCATTATTCACGGCCCCAGCACCATTGGCCATTACACCATTGTAGACGACCGCGCACAGATTGATCGTAGCGCCGTTTGGAACAATTCCTATATTGGTGAGCGGGCGGAACTACGCGGCGCGCTGGTGGGCACCTCCACGAGCATCAAGAGCAAAGCAGTGATGTTTGAGGGCGCAGTTATCGGCGACCACTCGATGGTGGATGAGAACGCCATCATCCAGCCGGGCGTCAAAATCTGGCCAAACAAGGAAATCGAAACTGGCGCCGTCATCACCAGCAGCATCATCTGGGGGTCACAGGGACGCCGCTCGCTCTTTGGTCGCTATGGCGTCACCGGCCTCGTCAATGTGGACATCACGCCGGATTTCGCCGCCAAGCTGGGCGCCGCCTATGGCGCAGTGCTGGCGAAGGGCGCCGTCGTCTGTGTCAATCGCGATGACCACCGCACGCCGCGTATGGTCAAGCGCGCCGTCATTTCGGGTCTGCCGTCCGCTGGCATCAATGTCTCCGACCTGGAGACCGTGCCGCTGCCGGTTGCACGCTATTATGTGCGCACCACCGATGCAGCAGGCGGCGTGCATATTCGCCTCTCGCCCTACGACCCGCGCATCGTTGACATCAAGTTCTTTGATCCCAACGGACTCGATATCAGCAAGAACTTCGAGCGCAAGATCGAAAATCTTTTCTTCCGTGAGGATTTCCGCCGGGTCTATCTCGACGATATCGGCAGCATCTCCTATGCGCCAGCGGTTAACCAACGCTATATCGAGGCGTTCTTGAAGGCGCTGGACCAGGATGTGATGCGCAAGCGCCGCTATCGTATCGTCGTGGATTATGGCCAGGGTGCCAGCGTTGATGTTCTCTCGCCGGTATTCAATGCGCTGAACGCCGATGTGATCGCCCTCAATGCGACCCGCGACCCTGCGCGCTACTCGCGCACCGTTGAAGAGTTCGACCGCGACATGCAAGTGTTGGCCTCCATCACGGCGACGCTCAAGGCTGACCTGGGTGTGCGCATTGATACCGGCGGTGAGCGCATCTACGTCGTGGATGATCGCGGCCAGTTGCTCGACGGCGGCAAGCTGCTGGCGGCGATGACTGAACTGACGCTACGCGGACGAAAAGGCGGCCTGGTTGCGGCTCCGGTGACGGCGCCCAGCGTCGTCGAGACGGTGGCGAAGCGGCACGGCGGCGAGGTCATCTACACCAAAGTGATGCCTTATGCGCTCACTAGCGCCGCCACATCGCCTGGCATGGTGCTGGTCGGTGATGGCGCAGGCGCGTTTGCTTTCCCAGAGTTCCATCCGGCCTTCGATGGCATGTTTGCGCTGATGAAGCTGCTCGAAGCCCTCGCCAGTTTCAATACGCAGTTGTCAGAGGTGGTGAATAGCCTGCCGCCGTATCATCTGATTCGCACGCAGGTCAATTGTCCTTGGGAATACAAGGGTAAGGTGATGCGCATTCTCAGCGAGCAATACCGCGAGCGACGAGAGGACCCGATTGACGGCGTGAAGATTGATCTTGGCGAGGAATGGGTGCTGGTGCTGCCCGATGCCGACCGCCCACTCTTCCATGTGCTGGCAGAGTCGCGTTCACGCGATTCGGCACAGGCGCTCGCCGATAAATACGCGCGGGTGGTTAGTGGTCTGCAACACTAACCATATAGGTGAATGGGCAGCTAAGCATCCCGCAGCTATGATGCTGATGGAAATGATATCCCTCCGCCAGAGTCACCAGATGAGGTGGAGGGATATCACTATCACCCAGCGTTTTCCTGCTCTTGATCCTGAGCCTGTTGGAGACGCGCTGCCGCCTGGTCCACCAGATACAACAACTGTGGCGGCTCGATGGGCTTGACGACAAGCGGGATGGAGAAGCGTTCCAGCAGTTCCGCCACGGCTCTAGGGGGAATTGCGTCTGGGGTGCCGGTCATCAGAATAAAGGCATGACGGTCGCGCAGCGTCTCCGACGCTTCCATTTCTTGCAAGACGCCAATGCCACCGAGCCTGGGCATCACCACATCCAGCAGCACCACCATTGGCTGTAGGCTGGCGTTGAGGACATCCAGCGTTTGCAGTCCATCCGCCGCTTCACTGACGATATGGTTTGCATTGCGGAGAATCGGAGTCAGGATGTGGCGAACAGTGGGGCTATCATCTGCAACTAAAACATACGCCATGCGAACTCATTCCCTCCCAATGGATAGCTAGCGTTTGATCTGCCGGTATGGTTCTACGCTGTCATGCTGTATCGGGCAGCCCACTTCCTGATAACCGCCAACCGCCTATCCAAAGCCGGCGGGAATTGTGCGCGAGTTGCAAGCGCCCCTATCATAGCACACGCACAGGCAATCGGAATCGTCAGTAGGCACATTGACCCATCTTCTCGGAACGGCATATACTGGTGCCAACCAACTGTTCAGACGCATCTGCCTGTACACGGTTCTTCTCAGTGTTTTGCGCAATGGTGATGCCTGCGCGTTTGCCAATGGAGGCAGCAGATGTCTATGTCACCCGCCCCTGGCTTTTCCCCGGAAACAACAGGTAATCCGGTTGGCAATCCGGCGCTTGCTTTGCCGGAATCATACAACGTGACAACCGCCTTTCTCGATGGCGCGCTCGCCAAAGGTTGGGGTGAGCGTATCGCCATACGCACAAGCGGCGGGCAGTGGACGTATCAGAAACTTGCGGAAGGCGCCAACCGCGTTGGCAATGCGCTTCTGGCGCTGGGCATGGAGATGGAACAGCGGGTGGTGCTGCTGCTCTATGACTCGCCGGAGTTCGCCTGTAGCTTCTTCGGCGCGATGAAGATTGGCGCGGTGCCGATTCCCCTCAACACGCAGTTGCGTCCTGACGATTATCTGTATGTGCTGAACGACAGCCGTGCGCGGGCAGTGATCGTGGATGCCGATCTCTGGCAGCAATTGGCGCCGCGCCGCCGCGAAATGCAGTTTCTGCGGCAGGTAATCGTACTGCGACGTAACGACGCCACACCACTGGGCAGCGCAGAGATAGATTATGCCTCATTCGTTGCGGCTGGTCGCCCCGAACTCACCGCTGCGCCGACGCTGCGCGATGACGCCGCCTTCTGGCTCTATAGCTCCGGCAGCACTGGCTTTCCCAAAGGTTGTGTTCACCTACAACACGACATGCACTGCTGCACCGAACTCTACGCCAAACCAATTCTCCAATTGCGTCCTGATGACATTACGTTTTCGGCGGCCAAGCTCTTCTTTGCCTACGGGCTGGGCAACGGGCTGTATTTTCCGCTCAGCGTCGGCGCCAGCGCCGTCCATTTCCCCGGTCGCGTGACGCCAGAGGCAGCATTCACCGTTATCAGCGAGCAACGTCCGACGATCTTCTTCGGCGTGCCCACCCTCTATGCGGCGATGCTGGCAATGCCGGACACCAGCCGCTTCGATACGTCGTCACTGCGGCTCTGCGTCTCTGCGGGCGAATCGCTCCCTGCTGATCTCTTCCACCGCTGGCGCGACCGCTTCGGCGTCGAGATTCTCGATGGCATCGGGAGCACTGAGGTATTGCACATCTTCATCTCGAACGTCGCCGGCCAGGTGGTCCCCGGCAGCACCGGAAGACTCGTCCCTGGTTATCAGGCGAAAATCGTAGATGAGAGCGGCCAGCCGGTGCCACAAGGCGAGATTGGCAACCTGATGATCGCTGGTGACAGCACCTGTTCGCAGTATTGGAACAAGCACGAACGGACGAAGGCCACCATCCAGGGACCGTGGATTCAGACGGGCGACAAATATTATCAGGATGCCAGCGGCAATTACTGGTATTGCGGGCGCTCAGACGATATGCTGAAGGTCAGCGGGCAGTGGGTATCGCCGGTTGAGGTGGAGGCCGCGCTCAGCAGTCATCCCAGCGTTTTGGAGGCGGCGGTGGTGGGCCGCGAAGATAAAGACAAACTCATTAAGCCGCAGGCGTATGTCGTCCTCAAAGCCGGCAATCAGCCGAGCGACGCGCTGGCTGATGAACTCAAACAATATGTCAAGATGACGTTGACGCCTGTGAAGTATCCGCGCTGGATCGTCTTCGTGGACGAACTGCCGAAGACGGCGACTGGCAAGATGCAGCGGTACATCCTGCGCCAGCAGGCGGCTGAACAGGGTAACAGTGAATAACAGGTACGCTAGCTACGCCACCAGTTTCTCCAATGCGCGGCGCGTGTAGGCTTTCACGATGCGACGGCGCAGCGCGATGGTGCCGGAGGTGTTGTCCATTGGATGCGCTGATTTATAGGCAATGCCAGCGGCAGCTTCGATCAGTTCCGGCGTCCAACGCTGGCCGATGAGCAGCGCCTCGGCTTCTGGCAGCGGCAACGGATGTGTCGTCACTGCCTGCAACACCAGCCGCGCCTCCGTGCAGATTGCGTCGTCAAAGCGCGCCGCCGCCGCGACGCCAGCAATCGGAAAGTCGAATGAGCCGCGCACACGATACTTTTCATAGGTTGAGCGCCAGCCATCGGCGAGCGCCGGTAAATAAATATCCGTCAGGACTTCGCCTGCATGTAGCCGCACCGGATGGATGCCGTCATCGTGATAGAGGTCGCGCACCGGCGCGATGCGGTCGCCCTCGCGTGAGGCGATGCGCACCGTCGCGCCGAAGGCAATCAACACCGGCGCGGTATCGCAGGATGAGACGGCATAGCAGCCAGTGCCGTTGGGCGCAACCCGGCAAATTTCCGATCCCTTTTTGAGGCAGTACTCGCGCGCCTTGCGCCAGAATTCGGACTGGTTGTAATAGTTGCAGCGTGTATCCAGGCAGAGGTTGCCGCCGATGGTGCCCATCTCGCGCAGTTGCGGCGTGGAGATGGCTTCCGCGGCAATAGCCAGCGCTGGATAGTGTTCGCGCACGAGCGGCGCGGTGGCAAGCTCGTTCAACGGCACGCCTGCGCCGATGCGCAAACCCTGTGCTGGATCGTAAACCATGCCGCGCAGTTCCGGGATGGCGCGCAACCCAACGATCACCTGCGGTGTGAAGATGCGCTGCTTCATGTTCGGCAACACGTCGGTGCCGCCTGCCATCAGCATCGCCCGCGCGCTGGGGTCTTTATCCACCGCGCCACTGAACTCGCCCATCCAGTCCAGCGCCTCAGCCACGCTGCGAGCCGCGCGATATTCGAACTTCGGTAAACGCATCATCGCGGCATCACCTCCTTACTGGACTCCCCTCGCCTCGTAGGAGAAAGGTTGGGGGTGAAGTCTCTCTCTGGCTCCCCTCTCCCGCGCACGGGGGAGGGGCCGGGGGTGGGGGACTTCAACGCGCGGGCGATCTTGTCGGGCGTGATCGGCGTGCTATCCACTCGCGCACCGATGGCGTCGTACACAGCGTTGGCAATTGCTGGAATGATGGGATTCAGCGGTCCCTCACCCGCCTCTTTCGCGCCGTATGGACCCTCTTTGTCCAGTGTTTCGACGGTCATCGAGATGATATCCGGTGTATCGTAGATCGTCGGCAATTTGTATTCGAGCAGTGAGGGGATTTTGTGCAGCCCCTTGCGGAATACCTGTTCTTCCAGCACCGCCTCGCCAAAGCCCATGTAGGCGCTACCCTCCACCTGCCCTTCGACGAGCGTGGGATTGAGCGCGCGCCCGCAGTCATGCGCCACCCAGAGCTTTTCCACCTTCACGTCGTAGGTCTCCGGGTCCACCTGCACCTCCGCGACACAGGCGGTATAGCTGTAGGCTGGCGAGATGCCGACGCCCGCGCCCTTGAACTCGCCGCCGAGCTTAGGCGGCGTATAGCTGCCAACGGCGCTGAGTGTGCCATGCGTGGCCTCCGCCTGCTGCGCCGCCTCGATGAACGAAACGCCTTTCTCCGGCTCGTCCGCACAGAAAATCCGATGGCTGCCGGCGGTGAGCCTTTCGCTGGGAACATCGAGAATCGTACTGGCAGCTTCGATCAGCAGCGTGCGCAGCTTCTGTGCGGCCTCGCGCGCCGCATTACCTGCCATGAACGTCACGCGCGAGGAGTAGCTACCCAGGTCCACCGGCGTCAGGTCGGTGTCTCCTGCATAGACGCGAATATCCAGCACATCAATGCCAAGCTCCGCCGCGACCACCTGCGCCAGCATCGTGTCTGACCCCTGGCCGATATCCGATGAACCGCAGAGAACCGCCACGCCGCCGCCACGGTCAATCTTGACGATCACGCCGGAGTGCGGCATGTCGTTCCAGTAGATGGCCTTGCCCGCGCCGGTGACGTATGAACTGATGGCGACGCCCAGGCCATGCCCAGTCGGTAGATGTTTGCGTCGCTGTTGCCAGCCGGACGCCTCTACCACCTTCTCGACGCACTCCACCAGCCCGCAGCTCGTCACGCGCAGCCCGTTGACCGTCGTAGAGTAGGGTTCGATGGCAAGTTGTTTGCGATAGGCTGCCGGGTCCAGTCCCAATTGTTCGGCAATTTTATCGAGCTGGCACTCGAAGGCGTAGCGCGGCTGCGTGGAGCCGTGGCCGCGTTTGGGTCCACAGGCGGGTTTATTGGTGTAGAGCCGCATACCATCAAACTTGTACGCGGGAATCTTATAGGTGACGGTGAGCAGCGCGCCAGTATAATAGACCGTTGCCAGGCCATAGCTGGCATAGGCGCCGCCGTCGAGGAAGGTTTGGAGGTGAACGGCGGTGATCGTGCCGTCCTGCTTCACGCCAGTTTTGAGCAGCATCTTGACGGGATGGCGTCCGCGATGACAGTAGAAGACCTCTTCGCGACTGAGCGTATATTTGATGGGCCGCCCATGACGCAGCGCGAAGAGGCAGGCTGCAAAGTCATGCGCGAACGGCTCGCACTTGCCGCCGAAGCCGCCACCAACCGGCGGCACGATGATGCGCAGCCGGCTCAGCGGAAGCTGCAAGACCTTGCCAATCTCGCGGTGAACGTAGTGTGGCGTCTGCGTGGAGGTCCAGAGCGTCACTTTGCCGTCTGAGGCGCAGTCGGCAACGCAGGCGTGTTCCTCCATCGGCGCGTGGGTCGTGCCCTCAAAGTAGAAGGTGTCCTCACGTACCAGGTCTGCTGACTCGAAGCCGCCCTCGACATCACCAAAGCTGAGATGCACTTCCTTCATGATGTTGCCGCGCTTTGTCTCCTCGTGAATCTTCAGGTCGTCGCGGTTGAGCGCCTCTTCGATGGAGCCGATGGCCGGCAGCACGGTGTACTCGACTTCGATTAGATCGAGCGCCTCTTCGGCGGTCTCTTCGTCAATGGCGCAGACGGCGGCGATCGGTTCGCCGACATAGCGCACCTTATCCAGCGCGAAGGGATATTCATCCTGCGTCGTCGGCATGATGCCATATTTGCGCGGTAGATCGCGCGCAGTGATGACATCGAGGACGCCGGGATACGCCAGCGCCCGCGACACATCCACGCGCTCAATGACGGCGTGCGCGTGCGGGCTGCGCAGGATGCGCCCGTAAGCCATGCGTGGCAACTTGAGGTCATCGGCGTATCTGGCGGCGCCGGTAACTTTGGTATAGCTGTCAATTTTGGGAATGGAGGCGCCTATCGCCATCGTCAAACCTCCTCGATGCTGATGGCTTTATCAGTTACCAGCCAGCAATGTCTTTCTCGGCGACGATCTTGGTCGGGGTGACGCGCACGAGTGATTCACCCGGAACGCCGTTGCGCTTGCCAAACGCCTCTGCCTGATCGGCGCCCATATATCGCCCGCCTATGGCCGTTGCCCAGCGCACGAGGTCTGGGTCATCGGGGTGAATCGTCGCGGTGCCCTCGATCATCACAAAGCTGAACGGCGGTGTGTCGTCGTCTATGCAGAGGCAGACGCGCGGGTCACGGCGAATGGCGGCGGCCTTGAGGCTGGTGTCGCCAGTCGTAAAGATAATGGTCTCACCGTCCAGCACGAACCAGATCGGTGTGACATGCGGGCGGCCATCGGCGCGCATCGTCGCTATCTTGGCCGTGCGCGTGCCGTGGGTGATAAAGGCCCGGTATTCGTCTTCAGTCATCTTTGCCATGCAGTGCCTCTTCTGCTTCGCCTGTGTCTCGCTTGCGCTGGGACGTTCTATTCAGGTGCTCGCCGTCATCTCGTGTTCTTTGCGCAGGCGTGTGGCGGCAAGTTCGACCGCCTCGATGATCTTGGTGTAGCCGGTGCAGCGGCAGAGATTGCCCGCCAGCGCCGCCTTGATCTCGTCGCGCGTGGGATTGGTGTTCTGTGCCAGCAACGCCACGCCGCTCACCAGAAATCCCGGTGTGCAGTAACCACATTGCGCTGCGCCGCGCTCTGCGAACGCCTGTTGCAGCGGATGCAGGGTATTGTCGTCGCGCGCCAGCCCTTCCACCGTCGTAATCTCGCGGTCTTGCGCCTCGATTGCCAGCGCCAGACACGACAAGACGGGTTTGCCGTCCAGCAGAACCGTGCAGGCGCCACAGTGTCCTAGTTCGCAACCATGCTTGGTGCCGGTCAGATCGAGTTCTTCGCGCAAGACTTCCAGCAGCGTATGGGTAGGTGACGCTGCGACCTGACGTGTTTCGCCATTGACGCGAAACGTCATCAACTGCTTAGATATCGCCGTCATAGGCCGCCTCCTTTGCCTTCTTAGCCTACTCTGTCTTCTTTATCGTCTTTGCGCCGGTCCACCACGCGGCGCGCTTTTAGCTCGAAACGCGGCAGGCTCCCCGCCGGAACGGCACGCACTGGTACGCGCAGGCCGAGCGCTTGGCGCAGCCGCATCTCCACCTCCGGCGCGACAGACTCCGCGCACTCGACATCCAGTTCTATCTCATCCAATTCGCCAGCCTTCAGCACGGTGATGCGAAACTCCTCGACGCCGGGAATCGCCCGCAGTACATCTTCAATGCTTGAAGGATAGATGTTGACGCCGCGCACGATGAGCATGTCATCCACGCGGCCAAGCACGCCGCCGGTCAGCGTCAGATACGTGCGCCCGCAAGGGCAGGTGGCCGGGCCGCGCTGCACGAGGTCATGCGTGCGATAGCGGATGGCCGGCGTTCCCCAGCGGCCCAGGTTGGTCAGCACCAGTTCGCCGCGTTCGCCTTCGGCCACCGGCTCGCCAGTTATGGGGTCCAGAATCTCCGCGATGAACTCAGCCTCGTTGACATGTACGGCGTCTTGATGCAGACAGGTGAACCCATAGGCGCCCATCTCCGTCATGCCCAGGTGGTCATAGGCGCGCGCACCCCAACCGTCTTCTATACGTCGCCGCGTGCTGGGGATGGACGCCCCCGGCTCACCGGCATGAATGGTCACACGCACTGCTGAGGACGCTATATCTATGCCTTCGGCGCGCGCAACCTCTAGCAAATGCAGCGCATAGGTTGGCGTACAGACGAGCGTTGTGGCATTAGTCGCCAGGATGGTTTGCAGGCGCTGCACTGAGGTCTGGCCGCCGCCCGGCACCACCAGCGCGCCGATGCGTTTCGCTCCTTCATAAGCAGACCAAAAGCCAATAAACGGACCGAACGAGAACGCCAGGAACACCACATCATCGGCGCCTACTCCGGCGGCGTGGTAGATGGTAGTCCAGCAGTCTGCCCACCAGTCCCAGCTTTCCGCTGTATCGAGGATTTTGAGTGGCTGGCCGGTGGTGCCGGAGGTTTGATGCAGCCGCACATAGCGGCTCAGGGGATAGGTCAGATTGTCCCCATAGGGAGGATGGTCGCGTTGGTCGGCGATGAGTTCATCTTTGGTGGTGAAGGGAAGCTGGCGAAGCGCATCGTAGCCGGTAAGGTCGCGTGGGTCCATGCCGCTAAGTTTCTGCTGATAGAAACGGTTGCTTTCCAGCACGCGCCGTAGCCCAGTGCGCAGCCGGTTGAGTTGATAGGTTGCGATCTGCTCGCGGCTGGCGCGCTGGAGCGAGGGGTGGATGAGGCCGTTGTTTGTCGTCGCCGGAGGTCTGGTATACATACTGTACGACTCCTTCAGGCTACGATGAACGCATGAATGGTTGGCTGTATCAACCCACCGGATCAAATGAAATGGCTATCAAATGAAATGGCTGTGTTCACATGGCGTTGTGTTGGCTCGCGCCCAGCGCCCGCGAAATAGCTTGCGCCTCGTCGTGAATGAGTTGGCTGGCCTGTTCCAGCGCAGCGCCGACGAACCGCGCACTGTATCCCACTGCCCAGAGAATCGCCACCAACTCGTCACCTGGGCCGTAGATCGGCGCGGCAACTGCATTGACGCCGGCCAGATATTCTTCGTGATCTAGCGCGATGCCGCTCTCGACGGTTTCCGAGACAGTGGCCAGATACTGATCCGGATCGGTAATCGTTTGTGGCGTGAAGTGTGGCAAAGGTTTGGCGCGCAGATAGGTCATGCGCCGTTCTGATGGCCAGCTTGCCAATACAACACGTCCAACTGCGCCAGCCAGCAGCGGAATGCGCATGCCCACGCGCGCCGCGACACGCAGCGCTGGCTGTTCATCCGGCGACTCCACGCGCTCGCGGATGCGCACGCCATTCTGCTCCACACGTCCCAGCAAAATAGTTTCGCCAATCGAGGCCGCCAGCCGTTCCATCGCTGGCAGCGCCAGCCGCCGCAGCCCGACACGCTGGGCATAGGTGCGCGCCAGGTCGTAGATGCGCTGGCCGATGAAATAACGCCGGTTTTCATCTTGCTCTACGGCGCCCAGACTCTCCAGTGTCTTGAGCAGGCCGTGCATGCTGCTCTTGCTCATCTCCAGGCTGCGCGCCAGGTCCGAGAGGGTCTGCCCCTCTTCGGACGCTGCCAGCGCATCCAGTAGCCGGAATGCGCGGTCAACCATCGGCGCAGGCGTCGCCGCAGCCGGCGCCGGGATCTGCTGTTCAATATCACGAACCATGTGTTCTACCATATGAACATTGTGTGCTATTGAGCATCTCTCTGTCAAGACGACCATCGGATACTCGGATACGCGGATATGTCGCTGGGATAGGCTCAGTTCGCTGCACACGCAAATAAGTCAACGTATTGGTTGCCATCAGCATACCATCGGGCGCGTCTACACTGCGCGCGATGTGGAATGAGGGACCGTTCGTTAGCGCCCTGACAAATCGCGCGTATACTTAGATACTAGAAGGGAAAGCGTCTCTCGCAAAGAGGGTCACTGGAATCCTGGCTCACGAACATCTACTGGTAACAGATACATCTGCGCTTACAGTGGCTACTATGGGGGAACGATAGACGGCATGGATCCGGCAAATTCGGGCAAACGCCTGGTAATTGGGCAATCGGGCGGTGCAACGGCGGTCATCAATGCGAGCCTGGTGGGTGCGATTCGCGCGGCACACGACGCTGGCGCGATAGATGGCATCTATGGCGCGCGTTATGGCATCGAAGGCGTTCTTGGCAGGCAGGTACTGGACCTCCAGGGTATTCGTGACGACGACCTGGATGCGCTGGCGTGCACGCCATCCGCTGCGCTTGGCTCGTGCCGCTACCGGCTGCGCGCGGGCGATGCCGAACGCGCCGTGGAGAATCTGCGTGCGCTGGGCGCGGATTACTTTCTCTATATCGGCGGCAACGATTCGGCGGACACCGCGCATCAGATGGCGCTGGCGGCGCAGGCGATGAACGATGACTTGCGCATCATCTGCGTGCCTAAGACGATTGACAACGATCTACCGGAGACCGACCACTGCCCCGGCTATGGCAGCGCCGCGCGCTTTCTGGCGCTGGCGGTGCAGGATTCCGCGCTCTGTACCCTGTCCATGCCTTCACATTATCCCGTGAAGATCATCGAAGTCATGGGACGCGATGCCGGTTGGCTGGCAGCCGCAGCCGCGCTTGGCAAAACACGCGAGGAGGACCCGCCGCACCTGCTCTATCTGCCGGAGCGACCGCTGCGCCGTGAAGAGTTTCTCGATGATGTGCGCACGGTACATGCGGCGCTCGGCTACGCGGTGGTGGTAGTGGCGGAGACGGTGCGCGATGAGAATGGGCGACCGCTGGGCGAGGTTGGCCACCAGGGCGAAGACGCCTTCGGGCATCGCCTGCTGAGCGGCGCGGCGCAGTATCTCGTCAGTCTGGTGCGCGAAGAATTAGGGCTGCGTGCGCGTTACGACAAGCCGGGCGATTTGCAGCGCATGTCATCTGCCTGCGTCTCCACCACTGACCGCGCAGAGGCCGAGCTAGTGGGCCGCGCTGCCGTGCGGGCGGCGCTCGATGGCGCAACCGATAAGATGGTAACATTGGTACGCCGTCCCGGCCCTGGCTATGCCTGCGCAACCGGACTGGCTGATCTGGAACGCATTGCCAACACGCAGCGACCGCTGCCTGATACGTTTGTGACGGCGAATGGCAAGGCGATCACGCAGGCGTTTCGCGACTATGCGCTACCGCTGATTGGCGAGCCGCTGCCGCGCTACATCACACTGGATGGTACGCCAGTGACGTGGTGACGTGGTAGTGTGGAGGCTATCTTTATCGCTAACGGTGAGCACTGTTACCAAAGAAATAGAGAGGGCGAGAACAATGCCAGCACTGGAACGAGCCATTGTGATTGTGTTGGATGGCGTGGGTGTAGGGCAGGCGCCGGATGCCGACCGCTACGGCGATGCTGGCGCTAACTGCCTCTCGAACTGCGCGCGGGCCACCGGTGAACTACGCCTGCCAGTGATGGGGAGTCTGGGCATCGGCAATGTGACGCCGATTGCCGGCACGCCGCCGGTGGAGCAGGCGCGAGGCGTCTTCGGGCGGCTGGATGAGGCTGCCGCCGGAAAAGACAGCACGACAGGCCATTGGGAACTGATGGGTGTGACGTTGCATGACCCGCTACCTACCTATCCGCATGGCTTCCCCGCCGATCTGGTGGCGCGGTTCGAGGCGGCGATAGGCCGGGGCACGCTCGGCAACAAACCGGCCTCCGGCACCGTCATCATTCAAGAGTTGGGCGAGGAGCATATGGCCACCGGCAAGCCCATCCTCTATACTTCGGCTGATAGTGTCTTCCAGCTTGCCGCGCATGAGGAGATCATTCCTCTCGAAGAACTCTATCAGATGTGCGAGACGGCGCGCGGGCTGCTCACCGGCAAGAATGCGGTTGGCCGGGTGATCGCGCGTCCTTTCATTGGCGAGCCGGGGCATTTCACACGCACGGCGCACCGGCGTGACTTTTCGCTGGAGCCGCCAGCGCCGACGCTGCTGGACAAGCTCAAAGACGCAGGCTATGAGGTGCGCGCCATCGGCAAAATCGAAGACCTCTTTGCCGAGCGCGGGCTGACGAAGAGCAACCATACCGGCACGAACGAGGCGGGCATGGCGGCGGCGCTGGATGAGGCGGGGCAGGCGTTCCGTGGCCTGCTCTTCGTGAATCTGGTAGACTGTGACCAGCTCTATGGCCACCGGCGCGACCCACAGGGCTATGCGCAGGCGCTCGAAACGATAGATGCGTGGTTGCCGCGCATGCTCGATCAGCTTGGCCCGCGCGACGCGCTCTTCATCACCGGCGACCACGGCACCGACCCGACCTATAAGGGCACCGACCATACGCGTGAGGCGGTGCCGCTGCTGGGCGTCGGCGCACCGATCACGCCGAACATCAACTTGGGCGCACGTGGCTCGTTCGCGGACCTCGGCGCGACACTGGCGGAGGCGTTCGGCGTCGGTCCGCTGGAATCCGGTACCAGCTTTGCCCGCGAGATCGGGCTGGTGTAGAAGAAATAACAGGCATTTTCAGTATCTACGGGAGGCTGATAATGGCTCATCCGCAGCAAGCCCCGGCAGTGGATATTACCGATGTAGTGTCGTCCAAGACAGCTGCGCCGCGAGGGTTGCGCCTTGTGCTGGCAGGCATGATCCTGGCGATTGTGCTGATCTGCGCCTATTGGCTCATCTGGTTCGGCATTGACCGCAACATTCTGGCGTCCAGCCATACCAGCGCCTACTATACCTTCGAGAATGCTTTCCCGCTGGCGGACGGCTGGCTGGCGCTGGCATTGGTGTTTGCCGTTGTCGGGCTACTGCTACGGCGTCCGTGGGGATTGCTGGCAACGCTGCTGGCGGGCGGCGCTGGCATTTACCTCGGCTGCATGGATGTTCTCTTTGACCTGGAGAACCATATCTATACCATCCAGCCGGGGAGCGACGCCAGCGGGCCGATCATCGAAATGACCATCAATGCGCTGACGTTCCTGCTCGGCATTGTCATCATCGCCTGGGTCTGGCGTCATCGCTCCTGGCTGCTCGATCAAACAGCGAAACTCTGAATATTGCGTCTTTGGAAGGATTCTTGCAGTAGTGTGCACAGAGCCAAGAGCAGGGCGGGAGAGAGGTATACGACAATGGAAAACGAAATCACACACACTCAACCTTCAGGCATGGATGCGCTCCATTCCATCCCAGCCACCCAATCTAGCGTAAATCGGGCGCTGGCTGAAAGCAACTTCTTCGCCGTCGTCTACCCGGAGAAGGACCGCGCGGAGAAGGTGATCGAGACATTACAGAAGTTGCCCTTCGAGAAGCTGGCGGACCTGGAAGATGCCGTGTACGTTACCAAAGACAAGAAGGGCAGAGCGCAACTACACCATACGAAGCATACCGCTAAGAAAGGCTCGATTGTCGGACTGGCGGTGGATGCGATTCTGTTAATGCCGCTCGGCGGCATAGAGACGGATCGGCTGGCGGAGCGGGCGACGACTGAGACGTTCATCAGCAAAATCGCCAACGTTGGCATCGAGGAGGCGTTCATAAGGGAACTGCGCGCTGCGATGAAGCCGGATAGCTCGGCAATGTTCCTGCTGGCGCGCAAAGTGCCAGCGGATGAAGTCCTGCCGCGTGTCAGCGCCTATGGCGGCACCATCCTGGAAACCTCGCTGACCCCGGACGCACAGAGACAACTCCAGCAGGCGCTCAAGGAAATTCAGCGCCACAAGGATGAAGAGCAGAAGCAACAAAAAGAGCGGCAGGTGCATTGAAATAGGCTCCCACCCCCAGCCCCTCCGCTGCGCTCACCCGCCGCCTCCGCAAACCGATGGTTTGCTTCTCGTCCTGCGGACGAGCGGCAGCGGTCCCCGTGCGCGGGAGAGGGGTGCCAGAGGCGTGCAGCACAGCGTTGAGTGCTGGCGCAAACAATGCCTGCTCCAAACCTGCGCAGGCAGGTTTCGCGGCCACCGGCCATCCAGCCGCGAATTCATTCGCTGGCTACCCTGTGCGTGAGGTGCCGCCTGCGAGTGATACAATAGCTGGCGATATCATACGAAGCCGTGCATAGCTGCGGTTCTTGCTGGCAAGTGGAGATGAACGTATGGATTTCGGGTTATCAGGACGAGTGGCGCTGGTGACGGCGGCGAGCCGGGGGCTGGGCCTCGCCAGCGCAAAGGCGTTGGCTGCTGAGGGCGCGTCGCTGGTGATCTGCGCGCGGGGCGCGAAGCAACTGGAACAGGCCTCCACCGAATTGCGGGCGACGGGCGCGAAGGTCGAGTCGCTGGCGCTGGATGTCTCCGCGCCGGATGCTGCCGCGCAACTGGTGGGGCTGGCGCGCGACAAGTTCGGTCGGTTGGATGTGCTGGTGAACAACGCCGGTGGTCCGCCACCCGGTAGCTTCACGAAGGTGGGTGACGCCGATTGGGAGCGCGCCTTTCAGTTGACGTTGATGAGTGTCGTGCGGCTGGTGCGCGAGGCGCTGCCGCTGCTCCAGGCGAGCGGACAGGGGCGCATCGTCAATATCGTCAGCACCAGTGTCAAGCAGCCGATAGATGATCTGATTCTCTCCAACGCGCTGCGGTCGGCGGTGATCGGGCTGGCGAAGACACTCTCGCGCGAGGTTGCTGGCAACGGGATTACCGTGAACAATGTGCTGCCGGGCATCATCCTGACGGATCGCCAGCGCGAACTACGTGGTGCAGACGCGGCGCGGCGCGGCATCAGCTTCGAGGCGGCCATCGAAGAAGCAGGGCGCAGCATCCCCGTCGGGCGCGTGGGTCAGCCGGACGAGGTGGGCGCGCTGGTGGCGTTTCTCGCCTCCGCGCAGGCGTCCTACATCACCGGCACCAGCATTCAGGTGGATGGCGGTCTGGTGGTTGGGCTGTTCTGAGCAACATCAGCGTTACGCAATCAAATGGCCGGCGAATTATTCGCCGGCCATTTGATTCGCTATTTCTCGCCGCGCTCCTTCTTATATGCTTCGACGATTTCTTGCTGGATATGCGCCGGAACCTCCTCGTAGCCGGAAAGCTCCATCGTGAAGGTACCGCGTCCCTGGGTGATAGAGCGCAAGTCGGTGGCATAGTGCAGCATCTCCGCCATCGGCACCTGCGCCGTGATGCGCTGTATGCCGTCGGAAACCGATTCCATGCCGAGGATGCGCGCACGTTTGGTGTTGAGGTCAGAGTTGATGTCGCCCATGTTGGCCTCCGGCACCTCGATCACCGCCGTCATGATCGGTTCGAGTAGCACCGGATTGGCGAGCGCGACAACCTCTTTCATGCCAATGTGCGCCGCCACCTCAAACGCCTGCGAGGACGAGTCTACCGGGTGATACTTGCCGTCCACCAGCGCGACGCGAATATGCACCATCGGGCAGCCGGCGATAAAGCCTTGCTTGAGCGAGTCGGCCACGCCCTTCTCGACGCCAGGCACATACTCCTTCGGCACGACGCCGCCGACGATCTTGTTCTCGAAGACATAGGTTTCTTCGCTGCCAACCAGCGGCTCAACTTCCAGCCAGATGTCGGCGAATTGTCCGTGACCGCCGCTCTGTTTCTTGTGGCGGCCCTCGGCCTTTGCCTTCTTCTTGATCGTTTCGCGGTAGGGAACCTTGCGGTCATGCTTGATAACTTCAACGCCGAAGCGCCGCTGCATGCGTTCCAGCGCGATGTCAATGTGCGATTCACCCATGCCAGAGACTAGCGTTTCAGCAGTTTCGGGATCGCGGGTGACGACGAGCGTGGGGTCTTCTTCGGTCAACCGCGCCAGGGCGGTGCCCATCTTGTCGAGATCGGTCTGGGTTTTCGCCGTCACCGAGGCTGTGAATACTGCCTTTGGCAGGTGGATGGGCGGCAGCGGCTGTGTCTCTTTTGCTCCCAAAGTGTCGCCGGTATGTGTGTTGCTCAGTTTAACCACCGCGCCGATGTCGCCCGCTGGCACCTCCGCCACACCCTCCTGTGTTTTGCCGCGCATTGAGAACAATTGGCCCAGCCGCTCATCGGTGTTGGTCGTCACATTAAAGATGTGCGCATCTGATTTGACGGAGCCGCTATAGGTGCGGAAGAAGGTTTGCTGACCCTTCTGCGGGTCCACAATGGTCTTGAAGACGAAGGCCGTGACGCCGCTGGCCCCGGCTGGCATGCGCTCAGCGGCGCTTGGCAGATAGTCAGTGATAGCATCGAGTAGCGTCTGCACGCCGATATTCTTGGCACAGGAGCCGGCCAACACCGGCACCAGCGTCCGCTCCGCCACGCCTTTCTTGATAGCGTGGCGCAGTTCCGCCTCGCTGAGTTCTTCGCCTTCCAAATACTTCGACATCAGGTCGTCGTCGCTCTCGACCGCCGTTTCCACCAGTTGCTCACGGTAGCGTGCTGCGGCATCTGCGAGATTGGCGGGCATGTCGGTTGGCGTGGCTTTGTCGCCGCTGAAGGTATACGCTTTGCCCGAAACCAGGTCTACGACGCCGGAGAGCGCCGACTGCTCACCGATGGGGATAGTCAACGGGGCGACGCGCGTGCCAAAGTGTGAGCGCAGCGACGCCAGCGCGTTATCATAGCTCGTGTTTTCACGGTCCAGCTTGTTGACGAAGATGAGACGCGGCAGTTCATGCTCGTTGGCATACTTCCAGACCAGTTCGGTGCCGACCTCGGCGCCCTTATCGGCGGAGACGACGACCACTGCCGCATCCGCGACGCGCAGAGCAGCCATCACCTCCCCGGAGAAGTCGGCGTAGCCAGGGGTATCGAGGAAATTGATCTTGCCGCCACGCCACTCCGTGGGGATGACCGTCAGATTGATGGACATGCGACGTTTGATCTCATCAGGGTCGGAGTCGGAAACGGAGGTCCCCTCATCCACCTTGCCGATACGGGTGACAGCGCCACTATCGTAGAGCGCCACATCCACCAGCGAGGTCTTTCCGGAGCCACCATGCGCAATGAGGGCAATATTCCGAATCTGCTCCGTGCGATAGACGTTCATAGCAGGCCGCTCCTTTCAGTCGTGTGACGACGTGTGACAATGCTGACAGTATGTGACATGGGCTATTGCGAGAAACGCTTGTGTTAGCTGACAACCTCGCTGCGTTCGCCAAGATGCGGCGTGAGATGCACACCTGGCAGCGGGAAGCGTGTCGCCAGTGCAATCGCCTGCTCGCGGGTCTGCGCTACGCTGGCAGGGTCTTCGCGGTCAGCGATGGCGGTGTGAATCAGGCCGGCGAGTTCGCTCATCTCTGCTGTGCCGAAGCCGCGCGTAGTGACGGCTGGTGTGCCGAGCCGTACACCGCTGGTGCGTACCGGCGGCTCTGGATCGAAGGGGATGCCGTTCTTGTTGGCGGTGATATGCACCGCTTCCAGCGCCACCTCGGCGTCGCGGCCTGTCACGCCGAGCGGGCGCACATCCACCAGCATCAGGTGATTGTCAGTGCCGCCCGAAACGAGGCGGAAGCCCTTCTCGACGAGTCCGGCGGCCAGCGCCTGCGCATTGTCTACCACGCGCTGCTGATATTGGTGGAACTCCGGGCTGAGCGCCTCTTTGAAGGCAACGGCTTTGGCAGCGATGATGTGCATCAGCGGGCCGCCCTGGGTGCCAGGGAAAACGCCTTTGTCAATCTTGGCGGCGAGATCGGCGGTGCAGAGGATGAGAGCGCCGCGCGGGCCGCGCAGCGTCTTATGCGTGGTGGTGGTGACGACATGGCAATACGGCACCGGATTGGGGTAGAGGTCTGCGACGACGAGACCGGCAACATGCGCGATATCGGCCATCAGCAGCGCGCCGACGCTATCGGCGATCTGGCGGAAGCGCGCGAAATCGAGCGTGCGCGGATAGGCCGAGAAACCAGCGACGATCAGCTTGGGGCGATGCTCTTCTGCCAGCCGTTCCAGGGCATCGTAATCAATGACCTCGGTCTCGCGGTTGACGCCATAGGGAACGAAGTTGTAGAGCTTGCCGGAGAAGTTGACTTTTGAGCCGTGCGTCAGGTGGCCGCCCTGATCGAGCGCCATCCCCAGCACGGTATCACCGGGTTTGAGCAACGCCAGATACGCGGCGGCGTTGGCCTGCGCGCCGGAGTGCGGCTGCACGTTGGCATGCTCAGCGCCGAAGAGTTGCTTGGCGCGTTCGATGGCCAGCGTCTCCACCTGGTCCACGAACTCACAGCCGCCGTAGTAGCGTTTGCCAGGCAGACCCTCGGCATACTTGTTGGTCATCATGTTGGCCATCGTTTCGGCGACGGCGGTGCTGACATAGTTCTCTGAGGCGATGAGTTCAATGCCCTCGAACTGGCGGCGTTCTTCCCGCTTGATGATCTCCGCGACTTCTGGGTCGGTAGCTTCGAGATGGCGCATATCCATGATCTAACACTGCTCCCATCCGTTTGAGATGTCGGGTTCGGCGCCAATGGGGAGCCGATACCATGCGCTGCATCGCGCCAAAAACTCCATCAGTTGCAATGGTTGCAGAGCAGCCGGTGACGGGCGCGCTGCCGGTGTGCCTTGTAGTATACCATCGCGGCGCGACCGGCTGATGGGGCAATCTCACTATCCGGCATCACGTTGGCGCAAAGGTATGCAAGGGCATGGTACCGCAAGGTGTATCAATGCCCGCCAGATGCGGAGAGCGCAATCAGGGGGATAATGAAAATGATAAGCCAGATGCCGATGAGGACAACATTCAGCCCGATGCCGATATAGCCGACGATGAGACCGGCGGTGGCGAGGCCATGCCCCTCTTCCGGTGGGTTCGCCCGTTTGATCTGCCCCTGGGCGATATGCCCAAAGATCACGCCGAGAATCGAACCAACGAGGCCGAGGATAACGAAGCCGCTGATAGAGAGGATCAGGCTGGCAATGGCGAATCCATTGGTTGCCGGCGCCATCGGGCCGGCATAGTAAGGATAAACAGGATATCCTGGCCCATATGCCTGTGGTGGATACGGCGTATATGGTGGATAAAATGGACCTGCTGGCGGTAGCGCCGGAGGATACGACGGGTAAGCTGGATACGATGCCTGAGAGCCTGGTTGCTGCAAAAATGGCTGGTATCCCTCATCGTTATAATTGCCTGCCACGGGGTGACACTCCTCTGCTGGTGTTTCAGCCTATTGATCTTTGCTTTGGTGTTTGCTTTGACGTTCGCTGGCGTACAGGCTTCGCATTGCTTGTTTGCGACAATACTACTACAAACTGCCCGATTGTGAATAGATGAGCAAGTGCCGGTAACGAACGGATACGCACGATAGCCGAAGATAGCCAGGAGTAGGTGTGGGAGACACACGGGCGGCTCATCTTCAGCCAGTGCGCGCATACATTGCGCACCACCATGTACGCTGATGCTGCATTGGAGTTGCGAGGAATGGGTGACGAGGAATGGGTGACGAGGAATGAGTAATTGGGAAGGTAGGTAGGTCGGACAGGAATATGTCGCAATGAGATATAATAGCGGCGAAGGATGCTTTTGGCTCACCTTCCATCTTTGGCCATAACTCGCGCTGCGATACTCTTTCGATGTATGATTAGCTAATGAGTTCATTTCATCGCATTGCGATATTATTCTCGTGAAGGCTACGGCCTCTGAGCCTGGGCATGGTGATAGGTGGGCCGGTGCAGCGTCGCACACGCTCCGGGCCACCAGGCTATTCCAGGTGGTTTGGCATGCTGAGCATCACGCTGGTTGGAGAGCTTTATGCCGTCTAAGTCTGACATGTCTGGCACGTCTGACACATCGCAGAGTCATCATGGTGAAGGCGGGGTTTCCGCCGGAGCGAACGGAGCGAATGAACCACGAGGGGTAGCGCAGGTCCCTTTGCTGGTAGGTCGCTGGTTGATGGGCGCAACGCACCGCGACGGAGCCATCAATCCTGCCACAGCAAGCGCCACGGAATCTACGCTGGGAGACTACACCACCGATGGGCGAACTGTGTATATTTCCTTCCTCGCCATCATCGTCGGTGTGCTTGGCGCCGTCATTACCATCGTCTTGCTGTCGCTCATCGGACTTATCACCAATCTCTTCTATTTTCATCGTCTATCCTTTGCCCTATCCTCGCCTGCGCAGAACACGCTCGGCTGGTGGGCTGCGCTCATTCCGATCATCGGTGGCCTGATCGTCGGCGTGATGGCGCGCTTCGGCTCCGAACGAATTCGCGGGCATGGCATCCCGGAGGCGATGGAGACGATCCTGGTTGGCGGTAGCCGTATCGAGCCGCGTCTGGTGCTGCTCAAGCCCACCTCTTCCGCCATCGCCATCGGCACTGGCGGGCCATTCGGCGCTGAGGGGCCGATCATTCTAACAGGCGGCGCGCTTGGCTCGGTCATTGGTCAGCTCTTCAAGCTCAGCGCCGTTGAACGCAAGACGCTGCTGGTGGCGGGCGCCGCTGCTGGCATGACCGGCATCTTCAATGCGCCTATCGCCTCGGTGTTGCTGGCGGTGGAGTTGTTGCTCTTCGAGTTCAAGCCGCGCAGTTTCGTGCCAGTAGCGGTGGCAACGGTAACGGCGACGATTCTGCGGCATATCTGGCTTGGCTCGTCTCCGATGTTCCCGATTGGTCCGCATCCGACGCTTGGCGCGGATGGGATCATTGCCGCCGCTGGGGTTGGCATCCTTGCAGGCATCCTCGCGTGGCTGCTCACGCTAGGCATCTACGGTGCTGAGGATATCTATCGCAAATTGCCGGTTCACTGGATGTGGTGGCCTGCCATCGGCGGTATCGTCGTTGGCGTTGGGGGTCTGATCTTCCCGATGGCGTTGGGTGTCGGCTATGACAATATCAGAGGTGAACTGCTTGGCAGGTTAAGTATCAGCCTGCTGGTCGGCATTCTCGTCTTTAAGTCAATTTTGTGGATTGTGGCCCTTAGTTCCGGCACCTCCGGCGGCATTCTCGCGCCGGTCATGATGATTGGTGGCGCAATGGGTGGCCTCCTCGCTGGCGTGCTGCCCACGCACTCGGCGCCGCTCTGGGCGCTGATTGCGATGGCTGCGACGTTCGCGGCGTTGACCGATGCGCCGTTGACAGGTGTCATCTTCGCCATCGAGACCTCCGGCTCAATGGATAGTTTGTTGCCGCTGCTGGCCGCCTGCGCCACCGCTTATCTGGTGGTGGTGCTGATCTTGCGGCGCTCGATTCTGACGGAGAAGGTGGCGCGGCGCGGTTTCCATGTCTCGCGCGAGTATACGCTGGACCCGCTGGAAGTGCTGGCGGTGCGTGAAGTGATGCAAACCGATGTTGTGACACTTTCGGCTGACCTGCCGCTCGCCTCCCTACGGCAGCAACCTCCTGCCCAACAGGGCAGACATCAGGCGCGGCTCTATCCTGTGACGGATGCGCAGGGTGAGATGGTTGGCGTCATTTCGCGGGCAGATTTGGCGCGGCTGACCTATGCTTCTGAGGATAAGAACAGCGATAAAGACGGAAAAGATGGGAAAGACGGCGCTGGAACCGGGCAGGATACCCGGCGCGTGCGCGATGTCATGCGCGCGAACGTGGTAGTGGCGTATCCCGACGAGACGTTGCGTAGTGTAGCCGCGCGCATGATTACGATGGGCGTCTGGCGCGTGCCGGTGGTTTCGCGGGCCAATCCGCGCCAGGTGGTTGGTATCCTCTCGCAGCGCGAGCTGCTGCGCGCACGCGAACATATGCTGGAAGAAGAACGCCATCGCGAGCGCCTCTTCCGGCTGCGGTTGCTGGCTCCGCGCGGCCAACGCCCTGCGGCAACTGCCGAGCGAGTGACCGTAACTGGAGTGACAGAACCAGATATTGAGGACGAAGAGTTGACGAAAGTTGGCGGTCAGCGCATCCTGTCTACCGCCTCCACTGGGACAAGTGGGGCAAACGGGGCGAATAGCGAAGGTACCCAGTCAACTGAGGGTACTGCCGTCATTCAAGAGCGCGGTTCGGTCTCCAATAGCGACCTGCGTCTGGGTCCAAAGGATCTCTAAGTCCTCTACGACCTCTCAACGCTTGCCGTTGGCCATGCCAGTAGGAAGAAAGATCGCCGTCCACTGGCATGGCCGCTTCCTATTCAGAGCGCGTCTAATTCTTCCTATTTCCCTCGCCAATCCTCCCCTGTGTCGCATCAGTCGTTTCAATCGCGTAGTATAGTACAGACGGGAGGCTCGGTGATGCAGACGCTGTATAATGTGGGAGTCATCTTTCGATGCCCAATTCCTATTCTGTTTCAGCCTAGACTGCACTGACTGCACTCGGCGTAATGTTATGAAAGGGCCATATGGCATGCAGGCACGGAGGCTAGGCTCATACGAGCTTATCCGGCGGCTGGGCGAAGGCGGCATGGCGCGGGTCTATCTTGCGCGTGATATCCGTCTTGGCCGGGAAGTCGCTATCAAAGTGCTGGAGCCGCATCTCGCCGAGCGGCCAGGATTCCGCGAGCGGTTCCTGCGCGAGGCGCGGGTTGCCGCTTCGCTCGACCATCCGCATATCGTGCCGCTCTATGATTTTGGTGAATCTGACTCGCTGCTGTATCTCGTGATGCCGTATGTCAGCGGTGGCAGCCTTCAGGATATGCTCAAACGCGCGCCAATGCCGGTGGCCGAGGTTGTTTCATATGGATCGCAGATTGCCGATGCGCTCGATTACGCGCACCAGCGCAAGGTGATTCACCGCGATGTCAAGCCGGCCAATATGCTGGTGCATGCGGATGGGCGGCTGATGCTCTCAGACTTTGGCCTGGCGAAGATTCTCGATACCTCGCGTCCCAACGTGTCGCGTGGGCATCCCGACGCCGGCACACCTGAATATATGGCGCCAGAGCAGATCGAAGGGCATACTGATGAACGGTCGGATGTCTATGCGCTGGGAGTAGTTCTCTATCTGCTGCTCACCGGGCATCTTCCGTTTACCGGCTCGACCTCCAGCGCCGTTATGGAAGGACATCTCTACCGCCTGCCGGACCCGCCGCGACAACTCAACCCGGCGGTGACGCCGGCAATTCAGTCGGTCGTGTTGCAGGCGCTTGCCAAACACGCCGATGATCGCTATCAGCGCGCGGGTGATCTCAGTGCGGCGCTGCTGGCGGCGCTGGTGGCGGGAGATGCGGAACCGTTGCCATTCTCGTTTGAGGGTGATATGCCGCAGCCTATGCGCTCACCTATGACGCCGCGCGATTCGATTGCCTCTCGCCCGTTAACGCCCTCGCAACTGCCACCTGCGCCGCTGCCCTGGGAGGTGCCACCAGCCAGACCGTCCAGAGAGTCGCCACCCAGGTCGCCTGGAGTGCAGTCGAGGCCAATCAAATATTCGTCCGAGGCGTTTGGTGATCTCATGGCGCTGGAACAGGAGGCAGTGACAGGGCGTGTCTCCCCTGGCCCTGCCATGCTCGACGGATATGGCGGACAGACGGCGCCACAGCTCTCGGGGCTGGCAGAGACGACGCGAGGCCGCATGCCTGCGTTGGGCCTTTCCAGTGGCGTTTCTCCCATTTCTGGACGCTATTCGCCAGTCTATCAGCCGGGTACTTCACAGAGTAACTCACTGAGTAATTCGCTGGCGCCGCATCCTTTATCCGGTTCGATGCCAGGTGTATCGGGGATTTCACAGGTGACGGGTCCGTACCCGGTTGCCATGCCACCCGCGATGCCCGCTTCCTCCGTGCCGCAACAGCGGCCATCAGTCTGGCCGAGGCTGTGGTTCTGGCTCGCCATTCTGTTGATGGTGCTCTTGCTGGGCGTGGTAATCGCGTTGCGCTGGTTCCAGGGACATCATGCCGTTGACACTGGCGCCATTGGTTTGCTGGTGACTCAGGCGGCTCACGTCTATCAGTTCATTCGCCTATCGTAGAAAATACCGAGAGAATGTGCGATAAACGCCTTGACGGAAGATTGCCAACCGGCTACAATGAGCGCCGATTGTACCATTGCTGAGCTATCGAGCGTGATGCAATAGAGATTGATAGAGAGTTCTGAACGATGAGGGCCACCGAGCGGCGTCAGCGCCATGTCCAACCAGACACTACTTCAGGCCTGCGCCCGCATGCGCGGCTCTTCGCAGCGGCGGCGGCGCTGGCGCTGCTGCTCTTCGCGGCGCCGTTACTAACTGGCGCGTTTGCCCCTTTGCAGATAGCAAATATTCAGGCTATTCAGGCGCAACCGCTGAAGTCACCAACTGCTACCGATACGCCGACCAATACTCCGGTGACAACCCCGCCGCACATTTCCCTCGTCAGCCCGTCCAGCGGGAAGGGTCCGGTTGGCGCGCATGTGACAGTGCAGGGGTCCAATTTCAGCGGCAGCAGCGCCACACTCTTTGGCGCAACGCAATCCGATTGCGGCGGGCAGACCGGCTCGCTGACTACTGCGAGCGTGAGCGGCGGCACTATTTCCACGACGTTTATCTGGCCGCTTTCGTTCTCACCACGCACCTATTATATTTGCGCCGCCGGTATGACCAGTTCCTCGGCAGCGTATCAGGTGTTGACCTCTTCGCCGCCAACGCTGAGCCTCTCGGCTTCTACTATTCAGATGGGGCAACAACTGATTATCCAGGGCAGCAACTTCGCTGGATTGCCTTCAGGCGCAACGGTGGCGCTGACCGAATCTACTACTCAGCCGAGTTCCGGCAATGCGATCACGTTGCCGGTCAACGCCGTAGCAGACGGCAATGGCGGCTTCAGTGTCACCTGGACGGTTGATGGACCCTACAACGGCAGTGTCACCATCAACGCCTATGGCGATACGGAAGGCTCAGCGCCCGCCGTCTTACAGGCGAGCGCCGTGGTGAATATTGGCGCGGCGCCTACTGCCACGGCGACCGCCAATGCGTCGCCTTCGGCGGTGGCAACAGCCAGCGTCAATACCGGCGTGACTCCCACGAACACTGGTGGTGGTTCCTCGGCGGGCCTGATTATCCTGCTGATTACCGGCATTATTCTCTCGTTGCTGGTGATACTCGGCGTCGTCATCTTTCTGACGGTGCGCAATCGCGGCAACCAGGGTCAAGGACAGGCGCCAGGATATGGTGACTACGGCGGCTATGGCGGCGGTGGCACCGGCACAGCGCAGGTGCCACAGTTTGGCCAGGGGATGACCAATGGCATGTTCCCGACGAACGGGCAGTTTGCGCAACGCGGGACTGGGCGCTTCGAGGCAACACAGCAATATGGCGGCCAGCAAGCGGGCGCAGTTTCGCAGTGGGATGACATGGATTCGCAGCCGGGGCCAGATTGGCAGCCACGCCCGATGACCGGCCACTATCCCGATTATGACACAGGTGATGCCTCACAGTATGGTCCGTATACCGGGCAATACCAGGGGCAGGGGCAGGGCGCGTATCCGCCGGTTGACCCCTGGGATGATGGGTCGGCCAGCTATGGCGGTCCTGGCGGATATCCCGGCAACACCGATCAGTGGTATGGTGGATCGCCACAAGGGAACCCAGGAAATATGGGACAGCCGTTCGGTGGCACGCAAGGGTTTGGTGGGCAGTCCGGCTCGTATGGCGTCAATAGACCGGAAGAACTGTATGGCGGCACTCGTGGGCGTGCGGCTACTCCTGGGAATGCTGGCAATTTCGGCAATCCCTCGCAGATGGGGGGCACAGGCAGAACCGGCGCCACCCGTTCGGTGGACCCGCGCTATGGTGGCCAGAGCCAGTATCCTCGCCGGCCTGGGGTTCCAGGCAATATGCCGCCGGATGACACCCCCGGCTCCACGGCGCCGGACTGGGGCCAAAACCAGCCGCCACACCCTGGCACGGACCAGTGGCCGGACCTCGGCGGTAACGGCGGGCGGTAGACCTCACCCCGGCCTGCGGCCACCCCTCTCCCACAGGAGAGGGGACTGCGGGGCTAACAAAACACCTCTTTGGCAATGGAGTATTCCCCACGCTGCGCTCCCCTCTCCTTGTGGGAGAGGGGCCGGGGGTGAGGATTCATCAGCGCGGTGGGAATCCGCGATTAGGGCGCGGCTCAGGCGTAGGTGTGGCGGATGGATGCTCTGCCACCAGGCGCAGCGCCTCGGCAATTCCTCGTTCCAGTTGTGGGTCCTGCCCTGCCATAAAGGCTTGGGGCGGATAGTCCACCTCTATCGTCGGGTCCGTGCCGTAGTTCTCTACGCCCCAGCCGACATCTCTGAACCAGAAGCTAAACTCCGGCTGCGTGGTGATGGTCCCGTCCACCAGCGGGACCAGCGCATCGTTGTAGCCGATCACGCCGCCCCAGGTGCGTTTGCCCACCAACGGGCCGAGGTTGAGCATCTTGAAGGCATGGCTGAATATGTCGCCGTCGGAGCCGGCATTCTCATCGGTCAGCGCCACCAGCGGGCCGCGCGGCGACTCAATGAAGTATGGTTCCGGCTGGCCCCACCGCTGGAAGCCATAGCCGAGCCGTGGCCGCATCAGCGTCTCCAGGAAGAGATTTGAAGTGATGCCGCCACGATTCCAGCGCACATCCACAATCAGCCCTTCGTGGTCGAACTCCGCCAGATACGCGCGATGAAACTCTGCGAAACCCTCGATCCACATGTCGGGGATGTGGACATAGCCGACTTTGCCGCCAGTCGCCTCGTGGACGGCGCGGCGGTTGCCTTCCACCCAATCACGATAGCGCGCGGGATATTCGCTGCCGATGGCGCGCACCACCACACTGCGAGGCGCGCCACCTTCCGCAGGCTGCACCAGCAGTTCCACTTCGCATCCCGCCTGATGCACCAGCAATTGCTGCGGGCTGCGTTCGCGCGTGACCCGCTGCCCATTGATGGCTAGCACCGCATCACCGACCGCGACATTGACGCCAGGCGCGCGCAGCGGCGAGGTGGTCTCTGCATCCCAGGGATCGCCCGTGACGATATGCGCCACTGTATAGCTACCGGATTGCTCGTCGAAGGCCCAGTCAACGCCGAGAAAGCCCTGCTGATACTGTGGGTGTGGCCGGTATTCGCCGCCATATTCATAGGCGTGCGAAGTGCCCAGTTCACCATGTAATTCCCACATCAGATCGGAGAGTTCCGCACGCGAGCCGGTGCGGTCCAGCAGCGGCGTATAGCGGTCGTACATGGCGCGCCAGTCGGTGCCACTCATATCCGCCACCCAGAACTGGTCGCGCAGCGCCCGCCAGGACTCTGCGAGCATCTGGCGCCATTCGGCCTCCGGCTGCACCGACACGCGCACCCGTTCGAGGTCCAGCCAGCCGCTCTCGCGTCCCGGCTTGTTCTGCGCCTCGCCTTCGAGCTGCGGCGGCTTCTCACCAGCCTTGAGCAGACGCAGCCGTTCGCCCGCGCGGTAGAGCAGCGTCTTGCCGTTCGGCGTCACCTCGAAGTCGCTGATGCCATCGAGCAGGCGTTCCTGTTTGTGCTGCTCGAAGTGATAGCCTTCCAGTGCGCCGTTGGCAGCGGGCGCCAGACCACCCTCCTCGGCTTTGCGCGTACCCTCCACAGGGAACGATGAGAAGACGACGCCTTCGTGCGTGCCCTGCACACGGCCATAACGCCCCTCCGGCACTGGGAAGGCGACGATGCGCCCGCTGATGCCATCGAGGTCAATGCGCACCGGCTTGACCTCATCCTTCTTCTCCTCGCTCTTGGCGGCCTCGTATTGCTCTGCTGCCTCACTCTTCGGCGGAGCAGGCTCCGGCGTGAACGGCGAGCGCAGATCACGTTGTAGCGTCAGCAGGTAGGGGCGCACGCCTTTGGGGAAGCTCCAGCCGAAGTGCAAATTGTTCTGCACCGGGTCGAAGTCGCGCGCCGAAAGGAAATAGAGATACTTGCCGTTGGGATCGAAGGCCGGTTTGGTGTCGCGGAGCACTGGCTCCGTCACCTGATGGCTCTCGCCAGTTTCCAGGCTGTAGAGTTTGATGGCGGTCTGCTGGTGATTGATGGCAAAGGCATAGGCAATCCAGCGGCCATCCGGCGACCAGGCGCAGCCCTGCGCATGCGAGGTCATCTCGTTACGGGCGTAGGGGCTGTGGTCAATCACCTTGAGCGTCGCCGTAGCAATATCCACCAGCAGCACTTCGCAGCGATGGTTGAGCAGCACCACCTTTTCTTCGGTTGGCGAGGCGCGCAGTTCGGCAACTGTGCCAATATCGAGCGTGTCGAACACCTGCGGTGGCTCAGCGCCATCGCGGCTAAAGACCGTCAGCCGTGGCTCTGAGCCGTCATCGCCCACGCAGACCAGCCGTTTGCCGCCCGCGAGCCAGGTCAGCAGGCGATAGCGCACGCCATCCGTTGCGCCATATTGAGGCACGGAGCCGTCGAAGTTACCCATCGAGAAGGCTTTGCCGCGTGTCGTCAGCGCCACTGCATGCCCCTGCGGGTGTGGCGCCCAGGAATCAAGGTACTTGCCTGCGGGAACAAACTTGCGTGCGCGTTGGGCGCGGGTCCCGGTCAATTCCACCGGAATGCGTTCGCCTGCGCTGGCATTGGGTTCCAGCAGGTAGAGGTCGCCACCGGCATGATAGACCAGCCGCTGCCCATCGCTGGCGAGGTTGCGCGCGTAGTAGTCACTATGGTCGGTGTGGCGGCGCAGGTCCTCGCCCGTTGGCAAGCAAGAATAGACGTTGCCGATGCCTTCATGGTCCGAGATGAAATAGATGCGGTCGCCAATCCAGCAGGGAGAGGCGATATTGGTGTTGAAGTCGAGTAACCGCTTGAACTGGCGGTCGCCGGTCACATCCACCCAGAGATAACCTGCGGTGCCGCCGCGATAGCGTTTCCAGTGGGCAGGTTCGCGGATATTGCGCCCCAGCACCAGCGCCTCGCCGGGGCCGTAGGCGATGGCGTTGGCGCGCCCAAACGGTAGCGCGCGCGCCTCACCACCGGACGGTGCGACAGTGAAAAGGATATCCTCGTAGGAGCGTGGTTGCCCCTCAGCCCCAGCAAAGACAATCGAGGCGCCATCCGGCGTCCAGCCGAGGACGCGCACGCGGTTGCCCTGATAGGTCAGGCGTGTTGACGGCCCGCCGTCGAATGGCATTACGTACACTTCGGCTGGCCCCTCGTCGCGCCCGGTGAAGGCGATGAGCTTGCCATCCGGTGAGATGTGCGCGCTGGTCGCCTCTGCCACGCCCGCCGTTAGCCGTTCCGCGCGTCCGCCGCCAGCGCCGATGAGCCAGAGGTCGTCTTCGGCGGTGAAGACGATCTGGTCGCCGTGAATGCTAGGAAATCGCACATAGCCGCGAAAACTCATATGCCGTTCCTGTCTGTCTGTAACGTCTGAGTTACGTCTGTGTTCGTTCGGTGGTCTATTTCCTGCTGTCCGCAGAATGGGGTGGACAGCATCTCCATTGACTGTACCGCAGGTGGGCATCAATCTGTCAAACACAAGCGCAGTCATTTGGGGATAGCTGGTACATCTGCATAAGAAATCTGCTCATTTCGTGTCCCGGCTGCCCTTTCGCGGCAATAAATTGCCGGCGCACGGAATGGGTCGGCTGAAGCCGGAAGGGCGCGCCGGGGGTTGGTCTTTGAGCTTCAGCTCGTCGCCCGTGCCCCGGCTGTTCACAGCCGAGCAGCCGATCATGAGAAAGCGCAGGGTATCGCACAATGAATGAAGTACTCGACCGATTGGCCCGTATGACACCTGGGAAAACGCCAGTATTGAGCGTCTATCTGGATATGCGACCACAGGCGACCGGACAGCGCCCCTCGGTGCGTTCGGGGCTAGTGGTGTTGAAAGACCGGCTGCGTGAAATCGAGAAGACGCTTGGCCCGCGTGGACCGGCGCTCGATGCCTTTCGCGCCGATAAAGAACGCATCGAGCAGTACGATGCGTCGCCCGCCGCGCAGGGAGTGGCGCTTTTTGCCAGCGACCCCGACAATCTCTTCGAGGTGGTCGAGGCTGGCGTTCCCTTCCAGAATGAAGTCACCTACACGGACCTGCCAGAACTCTTCCAGTTGGCGCACTTACGAGATGAGCATGAAACAAGTGTCGTCGCGGTGGTGGATACCAACACGGCGCGGCTCTTTATCATGCGTAGGGGATTTCTGGAAGAGCAACGCGGCCTCAGTGAGCGACCACGCATGTACAGCATGCGCTATACGGGTGGGCTGAATATTGCGCGCTATCAGCGCCGCATCAAGAATAGCCGCGAAAGTTTCGCCAAAGAAGCGGCAGCCGAGATCGAGCGATTGGTGGATGAGGAGGGGGCGACGCGCGTGGTGCTGGCCGGCGATGCAGTGGCGATACCACTCTTGCGGGCGGCGCTGTCGCCGCGTGTGACGCAACTGCTGCATAACGATGTGCTGCGCCTTGATATCCGCGACCCACGTACCGAGATCGAACGTGAGGTGGCCCCCGTGCTGGCGCAGGCGGAGGCGGAGAATGAACGCGCGGTCGCCGATCAGCTTATGGATGCGGTTCAGGCCAACGGGCTTGGCGTGGTGGGCCTCGAAGAGACCCAGGCGGCGCTGGACCACGGCCAGGTGGATGTGTTGCTGCTGATGCCTCAATCTGGCGTAGATGAAGGCGTGCGTCAGGACTTGGTGCGCCGCGCCATCGCTACCAGCGCCGAGGTGGAGATGGTCAAGCAACATGAGCTACTCGAAATGCTCGGTGGCGTCGGCGCGCTCCTGCGCTACCGGCACGAAGGCTACGACGCCACGGCTGCTGGTGCATGATGCCATGAGGCGCCATGTGATATGCTGTGGCTGGCTCGTTTGCCGTACCATTCGGCATTTTGTCTCAACAGTCAATCATCAGGAGAGAAGATCACATGGCTCGCATTGCTCCCGTCAACGCGAAAGGCACGCGCGACTTCCTGCCGCGCGATCTGGTACGACGCAACCGCGTCTTCAGCCTGCTACGCGAGACGTTCGAGCATCACGGATACGAGCCAATCGAAACACCTTCTGTCGAGAATACCAACGTCCTGGAAGGCAAATACGGCGAAGAGGGCGACCGGCTGCTCTTCCGCATCCTCAAGCGCGGCGAAAGCCTGGAAAAAGCGGCGCGCATGCTGCTGGCGGAGGCCGACGGCGACCATTCTGCCGCTGCGCTTTCGCGGCTCTTCTCAGATGAGGCGCTACGCTATGACCTCACAGTGCCGTTCGCCCGTGTCATCGCCGCGCACCAGAATGATATCGTCTTCCCCTTCCGCCGTTATCAGATGCAGCCCGTCTGGCGCGCGGATAGACCCCAGCGCGGACGCTACCGCGAGTTCTACCAGTGTGATGTGGATTGTGTAGGCAGCCGCTCGATGACAGTGGATGCTGAGATGGTCGCCATCTACTGCGAAGTCTTCACCAGGCTGGGCTACACCAACTTCGTCACGCGCGTTAATCACCGTGGATTGCTCAACAGCCTGATGGCTGTCAGCGCAGTACCAGAAGACAAGCGCGTCGCCACGATGACGGCGATGGACAAACTGGACAAGATTGGCCTCGATGGCGTGCGCGAGGAACTGGTGAAGCTGGCGCTTGGCGACGCATCGGTTGACCAGCTGATCGAGATGATCGGTCTCTCTGGCACACCGCAGGCGATGCTGGCGGCGCTGCGCCCGATGGTGGCGGACTCCACCGAAGGCGTGGAGGCGCTGGACGAGCTGGCTGAGGTCTTCGAGTACGCCGCTGCGATGGGTGTGCCTACCGAACGGGTGAGCTTCGACATGTCGCTGGTGCGCGGGTTGAGCTATTACACCGGCCCCATCTTCGAGACAGTGTTGACTGATATGCAGTTTGGCAGCCTGGGCGGCGGCGGTCGCTACGACCGGCTCATCGGCCAGTTCACCGGACGCGACCTGCCCTGCGTCGGCATCTCCTTCGGCCTCGAACGCATCTTTGACACGCTGAGCGAGCAGGATGCCAACGAGGAGCCAGCGACAACGACCCAGGCATTGGTCACGCTCTTCTCGCGCGAGACCTTCGCTCATGCCTTCGCGCTGGCGCGGGACCTGCGCGCTGCTGGCATCTGCACTGAAGTGTATACGGAGCCGAAGAAGCTCTCTACGCAGTTGACCTTCGCCAAAAATAAGGGCATTCCGCTGGCGGTCATCCTCGGCCCGGAGGAGATTGCTGCTGGCGCTGTTGTGCTGCGCGATATGCGCACCAGCACGCAGCGCGCCGTCCCCAGCGCCGATGCGGCGGCGCAGGCGCAGGCGCTGTTGCGTTGAATACGGCACACAGGTGGGATTCTGCTGGTCTCGTTCGCGCCGGCAGCACGGTAGATATTTATTTGCCGAGCCACATCGTATCGTAGACGGACCAATCGGCATCGGTGGTGGTGGCGAAGCGATAGAGCGCGACGCCGGTGAAGGCGCTGGTGTCGCTGTTGCTGTTGAGACCGGCGATGACGCCGCTCAAGCTGGTGGAGACGTTTTCGGCGCTATCGTGGAACCAGAAGCTATTGCCGGCATAGGTGGGCACGCCGATCAACACCTGCGGCGGATGGCTGGCGCTGCGCACCGATTCGAGGATATGTTCGGTCTCCTGCTGCACGAAGATCTCGTAGGTGCGAGCCGTCGGCATGGCGGTGTCGTAGATGATCGGCACAATTTGGTCTACATGCGCGGCGACATCAGCATAGTAATAGGAGGTCCACCACGCGCCGCCCTTGCCCTGGCTGCGCAGGAAATCTGCCATATGCGCGTTGGGCGCCCACTTCTGCCCGATGGTCGAGAGGATTGCCCCTGGCGGCAGCAGCGCGCGCGTCTCGGTCAGCAGATCAATGAAACGCGGGTTATTATTGATGATCGGCTCGATATCGTAATGCACGCCATCGAAGCCGAGGTCTTTGACGAAATGGGCAGCGGTCTGCGCAATCTGCGCACGCACCGCTGAGTTGCCCAGGTCTACCGTCACATCACCCGGATTGCCGCCCGCAGCCTCCACCTGTCCAATCCAGGCGAGGACATGCAGGTTTGGCAGGCGCACGTGCAACTCTGAGACGAGCGTGGCGGCGTTGGGTGCGAGGTCGTCGGGGATGGTCCCATCGCTATTTAGCGGGCCGACATGCGCAAAGACATACGTGACCTGCTCTGCGCTGAGTCGCTGCGCCAGGGCATCGTAGTCGCCGCTCGTGTGCGATTGGCCTGCCCATTCATGTTCGAGCCAGACGGCATTCTGATGCTGATTAAAATGTGCGCCAGTATAGTTGGTGACGGTGACGGTGAGCCGCCAGAAGACGAGACCGCTGGTGATGACGAGCACGATCACGCCGATCAGCAGCGCCAGCGCCAGTCGTTTGACCCAGCGCCAGAGCGGATGCCGCGCCGCGCCAGTTTCCATGTGCGGCGTCTTCGGCGTTTTGCCCGGCACCGGCCAGACCGGTGGGCGTTGCCGCTTTATCTCCCCTGTGCGCATCCTATCCTCCGCATCCCCCGCGCTACTCCATCGCTCTCATCGTATCCAGTCTACTCAGGTTGCCCAGTCTAACTCGTAACTCGCCTGCCCAGACTATTTTGTCTACTCTGCCTACCCGTTCGCCCGGCCTCGTGCGCGTCGGTTCTCTTCATCCAGCGCCTCGTTGGCCAGGGCATCCGCCAGCGCGTTCTTGCCGCGCAAGACATGCTGAAATGTCACTCTTGGCAAACGGCGTGCCTGCGTTTGCGCCTCATCATAGAGCGTCTGCAACGATTCATCCTTCACATGATACTCGCCGGTCATCTGGCGCACCACCAACTCACTATCCATAAACACGCGCACTTCAGATGGGTTGTACCGGACCGCAGCGCGTAATCCCAGAATCAGCGCACGGTATTCCGCCTGGTTATTCGTCATAACGCCGAGATATTTCTTGCCACGCGCAATGACCTCGCCGTTGGGTAATTCGATGACAACGCCAGCCGCCGCCGGCCCTGGATTGCCACGCGACGCCCCATCCGTCCGTAAGATCAGTATGCGGTCCGCCTTTGCCACATCTGCCACATCTGCCACATCTGCCACATCTGCCACGCCCAATTATCCCCCGATTCCTATTTCTGCCAGCCGGTGTATGTTTGGCCAACTTTCACTCTATCACGTCTGCCACGCTCTTCCCGCTATTCTGGGAGCGCCTGACGGTATCTCTCCGCAAATTCGTCGCTGGTCATGCCGTAATAGAGCAGCGCAAAGTGTCGCCCCTGCGTAAATACCATCCGCCGGATGCGCCCCTCCAACTGGAAACCGAGATGCTCATGCAGTTTGATTGATGGCTCGTTGAAGCTATAGACCACCGCATTGACTTTCTGGTAGCGCAATTCCTGAAAATAGTAGCGGCATACCAGCAGAATCGCTTCAGAAGCGTAGCCCTTGCGCTGGTGTTCCGGCAAAATGCCGATGCCATAGCCGAACGAACCGACACGCGCGTCGCAGTGATTTGTGCCAATGCTGCCGACGAGCGTGCCATCAAGCGTCTCAATCTCGAAGTGAAATTGCGCATCACTGGCTGTTTGTGCAGCGGCGCGCTCTGCCCAACGCTGCGCCTCCACGGTGGATTGGGGGAAATACACGCGGTCAATACGCCTGCTCATCTCGCTCTCCTGGTTCCAGCGGAAGTGCGTCTCCCAATCGCCCGGCTCCACGCTGCGCAACCGCACCCGATGACCCTGCCAGATATTCATAAATCGCTCTCTCCTATGTCCAGATTGGCCGAGGATATTCTCATCTCTATTCTGAGCGCGCCGAAGCGGCGTCGCTGTTGCAGTCTGCTGCGCATATGATATTATGCTCGCGTTGCCATCGGGTCTGCCTGATGGCTGCATGCGACGTTGCGCAACGTAACGTATGATTCCACAAGCAAAGGCGAGGTTTCGGCAAAGAGTCAGCCAGGTCAGCCGCAAAGTACAAGGGCAACTGCATGTACACAGGCTGCGCATATGGTAGGGGGAGGACATGTGGAGGCTGCTGCAACGATGACCATTGAAGAGTATCTGCGCGCAATGGAAACGAACTTTTCGCCAGAACGCACCTATGGCAAATCGGCGGTGATCCAGTATCAGTTCACGGGGAGCCAGACCGGCACCTGCCATGCCATCATCGAAAATGGCACGCTTCATACGGCGCAAGGACCACACCCCGCGCCCACGGCCACCGTGATAAGCGACTTTGATGTGTGGATGCGGGTGATGGCATATCGTCAGGACCCGCTGCTGGCATATCAGGAGGGATGTTATCAGGTGGTTGGCGACCTGGAGACACTGATGGAGTCAGACTCCTGGTTTCCGCGCCGCGTTCAATAAACGTTTGAGCGTCTTTATAGCAAGACGAGCGCATATACGCATGCGCTCGTCTTGTGGCTGATGGTGAGGCAGACAATTCCGCCCGCCAGTGACCGTATCCGCATCAATCGCCGGTAGGAAGGTCTGCGCTCCCTGCTACATGCTCATTATGCGTGTGTGCTTCGGATGCAGCGGAAAGGCCACCGATCAAAGACAGCCCGCCAGATCATTGAAGCAGGAGCCATCTCGCATCAGGATCACTACCTTCTTGATACTGGAGAACTGCATGAGTGTCCTCACGATCTCGTTCTGCGCCATTGCCGTTCCCGTATCGCCCAGGCCAGCCATCGCGCGACAGAATTGCAGGGTAGCAGTACCAGTTTCGGGATGGGTCCGATTCCAATTCAGGGTGATGGTAAAATCGGCCCCATTGCAAGTTGACGCCCCACTGAGCGCCCCTTCGAGCGGCGTATAGTATCCTTGCGCTTTCTCTGCTGGCGTAGGACCGGCTAGCAGTTGGCCAAGCCCATACGTAGCAACTCCGAGGGTTGGTGAGACCCGTTTCACGGCAAATACGCTGGTGGGAGCAGAATCCGACTCTGGATGCTTAGAGAAGTACACGACAACGGCGTAGCCACTCGGTGTCGCATTGAGGCAAGCGTTCTGCCCCTGAAGATCATCAAAGCAACGCCCATCTGCGTTGAGTATCACCACCCGTTTGATAGAGGAGAACTGCATGAGCGTTGAGCCGATCATGGTTGACATACGAGGGCCATCCAGATCGCCAGCAATGGTGACGTTTCGACAGAACTGCACCGTCGCTGTGCCGGTCTCGGATAGCGTACCCCGGTGATCAAGGGTGAGGTCAAAGTTGCGAGAAGCGCCCTGACACAGGAAGTCAGCTCCTACATGCCCGTCAAAAGGGGAATAGAGGCCCTGGCTCCGCTCTGCCGCCGTTGGCCCTTGAAGGAGCGCCTCAAGTGCGAACGTGGCACGCGCCTGGATTGTGGCTGCGCTAGTCGTGCGCTGCACAGCTACGACTGCGGTTGGGTTATTATCGGTGTCGGGGTGTCGCGCGAAATAGACGTTAACAGCGGTTCCCGTGACGGTCGTTGGCGTGGTTGAGCCGTGTGGTGCGCTTGTTGCGCCACACCCTCCAAGTACCAGCGCGATGAGCGCCAACAGGCTTAATCCCCAGAAAGCTGGGAGCAATCGCGCGTGTCGTTTTGGCAGAGCGTGCTGCCTGGCACCAGAGAACGTATCAGTGGATGGTGCAACCTCGAATACCTGTGTGTTCTGTGACATAGGAGTTCCCACTCCCTTTCTGGGCGCCATCGCGCACGTCACGTGCGAAGAATCGCCATGCGTCGTTCACGCGAATCGCACCGAAGGACACCTTCGTTGCTGTAGGTATGTGTGGCGCCCTATTTGTATGCCTGTCAGCAGATTCAAGATAGCCAGTGCTGCTCACAATCCGCACACAGCTAGGCGAGCTTTTATCACAGAGTGATTACAGTTTCAGGAGTAACGTCAGGAGATTCATTGGTGTCATCGCAGGGGTCATCGCAGGGGTCATCGCAGGGGTCATCGCAGGGGTCATCGCACGAGGCATGTGAAGCGATATCGCCTGCCATTCTAACAGGCTCGAGGCCATGTGAGCGGATTCGGAGTTACGGAGTTATAGATAAGAAGCGTAAGCGTGAACTACACTCTATCATCACGCCCTACATGGAGCGTTAGAGAGCGTCATGCGCCAACGTGTTGCGCGGCCTGGGCGACGGTTTCAAAGAGGGTATCCAGATCGAAGGGTTTGTGCAGGATCGGCACTCCTAATTGCTTCAGCATGCTGGCAAACGGGGGTGGAAACGATTGGTGTGCGGCGGTCAGCAGGACATAGCTATGGCGCGCCGCCAGCTCACTATCAGCGACCACCTGTTTGAGAACGGCATCACCGCTCAACTGGGGAAGCAGCAGGTCGAGCAGCACCACCATTGGCTCTCGATGCGAACGCAAGAGCGCCAGCGCATCTAGCCCGTTCTGTGCCTCCAACACGGTATGCCCATCGTCTTCCAGCGCCAGGCGCAGGGTTGCGCGTATCTCCACATCGTCTTCGACGACTAATACTACTGCCATTCACTCGCTACCTTTTGCGGCAAACTTATTGATTCGTGCCACGCGCCGCTTGATGCGGAGAGGTATCGCTCCAGGCGTCCGGCGCGCTGGACATTTTGCGATAGGCGGCCTGCATGACACTCTCGATGAGGGCATCCAGCTCGAAGGGCTTGGGAATCACCGGCACATGGAGTTGGTGCAAGAGTCGCGCCGTCTTGCCGGTAATCTGGTCGAGGTTCGCGGTAATCAGGAGGAACGAATGGAATGTCGCCAGGTGCCTATCCTCTGCGACGATGGAGAGGAGACCGGCGCCATCCAGCACCGGCATGCGCAGATCGAGCAGCACCACAAGCGGTTCAGCGCTTGCCCGCAAGATATCCAGCGCGGCCTTCCCATCTTCTGCCTCTAACACATGATAGCCTTCTTCTTGCAATACCGCATGTAACGTCTCACGTATGCTGCGGTCGTCGTCTACGACTAATACGCGCACTCCGCTGTCTTTGGCCACGATGCTACCCATTTCTTCATACACGCACAGTTGCCGCGCATCGGTCTCGGCTGCTCGACCGCTCAACTGTTTGACTCCATGATGACATAAAACGTGAATGATATGCCACAAGGCATATGTGATGGAACCTCAATGGTACCTGTTGATCGTAGCTGGCAAGGTGTCATGTCGGCCACATGTTTCTATAAACGGGCAGAAAAACAGCCTATAACATGCAACAACCATGCGACATGACCTCACCTACGACAGAAGACCTATCTCTACACGGGGGTCCGGGGATGGCATGGCCGCAAGTCTTGTACCAATTTCCCTTCCGCCACCTGTGACCTATCACCTATTTCCTATGTACGATATATGTACCGGATACGTTAGACAAGGAGCGCGGTTGCAGTTGCAAAGAACGCGCTGATACAATGCGAGGTAAAGCGCGACGATGCGAGCGCAGGTAAGCAACGCGCAGATGAAGTTGTGTAGCGCCTGCATATCGGGGGCGGCTTGCTGCGAGAGGATCACTTTACTATGGCGATTATGCCGACGAGACGCCCGGAGTGGCTGCGGGTACGTGTGCCAACCGGCGAAAACTATGAAGAACTCAAGCGATTGATGCGCAGTAAAGCGCTGCACACCGTGTGTGAAGAAGCGCGCTGCCCAAATATTGGCGAATGTTGGGCGCATCGCACGGCCACGTTTATGATTCTTGGCAGCATCTGTACGCGCAGTTGCGGCTTCTGTGCCGTGGCAACGGGGCGCCCGATGGCGGTGGATTGGGAGGAGCCGCGTCGCATTGCTGAGGCCGTGCAGCAAATGGGGTTGCGCCATGTCGTTATTACGATGGTCAACCGCGACGAATTGCGCGACGGAGGCGCGACAATCTTCGCCGCGACGATTCGCTGGGTGCGTCGCCTCAACCCCGATTGCGCCGTCGAGGTGCTTACCTCGGACTTCAAGGGATCGCACGAGGCGCTGAAGGTGCTGATGGATGCGCGGCCAAGCGTCTTTAGCCATAATGTCGAGACAGTGCCACGCCTCTATCTGCGCGTGCGCCCGCAGGCGATTTATCAGCGTTCGCTGGATATCCTGCGCACGGCTAAGGAGATGTACCCGGATATCCCCACCAAAACGGGCTTTATGCTGGGGCTGGGCGAGACACATGATGAGGTAATCGAGCTGATGCGTGACCTGCGCGCCAACGAGATTGACATTCTTACTATCGGGCAGTATCTTCAGCCGACGCAGCAACATCTGCCGATTGACCGCTATGTCACGCCTGAAGAATTCCGCGAGTATGCGCGCGAAGGCAAGGCGATGGGCTTCCGCCATGTGGAGAGCGGCCCGCTGGTGCGTAGCTCGTATCACGCCTGGGATCAGGTCAAGGCCGCCGGCGTCGAGACGGCTGTGGCGGATTAGCTACAACGCACACTGATAAGCAAGGACGCTGCTACTGCCCTCAACGTTGTCCTGATGACAGGTCTGCAACCACACCCAAAACACCTCCTCACATTATGTCGTTTTGGCCACAATTGTGCTGGAACTTGCAGGGGACGCTATTGTGGTCAATACGAATAGATTATCGTATAGAATAATGTATCATGATATAGTAACTGCATACGGTGATGCGTAGCGCAGCCTGGGCTAAGTCTCGCGGAGGCAGCCGATGAGTTGGGATGAACGCGATGATGAGCCGTTCCCCGTAGAGCGCGCGGAGTATTCAGATCTGGATCAACGACCGCTGCCGCTCGCACGTTGGGAGTGGACGCCTGATGACTCGCAGCGAACGCGCTGGCTGAAGAGCGTATTCGTGCAGAACTGCTACGTTGGCATCTGGGGACTGTTCTTCACGCTCTCCTGGGCCGCTGCCGTGTGGGTGGTATCCATTCTCATCAACCGATAGTTGCTTTATTGCCGCACAGTCCTCGCGGCAATAAATTGCCGGCGCACAAGGCAAACCGGGCTGAAGCCCTCATGATATGGTAGCAGTTCAACCGGATTGGGCGTTATCTGCTCATGACAGACTTTCGAGCGTGGCGTCTATTGTTTCCTCGTTTTCCATCTCTTCGTCGGTCTCTTCATCTGCGCTGGCAGGTTCCTCAATGGGCAGCGCCAGCAATGCCTCTACCACATGCTGCTCGAAGTATGCGATGTCGTCACTGTTGCGCAGATCATGCGGCAGGCGGAAGAACGCGCGCTCTTCGTCGTCGCTGTGATGGTGAATCCAGCGCGCGATGATGTTGATCTGGTCTACCTCTTCGCGTCCGACCCGGCTTGGCGGCGTGCCCAACTGCGCCGCCTCCGCGATGATGGCGCGTAGCTGTGGCAGCAGCGCCTCCGCCGTGCGCGCAGCACGACGCTGCTCCGCCAGCCGTCCATGCCGCACCAGAAACAATTCGACATGTTCAGGCTCAACCGAGGGATAGACGATCAGCAGGTTATTCGCCTCGACAGCGCCCGTCACCAATCGCTGGCCCAGCAACACCTGATCGGCGTCGCGCAGCGCATCACGCAGGCGGGCGGCGCGCTCGAAATCCTGCCGCGCTGAGGCCGTGAACATCTCCTGCTTCAAGCGATCTAGCAGGTCCGCGCGCTCGCCGCCGAGGAAAGCGCATGCCTCCGCCACCACCCGCTGATACTCTTGCTGCGCCGCCGGGTCCAGTTCGCCACGGCAGGGCGCGGGACAGCGTTTCAGGTGATAGCGCAGGCAGGGTTCGCTGGCAGGTGCGCTGGGCGGCAGATTGCGGATGCAGGTGCGAATTGGGAACACCTTCTGTATCAACTCGATGGTGGCGTTGACGATACGCCCGCTACGGAACGGTCCGAAATAACGCGCGCCGTCTGCGCTGACCTCGCGCGTGGCATAGAAGCGCGGGTACGGGTGCTGCACATCCACCTTGATGAAGGGATAGTGTTCGTAGTTGCGCAGTTGCACGTTGTAGCGCGGCTGCAATTGCTTGATGAGCCGCGACTCCACCAGCAGCGCCTCCAATTCGGAGCCGAGCATGCGCGTCTCGATTTCACGCACGTTCTGAAGCAGTCCGTCCATCTTGCGGGTGTAGCCGAGCGGCTGATTGTAGTAGGAGGCCAGCCGGTTGCGCAGACACTTGGCCTTGCCGACGTAGATCACCTCGCCGGTCTCGTCCTTCATCAGATAGACGCCGGGCGTGATGGGGAACTGCTTGCGCCAGGCGGGATTGAGATACATGCGGCCCGTCAGTCGTGGTGTGGGCTGCGGTGTGTGGTCCGGCGCGACGCCATCCAGCACGCGATAGAGGTCTGCTAGCGTCTCACAGCCCTCCTCGCGGGCGCGGGCCAGCAGCAGCACGAACACCTTCGCCGTGATCTGCGCATCCGGCAGCGCGCGATGGCGGTTGCGCATGGGCACGTGCAACGCCGAAGCCACCGCATCCAGCCGCGCACGACGCATGCCCGTCAAATAGCGGCGCGCCAGCACAATCGTATCTATCCCCGTCTCCGCGAAAGCTGGCGAGAGGCGGCAACGGTCGGCCTCGAAGTTGAGGAAGTTGAGGTCGAAGCCGATGTTGTGGCCGACGATGGGGCGGTCGCCGATGAACTCGCGCAGGCGCGGCAAGACTTTCTCGGCGCTGGCCGACCGCGCTACCAGTTGCGGGCTGATGCCGGTAAATTTGGTGATGAACTGCGGAATCGAGCGGCCAGGGTTGATGAGCTTCGAGAAGTTGGCCACCAGTTCGCCGTTGCGGATGATGACGGCGCCGACCTCGATGATGCGGTGGCGTCCGGGAGCGAGGCCGGTCGTCTCCACGTCCAGCGCGACGAACTCGGTGTCATCGAGCGAGCGTTCCGCGCTGGCCCAGGATGCCAACCCCCAGTTGCCCTCGTCATCGCGCAGGAACAGGGACGACGCGCCAAGCAACTGCTCGAGCATGCGTTCCCAGGGCGAGATGATGCCCGCAGCCATACCAGCAGGCGCGACACTGCCGAAGACACGCTGCGCCAGTGTTGCGGCACTGGCCGGGAAGCCCTGCTCCACCAGCAACTCATGGGCGCGGCGCAGCAGATCGTTGCCAGCAGGGGTGTCGCTCGTTTCCGCCTGCGCATCGGTTGCCTCTGCGGGCGAGCTGTCATCGTTGCTGGCAAAATCATCCTCTGGCGCGCGGGATGGGCGCTGGGTACGCGCTTTACTCGTCGTCCGGCCTGCCATATCGCTATCGCCCTCTGTCGCGCTCTGTCGCTCTTCCGCGCTCGCATTCAACATGAATGATGGGATGCGTCTGGCGCAGTGTATGCCAATGCGCCCTGTGGTTGGGACAATAGCACAAGCGTTCGAGTGCGTCAATAGACCTCACCCCAGCTTATCGGCCACCCCTCTCCTCGTTGGAGAGGGGGTAGGGGGCGAGGTCTCCGGTGAGGTCCAAATTGTTTGACGGCGCAACCCATCTTCTGCTACTATCGTTCAGATAGTGTGAGAGAATGGGGCGCGCTGCCAGTAGGCGCAGACGTAGATAGAGTTTTGTACGCGGCACTGAAGTGCCGGCGCACGGTGAAATGGGCTAAAGCCGGACGGGCACGGCGATCTGCCGGCTTCAGCCGGTCCGGGGCGTGCGCTGGCTGTTCACAGCCGCGAATGGATTTACAAGAGGGACATATTTTGATGAGGACGTTGACTTCGCGCCGCCGGGGGACTAATTCCAGGCGTTCCTGGCAGGCGCTCGTGTTGGTGGCGCTGGTGGCGGTGTTTGCGCTGGCCGGCTGTGGCGCGAACGGCGCATCGGGTCCGTTGCTGGCGGCGAGCGTCAATGGGCAGGGCATCGCGCTGGACGACTACCAGCAATTGCTGAACTATTCGATCAAAGCCTCTGCCGGGAGCGCATCTTTGGCGTGGCAGACGCCGACCGGACGCCAGAATATGGCGCAGACGCAAACGACTGTCCTCAACTTCCTCATTAATCTCGAACTGGCGCGGCAACAGGCGAATGCTTGCGGCGTGAAGGTCACGCAAAAGGACATCGAGGCGCAGCAAAAGCAGCTTCAGAGTACCATCAATAGCGTGCTGAAAGACCCCTCCGACCCTAATTGGGCTGCCTTTCATGCGCTCGCCACGCTGCCACGCGCGCTTGCCCTCTTTAGCGAACAGCAGGCATATCAGGCGGCGCTCATCAAAGTCCTCAAAGTGCCGACGGCGCATGTGCGCTATATCGTGGTGGCGAACAAGAGCGGCGCGCAAAATCTTGTGAAGCAACTCGACAATGGCGCGGATTTCAGCAAACTCTCGCAACAGGCGGGCACGACAAACGCCGCTGACGCCGGTGTGCAGTATGTCGGCCAGTTTCTGCCGGAGTTCGATAGCGTGGTGTTGGCGAACGTCACCCCCTCGGCATCGGGCTGCTTCAATAACCGCCTGCCCAAAGCGCCTGCAAAATATCGCATCTTTCAGATTCCCGCCGGCGATGGACAATTCGGCGGGCAGTATGCGGTGGTTGAAACAACGGCGGTTGCCACTGCGCCGCTGGCCGCGCTGAATGATGCACAGACCGAGGGCAACGTGTTTAGCGCCTGGATAGCTACTCTTGTGCGCTCACATGCGAAGATCGAGAAGTATCCGCTGCCTGCGACCTCAGAGCAGGCGACAGCGGCTTCTCAGCAATAATGCTGCGCACGGGGCAGTCGCGGCAATAAATTGCCGGCGCACGCCACAGGACGGGCTGCAGCCAGACGTGAGAGCGCATGGCACGAGCGCGGGACTTCAGTCCGGTAATCGTGCCCAGGCTGTTTACAGCCGGGATAGCCAGCTAGGAGTTGAGGCATGGCAGGCGGACAAGAAATCTCCCACGAGATTATCGTTGTGGGGTTGGGGCCAGGGCGCTGGGACGACCTGACATTGGAGGCGCAGGCGGTCTTTGCGCGGGCGTCGCTGGTGATCTGCCGCACGCTGCGCCATCCGACCGTTGTGGCATTACGCCGCCAGCAACCCACACTCGTCATCGAATCCTTCGATGCGCTCTATGAGAGCGCCGAGAGCTTCGCCGAACTCTATCCGCGTATGGTGGAGCAACTCTTCGCCCGCGCTGCCGCGCTGCCGGAGGGTGAGCCGCTGGTCTACGCCGTGCCGGGGCATCCGCTGATTGCCGAGGAGTCCGTGCGCGTGCTGCGGCTGCGTGCGCGTGAGCGTGGCGTAGCTGTGCGCATCGTTGCCGGTCTCTCCTTCATCGAGCCGGTCTGTGCGGCGCTGGACCTGGACCCACTCGAACGCGATCTGCAACTGCTGGACGCGACGCTGCTTGCCGACATCCCTGCGCCGGAGCTAATGGGCGCGCTGCTACCGACGCATCCCGTCTTGATCGCGCAGGCGTATAACCGGCGGCTGGCAAGTGGCGTGAAGCTGGCGCTGGGCGAACTCTATCCCGATGACTGGCAGGTGGCGGTGGTGCGTTCGGCCAGCATCCCCGGCGAGGAAGTGATTGAGCGGCTGCCGCTAGCAGAGTTGGATCGCGGCGAGCATGCCGACCACCTGACGACGGTGTATGTGCCGCCATTGCCGCCGCTCGATGCCGTGCGCGTCCCTGAAGGTCTGCGCTACATCGTTCACCGGCTGCGCGCGCCGGATGGCTGCCCGTGGGACCGCCAGCAGACGCACCAGTCGCTACGCGCGTTTGTACTGGAAGAGGCGTATGAGGTGGCCGAAGTGCTGGACGCCTGGGATGGCAGCCCGGAACTGGCGGAGAAGCTGGCGGAGGAGTTGGGCGATCTGCTGCTGCAAGTCTATTTGCAAGCGGAGGTGGCCGACCAGGAAGACCTCTTCCACATCGGCGATGTGTATCAGGCGATTAGCGAGAAGCTGGTGCGGCGGCATCCGCACGTCTTTGGTGACGTGCAGGTGAAGGATGCGGCGCATGTGGTGCGCAACTGGGAGGCGATCAAACGCGAGGAGCGCGCCGCGAAGGGCGAGGAGGTGGCGCTGGAAAGCGTGCTGCGCGGCATCCCGCTGAGCGCGCCAGCGCTCTATCAGGCGTATGAACTGGGGCGCAAGGCGGCAAAGACCGGCTTCGACTGGCCCGATACCGATGGCGCACTCGCTAAAGTGGCCGAAGAGGCGCGTGAGCTGGCCGCCGCCGCTGATGACAACGAGCGCCGCGCCGAGCTAGGCGATCTGCTCTTTGCGCTGGCGACGCTCGCCCGCCATCTGCATATCCAGCCGGAGGAGGCGCTGCACGCCGCCAACCAACGCTTCCGCCGCCGCTTTGTGGCGATGGAGCAGCGCGCGCAGCAGGAGGGCCGCGCGCTCGCTACGCTCACCCTCGACGACTGGCTCACTTGGTGGGACGCCGCGAAGAGGGCGACCGCAGAGGAGACGCGGCAATAAATTGCCGGCGCACGCCATGCGCGGGCTAAAGCTCAATGCAGAGGCGCGCCGGCCCCCACGCAGGACTTCAGTCCGGTTCCCGTGAGCCGGCTCTTCAGAGCCGCGAATGCGTAACAAAAACGCTGGCGCGCCACAAACAGTATGCCAGCGTCGAAATTGGTCGCCTCACGGCCCCTCTCCTGGTGGGAGAGGGGTGCCCGCAGGACGGGGTGAGGTCTATTCGTAGCGCAGCACCTCCAGCGGGCGCACGCGCGTCGCATTCCAGGCGACCACCCCGGCCACGATCATACAGACGATGGCCGTGGCGAAGATCACGCCCAGCAGCAGACCCGCTGGCACGCCAAAGTTCAGCGACTTCAGGAAGAGACCCAGGATCAACAGCGCCACCGACACCAGCAGCATAGCCAGGAGGCCGCCTGTAAAGCCGATGGTCCCGTTCTCCATCAGCACCTCACTCAGCACGCTGCTACTGGTGTGGCCCACTGATTTCAGGATGCCTAGCTCGCGGCGCCGCTCCAGCATCGCCAGCGCCACCGCATTCGCAATGATGATGACGCCCGCAATCATCGCCAGCGACGCGATAGCCGTCAGCATGATGATGAGGTTGTTGAGAATCCCGTTGATGAGCAGCGAAATCTGCGCTAGGTCTATCGCCTGCACATCCGGCACCGCCGCCTGAATCTTATTCAGCGTCTGCGTGGATGTTTTGGGGTCCAGAATCAGCGAGTAGACATACATCGGCTTGCCGTCGGCCAGCGTCGTCGGCACCGAATTATCTGTATACATTCCGGAGACGAAGATGCTGCCGCCGGTGTAGAAGCCCACCACCGTCACCGTCACCGTCGTCTTGCCGTCCTGGCCCACCATCACGATCTGCGACCCCAGCTTCAGATTGAGCGGCGCGATGCTGGCCCGCAGCGGCATAATCACGTTGTTCGTGCCCGCGTCAGATGCGTTCAGATTGCGCCCCGACGCCGAATCGTTATGCCCCTTCACAATCGTGACATCCGGGACACTGTTGCCCGCCAGATTGTAGCCGATAGGCTCGCTGAGATAGGAGAGCAACTCATCGCGGTTCAGCACCGTCGCGGAGCCGCCCGACGACGCATTCTTGATGATCGGCCCCAGTGGCTGGCCATCCACCGACACCGGATTGACCAGCGCCAGCGTATTGACCAACTTGCCCTTCACCTGCACATGCTTCAACTGCGCATCCACCGCTGCCTTATCCGGCGCGTTGGCCAGGATGAACGAGTTGTAGGTGGTCGTCTTCGAGAGCAGGCTGTTGATGTTGTCGCGGATGCCGATGCCCAGCGCCAGGATCAGCCCGATGGAGAAGACGCCGATGAAGAGCGCCACCATCGTCGTCACCGTGCGTACCTTCTGGCGGCCAATGTTGCGCAGCGCCATCATCACGTTCGTCTTCCAGCTACGCGGCAGGAAAACCACGATCAATCCCAAAACATTGAGCGCCACGAAGAGCAGGCCAAGCGCCGGAATGACGATGGTAATCAGGATGGAGACGATCAGGCCCGCGCCAATCAGCGCCAGGAAGCCCCAATGTAGCCCCTCCGGCACCGGCAACTTACTGATGATGAAGACCACCAGCGTGAAGACCGCGCCGAGGATGGCCAGCGTAATGCCGCCGCCGATCACCACGCCGAGTGCCAGCGCGACGTTGCCGCCGAGAATCACCAGCGCCATGATGAAGAACAGCACGCAGAGCAGCGCCAGCAGGATGATCGAGAGCAGAATGCTGCCAGCCGTCGCACCCTCCGGCATCTCACGCAAGACGGCCTGCGGGCGCACCTGGCTCGCCTGCACAATCGGCATGATGCCAAAGATCAGCGCCGTGAAAAAGCCGATGGCGACGCCTGCCAGCACTGTGCCGGTATCCACCGCGAAATCGAGGTGAATCTGCGCTGCGTTCTCCACAATCGTCTTCACCAGCAGCCCCGCGCCGATGCCCGCCGCCGAGCCGACGATGCCACCGAGCAGACCGAGCAGACCAGCTTCCACGCCGAAGAGCGAGAAGAGGTCGCCCTGGCGATAGCCCGATGTTTTGAGCATCGCAATCTCAACCCGCCGCCGGCGCAACAACACCTGCATCGTGTTCATGATGCCCACGCCGCCGATCAAGAGTGCCAGCAGGCCGACGATCTGCAAGAAGTAGCGCAGGTTCTGCACGGCGTCCTGGTTTTGCTTCAGCGCATCTTTGGTGGTGGTAACTGTCGTCTGCGGTAGCGCCTGGGTGATGGCATTCTTCGCCGTATCCTCGGCGGCATCCGTGTGGCCAGGCACGTTGGCATAGACCACGTTATATTGCACCGGCAGCCCCGCCGTGCTTGGCAGCGCGCGGTACGTATCCAACGAGACCAGCATCAGCGGACTGCTGAAGTAGCCAGTCGCGGCGACGACACCGCCAATCGTCGCGGTGAAGCTGCGCCCGTCGCTGGGCGAGTGGATGTCCAGCGTGTCGCCTTTGTGCAGGCCAAGCTGCGAGAGCAGGTTATCCGTCACGATGACCGTGTTGCCCGTCAGGAGCGATGAGATGGAGCCGTTGCTGGGGTCCTCGAAGACTGGCGAACCAGCCAGCGGAAAGACTTGCGGGTCCACCGCGAAGAGATCGAAGCGTTGCGGCTGTCCGCCGATGGTCGCACGCACCTGTGTGTTGGCGACGGTGGTGAACTCTGAGATGGTGCCGTCGGCCTTGAGATGATCAAATATCGCCAACTGTTGTTGGTTGAGCGGTGTGATGTCGCTGCGGATGGAGATATCGCCGCCGTTGCTGGCGCGCACATTGCCGGTGAGCGCCGTGTTGACCATGTTGCCGACGAGTTGCAGCGAGACAATCGCCATCACGCCGACGGCCACGCAGAAGATCGCCAGCAGCGTGCGTTGCCCGCCACGCGCCAGCGAGCGGGTCGCATAGCTCCAATACAAACCGAGCCGTTTCATATCGTAAAGCTCCCTTTCAGGAGATGAACAGTTCTTTTTGACTTACTCGCCGTTGGCGACCAGGCCGTCCACGATGCGAATCGAGCGGTCGGCGGAGGAGGCGACGTTAGGGTCATGGGTGGCGATCACAAACGTCGTGCCGGTCGCCTGGCGTAGATCGCGAATCATCTGCAACACATTGTCGCCGTTCTTCTTGTC
>JAJPKE010000025.1 GCA_021323855.1 Chloroflexota bacterium | reverse complement strand
TCGGTAATCGCCTCCAGCCCAGCAATCATGCGCAGCGCCGTACTCTTGCCACAGCCCGATGGCCCCACCAGCACCAGGAACTCGTGGTCGCGCACCTGGAGGTTCAGATCAGCAATGACACTCTTCGTCTGCTCGCTGTAGCGCTTGGTGATATGCGCAAACGTCACTTCCGCCATGGACTCGCTCCTCTCGCAGGGCGGGCGCTGACTGCTCTGACGGCCCATGCTCCCACTCTCTCAAGCTACTCTTGAACCTCGCGATGATTTCCGGTCTATTCGGCGCACAGAGCATATGTAAGCACTAACACGTTTACAACACTCCGTCTGCGCAGGTGTGCCTACTACGTAGAGACAGGAGCGGAGACACGCGGTTCCTTTCCCTACTGACCGCTGACGGTTATTGCTGATCGAAGTGCTGCCATTCGTGGTGATCGCATTCATCGAGTTATTCTTTGAAGCTGCCGGTAAGGGCGCCGCTGGTGACGAAGCGCTGCGAAAAGAGAAAGACGAGCGCCACAGGCAGAACGATAATGACCCCAGCTAGCGCCAGCTCCGCTCGGTGAATCGGCACATCGCCCACGAGGGCAGGATGCAGCGCTGGCGTTCCTGAGATGAGCGCTTGCAGCCCAACGGGTAGATTATAGACAGATGGGTCTTGCAGCATGACAAACGGCAGAAAATAGTTATTCCAGGTTGCCGTGAAATTGAGAAAGATCAGCAACCCCAGGAGCGGGCGGGCAAGAGGAATTCCGACATGCCAAAAGAGTTGCCACTCGCTCGCGCCGTCAATGCGGCCCGCAGCCAGCAAGTCTTTCGGCAAACTCACGGCGTAATAGATGAAGGCGAGAAAGACCCCAAAGGGGAAGAATGCCGTCGGTAGAATCACAGACCAGGGTGTATTGACCAGATGAACCAGGTTGATCTCCAGGAAGAGCGGCAGCACGAGCGCCGAGATGGGCAGGAGCATGGCCACCAGCGTCAACGACAAGAGTAATCCGCGTCCCTTCGGCTTCATCGTAGCCAGCGCATATCCCGCAGGTAGCGATACCGCGAGTGCTAGCACGAGAGTCGCCAGAGCATAGAGTATAGAGTTGACGTACCATTGGATGATGACGCCATCGTCAAAAGTTAGCAAATTCTGCCAATCGCTCCCTATCTTGGCCCATGAGCCAATTGAGAGCGGAAAATCCTGAGTGAGCTGAACGTCGGTCTTGGTAGGGGCGAGGAGGAGCCACAGCAGAGGAAGACCGAAGAAAATCCCCAACAGGAGTAAGAGCGCTGCACGAATGAGAGTCGTGATTGGACCCATCCCCGTCAGCGCCGGTGCCCCGCGTGAGCGGCGCAAGCGGGTCAGCCATGGCGTCTTGGCTGCTAGTGGCGTTGGAGCGGGAGTCGTAGTGCTGGTCATGACGATTTCCTCTCTTCTCTTATGCTCTTATGCACTTTCCTCAGACTGCTGCATCGGTGCGGAAGAATCCGGTGGCGCGAATGATGGCCAGCGCGCCGATCAGGCCAATTGCGACCATGAGTAAGGAAATTGCCGCCGCCGCCCCAAAGTTGCCGTCGTTGAAGGCAAAATAGTAACCAAGCTCGTTTGGCGACCACGTTGGGCTGATCGTGCCGATGCCACTATACGCGAAGCTGGCGCCAATGAGTTGTGGTTCCGTGAAGATCTGGATGTTGCCCGCGAACGTGAGAATCGCCAGGTAAATCACATAACGCCGAATCATCGGCAGCTTGATATAGAGAGCGGTCTGCCAGGCATTCGCCCCATCAATGGCAGCAGCTTCCAGGACATCCGTCGAGATACCTTTCAGCCCGCCATAAAAAATGACGATCCATCCGCCCGCTCCAACGAAGAAGCCGAGCAGAGTAAAGAGCAAGGGCAGATGACTGGGTTGGATCACGATGATGGTCTGATCCATGTGCATGGCCGTCAACAGTCCTCTAAATGGACTAACCTGCGGGTCGAGCATGAAAAGGAAGATCAAGACGGAGGTAGGGCCAGCGACTGCTCCGGGGAGGAAGTAAATGGTGCGCATCGCAGACGCAAACCAGCCTGTGCGCATATGCAGTAGGAGCGCAATGCCGGTGACGCCGATCACACCAAATGGGACCGAAATGAGAAGGAATTGGAACATATTGGCGAATGCAGACGCAAAACGGAAATCGTGAAAGGTGGTGATATAGTTTTGTAGGCCTGCCGCGAAATACTGAGGGGTGCCATTAGAAAAATTAGCAAAGCTCAGGATCAGCGCGAAGACCCCTGGAAGAATGCCAAAAGCCAGCAAGAAGAGGGTATAAGGCAGAACAAAGAGATCTGCCGCAGTTGGCAGCCACCGCCGCACTCCTGTCTTGACACGGGTCTTCGTGGGTGATGGCGCAACCTGCTTTCGCGCTTCGAGTACCGCCATTAGGAACCTCCTCGTTCACCACTGATTACCCTGGCTGATAAACGTATTGCTGTTAGTGCGCCTGATAGTGTTATGAACACTGGCTGTTTCCTCAGATGTCCCGCAGTGGAACATCTGAGGAAACAGACACATCAGGTAGCCTACGGCGCAGTATTCGTCACCTGGTAACCTACCGACTGAGCGAGAGCCACCAGTTGCGCTTGATAGGCGGAAAGCTTGGAACTGACGGTCGCACCCGCAGTGATGACTGGGGTCACCACCGAGGTCCCAAAGATGGTTCTATCATCGAAACGAACATAACTGTAGGTGGGATCAAGTTCTGTTGCCGCCTGTTTCAACACAGGGTAGGGATCACTGGCGAAGATCGGATCGCTGGCGATGCTCTGGTGCCAGATATCGGCGGTCGGCAAATAGGCCGGGAAATTGGCCTCGTGACCAAGGTAAGTAGGATTGGTAGTCACCCAGGTCACAAAATCTACCGCTAGCTTGACGTTTTTGGTGTGATTCGAGATCGTCCAGGCGGCCCCGCCGAGCGCGCCGGTATAGGCTTGCGAATCGGCCTGCCACTTGAGCGGAGCCGCAACTCCGAGCTGGTGATTGGAGCTGGGATAGAGGGTACCTTTGAACAGATACTCTCCCATCCAGGACGCGCCAGGAAGCATCAGAATCTTGTTCTGGTGGCCGAGGGTCGTCATCCCTGCATCAAAATAGCCTGCTTTCGTCGTGATAACCCCAGTAGGGATCAGTGTATCGAGCAAGGATGCCATACGCATGCAGTTTGGGCTGGCAAGGTTGGTATAGAGGGTATCTCCAGTGACCTGATGTAGCGGGCACTTGCCGCCCCAGAAGTACTCGTCAAGAGCATAGGCATCGGCGAATTCGCCGATGATATAGCCAGGATGCTCTTTGGCTACCTGAAGTCCGAGCGCCTCATACTGTTCCCAAGTGGTCGGCACGGAATAGCCAAACTGCTGCATGAGGGGAGCGTTGTAATAGAGAACATATTGCGCCAGGTCATTGCGCAAGCAGTACAGCTTCCCATTGAAGCGGCAGGCATCGAGACCGGCGAAGTTCTTCTGGATGTCCGCAGAGACGTAAGGGGAAAGATCAAGCGGGAAATGGTGGGCGGCGTCGGAAACCTGCGCGACGAGATCAGGCTCAGCGAAAACAACATCTGGCCATCCGCTATTGATGTTGTTTTCGAGCAGGACTTTGGCTGGAAACTGGGTGCGATCAACCACCACCGCGTGGATTTTGCCTGCGCTTCCAGGATGCGCAGCCTCATATTCTTGAATTGCTTTCATGCGATCAGCGTCAACCCAGACGGTGATGGGTGCGTTGCTGGATGCGCTGGGACCGCTGTCACAGGCCGAGAGGGCAATCATCATAACGGGAAAGAGCGAGAGCAGTAGGACAACAGCGTGTGCCATATGGCGCACCGATACGCGAGAGCGGCGTTGCATCCTGGGACCTCCTAGCTCAATTCACTGAGCGGGAAAACGGTCAATGCTCAAAAAGCGGACAATGCTTCGCGCAGGGATGAAGTAGGCACGAGCAAACGCACCCATACAATGCTGTGCTTCCCTCTCGAATAAGACCAGGGTCGAAAAAACAACCTCGACTCGTCAGGCCACTACTCAAGATGGGTGACATATTACCAGGACAATTTGTGTTTGTCAAGAGGGTGATATACAAACCAAACACGAGAACTGGGAACTGAGGACATTACCCTGTATTACGCCATAAAATGCACTTTTATGGACTTTTCGGCGTCAGCGCTGGTAAGAAAAAGGATGAGAAGAATTAGTACAGATCCTATAATTGTCCAGCCAATTTATCAAAATACCATACCATATTCGCTGACAACTCTTGACAGCGGTGTGGTATCTATGGCATCATTGGTGTGCCAATATGTGCCAATCTTCGCTCTAGCGTGCTTCACTGGACACAGGTCTGCTGCTTTTCAGAACCCAGGCGGAGCCATCTCCTGAGCGGGATGGAGAGGATCGTCTATCATGGCGACTGAGCCACGACCAGAGCTACGAGACGAACGCCAAACCTACCAACAGGTAGCATCGCGCATCGTGCAATTGATCGCCAAATCTGGCCTCAAACCAGGAGACCGACTTCCTACAGAACGCGAATTAGGACGCGAACTGGGCGTGAGTCGCCATACTGTGAGTCAGGCGGTGAAGGTGCTTGCGGTGTCCGGTGTGCTGCGTCCACGTCAAGGTAGTGGCATCTATGTGATGCAGACCTCGCCGCTTACCGCAACAGGCTTTATTGATGTGACGGTGCAGGGTGATCCCAACCAGGTACGTCAGCTTTGCGAGTTTCGGATGACGTTAGAGATGCAAACTGCTCGCCTTGCTGCGGACCGCATCACACCACGTCTTCTCCGGCAGATCGAAGACGCGGCGCAGGCAACACTGGACAGCGCAGAACATCAAGACGGCAGTCAATGGACCGAAGCGGACACCACGTTCCATCGCGGCATTGCAGAAGCGACTGGGAACGAATATTTACTTGCGGCAGTGACCACCGTGATCCGCCTCAACTTCTGGGCCGGTGATACGGCGATGGGAGCCGACGGAGGCCAGTGGGGGAAACCAGGCAGTCCTATCGTCGCAGCCAAGCAGCATCTTGCCATTGCCCAGGCGATTCGCAATGGCGACCCCGATGCCGCAGCGCGCGAAATGCAGCAGCATATACAGACATCCTTCGAGAATTATGAGTTGGAGGTGCGTCGTCGCATGAGCGACGGACTGTTCCAACAGTAGTCATTTTCTGCCACAATTCTTCACTCGCAATCTGCTCATGTGACAACTGGGAGGCATGTGAGCCAGATATCCCTTGCCTCCGAGACACCGAAAGGGTATGGTTATGCGCATCCGACACGTCCAGGTTGATCTCGTGCCCGTCGAGGCCATCTCTCCTCCCTTTCGTTGGCGCGATGGACTGCCAGGATCAGATGGTGCGGGCGTCAGCGGCATTTTGCGCATCCAGACAGATGACGGCGTTGAAGGGGTCGTTCCCGCCATTCGCGGGCGAATTGTCGCCGATCTCGTCGAGCGTCGCTTGCGTGAAGAGTTGATTGGACAGGATCCATTGCGCCGTGAATGGCTCTGGCATCGTCTGTGGGAGCTAGATCGGGTTGAGGGTTTTCCTTTCTATGTACACGGCTTAGTTGATGCCGCGCTGTGGGACATTGCGGGGAAACTGGTGGGGCAGCCCGTCCATCAGCTTTTGGGCACCTTTCGCACGAGTATTCCTGCCTATGCGAGTACTGTCACCTTTTCCTCTATTGAGGAATATCTGGAGGTCATTGATCAGTGCCTCGCACTGGGATATCCAGCAATCAAACTGCATGGATGGGGAGAGGTGCATCGTGATGCCGAACTGTGTGTGGCAGTGCGCGCCCACGTTGGTGATGCCGTTCCCCTCATGTATGATGGTTCGGCGGCATTTGACCTCCCAGACGCCGTTTATTTAGGCCATGTCCTGGCCGATGCTGGGTACCTGTGGTACGAAGAGCCAATGCGCGAATTCAGTATCACCGCGTATAAGCATCTGGCGCAGCAAGTGAGTGTGCCGCTCAACGTCGCCGAAGTTTCAGATGGTTCGCACATGAACACGGCAGATTTCATTGCGGCAGGGTGTGCCACCTATGTGCGGACAAGTTGGAACTATAAGGGAGGCATCACCGGCGCTGTGCGAGTTGCCCACGTGGCCGACGCCTTTCGCCTGCGCGCCGAAGTCCACGGCCCAGGTTTGATCCATCAGCATCTCTGCATGGCGATCAACAACAACACCTACTACGAGTCCCTGGTAACAAGTAATCCGGTCGTGCGCGAGAGCCGCGTAGACGAGCATGGCTTGGTACATGCGCCGTCGGCCCCTGGCTTTGGCTTTGAACAGCTCTGGGAGCAGGGAACCGCTGGTACTCTCTCCGAGCGCGTCGGTGCGATAAATCAACTACGTGGCTAGGGCTTGGGTTACTGCCAAGATAGAAGCAAACTATGCCTGATCGTTTCCTCTCTTTACGCCCACTTGGCAACACTGGCCTGATGGTTCCTTTTCTCTGCGTTGGGCTGGCCGCCTTGGGCAATATGCCGGAAACGTTTGGTTATGGTGTCTCTGAAGAGGAAGCTCTTGCCTGTCTTCGCGAGGTATTCGCTGGTCCTATCACCTTCATAGATACTGCCGCCAGTTATGGCAATGGCGAAAGTGAACGGCGGATTGGCCAGGTGTTACGTGAATTTGGCGGCCTTCCGCCGGGCTTTGTGCTGGCGACGAAGGCGGACCGCGATCTGGTCACAGGTGACTTTAGTGGCGAACAGATACGTCGCAGTGTCGAGCGCAGCGTACGCTTACTCGGAGTAGAGGCGCTCCAACTGTGCTACCTGCATGATCCGGAGTACACTACCTTTGAAGCGGCTATGGCCCCAGGTGGTCCCGTCGAGGTGTTATGCCAGCTCCAAGCAGAGGGAGTCATTCACTTTCTTGGGGTCGCTGGCGGACCCCTTGACCTGCTTACCCGGTTTGTGGAAACCGGTCTCTTCGCGGCGGCCATCTCACACAATCGCTATACCCTCCTGAACCAGGAAGCAGATACGTTCTGGGATATTTGTGCGCAGCATGGCGTTGCTGCATTGAACGCTGCCCCCTATGGATCAGGAATCCTTGCCAAAGGCCCCAATGTGTATCCTCGCTATATGTATAGCGACGTATCGCAAGAGACGTTGGCACGCGCGCAGGCGCTTGCAGCGCTTGCTGAGCGGTATCAGATACCACTCGCGGCCCTGGCCCTGCAATTCTCGCTACGCGACCCGCGCATCGTATCAACCATCGTTGGCATCAGCAAGCCAGAGCGATTAACACAGAGCCTTGCCCTGGCTCAATATCCGATACCCAATGAATTGTGGCAGGAGATTGACGCGTTCGCTCCACAACAGTCCTGAAGCCTGGAAAGGATCACCTATGGAGGTAGCCCTGCCATACGGCATGCAACAACGGCGTGTCCGCGTTCCAGAACATACCCTCGTCGTCCGTTCGCGCGTAACGCCTCCACTCCCCGATCCCCACGCCACCTTTGCGGCGGCAGTCCAGTCTCCTCTGGCCACGGAACCACTTGCGACCATGACACGACCAGCGGCGCAGGTTGCCATTGTCATTTCTGACATCACCCGGCCAACCCCGAACCACTTGCTCGTCCCCTGGATTCTCGAAACGCTTGCCTTTGTCCCACGAGAACACTTCGTCATTCTGGTGGGGAATGGGTCACATCGTGCCATGACGACTTCTGAACTGGTGCAGATGCTCGGTGAGGATATCGTCAACACGATCCCGATTGTCAATCACGACGCAACTGATCCCTCGATGCTTGCCTATTTGGGCACCACCGCGACGGGAGTACCAGTCTGGGTCAATCGCTACTACCTCGAAGCCGATCTGCGCATCGTCACAGGCTTCATCGAACCGCATTTCTTCGCCGGATTCTCTGGCGGACCCAAAGGGATAATTCCCGGTCTTGCAGGGCTGGAAACGATACAGGCGCTCCACAGTGCTGCGCTCATTGACCATCCTCGCTCCACATGGATGCTGCTGGATGACAACCCCATCCATCAAGCGATTCACGCTGCGGTCGCTCTTTGTCCTCCCGAGTTTTTGATCAATGTGACGCTTGATCCTGCTCACCGGATAACAGGGATTTTCGCTGGCGAGTATCGAAGCACCCATCGCTGCGGCTGCGAGCATCTCAGCCAGGATGCCCCTATCGTGGACCAGCAGAGGTTTGATCTAGTCATCACGAGCAATGCGGGATATCCCCTGGACCAAAATCTATACCAAAGCGTCAAAGGGATGACTGCTGCTGCACGCCTGATAGGTCCCGGTGGGACGATTGTGTTGGTGGCAGAGTGCCGGGATGGACTGCCTGCGCATGGGGCTTATCATCAACTTTTGACCAGCGCCCCTACATTCGCTGCCCTACTGGATATGGTTCGACAACCAGGATTCCAAAGCGCGGACCAGTGGCAGGTGCAAAAACAAGCTTTGGTGCTGGAACAAGCGCAGGTCTATCTCCACTCAAGCTTAGACGATAGCGTAGTAGAGACTACCTGGCTGACCCCTGCGCCAGACTTGCAAGCTACCGTTGATGAGCTGGTCACTGGGTATGGACCTCGTTGCCGGGTGGCCGTCTTGCCTGAGGGACCTATGACTGTCATGCAAGTCATCTAGCCCTGCCAGCGAAGCTGAGCATGTGGCGAGAAATGTAGCGAGAGATATGGCGAGAAACGAGGCGAGAGGAGTTGACACATGTTTCGACTCGACGACAAAATTGCCCTGATCACTGGTGCCGGATCGGGAATAGGCGAAGCCATTGCCAAGGTGTTCGCCCGCCAGGGTGCCCAGGTCATCGTGGCAGATGTGGTGTCAGAAGCAGCCTCGCGCGTTGCAGAGGCGATACGGCAACAAGGCTATTCGGCCACCGCCGTTGCTTTTGATGTCGCTGAAGAAGAACCAGTGCGCGAGGCCTTCGCGCAGCTAGGGGGGTATAGACGGCTAGACATTCTAGTCAATAATGCAGGGATCAGCCATGTTGGCAGTATCCTCGAAACCAGCCTCGATGACTGGGAACGGGTGCTGCGGGTCAATGCGCGCGGCGCGTTTCTCTGTGCTCGTGAAGCGGTGCGCACCATGACAGAACAGCGACCCCAGGGAGGGATCATCATCAATATGGCATCAGTCGCTGCGCAGATCGGCGTTGAGCGCCGCTTGCCCTATTCAGCAAGCAAAGGGGCAATACTGGCGATGACCCGCAGTATTGCGATGGATTTTGTTGGCCACGGCATCCGTTGTAACGCCATTTGTCCAGGTACGGTGCAGACGCCGTTTGTCGAAGGCTACCTGGCCCGCAATTTTCCCGGCCAGGAAGAGGCCGTCCGCCAATCCTTACATGCACGCCAGCCGCTTGGTCGAATGGGTCTCCCCGAAGAGATCGCGTCTGCGGCGCTCTATTTAGCGGCGGATGAGGCTGCATTTGTCACGGGGTCGGCGCTGGTCATTGATGGGGGCTGGACCGCCAAGTGAACAGAGGCAGAGTATGGGAAGACTATGGAAAAGCAAGAGTACCTGCAAGAGCGAGTTGATGCGCATGTGCATCTCTGGAATCCAGAGCGGTTTCGCCTGCCCTGGTTAGACGAAGAACCAGCGCTCAACCAGCCATTTGAGTTGCCTGAGTATCCACAGGAGGGTACAGGTAGCACAGTGACGGGCATGGTCTTTGTGGAAGGAGATGTTGCGCCCCACTATGCTTTTCTTGAGGCGAAGTGGGCAACCGGTCTGGCGGCATATGATAGGCGTCTGAATGGCATCGTAGCCGCTGCGCCTGTTGAGCATGGTAACACGATACGCTCGTACTTAACGGCGCTCCAGTCCCTTGGTCCGCTAATCAAAGGGGTCCGCCGCAATCTTCAGGGGGAGACAGATCCGGCGTTCTGTGTGCAGCCTGAGTTTGTGCGTGGGGTACAACTTGTCGGAGAATATGGGCTTTCATTTGACCTTTGCCTCCGCCAACATCAATTACCAATGGCCGTAGAATTGGTGCGCCAGTGCCCTGATACCCGGTTTATGCTCGATCATCTAGGAAAGCCTGCGATCAAAGACCATGCGCTTGATCCCTGGCGCGACCATCTGGCTCAACTTGCCGCATTGCCCAATGTCTGGTGTAAGCTAAGCGGTCTCGTCACAGAAGCCGATTGGCAGCATTGGACGCCGGACGATCTCGCCCCGTATGTCACCTACGCGCTGGAGAGGTTTGGAGAAGACCGAGTCGTATTCGGGAGTGATTGGCCTGTGATTCTGCTTGCCTCCTCCTTTGACCGATGGGTCGAGACGCTTGATGCACTGACTCAGCACCTCTCCACTGAGGCAAAACGGAAACTCTGGGCAGAAAACGCCCGTCACTTTTACAGACTACCCGCTTGAAAACAGGTAGCCGACGGTATCAATGGCGGTATGGACCTTGAATCCCTTGCAGTGCTTGGGACTCGTGGCCCCGTCATAGCCCGCCCGCGCGCCACTCTCCGCTGTGAATTGCAGCGTGCGGCTATCCAGAATGGTCGCCGTTGGTTGCCCACCGCGACCCGCCTGCTTGCGCAGGACCAGGCGCAGATTATGCACGATGGTCTCGAAACAACCGGCAGCCAACCAGCGGCGCATCTGCTGATACACGAGGGGCCACAGGGGCAGATCGCGGAGCATCATGTGCCAGTGCGCTCCCGTGCGCACCATATAGCGCACGGCGTTAAACACCTCGCGCAACGCATAGCGGCGCTGGCTGGCGTTCTCTGGCAGCAGGGCTAGATAGCGCGCGACGAACGCCCATTCTTCGTCGCTCACATCCGAGGGGTAGGGTAGGCGTGGCGGCGATGGGTCTTGATGAATGCTTGACATCCTCACATCCTACACCTTTCAACGTCGAGTCCCTAACAGGCTCTAAGCTCAGACCAAGACGGATGGCATACGGGCAGTTTCCTAACGAGAGTGCTTCCCGTACGCCATTCCTGCTTTGTTTCTAGCATGTGGTATCAGGTTAACCCTGATGAATATGGAGCCTGAGTTGGTGTCCTTTCAACGGTCGGGGCAACTTGAGGAGGAGCAGTGCGGGCGATCTTCCTGTCTGCAAAGTCTGAAAAGAAAAGCGAAACAGCGGTCGCAAATGCCAGGACTTTTGAGATCGCATTCAGCGCAATCGGGAGCGGAGCAGATGGGTACGCAAAGCCAAACAGCGCCCATACGGCGAAGACCAAAAACATACTTGCCAACAGCATACACGTATACCGCGACATCTTCATGATCGGTGATAACGAGAGCAAGGTGAAGCTAGAGACCTCGATGAGAAAGAGTGGTAAAAAGTAGAGCAAGGTAAATTGTACCTGGGGAGTGGGAGGATAGGTATGCCACATCACGATGAGGTCGAAAGGGAGTTCGAAGATCATCGGCGCTGCTATAGTGCCTACAATGGCGCTGCCAACAGCGACCCTGAATCCGCCTCGTTGTGCAAGATAGAGGATGAAGAAAAAAGCAACCACTGCTGAGATAAATGTCACAGGGGTGATGGGATTGCCTGGGAGGATGAGATGTCCCCGCTGTTGAATGAGCGCCTGCGCATAGATATCTGCTGCCACCAAGAACGTGAAAATAGACAACGCCAGGAGGGCGACGAGTGCGATACCAAGCGCCCTCCCTGGTCGTTTGACTGGAATGGGATGAGGTAATCGCCTGCCCACATAGAGCAAAGCGCCCGTGACGAGAAACAGCACGACGGCCAAGATGATAGCGCCGCCTCCAGAATAGTGACTCCACGTTCCAGAACGCATCTTGGATACCTCCTTTGGATATATCCCATGCGGCATGCGAGCATCAACCCAAGCGGTGGCTTAAACACAGCAGTATTCTTATTACTTTCGTTTGTTTCCTTCCACCTCCTCATTAGAACAAGCAGATGTCCTTCAACCTCTGGCGAGGAGCGTCAGCGTCGTCAGACACATATCCCAGTTCAGCAGCTTTGGCTGTCAATTTGGCTGTCAAAAAGAGAAAAGGCCATCCTATGAATGAGGACAGCCTCTATAATTGCCTATGAAATCAGGCTTTGTGAGGAGCCGGCGGGGGGATTCGAACCCTCGACCTGCTGTTTACGAAACAGCTGCTCTGCCCCTGAGCTACGCCGGCGTGTGAAGCAAATGGGCATATTATGCGCGACCGAAGATGGTCAATGCTCTGCGCGCCACCAGTGTATCCCATCTATAGAGGAAACGTCAAGGTCACGCCAATGAGTGGCCCTGACGGTTGCTTTGCGGTATCGTTGCCGCTGTATTTGCCATGGTCACAGCGGCAACGCACCATCGGTATAGCAGTCACCATCACAGCCGCGTCACATTGGGCATCGCTCGAAGATTGGCGTAGTGGGGAAGAGCGACATAACGTGTTGCGTCCTCATCCTGGCCAGTATTCGCGCACACCACCCCTTTCATCCGCACATACCACCATACTTACCGCCATCCGCACATACCGCCAACCTCACACACCAATCCACGCCACGTTGAGATGGTGCGCCGCATCAGTGCCGGTCCAGGCAACCAGCATCTGGTTGTCGTGCATTGAAAGGAAGAAACCGACGACCGTTCCACCCACTGCCGTTTCTGGCAACGTGGCTTTCACGCTCGTGGTCGGCCACTGGCCGAGCGTGAGCGCGTACTGCACGTTGACGTGATGCGCCGCATCCAGGCCCGTCCAGCCCAGCCAGTAGGGCGGCATGTGCGCCAGTTGCTCGTTGAGTCCCATCATGCTGGGTCCTGCGCCACTCCATTCATTGAACGGCGACTGCGGGGTCCACGTCTTGCCATCGGGCGACACCGCCCAGGCTAGACGGTGACTCGTCATATCACTCCAGCCCAGGAAGAACCGGCCCGGCGTCGGGGTGACCGAATAATCAGTTATCAACGCTGGTTGCCCGGCGCTATGGAAGGTCCAGAGGGTCGTCTTCGTCCCAGGCACCAGGCCGTGGTCCGTGATGCTCACCGGCAGCACGTTCAGCGCATGGCCAGCATCGGTTCCCGCCCAGGCTAGCAACAGTGTCGTGCTGTTGAACCATTCGAGCGCCGGGGAAGTAAAGCTGTTGTCTTGCCAGAGCGTCAGCTTCAGTGGCGAAGCGCCGGGCACCGCATAGCGCACATTGAGGTGATGCCCGGCATCGGTGCCGGTCCACGCCAGAGCAATCGGCGCTACCACCGCGCCTTCCCCTGTCCCGCGCACCACCGCAGGCCGGACAAACGACGTTTCCGCCAGCGTCGTCTGGCCAAAGAAGGTCACGCCGTCGTTGGTGGCCTCATAGGCAAGCTGGCCGGTGGTCTTGGTCCAGGCCAGCACCGCCAACGGACCAACCGGATAGCTAGGACCACGTTGGGTCCAGAGCGCCGGGCCGTCAGCACTGGTCGCTGGCAAGATGACCTTGCTTATCTCGTGTGGTACTCCGTATGTCGGTGCGGTAGCCACCATAGTTGCATTGGCGCCAGCTTCCACGCTTGCGGTAACCGGCGCTGCCTGCGCCCCACCGCTCGCGATGAAGCTGCCACCAATGAACACGAAGGCAGCCAGGAGCATCGCCAACCAACTACTCCTGCGTCGCCAGGTCGTCAATCTCGTCAATCCCGTCAATGCTGTCATGGAACGACCTCCTCCCTAAATTGTTCAGAATGAGTCGAACATACTGCTGGGAAACCACCACTGCCCAGCGCCTCTCCACTCCTGGAATACACCACTCCGTGGGGGTAGGAGTGCACCCCGAAGCGCCGTCTCAGCGGACATGTGCCCGCACGGCTCCTGTATAGTTTCCTCACTCTCTGCCCGTTATTGCCCTCAGCAAGCCACAGCGAAGTCACGCTATCGTCTCAATGGGCGGCACAGTTCTCACAAGTCCGACTCAATGGAATACGCCATGTGAAAACCGGGCAGAAGTGAGGTAGTTGAGGGAACAGGATGCGCTGTTTCCATGCGCACCTGGGCAGAGATGGAAAATGTACAGAGACTGCCAAGATGGGGGTAGACCCATGAGCAACCGGGTGATCGAGAGACATGCACTCTCATTTCCGCGCCCTTCTGCCTCCTTGCAGGTTACACTGAGTCCCTCCGCAGGCGGGCTACCGCTCCTCCTTGCCTCCAACAAAACGCCCGGTGGGTCTGGCAATGGTCCTGAATGCGCCCGCAGAGAATGGGTCTGTTTCCAGGCACAGACAACAATACTCCACTGCACTCTCAGACCGCTCACACTCCTCCTGGCGTTGGTCACAATCGGCACACAGGAGGTTTCACAGGAGGTTTCACAGGAAGCTCGCAACGACGCATGTCTCTTCTCGTGCCTGCCCACGTCTTGGGAGTTGCCACTCTGTGCCTTTGCCACGCTTCCGGTGATACACCCAGCGCGGGTTGAACATAATAGCCATGCTGAGCAGCGGGATGCGAGGAGATTGAGATGGGAATGAGCTGGAAATGAGATGGGAGTGAGACAGGGAACATGGAGACTGTGACTGCGACGTGAGGCGCTGCGGTGATACTGGCGCTATTGGTCTTCTAAAAGAGCCGTAAGGTCTTGTTCGGCCCTTGTTCTGCTTCTGTGGCAGATATGGAAGTGAGGCGTGTTCATCATGATGTGGGGATACTACTCTGACAATGGCGGCATGGCCGTCTGGGGCCTCATCATGTCGTTGGTATGGCTGGGCCTGGCGGTGGTCGCGCTCTGGGCCTTGATTCGCTGGCTGAGTCATAACTCATCAACACCCCGATCAGAACGATCACAATCGCCAGGCCAAATGTCCAGCCTGCCGTCACCGCTCGGTATTCTGAAGACCCGTTATGCTCGTGGTGAGATTGACGCTGCCACCTACCGGGCGATGCGCGAGCAGTTGGAGGAACCGGCGGGCGCCATCCCCTCGCAAACAGGCGTCATGCCAGGCAGGCGATAACAATCACTGAGCAGCACCGGGCAATACGCCGTCTCCGGGAGTCGGAGGAGCAAGCAGGTGAGCCGAGGGATTTGCTCATGGCTGCCTTCGTTCCTCCTGCTCATCATGCTGACAGCTACAGGAGAGCCACCGTTTGGGGCAGAGGCTCCAGATATGTCCACCACCCCTTGCATGATGCGGAGGGCTGTGGTACACTAGAGCAGGTGATTCACCATTTGCAACAGGAGACACACCAATTTTCGGTGTGGTACTCCACCGGCGCAAGCCGGACGTATGGGCCTCTAGCTCAATTGGCAGAGCAGCTGACTCTTAATCAGCGGGTTCAGGGTTCGAGTCCCTGGGGGCTCACCAGAGAAAACCAGAATTGAAGCGGCTTGGGAGAACGACTCCTAAGCCGCCTTCTCGTTATGGGGAACGTTTGACAGCCAAATTGACAGCCATCCCAAAGTAGCTTCCTATTCCTCATCTTCTGGGTTGCTGTGGCTGCTGCAATCTGGCATGATTGACATATCGCATCGAACTGTTGTTGAGATCGTTTGAGCGCGTTATGCCGCTGAAAGAGAGCGTTTGCATGGGATGCCTGCTCGCATTGCTCGCCCGCATTGGGCTGCTGATCGTCTGGCTGGAAACGCCACTGGTCAAGAATGGCTTCCACGATGGGTGGATTCTGCCGCTGCTGGGCCTGCTCTTCTTGCCGCTCACTACGCTTTCGTATGTGGTGGTCTATGCGCTGGGCAACGGCACGGTCTCAGGCGCCGCCTGGCTCTGGATCGTGCTGGGACTGCTCTTCGACATCGGCCTCCACGGCTCCGGCTTCTCCAGCAACAGGCCCCGCATTCGCCGTTACCAGACATCGAGCTAGGGATACTGCATCAGAAGACATCCTGTCCGATTGGCTAGGGTCATTGCCGGTGCGCTGCTCGTACAATTGAGCATGACCCAAGTCAATCTTATTCAGGAGCAATCATGAGCAGCCCACACAACTACAACCAGCAGATGATCGAGCAGTATCGCGCCACCGGCGGGCGCGTCAACTTTCCCGGCCCGCTGTTGCTGCTGACCACCACGGGAGCCAAGAGCGGTCAGCAACGCACAGTTCCGGTGGCCTATTCGCGGGATGGCGATCACCTGGTCATTATCGCCTCGAAGGGTGGCGCGCCCACCAATCCTGATTGGTACTACAATCTCGTGGCGCATCCCATCGTGACGGTGGAACTGGGCACGGAGACCTTCCAGGCACGTGCCACGCAGGTCGAGGGCGCGGAACGCGACCGGCTCTATGCGCAGCATGCCGCGCTGATGCCAGGGTTCGCTGAATATCAACGGAAAACCACCCGCAACATCCCGGTCATTCTTCTGACGCGCCTGGGTTAGCTGGCGGTTAACTCAAGCAACTTTCCTGTCATCCCAGATAGGCTCACTGCGCCAGTGAGCCTATCTCTTGCGCGAGAGGAATATTTCGTCGTAGGATAGCTCTATGACGACGAACAAAAATGACATCTCTGGCGGTGTTGTCCACGAATTACCAGACGACCTGCGCGAGACTCTTGCTGCCGACGCGGAGGCGCTGGCGATATGGGAGGCGCTGACACCGCTTGCGCGCAACGAGTGGATCTGCTGGGCAACCTACGTAAAAAAGCCAGAAACCAGACGGCAGCACGTTGAACGAGTGCGCACGGAACTCAAAGAGGGCATGCGCCGCCCCTGCTGCTGGTATGGCTGTATTCACCGCACAGACAAGGCAGTAAGCCCATCGGTCCAATATGTCCTCAGCAAACGCGCTAAAAAGTCATCATAACTGCTGGCTCGCATATCATGAGGGCTAGCGGGCTTTTGACGTGTTCAGTTCCACAGCTTCCAGAATGAGCGCTTGTAACGCAGCCTCGTTGATGATTTCACCTTCACGGAAATCTATCGCACGCACGGCCTTGCTATCCAGGCGCGTGTTGAAGAGTTTATGCGGATCCGTCATCTGCGCGCCTTTGGGGAAGGTCAACCGCACGGCATTCTTGAGCAAATCAGCGATGCAGATATTTCCCTCGTGAGACCACACAGGAACGCCCTCTGGTCGCGAGGGCTTTTTCCACTTGACCTCCTCGATCACAGCAGGATCAGCTTGTTTAATCACTGTGCGCAGGTGAGATAAGGTGGCGCCTCGCCAGTCGTCGTTGTGCATACGAATGATGGCGTCTATTTGCCGCGCGGCAGATTCGTCCTCCATGTCAACCACCTTTCTGTGGGTAGTTCCCCTCTTGATTTCACTATCGCTATTGTATCGTAGCCGCTCCAACCACAGCGTGTTTTGCTCCTCTTGCCCTCTCTTTTGCGCCAGCCGGCCATGAATTAGTGCAGCGGAGATTTCGGCGTGCTACGGTGGAGTGTGGGCGGCGGAACAATCTCCTGGGTTGTGCTGGATTGTGATATCCGCCTGGACAGATACCACGCCGCTGGGAAAGACCTTCCCAGCGACCCGTGGAGAAAGGAAGGAGTTGAAGATGCGCATTCTGACGCGACACAGCACATATAGAGGCGCGGTCGTCGCTCTGGCGCTCGCCTCCCTGCTTTCTCTGCTTGCAGCATGCGGCGGCACGTCTTCGGCTGTGAAAGTCACCCCGTGGCGTCCGCCTTGTAACACATCGTCCGCTCCCGCTGCCGCGTCTGTACCGCCCGGCGCCCCAGCGGAAGATATCTGCTACGCGACGGAGTGGCCCGCCCCGAATGGGGACCTGTACAACACGCGAGTCGCGCACTCAACCATTGCTTCAACGAACGTGACGAAGCTAACGGTTGCCTGGACGCTCCGGTTGCGTGGTAAGGGCATCACTGGCGCGGACTTCGCCAATCCCGTGATCGCCAATGGCATCGCCTACGTGCAGGACGGGGCCTCGAACGTTATGGCGGTGCGCTGGGCAACTGGCCAGGTACTCTGGACGCATCAGTATAATTCCCCGGATTACGGCCCCAACGGCGTGACCATCGCCAATGGCCGCATCTACGGCGTCACCGAAAACGGCGTGTTCGCCCTCGACGCGCAGACCGGCCAGCAAGTGTGGTACGACACGCAATTCTCTGCGGGCAAGGTCAACTTCGACATCGCTCCGCAGGTGGCTAATGGCAAGGTCTTCGTCGCATCTGCGCTCACGGTCGGGGGTGGCGTCATCTATGCCCTGGACGCCAACACCGGCGCCACACGCTGGAGCTTCCAGACGGTCGTGGACCGGGTGGGCCAGCGGCTTGCGGCGACTGCTGGTGGCGCCTGGGATGCCATACTGATCGGCCCAGACAACTCCATCTATGCAGGGACCGGCAACCCCTATCTCTCGCTACAGAAGGCGCAGGCGACCCCAAGCCGCGAGCTGTATACCGATAGCATCATCAAGTTGAACCAGGCTACCGGGAAGCTGGAGTGGTATTATCAGGCCTTCCCCGACGACTTCCATGACTGGGACTTGCAAATCTCGCCTATCTATACCACCACCGCAGGCGGGCGCCCAGTGGTGCTTGCCGCAGGCAAAGGTGGGTTCGTGTTTGCCTTTGACGCCGCAACTGGCCAACTGCTATGGAAAACTGCCGTCGGCATCCATAACGGGCACGACAACGACGATCAACAGGCCCTGGATGGCACGCTCCAATTGACGACGCCGTACACGGTGTACCCTGGGGAAGTCGGCGGAGTGGAGACCAACATGGCGGCAGCAGATGGCGTGGTATACGTGCCGGTCGTTAATGTGCCGACCACCTATACCTCAGCGACGGCCCCCACCGGCACGCCCGATTTTACGCAGGCCAGCGGTGATGTGGTCGCCCTTGACGTGGCCACGGGGAAGCCGCTGTGGACCACGGCACTTCTACAGATACCGCTGGGTGGGGCAACAGTCTCGAATGACCTGGTGTTCACGGTCACGCTCACCGGCGAAATCGTTGCGCTCGCGCGCCAGAATGGGTCAATCGCCTGGACAGCGCAACTCCCGACTGACTCCAATGCGCCGCTGGCCATCGTGGGGAATACGCTGCTCGCAGGGGCAGACCTCCCATTGACGACGGCGCAGCAGCCGGAGGTGGTCGCTTATCACCTCGGCGTGTAAATCACATCGCCATCGTCCAGGCCAGTCAGCCGGCTGGATACGAAAGGACCTTCTGCATGCTGCCGCTCATCTACACAACACCCGTCTATACCATCATCTTCGTCAGTATCATCGTCATCACACGTATCCCGGAGATTATCCGCGCCGCCTGGTTGCGCTCGCAACGCGCCCAACGCGATCCCACCGCGCGCCAGGAAGATCGCGGGTCACTCGTGGTGATGATCATTGTCACCGGCGGCGGCGTGGTCGTAGCGTGCATTCTGCCACTCATCTGGACAGGCGCCGCAATTGCCTTGCCCCAGCCACAGTTCACGCTGGCTGGTCTGGTCATCATTCTGCTGGGCGCCGCGCTGCGCTGGTGGGCCATCTTCACCCTGGGGCGATACTTCACCATCGAGGTGGCGGTGCGCTCCACGCAGGCGGTCGTGCAGTCGGGGCCATATCGCCTGGTGCGGCATCCCTCCTACACGGCGATCCTGGTGATGTTGCTCGGCGTAGGCATCGTGCTGGCGAATTGGGCAAGCATTGTCGTCATGCTTGCCGGCGGGCTAATTGGGCTGCTCTATCGCGTCAGGGTGGAAGAACGCGCGCTGGTTGGCGCTCTCGGCCAACCCTACGTGGATTACCTGCGCCACAGCAAGCGCTTCATCCCATTCGTGTTTTGATTTCATTGTTTAGCCGGCTTGCAGTATGATAACCTTCCATTAAAATTGGAAAGGTATACCTTTATGGCGGTAGCTCCCCGTTCCGCTACAGGGCTGGTTCCCACTATCGCTATGGTTGTTGAATTCGCTCCGCTGGGGTTCGGGGGCCTCTGCCTCATCCTGAGCAACCAGACGGACGCCTGGCTGCGCTATCTCGGCGGCGCACTCGCGGGTACGGTTGCCCTGCACCTGCTCATTGCCGCCATCCGGCGACGGGTGGGCCGTGAACTGCTGACCTTCGCCGATGTTCTCACTCAAGGACGATTTGCCGCAGGCACGCTGCTGCTGGCGCTCGTCGCCGCCGGCTTCACCGCGCGTGTGACGCTGGCTGGGGGAGTAACCTGGGGCATTGCCCTCCTGGCGGCCACGCTAACGGATTGGCTTGATGGTCCGCTTGCTCGTCGTCTTGGCCCCACACGCTTTGGCGCGGCGCTCGATATCGAGGCAGATTCCTGGCTCACGCTCTGGACGGCAGGCGCCGCTGTTGGGTGGGGTGGATTGCCCTGGTGGGTTCTCGCGCCTCCGCTGATGCGCTATCTTTTCCCCATCCGTGCCTGGCTGCGAGGTGGCCTTCCGGCTGGTGGTGGTCCCTGGTGGGCGCGCGGCGCTGGTGTGGCGCAGATGATCTTGTTGCTGGCGGCGATTTCCCCGCTCGCAGGCCCCATGCGTGATGGGGCTTTGTCCATTGCCGCCTACCCTATTGTGGGTATGCAACTGCTGGCGTTCCTCGCGTTGCTCATCAAGCGGGCACCTACTGCCCGGCATGTGGCTCCTCCTGAGAAATCCGGGCTTCAGCCGTTACTGCACGATGAAAAGCGAGGAGACTGGTGACTATCGAACGAAACGATCTTGCACGACCTGACCCGGCTCGAAGCCTTCATGGATGTTCGCGCGCTGCGCCTGCTGCGTGGCGGTGGGTCGTGCCTCGCCTGGTTTGCTTTTGGTCATCTCCTGGTAGGCGAGCGGATCGTCGGCAGATTGTTTGCCAGCCTCGACAATGGCGAATCGCTCGGCCAGCGCGCCCACCAGCGAAAGGGTTGCCGCTGCCGCCGAAATGCTGCGACCAACCGCCCGTCCACGTACCTGCGCGGGCAGGCGCAGCGCCAGCGGAGCAAGCATCCCCGCTCCGACGGCGCTCACCTGATAGATTGCGCCCCAGAGGCCGGTGCGTAGCGGCCTGGCAACCTGTTGAGGAGTGGCAAGCTCGCGGGCGACCGAGAGACCGAGTTGGGCTGCCGCCGCCACCGTCGCCACCTGCTCCACCTCGGCTCGTGCCTGCTCATCGGATGCGGCTGTTACTGCGGTTGCTTTGTGGCGGCGGAACAAAGCCAGCAGCGCAAGCAGCGACGCGCCCGAGGCCAGGCTGGTCGCCAGGAACAGCGGGCCAAGCAGCAATACACCGGCAAACCAGAGCGGCACAGCGGTGACAGCGACCAGTACGCCCGTATAACCGCCAAGCCCAAGCCCAAACACCGCCTGGAGCAGCGAGAGCGGACCATTGGGGACTGCGCGAGCCAGGCGCCCAATCCGGCTCTGGCGCGGCAAAATAAAGTCGTCTTCAGCCGCCTGTTTTACCGCTGCCACGCCTGAGATCATCCCAGATGTCGTCAAAATCCAGGTGCCCACGCTCATTGGTGAGCTGAACTTGAGAATGCGGAGCATATGGTGAAAGCGTCCGCGACGCCCCAGGTCTGCGATCAGAAGAAGCGGGCTGAGCAACGCGCCGATAAGCGCTATCCAGCGGGCGTGGCGCACCGTTGCCCGGTGGTGTTCGCCGCCAAAGAGTTGCGCCATACCGCCAAGAAAGGCCGCTCCGCCTGCTACACCACCGATGAAGAAGTAGAGCGGAATGTACCACTTCCAGGTGGGCCGCTTTATCATTGGCCGCCCGTAGTACGTGGTGGCTGGCGCTGTCGAGCCACTCCTCTGGACCTGGACAGCTTGGTCGCGCTGCGTCTGTGTCATGCTCTGTTCCTCCTCACGCCCCATCTCATCGTCTTCTCCCGCATGCCACGCAAAGGAAAGCCCGCAGAGAGCGGATTTTTGCTCCATCGTCTGCCGGCCAGCAGGGTGTAGAGCGTGGCAACGCCGAAGAACGTGGCGGTCAGCGCCGTCGCCAGATAGGCCGGGAGGACTTTCGATTGCGGCAACTGCGGGTTCACCGGCAAATTGTAGACATGTGGTTCGTCTACCAGGAGAAAGAACGCATTCAGCGGCCCAACTGAGGTGTGTTCGTCTGGGCCGCCGTAGAGATACGCGCCGGTGATACCGCGAGCATGCAGCATCCCGACACGTTTCTCGGCGCGGGCACGTAGCTCGGCAAGATCACCGAAAAGGATGGATTGTGTGGGGCAGGCTTTAGCGCAAGCGGGCGTCAGCCCCTCTTTCTGGCGATCAAAGCAGAGGGTACACTTCCAGACACGCCCATCCGCTTGTTGCAGATCAATCACGCCAAAGGGACAGGCAGGCACGCAGTAGCCACAGCCATTACAGATATCGGGCTGCACGTACACATCGCCAAACTCGTTGCGTATCAGCGCGCCTGTCGGGCAGGCGTCCAGGCAACCGGCATTGGTGCAATGCTTGCAGACATCGCTCATCATCAGCCAGCGATGCTCACCAAGCAGCCCATCACCGGACCTGACCTGCGGTCCCGGCTGCTGCCGGATGCTCTCGCTGACGGCCTGCGCGCCTGGACGATTTGCGCCGTCTGTTGCAGCGGTGGCGTGGCTCCCGTTGCCAATCTGCTCGATGAAGGCCACATGCCGCCAGGTCGTTGCGCTAAGTGCGACGGTGTTGTCGTAGCTCATGCCGGAGAGATGGTAATTTTCGGCGGGCAGTTGATTCCATTCTTTACAGGCGACCTCGCAGGCTTTGCAGCCAATGCACAGGGTCGTATCGGTGAAGAAGCCGTTCGCCATGACTGATCTTCCTCCTTCGGCTACCGCTCTGCCAGCGATGTGCGATGAAGCATCTCGGCGCCTTCGCTGCCGAAGCGGTTGATGATGCCACCCTCCGGGAGTTCGGCGTGCAGATCAACGCGGGTGCGGGTAGCTACCTCGTTGTTCTCAGCGCCGTGTGCGCCGTCCTTCTGCCCTTTACGCCCCTTGCGCAGATTGCAGGTGAACGCTTTGGCTTCGTGGATGCGCACATTGGGGTCGAGGACAACGCCGATCAGATCGTTGACGATATCGCCTGTCACTACGCCTCCAGGACCCCAATGATACGGCATGCCGACGACGTGAATGGTGCGCCCGTTGATGATGAGCGGACGCATACGCGCAGTCACCATCGCGCGTGCCTCCACTGCGCCGCGAGCCGTAGACACCGTGACCCAATCACCTGTCTGAAGGCGTTTCTCGGCAGCAAGCTGTAGGTCTATTTCGGCAAAGAGCGCCGGTTGCAGTTCCGCAAGCCAGGTGTTCCAGCGCGACATCGCCCCGGAGGTATGATGCTCGGTCAGGCGATAGGTGGTAATGACATATGGGTATTCGGGATTACCTGCTCCGTTGTATGGATTATCGGGTCGCTCAAAGAACACCGCCGTCGGATTGTGCGGATAGTTGGGATAGAGCAGGTTGGGCATAGGCGACTCAACTGGTTCGTAGTGGACGGGCAGCGGGCCGTCGCGGAGCGCATGCGGCACGAAGAGCCATCCCTTGCCATCGGCGTGCATGATGAACGGATCCGCGCCGGAGAGCGCGGCCATCCCCGCGCCCTGCGTATCGGGAGGCTGCTGGGGCGCTTTGTGCAGCTCGAAGTCGGGAACGTCGTAGCCAACCCATTGACCTTTGCCTTCGGCTGCCTGGGCATCCCACCAGATCAGGCGTTTGCGCTCCGACCACGGCCTGCCGTCCTGGTCAGCCGAACAGCGGTTGTAGAGAATGCGCCGGTTGTTCGGCCAGGCGAAGCCCCAGTGTTGGTGATTGCTAAATGCGCCAGCGCGGTCTGGCTGACGCGCAGCGGCCAGATTCGCGTCTGCCGCCGGTGTGACGCCGCTATAGATCCAGTTGCCGCAAGACGTGCCGCCATTGTCCTGGAGGTCCTTGTAGCCGGAGAGCAGCGTATGGTCGGCAAGACGGTAGCCGTTCATCTCCTGCAAAACCGCCAGCGCCCTGGGTTCTTCCAGCGCCTCCTCAACAGGATAGTCCCAAGTCAGCTTGAGCAGCGGCTGGTCACGTTCCTCTGCGCTTCCGGCATACAGTTCCTTGAGCCGCCGCCCCAGGTGATACATAAACCATGTCTCGGAGCGGCAATCGCCCGGCGGGTCCACCGCCTGGTCATGCCACTGAAGCAAACGCTGTGTGTTGGTGAGACTGCCACTCTTTTCAGCAGCCCAGGCAGCAGGCATGTAGATGACTTCGGTCTCGACGCTTGCCGGATCAACGCCATCCATATCCCAGAAGTCAGCCGTCTCGACATGCACAGGGTCGCGCACGACGCACCACTTCAGGCTACGGAGCGCCTGGCGTTCGAGAATGGAGGCGGGGCCGCCAACCGCAAAGTTTTCGCCCATCACGAACAGCCCTTCGATCTGCCTATCTACCATGCCGAACATCATGGGGTAATAGGAGTAGTCGGTCTGCTCGTGGAGCTTTGGCAAATACTGATAGGCGAACTCGTTCTCCTGCGTCGCCGCATCGCCGTACCAGGATTTGAGCAGGCTCACGATATATTTCGGGAAATTGTGCCACCAGCCGCCCTCCGCCGTGTACTCCGCGAGATAGTCGTCAAGCGTTGGCTCGGACTCCAGCGGCACCTCCATATAGCCCGGCAGCAGATTGTAGAGCGTCGGGGTGTCGGTAGACCCCTGGATGGCGGCATGGCCACGCAGCGCCAGGATGCCACCGCCGGGGCGGCCAATATTGCCAAGCAACAACTGGAGGATGGCACAGGTACGGATGAGTTGCACGCCGACGGTATGCTGTGTCCAGCCAACAGCGTAACAGAAGGCTGTAGTGCGGTCGCGGCCAGAGTTGGAGGTGATCGCCTCAGCCACCTGCCGAAAAACATCAGCCGGGGTGCCACAGATTTGCTCGACGAGTTCAGGCGTGTAACGGGCGAAGTGGCGCTTCAGAATCTGGAAGACGCAGCGAGGATGTGTGAGTGTCTCGTCGCGTGGCGGTGGCGCCTGCGTGGTTCGCGTCACGCGCTCAGCAAACGTCTCGCCGGTACGCGCCTTTTTGTGCTGGGCGGCGCGTGGCATGCTCTCGCCCTCATAGCTCCACGATTCGGTGTAATAGGCGTGCTCGTCCTCGTGAAAGCCGGAGAAGATGCCGCCGAGGTCCTCGGAATCTTTGTACTCCTCGGTAATCAGCGTGGCGGCATTGGTGTAGTGGGTCACGTACTCCTTGAAATACTTTTCGTGTTCGAGGACGTAGTTGATTAGCCCGCCCAGAAAGGCGATATCAGTGCCGGGGCGAATGGGAGCATAGAGATCAGCGCAGGCAGAGGTGCGCGTGAAGCGCGGATCCACATGGATGACAGTAGCGCCGCGTTCGCGGGCTTCCATGACGAAGCGGAATCCGACCGGATGGCACTCGGCAAAGTTGGAGCCTTGTATGACGATACAATCGCTGTTGGCAAGGTCCCACTGCGCCGTAGTAGCGCCGCCACGACCAAAGCTCATGCCCAGACCGGGCACTGTGGAGCTGTGTCAGATACGCGCCTGATTGGTGATATGGACGATACCCAACGCGCGCCAGAGCTTCAGAATCAGATAGTTCTCTTCGTTGTCGAGCGTCGCGCCGCCGATGTGGCCAATCGCCTCGCAGCGATTGATGCGCACCCCCTGATCGTTGGTAAGCTGGAAAGTAGCGTCCCGCGTCGTCTTGATGAGTTGTGCAATGCGGTCCATTGCCCAGTCGAGCGAGCGCGTTTCCCAGTGATTGCTATGGGGAGCGCGATACTGCACGCTCGTCGGGCGGTCTGGATTATTGACAAGTTGATAGGTGGCTGCGCCTTTGGGGCAGAGGTGCCCGGCATTGATGGGGCTTTCCGGGTTGCCCTCGATATCTATAATCCGGCCATCTTTATGGTAGACCAACTGGCTGCACCCAACACCGCAATACGGGCAGACCGAGACAGCAACGTTGGCATCTGTGATACGTGGCGTGAGCCGCTGGCTGCGCTTGCTGATGGGATTGGGGATGAAGCCGACATGGCTGCGAAAGAAGCCAGCGCGGCCATTGGCTGCGCGAGTGGGAAATCCCGCCATTCAGATCCCTCTGTCCTTTCACATTACTGGTCAGATTACTGGTGGTCGCTGCGGGCCGCCTTGCTCGTGTACGCACATGACATATGACACACGGCGGGGCAGCACATTCCAGGCCAATTCTTTGTGGAGAGTTCCAGGAGATCAGGAGTATGGATATGACCAGTCTGCTACGTAAGCGGCAACGCGCTATCAATCGCATCGAGCTTCCAGCTACCGTCGCTCTGCTGCGCCATCGTGATGTTGCCGCTGAGGTTGGTGGGCGGGCCGCTGCTGTTGGTGGCGGTGGGCGCGAGCCAGATGTTTAGCGTGAGCGTCGTCGGTGAGCTTGGCGTCGCATCGGGCGCCGTGGATTGCTGCGAGGCAGCGGAGCAGCCGATCACCTGGCCCTGCGAGGCATCGCGCGTCTGATTGTCGCTGATGAACTGTTGCTGCGATATCTGCCCTTGCAGGTTGGGCGAGAGCAAACCATAGGCGCTGGCGTAGTCCTGGTTGATCTCATAGGAGCAGAAGTTTGAGGCGGCCACCACGGGATCAACCCCCGGCGGCAGGCTGGTAATCTGCGTGGTGATGCGCGAGAGACTCACCGCCAGCAGCACCGAGCAACTGACGCAGAGCACGATCAAGAGGCTACCGACGACGCTCAGTGTGATCCAGAGCGCCTTATGCGACTGGCGTGGTTGTTGTGCCTGGGGCCATGCGACTGGCGGCAGATACACCGGCGGATAGGGATAACTGGGATAGCCCGATTGCCCATTTGGCGGGTATGGTGGGTATGGTGGATACGGATAGCCAGGGTACGGGTAGCCCGGATATGGCGGATAGCCTGGATAGTTTGGAGGCAGTGCTGGGACGGCTGGCGGCATCATCCCAGGCTGATGCGCTGGCGCAGGCGACGATGGCGTATGCCCTGCGCCACCCGCGTGTATCGGATGAGATGAAGGCGGTGGGCTATCAGATGGGCTATGGTGCATCGTTCCGCGCGCCTCCGCGTCCGCTAAATATGATAGACATGATAGGTATAAAAGACATGATGTGAGAGAGCAACCACCGTTGCCGCCCTCTGTAGTACGAACAATCTAACGCTCAGGTTATTCCACACGCTCGATATGCGCGCCGAGGGTGCGCAGCTTGGATTGCAGATCGTCATAGCCGCGCTCGATATGCTCTACGCCCCAGATGCGCGACGTGCCCTCTGCGCAGAGCGCCGCTAGCAGATAGGACGCGCCCGCACGAATGTCAGGCATCGTCAGGTCGGCGGCACGCAGCGGCGTGGGGCCACGAATGATGCAACTGTGCTGGAAATCGCGCTCGCGGAAGCGACATTCCATCTCACCCAGACACTTCGAGTAGAGTCCAGTGTCAGCGCCCATGCGATTCAATTCCAGCGTATAACCAAAGCGGTCCTCAAAGACCGTCTCATGCAGGACGGACATGCCGCGCGCCTGCGTCAGCAATACGGCGAACGGCTGCTGCCAGTCCGTCATGAAGCCGGGATGCACATCGGTTTCGAGGGCAATGGAACGCGGCGGTTGGCCGTTGTCAAAGAAGCGAATCGCATCTTCCTCCACGTTGAAATCCAGCCCGACGCGATAGAGCGTATTCAAGAAGGTGAGCAGCGTCCCCTGGTCCGCGCCGCGCAGCCGCACATCGCCATGCGTCAGGTAGGCGGCGATGGCCAGCGACACCGCCTCGTTGCGGTCGCCCAGCACGCGATGCTCCGCGCCACGTAGCCGCTGCACGCCCTCGATGACGATCTTGCGGTCTACACGCTGCTCGATGATCGCGCCCATCTTTTGCAGGAACTTGATGAGATCCATAATCTCCGGCTCGATGGCGGCGTTCTGAATCACCGTCTTGCCACGCGCCAGCGTCGCCGCGATGATGAGCGTTTCTGTTGCCATGACGCTGGGATACGGTAGCTCAATCGTGGTGCCACGCAGTCCGCTGGTGGTGAAGTGATAGAGGCCGTCGCGTTCCTCGACAATGGCGCCCATTTGCTGAAGGCCAGCGATGTGATAATTGATCGGGCGCGGGCCAATACGGTCGCCACCAGGGGCGGGAATGACGGCGCGGCCCTCGCGGTGGAGCATCGGGCCGACGGTGAGGACCGCCAGCCGGTTCTTGCGTCCCAATTCCAGCGGCACCACCGTGTTGTTGATTGTCTTGGTCTGGAGAGTGACGATGCTTGGCTCCGGCCAATCGGTCGTCGTGCCCAGCGATTGCAGCACGCGCTCGGTGATCGTTACGTCGCCCAGATTGTGGGGGGCGTTGCGGATGACACAGCGATCCTCGGTGAGCAGCGAGGCCATCATGAGCTTGGAGACGGCATTCTTTGCGCCGCTAAGCCGGACCTCACCACGTAGCGGCACCCCGCCCTCGATGATATAATGCACCCTACCATCCACTTCCCACTGCCCCGCCGCCATATCCGCCCTATCCATAGCACCCGCCTCCTCCACAGAATCTACAGAATCTAGTGAGTCCATGCCGCGCTCCAGTTCTCTATGACTGGCCGAAGACAGCGCGGGGAGAGGTCGCCTGGATCGCCTGGACCCGCTCTGCTGCTTCCGTTGCTCATTCCGCATCCGTGGCCTCCGACTGGTTGGCCGATTGATCGCTGGCTCTCGCGCGTCACTGCTGGCTTCGCGCGTTTCCCCGCCTGGGCAGCATAGCGCGGGAGCGGGGAGGCTGTCAACGCAGTGGGACACAGGGCAGTGGCGAGCATAGGCATGGGCAGGCGTTAGTAGGCGTGGCACTCAGGTGCCTGGCGGGCGTCGCAAGAGTGCGAGCGAGAAGGCACTGCTGCGTTTGTCAGATGGCTGGCGATAAGGTATTATCGCCGTGAGTAACCACCTGCTTATACGCAATTACTCGATGTGCGGCCTGCCGCGTCCCTGATGGTCTGCATGGGGGAGGGTGTTGTCTATGTCGGAATCACCAGATCAACTAGCACAGCCAGATCAGCCAGATCAAGCAAACATGCCACAGCCAGTGCCGCCTGAGCACACTGAACCACAACTGGCGACCACAAATACTGCGGATGGCTCGTATGCGGAGACGATTCGCGCGGCGAACGCCAATCCCGCGCAGCTCGAACGGCTCTATCAATCGGCCCGCCGCAGCCACCAGACACCACAATTTACCTCCGCGATGCTGGCTTGCGCCGCCGCTGCGCCGGAGAATCTGCTCTACGCCGCCTGGTATTACCGGCTGCAACAGCCGGCTCAGGGCGATGAACCGGCGCGCCATCCGGTTGACTGGCGGCTGGCGGTACAGGTGAGCGTCGTGCTGTTGCTGGCCTTTTGGGCGCTCTCGGACACCTCCTGGCAGATGGCAAACCACGCGCCGTATCTCGTGCTATTCTGGGCGCCACTCACCGCGATTGCGCTCATCAGCTTCGTGACGATTGGCGCTCGCGCGCGTGGGGCGGCGCTGCGTGCTGTATTGATGTGCCTCGCCGTCGCCGCGATCACCGCTTATGTTCTCTTCGCCGCCTCGCTCCGGCCTGTGGCGACACAGAAGAGCTACCTCGATCTGATGCTGGCGCATGTGCCACTGCTCGCCTGGGGCGCGCTCGGCATTGCGGTGTTGGGCTGGCGATCCTCCACACTCAACCGTTTCGCCTTTCTCAATAAATCTATCGAAACGGTGGGCACGGCTGGCGTCTATAGCATTGCTGGTGGCATCTTCTTCGGCCTCACCTACACGCTCTTCGGAGCGATTGGCGTAGAGTTTCCCGACATCATTATGCGCCTCTTTGTCGCCGCTGGCCTGGGCCTCATTCCAGTATTCGCGGTTGCCAGCGTCTATGACCCGCAACTCAGTCCAGCGGCGCAGGATTTCCGGCGCGGCTTCGGACGCATCCTGACGATTCTGATGCAGGTATTGCTGCCGCTGACGCTCATCGTGCTGGTGGTGTACCTTTGCCTGATCCCGTTCAACTTCGCGCAGCCGTTTACCAACCGTAATGTGCTAATCGTCTACAACGTCGGGCTGTTCGGCGTGATGGGGCTGCTGCTCGGCGTCACGCCGGTGCGCGCCGGTGACTTCTCGGAGCGCCACCAACGGGCGTTGCGCGCAGGCATCATCGCGGTGGCGGCGCTGGCGACGCTGGTGAGCCTCTACGCGCTCGCGGCCATCGTCTACCGCACGGCGCAGGGCGCGCTGACGATGAACCGGCTGGTGGTGATCGGCTGGAACGCAATCAATATCACGCTGCTGCTCATCCTGCTGGTGAAGCAGGCGCGTGCCCAGCGCGACGCCTGGGTGGAGGCGCTGCAAGCGGTGGTGCGCATCGGCATCGTGGCGTATCTGGTCTGGGGCGCGTTCCTGCTGCTGGCGCTGCCGTGGCTGTTCTAGCTGTTCTAGCCAGCAAAACTGGCCCTTCCACGCCGCTGCGCGATACCATATCTAGGACGGCTGCTGAAACGAGGTGGTATCCGCTGCGTAGGGGGAAGGACAGCATCATGAGCGAGTCAGCCAATCGTGCCGGGGTTCAATCGCAAACGTCCGCTACGCTGGTGGCGCGACTGCAACGGCGGCGCGGCGATTATGGCTTCGATGCGCCCGCCGTGCCGGTCTCGTTCATCGTGGTTGGCGTGGCGTTGCTGGTTCTGGCGGCGCTCTTTAGCTGGTGGATCGCTCTCCCTGGGGTTGTCTTTCTGCTGTGCGCTGCAAGCTATCTCTATACCACCCGCGCCGGCAAGTTCTACGTCTGGGCGCGTCTGCTGGCGCGCCTGGGTCTGCGCGGCGATGAGCATGTGCTCGATCTGGGCTGTGGTCGCGGCGCGGTTCTGCTGATGGCGGCACGCCTGCTGCCGGAGGGCAAAGCGGTCGGTGTGGACCTCTGGCAGACGCGCGACCAATCGGGAAATGCGCTGGCTGCGACGCAACGCAATGCCGAACGCGAGGGCGTGGCCGGGCGTGTGGAACTCTTCACCGCCGATCTCCGCACACTGCCCTTTGCGGACGCTTCGTTCGATGTTGTGTTATCGAGCCTGGCCATCCACAATATTCATGGGCCGGGGGAACGCGAGAAGGCGATTGATGAGGCGATGCGCGTGCTGAAACCCGGTGGCCGGCTGCTCATCGCCGATATTAACGCCACCGGAGCCTACGCGGAACGCCTGCGCCAGCGCGGGATGAGCGATATCCAGCGGCGCGGACTCGGCTGGCGCTTCTGGTATGGTGGCCCCTGGGTCGCCGCCGTTGCCCTCAGCGCGCGCAAACCCGTATGAGATGGCGCGCCATGGCACTAGGCTGAACGTCTGTCTAATATCCCGCCCTATTCCTCATCCCCCTCGAAGATGATCTGCTGCGGCTTCAATCCCAATCGCTCAGCAATGATGCGGCGGGTCCGTAACCGTGGATGACGTCTGCCCGTTTCCCATAGGCTAATTGCAGTCTCGTGTACTCCTAGCCTCTGGGCAAACTCTTCCTGCGTCTCAAAATAGACTTTCTCACGCCACTGGCGTAACGTTCTGCGCGGCAGTTGTTCATCCATAGACTTCTCTCTAGGTTTTTGCCCGAAGTATAGGCTTCCATTGCGTACAGCAGCAAATCTTCTGACTCTCATCTTACGTTCTGATTGACAAACTGCTACCTGTTAGGATAGAATAGTAGCGCGAACGTAAACTTTGCGTAAACTTATAGTTAGCATTGTTTTAGCTTTCACATCGCAAGAGGAGCAAGACTATGGCGAACGACGACAAAGGGCAAGAGGGCGCGCAGGCGACACCATTTGAGCGTATCAAACACGTGGACGATCAGGGTGTCGAATATTGGTCGGCACGCGAACTGGCGAAGGCGTTGGAGTATGTCAAGTGGGACAAGTTCCTCAACGTACTCGATAAGGCTATCGTTTCCTGTGAGAACAGCGGCCAGGAGGTAGATGATCATTTTCTCCGCACGGAGAAGATAGTTCCAATAGGAAAAGGTGGACAGAGACATATCCGAGATTTGCATTTGTCGCGCTATGCCTGTTACCTCGTCGCGCAGAATGCGGACCCCGAAAAAGTGGTGGTGGCTCAGGCGCAAACCTATTTTGCGGTGCAAACTCGCCGCGCTGAACTGACAGAAGAAGTCCGTCTGCGATTGCTCCAGCAGCGGGGAGCGCAAGACCCACTCGTTGAAGTGATGGAGCGTATCAAAGGGCGACAAGAGTTGACTGCGGCGCATAAGCGGCTGCTGGCGGAGGCGAAGGACGCAGGCATCATTACGCCATTCGAGCATGCAGTATTCATGAATTCAGGTTACGAGGGACTCTATGGCGGCGAAACTGAGGACGATATCCACGCACGAAAAGGATTGAAGCCCAACCAAAGCATCAGCAGTTTCATGGGCGGGCTGGAGACGACGGCGAACATCATGCGCGCGGAAATTGCCGCCCGGCGGCTGCATCGGCTGCAACAAAAGAATCCCGATATCGCCAACAAGACGCATTATGAGGCGGGCAAGGCGGTACGCGAGTTCCTCATCGAAAACGATATCTATCCCGAACAGTTGGAGACGCCAACCAAGAGCTACGAGCAAATCGTCAAGGAAGAAGCGCGTCGCATTGCGCTCGAAGAGGCCTATGAACAGGGCTTGTGGGGACAATTGCAGTCCGCCGACCAGGAGGATTAACCGTTCTTAACCACGACCATAGTACACGAGCAGGATGTTCCAGCGATGACCCAGCAAGGCAGGCGGAAGGCAATACTCCTCTATGTCTTCCGCCCGCATAGTGCATGGATGGCAACTCAACATTGAGCTATTCCGGCTTTTGCGTGCGCGCCATCGAACTTCATATGGCTGTGGTGCAGTTCATTGGAGCGCATGACAAAACCTGTTACAATGCTTTGGACGGAACGCATTGGGCAGGTGTATGGGCAGACGAACACAGGGGCAGGATGCGGCGGTTGCGGGGATTGTCTGCCCGACCTGTTCCATCATGGGCGCGTATTCTTCTATTTCCTTTCTCGCGCCATTGCGTCAGATGCGCCGGGCGCCGCGTTCCTCTATTGGAATATTGGGGAATACTGGAAAGAGAAACAACCCGCATGGAACCATCAGAACACTCTGAACAACAGTATCAGTCACATCAAGCGCATGATGCGATCATTCTGGTGGCGGAAAATGAGGAGAACAACCGCAAGCTGATCGAGCATATTTTGCAGACCAATGGCTACCACTTTCTCTCAGCTACCAACGGACTGGAAGTGCTGGAAATCCTCGACCGGCAGCCGGTGGATGTCGTACTGCTGGACCTTTCGATGCCGCTGCTGGATGGCTACCAGACGACCGCGCAAATTCGCCAGCGCCCGGATGGTGCGCACCTGCCCATCGTCGCCGTCACAGCCTATGCTATGAGCGATGATCGCGCCCGTGCGCTGGAAAGCGGTTGCACCGACTACCTGGCAAAGCCATTCCGCCCCAATGAACTGATCGAAGTGGTGCAACGCATGCTGCATCTCAACCGGGAATAGTCGTCTCTCAGGGCATCCTAATCTCCCGTTCAACAGACTCTCATGCTCTCATGGCATACCTACGCCTATATCGGCTGCGCTTGCTCTATCGAGCTAGTGTTGTATCGTAGTTATCGAGCCTGCCATCAGGGCTTAGAGAGCGAAAGGAGACCAAAAGCGTATGAAGCGTGCATCATCTGGCGGATTGCGATTGAGGCGACCACCCTGGCAAGGACGGCTGGCGCGCGTCTGGTGTGGCGGCGCGCTGCTCCTGCTCTGCGTGGCGCTGCCGCTGGTGGCGGCCTGTAGCAGCTCGACGACGCAGAAGCCACCGGCACAGGCGGCCTATAAGATCAAGCATATCATTATCATCATGCAGGAGAACCGTTCCTTCGACACGTATTTTGGCACCTATCCCGGCGCCGACGGCATTCCCATGCAGAATGGCGTCCCCACCGTCTGCGTGCCGAATCCCAAAACCGGCGCCTGTGACAAGCCCTATCACAACCCCAATGACGTGAATGGCGGCGGTCCACACGGGCAGGCCAACGCCACGGCAGACATTGACGGCGGCAAGATGGACGGCTTCATCGGGGAGGCCGAGAAGGGCAGACGCGGCTGCACCGACCCGAACAACCCTGCCTGCACCAACTCGACGGTGCCTGATGTGATGGGCTGGCATGATGCGCGCGAAATCCCCAATTACTGGGCCTACGCACAGAACTTCGTGCTGCAAGACCACATGTTTGAGCCGAACGCTTCATGGAGCCTGCCCGAGCATCTCTTCATGGTCTCCGCCTGGTCCGCCAAGTGCAGCCGCCCTGGCGACCCGATGAGTTGCACGAACGCGCTCCAATCACCGGCACAGCTTGGCAAGAAGGGCAAGGGGCAGACGCCGGACTACGCCTGGACCGATCTCACCTACCTCATGTATAAATTCAACGTCAGTTGGGCCTATTATCTGGACCAGGGGACGCAGCCGGATTGCGCAGACGACCAGGAAAGTTGCACGCCACAGCCGCAGAAGGTGAACGTGCCGGAAATCTGGAATCCGCTGCCCTATTTCGACACCGTGCGTCAGGACGGCCAGCTTGGCAATATCCAGCCGGTGGAAAACTACCTCACAGCGGCGAAGAACGGCACGCTGCCCGATGTTTCGTGGGTGGTGCCCAACGGGGCTGACAGCGAGCATCCACCGGCCTCAATCAGCAGGGGGCAGGCGTATGTGACGCAACTCATCAATGCTGCAATGCAGGGGCCAGAGTGGAATAGCACGGCAATCTTCCTGTCCTGGGACGACTGGGGCGGCTTCTACGATCATGTCGTTCCGCCAAACGTGGACGAGAATGGCTATGGGCTGCGCGTGCCGGGGTTGGTCATCAGCCCGTATGCCAAGCGCGGCTACATTGACCATCAGACGCTGAGCTTCGACGCTTATCTCAAGTTCATCGAGGACGACTTCATGGGCGGGCAGCGGCTCGATCCCAAGACCGACGGGCGGCCAGACCCGCGCCCGGATGTGCGCGAGAATGTGTCAATTCTGGGCAACCTGCTGAACGACTTCGATTTCAGTCAGCCGCCCCGTCCGCCGCTGGTGCTGCCGCAGTACCCCGCGCCCGGCTCTGCCTCGATTCCGGGGACGTAGCCCGGCGAATGAATTCGCCGGTCCCTGTCTGGCTCCCCTCTCCCGCACACGGGGGAGGGGGTGGGGGCTTCTTAGTATTTAGCGGTAAACGTGAAGGTGGTTTGGGTCGGTTGCGCCGCGCCGGGTGGCAGTACGTGAACCGTCACCTGCCACTGACCGTTCATGGAGACGACCCCCTGCGCCTGATAGCTCCCTGGCACTGGCGGATTCAGGGGATTCAGTGTGACGTGCAACGGCGTCATGGGCATGGCCGTCATCGTCAGATCGAGGTTTACCTGCGCGCCTTCCAGCGGAGTGCCGTCACTGCCCAGAACCGTCGCAGTAAAGGTATAGGTGCCGAACTGGCCCGGTGTCTCCGTCAACGAGATGGTCATGCCGTTGACTGTCCGGCTCTGGTTGCTCGTGCCGGTGGGCTGCCCTGCGCCAGCGGTTGCCGCAGCGCCAGCCGTGTTGCCGGGTTGGGCAAGCATATGCAGCAGATACGCGCTCAGTGCCTGGGGGTCGAACCCTTCGTCGAAGAACATGTTCTCACGTCCCTGGGCATCAAGGACGTAGATTCCAGTCGTGTGGACGACCACGCCATCGGGTTGCAGGATCGCCTGCATGTGATAGCCCTGCCAGAGTGGTGTCATCTGTGCAAGGTTGCCAAGCAGATAATGGAGTGGAATCGTCACCTGGCGGGTGCTGAGGAAAGTTTTGGCGGTGGCAGGCGTATCGTGCCAGGGATCAATGCTCAGCGCCACCCAATTGACATCGGCGCTCTTGACGCCCATATCTTTCGCCGTCCAGTTGATGTATTCGGCAATCAGCGAGCAGTCGGCATGAGGGCATACAGAGTCAAAAAATGTGAGGACGGTGGGATGCCCGTGGAGTTGCGCAAGCGAAATAGTAGTCCCAGTCTGGTCCGGCAATGAGAATGCTGGCGCCGGGATATTTCCCAACGAGACGCCCTCTTTGAGCGCCTCCTGGTAGGCGGCCTCCTGCGCTGATTGCGGTGGATTCTGCGCCGCGCGCACCCGTTGCACCACGACGATGATGCCGCTGAGCAGCAGCAAGACGACCAGACCCGGAATGAGCCAGTTGAACCATTTGGGGTACCGCTGGTCTCTCAGCAGCTTCAATCCCGATGAGATGGAGATGGGCGATGACCCCTTATCTGCATGAGCCGCTTTCGGTTGCGACGTGCTTGATGCTTCCTGCATTGCCTGGGCGCTTTTGGAACGGGAAACGTCGTGTGTGCCATCTGCCATCGCTTCGCCTCGCTACGAATCGCTACAAATTATTCCGTGATCCACATGCCAGGAAGAATGCAAAGTAGGCGGGTAAATTGGCATGCGGATACGCTTGGCACGCTCAAAGGTGCTTGTCGAGTGTATCATAACGTAGTTTCTTGGGGAACGGCAAAGCAAGAAATACCGCGCAAGGATGATTTTACATCCTCACCCTTGCGGGTGTTTACTCGCTGGCAAAGAGGCTCTCCGGCAGGAACGCGCCGACGACCCAGTGCGGCGCATCCACCACTTCGCAGATTTTGAGGTCCACTGCCACGCTGCACAGCATATAGGCGTCTGTGTGGGAGAGACCATAGCGCCGTTCCAGGTGCGCGATCATCTGGCGCACGGCGTCGCGCGTTGCCTCCATCAGATCGGGGCCAACGCCGGTGGTCGCGTAGTACGGCGCGATATTGGCGTGCGGGTTCAGGGGACCGGCGGTGACGAGTTGCGGCGCCTGCACCGGATAGTCTTTGCGCACGCTCAGGCGCACAGTAGCGTGCATCGGCGTCTCGATGGCCGTGCCACAGACCTCGCCGTCGCCCTGCGCCGCGTGTCCATCGCCCAGCGAAAAGAGCGCGCCGGATGCCTCCACCGGCAGGTAGAGCGTGCTACCCGCCGTGAGATGCTTGGTATCGAGGTTGCCGCCGTGGCGATAGGGTGGAATGGTCGAGAGCGCGCCTGGCTGGCCGGGCGCTAGCCCCACCTCGCCGCAGAACGGCGCCAGCGGGATACGCACGCCAGGCACAAACTCCGCCCAGCCGTCTTCTAGATGCCAGATATGAATCGCTGGTTCGGTGAACTCATCCGCCAGCAGGCCAAAGCCAGGGATGATCGCCGTCCACCCCCACTCCGCCGGTTCAAAGCTGAGGAATTCGATCTGAAGCGTATCCCCTGGCGCTGCGCCTTCGACATAAATCGGTCCATTCACCTGATCTACCCGCGAAAAATCCAGCGCGCGAATAGTATCTACACTGGAGTCCGGGCCGATCTGCCCACAGGAGGCATCCATCAGGCTGAACTCCACCGTCTCGCCGGATTCGATGAAGGCGATGGGCGTGATGCTCTTATCCCACGCCAGATGCCATTGCTCGCGCTTGACGTGAATCGTGCGGTTGATGGGACGGTTCGATGGCATGGCAGCATACCCTCCGATCTTCGGCAAACTCGTGCAAACTCCTGCAATGTCCTCTGCAATCACGTCATTCAGCTTGGTCTGGAACGTTCAAGCCTATTCACTATTCACTATTCAGCCACGCCCATAGACGGGAATACTTGCGCCGCTGATGAGTTTGGCGTCCTCCGAGGCGAGGAAGAGCAGCACACGCGCAACCTCCTCAGCTTTGGGCCAGCGGCTGAAATCGGAGCCGGGCATGCTGGCGCGATTGGCTGGCGTATCTATGATGCTCGGCAAGATGGCGTTGACGGTGATGTTGGCGTCGCGCAGTTCCTCGGCCTGCACCTCCGCCAGCGTCACCACGGCATTCTTGGCGATGGCGTAGGCGGCGGCGTTGCGGCGACCGCTGCGCGCGGCCCGCGACGAGACATGGATGATACGTCCCCAGTTCTGCTGGGTCATCGGGCGAGCGGCATGTTTGGCAAGCAGGAACGCCGCATTGAGGTTGATGTCGAGCATGCGCTCCCATGTGCTGTATTCCAGCCCGGTAATCGGCTGACCAGCCATCCAGCCGCCGACCAGATTGACCAGGATATCGAGGCGATGGTGCCGCTCCACTACAGACCAGACCAGCGATTCGACCTCCGCCTCATCGGTGACATCGGCGCGATAGACGCTGAACCGCTCCGCCAGGTCGCCCAATTGTTCGCGGAACGGGTCGCCGTTGCCAGCATGCTCACTGCGTCCGGCGGCGACGACCACCGCGCCAGACTCCAGAAAGGCGCGCGAGATCGCCTGACCAGCGCCGCCCAGCCCGCCAGGAATCAGCGCCACTCGCCCACTCAGATCATAGCGGACCATCGGTTGCTGCTCGTCTGCCATATCCACACCTTCCTGAAATGTCTGAGAGCACGTCTGAGAAGTGTATCTCGAAGAAATAATACCAATTCATACAGGGTTATGGGATTGGTGGGGCAGACATTCCTGTCCGCCAGGTTTCCCGCTGTTATGGCTTGTGTTTGGCGCTCTGGCGCAGGCGATGGAAGAGGCCGAGGTTTTTCGTGCCATAGCGCACGCGCAGCATTTCTTCTACCACCTGCATATCGTTCTGCATATCGTTCTTCGCAAGCGCGCCACTCAGCGTTTGCGCTGCCTGTTGCGCCTGCGCCGCCAAATCTGGGGAGCCAGCGTTGCGCAGGCGCAGCGCGGCGGTGTCCAGTTGCGCCTGCGCCTCCGCCGGTTTGCCAGTCTGCGCCAGTGTATCGGCCTGCGCCTGGCAGCGATACGCCGTAACGATTTGCAGCGCCAGTCGCACATCGTCATTGAACGGCTCAGTCGCGCCGCCCGTGTTCACTGGAATGGCAATCTCTTGTCCCAACCGCTCCACCTGATGATTGTGCTGGGTCGAGATATAGGTAGCGTGCAGTCGCCCCACCTGATACGCGCCCTGGTGGTTGGTGGTGATCTGCCGTGGATCGAGCAGCGTCTCCCACAGCACCGCCGCCGTCTCAAGGTCCGGTCGCCCCGCCAGCGCCCCCAACTCCACCGTCAACGGATCGCTGCTGCCGGTATCGAGGGAGAGCTGGCCGGTGGGAACGCTGAACGCCTGCGCGATATCGGGCGAAACGCGCGTGGCGCGGGTGATGCGCACACCAGGGGCCGGCTCGAAGGTCTGGCGTATGCTCAGCGCCAGCGTTGCGCGCAGCCGCCGAACCACTGCCTCGAAATGCTCGGTGAGGTCTGCCGGCTGCTGCACATAGTTCGCGCTGCCACCGCTGATCGCCGCCAGCCGGTCCAGCAATGAGCGATTCCAGTCTACCCCCAGGCCGAGTGTGGTAATCGAGACGCCAATTTCGCGCGCCTTCGCCGCCAGTTCGAGGCAGCGCTGCTCGTCGCCGTAGGTGTGCCCATCCGTCAGCAAGACGAGGCTGGCGGCGCGGCTATGCGAGCGATGCGCCGCCAGCCGGTCCAGCGTGGTTTCCAGTCCTTTCGCCAGTTCAGTGCTACCCCGCACCATCACGCCTTTGAGCGCCTCTTCGATGCCCGGTCGCCCACGTGGCGTCTCGCCGTCGGCGATCACTTCGGCGAAGTCATCGAAGAGGACAATGGTGAGCAGGTCATCCATGTGCAGTTGATCGAGGATGGATTGGAGAGCGCGTATCGCTTCGAAAATCTTCGCGCCTCGCATCGAACTGGAACGATCCACCAGCAGCGCCAGGTCCAGCGGCTGTGGGTCAATGATGGCTGGCTCGCTCAATGGGCCAAGTTCCGTCAGCAGATAGCAGCGTGTCATCTCGCGCAGAGGCAGAATGCGCTGCTGCCCCAGCGTCACCTGAAGGCCCAACGAGGGGAAGACCGATGGCATGACCGGCGCGGTGGTCTGGGTTCTAGTGAGCGGCGCAGAATCCACCGGACGCGCCCGACCAGACTGACTCGTCTGGTTTGCCTGATGTTGCCCCATCATGAGCAGCGCATTGTCATAGGCGACGCGCAACTGGGGCGTACTCAGCACCCGATAGGCCTCGTTGATGATCTTGAAGCGTTCGGCATCGGCATCGCTGGCGCCAGCATCGGGGTGATGCTGGCGGGCAAGCTGATAGTACGCCTGGCGAATCTCTTCGGCTGAGGCGGCGGGCGCAACCCCAAGCACAGCGTAAAAATCCGGACGTATCATGCGCATCAATCCTGGCTAGTATCCTGGCTCTCTCGGCGAGATCGCCTGACAATTCCACATAGCGAAGCGCCGGGTATACGCGCCTACTGACCGTCGTCTTCACCGGCCATGCCCGGCGGATTCCAAGCGTCCGCGATATCCGCGACGCTGGGCCGGTCGGCGTCGTCCAGCACGGGATGCACGAAGACCGCCACCGCCGTGCTATTGTCGCTACCACCGGCGGCGTTGGCCATGCGCACCAGTTGCTCCGTGCAGTCACGCGGGTCTTTCGCGCCCGCCAATGTCTGCGCCAGCGTCTGCGAGTCCAGTTCATCCCAGAGGCCATCTGAGCAGAGGAGCAGCCGGTCGCCCGGAGCCAGAGTAAACTCCAGCGTATCGGGGATAGTCTCTTCTTCCTGGCCAAGCGAACGATAGAGGGTATTGCGCGGAATGAACATATCGGGGTCGCTGAGCAATGGATGATCCAACGCTTGCAGCCGCGCCAGCACCGAGTGATCTTCCGTCAACTTCACCATGACATCGCCACGCAACAGATAGGCGCGACTGTCGCCCAGGTGCGCCAGCGACGCACGTTGCCCCTGAACGGCGATGGCAGTGAGCGTCGTCCCAGTCACTTTGCCGAGCTGTTGCGCCAGTTCGCGCACTTGCTGGTTGGCGCGCTCCACTGCCTGCACCAATGCTTTGGTCAGTTCAGATGCTTCCTGCTGTTGCGCATCGTTCTGTTGCCTATTGCTCACCTCGCCGTTGTTGCTGTCGTTCTCATCGCCGGTGTCCGCGCGGGCGCTGTTGCGGCGCGACTCTGCGCTGTCGTCCAGATCGCGCGCGGGCAAGATGAGCGCGGGCAACGCAAAGTGCGCCGCCATCTCCGCCAGCACCGTGCGCGCGGCAATCCGGCTCGCCAGTTCGCCGCGCGCCTCACCGCCCATGCCGTCCGCCACTAGGAAGACCCCTACCGGCTCACCCTGTGTCCAATCATCGGTAATGTCAAAGGTGGCGTAGGCGCTGGCATCCTGATTTTGCGAGCGCACGCGCCCGACGGTCGTGGCCGTGGCAGTTTCCAGCATCACCGGCGCTGCAACCCCGCTCGTGAGGTTAGGCAGCGCATGCGCCACCGACTCCAGCGCGACACTACAGGCGCCTGCCAGTTCACCAGGAGACTCGAAACCATCGCTTGCGCCATGCGCTGCGATGCGCCGCAGGTTGTCCTGCACGAGGTCCTCGCCAGGAACCTCTTCGGGTGGCACATCGCCAATGATCGCCAGCGTGCGCGCCAGGAAGTTGGTGTCGCGCGCAGTCAACGATGCCGAATCCGCCGTGGTCAGATCGAGGTAGCTCGCCTGTTCCATGCCAGTGAGATAGGCGCGGCCATTGAAGACAGCGATAGTATCCGGCGAGACATGCAGATGTACCACGCCGTTGCGATGCAGATAGCTCAACGTATCCGCCAGACCAGCGCCCGCCGTCAGCGCATTGACGATGGGCAGCCGCCCACCCTGGCTGACCAATTGCGCCGGTTCGCCGTCTTCATCCACCAGCGTCTCCACGACGAGGTAATCGCGCCCTTCCAGCGAAAAGAGCGTGCGCGGCGCCAGCAGGCGTGGATGACGCAGCCGCATGGCGATCAGCCGCAAGACGTTATCACTGAAGCCACCCTCGGCGCGCTCCACCAGCGTAACATATGGGCCACGCTCGCCATCCTCCCGGATGCCGATGGCAAGATAGCTATGTTCATCCGGCGTCACGCGCAGCACACGCTCAATCAAATACGGGCCGACCATCGCTCCCGCTGCCAGCGGCTCGCCCAGCCGCATGGGCGCTTTAGACTCGGTAGAAGCGTCTGCATCCTCGCTTTGCTCCGCTACGGGCGTTTCTGGCTCCGGCATCGAGGGCGAGGCGGATTCAGCGGATTCGCTGGCTGCGATAGCCTCCGTCAGTGATGGCTCCTCACTCGCGCTTGCGGTGTCCGGTGCTGTAGCCCCCGATGTTTCGGGCGTTTCAGATGTTTCGGACGCGCCCAGCTCCGGCGCGGCCTCGCTCTCTGTGGATGCGTCTCCCTGCTCCTCCGTTGGATCAGCAGCATCGGCCTGCTGATCCTGCTCAACCGCCTCGTCCGGCGCTAGTGTATCCGTTGCGGACAGGGGCAGCGTTTTCTGTCCCTCCCGTGCAATGTCCAGTTCATCGTCCAGTTCATCGGGCGACGCTGGCGTCCCATGTACCTGGGGCGCAGGCGCCGTTGCGGCTCCATCGTCTCCGGTGTTGCTCGTGTTGCCAGGAACCATTGCAGCCGTTTCGGCGCTATCAGCCGTATGTACCCCAGTAGGTACGCTTGTGCTTTGTTCGTCGCCCTGATCCACGCCATCCCCCTCGTTGGGAACCTATCCTCTACAGTTCTCGCAGTATCGCCAGTATACCCTGTTTAGCCAGGACAGCCAGATTAGCTAGATTAGCCACGCTGCCAGCCGCCATCGCATAATTGCCTCAGTATAGCGTACTCTGCGGCGCAGCACATCCGCATCCCTATTCTATACTATTGGGTCGGCTGTATCCTATCGTCTTTGGCACATTTTCTTCATTTATCTCTGGCGGGTCTGCTGGCGACACCGCTTCCGCAGCATCTTCTGGCGCAGAGGGGTCTTCGAGTGGGAACAACGCTGCCAGCACTTCGGCAGCGGTGGCGATCATCAATTGTCTGTTCTGCTCCGGCACCTGTTCCCAGGGCACGCGCGTTGCGAGGCGGGTTCCATAGCCGTAGTGCGGGGCAAGACGCTCATAGGTCGTGTGAAAGAGTTTGGCGACGGATTCTGCATCAGGCACTGATTTCATAGGATTCTCCCAGAGTGAAGGAAAGGCAGGAACATCGCCAAGCCGATGTTCCTTAGCCAATTGCCAGTAAAACTGACCAAGTGGCATCAATTCAACGGGATGCGACGATAACGCTGCGAAATAGAGGTGGTCGTCAATCGTTGGGCGCAGCAGCCTGGCCACTTGATAGCGTTTGAAGAGATTGAAGATCGCGACATGCTCCGGCAACGCCTCTGGGCGCGTGACTTCATACGTCGGGTCGAGCACATATTTGTCTGTTGCCTGGCGAAAGAAGAGCGGCAGGCGGCGCAGGTCGTCATCGGTGATATCCGGCTTGCAAAAGCGAATCGGCGAGAGTTTCTTGGCGTTGGACTTATAGACGGGGCGCTGCTGCCAGGGGCCAAGCGCCTGCTCAGCGTAGGCGTAGATCGAGGCCACCGACACCAGCCCGCGCACATCGGCGGCGCCACCTTTGAGCGCATCCAGCACCAGGCGGGTAAACACGCCATGCCCGCTCGCTTCACCCAGCCTCCGGTCTTCATTCGCCTGTTGATTGGGGCTGGTGGAGGCCAGCACCGTAATCCCAGGACGCAGATACATGTTGGGAATATCTGCCTCATCCTGTGGCTCACCAATATCCCCCGAATAGCAGGCATCGAGAATCAAGATGACTTCTTCGGCAGACGACGTATTCGCCATGTCCAGCAATTTTGTCAGCGATATGCCGGGCAACGCCAGCGTTCCGTCCTGCACCGCCAGGTAGGTTTCCTTCTCTTTGGGAATGCCGTGGCCTGCAAAATAGAACAGGATCGTGCCATCGAAGTCAAACAATTCTTTCAGCGCCGTGTTCAACCTGGTAAATGTGACCCGTTCACCATCAGGAATCTTCTCATCAGCAGTGCCATCCCGCGACACAACCCCCTTGAGGGTACGGGTGGAGAAGTTAGCCCCCTGGTTGGCGTGAGACGCGATGACCTCCTGCATCGCCTGCACATCGTCTATGCACCAGTTCAGATCGGGTTTGAGATAGTCATACCTGCTAATGCCAACCAGCAGCGCACGGCGATTCATGCGTGCCCTCCCCTCGTTGAGTGTGTCGTATACCTGCACATTCAGTTGTTTACAATTGCTTGCAATTGGTGGAGTTCCATCGGTCTATCGAACGGAGTCGCTCAATGCGACAATACCGTGGGCGCGGGCGCACTGCCAGTCACAGCGTTGTGTGTGAAGGGAGGGCGCGCCTGCGCCGCTGTTTATGGGGTCATGAGGTATCCACCGGCGTTGCGGGTGGCGTTGGTGGCGCGCGAGACTCGAAACGTCCACTGCGAAGGCCCTGCCCAAAGAAGATCAGCGCCCAGGTCAGAATCACATAGGCGAGCAGCGCCAGCAATCCACCTACCGGCACGAGCCGCCGGTTGAGCTGGCTGGTAGGCGCCAGGGGCAACAGCCACATACCAAGCGCACCCACCAGCAGCACCATGAGGCCAACGAATAGAGCGCACCACCCCCAGAAGCGTTCACGCGCGGCGGCGAAGAGTGCGCCTGCCCAGGTGAGCGCCTGCATCAGCAAGAAGACCAGCGCAACCCATTCCGCCTGCCGGATACCTACCCAGATGCCGGTCAGTGCCATCACCAACAGGCCAAAGTACAGCGCAACCCCGCTATAGAGGATCAGTGGATGACGCCGGATTTGTTGGTAGAAGCGGGCATTGGCATACCAGCGTATCGGCCATAATTCCCACCACAGTCCTGTCCAGCGCGGCCCAAGTGCGCGTATGCGAAACATCCGCAGACTCGCCAGCGCTCTGATATCTTCCGGCAGACTGGCTGCGTCGGGTGCGCTCGCGCCGCCAATCAGCACTGGAATGACAATTTTTCTTAGGCGCAATACCATAGCGATTTCCATACGCACGAAGTCGTTTGGGTTGTCGAGACGGCGTTGTCCATTGTTATCCCGTATATCGAGCCACTGCGGGCCAATCAAGATGAGCGCGACCCGACATCCCGCCAGCGTACGCTCCAGCCTCGCGGGGAACAATTCACCCCCCAGATTCATATCGAGGTCACGGTAGACATTACTCGGCCCATACCCACGAGCGAGCAGATGGTAAAAGGCTTTGCAGGCATCGAAGCTATCAGCACGGCGATACGAGAGGAAGTACGTAGTCGTCGCCACCGAAGCAGCGCGCGCCGCCCGGCGCGAACGAGGCATGGAACGAGGCTTGGATTGTTGGGCAGCGGGCGTTTGATTTGCTGCTGCGTGTGAGTTATGCCCATCGTGAGCATCGGGTGATGTGCGAGAGCGGCGCGGCAGATACTCCCACTTGAGCGCATGAAAACGTTCCATGTAGCGCGCGAGCGTCAGCGCCCAACCGCCCACCAGCAGCAGAGAAAAGGCGAGTGGCATATTGAGCGGGCGCGCTGCATTGGCAGGTATCGAGAGCGCGCTGATGAGGGCAAGCAGACCAAAAACCGCGATCACCGTAAACAGGATGAGCGCAAACGCCCAGCTCCAATGATGCTCACGCAGCATTTGTATGAGCGTTGGGAACGTCAAAGCCAGCATAACCAGCACATAATAAACGACCAGTTGCGGGCGATAGGTGGCGATGGAGAGCAAGATGATAAACGGTGTGCCAATCAGCATGGCAACCGCTGCCCACAGAGTGAAAGGTCGCGCGCCGCCCCGGTTGTGTTGAATGGCAATGCTGCGATAGAGGCGCCGCATATCACCGGCGAACCGCCATCCCGCGCGCACCACCGGCGCGTGGCGCTCCGCAAGCGGCGCGAGGGCCTGCGGCAGCGCCGTTTCAGGCGGCACGCTCGCACCATCCACCAGTACTGGAATCACTAGCGTTCCCTGCGCAATGGCGCTGGCCAGCGTCGCCAGCACCCGATCATGCGCTGGATCATGCGGGGAACTCGCGCCGAGCCAACGAGGGCCGATCACGGCAATGATCGTGTCAGTGCCAGCAGCAATAGGAGTGGTACCAGTACCAGTGTCAGCGAGAGCAGAAGATGCGGCGCTGATGACCTGCACATGGCGGGCGCCGTAGTGGCGTCTACATGCCGCTGCTATACGCGCAGCCATACGTGGTGAATCATCAGTATAGGTAAGGATCACTATCTTCTGGCGCATAGGGCAAGAGATCCTTTGTAAAGCAGTGTCTTTGCGGAAAAACAGCGAAATAGCGTGACAACAGAATGACAGGAAGATACGCAATAACGGACGCACGGAATTGTATGTAGTGTCACTATATCTCACTGAATCGAATATGCAAAGTCCTCCCTCGCCTCTGCTCCGCAGCGCAAAGAATACGAGAAAAGCAAGAGTCACAAGGCTGTGAGTTCCACATACGCTTACACTTGCTGTATTGTCAAAATAACGGTGATGGCCACTTACCGCTTTGTAAATTCCTTTGACAGTTGATGGACACGTCGTAGTTGTCCATCGGAGGATCGTTCTCGCTTATGCGGAAAATTGGGCTTTTGCTTGTCCTGCTGGTGAGCGGCTACGCTGGACTGGCCTTCGGGACGCCAACGATTGCAACCGCTGCTGCCATCCAGCAGCCACACACCTCGGTCGCGCGTGTTCACACCTATGGCTACTGCCCTGGGTCGCCGACACCGTGCCCTGATTCCCCTTCCAGGCGGCCAGCCGCTCATGAGTGACTGGCTGGATAGATAGGGAGACGCCAGGGTGATAGCAGTGAAAGTGATGAGAGTAGTGATACACTCCTGCTATCGCCCTGCGCCACGTGCACATGCAGAATAGCTAGCGACAGATAATATGGTAGGCGCTTTCGCATGCGCGCGATCAATCATTATCCATTGGCGCGCAAGGCGTAGAGGCAGCCATCGGCGCTTCCGATGTACACCACACCATCACGGACGACCGGAGAGCCAGGAACGATACCACCGGTGGTGAACCGCCAGCGCAGTTTGCCCTCTAGATCCAGCGAATAGACCGTTCTGTCATTGCTGCCAAAGAAGAGCGCGCCATCCGCAAAGGCCGGGCTGGAATTGACCTGACCGCCAGTGGCGTATTTCCAGACGAGATGGCCGGTATGCCGGTCCAGACAATAGAGATGCTTATCTGCCGAGCCGATATAGAGCCGGTCGCCCACAATCAACGGTGAAGAAATCACTCCGCCATCAGTAGGAGTACGCCAGGCTTGCCAGCCGGTTTTGCTATCCAGGCAATAAATCCCGAAATCCTTCGAGCCAAAGAATACATTGCCATCCACCACAATGGGTGAAGATATGACGCTCCCCTGCGCCTGAAAACGCCACTTGAATTCGCCGGTCAGCGCGTCAACCGCATAGACGGAGTTATCGCTGGACCCGATGAAGACCACTCCATTGTCATAGGCCGCAGAGGACCAAATTTCGCGGAACGTCTGATGATGCCAGATCATCACGCCAGTACGCGGCTCGATAGCGTGAATGTAGGTATCATCTGAGCCGATGTAGAGCCGGTTGTCAAAGATGCGTGGCGACGAGTGAACCCGTTGCCAGGTGCGATAGCGCCAGTCCTCTTTGCCGGTTGTGCAGTCAATCGCATAGATATTAAAGTCTTGCGAGCCAATGAGGACATCATTCTGCCAGAGAGCAGGCGTCACACAGACACCGCCATCGGTGGCAAACTTCCACTTCAGCCGTCCAGTCATGCGATCTACTGCATGGACATTATGGTCGTAGGACCCGATATACACGGTGTTGCCATCAACGGCTGGCGTCGCGCGAACCTCGTCTTCGGTTTGATAGCGCCAAATCTGGGTGGTGGTGTAGCTGGGCGCCATGCGCACATTGTGCTCATCGAGGATCGTATTGATGATTGGGCGTGATCCGATGCCATCGGTAGTTGTGCGCTTCGCGCTGTAGCCGTAGACTTCTTCGAGCGCCTGGCGCACCTCCCTGATGGTTTGGTAGCGTTTGTCCATCTCTTGCTCGACACAGCGCATCACCACCGCAGCCAGTTCTGGCGGAACCGCCGGATTGTAGCGGCGAATGGGGTGCCGGTGGAAGGTGAAGAGATCCCGTTTTCGCGGGTCTTGCCGGGTCAGCAGATGGTGCATCATCGCCCCCAGGGCAAAGATATCCGACCGCGTATCGGCATGACCGCCATACATTTCATTGGCGGCGTAACCAGGCGTGCCGACATTGGTATCGCGGCCCCCAGAGAGCAGTTTGGCGATACCAAAGTCAATCAAGACGATATGCCCGTCCAGCGTCAGAATGATGTTATTGGGTTTGAGATCGCGGAAAATGATCGGATGTGGTTGGGTGTGCAGATATTCAACGATGTCGCAGAGCTGGAGCATCCAGTCTACTACCATCTCCGGCGCCAGCATGTCTTGCGACTCTTCGAGCTTGGCTTCCAGATCGGTTCCCTCGATGTAATCCAGCACGAGGTACGCGCGCTGATAGATAGTGAAATAATCAAAGACGCGCGGGATACGCGGATGGCGCAACCGGGCCAGCACATTGGCTTCACGCTTGAAGTTGCTGAGGCGGGTGGGGTCGTCCAGGCCAGAGATCATCTCTTTGAGCGAACGGCGGTTATTTGGCGGCTCAAAGTGATAGTCTTGCGCAAGATAGACATTGCTCATGCCACCTTTACCCAGCGCGCGCTCCACATAAAAGCGTCCCAGCACGAGCGTTCCCGGCGCGAGTTCGGTCAGGGTGCCATTGCGTAACTGCGCAGTGATATCCCGGCCACCATATTCGAGCGGGCTACTTGCCGTGTGGTGCATATCGGCGATGGCGCCGTTGGCCATGCCACCGACACCGCCATCGCCGGTGGTGGTCCAGGGGCTGACGGGAGGTGGCGTGGGAATGGCGAACCCCTCGGCGGGATCAGCAGCCGCATTTTGGGCAGATCCAGTTGCGCCATCGCCGTACATCCCCACATTCACCGCGCTCTGGCTGTATTGGCTATACTGGCCGTAGCCTCTCTGTGAATCCATAGCTGCCCTTTGGCCTCACTTTCCCCACACCCACTGGCACGCACAAATAGGGAACTTCAAATAGCGGTTTCTATGCTGCCGACCAGCGAAAAATCAGGAATCTGGCGTCATTTTAGTCTATCGCAGGCGAACCGTCAAACAGGGATATCCTGTATAGGCGCAAGCAACGTCTGCGCCTGCGCAGCGAATGGCCCATGTGGGCGCAGCGCCAGCGCCGTGCGCAGGTCCAGCGCAGCACTGACATAGTTCCCCTCGTTCTCCGCCTGCGCGCCGAGCAAGACATACGGGCCAGGATCGGTGCGGTCGAGCGCCTGCGCCGCCTGAAGCGCATAGTACGCATTCGCGGGTTCGTTCAGGCCGGTGTAGATTTGCGCCAGCAGGAACTCCAACGGCTCATTTCCCGGCCAGCGGGTAACAGCGGCGATGCCGGCGCGCAAGGCGCTGCCATCACCAAAGCCTAGATGAAAGTCTACATAGATATGCACCAGCGCAATCGTCTCAACGGGCCGGGTGGAGAGGGCGCTGGCCGTCGTCATTGCCGCTTCAGCGCCGAGATAGTCATGTAGCGACAGCGAGGCGCGGCTGATCTCCGACCAGAAGAGCGGGTTATTCGGGTCGAGCAATGCGCCCTGCTGCAACCGCTGGACCGCCAGCGCTGGTTGCTGCTTCGCTAGCGCCAGCTCACCAGCGGCAAACCAGGCGAAGCTGCTATCCGGCGCCTGCGCCAGCCCTGTGGCAATCTCCTGTGCAGCGCGCGCAGATTGGCCCAGCAGCAACAACGTCCAGCCAAGATACGCATGCGTCTCGCCAGTGTCATTGGCCGCGCCGCTGGCTGGGGCCAGCGCAATGGCGCGCGCAAACGGCGCGAGCGCCAGCGCCGGCAGATTCGCCGCCAGGAAAGCATGCCCCAACCGGCTCTGCGTTGTGGCGGCATTCTGTGGCAGCGCCGCCAGCAGCAAAAAGCCATCACTCGCCAGTTGATCGGCTGCGGGGTTGGCGTGCGCGCCAGCGGCCAGAAAGTCCGCCTGCGCCGCGCCAGCATCGCCCTGCCAGAGCGCCAACATACCCAGATGCGCCAGCGCCTGCGGATCATGCGCGGGCAAACGCCGCCAGAAGGCCACCGCAGCAGGAACATCGCCGCGCGCCTCGGCGGCCTGCGCCAGTCGTCGCAGCGCCTCCTGGTCGCCAAGCGCCGCCGCCCGTCCCCAGTCAGCGAGCGCAGCGTTGTTGTCTCCGCCAGCGTGGTCGGCGTCACCCAGCGAGCGCCAGGCGTCTCCCTGGTCCGGCCCCAGGCTGGCGCAACGCGCATAGGCGGCGCGGGCGGCGGACCATTCCTGCTGGAGCATCCGCACATCGCCCACCCGGCAATAGGGCAGTGGATCGGCAGGTGCGACGGCGCTGGCCCCGGCATATTGGGCAATGGCCAGATCGTAACGCAATTCAGCCCGCAGATGCGCCGCCGCCAGCAGGTACGACTGCTCACCAGGAGCCACCGGCAAACACGCGGCAATGAGCAGCAAGAGCGCCAGCAGGAATCCCGCCAGATGCGCATACCAGCGCGCCATCCGCCGCCAGAGTGGCTGACCTGGCCGCTGTGGGCGCGACGGAGGCGCGAATAGCTGCTCTGCTGTGCTGCTCATGTGGGCGCTTCCAATAACTTCCAATAATAGGCGGATGTCACGTAATAGGCCAATGTCACGGCAGTAAACTGCCGGGGCACGATAGACTGGACTGAAGTCCACGTTGATCCGTGGGCTGCTGTGGCTTCAGCCGTATTCACGCTTGCTCCGGCTTTTCAAAGCCGAGAGCAAGGCGCGCACTCATTGTAGTTGCCGTGTGCATTGGGGTCAACCGCGCTGAGACCATACTGGGGCGGCTCTCTTATTCGCTCGCTCACACCCTCTCACACTTCCTTGTTATCGCTGTATTTTCTCATGTTTTCTGGCATCCATTATGGTATACTACAGACGAGGAAGGTGAGATAGCTATGGCACAGGGAATAAGCGCCCACAACCATACGCACGCGCATGCGCATCAGCTCACGCGCGATAAGCTGCGGCTGGGCTTCATCCTGACATTGGCGATTCTGGCGGTCGAAGTGGCCGGCGGTTTCGCGGCGCATTCGCTGTCCCTGCTCTCCGACGCCGGCCATATGTTGACAGACGCCGCTGCGCTGGGGCTGGCGTGGTTCGCCGCCATCCAGGCCGAACGTCCAGCGGACGAGCGGCGCACCTTCGGCTACCATCGCACCGGCATTCTGACGGCGCTCATCAATGGCATGACACTGGTGGTCATCGCTGTGGTGATCGTCTTCGAGGCGTATCAACGCTTCCAGCATCCGCAGGAAGTGGCGCCAGGCATCATGGTGGTGGCGGCGGCCATCGGCATCCTGCTGAATCTCTATATTGTCTTTGGCCTTCAGCAGAGCGACGAACACAATCTCAACGCGCGAGCGGCGCTGCTCCATATTCTTGGCGATATCGGCGCGTCACTGGGCGTCATCATTGGCGCCATCGCCATCGCCTTCACCAGAGCGTATTGGGTGGACCCGCTGATAAGCGTGTTGATTGCGGTACTGGTCGCCATCACCGCAATACGCCTGATTGGTGAGGCGGTGAGCATCCTGATGGAGTCCGCGCCGCGCGACCTCTCGCTGCCGGACCTCGTGCGCGATATGCTGCGTGTGCCAGGCATCCGCGATGTGCATGATCTGCACGTCTGGTCCATCACCAGCGGCATGCTGGCGCTCTCCTGCCACGCCGTGATAGATGACCTGCCGCCGAGCGGTAGCGCGCCAATCCTCGACGCGGTGGCGGCGATGCTACGGCGCAATTATCGCATCACGCATACGACCATCCAGTTCGAGAGTACCGCGCATGGCAGCCATGAGGGATTCTGCGTCTGCCCGCCGGGAAGCTGCGACGCCATCTATTGCGATCTGCGCCCCACTGCGCAGCATGACCATAACCACAACGGTCACGACCATAGTGACCATAGCGGCCACAGCCACGTGCCCGCAGACGAGGCGCTGAAGAACTGAGACAGCGTGCCGCCACGAGCATCGTAGGAGACAGCAGGAGAGAGCATGCCAGATATTCCCTCCGATATAAAAGCATTCAATCGCCAGTTGATCGAGGAGTTTCGCGCCAGCCGCAACGCTCCTGGCGGCCCGATGAACGGCAGGCAGTTGCTCCTGCTGACGACGACCGGCGCGAAAACCGGCCAGCGCCGTACCACTCCCATGATGTATATCCGTGATGGCGACCGGCTGCTGGTCATCGCCTCCGATTCCGGCGCACCGGCTCACCCCGCCTGGTATTACAACCTGCTAGCCCATCCAGTGGTGACGGTCGAAATCGGCGCCGATACCTACGACGCCACCGCCGTCGCCCTGGCGGGCGCGGACCGCGAAGAGACCTGGGCGCGCATCATCGAAAAATACCCATTCTTCGCCGATCATCAGGCGAAAGTCACGCGCCAGATTCCCGTTATCTCACTCGAACGCCGCGAACCGCAGTAGATAGGGCAAACGGATGAGTGAATCGGCAGCAGAGGGATCGGTAGGCACATTCCTTCTGCGTGAACATCGCTATGGCGAGGCGCTGGCGGCCTTCACCGACGCCATAGACGCTGACCCCTCTGATGCGGCGGCCTGGGCTGGCAAAGCACTGGCGCTGGCGCGACTCGGCCACCATCAGGAGTCGCTAACGGCGAGCATACATGCGCTCGATTTGACCGGCAGCCAGCCAAACAATACTGATGCCAGGATGTTGGCATTGCGGGCGCTCAACTCCAACGAACTACTACTGGCAGATATGGGACGCTACGAGGATGCGCTGGTGGTAGCTGAAGTCGAACTCGAATACGCGCCGGAATCAGCTCTCGCCTGGCTCAGCAAAGGCACATTTCTGATAGGGCTGGGAAAGGAAGAGCAAGCGTTGGAAGCCATCGAACAGGCATTAACGCTCGATGATGCCTTTGTGCCAGCGTGGAGGGCAAAGGGAATCGTGTTGACGCGCCTGCTCCAGCCACATGAGGCTATCGTCGCTTTTGATCGCGCGCTGGCGCTGCACCCTGGCGATATAGCCGCCGAGGTCGGCAAGCAAGAGGCACGCAAACAATGGTGGCGTATCTTTACCATTCAGGCCGCGCCAGATGTCGTGCTGGGGCTACTAGAATTACTTGGGCACTTCTAGGGATTCCCGATCAGATCAGCTTCTTCTTGGCTTTGATGGATACTGAGCCAGACATGGGCCAGATGATGCAAAAATGCTTGCGCTGGCATACAATGAGCAGTGGCACGCCGCCGTGTATCCGTGCCACTGAGAAGCCGCTACGCTGCGTAAGCGTATGCACAAACACAAGAGAAAGAGTTGTGAGAGATCATGTCGAAGCGAACGCCTGACAGCAAGAACGTGATTACCGTGCTGAAAGAGCGCGGCCTGTTGTCACAGATCACCGAGAGCGGCCTGCCCGAAGCGGCGGCGGACGGGCGGCTCTACGTGTATTGCGGCTTCGATGCGACCGCCCCCAGCCTGCATGTGGGCAATCTGGTGCCGGTGATGGCGCTGGCGCACTTTCAGCGCTGCGGCCATCATCCCATCCTCGTCGTCGGTGGGGGCACCAGCATGATTGGCGACCCCAGCGGCAAATCGGTTGAGCGCCCCTTGCTTTCGCCTGAAGAGATACGCGAGAACGCTGAACGCATCCGCCAGCAGCTTTCCGGCTACCTCTCGTTCGAGGGCGACAACGCCGCCATCATGGTGAATAACGCCGACTGGCTCGGCAAGATGACGCTGTTCGAGTACCTGCGCGACATCGGCAAGCACTTCTCCGTCAACGCGATGATGGCGAAGGACTTCGTGCGCAACCGGCTGGAAGACCCCGATCAGAGCATCTCGTACACCGAGTTCAGCTACATGATTATCCAGGCGATTGACTACCTGCATCTCTACGAGACGTACAACTGCACCGTGCAGGTGGGCGGGCACGATCAGTGGGGCAACCTCATCTCCGGCGTGGAACTGATTCGCCGCAAGCATGAGGCGCACGTCCATGCGCTGACAGCGCCGCTAATTACCACGGCCTCTGGCGCGAAGTTTGGCAAGAGCGAGGGCAACGCGCTCTTCCTGAACCCGGAGATGACCACGCCCTACACGCTGTACCAGTACTGGATCAACACCGATGACCGCGATGTCGGCCATTACCTGAAAATCTTCACCTTCCTGCCACTGGAGGAAATCGCCGCCATCGAGCACGAGCAGGCGGAGCATCCAGAGCAGCGGATTGGGCAGCGGTTGCTGGCCTTCGAGATCACCAAGCTGATTCACGGCGAAGCAACGGCGCAGGCGGTGCGAGGCGCCTCAAATGTGCTGTTCGGCGCGGGCGTAGCGGAGTTGACGCCCGAGGCGCTGCCGCATCTGGCGAGCGCGGTGCCAACGACTACGGTTTCCGCCTCCGCGCTGGCCGAGGGGTTGCCGGTGCTGGATATGCTGGTCGCCACTGGCGCACAGCCCTCCAAAGGCGCGGCGCGCCGGTTGATACAGCAGGGTGGCCTCTACGTCAACGATCAACGCTGGACAGACGCCGAGCGCCCGTTGACCACGGAGACGGAGCTCTTTGGCCGCGCCATCCTGCTGCGCACCGGCAAGAACAAATATCACCTGCTGCTGGCCGAATAGCCGCTAGAATAGCGATGCCCTTCCTGGCAGACGGGAAGGGCAGTTGTTTCGCTGGTGCGAACGTATAACAGTTCTTTGCTATAGTTCTCTATCCGCATGCACATTAGAGAAACTCAGACATGCAGGGTGGGCCGGTAGATAAGCTCCTGGGTACGGCCATCGAGCGTCCGGGTCTCAATCAGTTCGAGGTCGAAGTCAGCCGCTCCCTTGAAAATCGGGGCATCTCCGGTCTGGCCGGTGATGACAGGGAAGATCGTCACCTGAACCCGGTCTACCAGACCAGCGGCCATCAGCGCACGGTTCATTGATAGGCTGCCGTGCGAGCGCAACGGCACATCTGACTCTTCTTTGAGCCGGGCGACGACATCAACGGCGTTACCGCGAGCAACGGTCGCGTTCGGCCAGTCGAGGGGTTCTTCCAGTGTGTTCGAGACCACCGTTAACGGCAGGCTCCGCATCCGTGTGACCCACGGGTCACGTGCATCGGGATCCTCAGCGCCCGGGGTTAGCATCTGCACAAAGTCCCGATAGGTGGTGGCCCCGAAGACCATCCGCTGTTCCGCGTTGTACTGGGCAAGCCGGTGGGCGAGCAGTTCAGGGCCTTGCTTGCCCCAATAGCCACCCCAGTCGCCGCCACTGATGGAGCCGAAGCCGTCGAGGCTGGAAAAAACGTCGAAGGTGTAGATCGCGGTCATAATGTTCTCCTCGCATACGGTTGATTGGGCGCGTTGTCGTTGTGATCTTGCTCACCAGCCAGCGCAATTCGTTCTACTCCTGTGCGGGTGAGCGACGAGTAAAATCTGCCATCCAGTTGGTCTCCCAGGTGCGACCACCATCCGCTGAAAGCGCCTGCTCCCAGTGGAACGAGTTGGCGGTGATGCCAGAAAAGGTCAGACGGATGAGGATGCTCTGGCCATCGAAGGTGTCCCGGTTGTAGAACTCGCCAACGCCATTCTGGAAGCGCCCAATGGCGGGCGGCGGCAGCGCAGCGCTGGTGCCATCTGCCCCGTAGATGCTCCACAAGCGCGTCTGTAGATCGAAGAGGCGCAGGGTCAATTCACGCGCCGTGCCTTCCGCTGTCTCCATGGTGAAATCATCAATGTGACCGAGACCGCCAAGCACCTTTTGCGCGACCGTAGCTGCATTGGATTCCTCCCACTCGTGATCGCCGTTCAGGGGTTCTATTAGCTTTCGCAGCCGGATATCCCAGGCGCCGAGATAGAAGTCGAAGTCGTTGCGCCCATCGTGATCTTGTTGATCTTGTCCCTCATCTGCCGAACCTGCCGGGTTATGCGGTGTCATGTGAAGCCTCCGGCGTGGCGTGTATGCAGCCGTTCCCCGCATCGCCACTATCAGGCCAGCATCGGGATGACATGGACGCCACACTATTATTCTCATGGTAGCGTGATAACCGGAAATTTCATGTCCGGTTAACGGGAGTTTGTGGGTGCAGAGGATGAATGGAACGGTAGATACGCATGGCTCAACGAGCTGCTGCTTGCGAGCGTCTCCATGTCGCACCGGCAATAACTGCCAGGAGGGCGATGCCGCCGATGGTGACGGCAGTACCCCAAAACGTTTCTAAGATCGCCTGATAGAGCGGAATTTGTCCCAAACCGTCGCCTGCGTTGCTGATATCCGCCAGATAGGCATACTGGAGCCAGTGGGCGATGCCCTGAACCAGCCAGAAGGCGCCGCCATCTAGCAACAAGACACCGATAAAAACTCTCGCCATGCGGCGTAGAACCGGGAGTATTGGTTCTGCCTGTCGAGTTCTATCTCGCAACACGGAGACTGCCCCCAGCGCCAGCGCCGTTGCGATGGCAATGATGAGCGCAAGACCGAGTACCTGCGCGCGATCTATAGCCTGTCCAATCCAGGGATACCACTGCTTGCAGCCTGATACGCCGCAAGATGCGACCGGCTGCAAGTCTTGATACGCGCCATAGCAGCGTTCGGCAAGGGCAAGGCCACAGGCGCTGAGTATACAGGCTGCGACGCCCATCCACCATGCGCGCGAACGCCGCCGTGCCCAGGCAAGCAGGAATGCCGCCCCAATAGCAGCGACGACGGCGCAGACACCCGCGAGCAGTGTCCATATTTTGAGGGCATGCAGCGAGGCAAGGAGGTCTGGCATGATAGCACCCTTTTCGGAGCTTACAATGCGTTGGTCGCAACTCAGGCGTATCGTACGCATAGGCTATCATGCCAAGCCAGTAAGCGCAAGACGCTTGGCGAAAAGATGCGCAAGCGGCTCTTGCTAGTGATGATCGCTTGCTGTTGCCCGCGCCATCAGACGCGCCCCCAGGGCTGGAGAGAGTCTGTTAGCGAGGGACAGCGCCTTCACCTGTCCCACACGTACCTCATAGGTCTCGTGTTCGAGCGCATGGACAATCTCACGGACTACAACATCAGGAGAAAGTTTTGCGCCACCCATCCCTTTGACTAGCCCAGTATCCACCGTTGGCGGCGCCACCTCAAAGACTTTGACCGGAGTTCCTGCCAGTTGTTGGCGTAGCGACTGAGACAGGGAGTGAACAGCAGCTTTGGTGGCGCTATAGACAGGCAACGATGGCGCCGGAACATATGCTACCGCCGACGACATAGTGACGATAGCCGCCTGGGGACGTTTCAACACCAATGGGAGGGCAAGCCTGGTGACTTTGATAGTTCCCAGCAGATTGGTAGCAACCTCCTGTTCGAGCAACGAGAAGTGATCTTCTTGCCCCAGGAAATCATAGGAATTGAGGATGGCGGCGTTATTCACCAGCAGATCCAAACCGCCATATTCAACCTCGATGCGCATGAGGAGCGACCTGATCTCTTCTTCGTTCGTGATATCGCTCACCACCGTATGCAGGCCGGGTGTGTCTCTTTGCGCCTGTTCCAGTTTCGCCGCATTGCGACCAGTGACCACAACCGTATTGCCCCGCGCCAGCAGCGCCCGCGCGAGCGCCAGACCGATACCGGAACCGCCGCCAGTAATGAGTATCGTGCGATTGGCCAGTTTCATAACGGACATCTCCTTTTGTCGCACTTACGCGACATTTGATCTGCTTAGCGACTCTCGATAGTCACCAGTGTCTCTAACTTGTCTGGACTCGTGGCGTTCACGCCTAACGGATGTTCGCGGCGCAGCAGCACCCAGAAGATCACAAGATGCGCCACGAGCAACGCGGGAACATAGAGCGTCAGGATGAACCAACCCGGTCCGAGTGGCTGAACGGGGACATTGGCGCGCACGCCCTGGAAGATCGCGTTCAGCAAATCGAACGTCCCCTCAATATTGAAGAGCCAAACGAATACGAGCGCTCCGCGCCATCTCGCGCGTAGCAGCAGCAACGCAGCAACTGCCAGGACCGCCGCCAGCAGGTCGCCATACGCCGCTGGGGTTGCAAACTGCTCCGGCAGACGTGAGCCAACCACACCGGAGATGAGAAACACGGTTCCTTCGCTGCGGAAGGCGCTCAGGAAGAGCAGCGGCGCAAGGGCACGAGCGCGCGGCAGGCGCGCCAGACGCGGCGCGACATACCACAGCGCGATGAGGACAAAGACAAGCGCATTGAGCGCCACCTGGACGACGAAGAATAGCGTGGTGTTCATAACAAACTCCTCCAACAGCAGCCCTGATGAGCAGCGTATGCCTATCGGGCCTCATAGTCATCTTTCTCTCATGGGCAGCCTGTTACGCATCCACCACGATAGGCTGCTGAATCTCTTGAACTGTGCCAGCGAGTGTGCCGGGAATCTCGCTCATCTCTTGTGTGTTCTGTGTGGTGAGGTGGCCGCCGCGCCCCAGCAGCAGCGCCGCCAGCGCCGCGACGACAAGCAACGCCACCCCGGAGATCACAAACGACGGGTGTAGCGCCTCGGTGAACGACTGGCCGATGATGCCACGTAGCGCCGAAACAGCTAACGGCAACCGGGTGGCAAGATGAAGTTGTCCGGCGTCCGCGCCCGCCGTGGCGATGGCATTGGCGAGGGTATCACCAAGATGCGCCGGTATGTGTAGACCAGTGAAGTTGCTGGCGAGGTTCTGCGCCTCCTGGTTCTCGACAACTGCGCCCAGGACGGCTATTCCCAGGACACTGCCGACTTGGCGGCTCGTGTTGACCATCGAAGAGGCCAGTCCGGCGCGTTGTGGCGGCGTGGCCGCGAGGACCGCTGATGTGATCGGTGTAAGCATCAGCCCGAAGCCGACCCCTAGCATGCCCAGGTTCCACCAGATAGCGGCGTACCCGGTTGTCGGCGTGAGGCGTGTCAGGAGCAGCAGCGCCACGCCGGAGAGCAACGCGCCGAACGCTACCGGCAGACGTGGGCCAAAGCGCGCGGTGATGCGCCCGGCCAGCGGCGCCATGATGAAGATGCCGATGGTGTTGGGCAGCGTGCGCTCACCGGATTGCAGCGCCGTATAGCCCTGCACCTCCTGGAAGTACTGCGCAATGAAGAAGACGGCACCCATCAACGCGAAACCGACGATCAACGCCGCGAAATTGGCGGTCGAGAACGTGGCGCTCTTGAAGAGGCCCAGCGGCAACAGCGGTTCGCGTACCCGCGCCTCCACGAAGAGGAACACCACCAGCAGCGCCGCCGCCGCAATGAAGAGCGCGACGATCAGCGGCGACCCCCAGCCATCGGCCTGCCCTTCGATCAACGCATAGATCAACGCCAGCAGCCCTGCAATCGCCAGCGCCTGCCCCGGCACATCAATGCGCTTGGCGCTGGGATTGCGCGATTCCGCCAGTAGCGGCAGGCCCAGCAACAATGCAATCACGCCGATGGGCAGGTTGACGAAGAAGATCGCCTGCCATCCAGATATCTGGATCAGCAAACCGCCGAGCAGCGGCCCCGCCGCTAGCGCAATGCCCGAAACGCCCGACCAGATGCCAATGACCTGGGTTCGCTCGCGGGGATTACTGAAGGCGGCGGCCAGCACTGAGAGGCTCCCCGGCGAGAGCGCCGCGCCACCGGCGCCCTGCAACACGCGCCCTGCGATCAGCCAGCCGAGCGATGGCGCAACGCCACAGATGGCAGAGCCAATGGTAAACACCAACAATCCAATCAGGAACACGCGCTTGCGCCCAAAACGGTCGCCCAGCGTGCCCGCCGTCAACAGCAGCACGGCGAAGGGCAGCGTATAGGCGTCCACCACCCACTGCAAATCGGCAAGCTGCGCGTGCAAATCGCGCTGGATGGTCGGCAGCGCCACCGTCACGATGGAGGCGTCGAGCAGCACCATAAAGAAGCCGATGCACGTCACGAGCAATGTGCCGAGCTTCTGTGTGCGATTCTCTGCAAACATGTCATCTCTCCCTCAGCCTTGTAGTCACGCACGAGTATGTCTGCACAGACATAGTAACGCGCGTGGTATAACTATGTCAAGGGAGACATAGTGAGGAGATGGCAACATGACTACGAAACGAGAAATACAGCTTGAACGATCAAAACAATCGAAGCATACAAAACAGCCCAAGCAGTCAAAGCAATTTACGATGTGCCAGTACGCGATTCTCGCCAGTCTGGCGCAGGAGCCGCGTTCCGGCTACGACATTGCGCAGTGGTTCGCGTTCGTGACAAAGCATTTCTGGAGTGTGGGACATAGCAGCATCTATCCGGCGCTGGCGGACCTGGAGCAGCGCGGGCTAGTGGAGTACACAGAGGTGCCGAGCGAGCAGGGACCAACACGCAAGGTGTATCATCTCACGCCGTCTGGCACTGAAATGCTCATGGAGTGGGTGGAGCTGCCGGCAGCCGATGCCGAGGTGCGCGACGAACAGTTGGTGAAGGCGCTCTGCTATGGATTCTTGCCGCCGGAGCGCGCCATCGCCTTATTGCGCATGGCACGAGCGCGGCATGTGGAGCGCAAGGCGCACTATGAGGAATTGGCGCGTCGCAGAGAAGAGGAAGAACGAACAGGCGATCCGCACAAGGCAGCGGCGGCGCTGGGGCAACGGCTGACCGCGCGGCGTGGCGTCGGCGTACAGGAGAGTTACATTGCCTGGTGTGATGAGGCGATTGCCGCTATCGAGGAGTTTCACGCGCAACACAACTACTAATGGTTGATCTCTCGGTGACATAGGATATTTCTATCCAGGCCACCGAGAGACTTCACCAGCTTGGCGCTAGTGGTCTAAATACTGTCCAGTCACATAGTTGAACCGGCCAGTCGTATGGGCTGCGGTGGTGAAGGTGACGACATCGCCCTGCACAGCAGTTAGGGTCAATTGACCGACCCGTTGCGGAGCCGGATAGAAGTGGATCGGCGCCAGCGCGCCACTGGCGCTGCACGGATTCTGGGGCCGCACCTGTACAGCAAGCTGATTCACCTCACCAAACACAGTATAAGGTGTTCCCTCGGTGGAGGTCATCCTGATGTAGCTGTTGTAGTTCTGCCCAGGGAGCGGCGCCTGACCGCTCAGGTTGACAATTTGCGGCGGCTGATTCTGAATAACCACGCAGGCAATCGCACTTTGCCCACCCTGCTTGGCAGCCGGAGAACGATCATGCGCGGCTTTCCATTGCGCTTGCATCTGAACTGCCTGCTGCTTACGGTTGAGCGCGACGGATGGGCTGGCGCTGGCAATCGTCACGCCAACGACGAGTACGAGGACGCCAGCGGCGACAATGCCAGCAATCAGCAGCGCGCGCGTGGGCAAATTCTTCGCAGGCATGCGCCTTGTAATGCGCTGGCGGCGTTTCGTCCGTTGAGGCAGGTGGCGCTGTTTCGACGCCTTTGATACAGTATGAGACACCAATGTGTTCCTTTCAGCACTGCTTGCTACGATCACCGAGGCACGATCACCAATATTGGACCGACCCATCGAAGAGGCTATAGGGGATATAGCCAGCGTTCTGGTTGATGAAGTTCTGCCAGTCTGAGGTGTCGCCACTGCTGGAAAGCATGACCACATAGTATTGGATGCGCCCCTGGTTGCCTTTATTGGAGTAACTGCTCACCTGTGCCCACCAGCCGTTATGGGTGCTGCTGTAGGCTTCGGGGAACGGCTCGTCATAGCCGATACCCCAGGCCAATTGATACACGTTGCCGTACACACCAGGCCCTTCGCACCAATCCTTCGTGTACTCGTAGCAGTTAGACTGCGCATCGCCAAAGTCGTAGAGGTTCCAGGCTACGCCGTTCTTGACGTCGTAATTGTCGAATCCATCTGCGAAGTTGGAGGCGCTGCCATAGCTACCAAAGTAGTCGTATGGAGGGTCATACCAGCCTTCCGCGTCAATCGCGCCTTTACTGGTAATCTGCCAGCCCTCTCCGGCGGTAGCAAGATCGTAGTTTACCTCCTCGACGGCAGTAGCAAGATCGAAACCTGCTGCCTGGTCGCAACTGGCCATCGTGTCATTGCTTCCGCAGATGGATGAGTTGTTGACCCCGATGAGGAGATTGAGCGTAAAGCAGTTGTACGAGTTGGCGTACCAACTGTTGGCGTAGTCCTCAACGATGGTCCACACCTGATTCGGCCCGCCACCGTAATCAATGGTTGCTCCTGCCCAGTTGTAGATGTTGCCATCGCGGGGGGAGCCAAAGTCGAGGATGGTGTAGATCAGGTACTCGCCCTTCGTACAATGAATGCCCTTGTTGACCAGGGTTTGATTCTCTCCGAGAGCATCAGATGCGCCGAGCTTGCTCGCGTAACTATCAGGGTTGGTGTTGGCGTACCAGTTGCTATCCACGTAGTAGCTGTTAGTGACGACGGGAGAGAGGCTCGTTGTCAGCGGCGCCGCATGAGCCGTGCCCGAAAAACGGAAGTTCGCCCAGGTCATCACCGCCAGCGCAACAACCAGTATCAGGGCGAGAAGTGATCTTCGCATAGCTACTCCTCCTGCAATCATGTGTTCGACGACAAAGGGATGAAGTTGCTCACAAAGCAACCGCTATCAAAAGTCGTAGGAGCAGGTGTAGCCGGGATTATTCACTTCCGCTTCGTATCTCACGTAGTTGGGTCCACCAGAGCTAAAGGAAATCTCGACGATACCGCAAGCGCTGGCATTGCCGGTATACCATTGATTGGTCCAATCCGGCAGGGTACCTCGATTGCTATGGACCACGGACGGGCTGCCAGCTTGTGTCTGCATCCGATAGTAGTTGTCCACTGACCCAGATTCATAGACTTGGCCGCGAATCCAGTTGGTCTGGCAGGTCTGGGACCACCACAATTGCAGATAGCCATAGTTCCAACTGGTGGTATGTGTGACCACGTCGGTCAGCGGAGATGACGTAACTACCCAATAGCTGCCACTGGCACAGTTGGTAGTGTAGGGATCGGTATTATCGCAATGGACGCCTGAGCAACTGGCAAAAGCCATGACATGCACCGTTGATGCGTCGAGCCTGCTCACAACGTGCTGGAGATGCGTCTGCTGTGCTTGGCGCGTCTGCACAGGCGCAGCGAGGGCGGTACCGGCGTTGGTAGCCAGTACCCCCAGAAGAAGCGCACTGAGCGCCAGGAGTATGCGGCCCCATTGGTTCACCACACGGCTCACCAAGACATGGTGGTAGCGCGAAGTGTACTGCTGGTCGTAGGTAACAGAAACATCTGGTTGCGTGTCGTGAACATGGGCGCTGGTAGATTCCATAGGTAGTGTCTCCTCGATCATCGCACTGAGGGTTTTAACAGGTTTCGATACTGGCACATGCCACCTTTCTACAAGCCAGAAGGAGGCATGTAAGGACAGTACTGGCCAGTCATAGACGACATTAGTTCCTACGCTATACTCATGTAATCTCCTGTTCTCCATCGCCGGGACGTTGCACTACGAACAGTAGAGAAGGTAAGGCAACTGTACCCGGGCAATAGTGAGATGAGAAGGTCATCCAGGAGTCATGTAGGAGTCATTCAGGTGTCATGACTATATCTTGCAAAAGGGAACTGGCTTTGATAGTTGAGTTGGTAGTGTGGCTGATGAATAGCTTTGCAGAAGTCCTATTCAGTTCCAAAAACAACGACAGCCAGATGGCGATTATGCCATCTGGCTGTCGTCCCGCTCGTAAGAAAATTACCGCTTGGTGTACTGCTTCGCCTTGCGGGCGCGCTTCAAGCCATACTTCTTGCGCTCCCGCATGCGCGGGTCGCGCGTGAGAAAGCCGTTCTTGCGCAGGGTCGGACGGAACTCTTCATCCGCGCGCACCAGCGCCCGCGCGATGCCATGCCGCACAGCGCCGGCCTGGCCGCTGACGCCGCCACCGACCACCTTCACTGAAATGTTGAAGCGATTGTTTAGCTCCAGCATACGCAGCGGACTGCGTACCGCCTGCATCAGCGTCTCGCGCGGGAAATATTCATCCGCGCCGCGCCCGTTGACGATGATCTGGCCATCGCCGTTGGGGTACAGGCGCACCCGCGCAACGGCGGTCTTGCGCCGTCCTGTCCCGTAATAGTAAGCCCCTTGAAACTCCGCCAAGGTGATTCCTCCGCTCGCCTGATTCTGGCTGATTGACTATGGCTCGGTCTACTGGCCGAGATGACTCATTTGACTGATTATGCCTTTGTTGTTTCTGCTGCCTCTTCGGTTTCCGCTGCTTCCGCTGCTTCCGCCTGCTCGCGCTCCGCAAGCCAGGATTCCACCGTGGGCTGCTGCCAGGGAATCGGCTGCTGCGCCTGATGCGGATGCTCCGGGCCAGCGTAGACCTTGAGGCGGTGCAGTACGTCCGCGCCGAGCCGGTTGTGCGGAATCATCCCCTTGACGGCACGCTCGATGACACGCTCCGGGTGCTTCTCCAACACCTGCCGCAGTGTCTCCTGCTTGAGACCGCCAGGATACTGCGAGTGCTGGTAATACATCTTCTGGTCCAGCCGCTTGCCGGTCACAGCGATCTTGGCGGCGTTGACCACGATCACAAAGTCGCCACAGTTGAGGTGCGGCGTATAGGTGGGCTTGTGCTTGCCGCGCAGGATGGTGGCAATCTGTGTCGCCACACGGCCCAACACCTGCCCATCGGCATCAATCAGGTACCAGCGCGCTTCCAGATCATCGCGCTTGGCACTGTACGTTTTTGGGTTCATCGTTTTCTCCACGTTACGCGCACTGCGCGATGTTGTCTTGCCGCGCGCCAAAATAGTTGTATCGCCAGCCGCGAACGGCTATCTTCGCTATCACTCGTGCTACCACACGGCTACCACTCGACGGCGCCTGCTGGATACGTCACCTGCGTCAGACACAGGCCACAGGCCGGAGCAGCGGCGCCACTATGCGCCTTGTCGCGCGCTTCCAGGATGCGCTGGAAATCTGCGACGCTCAGCCGGCCATCGCCAACCAGCGCCAGCGTTCCCACCAGCCGGCGCACCATTCCCGAAAGGAAGGCGTTCGCCGTGAAGCGACACTCCACGACATCCGGCTCTGCCCCGGCCCAGCGGCAATCTGCCGCGAACATCGTCCGCACCGTGTGGCCGCGATAGCCGTCGCTGCGGCGGTCGCGCGGGCTGGAACCGAACGAACCGAAGTCCTGCTCACCCAGCAAGTGAGCGCTTGCCGCCTGCATCGCCACCACATCCAGCCGCCCGGACACGCGCCAGGTGAAACGCTCGCGGAGCGGCGAACGGCTTGCATCACAAAGGATGCGATAGCGATAGCTGCGCGAAAGCGCATCCCAACGAGCGCGAAAGTCATCAGCGACATGGCAAGCAGCGCGAATCGCAATGTCTTGCGGCAGCAGCGCATTCAACGCTCGCTGCCAGGCGGCGATGTCCAGGCGGTCCGGCGCATGAAAGTTGATGACCTGCCCGCTGGCGTGGACACCGCTATCGGTGCGACCCGCCGCCTCGACGCTGATAGCCGTTCCTGTGATGCGCTGGATTGCTGCCTCAATGGCTCCCTGCACCGTTGGCCCCTTATCGGGCGACTGGCGTTGAAAGCCGGCGAAGCGTGTGCCGTCATACTCCACCAACGCAGCGACGTTCACGGCAGCGGCTCTACTTACTTCACCATTTCGAGCCGCACGATTTCGGCGGCATCGCCCAGGCGGCGCCCAATCTTGGTGATACGGGTGTAGCCACCGTGGCGACCATTGTACATCGGCACGTACTGCTCGAAAATCTTGCGCACCGTCAGTTCATACGGCAGGTGGCGCAGAATCGTGCGGCGCGCATGCAGTTCGATGACCATTGCCTCGCGGGCGGCAGTCAAGGCGCGCTGCGCCTCGTCACGATCATTGATGAGACCGAGCAACTCTTTCTTCCAGCCGTCGAGGCGGTCTTGCTTGAGCTTGCGGGCCTCGGCGCTGAGCGGGAACTTGCCCTGCGCGGCGCGCTCCTCGTTGGAGGCGATTTCCTCGTCGAGGGTAAAGCGACCCTTACGGGCCAGCGCCAGCACTTGCTCGGCGATATACTCATCCTGCACGACGGCGCGCAGATGCTCCTGGGCACGGTTGTGGCCGCGAATGGCGATGGCGATCAGGCGCTCCGCCTCGCCACGCACCGCTTTGGCGCGCGCCTCGGTCGTGTTGATATGCTCATGGGTATATAACCCATTGATCAGATTGCGAAACGCTGCGCGGCGCTTCGGCTCCGCCATATTGATGCGGTTGCCCGCGATACGATGCCTCACACTACTACTCCTGTCCTGTGTCCTGAATGTCGCCTGCCACCCGCTGCCAGAGCGGGCGAATACCTGTGCGGTGTTCGCGCTCGCTACAGGCCGGTGTCGCCATCCAGGTCCGCATGGCCGGAGGGCGAGCCAGAATCATGCTGCGGGAAGCTCGGCAACAGTTTCCGCTGGATGAGCCGGTCCGCAAGCTCCGTCAGACTCTTTTCGCCAAAGTTGCGCACAGCCAGCAGATCATCACGGCTCATCGTCAGCACCTGGCCGACTTTGGTGATGTTGCTGCGCTTGAGGCAGTTATAGGCGCGCACCGAGAGGTCCAGCTCCTCAATCGGCGTGTCGTAAATCTTCTGGGGAATCTGGAACGATGTAGCCCCCGGCAACGTGGGAATGGCAGGCTCAACGATGCCCGGCTCATTCCACTCCGCAATCATCTGGAAGTGTTGCACGAGAATGTGCGACGCCTGGCGCAGCGCCTCATCTGGCGTGATGGTGCCATCGGTCCAGATCTGCAACACGATCTTGTCATAATTGGTCATCTGACCGACGCGCGTGTTGGAGACGGTGTAGCTGACGCGCTCCACCGGCGAGAAGATGGCGTCCACCGGAATCTGGCCGATGGGTTGATCTTCTTTGGATTCGGCGGGCACATAGCCTTTGCCGGACTCCACCATCAATTCCATCTCGAAGCGGGCGTTCGGATCGTCCACCGTGCAGATGTAGGCATCGGGGTTGACGATCTCGATGGTGCTTGGCGCCTGGATGTCTGCGCCGGTAATCTGGCGTTCGCCGGTCACTTCAATGCGCATGGTGACAGGGCGGTCCGAGAACGAGCGCAGGCGCAGCCGCTTGACGTTGAGTACGATGTCGGTCACATCTTCTTTGACGCCCGGTACATCCTGGAACTCGTGCTGAACGCCATCTATCTTGATGGATGTGACCGCCGCACCGCTCAGCGACGACAGCAAGACACGACGCAGCGAGTTGCCCAGCGTCGAGCCATAACCGGCTTCCAGCGGCTCGATGTCGTAGCTGGCGTAGTTCTGTTCAGATTCGGTTGCGGTAATGTGCGGTACAGCAATATCTAGCAAGGGAATCCCCTCCTCTTACCGCCGGGAATAATACTCGACCACCAGCGCCTCATCGAAAGGCAATTCCATATCCTGCCGCGTGGGGATGGCCAGCACGCGGCCCGAAAGAGCAGTGGGGTCAAGGCGCATCCACGGCGGGACGCCCTTCTGGTTGAGCATCAGCGCGCGAGTCTTGAAATATTCGAGATTTCGGCTGCGCTCACGCACGGCAACCTCATCTCCTGGCTTGAGAATCGCCGAGGGGATATCCAGCTTGCGGCCATTCACCTGAAAGTGGCCATGTGTCACGAGTTGGCGCGCCTGGGCACGTGAATCGCCAAATCCGAGGCGATAGACAATGTTGTCGAGGCGCATTTCGAGCATCTGCAAGAGGTTCTCGCCCGTCTTGCCCGGCTGATGTGAAGCCTTCCGGTAGAAATTGCTGAACTGGCGTTCGAGCAGGCCGTATGTGCGACGGACCTTCTGCTTCTCACGCAGTTGCATGCCCGCGCCGGACATCTTGCGCGCGCGCGCCTGTCCATGCTGACCGGGGCGGGTGTTGCGCCGCTCGATGGCGCATTTGCTGCTCATGCAGCGGTCGCCTTTGAGAAAGAGCTTCATGCCTTCGCGGCGGCAAAGGCGGCAAACTGGACCTGTATATCGGGCCATGCTTCTGTATCGTCCTCCCAGGGAGTGCTTGTTGTACTGTGTTCGGGTCGCGTATTGGGCTTACTGGATGACTGAATGATTGGGTCAAACCCTCATGCCAGTGTGCGACCCACGCGTGGCCTCTGCCGCGTGTTGTGCTGGCGCAGAGATCACCTGGTCAATAGTCAATGATCGAGAACGAGCGGCTCACCAGCACCACCAGCCGCAGCGGCGCAGGAACGGCATCATTCTCATTCATATCAGGTGAGGCACGCTGCTTAGAGAGCGCCTTCACCAATGGCCACATTGGCTAAAGCCGCGATGCGTGGAGAAAGGGACAAATCAGCCGTGGGCTACACACGACCCCAAAGCTCCGGAGCAAAACCCCGAAAACTTCAACCGCTCAAGGACGGAAAGCGGTATCCCCGCGAACACGCACTCCAGATTCGCTTCGCGTATCCGGCGCACGAAACGCCGGTAAAGAAAAGACAGTGTACGACGAAACCTTAGACGCGGCGACGCTTTGGCGGGCGGCAGCCGTTGTGCGGAATCGGCGTGACATCGGTGATCGAGACGACGGTGATTCCGGTGGCTTGCAGCGCGCGAATCGCCGCCTCACGCCCGGACCCCGGCCCCTTCACATAGACCTCAACCTGCCGCACGCCGTGATCCATTGCCTTGCGCGCGGCGGCCTCCGCCGTGATCTGAGCGGCATATGGAGTACTCTTGCGCGACCCTTTGAAGTTGGATGAACCGGCGCTGCTCCAGGCCAGCACATTGCCGTTCGGATCAGAGATCGTGACGAGCGTGTTATTGAACGTCGCCTGAATGTGCGCCCGCCCGCGCGGTACTGATTTCCGCTCGCGCTTGCGCTGTCGCCCCACGGGCCGCTTCGGAGCTTTCTCCGCCATGCTGATTGGTTCCCTTTCTCCTGGCCGGCGCTTCCACAATGACGCCAGCCACTTCTGTCATTCGAGCCATCCGGGCCATTCGAGCCATCCGCGCGTGCCTCGCCAGCCATGTTTGGCACAGTCGCACGCCAGAGGCACGCAACCCGCTACTTCTTGGTGGCCTTCTTCTTGCCAGCCACGGTTTTCTTTGCGCCACGGCGGGTGCGGGCGTTGGTGCGTGTGCGTTGGCCATGCACCGGCAAATTGCGGCGATGGCGCATGCCACGATAGCTGCCGATCTCGATGAGCCGCTTGATGTTCATGTCCACTTCGCGGCGGAGATCACCCTCGACCTTGATCTGGTCGCTGCGGTCAATATATTCGCGCAGCCGGGCCACTTCCTCTTCCGTCAGGTCCTTGACGCGCGTATCAGGGCTGACCCGCGTGATGCCAAGAATCTTTCTGCTGGTCGAGGGACCAATGCCATAGATGTACGTCAGCGCGACTTCAACGCGCTTTTCGCGGGGAATATCTACCCCGGCGATTCTGGCCATGCGCCAGCTCCTCCTCGCTTGCCAACTGGCCCAATTGTCGCTGGGCGTATATTGGCGTGATAGAGTTGAATAGAGGCCGGTGATGAGCAATTGCGCACTCATCTCACGTGCCCGCTTTGAGCAGCATGACCATCATACTGCTCCGCCGCCGAAACAGACGGTTACCCGGCGTCTCCACTGAGGAGCCTCCGGGCATCTTCCGTTCGTATCGTTTGTTTATCCCTGGCGCTGCTTGTGCTTGGGGTCCTTGCTGCAAATCACCATTACGATGCGATTGCGGCGGATCACCTTGCAGTGTTCGCAGCGCGGTTTAACCGACGCTCGTACCTTCATGCACTGAATGCCCTTCCAACTACACCCCGACGACCACCAATGAGAACAAAGGATAATCAGGATATCAACGCTGTTACTGATAGAGGCGAAGAACGACTGCCCTTCGCTACGTCATGAGACCATCTGGCTGCATTGCTTGCCAATGATGACTGCAATCATGACTGCCCATTGCCAATGTTTGCCAAAGGCCCGCCAAACATCTGCCGATGGCAAGCAGAAAGGAACACTGGGGATACCACCCCTGGTGTTCCGCCGCAACTACGCCCCGCTGTGCTGCTCGCAGAAAGCTTATGTCCGGTTCCGCCAGGTAATGCGGCCTTTGGTGAGATCGTAGGGGGAAAGCTCCACACGCACCCGGTCCCCTGGCACGATACGCACAAAATTCATCTTCACCTTGCCGGAGAGATGAGCGAGTACCATGTGTTTGCCGTCCGGAGCGTCAATCTCCACCCGGAACACAGCGTTCGGCAACGATTCAGTTACCGTGCCTTCGACTTCAATCGCGTCGCGTTTGGCCATACGGTCCTTTCCAACGAGCATCAGCAACGGCGCTATCCGCAGGAAATTTATGGCTCATCGAAGAGCCGCGACGGACGGCGCTTGCAGCCCCATCATCCGCTGTCATTGACACGCAACCACTGCGTTGAAGGGTTGTGAATGTGCAGATGACGAAAATGGTGCAGCCAACTTCCAAGTATACCATGAGGGCGCATGAACCGCAAGTACTGACTTGCGATGGTACCAGAAAAACCTCACCCCCGGCCCCTCTCCCGCAGGGAGAGGGGAGTGCAGAGCAGAGCGGTTAGGTGGCGGTCAGGATGTCGGGGTCGCCCTGGGTGACGGCTACCGTATGCTCGAAGTGCGCAGAGCGTGTACCGTCAGCAGTAACAACCGTCCAGTGGTCCGGCAGTTCGCGGGTGGCCGCGCCGCCGAGGTTGACCATCGGCTCGACGCAGAAGACCATGCCGGGCCGCAGCAGTGGGTTGGGCTGGCCACGCTCCACGTAGTGTGGTATCCAGGGGTCCTCATGCAGCGCGCGCCCGATGCCATGCCCGCCGTACTGGCGCACCACCGAACAGCCCTCGCTCTCCACGTATTCTTGCACGGCGCGGCTGATATCGAGGATGCGGTTCCCTGGCCGGCAGACCGCGATGCCCCGCCGCAACGCCTCCTGCGTGACATCGAGGAGATGCTGCGTCTCGGCATCCACCGCGCCCACGGGAACAGTGATGGCGGAATCGCCATGCCAGCCGTCCACCACCGCGCCAAAGTCAATGGCGATGATATCGCCCTCCACCAGCACACGCTTGCCGGGGATGCCATGCACGATTTCGTCATTGACCGAGGAACAAATGACGCCGGGAAATGGTGGGATACCTTTTGCCGGGCGATAGCCCTTGAAGTTGGAGGTCGCGCCACGCTCGCGCAGCTCGCGGGCGGCAATCGCATCGAGTTCGCCGGTGGTGACGCCGGGACGCACGGCAGCGCGCAGGATTGCCAGAATCTCCATCACCACCTGCCCGGCGCGACGAATACTCTCGATCTCCGTTTTGCTACGATATGCGATTGCCATGTGTCGCGTGTTCTCCTGCCCTTAGCTGGCGGCGTACTCATCATTCGAGGTCAGCCGCAGATCAGACCGGAGGTTGGCCATGATCTGCTCGTGCACCTCTTCGATGCTCTGGTTGCCATCTACATGAATGAGTTTGTTCTGCTCTTTGTAATATTCGATGAGATGAATGGTCTCATTGAAAAAGATATCGAGCCGGTGCGCGATTCTCTCGCTGGTGTCGTCTACCCGCTGATACAGTTCGCTGCCGTCATAATCGCAAACGTTGGGCACTTTGGTGGGATGCGTCTTGATATTCCAGACATGATTATGCGCGCGGCAGAGATAGCGCCCGGAGAGCCGATCCAGGAGTTCCTGGCGGGGAACGTCGAGATAGATGATCGCGTTAATCCGCTGGCCGACCTGCGCGAGCAACTCGTCGAGGATTTTCGCCTGCGCAATGGTGCGCGGGAAGCCATCCAGGATGATGCCATTGGCGCCGTCGAGTTCTTGCAGGCGTTCGAGAATCAACCGCGCAACCAATTCATCCGGCACGAGGTCGCCTTTGTCATAATAGGGTTTGGCCGCTTTTCCAAGCGCCGTTTCGCGGGCTATCGCGTCGCGCAGCAACTCACCGCTTGCGCAGGGCTTGAGGTTGAGTTGTTCTTCCAGCAGTTGCGCCTGGGTCCCCTTACCGCTGCCCTGTGCGCCAATCAGCATTACGTTCATGCTTGACCATCCTCCGCGTGTTCCCCAGCACCCTAACCCGATGTGGGGGGCAAATCCGCTACGCCGTTGTAGTACGGATATCGTTGAGGTCGCTGCGCTGCCATACTCGCTCGCCGGTTCGCCGGTTCGCCTGCTGGCAGACCCGCCACGCACGTTCGCGTGACACTGAATGTTATACCAAAAGAAACGCGCGCGGCGCGAGAGAAGCGGCAGAAAAACCGCTCACCCGACCGCGCGTGCCAGAAAAGCACCCCGCCCCCTGGCCCCCTCTCCCACAGAGCGAGGGGGGGAACCAAAGGAATCGCCACTAATCCAGGAAACCTGAGTAGTTGCGCATCACCATCTGCGCCTCGATCTGCTTCATCGTGTCCATCGCCACGCCAACGATAATCAGCAGCGAGGCCGCTTGCAGGCTGTTCGCCAGATTTTGGTTGGAGCCGAAGAACACTGGCACAATCGAGACGACGCCCAGGAACAACGCGCCGCCCAACGTCACACGCCAGAGAATCTTCTCCAGATAGACGTTGGTTGGCAACCCCGGACGGATGCCAGGGATATATGCCCCCTGCTTCTGTAAGTTCTCCGCCATATTCTGCTGCTGCCAGATAACGGTGGCATAGAAGAAGGTGAAGGCGGCAACCAGAACGCCAAAGATCACCCAGTATTGCGTCTGTGAAGGGTCTAGGAACTGCTTGATATTTGAGAAGAAGTCCGAAAGCCCCTTCTTCGAGCTATACGCCAGATAGTTGGAAATCACCGTCGGCAATAGCAGGATGGACTGCGCGAAGATGATCGGAATCATACCGGCGCTATTGACCTGAAGCGGGATGTAGGTCGTTTGCTGGCCGGAGCGGACGCCAGAGAGGAAACGCCGTTTCGTCGGGTACTGCACCGGCACGCGGCGCTGCGCCTGATAGACACAGACCATCGCAAAGATCATCGCCAGGCCCAGGAGACCGAGGAACACAATCTGGAGCAGCGCGCCGTTGCTGGCGCCGCCGCCGGTGCTGCTGCTGCTGACCAGCGCGGAGCCGATCAACTGCGGGAAGGCGACCAGGATGTTAGCGAAGATGATGATCGAGATGCCATTGCCAATGCCGTTCTCGGTAATCAACTCCCCCAGCCAGACGAGGAACATCGTGCCAGCGGTGAGCGTAATCAACGTCGAGACGGTTGGCAGAAAGGCGTTGCCATCGAAGAGATTGAACTGTGATTGCTGAATCGCGCCGATGTTGACCAACAGCGCCATCTGGCCGAAGGCTTGCAGCAGCGCCAGCGGCACTGTGATGTAGCGCGTGATCTGCGCGATGCGGTTCTGGCCAGATTCACCCTCGCGCGCCAGGGCATCCAGCTTGGGGATAATCGGCTGCAAGAGCTGCATGACGATGGTGGCCGTAATATAGGGATAGACGCCCATCGCCAGTACGGAGAAGTTCTTTTGGAGCGAGCCACCAGAGAAGATGTCGAGCAGACCGAAGAGCTGGTTTAAGCTACCGCCCTTCTGGCTAAGAAAACTGCTCAAGGTCTTTGCGTCAATGCCGGGGACCGGCACGTTAGCCACCACCCGGAAAATCAGCAACATTCCGATGGTAAAGAGAATCTTCTTTCGTAGATCAGGAATGGTCCAAATACTACGTAAGCGGGTCCACATGCTCGCCTCCACTCCTCAAATTGCCATGTGCGTGTTGATGCCAACGCTCGTGCGCCGTCGCTCCGCGTTCGTGCGCGATAAATGACTGTGAAAACCTGTGAAGAACTGCGAATTAACCATTGGGCAGGCGACACCAAATTGGAAGCCACCTGCCACGATGTTGTGCCTTCACAGCGGGCAGCGAACGCAATGCGTATGACGCTGCCCAATGCAATAAAGACGAATGGCAGAGCGCGCTGGCATCAACGCCGGGAGTTCCGCCAGCGATTATGCCTTTGCCGCGCTCGCCCCAGTCGCCGCCGCTTTAGAGGCGGCTGGCTTCTTGGCGCGTTTGGTCTTCGGATAGGTGCGCATCTCAATCAGTGAGACGGTGCCGCCTGCTGCTTCGATCTGCGCACGCGCCGAAGCGGAAACCTTGTGCGCTGTGACGTTGAGGGGTTTGTGGACTTTGCCATTGCCCAACACTTTGAGCATCCCCTTCGCAGCGCGCTCTCGAATCAAGCCCTTCTCCGCCAGCGTTTTGCTCGTCACCTCGGCGCCGGACTCAAAGACATCCAGGTCGCTGAGGTTAATGACGATATATTCTTTGCGGAAGGGATTCTTGAAGCCACCCAGGTACGGCATGCGCTGCGAGAAGCGGTTCTGGCCGCCCTCGAAGTATGCCGGCACATTTTTGTGGCCGGTGCGTGCCTTCTGCCCCTTCTGGCCACGACCAGACGTTTTTTCATAGCCGGAGCCAGGGCCGCGCCCCAGGCGTTTGCGCGGTTTGCGCGCGCCGGGATTCGGACGAAGATCGCTCAGCCTCATTCGGCCACCTCCTCGACACGCACCAGGTGCGATACTTTTTTCACCATGCCACGGATCACCGGAGTGTCCGCATGCTCCACGACTTGATGCAGCTTGCGCAGGCCCAGGGCCTGTATGGTCGCGCGTTGCTTGCCATTGTAGCCGATGGAGCTTTTTGTATAGGTAATACGCAGCTTCGCCATGCTATTGCTCCATGCGCCATTGTAACACGTCCCACCCTGCGCGACTAGCGAGATTACGCAGAGTCATGTCGCTTGTTTTCAGGCGTTTCTCTGTGTTTTCGCGCCTATCAAGTCAAGTCTACCATGAGCTACGCGAGCGGGATACGATGCGCGATACGGCGCTCTTCACGAATATTCCTCTGCGCCAGCCAGTTGCTTGTCAGTTCAGCATTGGCTGACGCAGCGTTTGCTTTCTGCTTAGCGGCGCGGTCCACCAGGACCACGGCCACCACCACGCGCGCCACCAGGGCCACCGGGACCACGGCCACCGGGTCCGCCGCGCCCGCCACGGCTCGCGCCTGCGCCGCCTTCGCCCGCGCCGCGTTCACCGCGCTCACCGCCGCGACCACCACGACCGCCGCGCTCGCCACGGCCACCGCGCTCCTCGCGCGCTTCGCGTTCCGGCGGCACATAGGCAGCCGCCTCGGCGGTAGACTGCGCGATGCGTCCGGCCAGCCGCGAGCCAACCATGTCGGCCACGGAACGCCCGCGACGGCTGGCTTCGCCCTCGAAGGAGCGCAGATCGGTCAGCGCGCCCAGCGCCGCCAGCACCGTATTCAGCGAATTGGAGCTTCCCAGCGACTTTGTGAGGATGTCGCGGATGCCCGCCGCCTCCACCACCGCGCGTACCGCGCCGCCAGCGATAACGCCGGTGCCGGGGGCTGCGGGTTTGAGCAGCACCTCAGAGGCGGAAAAGGTATGGCGGACCATAAATGGAATCGTCGTCCCAACCAGCGGCACCTCGATCAGATGCTTCTTGGCGTCGTCAACGCCCTTCTTGATGGCATCCGGGACTTCGCCGGCCTTGCCCAGCCCGACGCCGACGTGGCCGGCGCGATCACCAACCACCACCAGCGCGCGATAGCTGAAGCGCCGCCCGCCCTTGACCACCTTCGAGACGCGAGCGATCTGAACGACCGTCTCTTCCAGGTTGAGCCTGTTTGCGTCAATTTTCGGCATGTTCTCCCTCGCGCCCTAAAAGTCGAGTCCACCTTCGCGGGCGCCAAGAGCGAGCGCCGCCACGCGACCATGATAAATATAGCCACCGCGATCAAACACCACCTGCTCGATGCCCAGCGCCTTTGCGCGTTTGGCGACGAGCTGGCCCACCGCACGCGCCTCTTGGACACGGCGATTCGTCACGATGCCTTTGAGCGATTCCGGCACCTCTTCAGACGAACCAGAGGCCGCTTTTAGCGCCTCGGCAAGTTCGCTATCGCGTGAAGAGGCTGCGACCAGTGTGCGATGCTGTACGTCATCAATCACCTGCGCATAGATCTGGTTGCCACTGCGGAAGACGGAGAGGCGAGGCCGCGCCGTTGAACCCGCAACCTTCTTGCGCACGCGCTGGTGCCGCCGCAGACGCGCCTGGTTCGCGTATTGTTTCTTAATCATGCTGTTTGTCCTCCAGGGACAGATGGGTTGTCGCGCGCTCGATTGACTTCTCTGCAATCGAGAGAACGCCTGGACCGGGCACCGGCGATACGTGGTCGGCACTACGTATCACAACACCCAGCCTGAGCTACACGAGATACGCTAGAGATGCGCGACAAACGACTATATGGTGCCAAATAGCTGGCGCCACCCAATAGTTGCAACGAGTCAGACGCGCTTACTTCTTCTTGCCGCCGACCTTGCCAGCTTTGCCAGCTTTCATGCGCACCACTTCGCCCGCATAGCGAATACCCTTGCCCTTATACGGCTCCGGCTTGCGAATCGAACGAATGTTGGCAGCCACCTGCCCGACAAGCTGCTTGTCAATGCCGGTGACACTGAGCCGGGTGTTGGATTCCACGGCGAAGGAAATGCCCTCCGGCGGATTGACCTGCACCGGATGGGAATAGCCCACCTGGAACACCAGATTCTTGCCCACCAGCGCCACACGATAGCCAACGCCCTGAAGCTCCATGCTCTTGGTGAAGCCGTCCTTCACCCCCGTGACCATGTTCGCCAGCAGCGTGCGCGACAGCCCATGCAGCGCGCGGTTCGATTGCGAGTCGTCCGGGCGAGTGACGATAATCGTGCCGTTTTCCTGCTTGAACGTCAGGCTTTCCGGGAAGGCGCGGCTGAGCTTGCCTTTGGGGCCGGTGACGGTGATGACGTTGCCCGCCGCCACTTCCACCTTCACGCCGGCTGGCACCGCGACGGGTACCTTACCGATACGCGACATATCTGCAACCTCCTACCACTACCAGACGTAGCAGACCACTTCGCCGCCCAGCCCAAGCTGGTACGCCTTACGGCCTGTCATCAACCCTTGTGGCGTCGAAAGAATCGCCGTTCCCAGGCCGCCACGCACCCGAGGAATGGAATCGCGCCGGGTGTAGACGCGCAACCCCGGCTTGCTGACACGCTTGAGCTGGCTCAGCACCGGGCGCTTATCTACATAGCGCAGTGTGATGCGGATTGTGCCTTGCGGCGTGTCCTTCACCACGTCATAGTCTTTGATATAGCCCTCCTCTTTGAGGATACGCGCAATGGCGATCTTCATATTGGAGGCCGGAATCATCACACGGGTATGGCGTGCCATAATCGCGTTGCGGACACGAGTGAGCATATCCGCGATAGGATCGGTCATGTTCATAAGAGCGAACCCCTCCTCGCTTCCCTACCAGCTCGACTTGGTGACGCCAGGCAGTTCGCCTCGCACAGCCTTCTCACGGAAACAGATGCGGCACAGGCCAAACTTGCGCATGTAGGAGCGCGGGCGCCCACAAATGCTGCACCTGTTGTGCTGCTGCACCTTGAACTTCGGCTTGCGCTGGGACTTGACGATCATTGAAACTTTTGCCATCGTTGCCCCCTCCAGGGCGAGGAACCGGGCTTCGACAAGGTTCATCCTTTTGCTTGATGAGGTGTCGTCGGTTTCCGGGTCCTTTGTCCCGCTAGTGCGGAATCGTCAAAACAAATGGATGCAATAGATGCAATGGATACTGAAAGGTCCAATTGCCCAAACGTGCTGTCCTGCTATTTGCTGCCCTTGAACGGCATGCCCAACAGCCGGAGCAGGCGGCGGCCTTCTTCATCGGTGCGGGCGGTTGTTACGACGGTAATCTCCATGCCACGCACCTTGTCAATCCGGTCGTAGTTGATCTCCGGGAAGACCAACTGCTCACGAATGCCGAGCGTGTAGTTGCCGCGTCCATCGAAGGAATCGGCGGAGACACCCTGGAAGTCGCGCAAGCGTGGCAGCGCCACGTTCACCAGCTTATCCAGGAAGTCATACATACGCTGGCCGCGCAATGTCACCATGCAGCCAATCTGCATCCCTTCGCGCAGCTTGAACGCAGCGACGGAACGCTTGGCCCTGGTAACGACGGGGCGCTGGCCGGTGATATCGCTCAGGTCGCGGACGGCGTTGTCCATCGCTTTGGCGTTCTGGATCGCCTCGCCCATGCCGATGTTGATGACCACTTTGTGCAGGCTCGGCACCTGCATCACATTGCTATAGCCAAACTCTTTTTGTAGCGCGGGCATGACCTCAGTGAGATACTTCTCGCGCAATCGGGATGTGGTTGCCACGGTTTAATCCCTCGTATGTTCCTGAATCGGCTTGCCGCACTGCTTGCAGACACGGCGCGTCCGCACCTTCTGATCCACTCCCATCGGCACGCGCTCATGCGCGATGCGCGTTGGCTTGCCACATTCGGTGCATTGCACCATCACGTTGGAGGCGTGGATCGGCATTGCCTTTTCGATGATGCCCGATTGCAGAACTCCCCGGCCCGCGCGCATATGCTTCTTGGCGATGTTCAATCCCTCGACGATCACGCGATTCTCACGAGGCATCGCGCGAAGGACCTTGCCCGTCTTCCCGCGATCTTTCCCCGCGAGAATCAGGACGGTATCTCCTTTATGCACATGCAACTTGACCAGGTGCAGGGGCTTGCGTTCTTTTGGATGCTCTGCCATTGTCTAATCTCTTCCCTTGCCCTTTGGCCTATCTACTTTATCTATCCCAACGTTCTCGAATGACTCAAGAATCTTCGCAGCTTCTCGGCTTCTGCTCGCCCGCTAGAGCACTTCCGGCGCCAGCGAGACGATACGCATGAAGTTGCGGTCACGCAGTTCGCGGGCGACCGGCCCAAAGATGCGGGTGCCGCGCGGGTTGTTGCCGGCGGAGATGATGACGGCGGCGTTATCGTCGAAGCGAATGTAGCTGCCATCTGGCCGCGCATACTCTTTGGCGACACGCACCACCACGGCGGTGACGACTTCGCCCTTCTTCACGGCGCCGTTGGGCTGCGCCTGCTTGACCGAGGCTTTGATGATATCGCCCACCTCAGCAAACTTCTTCGCGGAACCGCCGAGGATGCGAATGCACATGATCTCTTTGGCGCCGGTGTTATCAGCCACCTTGAGCCGCGTCTGTGTCTGAATCATGTCACTACTCCTCGTCTTCCGTCTCTTCCGTCTCGTCGGCTGCCGTCTCCAACTCCGGCTCAAGCTCGGCAACCACCTCTTCGACGGGCTTCACCTGCACCGCGCGCTGGAGAATCTCCACCAGACGCCACCGCTTGTCTTTGCTGAGCGGGCGCGTCTCTTCGATGCGCACGAGATCGCCAATGCGGGCGGAGTTTTCTTCGTCGTGCGCCTTGAACTTGGTCGTGTACTTATAGGTCCGCTTGTAGATGCGGTCGCGCTTGAGCGATTCGACGGAAACGGTAATCGTCTTCTGCATCTTATCGCTGGTGACGCGGCCCACCTTCTGCTGGCGGCGGCGCTTCTGTTGCTGCTGTTCGTTCGCGGCGCCGGAAATCGTGTCTGTGTCTGCGCTCATGCTTTACTTGCCCTGTTCCTCACCTGTCGTCGCGACATCCAGCGCACCCTCAGCCGCAACCTGGGCCGCATTATTCAGCTCGCTGATGTGTTGCATCAGGCGGGCGATTTCTTTTTTGATCTGCGGGAACTGGCGATTGTTCTTCACCTCGCCGCGATCTTTTTGCAGGCGCAGCTCGAACAAGGTGCGCCGCCGCTCCGCCAGCGCCTGCTGCGCTGTTACCATGTCCATGCCGTGAATCTCACGGCGCTGTTCGCTATTCTTCGACACCCTGGCCCTCCTGTAGCTCCGGCGTTTCCTGCTGACGCACGAGGAACTTGGTGTGGATTGGTAGCTTGTTCGCAGCCAGGCGCATCGCCTCTTTGGCCACTTCCTCGCGCACGCCGCCCAACTCGAAGAGAATGCGACCGGGCTTGACCACGGCAACCCAGTGGTCAGGCGCGCCTTTGCCGGACCCCATGCGCGTCTCAGCAGGTTTGGCCGAGACAGGTTTATCCGGGAAGACGCGAATCCATACTTTACCGCCGCGCTTGATGTAGCGATTCATGGCGATACGGGCAGCCTCGATCTGGCGCGCTTCCAGCCAGACCGGCTCCAACGCCTGCAAGGCAAAGTCGCCGAAGGCGATGAAGTTGCCGCGATGTGCGGTGCCACGCATGCGCCCGCGATGTTGCTTGCGGTGCTTTGACCTCGATGGTGACAATAACATTGCATCTGCTCCAGGTGATCGGTCGCTGCCACCCAGCCGCGTACGTTTGCCCTTTTTCCGTTGTTCACAGGGGCGTACGCCGCCACTGGGCGGCCCAAGACCGATCAGATACTATTGAAGCCTCGTGACTCTTCAGATGCTCATGAGTGCTTCTACTTGCCACGAACTGACACGCCACGCGCGTCCAGTGCGCGAGCTACTCAGCCGATTCGTTTTCAGTGCGCGGCGCAGACTGCTGCTCAGGCGCGCTGGCCGGTGGCGTGGCTGGCGCTGCCTCAGCCGTTGGCGCCGTTGGTGTGGTCGGCGCTGCTGCGCGTGGCGCTCGTGGCGGACGCTCGCCTGCTTGGCGAGGTCCACGCTCGCCCGCCGGACGTGGTGGCCGTTCGCCGCGCTCACCGGCTGGCCGTGGTGGCCTCGGCGGACGCTCACCGCGCTCGCCTGCCGGGCGCGGTCCACGCTCACCAGATGGTCGCGGGCCACGGTCGCCACCTGGGCGAGGACCACGGTCGCCACGCGGGCGACCGCCGCGCTCACCTCGTTCGCCACGCTCGCCGCGTGAAGGGCGCTCGGAGGCCGGCACGACATTGGTCTCAGCGGCGCGGAGACCCTCGGCGCGCTGCCGCTCTGGCAGGATGTCGCCGTGATAGATCCACACCTTGATGCCGATAACGCCAAAGGTGGTGTGCGCTTCGGCAAGGCCGTAATCCACATTGGCGCGCAAGGTCTGAAGCGGGACGCTACCCTCAACTTCCTTCTCCGTGCGGGCGATTTCCGCGCCGCCCAGGCGACCACCAATGATGATCTTGATGCCCTTTGCGCCGCCACGCATCGCCTTCTGCACAGCCTGTTTCATGGCGCGGCGGAACGAGACACGCTTCTCGATCTGCTCGGCGATGCTGCGCCCGACGAGAACGGCGTCCACTTCTGGATTGCGAATCTCCAGAATCGAGAGGCGCACCTTCTTCGCCACGCCATCCTGCTTGGTGATGTCTTCGAGCGCCTGGCGCAGCCGTTCCACGCTCTCACCACTCTTGCCGATCACGATACCGGGCTTGGCGGTATGGATGGCGATGCTGATTTGTGTACTCGCTACGCGCTCGATCTCGATGCGAGAGACGCTGGCGTTGGCCAGGCGTTTCATAATCAACTGGCGCAACTTGTAGTCCTCGAGCACCAGGTCTTTGTAGTTGCGATTGGCATACCAGCGCGAGTCCCAGCCTTTGATGACGCCGAGCCGGAAGCCATTTGGATTAACTTTGTGTCCCAATCAAGAACCTCCCTTGCCTCCGGATTAGCGCCGCTTGCGAACGCTGCGCGGCAAATCGTTGGGATCGTCTGATACATAGATGGTGATATGGGTGCTGCGGCGGATGATCCGCGAGGCGCGCCCATGCGAGCGTGCGCGGAAGCGCTTGATCGAAGGCGCCTCATCCGCCAGCGCATTGATAACCCAGAGATCACCGGGGTCTATGCTATAGTTGTTTTCTGCGTTCGCTGCCGCCGACGCGACCACCTGATAGACATCGCGCGCCGGCATATTCGGCAAGAACTTCAGGATGGCGAGCGCCTCTGGGACGCTCCGCCCTTTGATTGCGTCTGTCACACGCCGCACTTTGCGGGGCGGGTGGCCGACGTTTTTGGCAATTGCCCTGGTCTGCATGCTAATTCCCCGCTAGCGAACGGACGTGGTGCGCTCGCTCTTGCCACCCGCGTGTCCACGGAAATGGCGTGTCGGCGCGAACTCGCCCAGTTTATGGCCGACCATGTTCTCGGTGATATAGATCGGCACATGTTGCTTCCCGTTGTGGACACCAATCGTCAGGCCCACCATCTGCGGGATCACCGTTGAAGCGCGTGACCACGTTTTGATGACGCGCTTATCACCGCCCCGCGCCATCCCCTGCACCTTCTTGAGCAGCGAGGGATGGATGTAGGGGCCTTTCTTCGTCGAACGTGACATCTGGTTCTACTCTCCTCGTTCCGACTACCGGCCCCTACCGGCATTGCGGCGGCGGACAATGAATTTATCAGTACGCTTGTTATGGCGTGTGCGGTAGCCCATCGCCGGTTTGCCCCAGGGGGTCTGCGGCTGGCCACCAATTGGCGCGCGGCCCTCGCCACCGCCATGCGGATGGTCCACCGGGTTCATCACGGAACCTCGCACATGCGGGCGGCGACCCATCAGGCGCGAGCGTCCGGCTTTGCCGATGGACACATTCTCGTGATCGAGGTTGCCCACCTGACCAATCGTGGCGATGCAGTTGATGTGAATGAGGCGCTGCTCACCGGAAGGCAGGCGCACCTGAGCGTAGTTGCCCTCCTTCGCCATCAACTGCGCCGCGCCACCCGCGCTGCGGACGAGCTGGCCGCCGCGCCCCGGTTGCAGTTCCAGATTGTGGATGACGGTGCCGGTCGGGATGTTCTTGAGCGGCAACGCATTCCCCACGCGGATTTCCGCCTCCGGGCCGCTCATCACGCGGTCGCCGACCTTCAGGCCGTTCGGCGCCAGGATGTAGCGTTTCTCGCCGTCTACATAGTGCAGCAAAGCGATGCGCGCCGAGCGGTTCGGGTCATACTCAATCGAGAAGACCTTCGCCGGAACGCCGAACTTGTTGCGCTTGAAATCAATGATGCGATAGCGCCGCTTGACGCCACCGCCGCGATGCCGCGACGTGATGCGACCCTGATTGTTGCGCCCGGCTTTCGAGACTTTCTTTTCAACGAGCGAACGCTCTGGCTTCGAGCGCGTAATCTCTTCAAATGTGGAGACCGACATGCCGCGCCGTCCAGGCGATGTTGGTTTGTAAGTGCGAATAGGCATTCTCGCGTCCTCTCTCGGCCTGCGGCTTACGGGTGCAACTCAGTGATGGACTGGCCGGTAGCCAGCGTCACGATAGCTTTCTTCCAGGGGCGGGCCTCCTTGCGGAAAATCCCCTTGCGAGTGCGCAGCGTGCGCGCCTTGCCAGGCATGCGCATGGTGTTCACGCGCACCACCTTCACCCCAAACATCTGCTCAACCGCAGCTTTGATCTCGTATTTGTTCGCTTCGAGCGCCACCCGGAAGGTGTAGCGTGGCACAATCTGGCCATCACGTCTGCCACCCTCACGCACGGTGTTCTGGAGGTAGACGCTCTTTTCACTGATGACACCGTGCCGGATCACTTCGGTAATTTCCATTGGTTATTCCTCCTGGCTCCGGCTCTTGCCACGGGTCGAGCGCTCGCTGGACTTCGCCTCAGTCGTCTCAGTCGTCGGCGTCTCGTCCGTTGCGGCTTTCTCAGTCTTTGCCGTTCTGGTGGACCGCGTGGCCCTCGGCGCTTTGGTTTCGGCGCTCTCCGGCGCCTCGCTGGTCTCTTTTGCCGCTTTGGTTGAAGTGGCCGATGTCGTAGCCTTTGGCTTCGCCTCGGTCTTTTCCGCCTTCTCCGCTTTCTCTGCCTTGCCAGCGGTCTTGGACGCCGGGGCGGTAGATGCAGCAGATGCAGTCGAAGCTGCGGCAGCGGCGTTGGCCGCGCGCTGCGCCTCGATAGCCGCGCGGCGTGCCTGGCGGCGGTACACCACCTGCGGATGGCGCTTCATTTGCAGCGCATCATCAGCCGCCTCGCCAAACATCTTCACCAGTCGCCGGACCGTCGCCACCGGCATCAGCAGGTGATCGTACTTGAGGAGTTCCACAACATTCGTGGAGTCCACATTACCCAGCTTCACGCGGTGAATGTTGCGCGCGGAAAGAATGACGTTCTTGTTGTATTCCGGCATCAGCAGCAACACGTGGCGCTCCAACGGCAGGTTTGCCAGTAGCTCCTCCATGTCGCGGGTGCGCGGCGTCTCAAAGCTGATTTCATCCATCAGCAGGATGCGCCCGTTGGCGGCTTTATCAGAGAGCGCAGCGCGGATGGCGAGACGGCGCATCTTGCGCGGCACTTTGCGCTCATAGGCGTGCGGCTGCGGGCCAAAGACCGTGCCGCCGCCACGGAAGTGTGGCGCGCGGGTCGAACCCTGGCGGGCGCGACCTGTGCCCTTCTGGCGGTACGGCTTCTTGTTGCCGCCGCTCACTTCGGCGCGGGTTTTCGTATCGGCGTTGCCCTGGCGGCGGTTCACGAGCTGCGAGGTGACCACCTGATGCAGCAGGCCGACGTTGACTGGCGCGCCGAAGACGTAGGGATCAAGCTCTTCTTGGCGGACGACCTGGCCGTCCATATCATAGACATTCGCGGATGGCATCTTTGTCTCCTAACCTGCCACTAGGCGCGCTGTTTTGGCGCATCAGTGGCGCCGCTCCGCGCGGCGAGCGCCAACTGTTGAGCGCCCTTACGAATCATGAGAAGACCGCCATTCGCGCCGGGAACCGAGCCTTTGACCAGCAGCAGATTGCGCTCTGGGTCAGCCTGCACAATTTCCAGTTCCTTGATGGTCACGCGGTCGTTGCCCATGCGGCCAGCCATGCGCGTCCCCTTGAGAACACGTCCTGGCGTGGTGCCCGGGCCAATCGAACCAGGGGCACGCAGGCGGTCGGATTGTCCGTGCGTGCGCTGGCCGCCCCGGAAGCCATGCCGCTTCATCACGCCGGCGAAACCACGGCCCTTCGAGGTGCCGATGATGTCTATGCGCTCACCGACGCTGAACATGGCCAGGTCAACGGTATCGCCAACACCAGGAAACTCGCCGCCCAGCACTTTCACTTCGCGCAGTACGCGGAACGGGCCAAGCGCCTGCCCGGCGCCACGGCGGCGTTTTGCGCTAGCCTTCGCGCCAGCTTTTGCGGTCGTTGTCGTCTCGGTAGATTCGGCCTCGTCGGCCTCAGTCTCCGTCGCCTTCGCAGACTTGTCAGCAGCCTTTTCGGCAGCGGCGGAGGCCTTCTTGCGCGCGGCCTGGCGGGCTTTCGCCTGCTCGATCTGTTGCCGCCTGCGCTGGTTCGGCGTCTGCGGCAACGAATGCCCCAGATGCCCCAGGATCGGGCGGGTTGTGTTCTTGAGCTTGGCCTCGCCAAACCCAAGCTGGACGGCTTCATAGCCATCCGTCGGGAGCGTCTTCACCTGCGTGACGGTGCAGGGACCGGCCTCAATAACCGTGACCGGAATGATCTCGCCCCGCGCGCCGAAAATCTGGGTCATGCCCACTTTCCGGCCCAGCAAACCACTCAACATTTCTACATCTCCCGCAGCGCCCAGGAACAAGGCGCCAGACCCCCGTTGCCCTGCGGCGTTTGGCTCTTCACCAGCCGCAATTGGACGTGTCCACACTCATGTGCGCGAAACCGCAGAACGGTAGACACGCGGCGCATCAACCAATCAATCTCTCGTGATAGCGTGCGCCATCCGGGTATCATGCCCCTCGTGCCGGCGCTGCACACCGGCAAATACGTCGGAGTCGCTTAGAGTTTGATTTCGATGTCCACACCAGCCGGCAAATTGAGCCGTGTCAGCGCCTCAACCGTCTTGGGCGTCGGCTCCACAATGTCAATCAGCCGTTTGTGGGTGCGAATCTCGAACTGCTCGCGCGAGTCCTTGTCAATGAACGGAGAGCGCAGCACGGTGTACTTCGCAATCTCCGTAGGCAGCGGCACCGGACCAGAGACCCGCGCGCCAGTATTCTGGGCGGTATCTACGATCTGAGCCGCAGACTGATCCAGAATCCGGTGGTCATACGCCTTCAACCGGATGCGGATGCGCTGTTTCGTAACGGTAGCCATGTCTGCTCTCTTTGCCACCAACACTAACAAAACGATGAGAACTATCCGTGCACAGGCTGTTCAATGACTTCAATGACTTCCGCCAGAGAAAGCAGCGCCTATTACGACGTTTAGCCCTGCCATATCAGCCACGAAGCCAGCCCGAATCACCTAGCAGCGTATCAGCGGCTTCATGGGCCATCCAACAGAACAACGATATCCCAGACAACGGTTGACCCCGCTCCCGAAGGAACGGGGCCAATACTTGTTTATCCGAGGACTTTGGTGACGGCGCCGGATCCAACCGTGCGGCCACCCTCACGAATGGCAAAGCGGCTGCCTTGTTCGAGAGCGACCGGGGTAATCAACTCCACCTGAATGGTGACGTTATCGCCCGGCATAATCATCTCCACCCCCTCCGGCAGTTTAAGCTGGCCGGTAACATCAGTCGTGCGGATGTAGAACTGCGGGCGGTAGCCGTTGAAGAACGGCGTGTGACGGCCACCCTCCTCTTTGGTGAGGACGTAAGCCTGGGCCTCAAACTTGGTATGGGGCTTGATGCTGCCGGGCTTGGCCAGCACCTGGCCGCGCTCCACCTCGGTGCGCTCCACCCCACGCAAGAGACACCCCACGTTGTCACCGGCCTCGCCCTGATCCAGCGTCTTCTGGAACATCTCCACCCCGGTGCAGACCACCGTGCGCGACTGCTCGCTGAAGCCGAC